>NZ_JBNGOQ010000002.1:795499-988152 GCF_050589645.1 Eudoraea algarum | reverse complement strand
CTTCCGGTAAAGGCCACGTCCAGGGGCGCCTCTCCGGTAAGAAGATCGGCCGAGGCCACGGCCACCGGGGCCTGGTTGCCCGCAGGTGCGCTGACCACGATACTGAGGTTGGCCACATCGGTGAGGTCCTCCGCATCGGTCACGGTGAGGGTCACGTTGTAGGAGCCCTCGGTATTGTACGTATGCGCGGCATCGGCGGTATTGGCGGTATTTCCGTCGCCGAAGTCCCAGAGGTAGGATACGATGGCGGAGTCGTCCGTGGAGGCGCTTCCGGTAAAGGCCACGTCCAGGGGCGCCTCTCCGGTAAGAAGATCGGCCGAGGCCACGGCCACCGGGGCCTGGTTGCCCGGGGGAACGCCCCCTCCCAGAACTTCAATGGCGTTGACCAAGGGGTTTTCCACGACATGCCCGAAGGCGATGTTGAGCACGCCGTCGCTCACCGTCACGGGATAGGAGCGCATTCCGGCCACGCGGTGGCCGAAGGCGGTGATCAGGTCGAGGTCGTTCTCCACGATGGCCCCCTCGATCAGTATGTCGAATATCCTGGACCCTGGCTGGCTGGTCCCGGCATAGCTGTTGCCCATGAAGAGGTTCACGGTATAGGTTCCATTGACAAGGGGGATGGAGAACTCCATTTCCGGGGCCGAGGCGGTATCGTAGCGTTCCCTGGCGAAGATGCCGTCGAAGGTGGCCTGGTCGATATATGCGGGTATGGAGCTGTGCCTGCCGGCATAGGGTATGCCGCTGTTGAAATTGTTCCCGGTGTTCACGGAATATGTGGTCCCCGTATAGGCCCCGCCGGTGGGGTTGGCCTCCCAATCGGCCCCGCCGTCGGTGGAGGGCACATCGGAGGCGCTTCCAGCGCTGATACGTACTGGATTGGTAAGGTCTGCCAATAATGGGACATTTAAGATGGTACCACCGGTATATGTTAATTGCAGGGTTGCTGATTTAGCCCCTTGAATTTGATTGGGGGTGAAGGTAATAGGAATGATTTTTTCTGCACCTGGTCCAATGGCAAGTGGCAAAAGGGCATTAAAACCAAACAATGCTGCATCAGTTCCGGAAATTGAAATACTGGATATCTCCAAAGGTCCTTCTGCAGGACTTCCTTCATTTCTAACGGTAAGTGATAGTTGTGCTGGACTGCTATTAACAACCAATTGACCAAAATCAATACTAGTAGGATCAGCAATCAAGGTGCCCGGTAAGTCTTCCGTAACATTAATAAAATCCCAGGTCCCTGTATATCCGATGCCCGAATTTCCCGAGGTACCAATTATTCCAACAGCCATTCCTTGGTTATCACTGACACTTAAAAAACTGCTAGGTAGATTAATTGCGGAACCTAAACTAAAAATATTCTGACCGCTATCCAATGAATAAAAAGCCTGTGCTGTATTATTGGAAGGATTGACGCTAATGTAAATATCCACCCCATTGGCTGTGGATAATCCGGTTACGTCATATATGGAGCTTGTTGCCAAACCGTTATTCTCCAAAACGACCTCAAAGCCATCAATAGCATCCAAGTTTGATGTGCCGTTCATTATGACTACTTTCAAATAATTATCTTGATCCCCATTTCCAATATATATTCCATAGGATTGTCCTTCCAAAGGATCTCCACCATTAAAAGGAGTTTCTACTTTGGAATGCACGGTAAAGGGATTGGAGTTCGCATCTACATTGACTCCGAACTGAAAGGCATTTTCTTGAGTGTTGGTAGACTGAAGCGCATTTCCGGCAGAAATAACATCTACTGTGGCCTTTCCACCAGCTCCACCAAAAGAAAGATTTTGTCCGTCAAATTGATTCAGATAATCGGTGTTTCCAGAAGGGTCCAGCATCAATCCATGGAATCCCAGGCCAAAAAACCCGGTACCGGGATCGTTGTTCCAAAACGGATATGCTATAGGTAGGTTGGTGGACATACCATTTGTAGCATCAATTGCAAAGGCATCTTGTAGATCTAAAAGCCCATCGTTGTCATCATCTGTATCATTCAAATCCGAAATTAGGTCCCCGTCATTATCGTTGGGGCTGCTTCCAGCTGAACAGTGATTGGTCCCATTGGAAATTTCATCGTCATTGGAAAAACCGTCTCCGTCATAGTCTGCTTGCGCGTCATAACCCGTTTCCCCCGGCTGAAGACAATTGGTGAAATCTACAGGCTCGAATACGGTAATGTTATCCGCACCATAGGTAGCCGCCCAAATCGTGCCTGGAAAGGGATCATTATCTCCCTGGGCTATAACGTCCAAGGGGATGTTTCCAAAACCGCTTAAAAAACTGTTATCCTTGAAAAGCAAACCATCACCAGTGGCGTTCAATGCATATCTATTGATGTTTCCGTTGAAAGAAGCCGTCAATATATTGCCGGACAGTGCCCCTCCAAAGTTGGAAGCGGTATATTCGCAAATTCCATTAGTGGAGGAGTTTACCGCATCCAAAACGTTTACTGTTGGGTGGGTAATATCATCCAAAATATATTGGCCCTGACGTGGGTCATCTGGAAAATTACCAATATCAAAACTTGCATTAAAATACCCGGAAACCCCAGCGATTAGGCTGGTCCAATCATAGGTGCCAGAAGATACCCAGGCACTGCCATTATACTCGTATTTAATCACCATGGCCCTGGAAGGAAAAGCCCTAATAGGGACAGGGTGTCCTGCATAATACGTATTATTAGGATCATTGACGGTGCCTACATAATGCAAATTGTCGAAAAAGCTTTGTCCAGTAGAAATGTTAAATTCGTTGGTTACGTAGTCACCGGCCGAGGGATCATACGTCGTACTGTGATGGTTCCCTTTAAGATTATCATTGTTGTCGTAAATGGAGGGAGGTCCGCCCCAACCACCGTTAGGACCATTATCCCCTGAATAGATTCGCCCGTCATCTGTAATAACAACATCGTAAGCATTTCTATATCCAGGAGAGAAAATTTGCACAGGTCCACCTGGTTCCGAAAAGCTTTGATTCAGTCCATTGTTTCCCCCAAAAGGATCGCCTAAATCTATGGTAGCATTGTACAGAGGATGTCCCACTGGGTATGGGAAGGTAGAATCGGCATTGGTAATATCAGGGCGTTCCGGATCATTCACCGTAGGAAGGTCATAAACATAGGCGGTATTGCCTTGACGTGTATCCACATACGGCCCACCATTGGCCGCTTCCATTTGCTCCAATTGTGTAAGATTGACAATAAGGAGCGCTCCGGCCAAATAAAATTCCGATGAACCGGCAAAATTGTTACTGGGTGCACCTTGATTGGTGTTTCCGCCTTGCTGAATCAGAAGGTATGTGGTACCCCCGGAAGCAAACAAATCCATCCCATTGGTGGAATGGTTTTCTTCACAACGTGGAAGACCTCGAACCAAATCTACCTTATCCCAACTAGACCCATTCCAAGTGAGTCGTGACAATACCCCGGAATTGGTGTCCAAATTGGAATCATTTCCGAGTCCACCCCCACCTCCAATTCGCGAGTCTGAAGAGGTTACATAGAGAATTGGATTTGTAGATGTACCGGTAGCCAAGATACCTGTAATCTGCCTTGTGTTGCTGGTGTTGATACTACCGTCATCATTGTGATTTGGTGTATTGTTTTTGATAATATCTATTGCAGTGCTAACTATGGCAGTGTACGTACCATTTCCAGGGCTAGCATCATCTCTTTCTATGGTGAATTCCCAAATGGTACCATCTTGTTGTGACACATATAGCTTACCGTTAGGGCCAAAGTCCAAGGAAGTCGGGTTGTTTACGGATTCCCCTACCAAACCAGCAGCTCCAAAATTTATGGTCTGTCCGTATAATCCGCTTATCATTAAATTGAACAGCAGAAGTAAAAGAAAAGATGGGTAATCAATGCGTTTTGAATCGTTCCGTTTGGGCCGATTTTGGGTAGAAAGTTTCATGCACCTTAAGTTTGGTTATTTTTTTTCTTCTTCAATAAAATGCTTGGGGGAATATTTGGCTCGGTAAAGTTGCGCATAAAAAGAACGATATCCTCTGCTAAATCGACTAAAATCGGGGTATAATCGATGAAATACCTATATAGATTTTTGGAACGGGCAAACTTCTGCCATGGGAAATATGAAATCGGATTATATCATTTTTTACTTAGGAACATGTAGGTTTTTTACGTCAATAAGAGGGGTATGTCCTTCGGCCAAAAGGACTTTTTTTGAGGAAAAATTAAGAATTGACGAATTTTCTGTATTTATTTGTGCCGCCCATCGAATTTAACAAACGCTTCATGGGTGTTTAAGTGTTTTTCTGATTTTTTGGAATAGCTTTACCGGTTTATTTAGGAGGTCCTGCCAAAATGCGCATGGCTTTTAGGTCTTTTTAAGGTTTTTCGTTCTATACGAGTAGACATTTAAAAGGCTTTTTACATTAGAGGAACCTAGTTTAAGGTATCCTGGTTTTCTGAGATTTTTGAACATAATATATAGAAATGGTAATATTAGGAATCAACTATTACTTTCACGACTCCACGGCCTGTATTGTTATTGACGGGAAATTGGTAGCGGCTATGGAGGAAGAACGATTGAACCGCGATAAGCACACCAGTGCTTTTCCGGAATTAGCGATAAGAAAATGCCTTGAGATGGCCGGCATTTCCATTACCGACATAGATCACATTGCCGTTTCCATAAAGCCAACGACCCATTGGTGGAAAAAGTTGAAATACGTGTTGGGGCACCTTAAAAGTTTTATGCCCTTTTTTGGCCATCATGTAGTGAATGCATATGCCAAACAACGCAGGTTTTGGCTTTGGTATAAGCAGCAATGGAAGACCAATGAAGGTCCTAAGGTACACTTTATTCAACATCATTTGACCCATGTGGCCGGTACTTTTTTTGTATCACCCTATAAGGAAGCTGCCCTTTTGGGAATTGATGGGTCGGGCGAATGGGCCACTACCTGGCTCGGGCATGGGAAAGGGAATACGGTCCAAAAATTTGGGGAGAGTTTCTTTCCGCACTCCTTCGGGTCTTTTTATGAGACCGTGACACAGTTTTGTGGATTTAAGCCCAATTATGATGAAGGGAAGACCATGGGGTTGGCCCCTATGGGTAATCATGAGGTGTTTAAGGAAGAGGTGGAGAAAATGATCTCCGTGGACAAACAGGGCAAGGTTAAAGTAGATTTAAGCTATTTTAACTATCAATACTTGGTGAAAAACACCTACTCGGAAAAATTCCTAAAAATCTTTGGAGCTCCTCGGAGTCCTAAGGGAGCGTTCAAAGATAATCACAAAGACTTGGCCGCGGCTTTCCAGCATGTTTTGGAAAACAGGGTGCTAGAACTTTGCCATATCCTGTACGAAAGGACTAAGGCGCCGTATCTTGTAATATCTGGCGGTGTCTCGCTCAATAGTGTTATGAACGGCCGTATCGTCCGGGAAACTCCCTTTAAGGATGTATATGTGATGCCTGCGGCCGGAGACAACGGTACGGCGATAGGAGCAGCTTATTATTTGTACAACGGCATTTTTAAAAATGAACGGAATTATGTGCATAGCGACCCTTATGTAGGAACCAGCTACAACAATGAAGAAATTAAGAAGGTTATCGATGGCGCCAAGTTAAATGCGGATTATGTACAGGATATCTGTGGTAAGGCTGCGGCACTTTTGGCCGAGGGAAAAATCATAGGTTGGTTCCAAGGCCCCATGGAAATAGGCCCTAGGGCGTTGGGTAGCCGAAGTATTTTAGCCAACCCCGCCTTTCCACAAATGAAAGACAAAATTAATGCCGAGGTAAAATTTAGAGAGGCTTATCGTCCCTTTGCGCCGTCTGCGCTTTTGGAATCCTATAAGGACTTCTTTGATTTAGAGGTGGAGGCGCCGTTTATGCTTAAAGTATGCGATGTTCTGGAAGATAAGCAGGCAGTGATCCCTGCGGTGACCCATGTGGATGGAAGTGCTCGCTTACAGACGGTCAGCAAGGAACTTCATCCGTTGTACCATCAGGTCATCTCCGAGCTTGGCGCTCTTACCGGTGTGCCGGTGGTATTGAATACCAGCTTTAATATCCAGGGGGAGCCGGTCGTGGAGTCACCTAAGGACGCTCTGCGGTGCTTTTATTCAACAGGATTGGATTATCTGGTCATTGGTAATTATTTATTGAGCAAGTGAGGCGCTTGCGCTTTTAAGTGGTCTACGATTGCCTGTGCTACCAAATCTCGGCCATGGTCGTTCCAATGCTGATCGTAGATTAATGTTGGTGCAGTTTGCGAGTGCTCAAAGACCTTTCCAAAATCAATATATTGAATGTTGTTTCTCCTGCAATGGGCCAAAAACCCCTTATCCGTAGTTTTGGAATTCAATAAAAATGCCGTTTTACTTTTGTCGATAGGGTAGCTCGAAAGTAGTTTTTCAAAATTTTTCTGATACCTGGTGCGAAGCTTTACTGAATCTACTTTTATGGAGGGATTTTGTTTGTTTCGGTCCCTTATCCCAAGTGCCAAACGCTTGATAGGGTCTACAAGGCCGATGCGTGAGGTATAGGCCAGAAGTTTAATTTGATCTCTTATTTTAAACATCCTGGAAGAGAGCAGGGTAATACGGTCTTTATTGGGTACATATTCGGAGCGTTCTAGATCCGTAGGATAGTCTAAATAGAATATTATATAGTCTACGGCTTCAAAGTCCGCCTCATAGGCCTTAGTAAGGTACAATTGATTGGCAAGGTCGTAACCCGCATATCCATATTCATAGACCGCCACGGATTCTCCCAACAGGACCTCCATCTTTTTTCCGGTAGACCGATCGTAATCCTGATGAAAACCTTCTATAAAGGAATCTCCGATAAGTGCAATTTCCTTTTCGTCTATGGACGGGTGGAATTCCCTAAAGGAATTGAAGCCAAAACTATTGATACGGAATTCTGAAAAATTTTGGTTTCGGTTGCCTGTCACGGCATATCCGGTACTGTTTGGAACACGTTTTTCCACTCCCAGATCGTCTATAAACCTAGGAGGGTCCTCTGTATATAAATGAAACACCCTAACAAGAAGCTCTAATACTAAAAGTAGTAGGGCAACATATAAGGAGCATTTAAGGACAAACTTTTTCATAATTAAAACTGAAAGTAAATAAATGAACGATCTATTCGGTCGTCATAGAACAATAAAATTGCCAAAAGGACCAACGCATATAGCCCGAACCTCAAATATCTCGATTTAAATTTAAAGGGAGATCGTTCGTCTTTGCGGATGATAAATTCATAGCCCATGAAAAGGGACAGTAAAATGAAATAGTCCACCATCCTATACCCGAGAGGATGGTTATACCCTTGATATGGATGTAAGGCAAATAAACGTTTTAGATAGGCCAGGGCGTGCGCAATGGATTCTGCCCTAAAAAAAATCCAGGTCAAGGTAACGGCGGTAAACGTAATGCTGATTTGTACAAATTCCCTGAAGGTGGGCAATGCACTTTTTTCGGCGACTGTTCCATGCAGATAATTTCGGTTGGTTCCGGTGAGAAAAAGGGGCACAAACAGTAGCGCATGTATTCCACCCCAAACGATAAACGTCCAATTGGCACCATGCCAAAATCCACTTACCAAAAATATAATAAAGATGTTCCTGATCGTGGTCCTTGAGTTAAGCTTTGATCCACCAAGAGGAATATATAGATAATCCCTAAACCAGGTAGATAGGGATATATGCCATCTTCGCCAGAATTCGGCAACGCTTCTGGATAAGTATGGAAATTTAAAATTGGAACGGAGCTCTATACCGAACAATTTGGCTGTACCTATGGCAATGTCCGAATAACCGCTAAAATCGGCGTAAATTTGAAAACCAAAAAAGAAAGCGCCCATGAAAAGGGTTGGGGACGAGTAGCTGTGGTAGTTTACAAAAATATCGTCCACTATAGGAGCTAAGGAATCGGCTATTGCCACTTTTTTTAAAAACCCCCAAAGAATGAGTTTTGCCCCTTGTGCTCCCTGCTGGTAGGAAAACCTTCTTTTTTGCAATATCTGGGGGAGCAGGGATGCTGCCCTTTCTATGGGCCCAGCAACAAGCTGCGGAAAGAAACTTACATAAGCTGCAAAGGCAATAAAATCTTTGGTAGGGGCCAACGCTTTGCGGGAAACATCCAAGGAATAAGACAAGGTCTGGAAGGTGTAAAAGGATATACCTACAGGGAGCAGCACATGTAGCATCCAGGGCTGGGTCACCTCGTATCCGGCAAATGCAAGTGCATCAATGAGGGAAACTACAAAAAAGTCAAAATATTTGAAGACGCCCAAAAGGCCAATGTTAAAACCGATACTCACCCATAACCATCTTTTTCTTTCACGGTCTTGTGCCCTATGGATTTTTTGCCCTACAAGGTAGTCCACAAAAGTGCTTAAAAAAATCAAGGACAGAAAACGCCAGTCCCACCATCCGTAGAACAAATAACTGAGTACCACTAGTAAAAGGTTCTGTAGTTTTAGATTTCTATTGAGCAGAAACCAATACAGCACAAAGGAAAGGGGGAGAAAAATCAGAAATTCAATGGAGTTGAACAACATTATATAAGGCGTTTAATAGGACTCTTTTGCACGCTGCGATCAGCTCCCATGTCCCCATGAACACCTTATACCTTTTGTGGTGTCGAAAGCCAGAAGTGTGCATTAGCTTATTTTAAGGTTATTTTTCGCCAGGCTCTTCCGCAAAAAATAAAATATATTGAGCGATCGGACGCCTGCGCATAAAGGCATAGGTCGCTAAGTTTCATTGTATTTAGATAGAGGAAATCAAAAATTACCTTTCTAAGATGTACGTTCTTGGAATTCCCCAGTGAGATTTCTTGAAGGCCGTCCTGTTCCGGGGGAGCGCTCAGTTCCTCCAAATCATAGGCGAATTTCTGGCTTTGGGTTGCGGTCTTTTTACCTCTTTCGAAAAAGAAGGTAAGCTTATGAAAAAGTTCATTAATCTCTTTTTCCCTTAGGAACTGTTTGAGTGTAAAATAGTTTTTAATAATGAAAGCCAGTAAAAGGGATGCTGGAGATTTTGAATCGTAATATAGGTGATATTCAAAGGGATACTCTCTGGTCATCCATCTTTTTTTGTACTCAAAATAACCTTTGGAAAAATCCAGAATCTTCAGTTCCTGAGCTATAGACCACTCTATTAATTTCATGATGGTGACGGTGCCTATATGAAATTTGGAATAGTCGATGTCAAAAACGGTAATGGCATCGAACAGTACTTTTTTTGAAAAATAGTTTAAGGTAATCCCTATGGGGACATCACCATTGTAAACTACAAACAGGGAGGCTCTTTTTTCCAGAATTAAGGGATGTACCACATCTTTGTAAAATTCCCATTCCCTTGGATGAAGGTTGTTATTAGTAATTTGTTTATCCGAAAAGCGCTTTTCCAAAAGGTGTCTAAAATGTTTGAAGATAGTGCTGTACTCCTCTTTGGAAATGTCCCCGTAGAACATCTTGTATTTGATATCAAAACAGAGCTCAAGCCTTTTTTTGTATTTGTTGAATTTATACCGACTACTTTTGCTGATATTGGAAGTCATGTAGTCCTTAAGGTCGCCATAATGCTCCAAATCGATCAGGAACCCCTGGTATTGCTTTAATTTCCTAAGTTTTAGCGATTTCGTATTTTCTGGCATCTGCATTTCAAAAAAACCTGGAACATCATAGATCAGGAATACCCTTTTACGTATTTCGCTTTTTAGGACCTCAGGAACGGTATAGGAAATACCTTTGGTAAGATTGCGGCCCACATTAACGTAGTAGGGTAGGATTCCTCGTTTGTAAAATGAGAGGCCTTCGAATGTCTTGAACTTGCGCTCTTCACTTTTGGATTTAAAGTGTTCGAGCCATTTCAGTACAAAAGTTTTGGAGGTGAAGGGGTTATTAAATATACGCATGTTCTTCTTATTTGACATCTACTCTGTACAGCGGAAAAAAATCGGTGTTATTTGGGGGATCTATCCTAGAAGTAAGTTCTTGATATGCCTTATGGTCCACAATCAATTTCCACAAATTAAAATCGTGGAAATCCTTGGAAAAGGAGGATTTAAACCGAAAAAGGGAATCGTTGTAATCTCCCTTTAGCCCGCCGCCCAGATTAAAGAAATTAAAACCCTCCGTGGTTGCCCTAATCCGCATTTCATCAATGAGTAATTTCGTCGGCATCAATTGCAAAAATTCGTTTTTGGTACCGGAGAGATGATATTGCACTATACCGTTGGTCTTAATGAACATACTACCCGCTATAACTTGGTTGGACTCGGTATGAACGGCAAGCAAGGTTTCGGTTTCAAATGCATTGCTCTTAGCCATACTTTTAAAATACATCTCCTTGAAATAATAGAATTTTTTTGCGTGTACCCTATCCATGTTTTCATAGTACACATCAATGAACTTTTGTAAATCCGAATCATTCAAAGCTCTTCGGATCGTGCAGTTTCTTCTAGATTTATTGATATGTGTTTTGAGCCTACGTTGGTAGTTTTGCCTTTGTATGTCCATATCTAGGCTTAAATCGATATTGACGACCTTTCCTTGGGTAAAAATTTCGCCATAGTTTTTTAAAATCCTTTCTTGGTTCAATATAAAGGGGTTAAGCCTGGAAAAGATAGATACGATGTTATTCTCTTTAAGATATTTTTCAAGTGCGCTTAAAAAGTTCCTGTTATCAAAGTCAGCAGTGATACCTGCCGAAATGGGTCCAGCATATCCATAGACCGAAGTTGCGTCCTTGTACGCCGTATCGAACACGTTGCGAATAAGTAAAGGAACACCAATTAGCACTTTGTTTTCCTCATATTTCAACAGGACGGCCGTTTCGTTTTCGGACCTCGAAATCATATGATAGTCATATGTGTGATAAAAATCATAATCTTCAACCTTTTTGATCAAAGAATCCCATTTTTCCTTATCTCTAATAACTTCTATCATCCAATCCATTCTTTATCCAACCCATCATCAATACTGCAGATCTTTTTTGTGCATCTATCTGATACTGATCTCATTGAAAGATGAAACAAAATTATGGGGGATATATTGTTCTTTATTATGTTTATAGGCGTTGTTATGAATGTTCAATCCATTATCTATTAACCCAATCGTTTTCCAACCCCGGGCATTGGGCGTTACAAAGTCTTTTCCCAGGTTATCTGCGATATAGTAATAAGTGCTTTTTTTAAATTCATCTTCTATTATTTTAAAGTTCGCGATACTTGGCTTTTCGGAGCCGACCTCCTCGGAGATAACAACCCTGTCGACTATTTTGGAAATTCCCAACGCCTTTATTTTTAACATTTGTGTTTTTTTTCTTCCATCCGTGACTATGGCGATAAATCCATTCTTGTCTCTAATTTGAGTTAGTTTTTCCATAACATCGGGAAATAGTTTTATGTCCGGTTCATGCTCCCGATACCTCATGATTAGATTTTTTTTATCCATATTGTATTTGGCAGCCAAGACTTCAAATACATCCTGTTTATCCCTATAAAGAGAAAACATTAACACGTAGAGTCTTTTCCACTGAACGGGTTCCAAGTACTTGGCTATATCGCGATAGGCAGATCTTAGAAAATCTATTTCATTATAAAGCGTATCGTCCAAGTCAAATACAATTACCGTATGTTCATCAACCTTTATATCCATGTACCAATACCTCATGATCATATCTCAGCATTAAAAGATCACTTTCCCAACAATCGAACTTATCATCGATTTCCGTATCGAAAAAATACTCTTCCATAATCCATTTTGGGAAGTTCGCACCTGCCAAATAGGACAGCGGATAACCTCCGCCAAAACGTGGATTTATTTCTATACCATAGATGTCCCCAGTATTCTTATGCTTGAAAAATTGCGAGGTCAGACAACCCACCGCACCTTCAATATGCCCTAAATGCTCTTTTATAAAAGTCACCAGCTCATTTCTTACCGTAAGGCCTTTATTCACCTCCCCATCCCTGACTTCAATTCTTTTCCTTGGAACGACACATTTTAAAAAGCCACTCCTGTTGTAATACAGATCGCATGTAAATTCTTCAAATTTTGCGTGATCAAGGTATTCCAAGAACATTAACTTGTCATTTTGGAAATGGTATTCCCTAAGATCCTTTTCGGTCTTAATGATATAAGTGTCAATGCTTCTACTCCCATCATAAGGTTTTATAAAAAGGGGTAATTTATATTTATCCTTGGTGTATTCCTTTGCTACCAAAATCCCTGCGGATGTAAAAAAATCATGGATTACCCTTTTATCTCTACATTGCCTAATAAACTGTGGCGTTGAAACCACCACTTTGATGCCGTTTTCTTCAAATAGTGATTTGTTCTTGGCAAGCAAGATCAACTCGGGATCTAGTGTGGGTACAATAAGTTTTATTTCATGCTTTAAGCAGTGTTCCAGTAGTAATTGGATATAATTTACCTTATCCAACAAGGGAACTTCGAAATAGTCATCGGCTACCTGACATGCTGCCGCAAGGAGCGGATTGGCATCGGATGCGATGACTTTTCCCTTTGGATCAATTTTTTTAAGTTCCTTTCGAAAAGCTTTCACCAAAGAAACTCTTCTTCCTGCGGATGTGATTAAAATGTTCATTTTGCTACTCGGTATAGTGTTCTATATATTTGCATAAAAGGCCTTATCAGGAGTTTGGAGTTAAATACAAAAACCAAAAAAGTATATTTTGTCCCAAAATAATCCTTTCCAATAAAATTACTTAGCGGATAAGCGCCTTTTTTACTAAAACCCTTTAGCATTTTTGGGATTTCCTTAAGCGAAATATCAGATTTCATTAAACGTACCAGCAAGAAAAACACAAACGATTGTTGCCGCGTTTTCAATCTGGTCACGCAATCTTCCCTTTTGCTATGTGATTCAGGTATTTTCTTTATGAGGCCATCAAAAAAATGAGCCGCATGTTCATTGTCAT
Source organism: Eudoraea algarum (assembly GCF_050589645.1). Taxonomy (NCBI): domain Bacteria; kingdom Pseudomonadati; phylum Bacteroidota; class Flavobacteriia; order Flavobacteriales; family Flavobacteriaceae; genus Eudoraea; species Eudoraea algarum. The sequence goes on along the minus strand of NZ_JBNGOQ010000002.1, from coordinate 975,215 downwards.
ATATCACTTTGTTGTAATGTTCAGGAGTTTTGTTCCGCATAGCGGAAGTTGGCAAAATACGATATCGATGTGCGTCCAAAGCTACATGAGCTATACGTTTGGCTTTGCAAATCAATTCGGTGGTGAAAATCGCATCCTCCATCCATCTTCCCTCAATAAAACGAACTCCCGATGCCTGCATAAACTCTTTTTTTATAATGTACCACCAGACCTCATTCTGATAGTTGTGATGCGCGATATAGGAAATCCCATCAAAAATGTCGAGAGAATCCGGAATGGTATCCCCGGTCATACATTCCGTATGACTTTCATCGGTAACTGGCTTACTTTTGAACGTTAGAATGTCCAAATCATTGCGTGGGATTAAATTCAAAAGACGCCCCAGCACATTGGCTGACAAATAGTCGTCCGGGTCCAAAAAATAGACATATTCTCCCGTACTTCTGTCAAATCCGGAATTTCTAGCTGCCCCCACCCCCGCATTTGTTTTGTCTACAACATGGATATTGGCATGTTGTTCACTATACTGTTCTGCAAGTTTTAGGGTCTTGTCCGTAGACTCGTCGTTTACAATAATGACTTCGTATATATCCTCGCCTAAGTTTTGGACAAGCAGGCTTTCCAAACATACGGAGAGATAGCGCTCCATGTTATAGCAAGGTATTATGATGCTTAATTGTGTGTTCATTTTTTAGTCTCCTGTAAAAGTTTCCATAGTGGCACTGGTCTTTGACGAAATACCATCTTTTTTTACCACTTTGAGTACCGTAAGCCATAAAATTCTCAAGTCGGTCAGAAACGAGCAATTTTCAACATACCAAACATCATATTCAAATTTTTGCCTCCAGGAAATAGCGTTTCTGCCATTTACCTGTGCCCAGCCGGTTATACCTGGACGCATCAAATGTCTTTTTTTTTGTTCCTCACTGTATAATTGCAGGTAGGAGATTAACAAGGGCCTTGGTCCTATAAGGCTCATATCTCCTTTTAGTACGTTCAACAATTGAGGAATTTCGTCTAAAGAATTATTTCGGATAAAATGCCCGAATTTTGTTATACGCTCCACATCCGGCAATAATTTTCCATCTGAACCGGTCTGGTCATTCATCGATTTAAACTTAAGGATTGAGAATATTCGTTCTCCCTTTCCAGGGCGTTTTTGTATGAAAAATGGGCTTGTCTTTAGTTGGGCTATCAGAACCAACGCCACGAGCACAAAGATGGGTGAAAGCACGGCCAGCGCCACAATAGCGATAAAAACGTCCAAAAGTCTTTTAAAGAAAGATTTGTACATCCTAATGATTTTCAAGTTTTTTGTACTCTTTTAAGAGTTCTTCCCAAACGAATCGTTGCTCATATTTTGAAATCACCAATTTCCTTGCTTTTTTACCCATTGAAATAATTTCTTCTTTTTGCATCAACGCTACTTTTTTCATAGCTGTGTATAGGGCATCGACCTGTTTAGGGGGAATTATGAACCCATTTTGGCCTTCTGTAATAATTTCATTGCACCCATTTATGTTGGTTACAATACCTGGTAATTCCATGGAGCCCGCCTGCATAACCACATTGGGGAAGCCCTCTCTATAACTTGGAAACACTAGGGTATCGGACACTAAAAGATAGAGCCTTACATCTGCCTGCCAACCAACACCCAGAATACGATCATGGGTTTCAATCGTTTTTACCGTATCTGGAAGTAAAGGGTCAAGCTCAGATTCATAAGAGCCTACCAGTAAAAGTTTTACATAATCCATTTCCTCAGCCAACTTTACGAAGCTTTGAATAAGTTCGTTGATTCCTTTATCCTTAACCAACCTTCCAATAAAAACAAAAGTGAAATCTGTAGTGACAATTTCCAGTTCCTTTTTTAGTGCGACCACTTTTTCGGAGCCAAATAGATTAGGGGAAAAATATTGGGTGTTTATTCCATTTGAACTACCGTTCCCTATAACCTTTAACTTGGTCTTGTTGGTAAATCGGTTTTTTAAGATGATGTCTACCAGGCCATACGAATTTGGGTAAATCCTGGTCGCAGCACTATATGTAATCCTTTCCACTAAATTTAAAAGTCTTCTTTTGGGTCCTCTTTGCTCAACCAAGGGTAATCCGGCAATGGTATGCAATCTATTCGGGACACCCGCAAGTTTAGCGGCGACCATACCCAAGGTTCCTGCCTTTGGAGTGTGTGTGTGCACTATAAAAGGTTTCTCCTGTTTAAAAATTCTATATAGCCTAAACAAGGCCTTTATGTCCCTTAAAATCGTAATTTTCCGTGTCATTTCCACCCCTTCAACCCTAATGCCCTCATCACGTGAGACAGCCATCAAAGAGTTTACGTCTCCGCTGTCACTGGAAATTCCAATGACGCTGTAGTGTTGGGTCATAAACTTAAGTTGCCCTTTAAGTAGACCGCCCAAGGATTGGGGAACGGTGGTAAGTCTGATAAGTTTTTTCATCCAATATGGCGTAAAGGCCTAAATGTGTTAATGAGGGGGGGGAACCATAGCTAATTTAAAGAAACCAAAGATAGGAATGTTAAAGTAAGTTTGTAAGATTAATCGATTATATCATAAAAATTTCGATATTTTTTTCACTCACGAGATCCAAATGGAGTTCTAAAACGTAATTAGCTTAGTATTTCGTCGAAAAAAAGACGCATTTTATCGTAAACTAAAAAAAAATAAACATCTTTGTATTCACCCTATAAACCCCATGTTATGAACGTATTGGACCTACACAAACGTTTTTTTATCATTCTTTGTTCATTCTTTTTTCTTATTTCCTGCACGGCAGATGAGGATTTGTTCCTTGACGCGGTCCTAAATGATGGAAATGAAGTTGACAACCCAGCTGGCAATGATTCGCCTGAAGAGGAGGCACCAACGGAAGAAGAAATAATAGAATCCGATTCGGAAATCCTTGGTGACATCAGTGAAACTCCTTGTGATTTTAACTTGGATAGCGCGGAGGCCGGCTCTACGGTCGTTATCGACTGTAGGATGGATTTAAACGGACAAACAGTTAACCTACCCAACAATATTACTTTGGATTTTGATGGCGGGGAAATTATCAATGGAACTTTGAATTTTCAGAGCGGTACCATTGACGGGAGGCTTCTGAACCATAAACTACAAGTTACTGGAGATGCCTCATTGAAAAGCCCCACTTTCCAATTTTTTGCGTCCAGATGGAACATCGTTCAAGGGCCTACCAACTCAGATCAGGCGTTTGAAAACAGAAATATCTTGGAGAATCTTTTTGATATGGTATTGGATTTGAATGGCGATACGTTCAAGATGTACAAATTTGACGCTTATTTTGAAGTTACTAAGGTAACCAGTACGAGCAATCCAAATTTTTACGCCTCAGTAGAAGCAATCAACGTTCCTGGTAATTTTAGTTTGGAGATGAGCACTGACACTCATTTAAGGGTATTTCCCAACAGTCGTAAAACTTATGCCTTATTGGCAATAAGAGAGGTTGACAATGCTTCCGCAAGTGGAGGCACCCTACATGGAGACCGGGATCAACACGATTATTCGGACGGTGGAACCCATGAATGGGGGTATTTATTTTTTGTTCACGGTGCCACGAATTCAAGGGTTTCCAATATGAAAATGATAGATGCTACAGGTGATGGTATGAAAATTCAAGATGTCAATTTCCATTTTGACCCGGATCATATTGCCTCTGAGAATATCACGGTGACCGAATGTGTGTTTAACAATAACCGTAGGAACAACATGTCCATCACGGGAGGTAACAATTTGTTTATCGAGAACAATGAGTTTTTAAATGCAAGTGTTGATACTAATTTGTCTGAAGGCGTGGCTCCAGGCTTTGCCATTGATATTGAAGGTACACGTAAAAGAGAGGCCAATGGAGAACTTGTTTTCTATGAAAGGGCTGAGAATATCTTCATCAGGGATAACGTGGAAAAGAACAGTAGGGCAGGAGGATTTACCGTGGCTATTGGTTATGACGTTACCATAGAAAACAATACGGTCGAAACTGGAATCAGTTTTTCTTTGGCGCACGGCACTAGGATTATTGGGAATAGGGTCATTGCAGTGACTGATAAAATGAAGGAAATAGGCAACGGTATTAAAGCCGGTAGGGCAAATGTGGATGACGAGACCATTTACAACAATGAAATCTATGGAAATACAGTTGAAGGTTTTGGAACGGGTATCTATGTGACCAATAGGGATGTCATTGTTCGGGACAATACTACTGAAAATTGTAGGATAGGTATGAACCTGATCAAGTTGACAAATGGTACCATACAAAACAATACCATTCGAAGCACTAGGGAAGGTTCTCTGGGCGTTTCGGTAAGCTCAACATTGATGAACGGAGTATTGCTTAGTTCTAACGATATTCAAGTAGATAGGAACCCTTTTAAATTTTATCAGGTCAACACGGACCCGGCCTCTGCAAATTATGATTTCACGGTTAGCGACAATATACTCCGGTCTGCAAACCCTACACTCTTTTTGGAATCATACGGGATACAGTTTCATGATAATGATCTGGACCATGGAATAGAGCTTTTCAACTCTGAGAACATCGCTCTTTCCGGAAACACGTTAAACGCCCCAAGTGATCACGGTTTTCATCTTCGAGAAGTCAATTCAGCTATTGCGATTTCTGGAAATACCATTAACGTTAGTGGTAATAAGGAATGCATAAAAATAGAGAGTACTACAAATAGCAATGAGGTTACCGTTAGTAATAACAACTGTCAGGAATAGCGAACACTAATAATTAAGTATAAATTGAATACAACAAAAAGAGAGCGGGCTACCCGCTCTCTTTTTGTTGTATAGAGACCCATTAGTGCCAATATAGCCCAGCTAGGCCCACACGCCGTGTAAAGCTACTGAAACAGGGTCAAGATTCTTGTAAAGGGAAAATAATTTAAGGGCAATAACACAAAAACGAATAGATAGAACCATGAAAAATTGGTAAGCCCATGGTTTTTATCAAGGGATTGAATAAAGCCCAAACTGGTCAGAATAATGGCAAATCCCGTAACGGTCGCGATCGGATAAGTGGTCAAAATAAAAATGACCAAAAAGATATTTCGATATTTTGACAGCAGCGTTTTTCTGGGTAGGCAAAAACTTAGGGCAATCATACCTTCAATCAGAATAGTCCAATACGAAATAATTATTCCGAAACCACTAATTTCCTTAGCTCCATTAAGGACAAAGAAATCAGATGGGTTGCTGGTTCTGACAAGCTGCGTTAAATGGTCTTCATTTTCCTTAAGTAACGCAAGATCTACTTCCCCGAAAAGGGAGGTGAAGCCAAAAAATCTTGGGTCGGAAGTATTGGTAAATTCAAAGAAAGCGCCGTTTAAGAATTCCGGTGCCAAAAACTTACCTATGGTCGCAAAAAGAAAGCAAAGCCCAATAATGTATCTTGCTTGGGTTTGCAGAAAGGACAAGGGATGAATCTGCTTTTTGAGAAACATGGCCAAGGTCACCGCAAGGATTACATAGGCAAATATATGCTTATGATTAGGTACGTACCCCACTAGATCTAAAACCAAATAAAAAGTACATCCCAAAAAACTGAGAAGCACCCAGAAGTATGGGTTTTCTCGCACACTTTTGAAAAGAATCCCTGGAATGACAATTACCGGAATGAAAATGGACAGATATCCATTGTCATACATAAATATTAAAAAGATAAGCAGTAACATTTGCAAAACAAGGGACAATCTATGATCTGCATCCTTGATCTCGATTGTTTGATCTAACTTGGACTTTATTTCTTTTAAATAATTTGTAATCATGACTTGAAATTATTTATTGGCTTCGTTCAACAATTGTAAATCTACCCGCTTGGAGTCGCGTTGAAATGTCACCGAATACACCTGAAAATTGGTAATGGCATCTTTGTTTAGAGCTACATCGCACGGAGCAACTTCATTCCCCAAGTATATTTTGTCAGAGGCTTTGTCATAGCACCAACGGTAATTATCGCCTATTGTATTCAGAATTTCATTAATTCGTTCATCGTTTGGAAGAATCCGGGCCGCCACATCTTCGTCCTCCAATTCGGGAATATTCCTCAGGTTCACAAAATAGGTCTTGTTATTATAATCAACGTTAAAACCAGAAACGCGATAGAGCATTTTATCGATTTTGCCAAACATGCGCATTCCTCCACCCATCCAGCTATCCATATGGTCGGTTTCCACAAGAACGAGGTTTCTTGCAAAGAAGAAGAGCATCAGTCCAGGCAAAAGGTAGTTCAAAAGTGAGTGTTTTTTTATCATATTATTAGGTTTTGGACGTTATAAAAATTGTTTTTTTTCTTCTGGTGAAGGTAATCTACAGGTTTCCCTCTTACCAAAAAATCGATATCTGTTTCTTGAGAGAAAATCATACACCCAATTTCGGACAATAGGAGGGAAGGCAAACCCAATGAACGAGATTGCCCTATACGGCCAGGTCAATTCCTTAAGAATCCGTAAAATTGCGGTTGACCGCTTATACAGCTTACCATCGTGATAATAATAAATGGTAGAAAAATGTTCTCCGATTACGATATTCTCCTCCTTAAGTATTCGCCGCGCAACATCTTGCTGTAAAGAGGCGTAGTGGAGCTTCATTTTTTTGTCTCTTCGTATCACAAAATCAACAAACCCATTGCACAGATTACAAACCCCATCAAAGAAAATAATGTTCTTTTTGGTATGTTCCAATAAATCGGTCTGCGGATTAGAATTCATCTTGGAATGGATGTTAGATTAAAAAAATATTTTAAGTCTTTTGTTGGCATATACCAGGGCTGTTCCCAAAATCATTGAAAAAAACAGGATAAGTATATAACTTCCGGTACTTTCAAAATCGGGAAATGTGTTTTTGATCAAAAATAAGGTCAAGGGGTGTATAAAATATATCGCGGCAGATAATTTTGAGATAAAATCATCTTTCACCTCAACCGTTTTTGATTTCTTCTCTAAAAACATAATCAAAATTGGACATAACAAAATCAATGATATATAAAAATCAAATCCGCGTCTTCCTATTAAAAAATAGTGTAGTATGGTCTCTGAAAATAGCAAGGTAAACAGGAAAAGCAAAAAGGGGATACTTATAAGTTTTTGTTTAATACGGGCTACAAAGGACTCTTTGGAAATTAGATAACCAATAGCTATAAAGGGAAGCCCCATGAAAAGAAAATTTCTGGATGGGTAGCTAGATCTGATAATGGAGCCTAGAAGCCCTTCCTCATTTGGGTAGAACAACTCCAGTTGTTGAATGCCCCATCCTATACCAAACAGAAAAATTGCGATCCGAAGTAGTTTTTTATCACCAACCCCTTTTGTTTTCAAATAATAAAGGCAACTTGCGCCTCCAATCAAACCTACGATATACCATAAATGCCAGAAACCAAATAAAATTGAAGAAACATTAGTAAGAATTGATTTGGTAAGGTCTTCTGTGTAATGAAACAGATAAAAAGGGGCATAAATGAGCATCCAAACTACATAAAAAGTAAAAACTTTTTTCAAATACTTTCTAAACGAAGCCCTATTGCTAAGGACTTTTCCAATATATAGGCCGTTTAAAACAAAAAAACAAGGAACAGCAATTCGTGCCAGTCCATTTGTTATGAGGTTGGAAAAAAAACGAAAATCAGTGAATATGGGATTGTGAATGATTACCACCAAAAAACTAAGTATCAATTTGGTAAAGTCTAGGGTAATATTTCTTTTCATCCGATTACTATTTTAAGGAGATGTCATGACGGTCATAAAGGGATCGATAGAGATCAATGTGCCTTTGAACCATTAATTTGCAGTCATATGACTCAGCTTTTTGCTTACATTTTTTTACCGTATTTCTAAAGTAATCCTTATCATGAATTAAACGAAATAGTTTCTGTCTAAGTACAATTTCATCGCCAGGAGGGAACAAAATCCCATCTTCCCCTATTATTTCTGATAAACCGGGCACATTGGAACCAAGGCAGGCATTGCCCGCTGCCATCCCCTCAACCATGGCCAAACCAAAACCTTCATAATGAGAGGAAAGCACGCTAATATCCGAAGTTTTTAATAGTCTTGGTACGTCTGTTCTATGACCTAAAAAATGAACTCTGTCTTCTAGCCCCAATGAAAGGACCAATTTTATGGCATCTTCCCGCAGGGGGCCATCGCCCACCAGTTGTAAATGTACCCTTTTTGGGAGTTGAACCATTGCCCTGATCAGGGTTGTCTGATCCTTCTGAGCGGTAAAACTTGAAACTTGAATAATCGTTTTAGTGTCTTTTTCCAACCCCAAATCTTTTTTTTCGTAGGGTATGGCCTTCTTAAAGATGTTCAAATCAATACCATTGTTGATTTGAACGATGTTTTTGAATTTTGAACCTAGGTGATTTTCTAAATTTATACGTACGGCCTCCGAAATTGCTATTATTTTCGAATACCTACGATATATGAACCGATCCAAATACTTAAAAATCAATAATTTCCTTCTTCTATTCTCCGTATTATGTTCGGTTAAAACAAGACATGTCCTTTTTCGAAACAGGAAACTAGAAAGTGAGGCCCAATAAATTGCAGGAAACAAGTGTACATGCACAATGTCATAGTTCTGAATGTATTTAAGCAATTTAATAATGTAGAGCGGGTTATATAAACCGTTTATCTTCTTTATGGACAAAATGTTAACTCCCTGCACTTTTGAAAGTTGCAGCATAAAAGGTGTTTCTTTTTCTTTTAGTACCAGCACATCGGCGTTAAGACCTTTGGATACATAAACAGGAAGGGTATCTACCAGCAGCTTTTCAGCACCACCGAACTCGAGCGAATTAATGATATGCAAAATTTTCATCTACTCTTTCTTAGCAATTGGGGACGTTTCCCTGGCTTTATAATTAACATATAAATAAAGTAGTAAACCCAAAGGAAATACCAATAGGGTCATTAGCGGTTTTGGTGATTTTGATAGCATTCTCCAATCTTTTAAAAAAAGACTGTGTGAAACATAGTGGATCGCATTCTTCAATCGGACTTTAAAAAAACGACTTTTCTTCATGTTTACAATACGCGCATAGCGAAATCCTTTGGGATGTCTTTTGTATTGTTTGATAATATTTCTGGATGACCCATCAGCCATGTATTCTACTATGCAAAGAACCTTATTGAGGCAAAGCAGCGAATAATCCTTGTCTATAAGCAAATATAGGGTTCCCAATGGTACAAAGCGCTCATCTTCGAAAATCGGATACCTACTGTGTTGCTTGACCACCTCGGTACGATATACAATTTTTTTGTCTCCGTGTATTTTATGAATGTGATAGAGATCCTCTAGGGTGGCGCTAAGAAGGTGATTGGGAAATTCCCTGCCGATTATCTTTCCATCCTTATACGCATCCAACCCTATTAAGCCTGCTATTTTGGCATTCTTTTCAGAAGTTGTCCAAAAAAGTAAAATGTTGTCAACAGCATCCGGTGGCATAAAATCATCCGAATCAATACATACGTTCAACTCTGTGTGTATTAAATCATAGGCGGTATTGTGGGCTCCATGCATTCCCTGATTAGCCTGATAGTGATATTTAATGGCAATTTTATCCTCGTCTATCCAATTTTTCACAACCTCGGCGGTATTATCTACAGACCCATCATCTATTATTAACCAAATAAAATCTTGATTGGTTTGTTTTACCAAACTTTCATAACATTGCCCCAAACAATAGGCACGATTGTATGTTGGAGTAAAAACGGTAAGTGTTTTCATCATTGTTGGAATTAGGGTTGGCTAACCATAATATACGTAGGTCATAAAATAGGTAAACGCAGCATAGCAAAAAATTACCCTACCTATTTTCAAATTTTGCCTTTGTATCGAAGACATCAAAAACGGGTAAATAATGACCACTGCCATCATAAACCAGGACAGGTACGCAAAACGATTGGAAAAATTGGCCCTAATGACTAAAATCCAAAAGGCGTTTGTAATTAAATAGGTGTTGTATAGATGGTAGTATGTTAAATCCTTAAACCCTTTTTTATAAATAAAATACCATCCGGTAACAACAGCTGACGCGCTGTAAATTAGAAAATCGAACCTAAAACCGGAATTCTCCTGGGAAGATAAATAGGCCCCTAATCTATCGTCCGCAAAGCCCAAAGCAGTGAATAAGGAGGTCCAGAAACCTCCAAGCACTATGGAAAGTGGTATCGCCACAAGCCAAAACTTAAGATAGCTTTTTGGGTCATTATAAAAAAGAGTTAACAAATAGGCTCCAATCGGAAGCAGGAGCGTTCTGTGGAACAGACTTGCCAGGATGAAAAACGCAAAGGTCCAAAGTTTCCGATCTTTAAATGAAATTGCCATTAGAAAAAGGGAAGTGGCCATTCCATTTCGGATACCATTAACACCATAGGTCCAGAAGGAAAGGGAAACTACCAATAACAAAAATGAATAGAACCAATACTTGTGGAAAAATGCCTTTGAAACCCTGTACATGGGATATAGATAAACCGTGGCACAGATAAGAAAAAAGCTGTGAACGCTCATAATTTGGGAGGAAAATTTCATAAAATAATGGAAGAATACATCTTTTTTTGAGATGACTTCTCCGCCGGTCCGGTAATGTTCAAAATGAGTTGCGTAAGTACGCATATCAACAAAGTATCTTCCGCTTACCGGCCTAAGTCCAATATAAAAAATTAGAAAGACGAGCATAAGAAAACCTATAACGTTGATGAACGAAATATTCCGTGGATCATTAATCTTCAATACAGCGGTATGCAGTAATGTAAAAAGAACAATGATCAACGTTCCATTCATAAATATGGGGTAGTAGTACTCTAAAGGAACAAAGTCGATCATCTTATCGCATTATTTACCATCGGTGCAAACATCTATTTTTTATGTTATTGTCGCATGTATTTTGAGGCAACTTTTACCAAGTTGAATTTACTTAGGAGTTCTGCCCTGTTTTGTTCGAGTTTTACCTTAAAGATATTACTTCGCAAAATGGAATACATGGCATCAGCAAAATCCCTTTCCCTTTGGAGAATTTCATCGGTTTCCGGTATCCCCAATTGCCCGTCAAAAAGATTCGGGGTAACAACGCCAGATTCGGTAACTATATTTTCTTGACTTTCATTGTGGTGCGTCAGGCTCATTAATTCCAAAATGCCATCTGTGCAATTGGAGGAAACTATAGGTGTACCTACAGCGATTGCCTCTACAATTACATTGGGTGTTCCTTCATAATGTGAGGAAAGTGCAAGTAATTTGGAACTCTTAATATATTTATACGGATTGCTCCGTCTTCCTATTAGGAAGACCTTTTTGTCCAAATCAAGTTTCGCAATGAGCAACTTTAGATGTTCCAAAACCCGACTATCTCCATCTCCCATCAATACTAAATTGACGTCTTTATGCGATTTTCTCAGAATGGAAAACGCTTTTACTAGGTGCCAAGGAGATTTTTGAAGGGACAATCTTCCTAGAAATAGGACGACTTCCTTTTCAAAAATCTCAAGTTCACTTTTATCTGTTATCGGTTCATTGCTCTGTGTAATAATATCTTCAATATTATGCGGATTGTATATTATTTCCATATTGTTGAACCTATAACCACAGTTTTTTCTAAGGTCTTCTTTTATGGCCTTGCTTATACAAACCAGTTTGTCCAAATGGCGGTAGGAGGTCCGGTACCCTATTCCGACAATTTTATTGAAGAGTGTTTTGTTTTTAAGTTCAACACTTTTCAAGGCATGTATGCTACCGACCTTAAATTCTTTTGTAAACGTTAGGGAACTAAAAAGATTGGCCATATCACCGAACGCTATGGAATGTGTGACATTGTGTTTTTTTATAATCTTTCGAAGCCTCAAAGGTGATTTAAAATAGAACATAATTCGTTCTAACCGTGACATGGACCCAAAGTCATAAGGTTTCAAAAAAAGCTCATCCTCCTCAAAATTGATTAAATCATTGTTCAACTTTATGAATTTGAGTACTTTAAGATTATTTCCCTGCGTTTTATAGTGCTTATAAAAATTATGGACCAGGCGTTCCATCCCGCCCACGCCACCATAGGGTACGATAAGCAAAATATTTTTAACAGTACTACTCATAATCCAAATCAAGGTCTTTCTTAGAATCTTCCAACACATATTTCCTAGCCTTTAGCATACTGGAAATTGAGTCACAGAGGTTTTCGGTAAATGGCACGCCGGCGAACTTATCTATATGAATGCCGTCATAGGTTTGAAAGCGGTTTTCCGAGGTGTTAAAGTTGATATAGCCCACATGGAGTTTTTTGGACAGTTTGTCCATGTCCTTATCAAAATTTTCCCAGTAGGCGTTTTCGATCTGCAATAAGTCGTTGTCAATCGGCATCCTAAGCATAAACACTTCCCCATGCTTGTTTAAATAATTGCACAACTCCTCCAAATGGGCCATTCTAACCGGAGATTTTTTCCATTTTTCGGAAAATCCACCATAAAGACTTACCTGGTTCTGTTTCCACTGCTGAAGCAATTTTTTGTCATCCGGAAGGTTAGTTTCCTCCAACCAACCATCTTTATGGGTCTTTGATGATTTTCGGATGATACCCCTAAAGTGGAAGTAATCCCAATTCTTATAAAGGTACTCATAGTTGGGACTTCTATTTACATATTTCATATTATGGGGAGGCATGTCTGCCTCGAAAAATACGCCCTCTTCTTCTTCATGCTGCCCGGTTCTATTAGAAAGAGTAAAGGGGTGTACCGAAATTATGAAAAGGCCATTTTTGGTGGTAGAATCCAGTTTTCGCTTTATACTTTCCGTATAAGGGCGTCCATAAGCAATTTGTTTTAGCGTAAAACTGTAGTTAAGGATAGGGCGTTCAACCTCGGTATTATTGAAGTACTGCTTAATCACTTCAGGTTGAATACCTTGTAAACTCCTAGAATCGCCCAGGATTAGGGAAGATGCTCTAGGAGAGGTGAATTTTTCATAAAAGTAATCCACATAACCGCCATATTTAACCAGTACCAGTGATAGTATGGCGACTACGATACTAAAAAAAACCAATGATTTTATAAGAAACTGTTTCATATTAAAACTGAAAATAAATAAAAGATTGAGATTGGGCCCCGAAAAACAAAATCAGGCAAAAAACGAAAACGTAGATGCTCCACCTTATAGGAGTTAGCTTTAAGTTGTTCATTTGCAATCCGTGTTTTTTATCACGTTGGAGCCATTCTACAAAAATCAACACTGTGATAAAGAGAAAAGGCTTCAGATCAACCGTTGGAAAGCTTAGCAAGGTTTTGCTAAAAATTGATTTGATGTACATAAGGGCACTTGTAAGACTATCGGCCCTGAAAAAGATCCAGGCCAAAATGGTCAATAGAAAGGTAGTACCAACTTGAATGATTTCTCTAACACCGATAAAGAAGTTTCCCTCTGCAACCATATTGGTATTTATTCTGTTTCTTTTAAGCAGTAATAAAGGTAAAAAGTACAGTGCATTCAAAAATCCCCATATAATAAAGGTCCAGTTGGCACCATGCCAAAAACCGCTTACTACAAAAATGATGAACGTATTCCTTATTTTCATTGCGTTGCCACCCCGGCTACCGCCTAAAGGAATATATACATAGTCCCTGAACCATGTGGACAGTGAAATATGCCAACGTCTCCAGAATTCGGCAATATCCCTTGAAAAATACGGAAAGGCGAAGTTTTGCATTAGGTTAAAGCCGAAAAGCCTTGCGGTGCCAATGGCAATGTCCGAATATCCGGAAAAATCCCCATAAATTTGAAAGGCAAAAAAGACAGCTGCAATCACCAAAGAACTGGAATTATATTCTGATTGATTGGCAAATACTTCATTTACTATGATAGCACAGTTATCTGCCACCACAATTTTTTTGAACAAGCCCCAAAGAATTTGCCGAAGTCCGTCAGTTGCGTTTTCATAGTTGAATTTTCTCTTTTTATAAAACTGCGGAAGCAGATTTGTAGCTCTTTCGATAGGCCCAGCCACTAACTGGGGAAAAAAACTTACAAAGGCAAAAAAGGCAATGATGTTTCTAGTGGGCTTTAGCTTTTCCCGATAGATATCAATGGTATAGCTCATTGTCTGAAAGGTGTAAAAACTGATTCCTACAGGAAGGATGATATCCAATGTAAGAGCATCCATTGTATATCCTACCTTGGCAAAGGCTTCTGCCAAGGACTGAGAAAAGAAATTAAAGTATTTAAAAATACCTAAAAAGCCTAAATTGACCAACATACTTGTGGTAAGCCAAAGACGTTTCCGCTTTCTTTTCGTTGCTTTTTCTAGGGCCAATCCGCAAAAATAGTCCACAAAGGAACTGAATATGATCAAGGAGAGGAATCGCCAATCCCACCATCCATAAAAAATATAACTAGCCAGTAGCAAAGTAAAATTTTGCACCTTCAAATTCTTATTGACAAAAAACCAATAGATGATAAAGACGATAGGTAAAAAAAGCAAATACTCGAATGAATTGAACAGCATTGGTCTTTAGATTAGTTATTTTTTGGCCGTTTGAATTTTCTCTTAAGTTTTCTGAACCCAAAAAGCAAAATCAGGTTATTCACCGCTTTTACTCCGATGACGCCCATTAACTTTCTCTTTATATTAGGAAGAACCGTTCTTTTTTTGGAAACCCAAGACATCGCAAAATGATGGATGCTATAGGTGTTTTCGGTTTTTTCAATCATTCCCGTTCCATGATTTTTTGCACAAAAGTAATCTTGCGGAAACATGTATACCTTTTTCTCTTCTTTAGCCGAATAGTCCAGGGTTTTAATTTCTGGGGATGTCAATTCCTCGAGAATATACGACTGTTTCACTTGCTGCATCATAATTCTGGGCAGTGTTGCTTGGTCCAAACTCCCATCTATTTTAATGAAGGCCCTATTGTCATAATGCTTCAAACACTCCGCAATCCATGGGGTGTTTTTTTCTGCACCGAACACACCGGCCTCAATAATACCCTGACCTTCGGAACCGAGAAAGTAGGGAAGATGTAACAGATCATTAAAACTTTTGAGCACCTCAATGTCTGTATCCAAATAGATTCCTCCATGATGATATACTGCATACAACCTAATATAGTCTGCCGCAAAGGCATACTTCTTGGTCTCGAACGCCTCTGACACCCAAACACTATCGTCCATATTGAAGCGATTCGTATCCCATAGAATGAACTCGTAGTCCGGTAAATACTTTTCCCAGCTTTCAATGCATCTCGCAATCAATTCTGGAAATGGATCTCCACTAAGCCAACAATAATGTATTTTTTTGGGTATCATATGATGCTCGCTTACTGATTAATGAAACTTCGACACCGCTCTTTAAGAGGCTCAGCCAGTTGATGGTGCAGTCCTAGGTTGGTGACCATAGTGTTCGCATTTATTTTGCCCTCCAAACCGAAGTTTGAAGTAAAACTGCCATCATCAGCGACGTCTATTCTATTGAAAAGCTCCGCAATACCGTCGAACCGACAGGTGTCAACAAAGGTATTGAAGGCATTGAGAAAGATAACCGGGGTGCCCATGGCTAGGCAAGGTAAGGCACAGTGTATACGTGACGTAATTACCAATTTGGCCTTCGCATATTTGTTTAGACATTCCTCGGCATAGGCAAACTTTTCCTCATCCGTCTCCTGCCCAACGGGTTTGATTTGAGTAATGTATTGGGCAGATTCCAAAAGTTCCTTGTCGACCACTTTGGCAAGTTGCTTCTCTATTTGGTTCAACTTAAAGAGATTACCGTTCAACACCGATTTCACAAAGTGTTTGGGGGTAAGGAAAACTTTTTCCCGGGTAGGGTAGTTGTAAAAGGGGTCAACAATATAAATGGCGTCGCCCCTTTCGGAGTCGTCTACCTTATAATTGTCCAGCGTAAGGGTCAAACATCCTGTAAAGTATGCATCAATACCCTTTTCTTGCAAAATTTGGGCCGTATACCTGTCCCTACAACCTATGGGTTCATGTGCCTTTAGGTAGGAGATTCCCTTATCATCGAGCATAAAGGGTGCTGCGGTAGAATTGACGTGAAACGAAACGAACAGGGGATCTATTTGATTGGCAGGTACCCAATTGCTGTGGTTATGAGTAAACCATCCGTTCATGATCAATCTAATCCCGTCCCCGGAATAATCCGCCAATTTTTCCCGGTTCATAAAGGTATCTACCCTAGGCAGGAACTGTCGGGCCGCCAAGCTTTGCACGTAATCGCCAACATTATATTTTTCTTTACCTTCTAGATAGGTAAGTATTCCGTATTTCATGGTTAGATGTTTAGTGTCTTAGTTTTGCATATATTTTAAAAAGCCGTGGGAAGTTCTGTTTTAGAATAAATCGCAGCTTCTTCTCTTTTTTCACTCTTATTTCATTTTTATTAACAATTGCACCTAGATTCAGGTTTGCAAATTCATCAATAGCTTTTCTTTCTTTTTCCTTGTCCTTAATCACAAAAAAGGGTACACCTTCCTTTGCCTTATCTTGCAGGCACGTCCACTGGTATAGAATACCAACGGTCATTATTGTATTTTCGTTAAAATTTTTGAACAAAATTTCATACAAATTTTCGGGCACAATAAATCCGTAGTCGGCAGGATCCGCATTGGAAAGGATTAGGCTAAGCATGGTACGCTGACATTTGTGGCATGTGCTACAGTTATAGCTGGATCGAGCTTCTGCATAACATACTCGTAGTTTTATGCCTACTCTACTTTCCTTTACATAAGCCACCACATTGTCAATTTTGTCCGTACGCCGTTGGTCGTAACCATCATGGGTAACCGTAGTATTGGCCCACTTCATGTTTTCGTCTATTTTGGGCGAGGATCCCCAGCTATAGGTCACTTCATGGGTCGCCGAGGCGGCAATTCGAACATCCCGCAGGCCAAAAGTATGGCTGAGGGGGGCCAATACCCCCAGCAGTGCCATACCGTGCTGAACGCTTCCCCACCAACCTAACCCGGCCAATAATTCTACTTTATATGTATAGAATTCCCTTAGATTGGATTCGATGTAAAAGAGGCGTTCGTGATTCACTATGGTTTCCTCTGAATTGAACTTCTTAAACTGATTCCAGCGCTTTGTATCAGCTATTTTGACGTCTGCACCATGTATGGAAATTAGAAAGGGGTTTTTGTCTATGTTCCTTATCAACGAATCATAGGAATCCAATCCTCCACTATAAAGCAGTGAGGTGTTGTTTTCCCCAATAGTGTTTTCCTTTAAGGATCCTACATGAAGTTCGCCCCTAAGTTCTTTGCCAGGATGGAAAATCAAGAACTGTTCCTTGAGTTTTTTTAAGGATTCATGAAAGGTGGCATCCAACTCATTGACATGCACGTCGAACCCTACAAACCAGGAGATGGGCATAATGTTGGCCAAGAGGGGTATAACCAGCAAGCTGGGCGGTGTATCCCCAATATATTGGTCATAAGCCGCATAGTATGGCTTATCTAAGTTAAAGTACTTTTTAATACCCTTGCTTACAGTATACTCATACTGCACTCTGGAACCATTTTGGGTGATTGTGATGTTATTTAGAGTAAAATGATTCATTTAGCTCTTTTTACTTTATTTACTGCAGACAATAGGGCATCCTTAAAGAGTTTTTTCTCAAAAGCTATCGTTCCTAAGTTATACATAATAAAACCGTACACTATCGTATAAATTACTGCTTTAAACACAAAATTAAACCAATTTTCACCAGGAATGTAGTTAATAAAATAACCAAGGAACACGACCAATAAAAAAGACAAAAGGGTTTTATGCAAAAGCTCTTTAAAAAAACGTAATATATTGAGTCGGATTACTTTATGATAGTAGAAATTCATAACGTTTTGAACAATCAACCAACCTGTTACGGAACCGGAAATCATGCCTATAGCTCCGTAACTCTTGGCGAGAAAGGCTCCGAATCCGGTTCCAAGAATTAAAAATACAAGATAGATTATAGCTTTGAAGGACAATTTGTTTCTTGCTTCCAAAATGGAATTTCCGAACCCTTGGACTAAGGGTAGGGTATAAGCGAACATGATGGTCAACGCAATAATCCAAGAATCGTTATAGGATTCCCCGACCCATAACAATACAAATTGCTTTCCATAGAGAATAAAGGCACCTAAAATATACATTAATACAATAAAGGACAATCTGCCGATCTTAATCATCATATTGGTCAGTTCTTCTGAGCTTGCATTGGCAACCGTCATCTGCGTGGCGCGGGGGAGGAAGACACCCGAAATGGCTGTGGAGAACGCTCCATAATAAGTGCCCAGCATCACACCTACAGCAAAAATAGCAACCATAGTAGTATTTGCTACCACTCCCAAAACCATCTGCCCAACCCTCCATTGGAACTGTCCTACCAATACAAAAACAAAAATCCAAACGGAATAGCTGAAAATTCGCTTGGGAAGCGCCAGACTGTACTCGTGTAATTTGAAGCGGACCTTAAGCTTTTTAAAAACAAAGGTAATGGTGACTATGATCAATATCAGGTTGAGCGAAGCATCCAGAATTACCATAGACACCGCTTTTCCCCCCATTAACAATAGGGCTACCACCAAGGCGGATCGTACCAGGTAGCGAATTATTTTGGCCGATTTTGGAAACACAAACTGCTCATAGCCAAAACAGATGCCTTCAAAAGCTCCGGCCGGAAGGCCTATGGACAGGGTGAAAACAAGAATAGCGAACATAATTTTCGCTTTCTCAATTTGATCCGGAGTCAAGGAATCGGCAAAGATGTTTTCAATATTTAGATAACAGATGGTTCCAATAATAAGTACTAAAAACGAAATGATGGAATAAATGACCATGGTGGTCGCCAGAAAGTTTTCCTCCCCTTTCCTGTCCTTTTCCGCCCTGTACTTGGCCACAAACCTCACAACGGTATTGGTAAGGCCAAAATCGAGTATCGAAATATACCCTACAAACGCACCGATCAAGGTATAAAGACCGAACTCCTCGTTGCCCAGTTGCCGGATAATAAATGGCGTTAGAAGCAATCCCACCAAATTGGTAAGAATGATGGTGGTGTAGTTTAAAAAGGCTCCTTTTTTAAGTTGACTCAAAGCATCTGGTTTTTAGCACCCTACGAGTGAGGGGTATACTGTTGTTTTATAACCTACCGTTTACTTCTTCTTTAATAACGCCTTTAACATCGTAAATAACCCCCTTTGGTCCTGTCAACGCTTTGAGATCAAGATTCAAAAATTCCTTATGGGCTACGGTTAGCACTACGGCATCAAAAATAGTATTAGGTAGTTTTTTGGTGGTTTCCAGTCCATATGAGTGTTTAACATCTTCAGGTTCTGCCCAGGGGTCATAGACCGTAACGTTCGTTCCAAAGCCAATAAGATGTTTGATTACATCATAGGCTCCCGTATTTCTCACATCAGGACAATTTTCCTTAAAGGTGATGCCAAGCACCAGAACCTTGGCGTTTTTGATGCGAACATCTGCCTGTACCATCAATTTGATAACTTCTGAAGCCACATATTGGCCCATACCATCGTTCAATCTTCTACCGGCCAGGATAATCTCCGGATGGTATCCGAATTCCTGGGCGCGTTGCGCTAAATAATAGGGGTCTACCCCAATGCAATGGCCTCCAACGAGTCCCGGTTTGAATGGCAGAAAGTTCCATTTGGTCCCGGCAGCTTTCAACACCTCGTTCGTATCTATCTGCATAAGGTTAAAAATCTTGGCCAGCTCGTTTACAAAGGCAATGTTGATGTCGCGCTGGGAGTTTTCAATGACCTTGGCCGCCTCCGCTATTTTAATGGTAGGGGCAAGGTGGGTACCGGCGGTAATGACCGAAGCGTACAGCGCATCCACCTTTTTTCCGATTTCCGGAGTGGACCCTGCCGTTACCTTTAATATCTTTTCTACCGTATGTTCTTTGTCCCCGGGATTAATACGTTCAGGGGAATAGCCGGCATAAAAATCCACATTGAACTTCAGCTGGCTCACCTTTTCTAATACGGGCACACATTCTTCCTCAGTAACTCCGGGATACACTGTGGACTCGTACACAACGATATCTCCTTTTTTGAGTACTTTTCCAACCGCCTCGCTAGATTTGTACAAGGGCGTGAGGTCCGGTCGGTTATTTTTGTCTACAGGAGTGGGAACCGTGACGATATAAACGTTACAATCCTCTATATCCTCCATATTTCCGGTACAATATAGGCCTTTGGTCATGACAGGATTGTCCTGTAATACCATTTGAAGGGCCTCATCTGAAACTTCGAGTGTGAGATCTTTGCCCGAGCGCAGCTCGGCGATTCGCTCTCCATTAATGTCAAACCCGATAACAGGGTACTTGGTTGCGAAGAGTCTTGCTAAGGGTAGACCCACATACCCCAAACCTATAATTGCTATTTTTACGTCTTTCAAATCTCAGGTGTTAAGTTATCTTAAATTATCCCAATACCATTTGGTAGCTTCTTTTAATCCTGTGTTAATGTCAAATTCGGGATGATATTCAAGGAGTTCTTCGGCCTTGGCGATGGAAGCCAGGGAGTGTGGCACATCGCCCTTTCTGTTAGGGCCATATGTAACAGGAATGTCTGCAATGACACTATCAAATTCAGATAGGTATTTCTTTAGCAGTTCGGCCAATTCGTTTAACGAGGTCCTTTCCCCATAGGCCACATTATATACTTGATTTACAGCATCCGGATTAGTAGTCAACATGGCTTTCAAATTCATCTGAACCACATTGTCTATATAGGTGAAATCCCTGGAATACGTACCGTCGCCATTTATTACGGGCGACTCGTGTTGCATGAACTGCATCACGAATTTGGGAATCACCGCCGCATAAGCCCCGTTGGGGTCTTGTTTTCTACCGAAAACATTAAAATAGCGAAGACCTATTGTTTCAAAACCGTACGATTGATAAAAGATATCGGCATAAAGCTCATTTACGTATTTGGTGATGGCATAGGGAGACAAAGGCCTTCCGATGATATCTTCTTCCTTTGGTAGGCTTTCAGAATCTCCATAGGTAGAGGAGCTTGCTGCGTAAATAAAACGTTTGGCACCAGCGTCCCTTGCTGCGACCAACATATTTAGGAAACCCGTAACATTTACCTCATTACTGGTTATGGGATCGTTTAAGGAACGTGGCACTGATCCCAATGCCGCTTGATGAAGAATAAAATCCTGGCCAACACAGGCTTTATGGCAGGTGGCAAGGTCGCGGATATCCCCTTCGATCAGGCTGAAGTTTGGATGATCGATTATAGCATCCAGATTTTCTCTTTTTCCCGTTGCAAAATTATCGAGACAACTAACCCCAAAATCCATTGCAACCAGTTTTTCACAAAGGTTAGATCCTATGAAACCGGCACCTCCGGTGACCAATACTTTAGTCTTTTTTGGCATCGAGCACTATTTTTAATTACTAGGCGGCAAATATTATAAAAAAAAACCAACTTGACACCCCTTTATATGTCAAGCGTATGTTATCAACGATGAAATTCAATAAAAGTTGAACCCCTTAAAAGGCAGGCACTTAAAACCTAAGCCCATCAGGGAAATGCCCCCTGCCGAATAAAAATGATGGGAGCTAATCACAATCCTAGGAAACATCATGGAAACCTCAAAAATGTTTCGTGGTTGTCTTACCTAATTTTGTGAGGTGCCATACACCTATCCATAAAGAGGGAACTTATTTTTTAACGGACACATCTATTGGTATCGGGTGGCGTTAAAGATGATTGGAAGACAATACGCTGTTCCGAATACCTATTTCCCTTCCCCGATCTGATAAAACTTAAATCCAATTTCTTCAAAACGATTTTTGTCCAAAATCCTTCTTCCGTCGAATATAAATGCCGGCTTTAACATTTGATCGTAGATAGTCGTCCAAGGCAATTCGTTAAATACATCCCATTCCGTAAGAATGGCTACGGCATGGGCGTCTTTGGTAGCTTCTACAGGGTCGCTGACCACGGTGACCAGTTTCCGGTTCTGTTTCTCACTTCTGGTATTCAGGTAGTCCAGGTCTGCATATACCCTTTCCGCACTTACCTTAGGGTCATACACCAGAATCTCTGCTTGCTCGTCAAGTAAGGCATCGGCCACATATATCGCGGCAGATTCTCGCGTATCATTTGTATCTTTTTTGAATGCCCAGCCGTAGAAAACGATTTTTTTACCGGACACGGTATTGTAGAGGGTGTTTACAATATTATTTGCAAAGCGTCGCTTTTGATAATCGTTTAAGGTGATAACTTGCTCCCAGTATTCGGCCACCTCAGTTAGATTATACGACTTAGCGATATACACCAAATTGAGGATATCCTTTTGAAAACAGGAACCTCCAAACCCTACAGAGGCGTTCAAAAATTTTGGCCCTATTCGGGAGTCCAACCCGATTGCTTTGGCTACTTCGGCAACATTGGCATCTGTTTTTTCGCACAGGGCAGAGATTGAATTGATCGAAGATATTCGTTGCGCCAAAAAAGCATTTGCAACCAATTTGGAAAGCTCGGACGACCATACGTTGGTCTGCAGTATGCGCTCGGCTGGAAGCCATTGGGCATAGACATTACCAAGTATTTCCTTAGCCTTTTGCCCGGAAGGGGTATTCTCCCCTCCAATAAGAATTCTGTCAGCATTCAAAAGATCGTCTATTGCAGTTCCTTCCGCCAAAAATTCGGGATTTGATAAAATCTCAAAGTTGACCCCTTTTCCCGTATTATCCAGTATTTCCTTTATGGTCTTGGCGGTTCTAACGGGCAAGGTGGATTTTTCAACTACAATTTTGTCTTCCTTGGCGACCTGGGCAATGTTTCTTGCGCAAAGCTCAATATATTTTAGGTCAGATGCTTGGCCCTTACCTTTCCCATAGGTCTTGGTGGGCGTGTTTACGGAAATAAAGATCATCTCCGCCTCGTCAATGGCCTTGTCTATCTCTGTGGAAAAGAAAAGATTTTTGTTCCTGGTCTCGGCAATGATTTCTTTTAAACCCGGCTCGTAAATGGGCAAATTGTCCAGATTTTCATCGTTCCAAGCACTGATTCTATCCGCATTGATATCGACCACGGTAACCGTAATCCCTGGACATTTTTTTGCAATTACAGACATGGTAGGACCACCTACGTAACCTGCGCCGATACAGCAAATTTTGGTTATTTCCTTCATTCTTAACTAAATGTTTATTCTCAATTTAATCTATTGGTGTATTGTAATAACTAAGGAACCAGTCTATATAACATTTAATCCCTTTTTTTATAGAAGTCTTGGGAGAATAGCCATAATCCTGGATCAAACCATCCACATTGGCCCATGTACGTTCCACATCTCCCGGTTGAATGGGGAGCATATTTTTTTTTGATTTTTTCCCCAGATTGGACTCGATTTCCTCAATAAATTCGGTTAATTTAACGCTCTTATTGTTACCAATATTATAAAGCTTATAAAATTCCTTGGCAGCGACCCGTTCATGGGTGTTTTTTTCAATCACCCGGGTAACACCTTCCGCAATATCATCTATAAAGGTAAAATCCCGCTCCATCTCTCCATGGTTAAACACATTTATGGGCTTCTCCTTTAGTATGGCATCCGTAAAGAGAAACATGGCCATATCTGGCCTCCCCCACGGTCCGTAGACCGTAAAAAATCGAAGACCGGTCGTCGGAAATTTGTATAGGTGGCTATAGGTATGGGCCATTAATTCATTACTTTTCTTCGTAGCCGCGTACAAGCTTATGGGGTGGTCTACAGCATCCGTAGTCCTAAACGGAATATCCGTATTGAGGCCATACACACTTGAACTACTGGCATATACCAAATGTTTGATTTCATAATGCCTACAACATTCCAAGACGTTCAAAAACCCATTAATATTGCTGTCCACATAGGCTTCGGGGTTTTCAAGGCTGTAACGCACGCCTGCCTGGGCCGCTAAATTACAGACGACCTCAAAGCCTTCGGAGGTAAAAAGCTTGGGCAGCGCTTCCCTGTCTTCCAAAGATAAACGAACAAATTTGAAACTGTTACCATAAGTCTCGCTAGCAGACATTTGGCCAAAGCTTTCCGCTTGGTCACGTGCTATGCCCAGTTCCCTTAATCTTGCATACTTGAGATTGGGGCCGTAGTAATCGTTGATATTATCCAAACCGATGACGTGGTGCCCATTCTCTAAAAGTCTTTTGGCGACATGAAACCCTATAAACCCTGCAGCACCGGTAACCAATACTTTCATCTCAATAGCTAGGCGTTAATTTTGGAACAAATATTTGACAAAAGTATACAATAACGAACTTTGATGGTGCATTAAATCCAAAATAAAAAAAAGAGTTGGTTGCCAAGTCCCTTTTCACCTCGTTCGGAATTCAAAACCCACGGGCCAATCCCACAATTGTTCAAAAAAAAGGCTGTGTCCCCAGGGTTTGACCCGAAGGATTAGGTTTGGGAGAATATTTTTTATAAATTGAAAGGTGCCTAACGATTCCCAAAGAGCCGTACATAGGGGATTTTTGGGGATGAGCTATTAAGAGTATGGGCAGTTGTTATATGTGAGGAAAAGGTCACTTTTATCCGTTCAAGGGGAAAATTATGGGGCGGTTGACGGATTTTTTAAATCGTTTGCCGAATTATCTTCCTTGCTTATTCCATTTATAGATTATAGGCCTACTTTTATAGCTTGTAAAGCACTGGAAAAACCATTAGATAATCAACATATTGAAAACTATTTCCCGAAATAAGATTTGGTTGTCTTCTCCTCACATGGGAGGCAAGGAGCAAGAGTATGTCAACAATGCTTTTGAAACCAACTGGATTGCGCCCTTGGGACCTAACGTGGATGGGTTCGAAACGGCTATTCAGGACTATGTTGGAAATTCTTCTCA
Organism: Eudoraea algarum; assembly: GCF_050589645.1. Classification (NCBI taxonomy): domain Bacteria; kingdom Pseudomonadati; phylum Bacteroidota; class Flavobacteriia; order Flavobacteriales; family Flavobacteriaceae; genus Eudoraea; species Eudoraea algarum. The sequence continues at coordinate 950,314 of NZ_JBNGOQ010000002.1, read as the reverse complement.
CGTTGCCGCGCTAAGTTCGGGTACGGCAGCTATTCATTTGGCCTTGGAACTACTGGGTGTATCACATGGTGATGAGGTCATCTGCCAAAGTTTTACGTTTTCCGCCTCGGCAAATCCCATTCGGTACTTAGGAGCAAATCCCATCTTTGTGGACAGTGAACCCCTTACATGGAATATGTCGCCCAACTTGTTGGAGGAAGCTATTTTGAACAGGATAAAGTCCGGGAAGACCCCTAAGGCAATTATTGCGGTTCACCTATACGGTATGCCCTATAAGGTAGATGAAATAAGGCAATTGGCCGATAGGTATGACATTCCCATTATTGAAGACAGTGCGGAGGCCTTGGGAAGCTCATATAAGGGTGTCAAATGTGGCACCTTCGGCGATATAGGTATTTTGTCGTTTAATGGAAACAAGATTATTACTACATCTGGAGGCGGTGCTTTGCTTACCAAAGATTTAGAGGTTAGGAAAAAGGCCGTGTTCTTGTCTACCCAGGCCAGGGACAATGCACCCCATTATCAACATTCTTCCATAGGATATAATTACAGGATGAGTAATGTTCTTGCAGGTATTGGACGCGGACAGATGGAGGTTTTAGAGGAGCGCATTTTGGCCAGAAGAAATAATTTTGATTTTTACTTGAATGCCCTAGGCAACATTGATGGTCTAGAATTCTTGCAAGAGCCTGATGGATTTTTCTCCAATCGATGGCTTAGCTGTATCCTTACCCCTACGTTTGCGGTTAGGGAAAAGATAAGACTTGCACTGTCGGAATTGGACATAGAATCGAGGCCCTTGTGGAAGCCTATGCATTTGCAGCCGATTTTTCAGAATTTCCCACATTTTTCTGATGGAACCTCGGAAGATTTATTTGAGCGTGGCCTATGTTTGCCGAGTGGCTCCAATCTCAGCGAGGAAGACTTACATCTGATAGCCCATATTACTAAAACATCCCTAACATGATACAAAACTACTTGACCGATACCGTTTTTAGATATTCCTCCAAGTGGCTCGTGCTAGCGATAGACCTTGTTATCTTCGGAGTTGCTTTTATACTTTCTTACTTCATAAGGTTTAACCTGACGCTTAATTTTGACGTGGACATGTTATTTGTCCAATTGCCCTTTGTTATGTGTATTACCTTGGTGGCCTTTTTGATAACGGGATCCTACAAGGGCATCATACGACATACAGGGGTTAGGGACGTTTATAACCTGTTCAATGCCATTTGCCTGTCCAGTATTTTATCCATTTTTATGGTTATCGTGAACAGGCAGTTCGGATTTATAGACAATTTTACCATTCCATTGTCCATCATCATTATTCACAGTCTGGTGGGTTTTGTATTGCTTACGGCCTCCAGATATGTGTTCAAGAGCATTTACTACAATCTGATCAACAAGTTCAAGGCCACTAAGAATGTGCTCATATATGGAGCTGGGGAATCTGGTATTTTAACGCATAATGCCATTACGAACCGTTCTTCAACAAATGCCAAGGTGGTTGGCTATGTGGATGATGACAAGAAAAAGAACGGGAAGTTCATAAACGGGGTAAAAGTCTATGGCAATGAGGTGCTAACGGAAAGTTTTATTCTTAAAAAGGACATTTCAGAGGTTATTTTTTCTGTTCAAAACGTAGATCCCACTAAATTACGGGAGTTGGTTGAAAGCTTAGTGGAATTTCCTGTATTGGTCAAGATTGTTCCCCCCGTGGAGGATTGGATAAACGGAGAACTCAGGCTTTCCCAAATCAAGCAGGTCCAGATAGAGGATCTGTTGGATAGGGCACCGATAAACATAACAAACTCAAAAATACCTCAGGAACTCAGGGACAGAGTTGTTATTGTTACCGGAGGGGCCGGTTCCATTGGGAGTGAGCTTGTTCGCCAAATTTGCAAGTTCCAATATAAATCACTAATTATCGTAGATCAGGCAGAATCTGCCTTGTACGATCTACAACAGGAACTTAAGCAAAACGGTCATTTTAATTTTATGGCTATCGTAGCGGATATTCGGGACAAGAATAGGATGAACCATATTTTCCAGGAGTATAAGCCCAATCTGGTCTTCCATGCTGCCGCCTATAAACACGTTCCCTTAATGGAGTACAACTCTTATGAGGCCATAAAGATCAACATAGCGGGAACCAAGGTAATTGCAGATTTGTCGCTAAACCACAAAGTGGATAAATTTGTTTTTGTGTCCACGGATAAGGCGGTCAACCCGTCAAATGTTATGGGAGCTACCAAGCGGATCGCTGAAATGTATATCAGCTGTATGCAACAGGAAGGCAAAACGAAGTTTATCACCACCCGTTTCGGTAACGTGCTTGGATCCAACGGTTCCGTTATCCCCCTGTTTAAAAAACAAATCGAAAAAGGCGGACCTTTAACGGTTACGGATAAGAATGTTACACGATTCTTTATGACCATCCCGGAAGCCTCGCAATTGGTTTTAGAAGCGGGCGCCATGGGTGACGGAGGTGAGATTTTCCTTTTTGATATGGGCGAGTCGGTCAAGATCTTTAATCTTGCCCAAAACATGATCAAATTGTCCGGGCTAAGGTATCCCGAGGATATCGACATCAAGATTACCGGGCTCAGACCTGGGGAAAAGTTATATGAAGAGCTTTTGGCCAACGGTGAAAATACCCTTCCTACTTACCATAAGAAAATCATGATCAGTAAGGTGAGGGAGTTGAATTATTCAGAAGTCCGCTCCAATGTTGACGAACTTTGTGTTGCCAATATGTTCTTTAAGGAAGATACGGTGAGGCTGATGAAAAAAATTGTGCCGGAATATGTCTCAAATAATTCGGAGCTTTGTAAATTGGACGAAAATAAGGAGGCAAAAAAACCGAGCGCTACTCGAGATCAGGTTTTGCAGCCTTAGGCATCCGAACCACAATCGTATAAAAACAGCTTTATGCACAGAAAAAATATCTTTTTCCGCTTTGTCCCAATCATTCTTTTAAGTTTCATTTTTTTGTTCTCCTGTGCTTCCAGGCAGGATGTTGTCTATTTTCAGGATACGCAGAGCTTTGAGACATTGATAAGCGATAATACCTTTACTCCAAAGTTTAAGGTAGATGATCTTATAAGCGTACATGTCTCCACCTTGGATCCAGAGGCAAGTGTTCCGTTTAATCTACTTGTAGGGGTTTCTGGGGACTCCGGTGCTAATGCGGGCATTGTTGCTGAACAGGTGAGCTATTTGGTGGATAAGGATGGGGAGATAGATTTTCCGGTATTGGGCAAGGTAAAGGTAGAGGGGCTTTCTCAGGAAGAACTTAGGGTACTGCTACGAGATAAGCTTTCAGAGTATTTAAAGGACCCTATTATCAATATCAGGATATTGAATTTTACCGTTACCATTTTGGGTGAGGTAAGGCAACCTGGCACCTATCCCGTAATCGGAGAACAAATCACGATTTTGGAAGCACTAGGATTGGCCGGTGATTTAAACATTCGAGGCCTTAGAAACAACATATTGGTAATCAGGGATTTTGATGGAACCAAAGTATACAATAGAATAGACCTTACCAGTAAGGAGGCCATGAAATCCCCGGTATATTATTTGACCCAGAATGACGTTATATATGTAGAACCCAACCAAGCAGCGGTGAATACCTCCGCTTCTACTCAGGGACTTACAGTAACACTGTCCGTTGTGGGCGTTTTACTTTCCGTGGCAACCTTGGTAGTAACATCAACTCGTTAATTAAAAATTTTGCACGTGAGTCTAAGTTCTGAACCTACTACTCCCAGTACCGATAGTTTTGATTTAAACGGATTCATAAAAACCTTTACTAGGCGTTGGGTATGGATTATTGCATCTGTTGTAGTAGCTCTGATACTGGCCTATGTTAATATTAGATATACGCCACCAAAATTTGCTGCCCAAGCAAAAATTCAAATTTTGGATGAAGGGAACTCCGCTCCGGAGTTGGGCGTGTTCCAGGATTTGAACGTTTTTTCTGAGAACAACAATAGTAGGGTTCAAGATGAGATACAGGTGTTGAAATCAAGATCAAATTTAATCCAGGTGGTTAGGGATCTGGGTTTAAATGTGAGGATTATTTCTATGGGAAATATTCTGGACTCTGAAATTTATGATACGGATGCCCAACCCTTTAAGATTAATTTTATTGCTCCAGATTCCATTGTACATAATTCAAAACTTCAATTTTTTATAAACCCCTCAACCGATACCACCTTTGGTTTTTCCAGAAGTGAAGATGCTCCTATGCAGGTATACGCGTATGGTAAAAATATTGATACTCCCTTGGGCGATGTTGTGATTCTTCCCACAAAGGCAGATCTTGGGGAGTACCGAGGAAGGAAATTCAAAATAGTAATCAGCAAGGTGGAAAAGGTAGCGGAATACTATCGGAGAGCGCTTACCATTACCCCGACGGACAAGTCGTCCAATATTTTAGACATTTATTTGGAGGACCAAATACAAAAAAGGGCTCAAACGGTAATTGATAGGCTTATTTCCGTTTACAATAAAAACACCGTGGAGGACAAAAAAATAATCGCGGACAGGACGTCTAGATTTATAGATGATCGGATTGCAGAGATCTCCACAAACTTATCCTCGGTAGACAAAACGGCTGAAGATTTTAAAACGGGGAGAGGATTGACTGATATTGCCTCTGAGGCTAACATCAATCTTAACGTTGGTGTTGAGAATAGGCAAGAGCTGGAGAATACTACGGTTCAGTTGAATATAGCTTCGTCCATGAAAGATCTGGTCGATAGCCAGATTGGATATGACGTCCTTCCATCGAACATTGGCCTATCCGATCCTTCCATCACTAACACCACTGCGCGTTACAATGAGTTGGTGGCCGAACGTAAAAGGTTATTGAAAAGTTCCAATGAGAAAAATCCGATCATCGTAAATCTGGATCAACAATTAGCTGGGCTTAAACGCAACATGCAGTCTAGTCTCAACAGCATGACCAACAATCTCAACCTTAGGGCAAATAGCTTGAGTAGTCAATTATCACAAATAAATTCAAAAATCTATTCAGCACCTAAAAATGAAAGGGCTTTACGTGATATAACAAGGCAACAGCAAACGACTGAATCTCTGTACCTGTATTTGTTGCAAAAAAGGGAGGAGTCCCAAATAGCATTTGCCTCTTCCTCGCCGAAATCCAAAGTAATTGATAATGCGTATAGCTCTAATTCTGGCCCCGTATCTCCCCAGAAAAACACGATTTATGCAGCGGCCTTGTTTTTGGGGCTTATGTTGCCGCTATGTCTAATATATGTGAGGGACTTATTGGATAATAAAATACATAACAAAGTTGGGCTCGAGAAAATCGTAAAAGACGTTCCCATTTTAGCAGAACTGCCACGGCTTTCCAAGAAGGAAAACAAATTGGTTTATAACGAGGATCGATCGGTGTTGGCCGAATCCCTGCGTATTTTAAGGACAAACCTGGACTACATGATAAAGTCGGGCAAGGGTTATGGTCGAAGAAACCTAATTTTCATTACTTCCAGTATTTCGGGGGAGGGAAAAACCTTTTTGTCCTCCAACCTGGCCATGGTATTTGCAAGTACCAATAAAAAAGTACTTTTGATCGGGGCTGATATCCGGAACCCCAAACTGTATACTTTTTTCTCGGGCAAGGAGTCCGATAAATTAGGAAAACCCAGGAGGGTGAGAGATCTAGGCCTGACCGAATATCTTTTTGATGAATCACTTACTTCCAAGGATGTTATTAATCCTATGTTGGTCCATACCAATACTATTGATATTATATACTCAGGAAAGGTACCTCCCAACCCTGCAGAATTGTTGATGAGTGGAAGAATGAAGGAGTTGCTGTTTGAGGTTTCGGAAAAATATGACTATGTGGTAGTGGACACCGCTCCACTTATGGTAGTTACCGATACGCTTTTGATCAGTGAATTCGCAAGTCATATTTTGTATGTTACCAAAGCCGGTTTTACAGAGCGCAAAGTAGTCGAGTTCCCTCTAAAACTCGCCAAGGAGGGCAAATTAAAAGGCTTGTCATTCATTGTTAACAATGTTAAGTCGCTAGATTTAGGGTACGGGGGAAAATATGGCTATGGCTACGGTAAGACCCTGAAGAAATGGTGGAAATTTTATTGACCTCAGTAAAATTCATAGATTGTTCGTTCTATAAGGGGAAGTACAGATTTTAATAGTCCGTCGGAAATAGCGACCTCTTTTAGATGCTTCAACTGATTCAGATTATGCACATCCGAGGCTACAAAGTCAATTAAACCCTCATTTACGAGTTTCAAGGCCGTTTTTCTGACATCCCTTCCATAGAATTCGCTTAGGGACAACAAGTTGAGTTGGAACTGAATCCCTTGTTTCTTATATTCCCTGTAGCTTTTCATATGGTTGTGCAAATACATATAGCGTTCGGGATGGGCAAAGATGGGAAAATAGCGCTTCGCGGCTATTTGCTGTACGGCGTCGTTAAAGTTAAGCGAAGGTTGCAAATACGACATCTCTATCAATAGGTAATTTCTTCGCAGGGGCATTACCTCGTCATTTTCAAGGATATTTTCAAAATTCGCGTCGATCATATGTTCCGCAGAAGCCTCAATTGAAACATCCGTAAGATCGTTTTTTAAAAGTTCGTTCTTTAATTCGTGGAGTGAATTGACTATGGTTGTTGGGGTGTTGTCATAGAAATTGTGCATGATATGGGGCGTTGCCACGAATCTGTGGATTCCCAATTCTGAAAATCCCTGGATAAGGGAAAGGGAATCGGCCACCGTCTTGGCCCCATCATCAATACCGGGCAGTATATGGTTGTGAATATCCACAAAGTTTTCCAGATAATCGGCGAGGAACCTTTTCTTAGTAAAAATATGGAACATGCATTGCTAATTTCAAACGTAAAATATTAGTATCGAATTTAGTCTTTTTATTGCTTTAAGCAGTGCAAAGATCGTTCCATTTGATTCTATCACCGTTTTTTATGCCTTATTCTAGGTTCTTAAAGATTACTAATGGTAAAGACGAAAATAGCCCAGGGGAGCTAATTTAAAGAACATACATTTAAAAAGTAGTCTTTTTCTTATTATATTTAGTGTTATTCATTACAATAGTTAAAATAATCGATATACCTTTCTGTGATGTTGTTGAGTATTGTTATTCCCGTTCACAATGCAGCTTCTTATCTAAGAAGGTGCTTGGATTCCGTTATTCATCAGACGTATGCCCATATTGAGGTCATCATTATAGATGATTTTTCCACGGACGATTCGTTCCGTATAATTCAAGAATATGAGCAAAAGGATAGTCGAGTCAGATCATTTCAAAATAGCCGGAACTATCGGGTTGGGTACACGCGCAATAAGGGCCTTAACGCAGCTTCAGGAGAATATGTATGGTTCATTGATGCCGACGATTGGGTGCCGTTGGAGGCGATTTCCGATTTGGTCGGTTGTTTGAAGAAATCTTCCGAAAAGGTAGATTTGCTTGTTTTTGGACATACAGAACATTATGGAAGGGACAATAACGAGTTAAGTAAACGCATGCGACTTCCCCAGAATTTGGACATAGGCGAAAGTGCCCTCGCTAATTTTCTGAATCTGACAAAGGGATTTTTCACCTATCCTTTTCTCTACCTGTATTCAAGAGAACTCCTTTTGAAGCATGATATTCTATTTCCCGAAAACGTATATTATGAAGATATTCTTTTTGTGGCCAAAGCAGTTCACTATGCGAAAAATATTAAAGCCTTCCCTAAATCGCTATATTATTATAATTGCGAGAAGCATGACTCCATTACGCAAATGTATTCCAAAGAAAAGATAGTAAACATGATATCCGTATATGATAAATTGTATGAATTTTTAGAGCATCATAACCTCATTGAAAAGTATAATGACCAGTTTTTAATGCGTTTTATTTTGCACGGTCTTGGAACCTGCTTTCAGATTTATCAGTACCTAAATGAAGAAGATAAAAAAGATGATGAGCTCAGGCAACTGTTACAATCCTATTTGGTTTCGGATATACTGTCTGCGCGGAATATTGTTCATATCTTGGGTCTGATCGAGACAATTGATGATAAAGACAGGGTAGCAAAACAATATCACAGGTTAAAACTCGATGTTCTGTATCATTCAAAATCAAATTGGGTACATTCTTAATCAAGACCGGTATCGCGGACTTTGATTATCGCATACAATACATCAATGCGCTCGCTTTGATAGTATCGATATTACCATAAAAACGAACATCAGCTGAACATACCGGATTATAGGTATTCCAGGTTTTAATAAGAAATAGCAAAGATATACACGGCGTCATTTAATGTAGAAGGACCATTTTATCTACTAAAAAGCTGCATGGGAATTATTTAAAATACGCTATTCCCATACAGCAAATCACTTAGACATTAATAAGGAGGTTGGCAACAGGTACTACAGAACACGTTGGGCCAGGAACCGAGATAAACTTCCTGGGCACATCCGGTAGAGCAGGTACTGGAGATAGAGCAGCTACCGGCAGGTCCTCCCGCTCCTACGATGGTCTTCAATTCGTTGCGTTGAAGCAACTCATCAACCTTCAATTCCAAATTTTTAAAACTTAACTTTTTCATGATATAGAAACTTTAAAATTATATTTGCCTTGAACAATTTAGGACACTCAAGGTTTATGTCCATTCTTCGCGAAAGAATATTGTTCGGGGCCCAAAGTTTTTATTTTGGGCCTTTTTATCCCAGGATTTCCTTTAGGTCGGCAGCTCCATAAAATTCAATGGGCAGTTCATATCCGTTTACAAACAGGGTAGGGGTGTAGCTTATTTTTTCCTTCCGGCACCAGGCGCTCATGGCTCGTATTTTTGAGTCTTGCTGTGCCAACTCCCCATTTAGCGGATATTTATTTGCGAAAGCCTTATAGTCTTTTTTTGGAGCCATGTACCAACTATCCAAGGCCTCCTGCGTTTTATTTTCATCGCCTTGATCGGCTATTGCCAACAAATGCCTTACGGGCTTTGCCGTATGATCATCGCCGTTCGTTGTAGCGGTAAATAGAATTTGCAGGTTAATTTTGCCCTTCTTTACCAGTTCTTCCAGAATGGGATGTGTAGCTGCGCAAGGTCCGCAATAGGGATTACACACTTTGATGACGTTGTACTCCGCTGAATTATTTGTCACCAAAATTCCCAGTCCTTCCGTACTTGTTTCTATTTTTCTTGAAGCAGCAAGCAAATGCGATAGCACTTCTACGTTATTCTTGATTTTTTTAAATCCCCTTTTATACTGCGTGGCCCCCCGGGCCTTGTCCAATACTGGCTTTATAAGCTTCCAGGCCAAAATGGGTAGCACCATTAGGACAACTAATGGAGGTAAGGTTTGCAGTGGAACAGGGTTTTCATAAAGACCACTAACATAGCCAACGATAATTTCCGCAATTAGGATGACCTGTACGCCCAGGCAAAATTTGCACCATTGCTTGATTACAGCACCCTGATAGTAGGCAGATAGTAAGATTATGGGCAAGGTGGCAAAGCTGAGCAGGGTCAAAGCACTTAGGGAGGCACCGGAAAATTGCTGCAACAGGACAAACAAAAACGTACCAAAAAAATAAGAAAACCCTAGTATGCTTAAACTTAGCCCTCCCTTTAAAAGCTTGGCGTGCTTAGAGTTTAGAACCGAATTGCAATTCACTTTTTTACCGCCGGAACAGAAGTTTTGCAATACGGGGTTGTATTGATCTACCTCAAACCATAATAAAGCGGTGCCCAAGGCAATCCCGCCAATTTTAAGCAAAAGATAAATCAGTATGAAAAGGGAAGCGCTAAATTCTGCCGCTTTTTCCGACGCGATAAAAGTGATTGTAGCCCATATGGCAAAAAATGCAAACAGTAGTACGGTTAAAAAATACACGAGTCTGCTCGATGCCTTTTTTTCCTCAATACCGGGTTCTCCGGCCTCTTCCGATTTATCCAAAAGCAAGCAGACCCCTGTCCATTTTTCCAGAAAACGCTCTTTGGATTCGCGTTTTGGGCTATTCGAATTGTCGAAATAGGAAATCGTGTTATCCGAACAATCCTGTACCACGTAAAAGGCCGAAGTTTTTTTTAATTGAACCTGGGCAACAAGGGGCAGGGGCAGTTCCCTTAACTTCTCGTAAGTTACCTTAACCGCCAAGTTATCAATATTATAGGTGTTTAGAACATCGGAAATGGCTAGCAAACTCGATTGATCCGCATGGGAAAGTATGGTATCCTCCAGATAGGACTTTGTATGCCTTACGTTTAGTAGGTTTAAAATTTTTCTTGTAACAAAAACCGTATGATCCATTGTTGTTCACATAGATTATTATAAAATAAAGATTACAAGGTTAGAAGGTAAGTTCCTACTAAAGATACTGAATTAAGGAAGCGCTCTTGAAAATAAGATGTTATTTAACATACCTGAACAACAACGAAGTGATTTTCTATCCAAACAAAAAAGGCGGGACAGGTATACAGGCGAACAAGGAAAAAGTGAATCATCGAAACACAAACGCAGGGCTACGCACCATTAGGGCAAACCATGTTAAGCGACACTTATTTCCCAATACAGAAATTGGCAAAAATATTTCCCAGTAGGTCATCCGTATTGATCTCGCCTGTGATTTCCCCGAAATGATGTAGCGCCTGACGAATATCGATGGCCAAAAGATCACCTGGAACGCCCTCGTCCAACCCAAACGAAACCTTTTCCACTTCCGCCAGCGCCTTTAAAAGAGCATCGTAGTGTCTGGTGTTGGTGACGATGGCCTCATTGTTCCTCAAAGCCCCTGTATTCACAAATTCTAGGAGTTTGTTTTTAAGACTTTCGACCCCTTTGCCCGTTTTGGCCGACAAAGGAAGAAAAAAGGAATCTTCTATAGCTTTGAGCCCTGATTTTAAATCAGTTTGCTGTGCTTTATTGAGTAGGTCGATCTTATTAACGACGATGAGCAGCGACTTTTGAGGATACTTGTTCTGAACCGCTTTGATCTCGGACAACTTTTCGGAAAAAGCGCCATCTATGCCTGGGATTGCCATGTCGCTGATGAGCGAAGTGGCATCCATCAAGTAAATGACCACTTGGGCCTGGGCTATTTTTTCATAGGTTTTTTGGATGCCTATACTTTCCACAACGTCCTGGGTATCCCTTATCCCTGCGGTATCGATAAATCTGAAGCCGATACCCCCTATGGTGATTTCGTCCTCAACGGTATCCCTGGTCGTCCCTGCAATCTCGGATACAATGGCCCTTTCCTCATTGAGCAAGGCGTTGAGTAGGGTAGACTTCCCGACATTGGGTTCGCCCACGATGGCTATGGGAATCCCATTTTTGATGACGTTGCCCACGGCAAAGGAATCTATAAGTCGCTTAAGCACCTCCTGGATACGTACAAGAAGGACCTTAAACTCGCCCCGGTCGGCGAATTCCACATCCTCTTCGGAAAAATCGAGCTCCAGCTCAATAAGCGAGGCAAAATTGACCAATTCATCGCGCAATCTTTTGATTTCGTTGCTGAACCCCCCGCGCATTTGCTGCATGGCTATTTGGTGGGCGGCTTCATTATCACTGGCAATGAGATCGGCGACCGCTTCGGCCTGACTCAGATCTAACTTTCCGTTCAAAAAGGCCCTAAGCGTAAACTCTCCCGCATTTGCGGTTCTACATCCCAGACGGAGAAAAAGCTGAATGATCTCTTGTTGAATATAGGGGGATCCATGACAGGAAATTTCCACAACATCCTCACCCGTGTAGGAATGGGGGCCTTTAAATACAGATACCAATACCTGGTCCAAGATACGTTCCCCATCCAAAATATGGCCCAAATGGATCGTATGACTTCGTTGCTGGCCCAAATTCTTTCCGTGGATCGATTTGAACCTTGGGGAAACGAGCCGGATCGCCTCCTTGCCCGAAACGCGTATTACCCCTATGGCTCCCGTGCCTGACGGCGTTGCCAAAGCGATTATGGTATCCTCGTGTGTCATGGGGGCAAAAATACAAATTCCTTTTGGGCTGTAACGTTTTAACAGGATTTGCTACTGATATTATAGGAACCTCATAAACAATCAAAAAATGGAAGTCATCAATCAAACCCAAACAAACAGACCCTTGCTGGTCGTTACCCATTTAAGTCAACTCTTGCACTATATCACTGGATTCGGCGGATTTATAATACCCCTGATTCTCTGGTTGTCCACCAGAAACTCGGTAGCGGATATGGATGAACACGGAAAGGCTATCATTAATTTTCAATTGAGCCTACTGCTGTATATCATACTTAGCATACCGGCCATTCTGTTATTAGGTCTTGGTATTCTAACTTTGATCGGTGCAGGGCTCCTCGGTTTTGCGCTGCCCATTGTCAATGCCGTAAAGGCCAGTAATGGGGAACCTCCCAGCTATTTCCTGACCCTGCGCTTTATTTCTTAAGGCTGAGGAGAATTTTCGGATATATGGGAAACGGATCTAATTGTTGAGCATTACGGGCATCACCAACATGGTGACGTTTTCCCCTTCGTCCAGTCCATCGGTGGGAGTAAGGATACCGGCGCGATTGGGTAAGCTCATTTCCAAGGATACCTCATCGGAATTCAGGTTGCCGAGCATTTCCACCAAAAAGCGGGAATTGAACCCTATTTGCATATCATCGCCCTGGTAGGAACAGGTTAAGCGTTCTTCCGCCTTGTTGCTGTAATCAATATCCTCGGCGGAAATATTCAATTCGGCCCCGGCTATTTTTAAACGGATCTGATGCGTGGTTTTATTGGAAAATATGGACACCCGCCTTACCGAGCTAAGAAGCTGGTTTCTTGAAATGGTCAGTTTGTTGGGGTTTTCCTTGGGGATTACTGCTTCGTAATTGGGGTATTTCCCATCAATGAGCCTACAGATCAGTTCCGTGTCCTCAAAAACAAACTTGGCGTTACTCTCGTTGTATTCTATAGTGACATCCGTTTCACTTCCGGCCAAAATGCCCTTTAATAAATTCAAGGGTTTTTTGGGCATAATAAACTCTGCCACTTCCGAGGCCTTTACATCTGCCCTTTGGTATTTTACCAGTTTATGGGCATCCGTGGCCACAAAGGTCAGGTTCTCGGGTGAAAACTGAAAGAAAACCCCGCTCATTACCGGCCGCAGATCATCGTTACCGGCTGCAAATATGGTCTTGTTTATGGCAGATGCCAAGATATCGCCCATGAGTGTGGTTGAGCTGGGATCGGACAGTTCCACGGCCTTGGGAAACTCTGCTCCATCGGCATAGGCCAGCGCATACTTCCCGTGATTGGAGCTTATCTCCACGGTATTGTTATCGGCAACCACAAAGGTGAGGGGTTGCTCAGGAAAGGTCTTTAGGGTATCCAGCAACAGTCTGGCCGGCACTGCAATCGTACCTTCATTATCCGAATCTACTTCAAGGACCGTGCTCATGGTGGTCTCCAGATCAGAAGCGGAAACCGTAAGCTTCGCCTTCTTGAGATCAAAAAGAAAATTATCAAGAATAGGCAAGGTATTGCTGTTATTAATGACCCCGCCCAAAACTTGAAGCTGTTTAAGTAAATAGTTGCTAGAAACTATAAATTTCATTGGTTGTGTAATTTTTATTCATATGTTCCCCGGTTGATCTAAAGGAAATCCAATCCATGTCCGTGGCCTAAAATGCTTTAAAATAGGGACAAGCTCATGAAAACAAAGATATTTTAAAAGTCCTTTTTAAGGAAACAAACTTATTAACACTCAGCTACTGTATTTTCGTCTCCTGAAATAATTAAAAAGAAAGCCGAAAACCAAGGTCAATGCCACGGGAAGGCCAATATTTATTAATTGCCACTTGGTTTTTTGCGCTGCTATTTTTTTCTCGTCCAACAAGGGGATGGCCACTTTTTTGGTCCTGATGTTTATAAGTCCGGTATCGTCCAGAAGATAATTCATACTGTTCACCAGAAATTCCTTGTTTCCATAGAAATTATTGGTCCATTTGTCATACCCAAGTTCCAATGGCCTGCCATTTCTGATTTGGTTTTTTATAACATCCCCGTCGGCTACGACCAACATTTTGTTCGCGGGACCTTTCTCCTGGGCACCTTTCAATTTTAAGGGCTTCACCCGGTTCGCAAATGCCGAATTAAAGGCGCCTTCGATCAATACCGCCAAGGGCTTATTACCGTCGGTATAACTCTCTTTTTGCGGTGGGATGCCAATAGTGTTCAAACTTATTTGTTTTGGGGCCGATTCTGTTTTGGATAAGGGCGAACTCCAATACAGCACCGTCTTTTTGTTGGCATTTTTTAGGGTATCCAGGCTGTTGGCAAATTGTAGCCGAAGTGCCTCCAAATTGTTATTGATGGGGTGGTCGTTCCTAGAAAACACCATGGGATGGTAGTACCAGGGCACAGGATTGTATTGGGAACTGTTGCCTTCACCCGAGGCCAGCACAATTTGCGTAAAATATAGGTCATTGACCAAAACGGGATTGATACGGACACCGTACTTAAAAAAGAAGTCGTTGAGGTTTAGATCTCTGGGAACGGCAACACCCGTACCGGTTTCGTTAAAAAGGCTGTCGAGTTCAATAGCGACCTGATCGATCAACCAAATGGATTTTCCGCCGCTGACGATGTATTGGTCCAACACATACTTTTCTTCATCGGTAAACGCTTCCGTAGGTTTGGCTATCACTGCCAGATCATAGTTTTTCAATTGATCCAAAACGCCTTGGGGATTTGTGGCCACTGAATCCAGGGTGATGGCCCCAATATTGTAATAATCACGTAGGCTAGTAAGATAATCGGCCAAATGGATATCATCCAATTCCCCGTTTCCCTTAATGATTGCAATTTGCTTCTTTTCCCTAATTTTAAGTTTGGTAAAGGCATCTGCAAAGGCGTATTCCAAATGTTGTACGGAATTGTTTACCCGTTCTTCGGCGGTGGCGCCCAGTTTATTTTTAAGCAGGGACACACGTACCGTTCGATCGTTGTGGTTTACCATGGCCCAGGGGAACAGGATTTCCTGGGACACCTTTCCGTTGTCCTCCACGGTAATGCTGGCCGGTTTAAGGCCAATGGCCTGTAGTTCAGCAACCGTGGCCTCCGTTTGTCCTTCATCTTCCAGTGGATCGATAAAGCTGAACTTTATGTTGTTGTTTTCAGCACCGAATTCCTCCAATAATTGCTTGGTCTCTTGCTTGAGTCTTTCAAATTCAGGGGGTAGTGAGCCGTTCAACAGAACATCTACAATGACCGGTGTACCAAAATCCTCAACCGATGCAAGGGCCGCTTCCGACAAGGTGTATCTTTTATCTTCCGTCAGGTCTAAACGGGTATAAAAAAAAGTGCCCAGGAGATTGATCAGGACCAAAACCACCAAAGCCTTCACAAAAGATAACACGGTCTTGGGCATTAGCTATGCTGTTTTTTAAGTTGTTCAACGGTAAGAAAAAGAAAGAACAGGCCCAGTCCCACGAAATAGATGAGGTCACGGGTGTCCAGTACCCCTCGGGATATATTCGTGAAATGCGCCTTCATTCCCAATTGTTGGATAAAAAGAAAGCTATTTCCGTCGGAAAAAAGCGTGGCCAGAGCTTCAAAACCGTAGTAGAGCAAAAAGCAGAGGACCATACCCGTGATGAACGCAACGATCTGATTTTCGGACAGGGTGGAAGCAAATAACCCAACAGCGGTATAACTACAGATAAGGAAAAGGAGGCCAAAATAGGAACCTATGACCACTCCGGTATCCAAATTGCCCACGGAAGTTCCCAACTGCGCTATACAGTATACATATAGCAAGGTGGGGACAATGGCAATACCGGCCAAAACCATGGTTCCTGCAAACTTCCCAAGTACGGTTTGCCAAATGGAAATGGGTTTGATAAATAGTAATTCCAACGTTCCCAGCTTTTTTTCTTCAGAAAAACTCTTCATGGTGATGGCCGGGATTAAGAAGAGAAAGACCCAAGGGACCAATAGAAAAAAGTTCCCAAGGTCGGCGAAACCGTAGTCAAAGATGTTGTACTGTCCTTTAAAGACCCAAAGGAAAAGTCCGTTGAGCACCAAAAACAGTCCTATGACCAAGTACCCAATGGGTGAGGCAAAGAACGCTTGTATTTCCCGCTTAAATATGGCCAACATCTTCCTTTAGTTTAAGCTTTCCCTCTTGATAACGCTCCAGGCTTCCGGTTTTTCGGCGAACAAAGGTTTGGTTCTGCTCCAGACCTGTTTAAAAAAATCGGAATTTCTATAGGCTTCCAAGTCCTTTTCCGAATCCCAATAGCTATAGGTAAAGAATACATTGGGATCGTTCATGTCCTGATACAGTTCCAAGAAAGAACATCCAGAAAAATTCCGGATGGTGTTTTTGGTTTCCTTAAAAATCTGCTCAAAACTAACGATATTTTCTTTTTTAAAGGTCAATTTTACGATACGTACCAACATTTAGATAAAATTTATGATAATGGTATCCCTGTAATCGAGTCCCAATAGGGTAGAGGCCCCGCCCACTGTATTGAGGTCACTTTTATAAATGGCCAATTCTATGTAATCCGATGAATTAAAGAGGGCCAGAAGGTCACCAGGTCCTTTGCGCTGCGTCTTTGGAAGATCAAAGTTCAGAATATCACTATAGGTATGGTGAATTTCGGTAATCCTTTTGTTACGGGCGTTCAGTTCAAATTTTCTACCATTTCTGTAAGCGTCAAAAAGGCTTTTTTGGATATTGGTTACCACATTGCCGTAATTGTCAATATAAATGACACTTCCAATGATGGTCTTTCCATTGTCCGTTATCCTGGGTGAAAATTCCTTTAATTCCTTCAACTGGTCAAAGGGTTTGCCCACCACCTCCAAGGTACCGCCCCGGGCAATGTGACAGGCTACCTGTACAAAAACGTCCAGCACCGGAAAGGAACCTTGCATGGGATTCGGAATATTGATCTCAACAATTTTTTCCGGTTTTATCTCCGACGTGATCAAACAGATCACCCCATTGTTTGCACTTAGAAAATAGTGCCCGTCAACAAAAACGGCAATATGTTGGTTCTCTGGACTGGGCTCCGAGTCAACGCCCACAATATGTATGGTACCCTCTGGAAAGGCTTTATAGGAATTTTTTAGGAGGTAAGCACATTCCTGAATGTTGAACGGGCTTATGTTATGTGAAATATCAACAATTTTTGCATCGGGCAACTCCCTGTAGATGGTCCCTTTTATAGCGCCTACAAAATGATCCTTATGTCCAAAATCAGTAGTTAGGGTAATGATTGCCATGCAGGACTGTTGATATGTTTTTATTTAGGCAAACTGATTTTTACTTAAGTTTGTTGGACAAAATTACATAAAAAAATAGCGTACGGAAATTTATATGAAAGGAACGACTTTTAAAACCCACATTCTTTGAACGAACTCATTATAGAACTTACCGAAATAAGTCCAAGAGAGTTTTTTGGACAGCAAAACGCCAATATAGATATCCTAAAAAAATACTTTCCCAAACTAAAGATCGTTGCCCGTGGAAGTAAAATAAAGGTATATGGGGATGAGCAGCTTTTGGACGAATTTGATAGACGTTTCGACATGCTTACCGCTCATTTTGCCAAGTACAACAAATTGGATGAAAATGCCATAGAACGGGTGTTGACGAGTAATGGGGAGGCAGACTACGAAGCTTCGGCGAAGAGTGGGGACGTGCTGGTCCACGGCGTAAACGGCAGATTGATAAGGGCACAGACCGCCAATCAACGGAAACTGGTAGATGCCGCCCAAAAGAACGATATGGTCTTTGCCATTGGTCCCGCAGGAACCGGAAAGACCTATACCGGGGTCGCCCTGGCCGTAAGGGCATTAAAGGAAAAACAGGTAAAACGTATCATCCTTACGCGTCCCGCAGTGGAGGCGGGAGAGAACCTAGGGTTTTTGCCCGGCGACCTAAAGGAAAAATTGGACCCCTATATGCAGCCGCTCTACGATGCCTTGCGGGATATGATCGCGGCGGAAAAGTTGGCTCATTTGATCGAAAATGGAACCATACAGATCGCTCCCATGGCCTTTATGCGCGGAAGGACCCTGGACCATGCCTTCGTCATTCTTGATGAGGCGCAAAATACCACACATGCACAAATGAAGATGTTCCTTACCCGAATGGGGAAGAACGCCAAGTTTTTGGTTACCGGCGATCCGGGGCAGATTGATTTGCCGCGTAGGGTCATCTCGGGACTTAAGGAGGCCTTGCTGATTCTCAAGGACGTGCAGGGCATAGAAATGATCTATTTGGACGACAAGGACGTTATCCGACATAAGTTGGTCAAAAAAGTGATCGATGCCTACAAGACTATCGAGCATCATAATTAATAGTTGTTTATGGGCAATACCATTATAGCCACGGACTTTAATTTCCCGGGCCAGCAAAGTGTTTATAGGGGAAAGGTGAGGGAAGTGTACCGCTTGCACAATGACATTCTGGTCATGGTCGCTACCGATCGTCTTTCGGCCTTTGACGTGGTCATGCCCAAGGGAATTCCCTATAAGGGCCAGATTTTGAACCAGATTGCAACAAAAATGATGGAAGCCACCAAAGATATCGTGCCCAATTGGTTATTGGCTACTCCAGACCCCAATGTGGCCATAGGACATGCCTGTGAGCCCTTTAAGGTAGAGATGGTCATAAGAGGCTATCTTTCGGGTCATGCGGCAAGAGAATACAAGGCGGGCAAAAGGATGCTTTGCGGAGTTGCTATGCCGGATGGTATGCAGGAAAACGATCCCTTCCCGGAACCGATTATCACCCCGGCCACCAAGGCCGAAAAGGGAGACCACGATGAGGATATCTCCAAGGAAGATATCTTGGGCCGTGGCATTGTTTCCGAAGCGGATTATGCCCAATTGGAAAAATATACCAGGGCACTGTTCCGGCGCGGTACTGAAATAGCCGCCGAAAGAGGACTTATTTTGGTGGATACCAAATATGAATTCGGGAAGACCAAAGCAGGCAAAATTGTGTTGATAGACGAGATACATACCCCAGACTCTTCCCGTTATTTTTATCAGGAAGGTTATGCAGATCGTCAGACCAAAGGACTACCACAGAAGCAGCTTTCAAAGGAGTTTGTGAGGCAATGGCTTATCTCCAACGGTTTCCAGGGATTGGAGGGACAGACGGTCCCGGAGATGACCGACGCGTATATCGAGACCGTATCGGCCAGGTATATTGAACTCTATGAGAACATCACTGGAGAGACCTTCAATAAAGCCAACATTACCAATATCCAAGAACGGATCAATGAAAATGTAAAGGCCTATTTGAACGGTATTGACCAGTAAACAGCCTACTCCAACAGGGGTTTTAGGGCAAAATCTTTTTTCTTTTTGAGCTTGGATACGATTTTCAGAAAGGCAATGGCCGTGATATAGGCATCCCCTATGGCCGTATGTCGGTCCTTTTTGGAAATGTTGAACTTATCGGCCAGCTCGTCAAGGGAATAATGTGCCTTGCGCTCCAAAAGCTTGGATTTTATCAGGCTGCGTTGGTACAGGATGGCCGTATCCAAGGTTTTGTTTTTCAACTGGGGCAAGTTATGCCGCCTTAAGGCCCTGTTGATCATCGTAATGTCGAACTGTGTATGGTGTGCCACAATGATCCGGTTGCCCAAATAAATAAGGAGTCGCTTTAATGCCTCTAATTCAGGGATTTTCTGCAGCTTACCCCGCTTTAAAATCCCATGGATTTCAGCGGTTTCCGAATTGTACCGTTCCTGCAGCAGGTAAACCTCAAAACTCTCCTTTACCAGGATGGTCTGGCCTTGTACCAACAACGCGCCAATGCACAAAATACGGTCTTCTTCAAAATCAAAACCGGTGGTTTCCGTATCCAAGACCACAAACTGTTGCCGATCCCAAATGTACTTAGGTTTTTCCTGAAACGAGGCTTCATAGGTTTTCCAGAAATTGGGCAGCTCTGGTCTCGTATTTTTTTTAAACAGACCCATTACCTCAAAATGTTTGATACCTTAAACCGGACCGAAATTACTTCCTGCAGTTCCTTAATGGTCTTAAACGTCCTTTTGAGCTTTATTTTTTCTTCCTTCGTTAGTTTGTCCAAAGCGATAAAACGACCGGAATCATTGTGCAATAGGCCCTGTATGGTTCTGAATTTCAATAGCGCTTTAGTGGCGTAGGAACAGGATAGGTAGAACTCGGCATTGTTGGGTTCCAGTTCGGCCAGTTTCTCAAATCGTTCGGCGGTATTGTTGATGCCTTTAATGGAATGCGAAAGTATCAATACCCTGGCGGCGTCGGTTAGGGGCATTAATGCCCTTCTTTTGATATCAAAAAAGTCTTTGTGGGCACCATCCTGTTCTACCAGGAATTGCCTAAAAAAACCAGTAGGGGAGGGGTTTTGCAACGCCCCGCTGGCCAAGTGCAGATAAAAAACAGGGTATTTCCCTACAGTTTCAAAAATATGTGCGGAAATTTCTTCAACCAATTCCTTGGTACCATAGGAGAGATTGTAATCAAAAAAGATGGAGGAGAGCAGCACTTCATCCGCCCCTGGATTAATGATCCAGTGGGAAATCTTGTTTTTCCATTCGGTTAGGCTTAGGCACCATTTGGGGTTAGAGGCCATCATTTCGGCAGGACAGTAGTCGTATCCGATGGTGAAAAGTCCTTTGTTCACCCTTCTGGACAACTCCAGAAAGTAGGCCGTGGTTTCAGGGAGTTTACTCTCGGGTACATCCTCAAACACCAGGGCGTTGTCCTGATCGGTGTGCAACAGTTGTTCACTTCTGCCCTGACTTCCAATGGCAAGCCATGCAAATTTTGCCGGAGGTGCTTTTTCCATTTTCCCCAAAGAGATTTTAATACATTGTTTAATGCAGGCATCGTTGAGTTCGGAAATGATTTTTGAAGTCAGCGTTATCGGAATGTTTTGTTCCAGATACCCCCTTAGCAAATCCATGATATTATTTCTGATGGGTTTTATCTGTTTGTACTTTGTACTACGCTTAATGGCCTTTATCAACACGGCGGGATTGTTTCCAAGGGCTACCATGACATCGTGTTTGGAAAGGATTCCGACGGCTTTGGTATTGGGTGTCCCGTCCTTGGTGAGACATAGATGGCTGATGTTGCTCTTCATCATGGCCATCTGCGCCTGGGTGATGGTCAGTTTTTTTGGGTAGGTGATCACCGGGGCGGTCATAATTTTGGAAGCCGGGGTGTCAATGGGGTAAGCTCCGGTAACGATTTTGTTGCGGAGATCTTTATCCGTTACCATGCCCACGGGCAGGTCACCCTGAACGACCAGTATGGATCCCACCTTCCTCTTTGTCATGGTCTCGGCAAGCATTTTTGCGGTCATCCCAGGGGAACAACTTACGAGGTTTTTGGAATATTTCACAGGCTGCAAATCCAGCAGTCTGGTGCTGGGATCTGGGCTTTCCACATTTTCCTTTTCCCCATAAAGCTTGCCCCTGTGGCTTTCTGAATACGGGTTGCGGGTATTGGAAGCAAAACTTTCGATCAAAAAATTCCCGACTTCCTTGTTTTCTTGGGCATAAGGTTTAAAAATATCGATGGGAACGGCATAAAGGATGCTCTCTTCATGGGCCTTGGCGTCCAATTTGTACTTCTCATTGGCCATCAACGGCCTAAGGCCAAAAATATCCCCTTCATCGCAAATATCCACGATTTCGTTTTTCGGTTTTTTGGTCAGGGATACGGCCCCCTTATGAATCAGATAGAAATGGTCATGGGGCGCTTCTCCCTCCGCAAAGATTGTACTGCCCCGCTCCCGATAAACGATATGTATCTGCTCTGAAAGTGTCTGTAGTTCATTTCGTTTTAACTCGTTGAAAGGAGGAAAGTTTTTGAGAAAATCGGCTACGCGTTCGGAGATGGTATTCTTCATGCTTCCAGTTTGTAGTTAAAGTTACTTGATACCACTGGCAAGGAAAAGAAAAAAGACCACAAATTGCGGTCTTTTGTTGTAGCGAGAGGGACTTGAACCCTCGGCCTCCGGGTTGTGAAATTGATATAGTCAGTGACAACAGCTAGTCATGTAAAAAGCGTCCTATAAAAGGAAAATTAATGGCACTTTTAAAAGAGACCGCAAAAAGGACGCTCACAAAAAGAAATAAACAAATTTTGAAATCGGCCACATAAAACGGCCATTTAATGAGACCTTAAAAATCGTTATCAATAAATCATATAGGTTGGATATGAGCATTAACTATATTTTCCGATATTAGTTAATAACTATATCCCGTTGTTAGCGATAATTAAAACCAATAGAAATAATAAAATCCAAGCATTATGAGAAAACTGATTTACATTTCATCTTTTCTAATCTTTTTTACTAGTTGTGGGAAAAAGGAAAGTATTGATTTAAAAGCCGAAGGCGAGAAAGTCATGGAAACAAGCCGAAAATGGGCACAATCAAAAACCAATGAGGAATATTTAAGTTATTGGACTGATGATGCAATTCTAATAGCACCTGGACAACCAACATTAAGAGGAAAAGAACAAATATCAAAAATGTTGGAGGCCAACGCTCAAATTCCCGGTTTTGAAGTTAATTGGGAGCCTAAAGAGGTCTTTGTTTCTGAAAGTGGTGATCTGGCATATTTAATAGAGAATATATATTTCGGAGTTAATGATTCTCTTGGAAATAAGATAAAAACTTTCAACAAAGCGGTTACAATTTGGAAAAAACAACAGGACGGAACTTGGAAAAATGTAGTCGACACCTTTAATCCCGATCCATCCGTTACTTCTTTGGAATGAAAAACGAATCGCTAACAATACCTATGATCCATTGCTTACGGATTTCCTTGCAGGAAATCCTCGCCCATTTGCTAACTTGGAGCTACCGCGGAAAAGTCCTTCGGACGTTTTCTGCAACCTATCATAGCCGAACCGTTGGCAGCAATTGGGAATAACAAAATCCGAATAATACTATGAGAAAGCTTTTTATACTTGGATTTGTCGCAATCGTTTTTCTCTCATGCAATAATAAAAAAGAAGAGTCTCCTAAACTTAATAAGGCCGAAATTGAAAAAGAATTGTGGAAGGCAATCGAGGCTAGATTTTATTCTTGGAGGGACAACAACTATGATGCGCACATGGAAACATACCATCCCCATTGGCGAAGATGGTCTCTGACTTCCAAAAAACTATTAAAAAAAGAGGGGTTCATCAATTTATGGGACTACGTCAAAAAAAACGAGGAAGTAATCGAAATGGAACTTGAACCTATTGAATTCACTATCATGGGAAATGGTGAAACCGCGATTGTCCATTTTGTGTCTAAAGAGACTTTTAAATGGATCGGTCCAAGTGAACCGTCAATTTATGGGGAATATATGGAAAAAGATAGTATTTATACCGGTACGTTAAGATGGAGTGATGTTCTGGTAAAGGTAAATGGAAAATGGCAGTGTATCGGTGGACATAGGGATAAAAGTCAATTAAAAAATAGCCTGTCAAAATAATCAACGGCTACGGCTCATATACAAGGGGGTTGGCAAACATTAAAATCTAATATGAAGTACGTTTATTTAATTCTTGTAATTACTTTCTTTTCTTGTAAACCTGACAAGGCTTTTACTGAAACTGAACAAAAGGAATTTGAAAAAATGGCACAAGCCTATCAGAGTATTTATATGGAGGGAGGTGAAAATTTAGACGAGATTTTAGCCGGAATCGATAAAAGCATTCAAATGTGGGAAAATGGAAAAATTTGGACATATGATGACATGGTCAAGTTTGGTCCACATTTACCTAAGAAAACAGTTATTGAAAACTACGATGAGCAAAAACTGTTGGAAAGAGATTTAGGTTATGATTTTGTCAGCATACTATATATAAATACTAAAGGTGATACTTTGAGAGAGACTACCTCTAGAATTTGGAAAAATTCTGATAAAAAATGGCAAATTGTATACATGAGTAATTTGATTAATAAAGCGGACTGAATAAAAAACGTTTGCCGACAATGGCAAGGATTGACCTGCTAGCCCGACAATTTTCCTTAATTTTAAAATATAAATAGGGTAATCGCTATCAACAGGTACTTTTACTGCTTAGCTGATAACACATTTACAATGTAACTAACCAGCCCGATTCTCCAACCGTTCACTCTGTCCTTACTCCAGGTTGAATTGACAGAGAGTCGCGGCAAAACTACTCGCCATAACCGGGCATGGCTTGGACCGTTTTGCCTAATTTGTTAATTGTCCCGTAATTAGAAGGTTTAGCGGAACCATATTTTGATTAACTTTTTATTGATTATTTTCATTTTTCTATCCAAAATCATCACGGTTACACTGACAAGAACGACAAAACATGTTACTCCCAAAACAACTGATGTCGGGGATAGTGAATGATAAAAGAACCTACTTAGCCCAAATCCTGTAATACTTCCATAAAGCATAACGGAATGTAAGATATAAATGGGTAAGGTCTTTTGCCCGATTCTTAGGAGTACCTTGCTTTTGAAATATTGACGAAAGAGCACAAAAAATGCAAAAACAAATAGCACAACACCTAAACGAGCAAAAAGATAGGTATGCTGTAAGGCGTCCTGAAAAAATTGCAACCCGGTTATTTCCTTGAGATCTCTGATGATTTCATAGGAGTTGGCCACCAAAATATATCCCCCCAAAAGTGCAGTTATGATTGCGTTCCTATAAAAATTGGTTTTGGTATGCTGATTTGCGAAAACTACTGCTAAAAAACCCCCAAAGGAAGTAAACCCGAACCAAGGTGCTATCGTAAAGACCGAACCATTCGCCTTTGTAAAATAGTTGGATAAAAATTCGGGCATAAAAGAATAATCCCATTGCTCATAACTGGCTTTGAAAATAAATAGCAAAATGGTTATTGAACACAAAAGCACTGGAAAGACCTTTCTTTTGGATTTATAGGAAACCAGATATACCAAAACGATCAATATTATGGACAAGCCCAGGCATTGGAGTACATGTACTATATCATAAGAGTCGTTGATAGCTCCTTTAAATACCTTGGAAAAACGTATTTGCAATAGATAACCGATGGCCATGAGTTGAACACCTCTTTTAATCCCTTTTCCAACTCGGGGGTTGGAAATGCCCTGGCTATGTTCCCGCACTAGCAAGAAGGTAAAGATGAAGCCTGAAACTGTGAAGAATAGGGGGGCCGTAACCCCTCGAAAGTAACTCCAAATAGAAAAAAACAGATCATCCTTGTCCCGGTAAACGTCTGACAATAGGGCCGCCACAAAATGACCTTGTAACATCATCAAAATTGCCCAAGCTCTCATGGCATCTATGAAATAAAGTCTATCGGTTTTTGCTTTTTTAATCATTGTAGGTACCCCTGACCCTAGTGGGCTAATGAGGTCGAGGACCAAGGTACATCCATTATGTCCATTATCACTCCAGAAATCAAGGAATATGTCGATTTTAAAAAGAAGTTGACCATATTCCTATACTAAAGAGATGGGTTCAAATAGGAAAGCTATTAGGAAATTAGAGGTAACGAAATCAACTTTCTATAAATGGAAGAAAGCCTTCGACAAAGATGGCCCAAAGGGATTATTGGGAAAATACCATGGCCTATAACCATCGCAAGACAATAAAACCGGAGGTCGTCGAAAAGGCATTGCAGCCCAGAAAGGAAAACGAACTAGGCCCAGGGCAAATCAAATGGTATCTGGAAAGATATCGTGGGATGATAACATCTGAATCCAGTGTCTATCGGATTTTGAAAAAACACAAAGTGGAGAGGCCGAGCAAACGGGTTTCAAAAAGAACGGTACATAGCAAAGGATATTCAAAGTTGGTGCATGGTCATAGAAGTGCTCCAAAGAACTGTCCCTAAAATCCACATCTTGGCCAATACCCAATTTTATATCTATATGACCGGGCCGTTTTATGATTTATAATAGCGTAAGAGGGCAGTACGGGCAGGAGACACTGTATGGAGGGCTTTTTAACAAATAATTGTCAACTAATGACTGAACAAGTTGTACTTTCACCGCGTTAAAAGTTCGATAGCCTGCCATTATTTTTATCTTCACAGATCTAATTTATCCCTGCTCTCAAGCAATTTAATACGCAAAAGGAACCGGTTTGACCGAAATAGCCAAGGTTCAACACAGAAATCCTATTAAGGAAATGTGGGTATTCCTTGGAATTAATGAATCAATTTAAAATGTAAAAGAACGTATGAGTATTTTAAAACAGATAATCAAAAGAATAATTAATACTAAACATCAAATAATGCAAAAAGGAACGGTAAAATTTTTCAATAACACCAAAGGATTTGGTTTTATTAAGCCCCAGGATTCAGATGAGGATGTATTTGTGCATCAAACGGGTCTGATTGATAAGATTCGCGACAACGACGAAGTTGAATTTGTCTTGGAAAGAGGAGAAAAAGGCATGAATGCGGTCCAGGTAAAATTAGCACTGGATTAAAGATTCTGCAAGGAATAAAAAAACCATCCCCAGGGATGGTTTTTTTATTTAATTACATAAATGGACCAATATGGACGAGGCTATAGATTTTTTCCTAATCAATGCATAGTCCGCATTTTAAAAATGGGTGCCAAATAATCTACAGGATTGATCTTTTATTTTAAATGAACTTGATCGATGCATTGTTTGCAGTCCAGTTTAAACTCAAAACGTTTTGATCCAGGGCCATAGATACTGTGAATAGACATAAGAAATCTTTTAAGTATAGCCTTTTGAACACAGGAATAAAACAAGATTAGTTGGTCAATATTGCGGTTGCCACGCTCACCTTTCCCTCCCTTTGCACATTGAGGAAAACAGTACCATTTTCGGTAGTATTGTATTCGTTGCACGCATTACGAATTGGATGTTTGTTATGTGGCAATTGCCGTCCTTTTCCCTAACAGATGTAGCATTTTAATATGATTCCAAATGGCACCACCAAGGGTTTTTTGGGTATGATAGGGCATCCCAAACTCTTTGGCCGTCTCGGCTACAATGCCCGATAGGTTCTTATAATGTATGTGACAGATGTTAGGCAATAAATGATGCTCCACCTGGTAATTTAACCCTCCGATCAACCATGAGAAAAGTCCGCTTCGAGGCGCAAAATTAGTGGTTGTAGCCATTTGGTGCATAGACCAGTCACCGGCGATCAGACCATTTTCGTCTGGCATGGGAAACGCTACCCCGGGCATAATATGCGCAATCTGGAATACTGTACTGATCAAAAATCCCGTTACCAGATGCATGCTGATAAAAGCGAGTATAATAATCCAAGGTTCAATAGGTACAATAATCAACGGTAGGACCAGGGCAAAACTATAGTAGATGAGTTTCCATAGGATCACTATGGAGATCTCTTTGCGGAACTCGTTTTTTTTGTTTAAAAAGCCCATCTTTCTGTAACGATTGATCCGGACAAAATCCTTGGTGGTGACCCAGGAGATTGTTGATAAACAATAAAAAAACCACGCGTACACGAACTGAAACCGATGTAACCAATATCTTTTGGCATTAGGGGAGAAACGAAGAAAAAAGGGAGCATTGATGTCATCATCCGCCCCTGTGATGTTAGGATAGGTATGATGCAATACATTATGTTGTATCCTCCATACAGTCGCACTGGCACCTATAAGGTTCATTGTGTATCCCATAAACCTGTTAACAGTCTTGTTCCGCGAATACGAACCATGGATGGCATCGTGCATAATGCCCATCCCAATTCCGGCCATTCCAAGTCCACCGATGAAATAGAGAAGAAAAAGTAACCATGGACCTGTAATAAGTCCCAAGTTAATGATGGTCAATGGCACAATAAACAATGCAAGCATCAAGACCGACTTGGCAATCATGCTGTTATTGGCATGTTTACTTATGCCCTTGGTCTTAAAATACTGATTGACCTTGATTTTTAACGTTTTTGAAAAGTCAGATCCTGTTCTTTTCGAGAATTTCGGATTTTTGATACGATTATTACTTACTTTTTAAAACACCCACCAGCACACTATTAAAAGGGGAACCTGTCCCTGATGGAACAGCTTTTACCCCAATGGGGCTATGTAGGAGGCTGAAAATATGGAACTGTGAAGAAATTAATAGGATATCTATAATGAAAATTAATACTTGCACCAAGGACAACCTATATAATCTGGTCGTTGTTCCTTAAACTCAGTTTAAAAACGGTTTAAAGCACTATTGCTATTACTATACTGCACAAGCAAAAAACCAAATTACGGCAAAACGAGCTTGATTGCAGGGAACCTATCTAAACTATTAGATAATAGCAAAGGTAGGTTTAATTAGAGCAGTGCTTTCAAATAATATGTTAAAGTCTTAAAAATAAGTATTTTACATACTCTAAAGAATATCAAATATGCAGTTGAAGCGAACGATTTAATGACTATCTTTATAGGAACTTAATTTTTGTAAAACCCTTTCTTAAACCATATACCAAGACTTTATAACCAAAAGAGGAAAGGGCATTTTTAGCGCTTATTTACAAACACTTCACAATTTATTGCGACACTGGCATCAAATACCTTGTTGGTCTCCATTTAAACCTTGGTATTTTTAACATAAACTACCATCCAGAGGAGAAGAAGGAAAATTTTGATCAAGGAAAACAGTTCTTCAAAGATGTCCCACGATAAACTGGGCAGTTAAATTTAAAAGTAGAAAAATGGCAGATAAAAAGGATTTGGATTTTACATATACCACCATAGACAAAATATTCCGTTTAAGTATGGGCGAAACAGGGGATTATAGCGGAGCTAAGTACGATGGCGATTTTTCAATGTCCTTGGAGGAAGCACAACTGGCAAAGAACAAATTCATAGCCGATAGTCTGAAGATAAATCAAGAAAGCAGGGTACTGGATATGGCCTGTGGCTGGGGGCCTTTCTCTCACTACATTACCCGGGAAAGGGGGGCGACCAGTATTGGACTAACGCTGTCGAACGGGCAGGCAGAAGCCTGCCAAAAGAACGGACTGAAGGTATTGGTCAAGGATTGTCGTTATGTAAAACCTCAAGATTTTGGAACGTTTGACGCCATAGCTTGTATAGGAGGATTGGAACATTTCTGTTCCATTGACGAATGGAAAGAAGGTAAACAAGAAAAAGTATATCGAGATTTTTTTGAGACACTTGCCAACTTAATGCCCCGCGGAGGAATGGTTTATATGCAAACGATGACCTTTAGCAAAAATATGATCGACTATGAAGATTTGGATGTCAAGGCCAAAAAAGGTTCGGCCGCCCATGTTATGGCCCTAATGGTCAAGGAGTTTCCGGGTTCATGGCTTCCCTACGGCCCGGAAATGGTAATAAGAAACGCCGAACCGAACTTTAAACTCATTTCCCAAAGCAGTGGAAGGTTGGATTATATTGAGACGATACGCCAATGGCGAAAGAGGTTCAGGAAGTTTAATCTGAAAAAGTACGGACTTTATTTGTCCTTAATTCCGAAATACATTATGGATAAGGAATTTAGGCACCAGGTAGCTGTTTTTAAAATTAGCCCTAACAAAATATGCTTTGAAAAAGAAATAATGGATCATTATAGATTCGTATTCGAGAAAATATAGCTTAGGGTAAACACGGTAAACAGTAGATCAAGCGGGAAAGTCAAAATCTGATAAAACAGCACCTTCAAAAACGCCTCGGAAAAGACAAAAAGCTAATTATGCAGATAACACTATTCTTAATCATACTGTCTTCATTTGTCATTTCCCCTTCCCAGGAGACAAACCAGATAGGACAGATAGAGGGGGTTTACCTAGGGCGTGTTGAGGGCGGTTATTCTTTTTGTTGCAAAACTGGTCCGGAAGTCGAAGGAATATTGGTCTTCAACGAAGTCCTGTCCGTAATACTCAAAAAGCACCCATTACATTTTGACAAACACATTGGGGAAAATTTCATAATCTCGTTTACCAAGGATGTAATGGTTTGGCACGATGGTAGTAAAGAGATATCGACGATAATACGCTTACAAAAGCTTATGCCAGGGCAACACCTTTAAGAGTGATATTTCAAAATTGATGCATCAACCACGATTTTCAGTTCTTACTAGGGTTTAGGCATCAACTCTTTTGCCATAGATTCTGAAGTTCACAGATTTTTAAGCCTTGCCAAAAGTCGGATTCATAAAATCACTTGGTTTTAAACGATAAGAATTGCTGCGTGATTACCGATAACATTTCGGGTCTAATAAAGATTCAACCCCACGGATGATTCCTTGCCTTGTTAATCAATTCATGCATTGAAGAATAAAAACAGCATAATAGTCAAGGAAGCTGAAAGTAAAAAAGTAGTCGAACTGAAAGTGCCAGTTAACCAATTGTGTGCTAGTTTGCCCAAAAGATTCATGGGATGGTCGCCATAGTAGTTGTATTGGTATTTTTCAATCATTCGATATCTATACAGCCCTCGAATGCTGCCCACTATAAGGTGGATGAACACTAACCCAATAATTATGGATTCTGTATTCAAATCCAAAGATATTCTCATCTTTTGTTTTTAATTGCATCACCTACTCCAATGAATGGAATTGCCCCTGCACCCGTTACCTCAGGTAAAATCCCGTTCCATTTTTCTATGGCCTTAAGGTTTGCTTCTATCTTCCTGAGTTCAATAAGGTCGGGTGAAATATTCATTTTTTGTAACCGTAGCGCCTCTGCTTCGGCTGTTGCTGCAGCAATGGTCTGTTCTGCTTCGACCCTAATCCTGTCCAGGTCCCTTTTTGCCTTCAATGCATTTTGCTCCGCGGTTTGTTTTGCCTCAATGGCATCGGTAAAGGTTTGGGAAAAGCTAAATGAGATAATCGAAAAAGCGTCGACCGATATGTTCGATGCGAGTAATCTTGATGTAAGCGCTTGCTGCATTTCGGTACTGACCGCCGGTCTTTTGGTAATCAATTCCTCGGCAGTATATCTGGCCGACACCGCTTTCATTACTTCCTGAATGGCAGGGTCAATGATCCGCTCCTTAAATTGCACGCCAATAGTTTGATATACCAAATTGGCTTTATCGGGTATAATGTGATAATTAAGGGCTACGGATAAATCCACATCCTGCAAGTCAGAGGATGAAGAGGCAGCATCTGTCATCGCTTTTTGAATTTTTACGTCCATTAAAATGACGGTTTGCACTATTGGAATTTTGAAGTGGATGCCTTCATTCAATACTTTGTCCTGAACTGCACCAAAATTCTGGACAACGCCTCGCTCACCGGCACCAATCTGAACCCATGGTTTAAATGCAAATAGTAATACCATTAATGCAGTAATAATGATCAGATTTCTCCACTGACCTTTTTTCAATACGCTTTTTATC
This sequence comes from Eudoraea algarum, assembly GCF_050589645.1. Taxonomy (NCBI): domain Bacteria; kingdom Pseudomonadati; phylum Bacteroidota; class Flavobacteriia; order Flavobacteriales; family Flavobacteriaceae; genus Eudoraea; species Eudoraea algarum. The sequence goes on along the minus strand of NZ_JBNGOQ010000002.1, from coordinate 918,971 downwards.
TCACCCATAGGGTCATTATCCATAGTAATTAGGTTTAATTATAAAGATAGGATTTCCCGTACCCGAGCTTCTTATACTAATTCAAGCCAATCTTACATAAATCACACATTGTATATTACGGATAAGATACTATTTGCCCAGGTTCTTTTAATCTGAAAGTCTGTGGTCATGAAAAACGAAGTGATTCTGACAGAAAAGAAACTATGGGAACTTTAGCCGCTGGCGAAAGACTATTTTTAGCCAAAAGGACATTTTAAGCTATTAGTAAGGCGTTTTAAGAGTGGATAACAGTTGTATGGGGTTAATTGGCTTTGGAAGGGTGCTATCGGCAGGCGGACTGAGTCAAAATTCTAGGTGTTCAAATAGCTTGTATCCCGCATTTTATCTGTCTTAGTGTCGTGTTAAACCTGATCTAATAGTGTTATGTTTCAACTATCTTTGCATCTTGTAAGATGTGTAGATAAAGGTGTGTATTACGCCTATCACAAGTAAGCAAATAGAGAAGGAATTATGAAGCATACGAAGAAAGAACCTAAAGACAACAATAATAGTATTGACAGGCCATTGACCCGCCATGAGAGCTGGAAAAATCACCGGAGGCATAATGCCTTAAAACTAATACGTTTTTCTTAAGGACCAGTACTATTTAAAGAGGGCAAAAGCCCTCTTTTTTTCTTTATAGTAAACGATAATAATTATCTTGCAAACGTTTTTTTGTTTTAACAGGGAAGTCAATTCAAGGGTTTCGAAGATAGTAATAAAACCCTTACTTTTCATTCAGTGGGTTGACATAGCTAAGTTATGGGTCCATAAATGGCATATTCCTTTTCTTTTTCAATGGCCCAAACAACATTGCCGTAATCAAAATGCCAATATTCCTTCAAATCACATACAAAATCTTCGTCTTCAAATAGACCGATTAGAAGTGCCCTATTTTTTTTCGCCTCAGGACTAATATCTGGATAGTAGGGATAGCATTTTTTTGAAAGATTAATCTCCAATCCGTTGTTGGTGCCAAAATCCATCACACGATCTTCAAGTTTGTCATAAATCAAAGCATCTACTGCTCCGCCTGTACCGTGCATGGACATTGTTGGGGAAGCGATAAAATAGCTTATGATTTCTCTGATTTCAGTATTCGATTTTTCGGGATGTTCTTTCCGGTAGTAGGCAAATTTGGAATCCCATAAAAGTTGTTGATGTTCAGAAGATCTCCAAGCAGAACGAACAATCAAAATTTTATTTTGCCTATCCAATTGTTTGCTGATTCGGCCTATTTTTATGAATATATCTTCTCTGACGAGGTACTGATAGTCTTTTGATATTGAAGGTTCAAAAATCAAATTAAAACTAGTATCTAACAAACTCACTAGTGGTGAATGATTTTCCCGAACCCAAATGGAGGGGGCCAAAAGTTTATGCTGAAGGTCTTTTGTCTCGACCGCTTCACAGTATGTTTGCACATTCATATAAATCGATTGTGTTTTTTGTAATGTAGGGGGTGCTGAATACTCTTAACAATGCGCTATAATTCAGGTCGAACGCTACCGTATCTCCCACTCTTAAACTTGTTTTGGTATTGTCTATCAACATGTGATCACTGCTAGCACCTAACACGGTTATTTTTTGTTTTGGAGTGATTCCTGAAACAATGACGTCCTGCATTCCAATCGCGAGAACGGCCCTATCCATTAAGCTCTTATTCTTAAACCTAGGGATATCACCGTTCGTATTTTGATATACTTCCCCATAGGGTTGTGATGGTTTTCGTTTTGCTTCGATAACCTCTGCTCTTAAGGTAAAAATATCGGTAAAAAGTCCTGGTATAGGTTTTCTACAAAGTGCTTCCCTGCCTAAAAAAATAGATTCGCCCAATCGTAAGCTATTTATTCTGCCTATATCCTTTGAAGACGTAAACCAGTTGTGATTTGCAGAGTTTCCGCCGGACACCATTGTTAGGGTGATTTTGAATTTTTCTTCCAAACGGATTGCTATTGAAGACAACTCGTTCATTTTGTCTGCATCAGGACTTATTCCGCCAAAGCATGCGAGATTTGTTCCTATACCTACCAAGACCAGACCTTCCAAGTTTAGCACCTCCTTTACAAGGGCATTCATTTCCGATGGCATGATTCCTTCTCGCAAGTCTCCAAGTTCCACCATAAGAACAACCTTATGTGTAATATGGTTTCTTAAGGCGCATTCCGAAAGTTTTTTTAGAACTATTAATTCGGAATTTAGGCTTATGTGAGCATGAATAACCACTTCTTCCGCTTGGCTGAGCGCAGGTGTTCTGAGTAACAGGTATTGTGCTCGTATACCCGCTTTGCGCATTTTTATAATATTCGAAATTCTAGAGTCTGCCAGAATTTCAATACCATTTTTTACCAAGACATCAGCAATTATTGGATTGCCCCCAATCACTTTGGTAACCCCTATTATATTTATGCCTTTGGAGCCATACAGTGTTTTCAACTGTTGTATATTATGGGCAATCTTCCCTAAATCTATATCTATCCTAGGAAGATTCAAACCAACACCGACTCTCTTTTTAACTCTGGAAATGTTTTGATCAACTCCTTTACCAGTTTATCGCATCCATGCATTAGGACATCTGTAACAGGTAGATTATATTCTGATTCATACTGACCTATTACATGGTTCACTTCAGCATGGGTCATGTTTTCATGGTTAATGGTAATTGCTATGACCGTTGATTTGGAGAATATCTCTATCATTTCAATCTCGTCTACCAAGTCCAACATCGGAATTTCGGGATAGTCACAATAACTTTTTCGTTTTGGAGGATGCTGTATAATGATCGCATCTGGCATTGCCCCTCGAATAATAGCACTTGAAGAAGTAAATGCAGGATGGCTTAAAGCTCCCTGGCCTTCAACAACAATGATATCCGGTTGTTCTTGCTCATAGGCATTTAGGATGGCGTTTTCAACTTCACCGGTGGCGAACCCTGATGTTAAAACATCTATGGCCACTCCGTATTTGGAGCCTTGGAGCAGGCCTGTCTGACCGGTGGTCACAAAGACAGCGTTCAGACCTTCATCCCGTAATGCTTCCACTAATACTAATGCAGTAGTTCTTTTGCCTACAGCACAGTCGGTTCCCATTACCGTAATTATCGGAACCTTTACCTCTTGAATACGTCCTGAAAAATTATGGAGGTTTTCACGTTTTGGTGGTTTTCTAACATCCTGTATAGTTACTCCATAATTACGGGCCATACGGGTAAATTGAGTATTCTCGTTAAAAAATTCAGGAAGACCGTTAACGATGTTCATCCCACTCTTCATAGCGGTAAAAATAATTTCCTTTTGTTCATCGTTTAAAAAGGAAGCGAGTGGGGCGATACCATAGATAAAGTATTCCGGGATAGTGCTTAATTCTTCTAAGGCAAGTGCTATACTTTCGAAAATGGGAATGGCATTTTTTACACCATCAAGATATTCGCCTGCATCCTGACCAGCCGTCGAGCTATCAATGACCCCAACGATATTGTAGGTCTCCGATTGCCGAATAAGTCCATTGGCCACTTTACCGTCTATACTCCCAAATTCATTTTCGCAATAAACCAATGCGTTTGCTCTCATAGTGTTTGTTTTAAGTTTTAATAATCGATAGGCTACCTTTATAAGGTTCTAACTTACTGTCGAAATGGACAGGTTCATTGGCGGAAAGATTATTTGGAACGGTACAGAAATACGTATAATCGTATTCAGAGTTTCGTCTAGGGCCTTACCTTGGCGCAGACAATATCTCCCATTTCAAACCGTTTTGCCATTGTACCAATTCCTGATTACGCATTTATGCTTCATAGTTAATTCCTATTCGCCCTTAATGGTAGTACAGGTCATCTTGAACTTATGATTTGCTTCAATTGAGCTGGTGGAATGCCCTGGTACAAGAATCGAGTCTCCCTTTTGCATGAAGGTGGAGTTATCATTGATAACAACTTCCGCTTTACCCTCGATGATGTAAATAAATCGGGGAAAAGGAGATGTCTCATAAGATTGCACTTTGCCATAATCGAATACAAATACCTGTATGACACAGTTGTTTTCGACTATTATGTTTTTTACCACTATCGTATTAGAAATATACTCTAGTGCATCTGCCAAGTTAAACTTCTTGGATTCTTCAAATTCACCATTTTCCACGGTTAAGCAATAAGGTTTATGATGTTTTCCTTTTATTCCGCTCTATTCTTGGCATTCCGTTTTGCCCTTTTGGCGGCCTTTTTCTCTTTAGGAGTGCTTGATGGCGCTGTTTTCCCAGATTTTTGTCTACCTTCTTTTTCTCTCGACATAATTTTAATTTTTAATTGATTTATGGAAGCGAAACGGCGAGCATCAACATCATTAACAATAGAATAAAACAGTAAGCACATTTCCTCATGGCATATGTCTTTACATTTACTATCTACCTATATAAATTTGTTTGGCAAAATCTTCGGTAATAAGAAGCCTAATCTATTCGATTTTTTCACGAAAAAAGAGCAGTGTTTTTTAGTTCCTGCTCTTTTTTGGACTTCTAAAATTTAAAAGTACTTATCAATAAACAAAATTAAATTCTCTCTCCCTTAGTATGGTGCAGGCCATATATTTGCCCTAAGTCATTTTTTAATTCTGATCAAAGTGGGTTTTAAATTACCCTGCAATTCATTTTCCATTGCGGCTTTTGGGTTTCCACTGTCAAATATCGATTTAAAGACATCTCTTAATTTTTTGAGATTACCGTAAACTAAAATGTTCTTTTCAAATATTCCCATAAATGTTGTGTATTTTGAATACGGTTCATTAAAATCATTGCAAAAGTCAAAGGTGCGACAGAATCATGGGAAGTATACTATATAAATGTTTGTAAACCTTGCATATATCACAGGTTTTCGAGATTTTGCTGTCTTTTTTCCTTTAGCTTTTTATAAAAAGATGGTGTGAGACCGGTTACTTTTTTAAATTGATTCGACAGATGGGATGGGCTACTATAGTGAAGTTTATGGGCAATCTCTGTGAGGTTGAGCTCATCATATAACAGTAATTCCTTTACCTTTTCAATTTTATGTTTGATGATATAATGCTGTATGGTGATTCCTTTCACTTCAGAAAACATGTTCGACAAATATGTGTAGTCGTATCCTAATTTTTCGCTTAAATAACCAGAATAATTGGTTTTTGGAATTTCATCCGTATAATGAATCATTTCTATAATCGCAGTCTTTATTCGCTCAATTAGGATACTCCTAGTATCATCAAGCAATTCAAGTCCCGATTTAAGAAGGTTTTGCCCAAAAAGAATTTGTTTATCTTTCGGAATGTCTTCCAGGATTTCGACCATTCCGAGATCCAATGTTGCGTGGTCCAAGTCTAACTTTTTCAATTCTTCCCTTACCAACATTTTGCAACGTTGACTAACCATATATTTAATATATAATTTCATGTTTTTAGTTTAATGGTCAAGTAAAAAGTAAAGGTGATCATCTAGCTAGTGCGCACAAAAAGCAATGAACTTTTACATCTTAACTCCTAGATCGTTAAAAAAGCTTTTCTACTTTGAGTAGATTATTCTGCTGTCTTTTGAAACCAGTAATTCGCAGTTGAAATTGTTTATTTTAAAGGTAGTTAATAAATGGTGTTTTGATGTATGAACATAAAAATCTTTTAGATGTTAAAGTGTTTATTTTTAATGTTTTAGCATCTTATTTGCAGAAACTTCGCTGTTTAGATTTAATCCTGTTGAATCCAAGTGGGAATATATTTGGTTTAAAGCACTATCTAAATGCAAATAATAACCTTAACAATCGCACTTCAGAAATCTTTAAGAGTACAAAAGTTATCCTAATAATAACTCTGTTTCTAAGAAAGCTTCAAAAAACGAACGTTTTTTGAGACATCGTATATTAGGCCATAAAGCTACATATAATGTTGTACATATGTTGTACAGAAACAAAAAACCCAAGAATAATTTCTTGGGTTTTGCTTTGTTTTATGGTAGCGAGAGAGGGACTTGAACCCTCGGCCTCCGGGTTATGAATCCGACGCTCTAACCAGCTGAGCTACCTCGCCATAGGTTTTTTAAACGGCTGCAAATATAAAGTTTAATTTCCTGTCCGTCAAAATTAGCCCGCCAAATTATTCTACTAGTTTTATTTTTTTATCATTTAGAAATATCTATATTGTCCGAAGAAAATTTAAGAATTGGAATGAGCGATAAAATTAGATTCGAATTAGAATTTGTTATACAATCTTCACCTCAGTTGTTGTATCAATACTTGTCTACCCCATCCGGACTTTCCGAGTGGTTCGCGGACAACGTAAATTCCCGGGGAGAAATGTTCAGTTTTATTTGGGACGGCTCGGAGGAGGAAGCCAAATTGCTCAAAAGGAAAAGCGACGAGTTTGTCAAGTTCTCCTGGACAGATCAGGAAGATGAAAGCTTTTTCGAAATGAAGATTATCGTAGATGAGATTACCAAGGATGTCTCCCTCTTCATTACCGATTTTGCCGAAGAGGACGAAATGGATGAAGCTAAGATGCTCTGGGAAAACCAGGTCTCGGACCTCAAACAGGTTTTGGGATCTTCCTAAGGTGCTTGGGGAATATAACGTATATTTGGCCTTGAAAATTTCAAGGCTTTTTTTATGGTCAATTTCAATGGTAATCTCGGTCCAAAGGACACTTTTTCCCTGGCCTTTGGGAACAGGGGATTTCGTTATGGCGATTCACTTTTTGAGACGCTGCGCGTGGTCAACGAAAAAATCTTTTTTTGGGAGGACCATTATCTTAGATTAATGGCCTCTATGCGCATACTTCGTATGGAAATCCCCATGAGTTTCACCATGGAATTTTTGGAGGAGCAAATTTTACACGTGGTTCGGGCCAATAATCTGGCGAAAGCACCGGCACGTGTACGCCTTACCGTCTTTAGGAACGAAGGAGGACTGTACCTACCCCTTACCAACGAGATTTCCTTTGTCTCCGAGGCAACTCCATTGGAAACTCCCTTCTATGTGCTGCAGGACGCTCCCTATGAGGTAGAGCTCTTCAAGGATTTTTACGTAAACCCCGATATGCTCTCCACCCTTAAAACGAACAACAAGATCATTAACGTAGTGGGAAGTGTTTTTGCCGAAGAAAATGGATATCAAAACTGCCTGTTATTGAACCATGCCAAACAGGTGGTGGAAGCGCTCAACGGGAACATTTTTCTCGTAAAGGGAAGCAGAATAAAGACCCCGCCTACCAAGGACGGTTGCTTAAATGGGGTTCTAAGAAAGAGAATGATCCAGCTAATCGGCAAATTGGATGCGTATTCCTTGGAGGAAGCCTCCATTTCACCCTTTGAACTTCAACAGGCCGATGAACTATTCATCACCAATGCGATTGTAGGTATTCAACCCGTTAGCAAGTATCGCAAAAAGGAATTTGATACAAGGGTGGCTAGAGATCTAGTGGGTAAATTGAACGCTATGGCGCGATTGGATTAGTTGAGGCTGGGATTTTCGGGCGAATTGGACCACAGCAGATAATTTCCTCCCAGTTCCATCATTTTTTCCTTCCAGAACGCACTTGTGGATTTTTGGATGATATCGCTTTCGTACTTGTTCCGCACCACGATCCAGGATTTGGAGGACAGTTCTTGGTCCAATTGCAGGGAATCCCATCCGGAATAGCCCAAAAAGAATCGAATATCGTCGTTGGTGATAATTTTATTATTGATCAGGTCAATGGTACTCTCAAAGTCGCCCCCCCAATAGATACCATCGGATATCTCTATACTATTGTCTATCAAATGCGGCACCTTATGTATGAAGTAGAGGTTGTCTTGCTCCACGGGGCCGCCATTGTATACTTGGAAGGGAATGTTTATCTCCGTGATAAGGTCGCTAATGTCATATTCCAAGGGTTTGTTCAAAATGAAGCCTACGGAACCTTCCTGATTGTGTTCGGCCAATAGCACGACCGACCTGTTGAAGGAAACGTCCCCGGTGAGGGTAGGTTCTGCAATTAATAATTTACCTTTTTTTGGCTTTAGACCGACCATGATATGATATACGTATTCTTAAAAATAAGATAATTCTTATGAAAACCAAAAAAAGAACAAAAACAAAAAACCCCGACGAGTACTACCGTCAGGGTTTTGTTGTATTTAAAACTATGGATTAGTTCACTGCATTGCCCAAATCGGCACCTGCTTTAAACTTTACAACATTTTTAGCTGCAATTTGAATAGTTTGTCCTGTTGATGGGTTTCTACCTTCCCTAGCATTCCTTCTGGATACTGACCAAGATCCGAAACCTACCAAAGATACTCTGTTACCACCCTTAAGAGATCCTTCTACGTTTCCTAGGAAAGATTCCAATGCCTTTTTTGCCGCTGCTTTTGTAATGCCGGCATCAGCTGCCATTGCATCGATTAATTCTGTTTTGTTCATAATTTAATTAAATTAATTGTTGTTACTATAATTTTAAAGCTAGAACAAATTTATACGGATTTGCGTGTAACGCAAGTGAATTGGGGGTAAATCCCCATTTTTGTTGATAACTTAAAACGTTTGTTGATAAAGTAGGGGTTTTTTTACGCTTCTCGCAGCCCCATAGTAGCGGGGCCTCAGCTAACATATGCGTTTTTGACCGGTTTCCATCCATTTAGGATTTCCGAGACCGCCATTCTGCGTTTTCCGGGCAATTGCATCTCCAAAAGATGAATATATCCATTTTTAACGGCCACCTTTAGTTCCTTTCCATCAAGAAGTAGTGCTCCTACCTGCTGTTCGTGCTTTTCCTTTTGGGCTTTGGCCATATATATCTTTAGGAAAATGGATTCTTCCCCATTGTGTAGGGTGGTCCAAGCTGTAGGGTAGGGGCTGAGGCCCCGTATATGGTCATAAATACTATGTAAGGGTTTATTCCAGTTGATTTCACAGGTTTCCTTGTGGATTTTGGATGCCGATCTTAGTTGCCCTTGATTCTCTTGCTTTCTGGGACTTACTTCTCGTTTTTCAATAAGGGCCACAGTTTTTAGGACAAGTTCGGCGCCCAAGTGCATTAGCTTGTCGTGGAGGGTTCCCGCAGTGTCTTCGGGGCCAATGCCCATATTTTCCTGGAGTATGATTTCCCCGGTATCAATTTTATCATCAATAAAGAAGGTGGTCACCCCAGTTTGGTTTTCCCCGTTCATGATAGCCCAGTTAATGGGGGCCGCACCTCTATAATTGGGCAGGAGGGAGGCATGCAGATTAAAGGTGCCCAAACGGGGCATGGCCCATACCACCTGGGGCAGCATCCTAAAAGCGACCACAATTTGCAGGTTGGCGTTCAGGGATCGGAGTTCTTCCAAAAATGCAGCATCCTTTAAATTTGTGGGTTGTAGTACCTTCAAACCCTGTTCCAAGGCATATTTTTTAACTGCCGATTCCTGTAGCTTTCGTCCTCGGCCAGCGGGTCGATCGGGAGCGGTCACAACCCCCACTATGGTATGCGATTCCTGAACCAGCCTGCGCAGGGTACCGACAGCAAAATCCGGGGTGCCCATAAAGACGATTCGCAATTTCTCCATTTCAGTTGAGCTCGTATTCATTCTTGGCATTTATACCTATTTTTCCGTTTTCCAATAATTCTTGCAACACCTTTAAAACCACTTCCTCCCGATACGGCAATACGTTGATCATTTCCCTGGAGCCCTGCCTTTTTTCACCCAGTAGGTCCAGCACGTCCATTGCGATCACCTGTTGGACATCTTTGGTGACCTTTTTTTTGCGGGTACATACGTCACATTTGCCACAGCTCCCTTTCTTGTGCTCGCCAAAATAGCTGAGCAACTGTCTACTACGGCAGGTTTTGTCGTTTTTAACATAGGAAAGCATCTGTTCCACATGGCCGATCTTGGTTTGTTGTTGCGCCTTGATTTTCTTGGCAAAGACGTTGATGGTCCTATCATCCTCCCTTGGAACTATAAAAGTGATTTCCAGATCACTATGCTCCGCTTTGTACTTTATGATATCGTCTTTTTGAAGCGTTTCCAGAAAATCCAGGACCAGTTGCTCCGGAACCTTGGCCTTCTTGGAAATTAATACCGTGTTCACCTTGGTCTCAAAATCAAAGATACCACCATAGGTCCGTAATAAGGTTTGTGCAATTGGGGCTTCTTTTTTGTGTGTATCCAAATAGTGAAAAAGTTGCTGCTTGGAAGCAGTGAACTGAACGGTTGTTTTTTTGGAGAAAGCTTCAGAAAGGGCAATAACCGAATTTTGATCTAGGATTCGCAGGCCGTTATAGGCCCATATCGAATTTAATTTATAGGTATCGCAAAATTCATTGAAGCGAAATTGGAAGGTTTCATGCTCCCCTTCACCGTAGGCTATCTGAAAGTAGTTGCAGAGCTTGTAGTAAAGCAACTTTAGAAAGGGGATATCGGGAAGCACGCTCAAAAACTGATTTTTGACTTGTATCTCATCCGCACCATTGATGACCAAAACCGCTTCTGCATCACCGCCATCTCTCCCGGCCCTTCCGGCCTCCTGAAAGTAGTTTTCAATGCTATCCGGAATTTGGTAATGTACCACTAGGCCAACATCGGGCTTGTCTATACCCATTCCGAACGCATTGGTGGCCACCATTACCTTTATTTCATTTCGCATCCACAGCCCCAGGCGTTGTTCCTTTTCCCGCTTGGAAATACCACCGTGAAAATAGGTGGCCGTACACTTGTTCTCGTTTAACAAATGAGCGATTTCCTGAGCCATACGCCGTGTACGTACATAGACAATGCCACTTCGGGGCGTGGTTGTGCACAACTGCCTTAACCGATATCTTTTGTCCTCGTCTACCAGCACCTTAAAGGCGATGTTGTCCCGGGCAAAGGAGTCCTTAATTTCCAAGGGGTCTTGAAATTTCAGGTTTTCCACGATATCCTGGGCCACGCTTTGGGTGGCCGTGGCCGTTAACGCAATTGCCGGAGCATCCGGGGCCAAATCGCGCAATACCGAACAGCCCAAATAGGCTGGCCTAAAATCGTTTCCCCATTGCGAAATGCAATGTGCCTCGTCAATGGCCAAAAGATTTACCTGCATCTGCTGTATCCTTTCCTGTACCACTTCCTGTTGCAGGCGTTCCGGGGAAAGATATAAAAACTTGTAATTTCCGTATAGGCAATTATCCAACAGGTCGGTCAGTTCCCATGGTGGAATTCCGCCGGTTAGCGCAATGGCCTTGATTCCTTTTGTCCTAAGGCTATCTACCTGGTCCTGTATCAGGGCCACCAAGGGGGAGACCACAATACAAATACCCTTTTTGGCTAAGGCAGGCACCTGATAACAAAGAGATTTCCCACCACCTGTTGGCAGCAATGCCAGGACATCCCGACCTTCCAAAATTTCTGCAATAATCTGCTCTTGAGACCCTTTGAACTGTGAAAAGCCCCAATACTTTTTCAAGATTTCCCTGGGGTTCATCTGCATCACTGGAGCTTTAATCGATTCAAAATAAATGCAAGCCGTTCCTCCACATTGGTCAGGGGAACCATGACAATATCATAGCCAAACCGCCTGTAGGTGCGTTCCAAATGCTCGTGCACCTGCACGGCCTCTTCAAAGCTTTCGAACCGTTCATTGTCGGAAACATAGATTTCCTTCCAGGGTGGCAATAGAAATACAGTGTCGTACAAATGGGTTTTGCACGCGCTAACAAAATGGTCCTCGTAACTTTGCCCAAAGAAATCCATATAGGCCAGAACATCCGGGATTCCCCGATCGTAAAAGGCCGGTCTACCCTTGACTTCAGAAAGGCGCTTGAACTGATCGATCCTGCCCTGCAGTATCATTTCATTAAATTCGGCCGGATTGCTAACGCTGACAATGGGGTTGGAAACAAAGGCCTCCGGATTACCCTCCTTTTTCGCGTTAGAGGTCATGCTCCGGATGATTTCATGAAAGCAGAAAAATCCCGATTCCTCCAGCATCTTTATGACCGACGTCTTTCCGGTCCCCGGCCCGCCACTTATAACTACTCTAGTTGTGTTCAATAGAAAAGGTATTACAACCACAAAAGTACGCAAACCGGAAAGATTAAAATAATACATGTAGCATGGTATTTATTGTTCGGCGATACACGGACCTAGCGCCATAAGCGTTAAAAAACGTTAACAAAGGAGAAGAAAAAAAGGGAAGACCGAATAATTGCTAGGGTTGTTCTATCTTTGCAAGAAACAAGTACATGAACACCGAAAAATCGGATGAGTTTTATATAAGATTACGGGAACAGCTGGATCAAAATGGTACCTGGCCATCGGATTATCTTTATAAATTTATTGTTCCTACCGATACCGATAAGATTGAGCAGATCAACAAGATATTTGACAATACCGGCGCGGTCATAGAATCAAAAAAATCCAAAAAAGGAAAATACACGAGTATTTCCATCACCGTGCACCTCAAAAACCCGGACGAGGTAATTCAAAAGTACAAGGAAGTGGGTGCGATAAAAGGGGTTATCTCCTTATAAAGTAGCTTTTGTAGCATAATTTTGTTATTTTGCAGCCGTTATACGAGTACTTCCTTATTTTTTTAAGCATAAAACTTTTAATTTGAATCAAGTAGAAAACTTAGAATACAATACTGAGCGCTCAAAGCTCATTATTCCAGAATATGGCCGTCATTTCCAGAAAATGGTGGACCATGCCGTTTCCATTGCGGATAACGAAGAAAGAAATAGAGTGGCCAAGGCCATTATAAGCGTCATGGGGAATCTTCAGCCCCATCTGCGTGATGTACCCGATTTTCAGCATAAGTTGTGGGATCAGTTGTTCATCATGTCCGATTTTAAATTGGATGTGGATTCACCGTTCCCCATAACCAGCAAGGAAGTCCTTCAACAACGTCCGGAACCCTTGGAATATCCTCAGAATTTTCCAAAATATCGATTTTATGGCAACAACATCAAACGCATGATCGATGTGGCCATTAGTTGGGAAAAAGGTGACATGCGCGATGGTTTGGAATATGCCATAGCCAACCATATGAAAAAGTGTTACCTAAATTGGAACAAGGATACGGTAGAGGATGTTGTTATTTTTAAACATCTGGTTGAGTTGAGTGATGGTTTGATCGATTTGGCGGGTGGAGGTGAAAATCTTACCGAGAGCGGGCAGTTCCTTAAGAACAGGCCAACCAAATCCAACAGAAGCAACACGGGCAAAAAGAATCAAAGAAACAATAATCGCGGTAAGAAGCGGTATTAAACTTTTCTACCTTAAATGGGAACATTTAAAATAGAGGGAGGTCATCAGCTTCATGGCGAGATTACACCCCAGGGCGCCAAAAATGAGGCTTTGCAAATACTTTGCGCCGTACTTCTCACTCCCGAAACGGTTACTGTTCACAATATTCCCGATATCGTTGATGTCAACAAATTAATTTCCCTACTAGAGGATTTAGGGGTAAAGATCCAAAAGAAGGATAAGGGTTCCTATTCTTTTAAGGCAGACGATGTTAACTTGGATTACCTGCAATCGGACCAATTTAAGCAAGACGGAAGAGGGCTCAGGGGTTCCATTATGTTGGTAGGTCCCTTATTGGCCCGTTTTGGCAAGGGTTATATTCCCAAGCCTGGAGGTGATAAGATTGGACGACGCAGACTGGATACCCATTTTCAAGGATTTATCAATCTCGGTGCCCAATTTCGGTACAATAAGGAAGAGCATTTTTATGGGGTCGAGGCCAAAAAATTAAAGGGCACCTACATGCTTTTGGACGAGGCATCTGTTACCGGAACGGCCAACATTGTTATGGCTTCGGTACTGGCCGAAGGGCGTACCACCATATACAATGCGGCTTGTGAACCCTATTTGCAGCAATTGTGCAAAATGCTGAATCGTATGGGAGCAAAGATTTCGGGCATAGGCTCCAATATGCTACTGATCGATGGGGTTGCGCAGTTAGGAGGTACCGAACACACCATGCTTCCCGACATGATCGAAATTGGTAGTTGGATCGGTTTGGCGGCTATGACCAAAAGCGAACTTACGATTAAAAGTGTAAGCTGGGACGATCTGGGACTAATTCCCTCTGTATTTGAAAAACTTGGAATAACGGTAAAGCGTAAAGGGGATGACATTCTCATACCCGAGCATAAAGATGGCTATAAGATCCAAAACTACATAGACGGATCTATTTTGACCATAGCCGATGCACCCTGGCCGGGACTTACACCAGATTTGTTAAGTATTATCCTGGTCATCTCCACCCAGGCAAAGGGAGAAGTGCTGGTGCATCAAAAAATGTTCGAAAGCCGTTTGTTCTTTGTGGACAAACTGCTTGATATGGGCGCAAAAATTATCCTTTGCGACCCGCATAGGGCCACCGTCATAGGACACGATTTTAAATCGACACTGAAAGCTACCACTATGGTATCTCCGGATATTAGGGCAGGGGTATCCTTGTTGATCGCCGCTTTATCGGCCAAAGGCACTTCCACAATCCACAATATTGAACAAATCGATCGGGGCTATGAAAATATCGATACCCGTCTGCGGGCCATAGGGGCCAAAATAGACCGGGTCTGATCGGAAATCCATAACATTTACTTTACATTTCGGCTGTTGCATTTGGATCGCTAATAGTTTAAATTTAAGGGATGGAAGTAACCCCCCAAGATTTAAGACAGGTTTCCGCAATTTCCGAGGTTCCCGAGGAGCAATTACTGTGGCTTATTCAAAATTCCCATGTGGAGCGCATACCCGTTGGTGGATTCATATTCACAAAGGGCGATCCCATTGATAAGCTCTATATTCTGCTCGAAGGCGAGGTGGATATCAAGATAGAACAGAACGGGAATTATAAATTGGTGGCCAAGGTTCATAAAAATGGTATCTCGGGCTCCTTGCCCTATTCCCGGGCCACCACCGCCATCGGTTATGGGGAGGCCGTTAGGGAATGCAAGGTGTTGGTTATGTCCAAGGAACACTTTAAGGAAATGACCACCAGCTTTTACGAGCTCGCAGAAGCTTTTGTCCATGAGATGACCTCCCGGACAAGGGAATTCGCCAAAAGCAACGTTCAGGCAGAAAAAATGATGGCCTTGGGTAAACTATCTGCCGGACTGGCCCATGAATTGAACAACCCGGCTTCCGCCATGGCCCGTGGTGCCAAGGAATTAAAAAAGCACTTGGGGAACGTACCCGAAAAATTCAAGCGGGTCATTTCCATCAAGGCTACCCCCGAACAGATAGATGTTATCAACGATGTGCTTTTTGATAAATTGACCCATAGGCCCGAAAATAATATGGGCCTCATGGAGCGGACCGAAAAAGAGGATGCCCTGGAACAATGGTTGGAAGAGCACGGCGTTGAGAACGCCTACGAACTGACCGAGACCTTACTGGATTTTTGTATGGATGCCAAGGCCATGGAAAAAATCTACGAAGCCACCGGCGATACCAATTTCCCATCGGCCATTGAATGGATAGAAAACGTACTGACCACCGAGAAAATGGTCGATGAGATACAAGAGGCTGCGCAACGTATTTCGGACTTGGTAGCTTCCGTAAAGAGTTATACGCATATGGATAGTGCACCGGAGCGCCAGCCAACCGACATTAGGACCGGTATAAAAAGCACACTGACCATGCTGAACCACAAGCTGAAACAAAAAAAAATAACCATAGAAAAGGAATTTGACCAAGATCTGCCACACCCCAAGATTATGGTCAGCGAAATAAATCAGGTTTGGACCAATTTGATTGATAATGCCATAGATGCCATGAACCCAGGAGGTAAACTACAGGTACGTAGCCGAAAGGATGGGAACTTTGTCAAGACAGAGATTATAGATAATGGTAAGGGTATTCCGGAAGCGCATCTGAATACCATTTTCGATCCTTTTTTTACGACCAAGGCCATAGGCGAAGGCACGGGAATGGGATTGGAAGTGGTACAACGCATCATAAATCAACACCAAGGGGAGATTAAGGTCACCTCCAAACCTGGAGAGACCAAGTTTATCGTTTGTTTACCCATTGCTTAAGCACCCATTAGATACATGAAGAAACCTATAATTTTTGCAATAGACGACGACCCACAAGTCTTGGCAGCAGTGACGCGTGATTTAAAATCGGAGTATCAAAAGGACTACAGGATCCTTCGGACCGACTCACCCAAGGAGGCGCTCGAGGTTTTGGTGGAACTGCGGAAAAAAGGCGAAGCGGTCGCTTTGTTTTTGGTAGACCAGCGCATGCCCGAGATGCTGGGGGTGGAGTTTTTGGAAATGGCCAAAGAACATTACCCCAAGGCAAAAAAGGTCTTGCTCACCGCCTATTCAGATACGGACGCGGCCATACGGGCGATCAATGAAGTACAACTGGACTACTATTTATCCAAACCGTGGAACCCGCCGGAGGAAAAACTCTACCCGGTCTTGAACGACCTGCTGGAGGTATGGCTTTTGGATTACAGGCCCGAGTTTGATGGCATTAAGGTCCTGGGCTATCAATTTAATCCACATACCCACACCATTAAGGATTTCTTGTCCAGTAATTTGTTTCCCTTTCAATGGTTGGATGTGGAGACCAGTGAAAAAGCCAAAGAGGTAGCCACACTGCACGAACTGGAAGCAAAGGATATGCCCGTGGTCTCTTTTCCTGATGGGGATTGTATGACCAACCCTTCTATTTTGGAGCTTGCCGAACGTTTGGGGCTTAATGCAAATGCGAAGGAAAGCCTCTACGATGTGGCCATCATCGGCGCTGGACCATCCGGTCTGGCGGCAGCCGTATATGGCGGTTCAGAGGGCTTAAAAACCCTTTTGATCGAGAAAAAAGCGCCAGGAGGGCAGGCGGGGACCAGTTCCCGTATCGAAAATTACCTGGGGTTTCCAAAGGGACTCAGCGGACAGGAACTTACCCATAGGGCCATTACCCAGGCCAAACGCTTTGGTATAGAGTTCCTATCACCCCGAGAGGTCAAGGCCATCAAAACCAAGGACAATTATAAAATTTTGGTATTGGATGATGGGAGCGAGGTGCAGACCAAAAGTATTGTGGTCTCCACGGGGGTCAATTACAGAAAACTACCTGCCGAGGGTGTGGAGGAGTACACCGGGGCCGGAATTTACTACGGCTCTTCCATGACAGAAGCGCAGGCATGCAAGGACAAAGAGGTGTATATCGTAGGTGGCGGCAATTCGGCTGGGCAATCCGCGGTGTATCTTTCCAATTTTGCCAAGAACGTGTACATCGTTATCCGAAGGGACGACCTATCGAGCAGCATGTCCCAATACCTGATCGATCAAATTGAGGCCATTGAAAACATACGGCTGCTTCCCAATACCAATATTACCAAGGTCACAGGCGAGAATGGCCGCTTATCCGGCGTGACCTTGGAAGACAGCAAAACGACAGAGGTACGGGAGGCGCAGGCCCAGGCCTTGTTTATATTTATTGGATCTCGTCCCTATACCGATTGGATCGCCCTGGATATTCTTAAGAACGAAAGGGGCTTTTTGGAGACGGGAAGAGACTTGATCAAATACGACGACTTCAAAAAAATCTGGAAGAAAGAACGCGAACCCTTTTTGCTGGAGACTTGCAGCCCGGGTATTTTTGCTTCGGGCGATGTCAGGGCCGGGGCGATGAATCGGGTGGCTTCGGCGGTGGGCGAGGGCTCTATGGCCATTAAATTTGTACATCAATATCTAACGGAAATATAGCTATGGCAACGAAAAGAGCAAAGTGCGAACACTTGGAAGCGTTTGATCCCGATACCAAAAAAATGGCCAAGGCCTATGAATGTGAAACCTGTGTGCAAATCGGAGACTCCTGGGTTCATCTGCGAACGTGTCAGGCTTGTGGGGTTACGCTTTGTTGCGATTCGTCACCCAACAAGCACGCGAGCAAACACTTCCAGGACCATGGGCATGCCGTAATTACCTCGGCCGAACCCAATGAAAATTGGGCCTGGTGCTATCAAGATAGAACCTTTTTAAAATTTTAAGCATGGATAGTACACCTTGGAAAGAACAGGAGTTGATCAACAACGATACGGATGCAAAAAAGAGATTTGAACTTAAACATGACGGAGATACTGCCTTTATTGACTATATGATTTCCAAACAGGGCATCATTTACCTTACCCATACCGAAGTTCCCCCACAGTGGGAGGGAAAAGGTGTGGGCAGTGCCCTGATCTCCAAAACCTTGGATTTCATCACGGAGACCCAATTAAAAATGGCTCCGCTTTGTCCTTTTGTAGCGGCCTTCCTTAAAAGACATCCTGAGCGGGCAGTGGGTATATTAGCACCGGGTTATTCGGTGGCCTAGGATACCCTGAAGGCAGGGATACTTATTTCTCCTCTAAGGAACCATCCGGATATTTGGCAAACCGTCCCTTCTCCCTGGGATGCACATTATCGTTATAAGGCCACGGCCAGCCGCCAAACTGCGTCAGTTGATACTCCTGCATGGCTTGTTGTATTTCCATATCGGTGTTCATTACAAAGGGTCCATATTTAGCCACGGGCTCGTTGATCGGTTTTCCCTGTAACAGTAGAAAATGTGCGCTGGAAGTTCCATTCACTAGAGTGACTGCTTCTTGCGAATGCAGTGCGATGCCGTTGTTGGGCCCGACCTTTTTTCCGTCAATGTTTATGCCTTCACCCTCATAAAAATACAGGGTACGGTTTACTTCGCTCTCTGAGGGGGGCAAGGTAAAGGAAGCACCCGCATCTACATGGATGTTCCATATGGCCACCTCGTTTTTGGGGTCGGCCGCCCAACTGTTTGGGGCTGGCGCCGGAGCCGCTACGCCCTCGTATTTTCCTGCGATAACTTTTACCAGTGCAGTGGCCGACTTTACCACCGGGATATCCTCGCTCCAGAGCATAGCAAAATGAGGGTCTACAAATTTGTTCTCCTTGGGGAGATTCAGCCAGATCTGGAAGAGCTCCAGCGGGTTTTCCTCTTCCGTTTTTAAGAGGGGAAACATTTCCGAATGCTGAACGCCCCTTCCCGCGGTCATCCATTGCACATCCCCCTCGCCAAACCTACCGGCCGCTCCCAAGGAATCCGAATGATCACAAAAGCCTTTGTTAACTATGGTCACGGTCTCAAATCCGCGATGAGGGTGTGAGGGAAAACCCGGAATCGTTAGTCCATGGTACATACGCCAGCCATCTTTGATCGTAAAATCATTGCCCAAATTCCTTCCCTCAAGGGAAGTGGCCGGCTCCATGGCTTCAGTGCCCTTGGGGTAATGGTCCAAATGATATACCGAAAACAAAAAGGGATCCTGGGTGTCCCAAGGGAATCCCAAAGGAAATACACGCTTTATTACGTTGCTCATGGTTTATATATCTATACGTATAAAAATACGGTATAAAGTGGTGAATCGCTACTGGAAGCTTGGTTTTTGGGATATGGTTCTATTAAAAATTGTTAAAGCGCTGTATGGAATACCATAGGAAGACGTCCTAATAGGGAAGCTAAAGCGTTGTTATGGGAAGAAAATTACTTGTGATTATGATCTTATGGGCCAACGGTATGTTTTCGCAGGAACCGGCGGAAAGACAAAAGATTCAGGAAATACAAATAGAAGGCCTAAAGCGTACCAAGGAAAACTTCTTAAGGCGACTCATCAAGGTAAAGCCCAATTCGGTCTATGATTCACTAAAGGTGGTCACGGATGTGGAACGCCTAAAACGCCTTCCGGGGATAGCCAGTGCTTCTTACGATTTGGAGCAAGAACAGGAGGGCTATGTACTTACTTATACGGTGGTGGAAAATTTCACTATTATTCCGGGCCTACGTATAGCCACGGCCAATAATGGGGACTTCGCTTTTAGGGTTTCTGTGTTCGAGTTCAACCTATTGGGGAACAATCAACTCCTAGGCGGTTTCTACGAGCGCGATGTATTTGACTCCTACGGATTTTTTTGGGAACATCCCTTCTTATTTAGTGACAAGGTGGGGGTCGGCTTTGCCTACCAGGACCTAACCACACAAGAACCGGTTTTTTTTGATGCGGGAACCAAGGATTATCGGTTTAATAGCAGATCAATTGAGGGAAAATTGCTGTTCTCCTTCGATTTTCACCATGAGGCGGAACTGGGCCTGAGTCTAATAAAGGAATCCTATGACTTTATTGGTGAGGACGAGAATATCCTACCGGATACACCTTTTTTCCTGGAGGCGAACAAGGTGGCCTATCAAGGGGTATATAGGTATGTGGACCTGGACATTGATTATCAATATTTTGATGGGATTACTAGTGAATTCACGGGGCAATACATCCAATTCGTCAATGGGAGTGATCAGGCATCCATTTTCCTCGATGATTTTTTGTCCTTGCGAAACGATTTAATTTACTATAAAAAAATAAGGTCCAGGGGCAATTGGGCCAGCAGATTACGTGTAGCGGCGGCCTTCGGGAATGAGGATTCCCCATTCGCGCCCTTCACCCTGGACAACCAATTGAACATTAGGGGCGTGGGCAATACGGTGGATCGCGGCACGGCGGCCATAGTCCTCAATACGGAATACCGCCATACCTTTTACGAACGCAATTGGTTTGTGCTCCAAGGCAATGCATTTGTCGATGCGGGGAGCTGGAGAAACCCTGGCGGGGACTTTTCCGAACTATTCGACGGCAGCACGGCAAGGGTCTATCCGGGCGTTGGCATTCGTTTTATCCATAAAAGAATATTCAATGCCGTATTCCGCCTGGACTATGGTTTTGGACTTACCAAAAATGCCACCAATGGTATCGTATTCGGGATTGGGCAATATTTTTGATGGGATATGGGCCTAGTGTTCAGCCGTGTTGATTTCGATCCAATAACCATCGGGATCTTGTATGTAGATTTGTTTTACCCCGTCTACCCGATTGGTAATGGTGTCCCTATTTCCCGGCCAGTCCCAGTACGCCACGCCATTTTCCTTTAAGTGGGCAATAAATCCCTCCAGATTCTGCGTAGCCAAACAAAGATGAATGGATTTATCCTTGTTGAACACAATACTGTCCTTTTCGATCAAATGGATCTGGGAATTACCATGTACCAAAAACCAACGGAAACCGTCCTTCCGTTCGGGGTGGGGTATTTCCTTTAATTTCAGAATGCCGCCGTAGAATTCAGCACTTTTATCCACGTCCGTGACCACAATAGCCTGGTGGTCAAATTGAAAATCAAAACTTTGACCTTGAGTGGTGGTACAAAGGGCAAAAAATAATAGCAAAAAGGTATATTTCATTACAAGTGGTTTTTATAGTCTTCTGAGCAGGATTACCGCAACGGGACCCATATTTTAAGCGTTCCTAGGCACGGGTTCAGTTTTGTTCATAGGAAACAAATGCAAACTGTTTACCATCTGGCGACCATGATGGGACGTTAATAGTACCTTGGCCTCCTGTAAAAGTACAGAGGACCTTGCTGCTCATATCGGTAAGGTCCAAAAGTCGCAAAGCCACCTCCTTCATCGGTGGGTGTTGCTCGCCCTGATCCTGTAAATAGGCAATATACACTACGTAGCGCCCATCTGGTGAGGGATGCGGAAACCAATTGGAGTAGGGGTCATCGGTCAATTGCTTGGCCGCACTTCCATCGGCCAGCATCCTCCAGATCTCCATACGTCCCGATGCAAAGGAATTGTAATAGATATACTTCCCATCGGGCGAATAGTCGGGTCCGTCGTCCAGGCCTGGTGAATGGGTAAGCTGGGTTTCTGCCCCGCCCTGTACCGGGATGGTATAAATATTGAACTGTCCTCCACGTTCTGCCACATAGGCCAAGGTCTCGCCATCGGGCGACCATCCATGCCAGTAGGAAGGATAATTGGGTGTAATCAATTGAGGGGTTCCACCGTTTATGGGCAGGGTATAGATTCTGGAGGTGCCAGAATTTTTTTTGTGCTCTGGTTTGTCCAACACATCATTATTGCTGATAACCAGGGTCTTTCCATCCGGTGAAATGCCATGGTCGTTATTGCAACGGTCGGCAAATCCGGTAGGGATTAAGTGTTTTCCGGGGACACCGGGTTCAATTTTGTAAAGCTTGCCCTCACTGTTTACGATCAGAAATTTGCCGTCCAAGCTCCAATTGGGCGCTTCAAAATGGCCTTCTTCAAGGTAAATGGTCTCCCGATTATCCGTGGTAAGGTCGTATACTTCCAACTTCGAAGTCAGGGTGGGGTTTTGTGCAGTCATGATATTCAATGCAAAGAGCAACGGAAAATAAACGTGCTTCATTTTTTACAATTGTTCAAAGGAGGCTATAGCCTGTTCAAAAGTCTCCTTAAGTTTTTCCTTTTTATCTTTTAAGGTCCAGGCCGTAATCATATACACATGATCCTTGCCCTCAACAAACCCTAAGGTGTATGCCAATTCGTAATCTGGCGCTACCTTGCCGTCAATTTCCAAAATTTCTGCGTCCAAACCATTTATTTTCATGGTTTTAGGCGTGGTTTGATCTTCGATTGCCACATTTTCGCTTAAAAATTGCAGGCGTATATCCCTGTAGTTCTGGACCACGGATTTGGACTCGTCCCATTCATCCAACTCCTTAAAAACCTCCATCAATTCCTGTTTAGGCTCGTCTATGACCACGAAGTAGACTTCCTTAAAAATGTTCTGATATTGTAACGAGGCATCCCTGTTGAGGTTTTTGGCCTCCTTCATATATTTTGGAAGCGCTATGCTATATTGATCCTTGATGGTAACCGTATTAAAATCCTCGGAGGCCAAAAGCTCTTTTTTCTCCTTGTTTTTCCCTGTTCCGGAACACGAGACCATCAGGAGTATGAAAAGAAATAATATGGTATTTTTTATCACGTTTGTTATGCTTGGTTGTTTGAACTAAATTAGGAATAAAATGCATAATGCACCCCACTAGAGCGATTTTATTACCTTACAGGGATTCCCATAGGCCAAAACATTATCTGGAATATCCTTGGTCACAACAGAACCTGCTCCTATGGTTACGTTATCCCCGATGGTGACCCCGGGCATGATTATCGTATTACCTCCAATCCATACATGGTCCCCTATGGAAACGGGTTTCGTGTAGGTGATATAGCTCCCGGTGTTCTTTTTGGGGTCTAGGGTTCTTTCCGAAGCCTTTAAGGGGTGTCCGGCCGTGTATATTTGCACAAAGGGTGCGATAAGGCCGTTTTTCCCGATGGAGATCTTGTTATCGTCCAAAAAAATACAGTTGGTATTGATAAAGGTATTTTCCCCTATGGAGATATGCTCCCCATAATCGCAGAAAAAAGGCGCATTGATCCATACATTCTCTCCTTTATGGCCCAAGAGCTGGTTTAGCAAGGATACGGTTTCGTCCCCGTTCATAGTGTCCAGATTGTTATAGGTCTGCAGTAGTCTACGGGCCCTGTGGTACATGGCCAATAATTCCGGATCCCGCGAATTGTAGTGCATGCCCGCCAACATTTTTTCCTTCTCTGTCATGTCTTAGGGTTGTTCAATTTTATATTTTAAAATATAGGTAGGGGTAAGCTTAGCTTCATCAATAACGGTGTAGGTATCTTGATTCAGATTATCCAATTGACTGTTGGCCAGGACATAGATATGCCCTTCGGCTATGGCCAGGGTGGTAGGGAGGTTCATTTTTTCATGCCCTACCAAAAGGGGGATGATGCCCCCAACGGTTTGCTCGTTTTCTGACAGGGGTATTTTTATCAGTCCATGTGCTTCCTTTTCCCCTCCGTTGCGTATGGCATATAGATGGCCCGCATGGTACTTTAAACCGTCCAACCCAATTTTGGTGGTACCCTCGTGCTTGCCGTTGAGAATTTCACCGGTCTTTATATCCACCACACGTATTCCATGGGACCAGGAATCCACGAAGAGCTTGGTATTGTCCTCGGAGATTGCGATTCCATTTGGATACTGGATCTGTGCATCATCGAGAAAAACGGACAAGGATCCGTCCGGATAGTCAAGTTTATAAACGCGGTGCCTTTCGGTATCCGTGATAAAGATTTGCCCGGAACGGCTTATGGCCAGATCGTTCATCAAATGGTTTCCCTCCTCGTTGAGTTTATAGGAGTGGAGTAGGGAGCCATCTTCCAGATCAAGCACCAATAGTATGGAGCTCCAGCTATCATTTTTCTTCTCGCTGCCCAAGGCAAAAAGGCGATGGTCTTTTACCGTGATTCCTATGCCCGGTTTGTAGCCATACGCTCCGGAACCAATAAAGTCTATACTTTTTCCCGATGCAAGGTCGGTTTCCACAATTTTCCTCCTATGAATGCTACTGAGGTATAATTTCCCCTGTTTGGAATCTACGGCTATGCCTTCAGGAATCAGTGCCTTGTCATAGGAGATTTCCAAAACTTCGGCCTGCGCCATGCACCCTAACCCGTAGAGCAATAGGAGATAAGAAAGGTATGTTTTCATCTGCACGGATGGGATTGCATAAATTTAAAAGGGATAAAAAATCAATTCCCTCCAATGGGTGGGGGGCCTTCGGGTACAATGGCCTCATATACCTCGTCCCCTTTTCGTTCCCGATATTCGGACTTTATCTTTTCCACCAATTTTGGATCTTCAAAAAGATCTACCATGGTCATTCCCATGGCCTTGGCTGCATAGACCATGCCCTTATGGCCAATACTCATCCCTCCGCAGGCCACTACAGCCCATGAATGCCAGGGTGTATCTTTTGGTGCGGTGGTGACCCCCAGGTTAATGTTGGCAACGTTCCAGCTCACATCACCCACATCTGTTGAACCTCCACCAGGATGCTCCTTGGTTTCTTCCAAGGGCATAATGGAGGCATCCATGCCCACTTGGGGTTTGCCCGTTACTTCCTGTATTTTTTTACCAAAGGCGCTTTCCTGATCGGTGTATGAGATGGGACCTAAAAGCTCCAGGTTCTTCTGCATGGCCTCACCACCGGCGCGATTCACCAAAACTTCGTAAATGCCGGAAATCAGGGAAATTTTATAGTCTACATTGGCCAAAATAGCCGCCCCTTCTGCCATTTTTTGTACGCGTTCGTAAACGGGGAGCATACCGCTTCTTTTCGTATCCCGCACGCGCACCCATAACTTGGAATAATCGGGTACCACGTTCACGACCTGACCGCCGTCCTGGATATGATAGTGTATCCGTACCGTGGGTTTAATGTGCTCCCGATAGTAATTAATGCCGGCGGTGTACAACTCAAGCGCATCTGATGCGCTGCGCCCGTTCCAGGGGTCTGCGGAGGCATGTGCCGCCTGGCCAAAAAATTCGACCTTAAAATCGACCAATGCCAGCGAGCTTTGTACATCTGCCCTGGTGGAAGCACTGGGGTGCCAACTGAGGTTAACATCTACTCCGTCCCAAAGCCCTTCGCGTACCATCCAAATTTTTCCAAAGAATTTTTCCTCCGATGGCGTCCCAAAAAACTTAATCGTGCCTTTTAACTTGCCCTGCTCAATGAGTTCTTTGGCCGCGATGGCCGCTCCCAAGCTTCCTGCGCCAAATAAATTATGTCCGCACCCATGTCCTGCGGCCCCTTCATTGAGGGCTTCCTTGGTGGGTTTTGCCTTTTGGGAAATACCAGGGAGCGCGTCAAACTCACCTAAAACGCTTATTACCGGAGACCCCGAACCGTAAGTGGCCACAAAGGCCGTTGGCATACCTGCAACACCTCGTTGCACCGTAAAACCGTTTTTCTCGGCATAGTCCGCCAGAATTTTTGAGGATTGGTCTTCCTCAAAAGCGGTTTCCGCCAAAGCCCAAATGGAATCGCTTATTTGTATTAGCGCTTCCTTGTGTTTTTCCACTGAGGCGATAGCCGCCTTCTTGTTGCTGTTCATTTTTTGACCGGATACTATCGCTGCAGCGAGCAATAATAGTCCTAAGAGCATGTTTTTTCTCATTTGTATTGAATTAGCCGTTGTATTTTGTATGGTAATGTTCGTATGAGGCGGAGATGAGCTGGGTAAGTATGTCGGTATCCACGTCTTTCAGCCTTTTGATATAGAGGCATGACTTTCCCGTTTTATGCTTGCCCAATTT
This sequence comes from Eudoraea algarum, assembly GCF_050589645.1. Classification (NCBI taxonomy): domain Bacteria; kingdom Pseudomonadati; phylum Bacteroidota; class Flavobacteriia; order Flavobacteriales; family Flavobacteriaceae; genus Eudoraea; species Eudoraea algarum. The sequence continues at coordinate 892,951 of NZ_JBNGOQ010000002.1, read as the reverse complement.
TTCCATCAGTTCAGGATAGCGTTTAAAACCCGTCATGATATACAGGGCAAAGTTTTGTTTCCTGGGGGAGAACCCTGTCAGCAACATATCCCCTTCACGACCCGAATTGTATTTGTAGTGATAACTTCCGAAACCCACTATACTGTTTCCCCACATTACAGGTGGCTGCCCGGTAATTTTTTTCATCAGTTGCAGCAGTGCATAAGCATCTTCGCGTTTGGTATCTTCTTCCACGCTATCCAAAAAAGCGGTCACGGAGCCTTGGTTGGGAATGGTCTTGTTCTGTGCCATATACGTACTGTTTTCAGAGCCGTATAAATATACATTTTAATGCTAAAAGGACCGCGACCTTAGCAACATATTCCATAAAAATACCTGCTGTGTCGAAGGCGCTGTCCGGCATCAAGATATGGTTTTTTGGGTTTCCATGGCCCTATGCCAAAGCCTTCCTGTATACTTGAAGACATCGCTCGCGCGCTGTTTTATGGTCGACCATAGGTGAGGGATAGCTGAATTCCTGTAAGTCCGGTATCCATTGTTGGATGTAGCTACGATCCTTGTCGAACTTTTGAAGCTGGGTCATGGGGTTAAAAATGCGAAAGTAAGGAGCTGCGTCCACTCCGCTACCCGCAGCCCATTGCCAGTTGCCCACATTGCTGCTCAATTCATAATCCAATAGCTTTTCGGCAAAATAGGCCTCGCCCCAGCGCCAATCGATGAGCAAATGTTTACATAAAAAACTGGCAACCAGCATACGCACACGATTGTGCATGTACCCTGTGGTGTTTAGCTGACGCATTCCAGCATCCACCAAGGGATAGCCGGTCTGCCCTGTTTTCCATTTTTCAAAATCCTTCAAATCCATGCGCCATGGAATTCGGTCATACTTGGGTTTAAAAGCCTTGGTTACCGTATGGGGGTAATGCCATAGAATTTGCATGAAAAATTCCCGCCAGATCAGTTCGTTCCAAAAGACTTCCTTTCCCAAAGACTGTTTTACAAGCTCTCGGATCGACACCGTTCCAAAGCGCAGATGAGGACCCAATCTGGAGGTCCCATTCTCCAACCCTGGAAAATCGCGGGTGTTGCCGTAGTTCGCCAAAAGGTCGGAATCCAACATGGCGTCCGGAACAGTGATGTTCGAAGGTTCAAAACCCATTTCCTGCAGGGTACAGGAAGGGGAGTGTTCCATTTTTAGAACATTTTGAAGGTAGGGGACGGTGTCATAGCATCGAAGATTCCGCTCCTGATTGAAAACCGCCTTCCATCGCTTCATATAAGGGGTGTAGACTACATAGGGTGTGCCATCGTCCTTTAAGATTTCACCTTTTTCAAAAATAACCTGGTCTTTAAAGGCTTCGAAGCCTATGCCCCTTTGGGACAAAAAGTTGCGCACATCGCGATCCCTTTCCAGAGCATAGGGTTCGTAGTCATGATTCGTGTAAACTGTATGCACGTCATAGCTGTCCATAAGCATTTTGTAGACCTCCAAGGGCTTTCCGTGGAACTGGGCCAAGCCACTACCAAAATCGTTTCTTAGCCTTTGATCCATTTCTTGAAGTGACCCATGAATAAAGGAGACCCGTGGATCGTTCTTGGGAAGTTGGTCCAGAATGGCCGTATCAAATATAAATATGGGCAGTACGGGATAGCCACTTTGTAATGCGTGTAGCAATCCGGCATTATCCTGTAGCCTAAGATCTCTTCGAAACCAAAAAATAACCAATTTGTCCTTCATTATGGTACAAAGCTATTGTTGTTTCCGTATGGTTTCCAAAGTGGCATATTTTTGATACTAGTAGGAAGTTAATTTCAATTCACTGGGCTGGCCTGCCATTTTCCCAAACAGTTCGGTAAGTTTTTGTTCCCGATACCTAAAAATCTTTTGCAGTTGTTTTTTGACTAAAAAGGGGTGGGTTAGTTGCCCCAACCAACCAGCCGGAAGTTTATAATCTATGATATCCTCCATTTGTACGCCGCCCTCTATGGGGCGTAGAAAATGTTTGTGGTGCCAAAAGGAATAGGGGCCAAACCGCTGCTCATCCACAAAGTATTCGCCCTTCCTTACATGGGTAATTTCGGTTACCCATTTGGTCTTAATGCCTGCAAACGGGGATACGGTGTATTGTATGATCTGTCCGGGAAACATGGGCCTGTCGGCGCCCGACTGTATGTTAAAGCCCATGTGGTCCGGCGTAATGATTTGTAGGTTTCTGGGGCTGGAGAGGAATTTCCAGGCCTTTTCCTGGGAAATGGGCAGCGCTTGGCGCGAATACAACTGGTACAATTTCATAAGGGACAAAGATATATATTGTTTATCAAAAAAAGAAAAAGATTAAACAATTTACCATGGATAAGGGATTGGCAGGCCTTTCACAGCATTCTGCCGAATGTTTTTGCATTCCTTTGGAGAAATTAAACGTACGACCAGCTTTGCGCGTACAGCAAAAGATTCACCTTGCTTTTTTCCGACCATCCTTTTTATAAGTGGCTTGGGCGGTTTTTTTATACCATAAGATTTCAAATTATTATCTTATGCCGAGAACCTTACAGATGAAAACATCGCTGTTGTATCCTTGTTTTTTCTTTTGTGCTTCCCTACTTTGTGCACAGGACGGGATTCGCGAGCTAGGGATATTGCCCAATGAGGTGGAAGAAACCTCAGGACTTGTTTTTTACAATGGTCGTATCCTTACCCACAACGATTCTGGAAATGACCCACAGCTCTTTGAAATTGACACCCTATCCCTCGAGGTTTTGCGAACGGTCCGCATTTCAAATGCCGAGAACGTGGATTGGGAGGATATGGCTCAGGATGAGGCGTATTTTTACATTGGTGATTTCGGTAATTTTAACGGTGATCGAAGGGATTTAGCGGTATATCGCGTCGCAAAGGCCGATTATGATTCCTCTGACACGGTAAGTGCGGACAGAATCGACTTCACCTATGCGGACCAGACCGATTTTTCGCCAACGTCCCGGAGCAATTGGGACGCGGAGGCATTGGTTGTACTAGGGAGCGAATTGGTGATATTGACGAAACAATGGCAGGACTTGGGCAGCGTGGCCTATGCTTTACCCAAAGTGCCTGGAAGTCATATTGCCAGAAACCTGGGGAGCTATCCCGTAAACGGTTTACTTACCGGCGCGACCTATAATCCTACTACCCAAGTGCTGTTCCTTATTGGATATAGCGAACTTCTACTCCCTTTTACCTTACGGTTTTCCGAGGTAACGATCGACTCCTTTTTTGTTGGAGACGGGGAACGGATCAACCTGAACATAGGTTTTGCCCAGATAGAGGGCATCACATTTTCCACTGAGGCCCAATATTTTGTTTCTTCCGAACGCTTTGTAAATGACAATCCGCCCATTACTGCAGCGTCGCGTTTGTTTTCCTTTAGCATCGCCATAGACGCCGAACCGGTTGACGAAACCCCTGAAGAAGGGAATCAATTGCTGCTGTACCGAAGATTGGGCTCTGGAGATTTAGGGTATGAACTCCAGACAGAAAGACGGATTTTTGGGCGGGCGATCTTTGATGCTCTGGGAAGGCGAATAACCTATACCCGAGCCGATAGGATATCGGGCAATACCGTGGACATATCCGGTTTGCGTGCGGCAATATACTATCTCACCTTTTACCTGGATGACGAAATCTTGTCCAAACCCTTTGTGCTGGACTGATTTTATACCGGACCGCTTTTTATTTAAGGATTTATTAACAAGGGAGCTATACCATTATATTTAGTTTTGTAGGAACACGTAAACCTAAATTAAAATGAAAAAATTATCTCTTTTATTATGTACTGTGCTTGCTTCGTTCACCATGCAGGCGCAATTGACCACCCCTCAGCCCAGCCCTACTGCAAAAGTGGAGCAGAAAGTTGGCCTTACCGATGTTACCTTGGAATATTCCAGGCCATCGATGCGGGACAGAACTATTTTTGGGGAACTTGTTCCTTATGACAAATTATGGAGAACAGGGGCCAATAAAAACACCATGATCACCTTTGGTGATGATGTGGTTGTGGACGGACAAACCTTAAAGGCCGGTTCCTATGCCATCTTTACAAAACCGGGTGCCACTGCTTGGGAAGTTATTTTTTACGCCGATACCGAAAACTGGGGAACACCTAGGGAATGGGACGATAGCAAAGTAGCTGCCAAGACCACAGTAGAGGTGTATAACATGCCTATGGCCATTGAGACCTATACGATGACTTTTGATGACCTTAGCAACAATTCCGCTACTTTGGGAATGTTATGGGAAAAAAGCTATGTAGGTGTAAAGTTTGATGTGCCCACCGTTGAAAAAGCGGTGAAGAGCATAGAGAGCGTTATGAACGGTCCTAGTGGAAATGATTATTATGCCGCTGCGTCCTACTACTATGAGGAAGGAAAGGATTTGGCCAAGGCTAAGGAATGGATAGACAAAGCCGTTGCTGCCGACAAGGAAGGCCGGGCTTTTTGGGTAATGCGCAGACAATCCCTTATTTATGCCAAAATGGGTGATACCAAAGGCGCTATTGAAGCAGCTAAGAAGTCTTTGGCTTCTGCCACGGCCGCTGATAATAAGGACTACGTAAAACTTAATCAGGATTCCCTTAAGGAATGGGGTGCGCTGTAATGGCGATAGAAAATTCTTGAAAACTAACCCTGACCTTTTCGGTCGGGGTTTTTTTATAGGGTAATGGGCGGGTTCTTCAGCATGCGATCAAAACTCTCAAGAAGACAGGCCAAGACAATGACCAGCGCACAGCCAAAAGCATTGAGCCATAGATAGGACATCCACTCATAGTACCATCCAAAAATGACAATGGCCTGGGTGATGATGGCGGCAACGAAAACAGCGTTGCCCTTTACGAACTTGAAAAAGAAGGCCAATAAAAAGATGCCGAGTACATTGCCGTAAAAAATGGAGCCAATAATATTTACCAATTGGATCAGGTTATCGAACAGGTTGGCGTAACAGGCAATCAGAATGGCAATGATTCCCCAAAGCATGGTAAAGCCCTTGGACACCAATACGTAGTGCTTGGGCGAAAAGGTCCCCTTTCTGTTCCTTTTGTAAAGGTCTAGTGCTGTAATGGTCCCCAAGGCGTTTAATTCCGAAGCCGTAGATGACATAGCGGCTGAAAGAATGACCGCCAAAAGCAACCCGATCAGGCCCCTGGGTAAATGGTTCAGTATAAAGTGGATGAATACGTAATCCTTGTCATTGGTTTCCACAGATGCATCTGCCTGCTGTATCATGGCCCTGGCAGCGTTTCTATTACTAAGTTCCTTGCGATTAAGAAATTTAATCTCCTGCTTGGCCGTTTCAATGGCCTCTGCCTCCCCGAGTTCCAAGGCCGCTGAAAATTTGTTCTGGGCCAGCTTTTTTTCGGCCTCAAGCACCCTATGGCCTTCTTCCAATGCCTTGTAATCCGCTGCATATGAGGAAGCGGCCACGGCATTCGTTGCAGCCGGATTAAAATTCAGGGGAGAGGCGTTGTACTGATAAAAAACAAAGACTAAAACACCTACCAAAAGAATCAAAAACTGCATAGGTATTTTTAAGACGCCATTGAAAATGAGGCCCAACTGACTTTCGGTGACCGATTTTCCAGAAAGATACCGCTGCACCTGACTTTGGTCCGTACCAAAATAGGAGAGTGCTAAAAACAGCCCTCCCGTAATACCGCTCCAAAAGGTATAGCGACTTTTGGTGTTGAGGTCAAAATCGAGCACGTTCAATTTATCACTGGCCCCAGCTATTTTTAGTGCCTTGTTGAAAGAGATGTCCTCTGGCAGGTACCCCAGAATAAAGAAGAAGGCCGTGAACATTCCGATCATCATGATGAACATTTGCTGCTTTTGGGTCACGTTCACCGCTTTGGTACCTCCTGATACGGTATAGATAATGACCAAAACCCCAATGATGATGCTCAATGTTCTAAGGTCCCATCCAAGTACGGCCGATAGGATAATGGCAGGGGCAAAGATGGTAATCCCCGCTGCCAAACCACGTTGGATCAAAAATAAGATCGCCGCCAAAGTACGTGTTTTAAGATCAAAACGATTTTCCAGAAACTCATAGGCCGTATACACCTTGAGTTTATGGTATATGGGAACAAAAACGACACAAATGATAATCATGGCCAGGGGCAATCCAAAGTAGAACTGAACAAAGCCCATACCGTCATGAAAGGCTTGCCCGGGTGTGGACAAAAATGTGATGGCACTGGCCTGGGTGGCCATCACAGACAGGCCAATGGTCCACCATTTGGCTTTGTTTCCACCAAGGACATAATCGTTTACATCCTTATTCCCCTTGGTTTTCCAGACTCCGTAGCCCACGATAAAGAGCAAGGTTCCGACAAGAATGATCCAATCAAGTACTGCCATATTATCTAAATGCGGTCATAATAAAATAAAAGATCACTATGTATGCGATGTTGACGAGGAGTACTAGGGTGTATTCCTTTTTCCAGATGAACTTATTCTGCATGGGGTTATCCTTTAACGGCACTTTCGGTTTCCACTTTTTCCTTTCCTAGGGATATCATATTGGCGAACAGCTTGTATGCTCCGGAAACGCCCGCAGGCAGTTCCCTGAAAAAACTGAGCCCAGTATAGATATAATTTCCCTTTCCGTGGGGTGCCACCAATAGGCTTCCCGTTTTGGGAGATTCCCCCTCGTCCTGCATGGAGAGCACGGGAGTAAACTGGGGATCCCATTCCTCTGGAAAGTAGAGCCCCCGTTCCTGTACCCATCCGTCAAAGTCTTTTTCCGTAATCGGATTGGGGAAATTTACCAAGGCGTGCCTTTTGGCCAAGATTTCCACCTCGGAATTTTCATCGGTAACCCTGCCTCTTGACAGTTTTAGAGGATATGGGGCAATATTTTCAAATTGTTTGCTCCACCTACCGGCGGTATTGTACTGTACGATCAGGTTACCACCTTCCTTCACGTAATCCAACAAATAACGTTGCTTGAACTTGAGTTCCGGGACTACATTATAGGCACGTATGCCCACTACTATGGCATCGTATTTTTCCAGGGTTCCTTCCTGTATGCTTGTGGGGTCTATGGTGTGTACCTTATAACCTATCTGTTCCAGGCTCTCGGGAACCTCATCGCCGGCGCCCACAATATAGCCTATATGTTCTCCTGATTTCTGGATATTTAAACGCACTACTTTGGTCTCTGAAGGCAGTAAAATGGACTGCTTGGGAACATGGTCGTAATTGATCTCTACCAATTCCTTGACATACATGTCCCCGTTTATGGAAACTTGTGGGCGAATATGGCCTTCACTTTCTCCCAATGGGGGTTCTACCGTAAATATTACGGTTTGTTCATCGCCTTTTTGCCCGATGCTAAAATCTATTCTTTCAGGGGACACCTTCCAATCCACCGGAACATCAAGGGCTATGTTTCCGCTGAGGTCATTTTTACCTGCCTTTACGATTACAGGGATTTCCTTGGACTTGGAATCCGCAAATATGATTACTTTGTCCATAACCCGGGCCGTTACCTCGGGGAGTATTTCAAAGGGCTGGTACAATTCTCCTTTATCCGGTTTTGAATGTCGATATACTACCGGTCTTTTCATGTGGATCGTATAGCCGCCGAATTCAAGTTCAAAATCGGCATGGAAAGCACGGGGCGTCTCTGCCTGGCCCACCAAATGTTGGTCTTTTACCATATAGGTCCCCAAGCTCCCTTTTTCGGACAGCCAGTAGGGACTTGTGTACCTGGTATCTTCAAGGATTTCCAGATCTAGTTCAACCACCATCTTTTTATTTTCTTCCAAGCGTACCACCGAATCAAGGGTGTTATTGGCCGAAAGTGAAATGGACTTAAGGATAATATCGGCGGCACTTCGGTTGAGGACTTCTACCCCCACCTTTAATTTGCCCGCCGGGTTGGCGAAGGCCTCCTTGGCAGACGCCTCCAGATAGAGTCCGGAAACCGCGGCGATGATATCCTCCAGTTCCTTGGATTTTATTTTTTTCCAATGTGTGTCCTGTACCTGTTGAAGCAGTTTGTAGGCTTCCACCAACTGGGGCAGGTGTTGGGTAGGATCCACAAAGTCAAAATCGGCTTCTATGGCATATAGGATTTTTCCAATGGCCTCACCACCTTGAATACGTGACCAAGAGGTATCAATGCCATCAAAAACGTTGCTCTTGTCCGTTGGCAAATCGCCTTTGATGAGTTCAATATATTCGTTCTGCGAGCCTCTGGTGGTCAATCTTCCAAAGCCTTGGCAGAGGTGTTGACTACTGGCCATGGAGGCAATTTCGTTGTTCGAAAGTCCTTTCATGGGATAATAGACCCCGATATCAAAATTCAACATATTGGATTTATCGGCCTTGGCAAAATTTTCCTGACTCCCATAAAACCACCATGACGTATTGAAGAAAACCCGTTTGGGCTGCCAAACACTAGTGGACTTTAATTGCTCCGGATAGGCCTTGGCGTCATTGGTCAGGTCAAAGGCCTCAACGCTTAACATCGCCGAGGAAGTATGGTGCCCATGAGTGCTACCGGGCGTCCTGTGATCAAAACGATTGATGATCACATCGGGCTTAAGGTTCCGTATGACCCAGACCACATCGCCCAGAACGGTTTCCTTGTCCCAGACCCTCAAGGTCTCGTTGGGATGTTTGGAATATCCAAAGTCATTGGCTCTGGTAAAGTACTGTTCCCCGCCATCTATACGTCTTGCCGCCAATAGTTCCTGGGTTCTGAGCACGCCCAGCAATTCACGGAGTTCAGGTCCGATAAGGTTTTGCCCTCCATCACCACGGGTCAGGGATAGATAGGCCGTTTTTGCCTTTACCTCGTTGGAGAGGTAAGAAATTAAGCGGGTATTCTCATCATCCGGATGCGCTGCGATATACAGGGCCGTCCCCAAAAAATTGAGTTTTTGGAGCGAATGGTATATGTCAGAGGAGGATAATTTTTTAGGAGCTTGTCCCTGGCTGAATGGAGCTGCCAGCAGAAGCCCAATGCAGCAAACCAAGAAGTTACGCATAGTTGGATGTTTTGTCGGTAACCAAAGATAGAAAGATTAGCCCCCCACCAATAACATTTAAAACTTCTTTAACACGCATAGATTCACGCGCCAACTCAAAATCATGGAAAAACATTATTGGATCCGGACTACGCCTTTCTGAAGCAATAGGCTGTTCGGGTAGGTCACCAGCTGTCCTTTATCCGTGATAAGATGTACGTGAAAGGCCCTAATATCGTCTATTACGGCTTCTTCGGGGAAATCGTTATCCAGGATATGGATGCGATCTCCAATTTTAAAGGGAAAATAGAAAAAGAGGATAATCCCGGCTGTGATGTTGCTCAAAATGGACCAGGAAGCGAAAAGAGCGACTCCCAATACGGCAAAAAGGGAAGAAAAAATAAGGCCCAGTTCCTTGACGTTTACGCCCCAAATAAAAATAAGGGCTACAACGCTCAGTGAAGTAAGCCCAATAGATACGTACTTGACCACCAGTCGGGTGCGCACTTCGTTGATATCGCTGAGCTTTCCCACCTTGCGAATGGCCTTTGTGGTCACAAACCGCAAAATCAATAAAACAAGCAGACAAATGAGCGTACCCAGCAGCTCATTTTGGTAATCCATAATAAATTCTTCCATACTTAGAGACCTAGACTATCCCTTAAATATATGTCATCATTTCCATTTTGTCCCCAATAGGCCGATTTTATACGCTTTATTTTTGTGGCCGTGGAGGTCATGGCCTTCACATTGGGACCAAAACCACTTTTACCGGTTTCCGTCCAGCTTTCAATCGTATGTGGAAAAGCAGTGGTAAAATTAATGGTCAGCGTACGTTCCAATTCCGGATAAACCAAGGTATAGGAACGCATATCACCATCGGTATTTATCGTCGCTGTTGCCTTGTAGGCTTTTATTTCCGCGTGTCTGAGCCTAATGTATTCCAGGGAGGGAATAATCTGTACCTCGCCCACGGGCAAATGATTGGGTGAGATTCGGATCTTGTTCCAGAGCTCGTTCTCCAAAACGGCTTTCTCCAATTGCAGCTGCTGATCTGCTTCGGATTCAAAATAGGAATGGGAGGTAATTTCAAATTTATCCCTGTTGTTCAGTTGGGCGTACACATGTCCGCACCATTCCTGTACCGAGGTGGATACTTTTACCGCATGCCTGTTATCCGCTACGGGATAAAAGCTGCTGCCCATAATGGAGTAGGGGTATATACCCGTGAGGTAGTTCTTGGTACTGTTTAATTTGAGCACAGGGATATTGTCCGCATTGTGCCCATCTGCCTTAACCTGCTTACCGGCCAGGAAAGGTTCCGTAACATAGACCAATACGGCTTTTCCTTCACGTAACTGCCCGTAACGGGCTTGGGTAAGTTCATATGAAGTAATCTCGGCATTTCCGGCATACCAGTATTTTTTGAACGCCTCGGAAAGCGCTCTTTTAGGAGTTTCGAGGGCTGGCGCCGGTTCCATATTCAGTGCTACTTCCTTGGCCTTTGGTTCCTTGGCCTTTTCCTCACAAGATGCCATAAAGACTGTGAGGGCGATCAGGCCAAAAAATGTGGTTTTAAATGGTACGTATTTTTTCATGTCCCTTGTTTTTGATAAAATTAACGATCTATCCTCAGGAAACCATGGCAATTAACGTTTTGTAAACTAAATGGGTAGGTAGGCCCATCACATTGGTATAGGAGCCCTGGATCTCCTCTACGCCCATATGCCCGATCCACTCCTGGATGCCATAAGCGCCTGCTTTGTCAAAGGGTTGGTAATGGTCTATATAGAACCAGATCTCCTCATCGGTAAGGGCCTTGAACTTCACTTTGGTAGTACTGTTGATCGTCTCTTGCCGGTCCGTGCTGGTAAAACAGACCGAGCTGATTACTTCGTGCCAGTCATTGGAAAGACTGCGGAGCATCTGAAAAGCCTCTTCCCGATCCTTGGGCTTGGCCAAGGAGCGGTCTTTATACCAGACCACCGTATCGGAGGTAATAACGATTTCACCGGGTTTTAAACCGCCTTTAAACGCTTGGGCCTTTAGCTGGGCCAGATAATCAGAAATCCCGGGACCTCTAAGGTGGTCCGGATAGACCTCCTCCACGGGTTTGACCCGTACTTCAAAATTGAGATGCATGGCCTTGAAAAACTCCTGCCTTCGCGGCGACCCCGATGCCAAAATAAGCTGTAGGTCCTTTAGTTTGTCGAGCACCATATTAGTCGTTTTTTGCACTGAAATTCCCGTGCCAATCCCCACGGACCTTCAAAACCTGCTCAATGACGTCGCGCACACAACCCTCACCTCCGTTCAGGTGCGAGATGTATTTTGATACTTCCTTGACTTCCGGAGCGGCATTCTGTGGACAAGTGGGCAGGCCTACCAAGCCCATGGGGGGAATATCGGGCAGATCATCCCCCATGTACAATATCTGCTCCTTTTTAAGGGTATACATGTCCATATATTCCAAAAGGGGTTCTTCCTTGTGATGGGCGCCCAGGTAGATATCGGTAACCCCAAGACCCTGTAGGCGTTCTTTTACCCCCGGGTTGGTCCCTCCGGTGATAATACAGACCTGATATCCTTTTTGCAGGGCCGTCTTGAGGGCATAACCGTCCTTGACACTCATCTTTCGAAGTAATTCGCCCTTACTGGTAATGAGTACAGTACCATCCGTAAATACGCCATCCACGTCAAAGACAAAAGTGGTAATGTCCTTTAAATACGTTTTATAACTTTTCTCCATAGGTTTCTTTTATTGATTGACTCAAAAAGGAATAGATTTCCTTTTGGGTAGGGTTGGTTAGCAGCTTCATATGTTTGTCCATAGTGCCTTGATCTTTGCGTCTTGCCGGACCGGTCTGTGCGTCATAGGGTGCAATGTTACCAATTTTCCTTACCGTTTCCATGATAAGGGGTTGCAACAGTTGGAAAGGAAGTTGGTGCGCGTTGCAAATTTCGCTTCCCACATGATAAAGATGGTTCGTAAAATTATTCGCGAACACGGCCGCCAAATGTAGCGATAACCGCTGTTCCGAGGATACTTCCAAGACCCGGTCAGAGATGCAACCGCCCAATTGCTCAAGTAGTTGCAAATCACGGGAACTTTGAGCTTCCAAGCAAATGGGAATCGGACTAAAATTAACCCCTACGTCCTTGCTAAAGGTCTGTAGGGGATAGAAGACCCCTCTTCTTTCATGGGAATGCAATGCGCTTAGGGGAATACTACCAGAAGTATGCACCACCAGCCCCTTTACCGGAGGGAGTGTTCCAGAAACATGTGCTATGGCGTCATCACTTACGGCCAGCACATAGAGATCGGCCTGGAGCAGGGTACTGAAATCCATACTGGTGGCCGTTTTTGCCCCAAAAGGAGCAAGTGCTTCCGCACTGCGCCCCAGCACCTGGACCACCTGTAGTTCCTTGTGCTTTGAAAAGACATCGAAAAGCTTTGTGGCCACATTGCCGGTACCCAGTAGAACGATTGAAAGCATGGCCAAAAATACAAATTTAATGGACGATCGCACACGCGAATATTCAATAAACAATGAACAATAAACAATGAGGAATGAACAGTCGACAATTGGCAGTAAACAGTTGGCACACCTACGCCATCCACATGTCGCCATCCGCATGTCGCCGTAGCTTGCATCTCCACTGAAGTTACGACGGCATGTGGATAGCGGAGGCACAAGCTTTAGCGGAGGCACAGGCTACGGTGTATGCCGACAGTTGGTAGTAAACAATAAACCAGAAACCTTGAACTTGCACTTAAACTTTGAACAGTTGGCTGTTAACGGTAGGCGACAAACAGTTAACAATGGGTAGTAAGTAAAGGAGCTAAAGATTCCTCGCAGGCTCGGAATGACAAATGATAGGGATATTGTCATTCAGAGTTGAGCGCAGCGAAGCGAAGAATCTCAAACCTTAAACCCATAGTCTAAACCCCAAATTCAAAACCATCAACTTTGAACCTTGAACCTTAAACCTTGAACCAGAAACAGTAAACAGTGAACAATTATCAATTATCAATAAACGATGGACAGTAATCAGTGGGCAGTGCTCAGTTCTCAGTGTTGAGTTATGAATTAAGAGTTATGCGTTGAATTCTCTTCGCTAATCGCTATTCCCTTTTCGCTTGCTGGGTGATGGCGCTTAAGATTCCTCGCAGGCTCGGAATGACAATGAACATTGGTTTGTCATTCCGCATTTAGTGCGGAATCCAGTCCAATTAAATCTGGTCGGTAAATTGTTGATGATCATAGCCTTAGGCATTAAATGTTAAATACCAGGTTTAGGCTTTGTAATTCGAAATTCATCATTCGAAGTTCCAAGCAGTTCCTTCCTTTTGTTGAGGGAAGGTGGCCCCGACCGAGGCAAAGCGAGTGTAGGGGACGGAAGGGTAGTAAAAAACCTCCCCTTTCTCACGCCAGAGGCGTGATTCATTCCCTTCCTTGAACAAGGAGGGGAGCTTTGATACCGGCACCTTTCCAACTCAAGTCACTCTATGCGAAGCGAAGTATCTCAACCTCTCACAAGCAATCTTGAGCCTTAAACTTTGAACCTTTCACCATCAACCCCATTTATTAAGTATTCTTTAACGTATTAATTATCCTTATTAAAGAGATATATCCAATTTTAAATCATAAAAACAATGTACTTTTGCATGCTGAAAACCATTGCATCGACGGATGACAGATTTGCTCAAAAAGATTTTCTTTTCCACGCGTTTAATGGCCCTGCTCTTTCTTGCATTTGCGACCGCGATGGCCTTCGGAACCTTTATTGAGAGTAAATACAGCACGGAAACGGCTAGAATTTGGATCTATAACACCACCTGGTTCGAAGCGATCATGGTATTTTTTGTCATCAATTTTACGGGCAATATTTTTAGGTACCGACTCTTTCGCAGGGAAAAGTGGTCCGTGCTATTGCTACACCTGTCGTGGATATTGATCATTGTAGGGGCTTTTGTCACCCGATACATCAGTTTTGAGGGTGTTATGCCCATTCGCGAAGGCAATTCGGAGAAGGTTTTCTATTCGGACAAGACCTATCTCACCGCTTACGTAGACGGGGAAATTGATGGCGCCCCAAGAAGGAAACGCTTGGAGGACGATTTGATCGTTACCGCCCAGGCCCTTAAATCCTCCCTTCCCTGGCAATCGGATTTCAACGGGCAACCCTTAACGATTACCTATGTTGATTTTATAGAAGGGGCAAAGCAAGGATTGATACCCGATGCCAATGGCAAGGAGTATTTGAAGATCGTAGAGGCGGGCGACGGTAACCGGCACGAACATTATTTGGAAAACGGACAGATAGCCAGTATCCACAATGTACTTTTTGCTTTGAACAATGAAACTGCAGGCGCCATTAACATCATGGCCACGGACAGCAGCTATCAAATACAATCCCCGTTTGAGGGGAACTTTATGCGCATGGCCGATCAGTTCAAGGGACAAGTGGCGCAGGACAGCCTGCAACCCTTAATGCTGAGGTCACTTTACAGCTTGGCCGGCATGCAGTTTGTGATTCCCGAACCCATCTTAAAAGGCCGTTATGGCGTTGTGCCGTTGCCCAAGGAGGAAATTACCGACGCTTCCCAGGACGCCCTGGTAGTGCAGGTAAGCTCCAATGGGGAGACTGTGGAAAAAAGTTTACTGGGCGGAAAAGGTTCTGCCAACTTCTCCGAGAAATTTGAAGTGGGAGGATTGCAGTTTACCATGGGTTATGGGTCCAAGGTATATGAATTGCCTTTTGAAATACAACTGAACGATTTTATTGCGGAAAAATACCCCGGCACGGAACGGGGCTATGCCTCCTTTATGAGCAAGGTGACCGTGATGGACGAGCGGACCTTTGATTACGATATCTTTATGAACAACATTCTAGATCATAAGGGCTACCGCTTTTTTCAATCGGGTTTTGACCCGGACGAAAGGGGCACCATTCTTTCCGTTAACCATGACTTTTGGGGCACCTGGATTACCTATATCGGATATTTTCTATTATATGCAGGGCTAATGGGCATCATGTTCTTTGGCAAGACCCGTTTTAAGGAAATGGGCAAGGCCTTGGAGAAGGTGAAAAAGAAAAAAGCGGCCTTGACCCTGATCGCTCTTTTGGGATGTGGCTTGGGCGTTGCAGCACAAGAAGAACATGAACATGCGGCGGCACCCACACCACAACAGGTAGATTCCATTATACGGACTACTATAGTGTCCACCGAACATGCCGCCAAGTTTGGGGCCTTGGTGGTACAGGACGATGGGGGCCGAATGAAACCCATAAACACCTTTGCTTCTCAACTGCTTAGAAAGCTGAGCCTAAAGGACAAGTACAAGGACCTGAATGCCGATCAGGTATTCCTGTCCATGATGCTGAACCCACCTGCTTGGTACAATGCCGAGTTTATTGCCTTGGACAAGAAGGGAAAGAACGACAGTATCCGAAAGATCATTGGAATTCCCGAGGGGCAGCGCTATGTAAAGGCAACCGACTTCTTTGACGCGGAGGGCAGGTACAAACTGGCGCCCTATCTGGATGCGGCGACCGCCACGAACAACCCCAACAAGTTTGAACAGGACTTTGAGGACGCAAATATTCGTTTGAGCCTTTTGAACAGGGCCCTAAGTGGGGAAATCATCAAAATATTCCCTCTGTTGAACGATGAGAACAACAAATGGATCTCGGCGGTGGAGTATCGCTCGGGACAACATCAGGTAACCGATTCACTTTATGGTAATTTTATCAAAAATGTCGTGCCCTATTATTTGCAATCCGTGAGACGCGGGATAGCTACAGGGGATTATAGTGAGGCGGAAAAATTGTTGCAGGCCTTTCATCAAAACCAGGTCAACAACGGAAGCGAAGTACTCCCTTCCGAAAAAAAGGTAAAGGCAGAAGTGCTCTATAACAAGCTCGATATTTTCAACCGTTTGTACAAATACTATGCCCTGGTGGGCATCCTTATGTTCCTGATCTTGGTCCTCCGAATTTTTAAGGACCGTGAACTTTGGCGCGTGGCCACCTATTTCTTTAAGGGCACCATTTTTTTGTTTTTTATATGGCATACCGGAGGCCTGGTCCTGCGCTGGTACATTTCCGGGCATGCTCCCTGGAGCGATGCCTATGAGAGTATTCTGTACGTTTCCTGGGCCACCATGGGTATGGGCCTGCTGTTCGGACGTAAAAGCGACATGACCGTTGCCGCAACCGCCTTTGTGACGTCCATGTTGCTGTGGATCGCCCACCAAAGTTGGGTAGATCCCTCCATTGCCAATTTGGTCCCGGTACTGGACAGTTATTGGTTAATGATACACGTTGCTGTAATCGTGGGAAGCTATGGACCCTTGACCGTGGGAATGATCCTGGGCGTGGTGTCCCTGATGCTTATTATCCTGACGAACAAGAAGAACAAGAAACGGATGGAAATCAACCTGAAGGAACTGACCATCATCAACGAACTTACCCTCACCGTAGGCTTGGTAATGCTTACCATAGGGAACTTTTTGGGAGGACAATGGGCCAACGAAAGTTGGGGACGCTACTGGGGGTGGGACCCCAAGGAAACCTGGGCATTGATATCCATTATGGTCTATGCCTTTGTAATCCACACGCGTTTGGTACCTGGGCTAAGGGGGAGGTGGACCTTTAATTTCCTAAGCGTCGTGGCCTTTGGCAGTATTATGATGACCTATTTTGGGGTAAACTACTATTTGGTAGGACTGCACAGTTACGGACAAAGTGGTGCCGCGGCGATCACGCCGGACTATGTTTGGTACATTGCCCTGGGGGTATTGGTCCTTGGCGCGATCAGCAGGTGGCGCTATTCCGTAAATTACAGCAAGTGATTTTTCTTTGTAAGCATTGAGGGAGAAAGGCTACTAAGGGTGTAACGTCAATATCTTGAGCAATGAAAAAAGTAGCGCATCCATCCCATTTCATAGTGTCCCTTTTTCTTCTATTGGTTTCATACACGGGCTTTTCGCAGACCATAAAAAAAGGTGGTTTTGAAAAACAGAATAAATCCATTTCGGGCACTTTTGAAATTGTGGAAAGGGACGGCGGCACGTATATTGTGCTAAGTGACGATTTTAAGACCAAGAGCGCTCCGGACCTAAAGCTTTTTTTGTCCAAAAAACAACTGGCCACCATTACCGGAAAAAATGCGCCCTATGGCGCTGTCCTCATCTCCAAATTAAAGAGCGCCAAGGGCGGACAGTCCTATAAGATTCCTTCGAATATTGTCCTAAAGGAGTATAGTTCCCTACTGATCCATTGCGAGCAGTACGGTATTTTATGGGGCGGTAGCAGTTTATAATTTTACCCATTTCTCTGGTCCCGGCCTTGTGGTATACATACGCTATATACTGTGAGGTCGGGCAAATGGGTTAGGGGCGGTTTTTAATAAATTATTTGAAATATTTAAAAAAAAGTGCATCTTTGCACCATCATGAAGTTATAGAATTTATGTTTTTTATAGATGTCATAGGGCTGAGGCCCACCGTTTAGTCGACCCAAGGGTCGACCGGATGACGCTATATTTTCTTCATTTTACATAAATTCTTTACAATGACACATCAGAATAAAATCACGTTTAAAAAACTAATCCAATACTTTTATATTGCCATCACCGGCAAGGAGACCGAGTTTACTACAGGCAGTATCCGCAAGGCCATCTTTATGTTGTCCATTCCCATGATCTTGGAAATGTTGATGGAATCCATTTTTGCCCTGGTCGATATCGCCTATGTCTCACAGGTAAGCGTAAATGCCGTGGCCACGATCGGGTTGACGGAATCCGTAATCACCTTGGTCTATGCCGTTGCCATTGGACTCAGTATGGCCGCAACGGCAGTAGTTGCCAGGCGAATCGGGGAAAAGGACCTCAAAGGTGCCAGGGAATCGGCCGTGCAGGCTATTTTATTGGGAATCCTAGTATCCCTCATCGTAGGGGTGATCGGCTTCTTGTTTGCTAAGGAAATCTTGGCGTTGATGGGCGCCGAACCCGATTTGATCGCGGAGGGCTACGGCTATACACAATTGTTGATCGGGGGCAATGTCACCATTCTATTATTGTTCCTTATCAATGCTATTTTCAGAGGGGCGGGGGATGCTTCCACCGCGATGTGGACTTTAGTGCTCTCCAACGGACTCAATATCATTTTGGACCCCATCTTTATCTTTGGATGGGGACCGGTGCCCGAATTTGGGGTCATGGGAGCCGCTATTGCCACCAATATCGGACGGGGGACCGCTGTGCTGTTCCAGCTGGCCATTTTGTTCTTTGGATGGAGCCGTATCAAGGTAGGCGTTAAGGACGTGGTAGTGCGGTTACAGGTCATGATGAACCTTGTAAAGGTGTCGCTTGGGGGAATTGCACAGTTTCTGATCGGTACGTCCAGTTGGGTGTTCCTCATGCGCATGATGTCCGAATTTGGAAGTGAGGTATTGGCGGGTTATACCATTGCGATACGGGTGATGCTCTTTACCCTGATGCCTTCCTGGGGTATGAGTAATGCTGCGGCCACTTTGGTGGGGCAAAACTTGGGCGCTCAACAGCCCGATAGGGCCGAGACCTCAGTATGGAAAACCGGTCGCTACAACGCTTATTTCATGTTGGTGGTGTCCGTGGTGTACCTCTTGTTTGCTAAGCAGATCATTACCTTCTTTAATGCCACCCCAGCAGTTGTGGCCAATGGGGCACTATGTCTGCAGATCATCGCCGCGGGTTATATTTTCTATGCCTATGGTATGGTGGTAACCCAGGCCTTTAACGGGGCAGGGGATACGAAGACCCCAACCAAGATTAATTTTATCGCCTTTTGGCTCTTTCAACTGCCTTTTGCCTATTTGGCTTCCATCACCTTTAATCTAGGGGCCATGGGCGTGTTTTTGGCCATAACCCTGGCCGAGGTCCTCCTGGCCGTCATAGCCATTGTCTGGTTTAGAAAGGGGGCTTGGAAAAAGGTACAGGTTTAAGCAATTTTTGTAACTTTAAAGCTTGACTACCGTCACAATTTTGTGGCGGTAGTTTTTAACTAGCATCAAACCTATGGATTCAAAAAATAAAGGCCTTAACACCATTTGCACCCATGTTGGGGAATTGGTGGATGACACCTATAAGGGAGCCACCTCCCCGCTATACATGAGTACCTCCTATGCCTTTGAGGATGTGGATGTTAAACGCTATCCCAGATATTTTAACACGCCCAACCAACAGGGACTATCAAAAAAAATAGCGGCCCTGGAACATGCAGAGGCGGCCCTGATCTTTGGTAGTGGCATGGCGGCCATTAGCACTGCCTTGTTGGCTTTTTTGAGAGTGGGTGATCATATTGTGCTACAGCGTACCCTCTATGGAGGCACCTATAATCTGGTGCAGGAGGAGTTTAAAAAATTTGGAATTTCCTATTCCTTTACCGATGGTCTCACAGTGGCCGATTTTGAGGCCAAAATCCGGGAGAATACCAAGGTCATTTATATTGAGACACCTTCCAATCCCTTGTTGACCATTACCGATTTGAAGGGTGTGGCCCAATTGGCAAAGAAACATGGCCTAGTTTCCATGATAGACAATACCTTTGCCAGTCCGGTGAACCAAAACCCCATCGATTTTGGTATTGATATCGTCATTCACAGCGCAACCAAGTATATGGGCGGTCATTCCGATATCCTGGCCGGGGCCGTGGCATCCACGGAGGAAAATATGAAACGCATCTTTAGTTTGGCCAAAAACCTGGGGGGCAGTTTAAGCGATTATACCGTCTGGTTATTGGAACGCAGTATAAAGACCATGGGCATCCGGGTTAGGGCACAAAACGAGAATGCCATGCACATGGCAGACTACCTAAATAAGCATAAAGATATTGATAAGGTATACTTTCCCGGCTTGGTGACCCATCCGGATCACGAATTGGCCAAGGCACAGATGAAGGGCTTTGGCGGCATGCTTTCCTTTGAACTGAAGGCTGGCTTTGACGCCTCCAAATTTCAAAAGGCCCTACAATTGATCAAGTCCTCCATGAGTTTGGCCGGCGTGGAGAGTACCGTACTTTCACCAGTTCAGACATCGCATGCACTCCTGTCTCAAGAGGAGCGGGACCTACAGGGCATAACGGACGGACTTATCCGTTTTTCCGTAGGTATAGAGGAGCCAGAAGATCTCATTGCAGACATAGAACAGGCGTTAAATAAAGTAAGGCCCAAGGCGGTTGTTACGACCCATTAATTTTTTAAACAAATCGAACCAACTTCATGAAGTTAGATATATTAGTTTTCGGCGCACATCCCGATGATGCGGAATTGGGTGCCGGTGCCACCATAGCCAAGGAAGTGGCCCAGGGGAAAAAGGTAGGCATTGTAGACCTTACCCGTGGCGAATTGGGCACCCGCGGATCTGCTGAGATCCGTGATAGGGAAGCGATCGAGGCGGCGAAGGTCCTCGGTCTTGCCGTGCGCGAAAACATGGAATTCGCAGACGGCTTCTTTGTAAATGACCGGGAACACCAACTGGCGCTTATCCGGATCATCCGCAAATACAGGCCGGATATTGTGCTGTGCAATGCCGTGGAAGATCGTCATATTGATCATGCGAAAGGGAGCCAACTGGTGAGCGACGCCTGTTTTCTAAGCGGGCTGGTCAAAGTAGATACCCGTATGGAGGGCGACGATCAGTGGCAGGAGGCCTGGCGGCCCAAACAAGTGTACCATTACATCCAATGGAAAAACCTGGAACCTGATTTTGTAGTGGATGTGTCCGGATTTATCGAAAAAAAGACCGAGGCCATCATGGCCTATAGCTCACAATTTTACGACCCCAAAAGTAAGGAACTCGATACACCGATCAGTAGTAAGAATTTTGTGGATAGTGTGGTGTACCGTGCCCGGGATATGGGACGTTTGATAGGGGTACAGCATGCGGAGGGCTTTACCGCGGAACGCTTTGTTGCGGTAGATAAATTGGAGAATTTGATCTAAGCGGTCTTCTGGTATTTTTTTTCTGCTTTGGGTAAGGTGAAGTAAAAACAGGAGCCCTTTCTTAAGGTGCTTTCCACCCAGATGCGCCCGTTGTTATTTTCTACCATGTCCTTACAGAGCGATAGGCCCAGTCCCGTTCCTTTTTCGTCATTGGTACCATAGGTGGTGTGGTTGGTGTTTTTTTTGAACAGCTTTTCCTGGGTGATTTTGTCCATGCCCACGCCGGTATCGCGGATGGAAACCTGCCAAAGGTCGTTTTTCTCCAGGGCCTCTATGGTCACCATACCGTTTTCCGGGGTAAATTTCAATGCGTTGCTGATGAGGTTCCGGATAACAATATCGATTTGGTTGACATCGGACCAGGTCAGGGTATTTTCCGAGAGCTTACTGATCAGTTTTATCGATTTGTTCTCCGCAATTTCGGAAAGTAGGTTGATATTATCGAGGACGATGGCCTCAAGGGCCACGACCGAAGGTTTGGTGATGGCACCATTCATTTGTGTTTGCCCCCAGGATAATAGATTGTTCAGGGTAAAGGAAATATGGTCCACATCGGTGCGCAGTTTCGGAATAAATTGAAGAAATTCCTCTTTCTTCACCTCTCCGTCCCTAAACAATTGTAAGAGCCCCTGCAATGCCCCGATGGGGCCCCTAAGGTCGTGCCCGATGATGGAAAACAAAAGCGTTTTGGTCTCGTTGATCTCCTTTAGCTCTTCCTCCCGTTTTTCGAGCGTATCGGTTTGGGCCTGTAGCTCCACGTTGAGTTTTTTCTGTATTTTTTCGCCCCGCCTCACCAGGATGGTAATGATCAGAAAGATAATCAGGATGACCACGGCGGCGTAGACGTAATTTTTTTGTTTGGCCAGGGCCTTCTCGTTTTCCAAGATCAGGGCCTCCTGCTGCTTGTCATGCTTCAGCTTGGTCTTGAGCATGGTAAGGCTTTTTTGGTTTTCGTTCCGCGATAGGGTGTCCGATAGTTTTTGATATAACTCATGATAGGACAGCGCTGTGGCATAGTCGCTCTTGTTCTTATGGATCCGGTACAGCGTTTTGGCGCACTTTTGGGTGCCCTCCATAGATTGTATCCTTTGGGAAATGGTGAAGGCCTCCAGCGCATGGCGTTGGGAGACCGTATCTTTTTTGAGGCCCAGATAGGCTTCGGCCATACCGTTGAGCAGGTCTATTTTTCCCCGATCGTCCTGGAGTTTCTTGTGCAACAGCTCCCCTTGGTTGTACCAGTAGAGCGCCCACTTATACTTGCCCTCTTTTAGATAGGTCTTGCCTTTGATCTCATAGGCATAGGCCAACCAGTCCATAATCCTATGTTTTTCAAAAATACCGATGCTTTGGTTAACGTTGAACATGGCATAGTCCAGTTTCCCCATATCGGCATAAATGGAGGCGACGTTGCTCATGGATTCGGCCATGCTGATCTTATTGCCCAGTTCGGCGTTCAGTTTTTTTACCTTGCTGTAAAAATCCAATGCCTGGTCGTAGTCTTTTTGGGAGGCGTACAGGTTGGCTATGTTCTCATTCATTATGGAGAGCATGAGCTTATCTTCGTGTTTTGCAGCCAGATCTATGCCTTCTAAATAGCCGTTGAGCGCTTCGGCATAATCGCCCTTATAGGAATATTCCCCGGCCAGGTTGTTCCGTATGCGGAGAATCAGTGTAGGGTGATTTATTTCCTGGGCAATGACCAAAGCTTCCTTGTAATTGGTAATGGCCTGGTTGTTGTCCCCTTTGTCCGAAAAATAACTGCCCATATTCAACAGGGCCCTGCTCTCTCCAAGTTGGTAACCTGCAGACCTACTGTGTTTCAACGCTTTTTTGGCCAATAAATACAGGCTGTCCGTTTTGTAGAAACGCAGTTGGCTGCCCAGCTTGTTCAACAGGTCTATATAGACCGTATCCCTGGGGTGGAAATCGCTTTTGGTGGTAAGGGTATGCAATTCCTGCATTAAACTGTCCCGGACATTCTGTTGGGTATGCCCCATATGGAGTCCAGCGCAAAGGAGCAACACGAGGAGAAGGTGCCTTTTTAAATAGCGTGGAAGGGCCAGTACATAGGGCATTATTTGGGACATGGATACAAACTGAATTTCAAAAGATAAAAATAGGTTGTAAGCGGCCCATGCTCTAATTTATGTTGTGAAATGCCGTTTTTTGTGTGTTTTATCGCATAAATCGAGCATTTCATCGATGTTTTCCTACAAATCGTGGTATGGAAGGGTCGTTACAATCTTTTGGAAAGGCCTCATCCGATTGCTATGATCTCATAAAATAAGGCTCATTTTATTTTGAAAGATCATGTAAAAAAATTTACCTTTGCGTCCGCTTAACATGGTGGTTGTAGCTCAGTCGGTTAGAGCGCTGGATTGTGGTTCCAGAGGTCGCCGGTTCGAACCCGGTCTTCCACCCTAAGAAAGCTGATTTAAGGTCCTGTCGTTCCCGATGGGACCTTTTTTATTGTGGATCTAGTGGCAGGGCAACCCGGCCTGCCCACTGGAGCTTGGTGTAGGCGGGGACAAAAAACGCCAAAGCACATATTACCACTTGTTACCGTATACGCCCACTTATTACTTTAGATTGGACTTTCTGCTGTTAAAATGTTTAGTTGTCACATCACTTAGGTTCAATTTAAAAGGAAAGGAGGGTAGTGATGTTAGAGGGAATCGAATTTAGTACGGAACTTATTGCAAAAAGGCTGTGGATCTTGGCAGCCGGTTTGTTTTTTTTCCTGTGTGTTTTGGGGTATGTGGTTTTTTTGACGGTACGGAAAACGCCTGAAGAGGATAAGTAGAGGACGGATGCTAAAATTACTTTTTACACGTACAACCGTTGGGAACTGCAATGTGCAAACCATTCAAACCCTTGGTTACGAAAAGATCAAAATCTGAATCTGTAGACCAAACTTTTTTATCGTCAATATAGATGTTATTATTAGTACCTAATTCTCTGGAGGTTAAATTTGATTTGTCTAAATTCAACTTATAGGTTTTTCCCACAACAATTCTTTTGTCACTTTTAGTAGACGAAAGATTCTTTCTTGGAGATTCAATCAAACCTTTATAGTACTTATGTTTTACCTTGATTAAATACGTTGATTTTGTACTATCAATATCGACTACTTTGTATTTCAAGCAATCTTGTGAACTAACCACATTTGATAAGGCAACGCTAACGGTTAATAATACTAATCTCTTCTTGCTAAGCATGTTTAATTGTTTTTGCGCAAAAAAATCGATACCTTTGTTCCTCCCTTGCTGCCGCCACACCTAAGCGAGGCGGTAACGAGGAAACTCTCAACTTTACAACTCACGCTGCTTTTCTAACTGCTTTTTTCTACATTGTTCATTCAGCCAACCTTCCCATCTATCAATATCTTTTTCAGTGACTATAAATTTTCCGAGAATATTCCCTTTATCAGCACTCTTAATCCCAGATTGGGACTCCAAATATTCTATCCTCTTTTCTATTTCTGATGTTGAATACGAGCCCCTGTTATCTAGAAAATATTTCTCAAGATATTCAAGGTTTTCCCTGAATTCCTCATTGCAACCTTGTTTATTGTACCAATTGCAAGAAGAAATTACAATTATCCAAAAAATTAAAATCAGCTTTTTTTTCATTGTTTCCCTCTCAATGCCACCACGCCCTGGCGTGGTGGCATCAAATATAAAGTATCCTTTATTCAAAAGAAAAACCACAACCCCATTGGAAACTAAGGCTTTCCTCCCATTTGTGTTTGCTCTTACTGGAACCACCGCACCAAAGGGTGGTGGTAGTTGAGGGTAAACAATACATCTTTCATCTCATAGGAGCTTTTCTAAAGCAAACTAAATTGCAAAGCATAAAGCAAAAGCCAAGCTGCTATACCCCGTTTTTATTTTATTACTATCTAATCTTGAATTTCATAAATGACCCCAATCTGCTCTACTTCCTTAAGAAAACTTTGAGCTTTTTCTTTAGACTCTACCTGTAGACAGATATCTTCCCCGTCTAGCAACTTATCTACATTTGTCTTTGCTTCTTTTAATGACATTTGAAAATATGTTATTTGTAATTTGGTTAAGGACACTTTTTGCATTCCTTCTTTCCAACCTGTCAATTTTACTTTCATATTAATTCACTTTTATAGTTACAGGAGAAGGTATTGTTCCCTTATATTTTCCTGTTGTTCTCATGCCCCCTTGAATAATCACTTCATTGACATTAAACTGTTTACCTAAACCCTTCGCCATTTCCCATAAATTAGCTCTTCCTATCTTCCCTGCAGAAGATCCTTCAAGGTGCAATTTATTAAGGTATAATTTGTCACCAACCACTTTAAAGTTTGAAATCGCTTCCACAACCTCATCCCCAAACTTACTTGAGAAAATAATTACCCCCGCTGGCGCGGAAATGTTTTCCGTGCCATCCAGTGCTAGCGGCAGCTGGGGGAAATTGTAGTTTTCTTATCTCTTTTGTTTTCTCATTAGGTGGGATGAGTTTCTTTCAAGAAATTCCTTAGGCCGTAAACCCTCAGATCCAAGCGAAAAATATATATTGTTTTCATCTATGACTTCAATAATTCCTAACAAACGTGCAACCTCATGTGTATTTAGGTCAGTAATAATGATATCAATTTCCATGGGATTGGTTTTTGAATTTATCTCATATTCTGTATTAGCCATTTCTCCATCCTTCTCAAATTCTTTTCCTCCAATTTCTTGACCATTTAGGGTAAAGATTATATATCCATTCTCGTCAAACCGTATGTAATTTAGATTATTGGGATTGCTCCCTTCCCATTCGCCAATAATAAAGTCCTTCATCTCCAACTCCAAGGTTTCCTTATTGTTAATAAACTGTCTTTCTTCGTTACCCTGTTCCAGTTCCCTGACAGAGGGCATTATCTTTTCGGGAATTTTTATTGTTGTTTTAAAATCAGGAAACATATCCCTGAATATTTGCGTTCTGTACTGCGAGGTATCTACAAAGTACCACTTTCTGCCCTTATCACCTGAAAATCCTAGTAAATAGCCCTTTTGGAAAATCTCTTTTCTCCCGTTCGAAATAGTAAGAATTTTTGGTACGAGAGCATGATATCCAACATCCTGTTTCTCAACTATTATCGAGTCCTGTATTTCTATACTTTTAAGATACCAACCGTTAACTGCGAGGTCATCATGCAGTTTTCTGATAGATTCAATCACCTTTTCCTCATTACCCATGTAATCAATTGCATTGGGGTGCAAATACTCCAGAATGGTATCATAATTACTGTTTACTGTGGCTAGAACATGCTGCTCTGCCTGATATCTTAAGGTATCCACAAGTACGCCCTGTTGCCCTTTAACAATTGACCAACATAAACAAACAGTTAGGGTAAATAGGACATCTAAGTTTTTCATGCTAAATCAATCATACAACGAATGTGAACATGTGATTTCAAAATTGGTAATACAAACCTATAATCCCTTGCTGCCGCAAACTAACCTAGAAAATCGTGGCTTTCTTCTATTTACAACATACACGGATTACAAACCTGTTTGCCCCTAGCAGATCCGCATCATCGGATCCTGATATTAAGCAGCAGGAAACTATCCTTTTTCCAACTCTCTCTTTCTGTCAAAATAAATATTATGAGCTTCTTTATTCATTTCAATGAGATTTTCATAATGATTATCGTCAAAAACTAATTCCGAATATCCCCAAACTGCTTCCTGATTAATGTAATTGAAATACTCTTTGGTAAATGATTTGAAGAACCAACTTGAAGGTATCTTGCTATCCAGTACTTCAAATAACTGATTTGGGCAAGCGGAAATTACTCCGGCACCATCAATCAGATAAGTCAAATACCCCTGTCGCAATATGATTCCCATCACTAGGTATTCTTCTCCGATTTCGAGCTGTCCATAGGTTGTATACTGGGTTAAACCTGTAGGAATTCTTTCGTAATCCAATAAAGCTACTCCGGTATTGTGAATGCACTTAACTATCATAATTTACTTAAATTTAAAATCATCAACTGCTTTTATTATGTTATTTTCAATTTTAGCAACATAATGAACGGTAACTGTTCTTCCCCCTCCCAAAGGGCGATGTACAAATTGCATCTTGCTCCATCCAAGCCAACGAGAATCACCCATTCCTTCCTTTATTACAGCTCCCAAATAAGGGTTGTCTTGAACAAACTTCATTGCCCATTTTTCTGACATATTTCTGGCAACGGTTCTCCCAGTAGACCCCAAGCCTAAAGGCTTCAAAATTCCTAATGCTGATTTGCCTTCACCGCCTCCCGGAATAAAAAATAACGCGGAAAACAACGCGTCTGATCCTACCGTATTGTTTGTATCCAAAAAATCGTTCAACGTGGAATAAAACTCATCAACAGAAACTTCTCCATTTGAGTGCGCAGCTGCTAACCTGGACGGCGATGAGGCACCGGGAATATCAAAACTTTCTTGGACCTCGTTTATGTTTTTTGCTGATTGTTTAAATCCACCTAGGATGCGTTTCAAATTCTTTGCGTTTTCTTCGGTAGCCCGTGAATCGGACCCGATATTTTGCCCCAATCCGTTTATAGAATTGATAAGCCATGCAATGAAACTACCTCCATCTCCACCACAACAGTTTGTTTCTCCCGACTCTATTCTTGCAGCTCCTTGTTCAAAGTATTGCGCATATACCTTCCCCGCCTTCAAACTATTAGGGGTTATAGTGCCGGAATAGGAATCCCCTCTTCCATTAAGAAATCCGCCACCATTATACTTCGTAATCAACGCTCCCCCAGAATTGTAGGCAGCACTGGAGGCTAGCCTGCCATCAGGATCCTTAAAATAGATGGGGTTGTTGTAGGAATAGGTATAAGGACTATACCTCCTAATTACTTCCGCCAAAGGATCCAAATTCATCCACCTACCCAAGGTAGGGTCGTAGTTCCTAGCGGTAATATCTACCCAACCAAGTCCCAGTTCAGCTTGCTCTTCCTTACCGGTAAAGCCGTATTTATGATTGCGCCCATTCTGAACCGCATTGTACCCCTCGTGCTTTAGCCCAAAGGGATAGTAGTTGTTCTCCTCTCGTATTTCGGAAGTAGCTATGCTGCCATTACCGTTATCATCGGAATAGCTAAGGCGAATATTGCCCAAATGGTCCATATATTGGTACACGTAGTCCCAAGTGCTGCCGTCAGGCTCTACATAACCTTCGGGGTGATTAAAGAATTGCAAGGTGCTGTTCTCATATACATGGTTGCCTGCATATTCGGTTGTCACAGAACTTTGCCCGGTCTCGTTCACGATCTTCTTTTGTTTTACGCCCGTGGCGTCGTAAATATATTGAATATTTCCCGAAGCCAGGGTCACCTGTGTAGGTAAATTTAGATGGTTGTACGCAATACTTGTAATACCCTTATTGGTATCGGTAAGCATATTACCGTTGGCATCATAAGTGTAGTCGTCCACGGTGTCGGCAGCGGTGTTCACCGCATCGTCTTTGAAGCCAAAGGCATCTATAGCGGCGGCATCGGCCACCTTCATCAATTTATTACCGCTGTCATAGGTATAGGTCAGATCGTCCATGGTGCCAAAGGTGGTGGCCCCGCTGTTGGTATGCCCCTGCCGTTCCAAGGTCAGGATATTGCCCATCTTGTCATAGCTTATGCCGCTTACATTGTAGTTGCTACTGTTGGCCGTGGCATCGGTGATCCTATTGAGCACATCATAGCCGTACCGATACCAGCGCAAGACATTGTCATTGGCGGTCTTCCATTCCGTTTCCGAAACATTGCCATTATAGAGCGCCGTGCCGCCATGATCGGCCGTGTTGTAATTGATATCAAAGGCAAAAAGATCGCTCCCCAAATTGGCCGGATCGTTGATCTGCTTTAGCCAGCCCCGTACGTTATAGCTATAGTCTACCGTCTGCAAGGGCGTACTTTCCGTATTCCCTACTTTTTTGCGGACCAGTTGGCCTAGCTCATCGTATTTGTTCTGTACCAGCACCTCGGTATGGGAACCAATGGTCTGGGTCTGTTTGATCAAGCGGGCGGCATGGTCATAGGTAAAATCATCAATGGTGGTTATGGTGCTCTGCCCGGCCTTGGTATGGTCTGCCTTGGTCTGCAATACCTTGCCAGGGAAATCCAATAGCGTCAGCACGGCATCTACCGTATTGAGATAATTGTTCTTATTGGCCACATAGATCGGTCTGGCCTTAGCGTCATAACCGGTAATCGTGGTGATCCAGTTGGTCGTACCCAATACCCGCACCTTGCTTACCGTGGGCAATCCCTGGGTGTTACTGGCCTTGGGCTGCCCCAGTACAGTAGCCGGGACGTTCAGCCCATCCGAATCTACATAACTATCGTAATAGGTTACGGTATGGATTTCCGTTATCGTGCCTGGAATCGTATTATTGGAATAATATATCTGGGTCCCCGCAATGGTGGAGGAGCTACTTTGTCTGGTCTCGTACAAATCATAAAGAGAGGTGTTATTTGCCAAGTTCTGCATACCGGACCTCCCATTGCCGTTCACTATTAAGCCAGTGAAGGCCACCCGCCCAAAGGCGTCGTATTTGGTAAAGAGCCATTGGTCATTGGTCCGTTGATTCGCATCCTGTGTCATGACGGGTTGATCCAGTGGGTTGTAGATGATATATTCCCAGCCCTTGCCCGGGTTCTTTTTCTCCACCAAGCGGTTCCTATGGTCGTACTTGTACTGGTAACAGAGTTCGCTGAGTTCTGTACTGCTCACATTGTCCACGGTCACCTTGGGCGGAAGCACATAGGTGAGGTTGCCAAAGTCGTCATAGACGTAATAGGTGTCATGGGCCCCGCTCTTATAGGTGCGTTTAAGCACTACCCGGCCCAGTTTATCCGTATACTCCTCCATGCTATGGTCTGTGCCCGAGCTGTGGTTCTCGTCATAGGTAACGTTCTTATAGAGGGTTTTGGCGGCATAATGGCCGTTGTTGGACAGTTGGGGCACTTCCGGATCGCCACCGCTGAAAGTCACCGTAAAGTGGCGCACCTCGTTGGCCGCGTTGGTCTGGTAGGCAAATTCGATCTCGTGCCCGCCGCCCATTTTCCAGTCCTTGCCTGGAGCGGCCTGTTTCAGTACCCGGTTGAGGGGCGAGGCCTCAAAAGCTTTTTCGGAATAGGCGTTGATGTCCGCTACATTGGTAACGCCGGGATAATCAGCCGCATAGTTGTCCTTGTAGTATTGTTTAGTGGCCGTTTCCATATCCCCACTGCGGTAGCTCCCCACCGATCCGGTAGGCTCGTAATAGGGCAGCCATTCCTTCTCTTGCCGCCCGTACTCGTCATAACCCATATGGGCTATAATGTCCTTCTTGTCCGAGGAGGCCTTGATCCCTCCCTGCTGAACAGGTCTACCGAGGCCGTCGTAATACATGGCAACCTCGAGGACATCACTGTTCCTTTTTAGCGCGCCTGTGGCACCTGGATCTGTTGTGGCTACCTGGTAGGAACGGGTACTGACATAGTTGCCATCGCTCATGCTAGGGGCTATATATTCACAGCCATTGGGATTGGTGCTGTATACGTTAGGGCATTCGTCATCGCTGTTGGCCACATAATTAGCGGGTTGGGTACAGCTGGTGGTACTTACTGCCGGGTCCCCAAAACCGTCCCCATCACTGTCTTCATACCAGGTAGACGGGGAAGTCACGGTGACCTTTACACTACCGGTATAGAACGTTTGGCCGCAGGAACTGTCGGCACGTCGGTACCAACGGGAGGCCGTAAGTCCACTTGGCGGGTTGTAGGTGGTGGCAGAGGCCCCGCTGATATTGGTCCACCCACTGCTCCCGTTAGCGGAGTATTGCCATTGATAGGTATAGCTGCCATTGCCCCCTGTGGGCAAGGTGCTGCTGCCCAGTGTATTGGGATCTCCCCCTGAACAAATACTATGTGCCCCATTGATACCTCCCACCACAAGGGTGGGGTTCACAGTGACCTTTATATTGCCCGTATATACTGTTTGGCCACAGGAAATGGTCCTTCGGCGGTACCAGCGCGAAGCGGTAAGGCCGCTGGGTGGATTATAGGTGGTGGTGGTGGCCCCGCTAATGTTGGTCCACCCACTGCTGCCATTGGCGGAATACTGCCATTGATAGGCATAGCTCCCGTTGCCCCCGGAGGCCGAGCTGCTTGAGGTCAGCGTACCAGGATCTCCATTGTAACAGATGGTCTGTGTACCACCGATACCGCCCGGTGAGGGCGTGGTGTATACCGTTACCTTTACCGAACCCGTATATTTGGTCTGGGAGCAGGAGATGGCCCTTCTGCGGTACCAGCGTGAAGCGGTAAGGCCGCTGGGCGGGTTGTAGGTGGTAGAGGTGGCCCCACTGATGTTGGTCCATCCGCTGCTGCCGTTGGCGGAATACTGCCATTGGTAGGCATAGCTGCCGTTACCCCCTGAGGCCGAGCTACTGGAACTTAGGGTGCTGGGGTCACCATTGTAGCAGACCGATTGTACCCCGCCAATACTCCCAGCTACCAAGTTTGGCTGAACCGTTATCTTAACCGTGTTCGAATACGCGTTCTGTCCACTACAGGAAGCGATTCTTCTCCGGTACCAACGCGAAGCGGTTAGTCCGCCCGGTGGATTGTAGGAGGAGGAGGTGGCCCCACCGATATTGGTCCACCCACTGCTGCCGTTGGCAGAATACTGCCATTGGTAGGTATACCCTCCGCTACCGCCCGTACCGGAATTGGAATTGGCAATGTTGCCCGGGTTGCCACCGTAACAAATAGTACTTGCTCCAATAATGGTTCCCCCGCCCAGATTTGCAATTAAGACGCTGGCCACTCCCGAACTTACACTCCAAACACCGGAGCTGTTCCGGGCACGTATGTAATAGCCTCCGTTTCCCTCGTTGGCTATGAAGGTAGAGCCCGAGCCCTTGCTAGTGCTGGTACCGCTAGAACTTTTCCCCTGCCAGTACCAGGTGACACCGCTTGGGGGGGAGCCCGTGCGTTGCAGCGTAGCTTGGCCGCAGTTATTGCTCGAAATGGTCGGGTTAGCTGGGGCACTGGGCGCACCAAAGGTCACCGAAACTGTTTTGGATGCACTATAGGCGTTCCAATCTGCTCCCAGGATAGAGGCTGTGATCACGGTATTACCGGTATTGTTGAAACGTACGGTTACCGAGGAGATGGAGCTCGTGGTAATGGTAGCTCCATTGGTTACGCTCCAACTAGTGTTTGTAATTCCAGGTCCCGAAATGGTATAGGTCTTGGTGTCGTTCTTGTTTGCATTAGAGGAACCATTTAAGGTGTACTGGCCGTATAGCGCAGGAAAGCAGCAGAGCAGAAGGAAGAGTACCCATAGGGCTTTTCCGAAAGCCATGGGACTTGCTGTTGTTTTTTGTGTTTTGTAATACATGGTCTTTCGGTTTTAGTTTTTAATAAAGTAGGTTTCGGTGATGATGCTCTTGGTGTCCCCGGAAGCAATGTTGACCATCACCAACCGGTTCGGTACCGGGAAGGAGATCCGCTTGCGGAAGACCGACCCGTCCGGGGTCGTTATCTGTACGATGTTGTTGTTCTGTGCGGCCCAGTGGCCCACCAGGGTACTACCATCTGCCAGGCTTATCAAATAACTTCCATCGGGGGCAAAGCTTTCCGTTCTGCCTATATAAAAGGCCCTGATGGCGTTTTTCTGTGCGGGAAGGGTATCCAAACGCTGTTTGGCACCGGGGTCCATACGGGTCTCAAAGGTGCTGGCGTCAAAGGTCCAAGTGCCTACGATCGGATGTGGGGTATCTCCCTGGGCAGATAAGTTCTGCGCTGCCAAAAAGAACAGACTTAGCGTAAGGGTCAACAAAAATGGATAGGGATTACGGATATTTTTTTGATTTTTCATGGGTATCGGTATTGTGTTATTGTCCTTTAAAATGGTAATTGTAGTCCGTTACAACATTATCATCGGTATCCTTTACCGTCTTGAGGCGGTTGGAGGTATCGTACTCATAGCTCATGGTATAGCCCCTAGGATTGGTGACACTGCTAATGCCCACTCCGGGCTTGTAGAGGTAGGTGGTCACGAGGGCGTTGGCCAATCCATTGCGGATTTTGTTGAGTTCAGTGATCTTTGCGGCGTCCGTGCTGGTCTGGCTGTCAAGAACTGTGAGATCGACGCCGGTCCCGGTCACCTGGCTATAGGTGGCGTTCTGCACCTTGGCCACCGGGTACATACCGTCATAACCCCAAACATAGGTCACGGAGGTACCGTCGGTCTGTTTGTACTCCCTTAGGTTGCCATCGGTATCGTAGGAAACAAAGTCCATTCGTTGGGTAAGCGCATCATTGTCCTTGGCCTGGAGCACTTCGGTGCGCCAGTACTTGCCGGAAAAATTCCCGAACTTAAAGAGCGTTTGGGACAGCAAGGTTGTGTTTTCATACGTCCGTACAAGCACCGGTTCGGTGACCCGGTTTTCGGTGACCAGATCGCTCATATGGGAATAGGCGCTTACCCCATGGTCACTGTCAAAAGGGTAGAAGCGTTCTTCCTTGCGACTAATCCCGCTTTCCGAAGTGGTGGTCACCGTGCTCCGGGGCAGGTACCTGCTGGTCTCATAGGTATGGTTTACCGTAGTGGTGGTATAATCGGTCCCAAAATAGTCCTTGGTTTCGTTCGCATTCGGCAGGTAGTTGTTCCCGATCTGTCCATAGCCGTAGTCCGTGACCAGGCCGCCCGGGGAAAAGTGTGCCCGGTATACCGGAACGGAATCCAGTTCGTAATCAAAATAAGTATTGGACACGCTCTTTAATGGATAGGCACTGCCGCTATCATCAAAGACATCTTCCTGGACCACGGAGCCGTTCTTATAGCTGTATGAAATTGGAGGTACGCCCAAAAGGTAAGCATTGCCGTAGTGCACATCGTAATAGCCGGGAACATTGTGATAATCGTTGTAGTATTGCTGATGGATGACAAAGGTGGTCCCTATGTATTTGGTGAGGAACTGGTTCTTTTCATTGGCATAGGAGGTAATGACCCTGCCTTTGGCGGTGCCCGTGCTGTTAACGTCCTGTTCCTCTACGTGGGTATAGCCCATATGGCTGCCCTGGGCCGAAAATTTCAAAGATAATGGACTGCCGGAAGACATAGTGAAGACCTGAAGGAAGTTCTGGGGGGAATAATCGAACACCCCGTATTTGGAATGATAGACCAGTTCGTTCATCAGGATGCCCGAGGAAACGATCTGCCCCAGCTTGCTATGATCGTAGATATATTGTTTCTTACTGATAAAGCTCCCGTCCTCGTCCCGGTTGGTGACCGATTTAATCCGTGCTCCACCCACCGTGAATTCCAGAAAGGGCAGTAAACCCTCGTCAGGGGCAGCGGTATATTGTGCGCCTACGACGCTAGCGGTAAAGCCCGCCCCTCCGGGAGTTTGGATATGGGCCAGCTTTGTCATGCGGTAGGTACCATTGGGAAGACTGTAGGTCTCCGTAGTGGTGGTGTTACCTGCTCCCCGATGGTTGTATTCATGGAAATAGTACTTGGTCCCTGTGCCCAGGTTTTCCACCTGTACGGCATACTGTTGGGTAAAGCCGCCCGTACAGTTGAATCCGCAGGTGACATCGGCAGTAACCTCAAAGTTGTAGTCAAAAGGAAGGCCGTTGGTGGTATTGATTACAAAGTCCTCATTGAGTGCCAGAGGGCGCTGAAAATCGTCCGATAAGGTCCTTCGGATGTACTGATAGTTGTAGCTGTAGTCCGTGGAGTTCTGCAGGGGATTGGTAGGGTCCAGGGTAGGCTTGTCTATCAATGCCTCGTTGGCCTCGTACTCAAAATCGGTATAGCCTTTGGTGGGATAGGTAATCCTGGAGAGCAGACCAATCTTTGCATAGGCAATATCGGCGCCCTTGTCTGCCCCTTCCATATTGAAGAAATATTCCTTGTTGTTATTGCCGCAGCGCACCAGACGTCCAAAGGAGGGGATACGGGTGGCGTTTGTCTGTCCGTTGTAAAGGCCCCAGAAATCCACCGCCTTGCTGTCTTTGGCCGGTACATCGTTGGGCTGAATATAGGTAAAGGAATAGGTCTTATCGTTTACAGTGACCCCATCAAGCTTGAGGCGCATATACTTTTCCTTTTTGTAGCTGCCGGTGTCCGTAGATTGGTCGCTATTGAAGTATGATTGATTAAAGGTGATGTTCTTGATCTGCTCGTTCTTGGCGTTTTTCACCGTGATACCGGTAAGGCGCTTTACCACGTTGGCGAAGACGTTTCCACTAAGCGCGACACTAAAATTGGAGGAGGTCTGGTAGCGTGAGGAAAGATCAAAACGGTCGGACAACGTAAAGTCGACCGTTCCAAAATCGCCGCTGATCTGCTTAAGGTGCAGTCCTTCGAAACCTGTTATGGCGCATACCACTTTACGGTAGGTGGCGTCGTAGTCCAGATAGCCCACACCGTTATGCGTGCTGGTAACTGTACAGATATTAAAATCATAGCTATCGGCATAGTTGGGGTACCCAAAGTAAAAGGCCTTTTGGTAGGTAAACGTAATTTCCCTACCGCTTGGTGCTACTACCTTATCTATATGCCAGGCCGAGAGCTTGTGCTTGGTACGACCGTTATCAATCGTCTGGTAGTCCACCCCGTCTGCCAGGGCCCCGGCATCTGTGGAAACGCTGGCACCGCCTACGCTCCTATACGTAGTGGTGAATTCCTTGGTAATGTCATTGCTACCATTACCAAAGTGGAACTCAAAACCACGGCCATTGACCACCTTAAAGGTCTTTGCCGAAGTATCGTAATAGACCTTAAGTATCTTGCTGTTCAACACCGTTGCCTCTACCGTGTTGCCGGCTCCCTTCTTGGGCAGCACAAATTGCGCGGACTCCCCAAAAAGGCTAATTGTAAAGAGGTCTGGTTCCGTATCATAGGGGGTGGGACTGCTATAGGCATTAAAGAGTGCGGTCTCTTCCGTACTTGTAATGGGGTGGCTGTAGCTGGTACTGTATAGGTAGCCTACAGCACCCTCCCCGTTGACCAGATCATCATAATTGTTGATCTCACGGGTAATCACAGCATTGGCCGAGAGGTTCCAGCCCAGGCCCACCCAGGAGGCCTCCTGGGAAACCTTGATGCCCCCGGTCTGATAGGAGAGTACAATGGGGATCTGCAGGCCATCCAGGCTTATACTGTGCAGGGGCACATTTACATTGGCGGTCCCGGTGTACTTCCCCACCTGGGTAGCCCCATAGGTACCCATCTGGGCAACATCTGGGCTAGGGGGTACGAGTTCTGAAAAATAGCTTTTGTCCTGCGCCAGTCCGAATGCCGCGCTTAAGAGGTAAAGAATCGGAATTACTTTTTTGATCATGGTCATTACTGTTATTTTATCGGTTTTTGTTCCCTGTGATCAGGGCATACGCCGCCCGGGCAAGGGACAGAAAATGTCCAATGCGATAGCGGTACACAGTTTTTGATCGTTACTTCATAGTAACGGCGGTTCGCTGTGCAGAGCTGTTTTCATCACGTGCCCGTTTCCTGGGGAAAGGGACGCTTGTTATGGGAGGGGAGGACCTAGGCGGAGGAAAATTCCATGCCGCCGGCCGGTGGGATCAGGTATAGGTTTTTTTTGGGTCCTAATTGCTTCAGTAGGGTCGGGTGCCATGTGTTGGTAAGGGGTACATTCATGGGGTTCTCGTTTAAAAAGTGTTACATATTTGTTTTGTGTTATAAAACCTTTCCTAATATATAATTTATTTCTTATTTAATTGTAAGAAAGATCGGTATTTTTATCAACAATTTTGCATACGACCGCGAATGCCCCCGGAGTGGAGGGTTGTTAGTGGGCAGTGAACAGTTAGCAGTGAACAGTAAACAGTGAACAATTAGCAATAAACCTGAAACTAGAAACAGAATGCGGTGGACAGTGATGAGTTAATGAGTTAAGAGTTAATGAATTATGAATGTTGAGTTGATGGGTTTAGAGCTGCTAGTTAGTGGTGCCGGAGATTCCTCGCAGGCTCGGAATGACAAATGTGGGGCGCTGTCCGTTCGAGCGCAGTCGAGAACTCTTGTGGGATTCCAGTTTCCATTACATCTCGACTGCGCTCGATGTGACAGTTTTGGACAGCCGCCTACCGGGGACTGGAGATTCCTCACAGGCTCGGAATGACAAATCGTTCTGTATTGTCATTCAGAGCGAAGAAGCTCAACCCTTTCGCCAACAACCATCAATCTCAAACCTCAAACTTTAAACCTTAAACCTTGAACCAGAAACCTATTTAGCAACCTTGTCCACCACCACACGCTGCTCGCGGTTGGCCACTTCCCAAGCGGTATAAAAAATTAATTGCGTACGGTTCCTCAGCAGGTCATAATTGATCTTGTCCGCCGTGTCTGTAGGCCGGTGGTAATCGGCATGGGTACCGTTGAAATAGAAAATGATGGGAATATTGTTCTTCGCAAAATTGTAGTGATCGCTCCTAAAATAAAAACGGTTGGGGTCGTTCTCATCGTTATAGGTATAATCCAGTTCCAATTGGGTGTACTTGGCATTGATGGCCTCGGAAAGTTGATGCAGGTCACTGCTCAGTTTGTCCGAACCGATAAGATAGATATAGTTACGGTCCCCATCGCGCTTGGGATCTATGCGCCCGATCATATCGATATTCAGATTGGCCACGGTCTGTGAAAGTGGGAAGATGGGCGCTACATCCGTATAGTACTGCGAGCCTAAAAGCCCCTTTTCTTCTCCCGTAACATGGAGGAAGATAATGGATCGTTTAGGGCCCATACCCGCATCGGCGGCTTGTTTAAAAGCCTCAGCGATCTCCAGGAGCGCCACGGTCCCGGATCCATCATCATCGGCCCCATTGTTGATCTCCCCCTCATCGGTCACCCCAATATGATCTAGATGCGAGGAGATGATCAGGTATTCATTGGGTTTTTCCGAACCGCGGATTATGGCCGCCACATTTTCGGTCTGTACGCCATTGCCGGTATTTTCCACCGCAAAGGAAAGTGAAACAGGAAGTACCCTGGCCGCGTGTTCGGTAGCGATATCGGACATAAGGCGCCGCGCCATATCACCGTTTACAATAAAGCTTATAAAATCGGGCTCCACATTATCCTGTAGTCCCAATTTGCTCTTATTGATATTTTTTAAATTGTTGAAACGCCGCTGGATGCGGCCAAAATTGGTATCGTCCCAATAGATGACTCCCTTGGCGCCCTTGTTCAAAGCAAGCTCAAAGCGCTTGCTAATGGCCTCCGATCTGCTGCTCCAAGCCGATTTTTGGTCCGTGCCCGACAGCGTATAACTACCATTCCCGTCCATGGGCTCTCCAGCCTTAAACAGCACAATTTTTCCCGTGACGTCCAAATCTTTGTAATCGGAATAGTCATCCTGCTCAATACCATAACCCACATAGACTAGCTCACTGTAAGTACCATTGGCCGGGGTAAAGGTCACTATGCTCTCTCCTAACGGATATTCAGTGCCGTTGATGCTGACATTTCCTTCCGGGGCCTGCCCCGTTTGTAGTGGCACGTTTTGAAAATAGTCGCCATCGGCCTTGGCGGCAGGGACGCCCATCTTCTCATATTCCGATTTGATGTAGGCCACTGCCTTTTTTTGTCCTGGTGTACCTGTTTCCCGTCCCTCGAATTCATCGGAAGCATAGGTATAAAGGTGGTCCTTTAGCTCTTGTTCCGTTATGGTCTTGGCATAGGTAAGCTCAGGCTGGGCGGTTCCGGCATTTTCATCCGTCGGTATTACCGTTTTTTGGGAGGAATTGCAGGCCAGGGCAAGGGCGATTGTAAGATAGGCTAGGTGCTTCATTTTCTTATCCTTGGTTCATGTAAAATTTCCCAAAAATAGTGAAAAGAAAACGAATTTTAGCGTGGAAACAGAAAATCCCGACCAAAATCATTGCTGCAAAAATGTTGAAAAGGAACACTTGGCCGAGAGTAAAAAGAAGCGTATTTTGCATGCGAATTAGACTCATTTTTTGGCGAAATAAAACACATTTGGATATGGAGATAGCTTGGAAAGGCGTAATGCCTGCGGTTACCACAAAATTCACGAAGCAAGACACTTTGGACCTGGAAATGTTCGGTGTAAATATCCGGGCACAATTGGATGCGGGCGTACACGGGATCATCCTGGGGGGCACCTTGGGAGAGGCCAGTACCCTCACCGATGACGAAAAGAATACCCTGATCCAGACCACAGTAGACCTGGTACAGGGCAAGGTCCCGGTTATTATCAACATTGCCGAACAGACCACCAAAGGGGCCATTGAAGCGGCCCATACTGCCGAAAAATATGGTGCCAACGGTCTTATGATGTTGCCCCCTATGCGGTATAAGGCCAATGATCATGAAACAGTCACCTATTTTAAAGCTGTAGCAGCGGAAACAGCTATGCCGATCATGGTCTACAACAATCCCATCGATTATGGGATCGAGGTGAAGCTCAACATGTTCGAAACCTTATTGGAGCATAAGAACATACAGGCGGTAAAGGAATCTACCCGTGATATTTCCAATATCACCCGTATCCGGAACCGCTTTGGAGATCGCTTAAAAATTCTCAGCGGTGTCGATACCTTGGCATTGGAGAGCTTGCTCCTTGGAGCGGACGGTTGGGTGGCCGGACTGGTATGTGCCTTTCCCGAAGAGACCGTCGCCATCTACGAATTGGCACATGCAGGACGAATCGCCGAGGCATTGGAGATTTACCGTTGGTTTTTGCCCTTGTTGGAATTGGATATTAGCCCACAATTGGTGCAGAACATAAAACTGGCCGAAGTGGCCACGGGGATCGGTACGGAACAGGTGCGGGCACCGCGCTTACCCTTGCAGGGAGCGGAAAGACAACGCGTATTACAAATTATTGAGGCAGGACTAAAGACAAGACCGGTACTTCCGAACTACAAAGCACTACAGCCATGCTAGCGATACGGCCTACCTGCGAGCATTGCAATACGTCCTTGCCCTATGATTCGGAGGAGGCTATGATCTGTACCTTTGAATGTACGTATTGCCGCGATTGTGTTGAAAATGTGCTGCATGAGGTCTGCCCCAATTGCGGGGGCAATTTTACGCCGCGGCCCGTTAGACCCAAGGACCTCTTGGAGAAATATCCGGTGTCCAAAAAAATAGTGCACAAACCGGTGGATGTACAGGCACATCTAAGACGAATAGGAAAAATATGATAACGGGAAAAAACTATATCGGGCAGGAACTGTCCGCCAGCGGAAAAACAACCTTTACCACCTTTGACCCGCTTACGGAACGGGCCAATCCCGCTACCTTTTACGAGGCCACGGAGGCAGAGATCGATGAGGCGGTCCGCTTGGCCACGGAAGCCTTTGACAAGTTCGGAAAACTATCGGGTGATCGGAAAGCGGAGTTCTTGCAGGCCATAGCCGATGAGATCCTTGCCTTGGACGATATTTTGATCCAGACCTATTGTTCGGAAACCGGACTGCCCCAAGGGCGGGCCCGGGGGGAACGAGGTAGAACGGTGGGACAGCTACGTGCCTTTGCCGAATTGGTGGCCGAGAGCTCCTGGGTAGAGGCAAGCATTGATCGGGCACAAGCGGACCGCAAGCCCATCCCAAAACCAGATTTACGGAAAATGTTGGTCCCTTTGGGGCCCGTCGCCGTCTTCGGCGCCAGTAATTTTCCCTTGGCCTATTCCACGGCCGGTGGGGATACGGCCGCCGCCCTTGCCGCAGGATGTCCCGTAGTAGTCAAAAGCCATCCCATGCATGCCGGAACGGGCGAGCTGGTAGCTTCCGCCATTGTGAGAGCGGCCAAAAAAACAGGAATGCCCCAAGGGGTCTTCTCCAATTTGAACAGTAGTGGAATTGCCGTGGGCACCCAACTAGTGCAACATCCCGGAATAAAGGCAGTAGGCTTTACCGGGAGCATTGGGGGCGGAAGAGCCTTATTTGATCTGGCCTCCCGTCGCAGGGAACCTATTCCCGTATTTGCTGAAATGGGGAGTGTAAATCCGGTGGTCCTTTTACCAAACGCTGTCCGGGACCGTGGTAACGAGTGGGCCAAGACCTACGCCAGCTCCATCACTTTGGGTAGCGGGCAGTTTTGTACCAATCCGGGCCTGTTATTGGGGTTGGCGGACCAAAATCTAAGCACTTTTGCAGAAACCTTGGCGGAAGAAATCCTAAAGATCGATCCCAGTTGTATGTTGCATCCCAATATAAGGAAGAACTATGAAGGGAACCGGGCGAAGGCCCTGTCCCAGGAGGGCCTAAGTGTCCTGGCGAGATACGACAAGGAAGTCGGAACGAATTTTGCCGGACAGACCGTGGCGCTGGTAGATGGGAAACGCTTTCTGGAACATCCGGTGCTGCACCAAGAAGTTTTTGGCCCCTATTCGCTGATTGTGCAATGTGCGGATGCGGAAGAGCTAGAACAGATTATTGCCCAACTCGAAGGACAACTTACAGGAACGGTACTTGCCGAGGGGGACGAGGCAAAGGACTATGACAAGGTCATTTCGGCCCTGCGTAACAGGGTCGGGCGCCTGATCTTCAACGGGGTACCCACCGGCGTGGAGGTCTGTGCTTCCATGCAGCATGGCGGACCGTATCCCGCTTCCACGGATAGCCGCT
The DNA here is from genome assembly GCF_050589645.1 of Eudoraea algarum. Taxonomy (NCBI): domain Bacteria; kingdom Pseudomonadati; phylum Bacteroidota; class Flavobacteriia; order Flavobacteriales; family Flavobacteriaceae; genus Eudoraea; species Eudoraea algarum. The sequence goes on along the minus strand of NZ_JBNGOQ010000002.1, from coordinate 851,326 downwards.
TTACCGCGGTGGGCATCCATTCCATAAAACGCTGGGCAAGACCGGTAAGCTATCAAGATTGGCCCGATGCCCTCTTGCCGGAAGAACTCAAGGAAGCCAATCCCTTGGGTATCCGTAGGCAAACTGATGGTATTTTCGAATCCTAAACAGAACGTATGGCCAGAACCACCTTTAGCTGCATCGATGCACATACTTGTGGCAATCCCGTACGCCTGGTGGTCTCCGGCAAGCCCAAACTGAAGGGTAAGACCATAAAGGAAAAGCGACTGCATTTTATGGAGGAATACGATTGGATCCGTCGGGGACTCATGTTCGAACCAAGGGGCCATGATATGATGAGCGGCAGTATGCTGTACCCCGCAGCCGATTCGGAAAATGACTTTGCCGTACTGTTCATTGAGACCAGTGGATGTCTGCCCATGTGCGGACATGGTACGATCGGCACGGTGACCATTGCGCTGGAAGAAGGCCTTGTTACCCCAAAAACCCCAGGAAAACTACGGATGGAGACGCCCGCGGGCGTGGTGGAGATCCGTTACGAACAGACCGATGGTAAGGTACAGTGGGTACAGATTACCAATGTAAAATCCTACCTAGCGGCCCAAGGGCTTGCCGTGATGAGCACAACATTGGGGGAACTTCATTTTGATGTGGCCTATGGAGGGAATTTCTACGCCATTGTGGATCCACAAACCAATTTTAGCGGCATACAGGATTTTTCGGCCAGTGAACTTATTGGACTGAGCCAAGAGCTTCGAAAAAAGATCAACCTCAAGTACCCGGACCGTTTTATACACCCTGAAGATCCGAACATCAGGGACGTGAGCCATATGTTGTGGACAGGAACGCCCATTTCGCCAGAGGCAACAGCAAGGAATGCGGTGTTCTATGGCGACAAGGCCATTGATCGCTCCCCTTGTGGCACCGGTACCTCGGCACGGATGGCGCAGTGGTATGCCCAGAGAAAACTTAAGCCGGGAGAGCCCTTTGTACACGAAAGCTACATTGGGTCCCAGTTTATTGGAAGGATAGAGGCCGTGACCACCCTAGCTGGACATACCGCCATTGTACCCAGCATACAGGGTTGGGCCAAGATCTACGGGCGTAACACCATTGTCATTGACGATGACGATCCCTATGCCCATGGGTTTCAGGTGCTCTAAAGAAAGAATGACCCCAAAAGGTAACCTGGGTTACCTAAAATGAACCAAAACACGCTAGTTTTGAATACGCACAGGAAATATAGGCGAACCGCGCGGCGACTGTACCGGATCTTGATCGTTATCCTGGCCCTGACCACCGTTTTGGCCATCATTGCCATCTATTTCTTGGGAGATTGACCTATTTTAGCGTGTATAAAGCGATATGGAACACTATATAAACGCCTTCACGGATTCTTTTTGGGGCAGCGTCGATTGGACCTGGAAATCGATTCTTTTCCAGGTACCCTGGTACATCAATTATTTTTGGGGCCTTATCCTTATCTCCTTGCTTATTTGGGGCCTGGAAATTCGCTTCCCCTGGCGAAAGCAACAGTCCATTTTTAGGAAGGATTTTTGGCTCGATGGCTTCTATATGTTCTTCAACTTTTTTATTTTTTCCATTGTCATCAGTGGGTTCTACAAACTGTTGGAATTGGGCTTCGCCGACCTGGGGCTTTCCTCAAAAAGTTTGGTTCTGGTAGACATGTCGGGCCTTCCACTTTGGATACAGTTGATTGTTTTTTTTGTGGTGCTCGATTTTGTGCAGTGGTTTACCCATATTTTGCTACACCGCTATCCCTTTCTCTGGAAGTTCCACAAAATCCATCATTCAGTAAAGGAAATGGGTTTTGCCGCCCACTTGCGCTACCATTGGATGGAAAATATTCTGTACAAGCCCCTAAAAACCCTTGGAGTTATGGTTTTGGGTGGCTTTGAGCCCGAACAGGCCTATATTGTACACTTTTTGGCCATTGCCATCGGTCATCTAAACCATGCCAACATTAAGCTGAGTTGGGGTCCGTTAAAATATCTCATCAACAATCCGGTAATGCATTTGTACCACCACGCCTATGAACTGCCCGAAGGGAAGTATGGGGTTAATTTCGGCATCAGTCTAAGTGTGTGGGACTACCTCTTTGGAACCAACTACATTCCCGAGGACAGTGGCACCATTGGGCTTGGATTTCCGGGCGATGAAGAGGTCCCGAAGGGTTTTTTCCGGCAGATTATCTATGGTTTGGGGAAGTGGGGCAAGGCACGACCCCAAAAGTGGCCCTAGGCTATTTCATCACCTTTTTCAAGACCTTTTCAATGCGCTTACGGCGACTTTCCTTTTCTACCTCCTTTAAGCGCAGTTGAAGCGTATCCACGAAGCGGGTTTTGTTATGATCGGTGATGATGGGCAGGCTTCTTTCGGCATACATGGGAAGTTGGTTCACCGGACTTTTCAGCAATTGTTCATTGAGCAGTGCAAAGGCGTTTTTAGCATATTTGGGAAATGCGGCCAGCTGTATCAGAATGTTCACGGCATGGTCCCGCGTAATGACCGAACCTTTGTCCGCCGCATCCATGATGAGCGGGAGTTTCGCGTGGATCTCTTTGGGCCTTTCCCTGGCAATCGTGCCCAGGGCGGTCATGGCGCCCCACTGCAAGCGATTGTCCTTATGTTCCAAAAGCGTTAAAAACCGTTTCCAGTGTTTAGCGATCAGCTGAGGCCTTTGCTCCCCGATTTCGTAGAGCACTTTGATACAATCGTGAAGTACGGCCTTGTCCTTATGGTTCAAAAGGCCCATTAGTTCCGTTACGGCCTCCTCGTCTTCCGTGGTAACGATTTCCCGTGCCAGTTCCTGGTTGGGAATTTCGTCCCTCCGGTCCAGGGAGGAAGCCAGTTTGTCCAAAACAGTCATATATACCTTATAAGGTTTTGTCCGTTAAAGTACTGCTTTTTTGGGTTTTCATATACCTGCGGATGCCCAGGGTCTGCAGTATGGCAAAAATCAACACGGCCAAATTGGTGAGTACGATCAGCGCAATACCTACCGAGCTGAATTCGTTTTGCATCCCCAGATGGACAAATCCCATGAGCACATAGAGAAAATCGAGCACAATAATGACCCAGACCAATATTTTAGGTATTTTTTTCCGGTAGGCCGCATACAATACAATGCTTCCGAAAACAACAAGTTGTACGGCAAAAGCCACTGGCTGTCCGTTGACCATCTCGTTGACGGCCCTTAGGCTATTGCCCAATAAGATCGCTACCAGGGCCGAACCCAAGGAGAAAAATCCGTTGGCCCTTAGGGCCTTTCTGAGCAGTGATGCCTTTTCCATAGCTGTGCTGTTTATGCGAAAGGGCCATTTGGCCTACCGCTGTTTTTGGTGCAATACTATTGCAAATGCCCTGGTTTTGCGTACCGCTAAATTGAGGGTGACCTATTTGTAGCGTGTTGGGAAGCACTTCATACGGCATCACCTATTAAATTTGTAGTTTTAGGGAGCAACGTATGGATGATATTTTTAACATCAGCTTTGATTTGTGGTCGGCCATCCTGCTGTTTGGGCTGTTCCAGGGTCTTTTCTTTATGGGCATACTGCTTTTGGTATATCCCAGGAACCTGTCCAACATGTTTCTTTCGCTCTTGTTGTTCACCGTAGTGTTCAATCTGTTCAACTACCTTATCCTACATTCGCATCTCTATCGGTTTTCCCCCCACTTGACGCACCTGGCCACCCCCTTTCTTCTGTTGTTGGGCCCTTGTTATTATTTCTATATCCGATCCCTATGGGCAGCGCATTTCCGTGTTAGGGCCTCCGACCTGTTGCACGTAATTCCATTCTTGCTGACCCTGGTATTTTTTATGCCTTTTTATACGCTGGACGGAACGGCAAAGATTGCGTTCCTGGATGCCCAGATGGCCTCGGAAAAACAAGTACTGACCCCCGATGTATACGGCTTTTTGATCTTTCAGATTTTGCATAGCTTCGGTTACATTTATTTTAGCATCAAAATGCTGAAGCGGGGAGGAATTGGGAACCACCCACGTGTTTTGGAGAACAAATATCGCTGGTTGCAAAAATTCGGCTTTGCCTTCCTTATTTTTTGGGCGATGGATTTTATAGGGGTATTGTGGTTTGTGGGCCAGGGCGAAATACATAGGGAAGCGTACTATATTACCATGCTCGGTTGTGCGGTGGTCATCAATGTTTTATTGGTCTTTGCACTGAAGAACAACAAAGTATTCACCGAGATCTTCCTGAACCAAAGTAGGGAAAAGTACGAAGCGTCCAAGGCACCCCCTTCCGAACTGCGGAAACTTTCACGACAAATTGTTAGCTATATGGAACAGGATAGGGCCTATCTTGATGCGGAACTTTCCCTATCTAAACTAGCGGACCATTTGGAGACGCCCAAATACCTCATTTCCCAGGCCCTGAATATGGAGCTGGGCACCAGCTTTTACGAATTGCTCAATACCTATAGGTATCGGGAGGTAAAACGCAGATTGAAAGATCCGCAATACCGGCATTTGACCATCTTGGCCATCGCTCTTGACGCAGGTTTCAACAATAAGAACACCTTCAACAAAGTCTTTAAAAAGCATGCCGGAGTTACCCCATCCCGCTTTCTTCAAAGCAGTACGGACTTAAAGTAAGTCTTTTTTGTCACGCTCAATTTAGAGGTACGTTTACCATCTGGGCATTTCCTAGTATTGGGAAACCTTAAAAATCCGAACCCATGAAAAAATCAAAAGTAGTGTTGCTTGTTTTCTCCGGAATCCTGCTCCTGACGCTGCTGGTGGCTTTTACTTCCCCCTCTTGGGAGACCCATGAAAATCAAAAGCTGATCCGGGCACCCAAGAACATCGCCTGGGAGGTTATGGCCGATGTGGCTAATTACCATCATTATGCCACGGGTATTTCCGCAGTAGAGATCGTTTCTGGACAAGGCCTTGGGATGGTTAGGTCCTGCAGTCAGGGCGAGGCCAGTTGGACAGAGACCTGCATCCTGTGGGACGAAGGGAGTGCTTATGCCTTTGATGTGAACACGGAGGAAGGCTTTCCCTTTCCCTTTAATCATTTTAAGGGTACTTGGTCGTTGAAAGAGGTACAAGCGGGCGAGACCTTGTTGATCGTGCGCTTCGATTACCAGTTTTCCCAACGGTGGATGAAGTGGTTCTATAGTGGAAAAACCCACTTGGCCATGGACGATGGCAGTGGCATACTATTGGGCAATTGGGAAGACAAAATTTTAGAGGTTCACACCAAGGAGGAGAAGTTGCCATAGCACTTTCTTGGACCCTCAAATACAGGACTTCCCCGTAGTTAGTTTACTTCAATAATCATGGCCGTTCTAGCAGGAATTCGGAGACTATTGACTTGCTCAAATGTGGTCCCCGAGAGGACATCCTTGCCCGAGAGGGTGGTGCCCAGGATTTCCTGGTATTGATCCAGGGTATGTTGCACCTCGGTCGCTTCCTTGTTGAAAATTACCATGATTTTACGGTCATCATCATATCGGAAAAAGGCGTAGATTTCGGTATCGTTTTTAGGGGAAAACTGCATCAACTTGCCCGTATGTAGGGTAGGGGTGTCCTTTCTCCAATTCAACAGTTTTTTGAAAAAGCTTTGCATATCCTTTTCCGCAGGAGTCAGCCCCTCTCCTGAAAAGGCATTGATCTTGTCGCCTTCCCAACCTCCGGGAAAATCGGAACGGATAAGACCGTGATCATCGGATTCCCGATTCTTCATCAATACCTCGGTACCATAGTAAAATTGGGGAATGCCCCGCATGGTTGCCGTATAGACCAGGGCCATTTTTAGAAGGTCCACATCCTCGTTAAGCTGGGTGAAGATCCGGCTCATATCGTGATTGTCAGGAAAAATGACCAGGTTTTTCGGGTCTGGATACAGGTAGTCCTGTCCCAGAACCTCATACACATGTACCCAGGAAGAGCTCCATGTTTTTTCCGAGACCAGGGAGGTCACTAGGGCATGCTGTAGGGGAAAGTCCATTAGACTTTTTAAATGTGAGGTATAACCATTGGAGTTTTCCTTGCCTTTTTGCCAGTAGGAAACGATTGTGGGCCGTGTGACCCATTCTTCGCCCACAATGTTGAAATTGGGGTATTCGTCCATGATGGCTTTGGTCCAATCGGCCATAAAGTACATATCGGGATAGGGATAGGTATCCATACGGATACCATCGATACCCGCGTATTCGATCCACCAAATACTGTTCTGTATCAAATAGCTGGCCATGGAGGCATTACGCTGATTAAGATCGGGCATACTGGGCACAAACCACCCATCAAAAAATTCCCTGGTATCCAGCTGGGAGGCATAGGGGTCTAGGATTATCGTTTTTCTATGGTTCGTTTGGGTGTATTCTGGCCATTGATTGATCCAATCTTCCGAGGGGAGATCTTTCATCCACCAATGTTCCAGGCCGCAATGGTTAACGATCATGTCCATAATCACCTTCATGCCCCTGTCCTTGGCTTCGTTACAGAGTTCCTTGAACATGGCATTGGATCCATATCTCGGATCCACCTTGTAGTAATCCGTGGTGGCGTAGCCATGGTAACTGTTTTTGGGCATTGCGTTTTCCAAGACCGGATTCATCCAGATTGCGGTAAAACCCATGTCATCTATATAATCCAGGTTTTTAATAATGCCTTCCAGATCTCCTCCGTGCCTGCCCCCTTTGTCGGAACGGTCGGCCTTATCCGTCAGCCCCTCTACGTTATCGTTGCCCGGATTGCCATTGGCAAAGCGATCGGGCGTAATCAGGTATATGGCATCGGAACTGTTGAAGCCGATACTATTTTTTCTTCCATCTTCGCGGGCCAATAAAGGGTAGGTATAAGGAATTCGCTGTCCATTTTCTCCGCCAAAAACAAATTTGAGATTGCCCGGGGTCGTTTCGGGAGCGATATGGAGTGTTAGGAACAGATAATTGTTGTTGGGTACGGTCTTCACCTTTGTCAACTGCACCCCGGGATAGGATTCCAGACTAGGGACCAGGGCACCGATCTCCCTGCCATAGACCAGGATTTCGATTGTATTGAGCTCCATGCCCACCCACCAATTGGGAGGTTCTACCCGGCTTATGGTCTGCTGGGCAAGGGAAGGGGTTTGGGCAAGAAAGAACAGGATGGCAAGAGAAACAAAAATTGGACGCATGGTACTTGGTTTTATCGATTGGTTGTGGAACATTGGGCGCTTCCTTAGAATTTATTGGCTCAAAGTAGCGCATGGGAGCGGTTATTTCGCTTCAAATTATAAAGTGACCTATACTTGTAGCCCGGGAGAAAGTGTAGCTATTCGATGGTATTGAAATAATCACGTGGCGACTTCCCCGTAATCTTTTTGAACGACCGGTTAAAGGATGATTTTGAGTTGAAACCCACATCCAGGGCAATGCCCAGAAAGGTCTGGTTCTTATAATCGCCCTGTTTGGCACGATCAATAAAATCCATGACCCGATAGTAGTTCACAAAATCCCTGAAATTTTTATCGAAGCCCTCGTTGATGGCACGCGATAGCATATGCACGTTGGAATTGATCTGCTGGGCCAGTTCGGGCAAGTTCAATGAAGGATTTAGATACGCCTTGTCTGCTTCCATAGCATTTTTAAGCTCTTCCTTTAAGTGTACGATTTCCACATCGTTCAGCGTGAGCTTAGCCGTTTCATGCTCTGCCTTCTCATGGATCTTGAATATTTCCGGTTGTTTTATGGCAAAATAGCCCAGAAGATAAACCGTCAGTGAAAACACCACCCAAGTGGTGTCTACCAAGGCCGAGGTCAGCCCTTTAAAATCGTGGCCTATGGCATAGCCCACCGCACCAATGATGTACGTAATTAACCAAAGCCCCAAACATATGGCCTTCAAAGCCATAATGTTGTTGAGGTACACAATATTTTGATCGGTGGAATAGGTATCCTCCACATTTTTAAGGTAGCGCGCTATAATGAATCGCAGATTGAACCAATACCACATATTGAAGAGCAGGGCCACTCCACCAATGGTAATATATAGGGTGGAGGGGTACAACTGGGACAGGCCACGGTCTATGAAGAGGTGCACAGGTTCAAAAAGCAGTGGGATATAGACCAAAACCTGCAAGGCAAAGGGAATAAAATGCAGCCATAATCGTCTGCGTTTTTCGCCTGGGGTCTTTAAGAGGCGCTTTATATAAACCATAAACAGCGGAGCGTAAAGAAAGTACACCAAATCTGGAAGAAGGGAGAGCCGTGGGAATAGTTTGTACACGTCCCGATCGTAAATGGAGACCCGTGACAGCAGAACAAAGGAAATTAGAAACAGCAGGATGCTCAAGATCCTATTGGCATTCCTGTTATTGTTCTCATAGGAATTGATGATAAGGATAAGAAGGATACCCTGTATAGCGGTCAGGATCAAGATCAACGTATAGGGATTGAAGAGGCCCGAAGATTGATCTTCCCAGTGCATAATTCTGGCGACCACGGGCTCCCTATAGGGATCGGCATCAATTTGGCTAACGCGATCCAAGCGTGGACGGCCATAGGCCTTTCCTTCCACGGTATGCCAATTGCCCCTGGTGAACTTATAGGCCAATTGGGTCCAATACACTGGTACCTGGACGCTAAACGTGCCATCCTCCGCTTTGTCTAGCCTATAGCGTTTATCGCCGGGGACCCAGCCGTTAAAGTTTCCGGCGATATAGATTGGGGCATCGGGCGGGGTATTTTCCGGGATTTCCACCAGTTTTATGGTGACCCTTTGCACCGGATTTTCGATAAACCCTGTATCGGACCAGTCTTCTACCTGCATCACAACAGTGTCCCGGGCATTGGTAAACGATAATTTTCTTGTTACTATGGGAACGCCCTTGCTTCCGGTCTCTACCGTTTCCCAGCTCCCTCTTGTGATCAGGAAGGAGATTGTGGCATCCTTAAAGGTCTTGGGTTTTGTGTAGTATTTGCCATCAGCACCCTGTTCGAACCGATAGTTCGTATCAGCGGCATCCCATTCATTAAAAATACCGGCAAGAAAAAAGGAATCCCCTTGGGGCGTGTGCTCCGGAAGTTGATCGATTACAAAGACAGTCTGGGCATAAAGGCCTTGAATTGCAAACATTAGGAGCACTAGGACTTTTCGAAAGCCCTCTTTTTCCAAACAATATTTTCTTCCCCTAGGCATGGCCGTAATTGGGATGCAAATTAAGGATTAATCAATAATAATCCCCCTTTTTTTCGAATCATTATTTATGGCCTTTTGATTTGCGGTTAGGGCAATTTTTTTTTGATTGGGTAACCTAAAAAAGAACAGTTAAACGCAGTCCAAACTACTGCCGCACTTCCTGTAAAACAAGATTCAATATGAAAAACCCCGGCCATACTGGACCGGGGTTTCAATTAAAACTAACTACTAACCCAAAACTAATTTGATGCTAGATTTTTTCTGAAGTCAGGGATATTATCAGCGTGGTTGCACTTCCCGGCACTTCATTATTTTACAGACCATACCGCATAGCCGTTGGCAGGGGCCTTTAGGCTTACCGTACCGCTTTCATCGGTGAGTAGGGAGGAGGTGATACCCCCTGTATAATCATGCAATTCTTGTTCTGTCCACTGCGTGGCTACACTGCGTGAAAGCTCCAAACCGTTCCGGTTGATATACACTGCCAGTCCCGGATTATCGCCTTCCCCTCTTCGCAGGGCGATATACTCGTCGTTGTCTGCATAGAGGACTTCCAATTCCCCACTGGCAATGGTGCGATTGATCAGGATCAAGTCGTTCAGTTTTGCCTGGAATTCGGCATTCTCGTAGTCCAGATAAAAAACAGTGGGATAGCCGGGATGCGTTAAAATATAGGCATAGGCAAATAGTTTGTACTCTTCCTCAATTACGGGCTCGCGGTCCGTATCGTGGTTGGCGACAAAGGTGACCGCTTCCGCGGGATTGGTCTTCCAGAGCATGTCTCCCGTTTGAAGGATACTCAGGTCATTGCGTTCAAAGGCATCCCTCATTTGGAAGAGACAGGGAAAATCAAAGGCGTTCACCCCTGCATCGGCTACCCATGCGCGTACCAGGTCGGCATTGCCATCAAAGAATTCACCAACGGTCCATCCACCCACTTCATCGACCCAGGCCTTGACAAATTCCGGGCTGAAACTTTTTACAAAGTCGAATCGCCAGCCATCAAAACCCACCGTGTTCTTGTAATATTTGGCAACAGAGTTGTCGAATTTCCAGAACCAGTTCTGTACGTTATCCTGAAGGTGGCAGAGATCCTGTTCCTCAAAAAACAAGGCAGATTCGTCCATTTCGTGAATACTGTTGGGGTGGTAATCCTCAAAACCCCTGTTGAACATGCCCGAAGCATTGCCATTGAGTTCGTTGAATAGGGTAAAGGTCTCCTTCATCCGATAGGGATTAAATTCGGAACCTCCTCCGCTGTTATGTCCCATGACAATATCGGCCACGACCTCTATGTTGTTCCCGTGGGCCTTGGCAATAAGATTGTCCAGTTCCTCGCGGGACCCAAAACGCGTTTCGGTGGTACCGTGCTGAAAGTATTCCCCTAGATCGTAGTAGTCCGATGGGTCGTACCCCATGGAAAATCCCCCAGACTGCCCTTTGGAGGCCGGTGGCAACCAAATTCTATCGATACCTGCCGCCGCCCAGGCGTCGGTTTTTTCCGCAATAACATCCCACCAATCAAATCGGGGTTCCACATCCCAGTAAAATGCCTGCATCATAACACCCCTATCGTTCAAGAAAGCGGTGAGGTCCTGGCCCTGGGATATTTCATCTCCGGTATCCGTATCAAGGGATTCAATGAGTCCGGTAGGCTGATCAAAAGCATCCGAGCAGGAATGGCTGCCCATGCATATGGAAGCCGAAATAGCTAGGAAAGCAACTTTTTTTATCGTGTTGATTATCATGTTATAACATTAGATTAATAGTGATTTAATTGGTTCCCGCCTTAGGGCGAGGCCCGTATTATTCCTTAAGAATAAAAAGATACCTTCCGTCCAGGTCGTTGAACCAAATGTCATAGACTCCTGCCGTGACGGGAATATTGGGACCATCTTGGGTAGCGGCACCGGAAAAGAAGGTGTCCGATCCCCAGTTGACCGCCCAATCGTCGTCGGCACGGAACTTCATTTCACCATCAAACAAGGTCACGTCCGTAGCAAACCAAATATGCTGATCAAAGGTCGATTGCGTAAAGTCGATATCGGAATTCCATCCGGTATCGTCCCCGGTCCTGGCCGATCCTATATATCCCACGGTGGTATAAGTAGGCGCTGCAGTCGCATCAAAGGGATCTATGCTAAAGGTTGCTTCGGCCAAATTGATCTGGAAGGTATAGTAGCCTTCGGTTGCAATGGAAAAGACTCCGGGGTCACTACCCGTACCGTCATTGACCTCTACGGAAGTTCCGTCATTGGTACCCCATTGTGGCTGCCATTGTCCCAAAATCTCCAAAATCTTAAAGGCATCTGCTGCAAAAAATCCGGTATAATGGTGTAGGTCACTATTTTCGGGATCACGGAACAGCGCTTGATTGCCGTTGTTGTTTTCCCATCCCGCAATAGTAGCGGGACCTACAAAGAACAGGTCCTTCACCGGAATAGGACCGGTGAGTTCAAAGGGCACCACACTAAAGTTAATAGGGTCCGATTCCATGGATAGGGAACTACCCAAGGAAGCGATTACCTTGGCCTCCATTTGAACAGGAATCGTATTGTCATCCGCATCCTTTTCCACGGTCTGCTCAAAGGTATCCTGTATCAAAGTATTGAGTTCCCCGGCGGTGAGCGAAACAAAGGTGCTCGTGGTATTCCCAAAACTATGGGGAGTGGCAAAGTCGTTGCCTGCTATGCCCATAAGCAGTTCATAACTCTCTACCGTAGTAACATCAAAATCGGCCGGAGACCAGGTGAAGGTCACCGCAATATTGCTGGCCGTTTCCTCTGTAAGTATCACGGTAGCACCGTTTAACTGAGGTGCCAGTACCGGTGGAGAAACTGCCGATGCCACGATGACGGTATCATCCTCCTCGCATCCGATAAACGAGAACATTAAAATCAATGCTAAAAATTTTCCTAGATATTTCATCTTCAATTGGTTTTTTAATTATTAGTAACCTGGGTTTTGTATTAGATTGGGATTGGCATTCAAGTCTCCTGAGGGTATTGGGAATAGTTTTAGGTGCTCGGGTATGGCGGTGCCATTTTCCACGCCTCCTTTCCAATCCCATAGATAGGTACTTCCGGTATATTGCCCGAAACGTATCAGGTCAGTTCTTCTATAGCCTTCCCATCCAAGTTCCCTGCCACGTTCATCGAGGACAAAAGGGAGGTCAATAGCGGCCACATTCCCCGAGGTATTCCCATAGGCACGTTCCCTTATGGCATTTACAAAGCTCAAGGCTGTTGCCAGATCGCCACCGCCGCCCCTAAGGAAGGCTTCGGCATACATAAGGTAAATATCGGCCAAACGGAAGAGCGGTAGATCAATGTCCGGGTAGGTGTTGTCCTGCCCGGGTGCCCCGGCTGAACTGAGGTTACGGTATTTTGTGTACCCAAAGCCTTCCTCAAAGTCGCTTCCCGTAGGAGGAGAGGTCAGTTCCAGGGAGTGCCCGTCCTTAAAGAAAAAGGAGGCGCGTTGATCAGGGCTGTCCTGGAAAGGATCATCTCCTGGAAATTCAAAAAGACGTACAAAACTTTCCTTGCAGGTAAGCGCAGCAAAACCTCCGGTATTGGCGCCAAAATCGTCCGAGGCGTTTATGTTGGCATCCAAGGTACCGTTGACCATGATGAACATAAACCCAAAGGATTGGGTCTGTATACCATCGTGTGTTACGGGGAAAATGATTCCTTCCGCGGTATTGTTGTCAGCGAGGAACAGCTCGTTGTAATTGGGTTCCAAGGTATAACCTGCTCCAATAACCCTGTTACAAAACGTTAAACAGTCTGCATAGCGGTTTTCTCCAATAAAACTTTCCGCATTGAGGTACAATCTGGCCAACAGGGTCCATGCCGCTGCCTGATCAGCCCTTCCATACCCATTTTGTCTGGCCGGAACCAAAAGATCGGCGATTTCAAGTAATTCGGATTCAATATAACTAAAAAGCGCCGCAGCGTTGGTCTGCTCCGGAAGGAATGCCCCCGGCAGATCGTCCTCGGTTACAAAGGGGACATTTCCCCCAAAGAGTTCTAGACCATGGTAGTAACTCAACGCTCTTAGGAATCGCGCTTCGGCACGATAGAAAGCTACTTCTGACTGAATATCGGTAGAAACGTTCCTACCATCGAGCACTTCCTGAGTGGTCTGCCGCAAAAATTCGTTGGTCTGGGTCACCTGGAAGATAATCCTGTTGTAGACTACCGAAATAACGTCGTTGTCGGGAGTCCAGGTATTGATCAACAATCCAGGCACACCGGCATCGTTATAACGCCATTTTACGGCATCGGCGGTTAGCTCGTTAAGGTAGAAATAGGTCCTGGTATATTGGGAGTTTCCTTCGTCGAAACCAATAAGATCCCCTTGTCCTGCCGGACCTTGCTGTCCGGTTACCGATAGCCCCGCATAGATCTTTCCCAAAAACTGAAGGTAGCTTGCGGGATCGTCGAAGGCATTTTCCGAGTTGATATTGTTCGTCTCTATATTGTCCAGATCGTCCGTGCATCCTATGGACACAAGGAGAAACAGAAGGACAGAAATGAATTGATGTATATTACTGATTTTCATGCTATTGTTTTTTTAAAAGTCCAACGATAATCCCGCCTGTACCGTAAAGGGCCTAGGGTAGATGTTATTGTCTATTCCATTGGTTATCTCCGGATCCAGTCCGTCATAGTCCGTAATTACAAAGACATTCTGTAAAGTGGTGAAGACCCGCATTCTCGATTCCTCGTTCCACAACTTTTTAAAGGTATAACCAAGGGACATATTGTCCATACGGATAAAAGAGGCGTCCCGCACATAGTAGTCGGAGAAGGTAACCTCGTTGCTGGTGCCCTCAAAGTTAGATTGCAGTACGGAGGTACCCACGTTTCTAAGATCTTGTCCTATATTAAGGTTCCTAAAGTTCCCGCGGTTCAGGTCAATACCATTGTAGTTGTAATTCCCGTAGTTGGCACGTGCAGAGAAGCTGAAGTCCCATTGTTTGTAGGTAAACCGACTGTTGAGGCCAAAATTGGCCAGCGGCGCGGCCTGCTTATAGGCCCTTCTGTCCAGGTCATTGATGATGCCATCGTTGTTGAGATCGCGTACAACGCCCTCTATAGGATTACCGGCTTGGTCAAACACTTGTTGGAAAACAAAATAGCTTCGGGTAGGCTCGCCCACCAAATGCCATTGTGCCCCGTCGTCCCCTCCAATACCTATAAGCGAGGTACCGCTTACGGGGATACCGCTTCCAGGGGTATTACCGGTGAGGAACAAACGATCTATTTCGTTTTCATTATAAGCAAAGTTGAACCCGAGATCCCAAGTAAACTCTTCCTGGTCAAAAACGGCCGCATCCAGGAAGAACTCCACACCTTTGTTGGTGAGGCTTCCGATGTTGGTCGGCAGTCTGTTCGTCAGGTTACTTCCAGCGGCCACATTAACAGTACTCAACAAATCTTCCGTTTCCCTGTAGTAAAGCTCTATGGCTCCGGTTAGGCGGTTGTCGAAGAAACCATAATCCAAACCAACGTTATATGTGGTAGTCTCTTCCCATTTAATGTTGGCATCAAAAGGTTGTGCCCGTAAGGTGGTCACAAATATTGGATTGCCGTTGGCATCTTGCCCTATCTGGGTAGACGCTCCGTTCTGACTGGGCGAGAATTGGGGCAAGAAAGGTTGTGTGTCCGTACCTTGCAGTACATCCTGCTGTCCTGTGATACCCCATCCCATCCGAAGTTTTAGATTGGAAAGTATGTTGGAATCCTTTAGGAAGTTCTCGTCGCTTATGTTCCAGGCCAGGGCAGCCGCGGGGAAATTACCCCAGCGATTGTCGCCCCCAAAACGGGAGGAACCATCCCTTCTGTACGTAACTGTTAAAAGATACTTGTCATTCAAAGTATAGTTCAACCGACCAAAAAAGGACTGTAGATTACTTTCCAAAATGGTATTGATGATCAAAGCGCCTCCAACACCATCGCCCCTGAGATCTTCGCTCATGCGGTCCTCATAAAAGTTCTGATAAGAATAACCGGCCGTAAAATCCAATCTGGATTTGATTTTTTCGAATTCCTTGGCGTATTTGAAATAGACATCCATGAGCTTGTTTTCCTCATCCTGTTCAAAATTACGTATACGCCCCTGCACTATGGCCTGGGCGGCTAGGGTTGCAGGTTGGATGTCGCTACCGTCTCCGACCGATTTGTCGATTCCCAAATTAAGGGTGGCGGTGATATCAGGGAAGAAGTGCAACTGGTAATCGAACTTTACATTCCCCACAAACCTTCTGGCAATGGTACTGTTATCCCGAAGCTCCAAAAGGGCCAAGGGGTTGTTCACCGTATTGGAGGTAGCCGAACCATCAGGTTCGTAATAGTCAAAGAACCCTCCAGGCAAGGAAGCGTCAAAAACGGGTTGGGTGGGATCAAATTCCAGTGCGCTACCAATGGCACCCGTATCCGCAAAGTTGTTTTCCGTATACGATCCCCTACCGTTGATCTCTATTCTCAATTTATCGTCAAACAGGCGAGGAGTAACGCTTAAGGATGCCGTGGTCCTTTCCAGTGCCTCCGTTTTTAGAATACCGTCCTGTTGCGTATATCCGATGGATGCTCTAAAGGGAATACCCTTTATGCCCCCACGAACACTGAAATTGGTATCGGTACCCAGGGCTGTGGAAAAAATCTGTTCCTGCCAGTTGGTATTGGCCGATCCCAGATCATCTACTCTGTCGGGTAGTCGCTGCGTTACCAGCTCACGGAAATCTGCTGCGCTGAACACACCAACCACCTCTTTAAGCGTACTTACTGAGGCCGATGAATTAAAGGAAAATTTTAGGTCGCCCGCAATACCCTTCTTGGTGGTGATAATAATCACCCCATTGGAGGCCCGGGACCCGTAGATAGCAGTTGCAGAGGCATCCTTTAAAATAGAGAAGGAGGCAATATCACTGGGGTTTACAAAATCGAAGACGTTTCGCGAGCCCGAATTCCGTTGCTCGTCCGATCCGGGATTGTCCAGTGGCACCCCATCAATGATAATCAGGGGATCGTTGCTGGCATCGAGGGAAGAGCCTCCACGGATACGGATCTGGCTTCCACTGCCGGGAGCACCCCCGTTGGTAGTAATGTTGACCCCGGCGGCCTTACCTACAAGTAAATCTTGAGGCGAAGCGATAAAACCCTGGTTGAGTTCTTCTTCCGTGACCCCGATCACCGAACCGGTGGCGTCCTTTCTCGTGGTAGTACCATAACCGATGACCACAACCTCCTGTAGCTTGGCAACGTCCTGCTCTAGCGAAACGTTGATGGTGCCGGAGGCAACGGTGACCTCTACCGTTTTAAAGCCAATGTAAGAGAAGACCAGTACATCGCCGGTATTGGCGTTAATTTGATAGTTTCCATCAAAATCGGTGGTCGTACCAGTTGAAGTTCCTTTGATGAGGACGGTTACCCCGGGCAGTGCCAGGTTGCTACCATCTTCCGTGACAGTTCCCGTCACCAGATTTTGGGCCATGGCCCACAGCGGTACAAGGAGCATCACAAGAAATGTCCTTGAAATCTTTTCATTCATACGAGTTGGTTTAGATGTCTTAATATTTCGTTAAAAGTAGGCAGCCCTATAGTAGGGTTCGACTCATTTTATAAAATGACCTAAGTTTGGGGCGGATTGGGCAGTGGCACATGGCGATTCTCAAAAAAAAGACGATTCAGGGTTTACGAAAATTTTATTATTTGGATTTGTAACATATCTTACGGATACCTTACTAATAAGATCTAAGGCTTTCCGGCAGGGTAGCCAGGTTATAATTCAAACACCAATGCGGTATCCTAGAAGTTTTCTTTTGTGCGCTGTTTCGCTCCTTACCTATGCTATGTATGCCCAAGGCACGGTAGAGGCAGAATTTGATACCATCTATAGGTACGATTTTAACACCTTAAAAGGCAAGCACACCAAAAGGGTAGTGATCGACGCTTCGCACAATACCATTTATTCACTCTCCTATGGCAAACAATCGGCAAGGGAAATGCTCCGTATTCTGAAAGCTGATGGTTTTCAGTTGGCTTTTACCGAACAGCAACTGGACTCCACAACCGTACATGCCAGCACCGTCGATTTACTGATTATCCATGGTATGCCCAATGACAAAAAGGTGTTGGAGGCCGATGGTAAAAAAGAAACCCTGTACACCTCCCCGCTTAGCAAGGAAGAGGTAATCAATATTGGCACCTACGTCCATGAAGGTGGAAGCCTCTTGCTCTTTCTGTCCCATTTTCCGGGAGGGAGTGGAGCCCTACCACTTTTGGAGGCCTTTAGTGTAAAGTTTCGTGACGGTTACGCCTATCAATCGGAACACCATATCAGCGAGGGGGGGAGGTGCGGACATTTTTTAATGCACACAGGGAACGAAATGCTGAACAAGGACCACCCGGTCTTTAAAAGTACGCTGGATACCGCCACTTTGCCAGAAAATATAAAATTCTATTGCGGGGCGGCCGTGTTCCGCAGCCCCGAGGATGCCATCCTGCCCTTTCCCAAGAATACCATCAATTATACCCCTTCACGCACTTCTAATGAGGACCTGGATGAGAGCTCCAATGACTATGCGGGCATGATCGGGTTCCAGTACGGCAAGGGAAGGGTGGTTATCTGCACGGATCAGGGTATTTTTAGAAGTTTGGACCTGCTTATCGATGACAAAAGGATTCCGGTAACCATTCACGACCCTGAGAGCGACAATGCAGGGCTACTTGTGAATTGTGTACGATGGCTTACCGGACTACAAGAATAGTTTTATAGCGTAAATCATGGTATGAATCCAGATTAACCCCGCGGGACAATTTGTTTAATAGGTAATCTCCACATTTTTGATTTCTGCGTTGACATCCAGGTCGGTGAAATAATCGGAAACCTGTTGTACGTCTAGATCGATCAGCATACCCAGTGGAACAGTTTGCGGCCAATTTTTATCAAAACTATCCCAAAGTGCCCTTAAATGAGGTGAGGTGGGACCCTCTACCAACAGGCCAACCACTAATCTGTAAATACCCAAAAGGTCCTCTAAAGCGCCCTTTAATAGGATTTTGTTACTCGAAATCGCATGATCTAAGGTGATGGTCCCTGCAACCACCTCTCTTAAATAGTCCCCTTTACTTATAAAGCTTGCATGGGCCAAGGCGTCTACAGAATTTATGTGCAAGGTATATTGGTCATTATGGCTGGCCGATAATTCTAGCCTGGCACCATCAATATCCACAATCACTTTTTTGGATAGGGTCACCTCTTTGAGCAGTCCAAAAATAAAATTGTTACTGTAACGGATATCATTGACCAAGGCTTGGAACAACACAATTAACAATTGTTCTTGTTCAGTGTACGAATTCGGCATAGAACATTCCTTTTTTTAAATAATTTTTTTTGCCCTCCAATGTTAGTGCAGCCTTGGCCTTTCCGTTAAGTTCCTTTAAAAAGGTATACTGCTTGTCCTCGTAGTCTGGCAGTACAATTTCCATTTTGGTATCGATGATCATGTCTATTTCAACACTATGGATATCGTCATTGGCATGCACCTTGATATGTTCCGGGGTCAATACTTTTCGATGACTAAAAACAGAGGCCAGTGCCCCAGGCAGTATGGGGATTCGTTCCGGGGTGCGCGTCCACTGAAATGTTATGTTCACGGACCTGCCCACAAAGGTCTTTTTAAGGGCATTGTTTTTATAGATAAACAGGAACGGCTTTGCGATTTTGGCAAAATCCTTGCTATTGCCCCGGTGAAAAACAAAGGTATAGATATCGTTTGTTTCGCTCCACATCGTAACCACCCACCAAACCCAACCTACCTCTTTATCGCCCCATCGAAAGCGTCCAAAATTATGGTCGTGATAACAAAACCATCTACTCGTGATGGGAAGGTTTAGGTTCTCGTTTGTTACATATCCGTTAGGGGTCACCCCCGGGATGAATCCCCAGCCGATAAACCCACTCCCATAGGGGAAAAGTTCCGGCACCAACAAAGGTGTTGCTTCCGGTTTTCCTTCTAATTCGAAGGAAAATTTGGGTGTTTGATGCTTTACCGATATCCTAAAATGGTCTTTGGCGATGGAAACCTCCAAAAAATCTGGAACCTTAAACTCCAATGGCATCCTAGAGGCAGGTTTTTCGGTCCATTTATCCACCTTTAGAAACCCATAATTGACCAGTTTTGTCAAAGACCCGTTCGAAGGCATCGTAAGCTGAAAGGTTGTCGTAATCTCTCCTTGCTCCGGTCTTCCGGAGAAACTTATGTTAAACAAGATCCTTATGTTATTGTCCGGATCTAACAAAATATAGTGATACCAATCTTTCCAGTCTTCCGGACTCAAAGGGGAAGAGATGGGAATCTTTAATTCTTCCAAATGGTACAATATGGTATCAAACTGTTTCATCGCATTATAGAGCCTTTTTCCTTCAACACGCGCCTCGATTTTGTCTTAGGTTTTGGTTTTGTGGGCGGGGGAAGCTCCACTTTTTCTATGAGCTGCTTTAATACGGTCTCTATTCTGGGCGATAATTTCCCCAACCCCAAAATGAAGTAAGAGAACCATTTTTCCGTGTCATTGGCCATAACATCCAATACCTTTTTGTAATCTTTTGGTGTTGGAAATGCTACTTCCCGGTATTTAAATTCTGGCGATTCCACGTCTTGGTCCACGAGGTTAAAGAGCCATTCTTCCCAATGTTGCAGTATCATGGCCTCCTTGGGTTTTCCTTCGGCAAAGGCATTGATGCCCGAAGAAATGGAAAGCGCCAATTTAATCCACTGCACAAATTGGGTTCCCTGGAAGATCAAGACCCCGTTTTTGAAAAATCGCGTTCTGGAAAGGCTTTCCAAGGCCTCACTACCGTTTTTGGTAATGGCATATTTATAACCCAGGTTACAGCATGAAAGCACAAGCTCCGAGACGATCCATTTGGAGGGGATAACCTCTAGGGATGCCAAACCCGCTAGCAATTTGATGGTACTCTTGGATACCAAAACGCTGTTGGAAGGGGGTTGGTCTTCTTCAAGGGAGATAGGGGGAATGGTGATACGGGTGGTATGGTGATACGCTTTTTTGGTCTTTGGGGTCCTGGACACGACCTCGATTTCAATAGGAAATACATAGGTTTCCGAACTTGGGACATTAAGTGCCCCATAGAGGACGTTTCCTTTTTTAAGATTTTTGGGCAATTGGATACTAAAGGTCAGTTTGGCCTCCCCTCCGGTTTGAAGAAAGGAATACACCGGTTCCAAGCCATAGTCGGCCTCATATATGGTACCGTCATTGCGCACCCAGTGGTCCAAATTTGGTTGTATGACCGCCGGTGCGATAATATTACTTATTAGATTTACCCTTAAAATGAGTAGGCTGTTTGAAGCGGCTTGTATACTAATGGGTTGCATAATTTTGATGGGGTTTATAGGTCTCGTTCAATAACGTAGTTTACAATTTCTCTTATAAAGCGATAATCCACTACATCGCTTTCCCAGTTCTCATCGATTTGAACGGGCGATTTTTTCATAAAAAAGGACATTTCTTCAAGAAGCTTGCTAGCTTTTTTTGCCATTTTAAGTGCCAATTCCTGTCCGTACACAATACTCCCACAACGATGCATCTCCGACAGGACAAAATCTACGTCCTCTTGTTTTTTATCGGTTCGGGCAAGTTTTATGATGTTTTTGATCTTGGCTTCGTTCTTGCCCGCATTCCTAATAAGATGATTGAGCATAATGGTCCGCTTGCCCTCGTAAATATCCCCGGCTATTTCCTTCCCATACTTTTGTTCCGAGCCTATTAGATTAAGCAGGTCATCCTGGATCTGAAAGGCGATACCGAGATACATACCAAATCTTGTAAGTTGTTCCAGGTGTTGGGGCATGTTCATATCCTTCCAAAATTCGGCGCCTACGATATACCCTATACGGCAGGGCGAAATAAAGGTGTACCAACAGGTTTTTTTGGTGCACATCACAAAATAGTCTTCATCGTTCAGATCAAATTGATGGTTTGCCACCCAATCGAGCTCCATGGATTGCCCTTCTACGGACTGCCTTGCCATCTGTTCAATTTCATGAATGATATGCAAGGCCTTGGCGACCCCTATTTCATTCAGATTTTCCAGCAACAAACTTACGGCCAGTACATTTGTGGCATCGCCTATATTGACCGCACGGGGAATACCCACGAGCTGATGCAAGGTTTCCTTGCCCCGCCTGTTTTCTGACCCGTCCTCCACATCATCATGGATTAAAAAGGCATTGTGATACAGTTCCAATGCCGTACTGGAAACCAAGGCCGCATGTCCCATACCATGTACACCCCTTGCCACGCTGATGCAAAGGGTAGGGCGCAGGCCCTTTCCTTTTCGAAAAGGGTAGTCCGAAAGCATGGTATACAAGGGTTCATAAGCGCCCTCAACATTTTTTTTCTGCTCGATCAGCTCCGCTATTTTTTTACCCACAGCCAATCGGGTATAGTCCAAAGCATCATTTATGATCGTTTTGTTGTGCATGGATCACGTACTGGCAATGGTTAAACCTATATCTTTCTGTATTTCTTCCCAATACTGGAAGGTAAACCCAGCGGTTTCCAAGAGCTGTTTTTGCTCCTCCCAACGGTAAAACCTTTTGAAATGGGGGATTGCGCCCTTTAAAACGTTCTCGGAAAGCTTTTGGGTAGCGGAGCCCAGCGGTTCTATGATAAGAAGTTTTCCCTTTTTGCGGAGTAGTCGGTGAAATTTGTGAAAAACATTCTCGACGGTCTCAAAATAATGAAGCGAGATATTGCAAAAAACAAGGTCGAAATGGCCGGTAAGTTCTGGTGGAGGGTCGTTGATATCCGCTTGGTAGAAACCAACATGGGATTGTCTTTGTAACTTGGCATTGCGATAGGCCCGTTTGATCATGCCTTCGGACAGATCCAGCCCAATCACTTCCCCTTGTGGGACCAATTGTCTTAATTTCAGCATTTCGTGCCCCGATCCGCAGGCGGCATCCAAAATATAGGATGAATTTTCCACCTGGGTCTCCAGGATCTCAAAAGCACGGTCTAGAAAGCGCGATTTAAATTTGTGGGTGGCTAGTTCATATTCATCCGCACACAGGTCAAAATACCTTACTTTTTTTTTATCCCCCGGGGTAGTATGGAGTCGTCTTAGGAAGATTCCACCCTCGGTAAGTCTGGGTCTGTTTTCCGTCCTGGGGTCTATGCCTGGCAGAGTCCCAAGTGTGTTATTTAGGTGTATGTCCAATTCCTGCAACCGATTTATGGACTTAAAGACACTTTCTGCCCATAGGTTGGTGATCATCGTCATATAGGGCCCCCAAATATCTCTATGAATATCAAAGTTTTGTTTCATAGTGCATTCGGTTTATAGTGTTTCTATGATTGTTGGGGGGGTAAAAATGTCAGTGACGCCTTCTCCTTTTTGTTTTTGGCCGATAAGACCTCTAAGATGACCTGAAACACCCGATGCTCGTTCCCCTTGAGTATCAGCGTGGCAAAATATTGGTTTTGGACTCTTAGTCCGCTTTTGAGGTCAATGCTTATTTTTAATTGATCCTTTTTCTTGGGGGGAAGTACGATCAGGGTCTTGTCTGCGGAAATTTTGTTTTTGACCACCTCGCCGGTACGCATATTTTTTAGCTCCCCAAGATCTACAACCACTTCTTGGGAAACCTCATGGACGTTATTGATATTTAAGGGAATCTGCACTTTTTTCTGGCTCAAAAATGATCGGACCATAAAGGTGCCGGAATCAATAATGGCAGGTTCGGAAGGAACATCCGTACCAGGGGTTTGGGCAGTGTTACTATCGGTATTTTTTTCCGCTTCCTTTTTAATTTTTCTCAATACACTGCGTTCCAGGTCATGCCGGTTTTCAAGCATGGAATTGAGAAAGTTCATACCACCATTTACCAAGGGTTTCATCGTGGCAGTGCTAGATCTTTCCAATTGGGATTGCACAATATCTATCAGACGTTGATCGCTTTTGTATCTCAGGTCCGTTATTTTTTCAAGTGTTTTAAAGGTATGCTCTAATGAATCGTCCATGACTTGGCGGTTATAGGTTCTACAATGAGGTACACAAAATGCAAAGCAGTTTTCCGGATGCCTATTGGGGAATCCTCTCGAAAGCTGTGCCGGTTGGATCACATAGGTAATACGATTTGGTGTTAACGCAGCATTCACAAGAACAATCGCCACATTCGCAATCACATGGTCCACAGCTGGCAAATTCCACGAATTCGCCTTTTTTGGGCCTACAGCTATCGGTGAGTGTAAAGTGATCTACGTAGTTGTCGGGTTGCACGTAAATACCAAGGCATATTTTCTCATCCATACAATGTCCCGTCATGCGAATTTCGGCATAGTAAGCGGTACATTCCTTGAATGGAGGTATAAGATCGATCGCCAATTTTACGCGCTGGCAGTGACAGGGCGGGATAACAAATTTTGGTGGATCAAAGCGAAAATTCTGCCCAGGCTGTAGTCGCTCGCCACAACCATCGATTAAAATGGGCACTTGCAATTCCACCTCCTGGGGGGAAGACCTATTGTTTTCTATTAAAAAGGAAACCATTCTCCTTTCGCCCAAGCGGGCCTGCACATCGATATCCACGCTGGCACTGAGCTTGCCGCAGGTACAGCAGTCCATGAGCGAGCCTTGGCATTCGCACCCACAATTGCAATTGCTTATCTTGCTCCCCGATTTTAAACCGGAGGCTACCAGGTCGTTGACCATATTGAGGGTGTCGCTTAAACCTCTAAAACCAATGTCCAGGAGGTCTGTCGTAATAGTTGTTGCCGATTTTTTTCTGGCCTTTCGATGATCAATTTCCCATGCTGTGTTCATGATGCTAATTTTTATAACATGTTTTTCTGTCTATTAATTTTTTGTTGGCATAACGGTGAACGAAATTGCCGAGTTGTAAAAGCGGTACATACCGTCGTATCGGTTGGGGCGTTTAAGCGTGCCCGGGATTGAAATGCTTAAGCTGAATTTTTCGGTCTTGCCCGGTGCTATGAGCTTGGGTGCACCGTTTAAACGTATCTTCATAGTGCTTCCCTCGTCATAGATCTCCTCCAATTTTTCGGCCGTCAGGCAAATGACCTGATCTAAGCTGGCCCTGTCCTTGTCCAAGGCCCTTGCCACATGTCGTATGGCCCTGCATTCAATGAAATCGGTTTCCAAGATCACCGCGCCGGGATCGGCAAACAAAACAGGAAAATTGCCCATATTTTTAACAAAAAGATCCTTGTTGACCTTGGAACCGGGCTTGGCCTCAATATAAAAGCGGGCCGGGTTTAGGTTTACGAATACTTTTTCCTCTACATCGATCTCCACGGAATGACTCGTGCCGTCTACCAGTACATCCAGGGCATGAGTGCCCGGTGGGGTAAATCGCGATAGGGGTATCTTCACATCTACAAAGTTGGTAGTGTCCGAATGTACCGTAGGGAGTCTTTTAAATGTCATGGAAGACAGGGGAACGTTTTTCTTTCCCAGCAGTTTGGTATTGGCGAAAGCTATGTTTGCAGGTTCCCTTGAATTGGAAACGAATCTGATTTTTCGTCTTGCGCCGCCCAGGGTTCCATGGAACTTGACCTTTGGTCCCGTTTTTTTATCAGCGGATGCCTTTTTTGTGCCCGTATTGGATGGGGCGACAGTAACCAACTTGGCAATGTTTTGTAGGAGCTCCCTGCTAATTCCCTTAACGGAACCGAGATCGCTCAATTTTTTAAATTTGCCGTACTTCTTTATATGCTCCTGTATATTTTTAGCCAGACCTGGACCTATTCCTGGGAGTGATTTTAGCTGATCAATAGTGGCGGTGTTGATATTTATTTTAGCCATTGGGGTGCAATTCTTGGTTATTTGTTATCTGCTATCGTAACCCTTAGGCTATCCTTGCCCTTTGGTGTGGAAGCTGTAAATCTTGGCGGCTTGGGTACCTGGAATAGGCGTTTGGAATTTTCTTCCGTCAGCACCATGGCCTTACCGCATATCCCAAAATTCAAAAGCGGTAGTCCCAAAAAACGTATCCCAAAATCAAAATTTACAGGGAACTGCATCTTCATGGACGGGAGTTCCTTAATGGCAAATGACATGCACATATTTACATTATCCAATCCCATATCCACATTAACATTATCCAGTCCCATGTCCACATTAACATTGTCCAGCCCCATATCGACCGTGGAGTTCATCTCCATGTCCATTTTTATGTCGTCTAATCCCATATCTACCGTAATTGGCGCCATGGACAAGAAGCTGTTGGTGGTCATGTTGGCATCCACATCAAGCTCAAACGGCTGCGGTATTTCTATGTTTACATCCTTACCCATAATTGTTTTATTAATTGATAATCAATAGTTTATTTTAGCAATGTTGTCCTTGTAGTGTTGAAAATGGGGAATGGACCCCAAGCATGAAAAAGTTATTCATAGAGGAAGGTTCTCTTATAAAATCCTTTGGAGTTTTCCATAACAAATAAGTGATCAAAGCACATCTGATATCAAGTCAACTTCTCCATGTAAAAACACTTTGCTGTACTAAGGGGGAAAGCAAGGGGGCAACGTACTACGCAATTTTATCTGTACTTAAAACCAAGAAATAATCAAGATTTCTTGGATTCAAATACGCACTGCCAGAAGGTTTCTGACATAAAAGCTCTGGTTTCCCTTAAATTTAGGGAATTTTCGGGTTAAAATAAAGCATCCCTTGAATTTTAACTTTTTTAATGTGCCAATGGAAGTAAATTGTGTATAAATGGTTTTTGAAGTACTAGAATCAATGGGTTTGGGCCAGAAAATAATTAAACTGGACAGGAGGCTATAAATTATGTAACTTTAATTGATACATACTTGGCACGGCGTGCAGGGCCATTTGATTAATATTGGACGTCGGTTATTTTCAGTTCTTAACTCCTATGAAACACGCTTTCCTTTTCCTAGCATCCTGGGTCTGCTTTTTCGCAACGGCCCAAAACAGATATAACGTCGATTCCTTGAATCGAGTTTTGCGTACCACCCCCAATGATACTGTGAAGATAACGACCTTGCAATGGATCTTTGACAATTATATGTACACCAAGCCGGATTCGGCTAAATGGGCCTATCAGAAAATGTTTTCTATTTCGGAGAAGACCAACTTTGACCACGGGTACTACGAGGCCTATTTATACAAGGCGGTTTATTATTGGACCTCTTCCAAATTCGATAGCGTAATCGCATCGATGAACGGTGCGCTAAAACACGCGCTCCTACTGGAAGACGATGGTAAAATAAGCAATTGTTATGTACGTCTGGCCATGGCCCAGTCCAGTTTGGGCAATCAGGTAGCTTCTCGGGATCTTACCTTTAAGGCCCTGGAGATTGCCGAAAAGAACAATGATTGGGAGGGACTGTACTTTTGCTATCATAGGTTGGGCAACCTTTACCAGTTGGAAAGTAACTTTGATCAGGCCTTGATCTACCATCTTAAAGTGGATTCCATTTTTCAAAACCGTGCGCGAAAAGAACCGGCCCTGGCCGGTTCCCTACACGAGATCGGTTCCATTTTCATGGAGTTCAAGGACTATGAGAAGGCCGAGCAGTACTACATGAAGAGCAAGGAAGTGTACAGGGAAATGTCCCGAAAGGAGGGCGAGGTATTGATCGATGTAAAAATGGCGGGACTAAAAATAAGCCAGGAGGAGTATGAACAGGCAACCGAAATACTAGTTCCTGCCTTTGATTACTACGAGGCGGTAGGAAACAAAATGGAAATGTCCACGCTGGCCGGAATGCTTGCAGAGGCCCAATTGAAACTGAATGATCTGGACCGGGCGGAAGGCTACTATTCCCAGGGGGCGGCTCTGGCCTTGGAAGCAGCAAATAAGTTCCTGGAAGCCCAGTCCTATATGGGCCTGGCGGAGGTGGCGAAGGGCAGGAAGAATTTTAGGTCCACCATCGATTACCTTTCAAGGGCATTGGTACTTTATGAAGAAATGGGGGTTTCCTATAACAAAGCACCTATACTGGAAAGTTTGGCCGAGGCCCATAGTGGTCTCAACAACGATAGGGAGGCCTTGCGGTTTTTTAGACAGTACCAAGGGTTGACCGACAGCTTGCGAGAGGTAGAAAACGTACGCAACGTCCAGGAAATAGAGACCAAATACCAAACGGAAAAAAAACAGCAGGAAATAGAACTGCTCACGGCCCAGAATGAATTGGCCGAACAGGAAAAGAGCAATCAGCGCAACTTGTTCTTTGCAGGAGGTTCCGTATTGACACTTTCGCTCATAGGTCTCTTTTTTCTGTATAGAAACAAACAGCGGACCAACACCAAGCTCCGAGAGCTCGATGAGATGAAGTCGAGTTTCTTTGCCAACATTTCCCATGAGTTTAGGACCCCACTTACTTTAATATCCAGTCCGATCCAGGAAAAATTGGAAAATGAAAAGCTGACGGTCGAGGACCGCCAGACCTTTGGGATGATCCAACGGAACAATGACCGCTTACTGAATTTGGTGGACCAGTTGTTGGATCTTTCCAAGATCGATACCGGAAATATGCGGTTGAAGGTGCAGAAAGGCGATCTGTTCAATTTATTGGGCGCACTTTCCGAATCCTTTCAATACATCGGCAAACAAAAGAACATTACCTACAGCATACAACTACAAAAGGGGGGCATATCCAGTTGGTACGATCGGGATATGATGGAAAAAATTGTACTTAACCTTTTGTCCAATGCCTTTAAACATACAGGAGAAGGCGGTTCGGTTGTTTTTGAAGGCAAGCATAAAGAAGGGGAAAATTTGGTGTTGACGGTCAGGAACAGCGCACCTTCCCTTAGCCAAGAGGAGTTGATCAACGTTTTTGATCGTTTTTATCAAGCGAGTCCGCAATCGGAGGGCAGCGGAATTGGTCTGGCACTGGTCAAGGAGTTGGTAAGTCTTCACAAAGGTCATATACGGGCTTGGAAAGAGGCAGAAGAAGTAACCTTTGAAGTGAGCTTACCAGTTGATGAAGGTCGTTTTAGCAAGGAAGAACGGTTAATGGATCCTATAACGGGCCAGACCAAACGGCAGATTCCTATTGCGGATTCCCCAGTCCATAACGAAGATCCGGTTCCCCAAGAGGACCATCCCATCCTTCTTGTCGTGGAGGATCATGCCGAGGTTCGGGAGCTTTTGCGAAAGACTTTCACGAAGGACTACAATGTCATAACCGCATCACAAGGTGAGGAAGGCTTGGAAAAAGCCCTGGAATACATACCAGATCTGATCATTTCGGATATCATGATGCCCGTTAAGGACGGTATCGCGCTTAGCAAAGAACTGAAGTCCGATGAGCGTACCAGTCACATTCCCGTCATTCTTTTGACAGCCAAAGCGGGCGAGGAGAATGAATTAAAGGGCATAGAGACCGGAGCGGACGATTATATGGTAAAACCGTTTAAGCGTAACCTCCTTCGATCCAAGGTGGAAAAACTCATCGCGCTACGGAAACAACTTCAGAACAGGTATAGCCAGGAGGTGGTACTCAAACCCAAAGATATTGCCATTACTTCGATAGACGAACGCTTTTTGGAAAGGGTACAGCAGGTACTGGACCAAAACTTGGTGGAATCTGCTTTCACTGTTGAGGAATTTAGCCGAGCCGTAGGCATGAGCCGGATGCAACTGCATAGGAAGCTTAAGGCGCTCACGGGACTTTCCGCCACGGAGTTTATCCGCTCCCAACGTTTAAAATTGGCCGCACAATTGTTGCAGCAATCAGACAGCAATGTCTCCCAAGTAGGGTACGCGGTCGGTTTTAACGACCATTCCTATTTTACCAAATGCTTCCGCGAACTGTACCATATGACCCCTTCCGAGTACGCCAAAAAGGACAGCTGAACCCTAACAACCCCTTTATTTGCTGGTAACCCCAGCCATGTTACAATGCTTATAGCTATTGTTACATAGCTCATAGACTGCTCATTTTTCTCTGCGTATTTTCGAAAAACAATCCCCCACTCTTAGTATCACCGATGTCTAAAAAAAACAAAGGACCTGTATATGAAGGATCGTTGAAACCTATGCCCAAGTTTCAAATTTACCTGAATGTCAACCATTTGAAAATAGGAAAATATACGCTAAAGGTGATCCACAAGAACAAGGTCATAAAAAAAACCACATTTGATAAAAAGTAGTACAACAGATTGAGTAATAGCACTAAAGTAGAGCATAGAACCTTAAAAAATAGCCCATTATGAAAACGTTTAGAATCCTAGTATTGATTTTGGCACTCTGTTTCGCAGGTAGCGTGCAGGCCCAGTTTTTCAAAAAACTGAAGAAACGGGTCGAACAGGCCGCCGAGGAGACCGTTTACCGAAAGTCCGAGGAAAAAGCAGCGGAAAAAACAGAGCGGGCCATGGACAGTATCCTGGCAGCCAAAAAGAAGAAGAATAAGAAACTTAAAAAGGATAAGAAAAATGGAAGCGGCGATCAAAACACTTCGGATGGTGTGGAAGACGGGGCCGAGGGATACGAAGGGGATACCGCGAGCGGAACCGATCTAGCGGTTTTTAGAAAGTTCGATTTTGTTCCGGGCGAGGAGATTATCCTGTACGATGATTTTTCGGCCGATGCCACAGGCGATTTTCCCAGTAATTGGGATAGCAATGGGGGCGGGGAAATCGTGGAAGTCGATGGAAACAAATGGCTACGGCTGCAGAGTGGAGCGACGGTACTCCCCATTTGGGATGGTCCTTTGCCCAAGGAGTTCACGGCAGAGTTTGATGTATTGCTCCCGGGATACCCAGCCTATGATGGCGGTCCCGTATCGCGTCTTTGGGTGTGGATAGATCAAAGTACGGGATATGATTTAGATAACGAAAATAGAGCCGAGGTAGCGCTGACTTTCTGGACTGCCCTTGAAAATTCGGTCTATATAAACAATAGGGTCGATAGAAAACACGTCATACGCAATTCTTTAAAGTATAGGTATCACGAAGAGTTTTACGACAAGGCACACATATCCGTTGCGGTCAACAATAGAAGGTTTCGAATGTGGATCAATGCCCTGAAGGTGGTAGACGTACCCCGTTTAGTGCCCGAGGTGACCATGGCCAATTTCAAAATGAAAATGAAGGACTACAAGGAGGATTTTTTGATTTCCAATTTTAAACTGGCTGCGGGCGGGCAGGATCTCAGGGCGCAATTGATGAACGAGGGGAAATTCTCCACGACCGGCATTTTGTTTGAC
Organism: Eudoraea algarum; assembly: GCF_050589645.1. NCBI lineage: Bacteria > Pseudomonadati > Bacteroidota > Flavobacteriia > Flavobacteriales > Flavobacteriaceae > Eudoraea > Eudoraea algarum. The sequence goes on along the minus strand of NZ_JBNGOQ010000002.1, from coordinate 820,918 downwards.
TCGGGCTCCGCTACTATCAAGGCCGAATCCTATGGCGTGCTAAAAAGCATCGCAACAGTCCTGTTGGACGGATCGCTCTCGGTCTTTATCCTGGGGCATACGGATGCCGATGGAAATGAGGACACCAATTTATCCCTGTCCGAACAGCGTGCGGAGGCGGTAAAGAATATCCTGATCTCGGAATTTGGTGTAGACGCCTCACGGCTTCTGTCGGAGGGTCGGGGCGAATCGGAACCCGTGGCGGACAATAGCACGCCAGAGGGCAAAGCCAAAAACCGAAGGGTCGAATTCATTAAACTATAGTTCCCATAAACATAAAGTATAACCAAGAAATTCAAAAGTCATGAAAACATCACTAAAAAATAGCTCTATACTTAGCAACGAGCTCTCCAAACTTTTAAGGGATTTAAGTCTGTTACTGCTATTCACCTTCTTTATGAGCGCTACCTATGGGCAGCAAAGAGCCATAAATACCAAGGTATCAACCAAGAAAGTGGTAAAAACCCCCAAGGCCAACCTTGCCAAGGTACCCTTGTTCCAGGTGACCAATAAAGATGTGGTGCGCAAGGTAAACTACAGTTCCAAATCGGCCGTGCCAAAAAAACTGCCAAAGAATACCAAAACCACAATTTTGCCCGCTGTTGTGTCCTCTTCCAAAAGCAAGCTGAACCTACAACTTACCCCTCGAAAGGTATACAACTCCAAGGGATATCTTACCACCAACGGCCATTTTAATGCCAAGGACAATGAAATATGGCTAGACCTTCAGGCTTCGGACAATCTTCGGGCAGCCTTCAGCGCCAAATCCGGGAAGAGCTATCTGGTGCACCTGGAACTCAATAATGCCCACAACGATTTTATCCAAGGGGCGGCCAAATGTGACAACCCCAAACTGATCATTCAGCTTAACGGGGTTCAGAATGCCTTTGATATCACCACTGGTGTCAATAAGTTGGAGTTTGTGGTACAGGCCAGGTCCTCAGGTTTTATGGGCATTCCGATACGTGCCGGATCTTGCTCCAGAACGTCCATCAAACCCAAGTTACGGTTTAAGAAAATAACAATCACTGAACTATAATAGTTGACTAAAATTAATACATAAAGAAAGTCAAAATGAAAAATCCAGCACCCTCCATTTTTCACAACATCGCCCTATCGCTAGGTTTGTTGTTCCTTATGGCTTCTTTGAGTGCCCAAACGGTATCTTCCTGTTCTTCTCTGGGCCTAAGGCCGGTAACGCCCTTTGGGGATGACCTGTTGGCCATCTATTACGATGGGAACGGCGCCGGATTAGGGGGTCACGGTTGTTGGGTGCACCACCATCCCAACGGAAAGGATTACGTGATTACTCCACATAGTTGGGGAAGAACTCCCCCTACAGGCAAGAAAAGCTTTATTGATGCCGCGATGGAGGCACTGACAGATTCACGAAGAACTTATAAGGATTACGGCAGTTTGAACAACGGACTGTATTATATCCTTGATGATGTGAACCGCAGTTTTCCCGGGGAGGCCTTTTGGTTGATCCGTAAGAGCGATCAGTGCTGGATGCAATCTGGAGCGCCAAGCCTACGTTGGGATAACATGGCTGAAAAAAAACAATTAATGGCCCACGAGATAGGGCACTGCTTCAACATGGAGAACGTACCCAATTTTACACCGGACAGCTATGATATGGATTGGTTGGACGAGAGTGTGGCCGAATACCTTTCGGCCGTCGTCTATCCACGTACCAATAGGGAACACGGCTCTGCCCAGAACTTTGACCTGGATGGCGGATCTTTCCGCCAACCTTACAACGCCTATCCGTTGATACAGGCCTATCTGCAAAGGTACAGAAGGCCAACCAGTCTGGTACAACTTATGCGCGGCGTGGCGGGTACGAACACGGACGATTCACGGCGTGGGTATCTGCGCAGCAAAAGTATGGACGAGGTACTGCACCATATGTATTTTGAACATTACCAATCGCTCATGAAAGACCTGGGCGGGGGCACCATCCCCAGGGAGGAAAATGTATTTCCGGCCACGGACCTCTTCTATTTTGATCCGGATAGTACCGTTCCCTTTAAGCCCGGGGATATTCCTACGGAACAGCTCTCCATGTATGAACTTGTTCTTCCGTCGGGATACGATGTAATTTTGGACTATGGAGCTTCAACCGGCAAACTGCCCTTTCTTTCAATTATTTCCGAAAGCCGCAAAGTACGCGATTGGGTAGGGAAGGTGACGGTACCAGGAAAATGCGATGGCGAGACCACCTTCAAGATCCTGGCGAGCCATTTGGAAAATGCACCTTTAAGCGGTCTTGTGGTGAACTATACCTTGCAGAAACGGGCCGATTGTTGTACTGCTGTGGCGGCCAACCCCTCCGTGGAGAAATTTAACGGGGACTTCCTGTTTGATTATTACATGGAATCGGAGATCGTGACCGTTACAGAAGAAGGAAGGCTTGTACAGCCCTTGAAATACTATGTGAATTCTATTGATGGGTCCATGCTTTTTAGTCAGGGTTCTTTTTTTGCCAGTTTTGGCGACGATACAGGGATGGGCTTTATTTTGGATGCGGCCCTTATGTTCCCCAACGGGCAGTTGATGGCCTATGTTCGGGAAAAGGAAACGGGTATCAAGCGGGCCATTACCCTGGCACTAAATCAAACTCGAGCTGATGTCAATGGGGTACGGGCCTTTAAAACCAGGGAATTTTTGGACCAGGCTATTGGCAGCGGAATACGACCGGCCGCCTTGCCCACTGGGAGCATCTGGGCAAACAGGGCTCAGGGCCATGCCTACAGACAGCCCGATCCCCAGCGGCCTGGTACGAAAACCAAGATTTCAGGCTATATCTCCCAGCAGGGTTCCGTAGCCAGTAGCCCCTTACCCTCCTTTGGTTTTATGGTAGGGTTTATGAAAGACCAGCATGGCAGGAACAAGAATTTGGTATATTCCAAGTTCGAAAGGGAAGATGGCACCTATATTGAGGCCAATCTGTTATTGCTCGAAAGACAGTGCTTCACTTTTAGCGGGGGGAAATACAAGAAAATGACCTTGGCAGGTTATACAGGAGGATTTGAGACGATGACGGAATCGCAGACCGATGCGTTTACCGAGACCCATGAGGAATACAATGAGGACTTCCAGGAATTGATGGTACGTCTAGCGGCCTGTGGCGACAATGCCGCCTGTGCCAGGGATGTGGAAAAGGAAATGATACTGCTGCAAAGAAAGCGGGAAAAAAGCATTTATGACCTGCCCAAAAACCCATCGTATTCCGGTGCTGCAGGATCCGACTTCAATGCGAAACAGCAGACCCTCAGGAATGATATGCTGGCCCTCGCCGACAAGATGGCCGATAAGCAATACAAGTGCACCCGCCTAAGACAGAGTCTCAGTGCCTGTTCCGCTTCCGGCGGCGCCTGCGGGCCCCTTATAAACTTTAGTGAAAGGTGCGAAGCGGAATACAAATCCATGGAAGCTACCATGAAAAAGTATGACTGTGAAATGGCCAAGCTTATGGGTTATGAGGATGCCATGGATGATTGCCCTTGATTGCTGATACCAAAGCCCAAAAATCTCGCCAAGCATATTTGGTGGGATTTCTTTTTTTGAGGCACTTTATTCACCATGGTTTTCCTTGATTATAGGATAAACATTATCAATGGAATATGTTGGTTATAATTCATTTGTTTGCTTACTTTTAATCTGTAACAAAAGAAACAAAGACAATGGACATTTTACACGAAGTAGCAGCTTTTGAAAGCGCTAAAATGAGTCATATGTCTACCAGTGATAGAGTAGCAGCCTCTAGAGAGGCAAAACGACTTATTTTAGCAATCAACGAAATCTATAAAAAGACCAAGGATTCCAATCTCATGGATATCATGAAACGGTTGACGGTCAAAAAGAAAAAAATAGAAAAGCGCTTAAAGGGACAGCCGGAAAGGGTATAGGAGTTGGTAATCGTTTTGGAGGGAAGCTTAAACGGCACAAATAGGGGTATACGGAGCCATAATCTACGGTGCCTTTTTTAGGATCAGGGTTTGAAATAGTCGTTTATAAAGATTACACGACCGTTTATGTCCCAAAAGAGGATGTTTACACAATTTTTAGGAAAAAATAGCCTCACCCATCGTATTTTTACACTTGGCTTTCTTCATGTTTTTTGGTTGATATATGCGTGTAGTCTTTTTTTTTCTCCTATACCTTACACTGCTATCTCCCTCAGTTACAATGTCTCAGAACCTTGGACTCTTGGATAGTTTAAGGAGTGAACTCGCCTTGGCCAAAGACAACAGTCAAAAAGCAAAGCTGCATTTAACCCTGTTCAAACAACTACAGCGAAGCAATACGGATTCCTCCCAGCTTCATCTTAAACAGGCCGTATTGCTTTCAAAAAGGACCGAGAACGATTCCCTGGTCGGCAAGGTCATCGTGGCCCAGATCCAGGATCATATGCTCAACAACCGGTACGATAGCGTACTCCATTACGTGGAACTGGCCTTACAAAAGCGAGGAAGTCTTGGTCCCCAACAGTTGATCGATACCTATACCATGCAGGGCACGGCCCATTTTTATAAAAGCGAATACGCCAAGGCCATCGCCTCGCATTTACAGTCGGAAAAAATTAGTAGTGCCCACGAAATGGAGCAGGGCAAAGCCCAGGTGTTCAACAACATTGGTATTGCCTATATCAAATTGGAAGATTGGTACAATGCGGAGGAATATATGAACAAATCCCTCGAAATCTGCAAAAAGTATGACATTAAGAGGGGCATATCCTATACCTTGGGCAACCTGGGAATTATTTACAAACATCTGGACCGCTATCAGGATGCCATAGCTGCGTACCTAGAATCCAATGTCATCTGTGAGGAACTGGGCGATCAACGGGCCATCGCCAGAAACTACAACAACATTGGGGCCCTGTATGAAAAGGAAGGGAACTACGACCTGGCACTGGAATATTACACCAGGTGTTTTAACACATCCGAAGCCGAACAGTATGAATCTACCCTTACCAGTGTCTTGCACAATTTGGGCAACCTTTATTCGAAACAGAAAAGGTATACCCTGTCCATCGACAACTTTGAAAAAAGTCTGGAAATAGCAAAGGCGCTGGACTATAGGGACGTGGTGCTGAACAATTATTTGGGTCTGGCCGAGACTTATGAAAAGATCGGTGCCCTGTCCAAAGCCATAGCCCACCGCAAGTTGTACGAAAAATGGAAGGACAGCATTGTCAACGAGGAGCACTTAAAGAACGTGAGCGAACTGGAAATAAAGTACGCCACGGAGAAAAAGGAAAAGGACATTTTAGCACTTTCCCAACAGAAATTAAAGGACGAGGCTGCCATGGCCAAACAAAATTTAAAGATACGCCGGCTATCCCTAGGCCTACTGGGAGCCATACTGTTGTTCGGTTCCATATTCGTCATCTTTAGACAGTATAGTAAAAATAGAAAGCAAAAGGAGCTTATTGGCGCCATTGCGGACACCCAGATCGCAGAACGCAAACGCATCTCACAGGACCTGCACGACAGCGTTGGTGGATCCTTGGCCCTGACAAAGAACAAATTGCTGAGTCTCTATGAAAAAGACCAGGGGAAGTCCAAGGAGTTGGAAGATTCCTTACAAACCTTGACCAGAACATCGGAACAGGTACGGCAAATATCCCATAACCTTATGCCCGGTGAACTGGTGAAGTTTGGCTTGGTTTCGGCCATCCAAACTACCTTGGATCAATTACAGGATACGGAACTTAAAGCCCAGTTGTACGTGCACGACATGGAGGGCCGAATTGACCCTACCAAAGAAATTCATTTGTTCAGGATCCTTCAGGAAATCATCCAAAATGTGATCAAGCACGCCAAGGCGAGCCAGTTGAATATTTACCTCAATAGGCACAAAAAACATTTGAACCTGATGGTCGAAGACGATGGCCTTGGCATGGAGACAGACACCCCATCAGGGATGGGACTGTCCAACATTAAATCAAGAGTGGCCTTTCTAAAAGGTACGGTAGACATCGATTCAGTGTTGGGAAAAGGTACCACCATGAACATCTTAATACCGCTGTAATATGATACGCGTTGCCCTAGCAGATGACCATACCATGTTCCGGGAAGGATTGGCTTCCCTTTTGGAGGAACAGGACACTATGACCGTGATAGGGGAGGCAAGCAACGGCGTGGAAGTGCTGGCTCTTTTAAAGGAAGCGCCAATAGACGTACTGCTATTGGATATCGAAATGCCCAGCATGGATGGCTTTGACACCATGCGCGCGGTAAGGAAAATGCCAAATGTTCCCAAAATCCTGGTGCTTACCATGCACAAATCCCCACAATTCATTAAAAACATCATCAAGGCGGGGGCCAATGGCTATGTCCCCAAGGATTCTGGAAAGAAGCTACTCGTCCAAGCCATAAGTACCGTGCATAGCACCGGCACCTTCCATACGCCCGAGACGGTGAGCATTGTCATGGACAGTTTAAAGGACGATAAGCATTCCACGGAAATCTCCCCCAGGGAGAAAGAGATCATACAGCTTATAGCGGACCAGTATACCACCAACGAAATCGCCGAAAAGCTCTTCCTGAGCGTCCATACGGTAGAATCCCACCGTAAAAACATTCTTCTGAAGCTCGGGCTAAAAAACGCTGCCGGACTGGTAAAATACGCTATCCACAAGGGCCTTATTTAACTGCCATAAGGTATTCCCTACCTGTTTTCCGCCATTTTGGTTTTTGCTGCTTTTCGGTTAAAAATAGCCGGCCCATTGCCCGTACATTTGGCTAAAACTAATACATACATTATGAAAACTGTCAAGATTATTTTAATGCTCGCTTGTACTGCCCTGATGTTCGTCTCTTGTAAGGGAGATGATGAGAATTGTTATGATATAGGTTCCGTAGAACATGCGCCAACAGAGGTTGGCGCTTAAACCATGGGCGGTATATCCGGGCAAAACAAGATTACCCATAAAAATATACAACAATCTAATTTTTAAATCCAATATATGAATGCAATTAAATTAGGGGATAAGGCCCCGAACTTCAATGCGAAAACAACAGTAGGAGAAATCAATTTTTATGAATGGCTGGGCGATAGCTGGGGCATGCTGGCCTCCCATCCGGCCGACTTTACCCCCGTCTGTACCACCGAACTTGGTGCCATGGCCAACTATAGGGAAGAGTTCCAAAAACGAAATGTAAAGGTAGCTGCCATCAGTGTGGATGACCTGGAGTCCCATGTGCGATGGATAAAGGATATCGAAGAAACGCAAAACGCGAAGGTGGATTTTCCCCTTATCGCTGATGATGATCGGAGCGTGTCAGAATTATACGGGATGATCCATCCCAATGCAGATTCTACGATGACGGTACGGTCCGTTTTTATGATATCACCGGAGAAAGAGGTGAAACTAACGCTTACCTATCCGGCTTCCACCGGTAGAAATTTCGAGGAGTTGCTGCGGGTCATTGATTCCTTACAGCTAACGGCCTACCGCAAACTGGCCACACCTGTTAATTGGAAAAAGGGTGATAGGGCGGTCATTGTTCCTTCGGTATCCGACGAACAGGCCTCTGAATTGTTTCCCAACGGATTTGAGACCGTAAAACCCTATTTGAGGTTAACGGAGGTCCCGGTGTAAGGAACCTTGGGTCTTAAAACCTAATTGAATTCGTATGATGAAAAGCATCAATCCTATCCCTATCTTTTTATTAGGCCTTCTAATTGTCGGTTTGTACGGTTGCCATCCCAACAAAGAGAAAGTATCTTCCTTATCCATTAAATCTATGGATGCTGGCTATGTCAGTATTGCAAGCGATACCTTGGAAAAACTGAAAGCATCGATTGCAGGTCAACTACTTACGGAAGAGGATTCGGAATATACAACCGCTATTGAGATTTGGAACAGCAAACGACAAAAGCGACGTCCTGCAGTGGTCATAAAGTGCCAGAATGAGCAAGATGTGGTCAAGACTATCAATTTTGTAAGGACCCATGGTCTTCTGTTGTCCGTTAACGGAGGGGGACATAACAGCAGCGGTTTCGCCCTCAACAATGGGGGTGTGGTACTGGATCTATCGCAAATGGATGCTATTGCCGTTGATCCCGAAAAAAAGACCGTTAGGGTAGGACCTGGTGTCAGATGGGGTCAGTTGGACGAGGCCACACAGGCCTATGGACTGGCAACAACAGGGGCCATCATATCCCAAGTGGGTATTGGTGGCTATACCCTGGGGGGTGGTCTCGGGTGGCTCCATAGGTCGCTGGGTGCCGCTAGTGATAATCTGATAAGCGCAAGAATGGTTACGGCAGACGGAGCGCTGCTTCAACTAAGCGAAAATGAAAACAGGGATTTTTTCTGGGCGATTCGAGGGGGTGGCGGCAATTTTGGTGTCGTCACTTCCTTTGAGTTCAAATTGCACGAAGTAGGGCCGGAAATCCTGGCCGGTTTGGTGTTCTACAGGATGTCGGATGCCAAAAAAGTGGTTAGGTTTTATCGAGAGTATATAAAAGAGGTGCCCGATGCCTTGGGAACCTGGTTATTGTTTCGTAAGGCCCCTATATCGGCCCAGTTGCCCGAGGAAATACATGGAGAACCCATTGTAGCTATTGCCATAACCTATAACGGTCCAATATCGGAAGGGGAAGACTACAGCGCTCCCTTACGAAATATCGTCCCGCCAGTGGCAGATCTGGTAAAGACCAGGACGTATACCGCATGGCAGTCCAGTTTGGATGGGGCTTGGGGCAACGGGTTCCATAACATCTGGAAGGGCCATTATTTTATGGAGGTAACGGATGAAATTGTCGAGGTACTCCAGCGGAATGTTCCCCAGGGCTCGCCGTATTCGGACGTTAAAATCCAACATCTAGAGGGCGCGTTCGGGCGGATGCCCGAGCATGCCACTGCATTCGGCAACCGGAAATCAAGATTTGGCATGGTCATTCAGACCCGCTGGCTCGATTCCCTAAAGACTACGGAGCAAGAACTATGGACAAACCGACTGTTTAACGAACTAAAACAAAAAGGAACAGGCAAAGTGTACGTAAACTTCATGGATAATGAAGGGGAGAATAGGGTAAAGGATGCCTATTCGGACAGTACATTTATCAAACTAAAAAAAATCAAAAAGAAATATGATCCAGAAAACCTATTTAGAAAAAATCAGAACATTAAACCGGATTAAGAGGGGAACCCACAGCGGATTCCTTATAATTTTAATAACTTTTTTGGGGCTATCGTCCTGTAAAAACCCGAGCACGGAACATGCAACACCACAAGAGGTGGTGACCAAGGTAAAAAAGGCGGCCCAACTGTTGAAAGATCAGGGTATGAAGGGATTGGAGGTCTTACGGGACGGCAGTTCGGAATTTAGCTGGAAGGATACCTATGTGTTTTCCTTCAATTGTGCCGAGGACAAGGTGTTGGCCAATCCGGCATTTCCCGATCGGGTAGGGGGCGATATCAAGCAGCACACGGACTTCAATGGCTTTCGCTATGGCGTAAAAATGTGTGAGGAAAGTGGCCGACCCAAAGGTGTGTGGGTGGAATACATTTGGCCGAGACCCCAGGGGGGAGACCCCATGCGTAAGATCAGTTACGTTATGACCGTAAAAAGCTTAGGAATTCAAGTAGGATCGGGAATCTACAATGAAACCATCACCTTGGAGGAATTGAATAAACTCATCGAATAATTAAAATCAGAACCATGCGAAATCGAATATTTTTTTTAACGGCGATCCTGATGGCCATAAGCCCAAAAATGAACGCTCAGGACGAGATACAAAAATTAAAGGAGTACATAGCCGGGAGCCAATTGGTCATCTATTCGGAATCTTCCTATGTCACGGACAATTCGGCCAGTGCGATTACCTATGTCAATTTTTGTTCCGATGGGAGGTACCACTACGACTACGAGGGATCGTACACGGTCAAAGGCACCCAGAACACTACCAATAGAGACAACAGAGCCTATGGTGCGGGCAAAGCGGCCAATTCTGGCGATTGGGACGTTTTGGAATACGAGAAAGCCTATTATTTGGAAATCACGGATCCGTCCAACGCAAAGACCTACTATCCCATAGATATCCAAAAAATGATTGCAGGAAAATGGAAACAGGGCAATGTAACCTATGTCTTTGCGCCAAATCATGGCGTGTGCGATGGAAACTGACCAATAGGATATCGGTTAGGCATCCTGGGAAACATCATAAATAGTGATATGATTAGTGATGCCTTTGATCTTCACCCGGATTTTCCCGATGTATTCCACCCAGTCCTTGACGATGTCATAGGTGGTTTCGGAGATTAAGATCTGTCCGGCAATGGTGTGCGCCTCTATTCTTGCGGCGATATTTACCGTTTCCCCTACAACGCCATATTTCATTCGCTTTTTGGAGCCAATATTTCCGGCCACCAAGAAGCCACTGTTAATGCCGATACCCATTTCTAGGGAGGGAAGTTTTTTGGTCTCCAATTCCTTATTGACCTCCTGGAGTCCGGCCTGCATTTCCCTTGCGCATTCAATGGCTCGCTGCGCACAGTTCTCCAGAGCGTTTGGTGCTCCAAAGATGACCAGTATGCCATCCCCCAGAATTTCATTGATAAAGCCTTCGTGTTTATGGATGATGGTAATCATTTTTTCGAGATAGATGTTTAGGATGTTCACGATGGTATCGGCGCTGTAGGCTTCGGACATGGAGGTGAACCTCCTCAAATCGCTTATCAATACCGTGGCATAGCGTTCTTCTCCTCCCAACTTGGTATTTTTCTTGTCCTCCACGATGGTTCTCAACAAGGCCTCACTCATATACTGACCAAACAATTGCTGATAAAATTGATTGCTTTGGTTAAGTTGATTATTGACTTTTTCCAACTTTTCTTGGGAAATATTTATTTGTTTCTGAAGATCCCCCAGCTTATACATCCGAATGCGCTCTACGAGGAGGTTGCCGATGGTTTCGAATATTAAGCGTTCAGTTTCATTCAGTTTTCTAGGAATGCTATCAGCTATACAAAGCGCACCTATGCCGTTGCCCAGCAAACTGGTTAAGGGAAAGCCCGCATAGAATCGAATCTTAGGGTCGTTGATGACCATAGGGTTGTCAAAAAACCTGGAATCCTGCAAGGTATCCTCCACGATAAGGGTTTCGGGTTGCAAGATGGTATGCCCGCAAAAGGAGGTGGAGCGATCAGAGGATTGGAAACTTAGACCACAGGAGGCATGGATGTTCTGTTGTGTAGATCCTATGGACGAAATATAGGCAATGGGCACATCGAGGCATTTGGACACGATCATCACAATGCGGTCAAACTGTGCTTTTTTATCCGACGCGGATAGGTTTATGGAAAGCAAATCCGCAATTCTTGCATTTTCATTCTTAGGTATTGTCGCAAGTTTCATGGAGGGTTGAGCCGATGGGTTGGGTGTTTGTTACTGGTTGACTCGGTTTGTTAGAGCCAGCACGCTATTTCATTGGGAAGGTAGAAAAAAATACCTGTGTATTACAGCTTAAAACAGGCCATACTTACTTTGGCGGACAGTTGGGGGATAATTGAGGGTGTTTCTCGAGTTTTCAATGACCTATTATTCGATTGATTCTTGTTATTTCCGAATAACAATTGCCAAAAACACTCCTGACGGGACAAGTTTTGGTGTAACATTGTCCAATTCAAGGAGATAAATTCTTGCATGCTATTTAATTATAAATTATTTTCAACCCTAAACTTAATTGATTCAACTAATTATCCCCGTAGTTGAAATTATTCAAGGGAAAATCTATACATTTTTAAATCCTCTCAAAGCCACCAATGCTAACCAAAATTTTACAAGTCGGTTTATCAATTCCTATCGTTCAAGATCTTGAAGGAATTTTAGATCGGATTTTCTCAAAGGATAGTATTTGGCAAACCATTATTCTTGTTACTGTAGCTGTTCTTTCCTTGTTTTTTGCATATGTGAACAGTTTTGGCACTGCGAAGAGCGATGAAACCAAACGCGATTGGTGGCTGAACAACCTCCCATGGATGAAGAACGCTAGGAGGAAAAGAGAGGAAAAAAAAGTAGATAAAGCCAAAGACATTACGGTGGAGAACCCTGAAGGTGTATATGTTTCAGATGGCGACAATCTTGATCGGTTAAGTGAGGTAATCATCAATAACAAGATGGTTTGTGTGTTAGGCCCTTCTGGCGTGGGTAAGACAAGGTTGGTTCAACAAGTTTGCCATTCAGGAAAGCTCGAGCTTTTCAAAAAGAAATTTGAAATTGACTTGGAAGATGTCAATCCACCAGATAATGAAGAAGGGGAAACCGTGGAAGACGCCTTTAAATCTGCTAGGAATGCGTTCAATCGAGGGATAAATCTGGAACAAAATTCAGATTTGGAGATGATAGCGATGGGAATATCGGTCCCTACGCTGATTTTTATCGATAATTATGAGCAAATAGTTCAAAACAATAAATTGGATGCTAAAATCCGAAAAGAATTGATAGATCCTTTTCGGAAGAACGAAAAGGTACATATTATAATTACCAGCCGAATCAGTATTTACAGGGCTAAGCTATTTGAGCTTAAACCTCTTAAAAATGCGATTTCTACCGAAGGACTTACGATAAAGGAACTGGCAGATAGATATTCCGCAATCAAACTCTTTTTTAAAATTCATAATCAACTGTGCTTTGAAGAAGGTAGAACGCGAAAAAAGTTCAACGAAAATGATTGTCAAATAATTATAGAGCTTTGCAACAGCGTTTCCAGTCTGCCCTTGGGCATTAGGTTATTGGCCGTAAGAAGTATAGACAAAGAATTGATAGACATTAAACAAGAGCTTCAGGACACTTTAAAACAAGAAATTCCCATTGCGTTTGGTGATTTGTCGGACAGACAAAGGTCTTTGTACAACGCATTTTCTTGGAGTTTTAATTTATTGAAACCAGAAGAAAAGAGGTTCTTCGCCTATTTGAGCTTTTTTAAAAATGGCTTCTTTTTGAAAAACCTTCCCATATGGCCCAGCCACCAAAATCAGGGTGAAACCAAGGATACGGCCATTATGCTCTTCAAGCATAGTTTACTGCGTTACATGGAATACCCCAACTGTTCTGAACCTAAGTACGAGATGTATGTTTTTGCGCGGCAAATGCTTGAGATTACAATGGATTCTCAAGACATAAGCTTACAGCATGAATATCTCGAGGCGATATGCCACAAATACCTGGATCGAATAATTGAAATAGAAAGACTAATTTTTGGTAAAACTTCACAGGATTTAAACTACATCGAAATTGTAAAAGAGGTCAGACTTGATCTGGAAAATATTGAGAACTTCATTAAATGGTGCACAAAGCATAGAAAAGACCTGGCGGTCGATTTGTTGGTCCGAATCGAGCGGGTACTAAATGAAACCGGGCCCTATATAATTCTCAAAGAATTATATGACCCCCTCCTGCAGCATTTTAAGGATGGTGTAAAGCGCTCCAGATTACTAATGTCCAAGGCCAGAGTAGTAAAAAGTACCAATTTAAGACATGAAAGCATGGATCTTATAATTGAGGCCATAAACATTTTGGAGGCAGAAAAGTCAATAAACTCCACACTTGGTGAATGTTATAGGATAGGCACCTATCTGTCGGCAGAGCTGGGGAAATTTGAACTACGGGAATCTATCATCGAAAAAGTCTTAAACTTTTCAAAAGAACAGCAAAATGCCTTGGGTATCTCAAACTATGCTTTTATCATTCTGGAGGACGCCAAACGTTATGAAAAACGCGGGGAGCTAAAACTGGCAAAAGACAATTTTCAAAAGGCTGCGGGTTATTTAGAGGGATATAATGTACAACTGGGCAAGGTTTTGAATTATGCCGGAATATTTAGCTGGAGAATTGGTGATGCGGAAATGGCAGAGACGTATTTTAAAAGATGCATAAAGAATTATCAAAATTTAGGGGAAGATAGGTGGATTCTCGGTTTCAAAACCAATTTAGCATTGCTATACGCCGATACCGGGGACTTAAAAAGGGGGAAAACGGAAGCTGAAGAAGCATACAATATTTTAAAACAGGAAGGCCCCTATGGATGGTTTTTAATCAACAAGCAAAGCAATGGTCGATTGTTGGCAAGAATGTCTAAAAGTAATGGCAGATTTAAAGAAGCCGAAGAAATACTATTGGAAAGTTACCAGGAGTTGAAAGAGGTTAAATACCATGAATCCATGGTTCTTGGATCAACGGAGTTGGCGGAACTTTACTATTTGTATGAAAAATACGATTTAGCACTGGATATGGCCAACAGGAGTGTTGTGGATTGTGAAACCTATGGATTGGCCAAGACCATGAGGTACTTTAGGGCCCTGTGTTTAGATGGACTTACGAATTATAGAATAGGGAATACGGAAGTTGCTTCGAAAAGAAAAATAGAAGCCGAACAATTACTTGTTTCCGTCAGGGAAAATAATTGGTTAACCTATGGTATATGTTATTCCAGATGGCAAGAATTAAAAAAACTTACTAGAGCGCATGAACCGCAGTGAAAAACTAATATCCTATCCATGGCGTGAATTTCTTAACTCGGTTGATGGTTTTTATTTGTTTGGGTATGGTAGTCTGATCAATCAATACTCCTCTTCAGTAGCTATTAAAAGTTCAACCGAATTATTACCTGTATTGGGAATGGGCGTCAAAAGAGTACTAAATTATGATCCAGATGAAAATGTGAGAAGTAGGCCAATCTATGATGACCCAGAAAGAGGGGACGAATATTTTGGCGTGTTCAACCTGCAATATACTGGGAAGACCACCGATGTGGCAAACGGCGTATTAAGAAAGGTTGAACGGTCAGATTTTGATGCTTTTATTGCTCGCGAAGTGGGGTATTCCTTAGTGAAAATTTCATGTTCCCCCTTTGAAGGCAATAAGGCAGACCACATAGAAGCCTATGCCCTGTGCGCTCCAGAATTTTACAACGGAAGAAGGTTGGTAAATAACGACCTGCTCCCCAATGTGCCTTATTACAAGGTCTGTAAGGAAGGTGCTTCCCATATTTCGGAAGCGTTTTTGAACGTTTGGTTAGACACGTCTTTCCTGGGTGATGGCAGAAATGTTAGAATATGGGAAATAGAGGAAGGCATCGTTTGATTGAATCAAATACCGGCGTTACCTTCCTATTTATATTTTGGCAAGACGCTAGGTGCAACAGGCTGTCGTGCCCTAAAAGGGCGGATAAATTGGCAGGTCATGGCCATCACCAATTACCGTTAGTACTGTTTTTCCAACCTAGGTTTGTCCCCCGCTAAATACCATTTGTTATCAAATTCAAAAACGGAATAAAGCGTCAAACGATACGATTGATTTGCATGGCGAAATAGTACGTTTAAACCGGTCAAAAGGATTGGGTTTCCCCTTTCTGGTGTTTTTTGGTCGCGAGAATCACTTTCTGCACTTTCAAAACGACAGACTTTTGTACTGCAGCTTCATGTTTTTGGTTGAATTTACCAAATCCTTGAACACATTTACCAAAGGAATTGCTCTTCAACTTTGCACTTTTGTACTGTTAAATTATTCAATAATATTTTAAAATCAGTACAATGAAAAAAGGAATTCAAACACAACATAAGATCAAAGCTCCAATCACCGATATATGGGATTTGATTAAAACAGGTGAAAAATGGGAAGATTGGTTACCTATCCTTGCGGGTTCAAAAGTAGTAGGCAACACTAGAACTTGTGATGTGCCTACTCCAGATGGCAACAAAGACATTTTTGAAGAAATCTTTTTGGTTTCCGATCTTGAGAAAACATTTGTTTACCAGATTCACAAACAACACTCTTTTCCAGCCACGGACATCGTAGGTTACATTAAATTGGAAGAAAACGGTAATTCAACGACGATGTATTGGTCAGTAGAGATGAACGTAGCATCTGACGAAATCTTCACAGAACTGAAAGGACAGATTGAACATATTTATGCTGAGGGTGCCTCTAAGCTAGAGGAATTAGCTACCACGGCTGCTTAACATCTATCATAAAAAGCTGTTTAATAATCTATCATTTAACAGCTTTTCTTATTCAAATTTTAAGAACAAAATGGGAAAATTAGAAGGAAAAGTAGCCATTGTTACTGGAGGTAATAGTGGAATCGGTTATGCATCTGCCCTCAGATTTATAAAAGAAGGAGCAAAAGTTGTGATTTCGGGCCGAAGACAAGAAGCCCTTAAAGAAGCGTTTCAAAATGTGGAAGGGGATTTCACTACGGTTGTGGCTGACCAAGGAAAAATAGAAGAAAATAAGAAGCTGATAGCTTTAGCAATACAAAAATATGGCAAGCTTGACATCATTTTTCACAATGCAGGTGTGGTAAAGTTCGCAGGCTTCACAGACACTTCTGAAGAGATATTTGATGAGAGTTTTGATGTAAACATAAAAGGACCCTATTTCTTGACTCAATTTGCTGTTCCACATTTGAATGCAGGAGCGAGTCTCATTTTTAACATTACAACCGCAAGAGACAGAGCCTGGACCACGATGAGCGCTTACGTGGCTAGTAAGGGTGGATTACTTTCATTGATAAAAGCACTTTCAGCAGAATTAGCGCCGCAAAGAATAAGAGTAAATGCCATTTCCCCTGGGTTTACTGAGACACCAGCTATTATGAAAACAGGGATGACAGAGAAACAAATAGAAGGTTTGGAGGAGGTATTGATGCCTAAAATTCTATTGGGACGACCTGCTCAACCCGAAGATATGTCGAACGTAGTAGCCTTTTTGGCATCTGATGAAGCAGCGTATATCACCGGAGAGGAAATAACTGTCGATGCAGGAATTTCTTTAAGCTAAAAAAGCCATTAAACAATTATAAAATTAATAAATAATGAAAAATCCTATTAAAACAATTGCAGTAGTAATCACAATCTTAATGACAATGAATGTACAAGCACAACAGGCCAACGCCATTATGACAAAATCGGTAGTTCTCAATGCTTCGGTAGATAATGTCTGGGAGGAACTCAGACAATTGGACAAATTTGGTGAGTTGTTTCCAAATTTCATAGCTGAAGTTTGGATTGACGATTATAAGGTTCCTAAAGAAGGTTTAGTAAGAAAATGTACTTCGCCTGGACAAAAGAAAGGTACTGTTTCCTATAGCGAAACCATTTCGGAGTTTGATGATGAGAAACGTTTCTATTCTTACGCGGTTTCCGGCGTTCCTGCCAAGGATATGGTTAATATGTTCAAGGTTGTGGACTTAGGCTACAAAAAGTCGATGGTGGTTTGGAACTCTACAAGCTGGACATTTGTCGAAAACCCACATATGACGAAAGAGCAGTTTTTAGGCTTTTTGGGGTCTGCTTTAGATGAGGCGATGGCTCAATTCGACAAGAAATTCAATTAAAAAACAGATATGGGTTGAGTTGGTGTTCTTGCTCAACCCATATCTTTACAACATGATACTCGATTTTCAAAAAATAGAACTTTTAGACAAGACCGTTTTTAAACGTATAAAGTTCAAACCTCCTATCAGCGGTGCGGAGATTATGGAGAGTGAAGCCTGTATGCTTTACGCCGTTAATGGTACTAGTGATGTATATGGTAGCGATAAAACCTCGACCATCAGTACAGATGAATGTGTATTAATGAAATGTGGAAACTTCATCAGCAAATGGAAGGTAACCGAAGAAGTCAACCCATACGAAGCGATTACCATCCATTTTTTTCCAGATGTGTTGAAATTTATTTTTGAAAATAGCATTCCCGAATACTTGCAATACCCCATTAACAACCATCATCGTGTTTTTCAGAAAATACAAAAAAACGTCATTCTCAAAAGTTATATAGATGGTCTACTGGTTTATTTCGACAATCCCAAATTGTTCAATACCGATACGATTAAGCTCAAATTAAGGGAACTTATCGCCATACTATATCAACTGGATAGTGAGGAAGTAAGGGAGATTTTATCCGATATGTTCAATCCCCATCAAGTTGAATTTAAAAAAGTAGTAACGGCGCATGTCTTTCATAACCTGTCCATGGAGGAGTTTGCTACCTTAATGAACTTAAGCGTTTCTACTTTTAGGCGAAAGTTTAAAGAGATTTACAACAGCTCACCTGGGCAGTATATTATCGGGACTAAGCTCGAACGTGCGGCGCAACTTCTTTCTTCAACGAACCAGAGGGTTAGCGATGTTTGCTATGAATGTGGGTTTGGGGACCTGAGTAATTTTACGAAAACTTTTTCCAGGAAGTATGGGGTTTCCCCTTCGGAGTATCGCGAGAGGGGTTAGTCTGATTTATGTATTTGTTGAACCTTTATATCTAGCACCAATGGAAATTAAACAGCTCATCAAAAAGTGGAAAGGCAATAAGCGCTATACGTTGAAATTTGTTGATTTGGTTGATGAGGAAGACTTAAAATTCAAACCGATTGATGGAGCAAAAACCTACCAATTACAGCTAAGCCACATTACTACTTGGATGCGAACCCACAGTAGATTTATTACAGGAACTGAACTCGAAAAATCTTCCACCAAAACCAAGGAAGATATTGCTAAGAACTTAGAGGAGTTCTTTGATAGGATTCTCTCTTTTTTGGAAAACACAAATGCTTCGGAATTAGCTGAAATAGTGGAAATGTGGTATGGAAAAGTATCTAGAGAATCTATCTTGCTCACTATGGACAACCACCTCTCACATCATCGTGGACAATTGGTCGTTTATTTAAGAATGATGGGGATAAAATCGCCGTCCTATGTTGGTTGGTAAAATACGGAATAGAGCAAAGAACAAAGTAAAAAAGAAGTAAGCCTTTTCTCCGTAACCGACTATTCTCCTCCCCGCGCCAATAGCTTAAAAGACTTGGGTTTTTCTGCATAGGATATAGTAAATCGGTAAGAATGTTCCTCCAGAGACGAAAAGTCCCAAAATTTAATTTTCCAACGAAATAATCACAGCTATTTCTCAATTCGCTTCATAAAATCACTTATGAAATAGTTTGATATTTTTTCAATATAAAGTCTGCCAAAGTAATTTAGGTAAAGCCGTGACAAAAATGAGTTTGACGTGATACTATAGGAAAGTATTGCTTCTATATTGGTTTGATTACCCCTGTTAGTCCTGTTATTGTTTTTAAAGTATATCACAGCAGTAGCATTAAATATGTTTTTACAAATAATTCCATCCTTAAATAGGATAGAATAGATACTATGCTTTCCAGAATAACTTGTGCTTTCAATATGTCCAAATCCGTTCAATATCTCAAAAGCCTCTAAGATAGCAATGCTTACTATTTCTTTAGGCTTATATATAGTTTCTTTAAAGGAAATGCTTGTTGCCATTAGAATATATGTTATGCACATTTTAGATTAAAAAGGGTTTTGTGCAATGACTTCGCAAAAAAAGCCCGAACACAACGTTCAGGCTTTTGGGTCTTCAGCATATTAGTAAAAGAATTGCTCACTTAAAATTTTCCCATCGGCTACTTCATATACTATAATTTCATCCAACATCATTTGCTTGCCATCTTTAAGATTTGCAGTCAATTTATAAGGAATGGCAATATGTTTAGAGGCAACTACTGCGTTACCAATGTCCATAAATTCTACCCCTGCAAGATGCTCGCCCATAGCAGCGTCTTTGGCCTTAATGGCTTCTACACCCTTTACATCTGCAAAATAGTGTGATTGTGGTTCAATATGATGTGCGTCTGGATGAAACAACTCATCATAAACATCGTTAAACTTACCTTCTCTTAGCAAAACCACCAAACGGTTTGCTACTTCTTGATTTGTCATTATACTTGAATTAAGATTTGATTTTAATTGCTGTTGCTTTCGGATAATTGTTTTTTATCTCGTCATATTTACCATTGCCAGCTCGTACTACTTCTCCTGTTTCTATATAATGTTTTAGCCCTACAAGGGTTCCACCTAATTGTTTCTTGAATTGGCCTTTCACCAAGCCTCCCATAAAAGCAGGTTTTGTTCTATATTGAAATTCATAGCCCGCAGTACAGGTACCATCCCCATTGTCACGTACTGTATAAAAGGCTTGCGAGTTGTCCATATTTAGCGGGAATTTCTGGGCCTCTATAACTACGTTACGCATGGTCATATTTATCTTGTCAATTTCGGCTATCCGTTCGTGTGTCCAACGTGTGCCTTTCTCATTGAATGAACATTTTCTGGTAGCGCCTTCAACTCCTTTTACAGAGCCATTTATGTAATCTGATGTATAGATGTACGGTGAGAAGTTTGAGATTTCCCCATAATCCAATACCATGGCCTCCCACACGCGTTCTGCCGGAGCATTGATTTTCATTTCTACCTTAATAGTTTTGAACTTTTTGCTCATACTTTGCGCAGAAATTGAAGTCGCTACAAAGCCAAAAATGGCCATGGTAATGTAAGATTTGATTGTAATTTTCATGGTAGTAAGAATTTAGATGATTTGTGCTATTGATACCTAAAGCTCGATTTCCCCAAGAACTTTCTGTAGAGACCTATTTGCCCTAGCTCATAACCTAAGTGATGCATCTGAAAGGCGTAAAGACCTCTCATGGTTTGTTCAGGAAATGGAATTTGAAATGGTGGTGTGGCGTTCAGTTGCTCTTCTGTTAGTTTACCCAACGCCTCCGTAATTTTGGGGGATAAGGCATTCCAATCAGCAATCATTTTAGATAACTGGGGATAAAAGGCGTTGGGATCAAACTTCTTTCCAAAAGCAAATTGCGCTGCATAGGGATTCTCATTTGCTTGCCCCAGTAGCATGGCTAGGTTATACTGAATATCCAGCGTATGCCCTGCAATCCAAGCAAGACTATTGGCATTTTTAATGTGTTTGCTAGCTTCAGCATCTGTAACGTCGCTCAAGTTCTTTGACAATAAGAATGCTTGAAGGTCATATTGTGCCTTTAGCACTTGAATATCCTTAGGTTTAGAAACATCCTTGATGGTTTCTTTTTCTGCAACTTCAACCTGTTCCTTACAAGAAGTTATTCCTATGGTTAACGCTAAAATGACTATAGATTTTACGACTGTTCTTTTCATTTGGTTTTTAGTTTTTTACGCTTTCACTTAAGCGTATTCATTATGCGGCCTTATTGCCTTTTTTCTTATTGAACTTTGTATCTGACTTTTTCTTTGCCTCGGTTTGCCTACCTGTTTCCATATAGTATTTGAAATCGTCTAGGGTTTGTTCCAGGTCTTTTCTCATTTTAGGTTTCATCATCCAACCCATTAACAAACCTGGTAAAGGCGCAAAAACGATATTACCAGTCATTACTACTTCACTTACATTGACGGATTTAGCGACTACTTTCCATGAGTTTTTAGCACTTTTCATCATACTAGGCAGACGGTCCGCGTAATAGGAATAGGTCATATTTTCTTCATCCGCACTATCTACAATCTCACTTACTTCTCCCCAAGTGGAGGTACACGTTCTTCCGTTTTTATAATTGCTCCCTACTTCGCGGGCATCCAATTTGTTAACCGTACTGGCCCAATCACATACATTGTGATACCGATCCCATAATTCTTCCCATACTTTACTATCTGGAACGTTGATTTGTCTTGTTATTTGAAACTTCATCGTCTTGTGTTTCTCACTTAGATTAAGAAAAAGGGAAGCTGTGACAACTTTGCATAAAAAAACCTGAACAAAATGCTCAGGTTCAAAATATAAATGCTGAAACCTCTAGTTCAATTTCATTAGATTACGAATATGGTCATCGTTCACGATGTCCTCCATAAAGGTCTTTTTGTCAAAATCTTCCTTATAGGGTAACGCTCCATATAGCTCTGCATATTTATCATCTACAATATCCAGCATCTCATCTGCATCTTTTTTAATGAACTGTTTAAAGTTGCTGAACTCTTCTTTATTGAATAATAAATTTTTACTGTCAATGATCTTGTTGTCAACAGCAAAGGTTACTTTTTTATGGCACCTGCAAGGGTTTGATTTGTTTACTAAACCACATTTATTCTGCATAAAATTATACAGATCCTTACGTGCCCGGGATAACCTTTTTCGAAAATTATCCTTGGTGATTTCCAATATTTCGGACCCAATAGTGTGATCTGCATTAAACATTTCACCCAATATATAAACAATGCGTTGATCACGGGTAAGGCATAATAGCATTCCACTCATACAACTATAGTTCATCTCTCTTATGAGTTGTTGTTGTTGAACCTTCTCAAGATCTGTAAGCGGTTGATCCGGTGTCATTGCCAGCCCGTTGGCCATTGCTTCAAAGTTTTCAAAAACCTGTTCAATTGGCTTACGTTGTATCAGTAGAAAGTGATTGGCCACAATACGATATGCCCAGGTGCGGAAAGCACTTCGATTTTCGAACTTGGCAAGATTTGTTATAATCTTTATAATAGCTTCTTGAGTGATATCCTCGGCATCGGATGGATTGCGTACAAACTTCCAAGCAATATTATAAATAAAAGGTTGATGTTTTAAAATAAGTGTTTCCAAGGCACTTTTGTCACCCTCTTGAGCATCGGCAACTAGTTTTTGGTCATCAATGTCGCTTTTGTATTCTTTTAAAAATGGATTTTCCATGATACACTTTTTACTTAGATGAAGTTTTTCCCATTGTGTGACAACTTTATGAAATTTAAGAAAACCTCTTTCAGAACATTTTTGGTGATACACCGAATTTACCATGAAAAGATTTTGAAAAATAATTGGCATCATTAAATCCGCAATCATAGGCTATGGTCGAATTCATTTTTGAAGCGATTGAAGAACATAAAAACTGTGGTAAAGTGTATCATTCCAATTTTGCAATTAAACCCCAACCATTGGCCTTATCTATAACTACACATTGAAGTTTGTTTTCTCCTTTTTCAAGTGGTAAGTATAATTTGTTGACATCAATGCCCATATGCCCCATGTGTTGTATTCCTTTTGCCCTAAAAGCATTATTGCCTCTAAAAATGGCTTTGCCATTTAAATAAACAATTATTTTGTCACTGTAATCAAATGAAAAAAGCTTTGTTTCGCTGCTGTTTGAATAAACCGTTGTAGACGCAATGATGTAGTCCTCCTTATTTTGCTCAAAATTGCCCGAAGAAGTCTTCTTAATATACTTGGAAATAGGTAAAAGTCCTGATTTTTCGGTCGTGACAGTCGTGTATTCTTCTTTTGAAAAATCATCAAGTTGGTATTCCTCCCCTTTGTATGGCTTTGCATTCGTAATTTCCCATTGGGTTATAATATTTGGGTCAATCGGATTGTTATCCCCAGTTTCAGTATACTCCGTTGCATTCTTGGGGGTAAATCTAAAGTTTGAAAACCTATTGCTAAATAGAGCAAAAAGTCCAATTTCCCCTGCACCATTATCAGTAACTAGCTGATCGATAGACATTACTTTTTCATCATTCACAAAAACCTCGGCACTTTTATTGTTCACCTCAACACGTAATGTATTCCAACCTGCATTTTTAAAGGAAACCCTTGCCTGGTATTCTCTAAATAATTGCCAATTTGATTCATTGTTAAAAATGGGCGTATATTGGATAGCGTCCACTTGGTTGGATTTATGAAGCCTCATATATACTTCCTCCATGTTTTCTTTTTGCTTTCTAAAAGTAATACCTGCAAAACTCCTGATTGCATTGGCATACACATCCACTTCAATGGTTCCATTGGTGAATTTCTGATTTTTGACCATAGCCCTTCCACTCTTTAGAAGAAGGGTTTCCCTATGGTCAAATCTTTCAAAAGTAGCTTCCAAGGGCAAGTCCCAACTAGAAGCGACCATATCAATTTTTGTTGTAGTGTCTTGGGCAATGGATAGTTGATAACTCAATAAAGCGGTTAATAGATACAGAAGTTTTTTCATCATTTTTTATTTACAAATGTCAGTCTTTATAACTTCTATCGTTGTATCACTTTATTATTAATCACTATCATTTTGGTAATTATCCCTATAAGAAGAGGGACTAATTCCTTCTAAATTTTTAAAAAATCTTGTCAAATTATTGGATTCACTAAAATTTAAGGCATATCCTATTTCGGAGATTGTTTTATCGGAATATCGAAGTTCCATTTTTATCTCTTGAAGCAACCTATTGCTGATCATTTCCTTTGATGTACATCCGGAATGTTCTTTTGCCATTGCATTTAATTGATGGCGGGAGACGTTTAAAAAACTGCAATATTGTTCAACGGAATGTATTGTACAAATGTTTAATTCGAGTAATTCCTTGAACTTATAAATTGTTGAATTTGATTGTGTGTCGGGGGAAATATTGTAGCGTTTTGAAAACAACCGGTTGAGCTTGGACAAAGAGAAATACAAAAGTGGACGCAATATGTGCAGGCTATCATTTTGAAAATTTTTGATCTCAGTTATAATTTCATCCAACGCAAATCGTATAACACGGTAATCTTCATTTTCTAACTGCACATATTGTGGGTGTTGGGAATTATAAAAGTATTGTAACCGATACGTGAAGAGTTTATCATCAAAAAAGTCAGACAAAAAGTCATTTTGAAAAACAAGATGAAAACCTCTGATTCCAGAGAGGTCTATTTTGCAACTTTTTTTTTGAAAGGGAGAAATAAAAAAAAAGCTATTCTCCACGATATCCAATAACTGTCCATTTAATTCGATCTTTCCATTTGCTTTTTCAAAAATTAGGATCTCAAAAAAATCAGTTGTGTGTGGAGCAGGGTCAAAAAAGACGTTTGGATTCCCTTCGAACCTATGTAAATCCATCAGCAATTCGAATCCGTATTTTCTTTTTTCAAAAATGAATTTTCGCAAAATGGTAATTTTGTATTACTTGCTTTATATGTTTTACAACCTAAGGATTCCGCCTAAGATTCTTATGCCATAACATCTTACTGACAAATTCAATGGAAACTCAATTCGTCAAGGTTGCGGTAGAGGCAAAAGTATGCTAAGCTAAAATAATGATTAGATTCGATATGAGTAGTTTCTTTTGAATAGAGGGGCCAGAGGATGCGGCTGGGATTCACTCCCTTCGGTCGTGCATCCCAATAGGGGAGAGCCTACAAAGAAAAGCTCCTTGGCGGGGCTATTTTTTTATTCTCGGCGGGCCGGAACAAGTTGGTTTTTTGAGGGAAAGGGGATTCACTCCCTTCGGTCGTGCATCCCAATAGGGGAGGCCTGCAAAGAAAAGCTCCTTGTCGGAGCTGTTTTTTTATTCCCCTTCACAACTGGAAAGCAAGCTTTCCCTTGTTTCAGGAAATAAAAAAAGCTTCACTTGGGGTGAAGCTTTTCTTTGCGGAGGAAGAGGGATTCGAACCCCCGGAGGTGTGACCCTCAACAGTTTTCAAGACTGCCGCATTCGACCACTCTGCCATTCCTCCAGTTTGGATTTGAGCGTTTTTCTGCCCCAACCCGATTTGTAATACTTTTCCTTTTTACGAGCAC
>NZ_JBNGOQ010000002.1:0-795401 GCF_050589645.1 Eudoraea algarum | reverse complement strand
TGCCTTCGGCAAACGCCACTTGCCACTTTATCACGTTATCCCGCCTGCGGGATTCACGTGATCTGCCATTCCTCCAGTTTGGATTTGAGCGTTTTTCTGCCCCAACCCGATTTGTAATACTTTTCCTTTTTACGAGCACTTTCCAAATCTGGTGCCGGCTCTAGAAAAAACCGTTGCCACGGTCTATATTTTCTCGTATATGTGCTTTTGCCCTCGTTGTGCTCCATCAACCGTCTATCCGGATTGGTAGTCAACCCCACATAGATTTTGTCGTGTTCCTCACTCCAAAGAGCGTATACGTAATACATCGTTTCAAAAAAACCTCGCATTCGATGGCGTGATGCCTTCGGCAAACGCCACTTGCCACTTTATCACGTTATCCCGCCTGCGGGATTCACGTGATCTGCCATTCCTCCAGTCGATTTTTAGGATTTTCAGGCTCCTCATCCAGTTATCTCGCTAGCAAGATTCACGTGATTTGCCATTCCTCCTAATCCTTTGGCGGGCGTGCCCGCCGAAGCGGCGTTTAGCGCCGCGAAGGCGGGTGCAAATATAACACCCTTTTTCTTTTTCGTAAAACGTTTGCCTGATTTTTATTTTACGAAGAATCGCTTTTTTATTCGTTTTAAGGAAGTATTTTTACGTAATGGAAGAATGGTACCATTATGTACTGCTGGTAGGGGTAGGCTTTACCGTCGGATTTATAAATACCGTTGCCGGAGGAGGCTCCCTATTATCGCTTCCCGTTCTCATTTTTCTGGGACTTCCCCCCAGCGTGGCCAACGGTACCAACCGCGTGGCCATAGTGATACAGACCGCCCTGGCCACCGCGGGTTTTAAGAGCAAAGGGGTATCCACTTTTCCCTTCAATCTATACCTCGGTATTTCCGCCTTGCTCGGCGCGATCTTGGGCGCTTATATTGCGGTGGACATCAAGGGCGAAACCTTCAACAAAATTTTGGCCATTATTATGATTGCCGTAGTGCTGATCATCATCTTTAAGCCCAAAATAAGTATAGGGGAGATGCAAGAGCGCCTTACAGGAAAATACCTTTGGATCGGGATCATTGCTTTTTTCTTTTTTGGAATTTATGGCGGATTTATCAACGCTGGCCTGGGATTTATTATAATTTTATTTTTACATTACGTAAACCGCTTGACCCTCGTTAAGGCCAATGCCACCAAAGTGGCCGTAGTATTTATCTATACCTTGTCTGCCCTGGCGGTATTTGTGCTCAACGATAAGGTAGACTGGAAAGTAGGCCTTATTCTGGCCATGGGCAATGGTACCGGTGCGTGGATTGCCAGCCGGTTTTCGGTAAAAAAGGGCGATGGGTTCATCAAGACCTTTTTAGTGGTCATGGTGGTGATCATGGCCGTAAAACTTTGGTTTTTCAATTAAAAGCTACACTGTGGATATTATCAAGCAAATGGAATGGCGCTACGCCGTTAAAAAATTCGACCCGGAAAAAACCCTTTCTCCGGAACAGCTGAACAAGCTAAAGGAGGCTTTTAACCTCACAGCCACCTCGTACGGACTGCAGCCCATAAAGCTGGTGGTGCTTAAAAACAGAAAAGTACAGGAACAATTGGTGGCCCATTCCTACCAACAACTTCAGGTTGCGCAGGCCTCCCATGTACTGGTCTTATGCATTGAAAAGGCCATAGATGACACCTATATCGTGGATTATTTTGAACGGGTACGGCAGGTACGGGGTACCAGTCAGGCCATTTTGGACCCCTTTAAAAAGGATCTGGTAAAGACCTTCTCCAAAAAGAGCATGGCAGAAATAAAACAATGGGCCACCAATCAGGCCTATTTGGCCATGGGCAACCTACTGACGGTCTGTGCGGCCGAGCAGATAGACGCCTGCCCCATGGAGGGCTTTGTACCTTCGGCCTATGACGAAGTACTGGGACTGGCATCCCAAGGGCTTACCTCTGTCCTTGTGCTCCCGGTAGGCTACAGGGCGGGAGACGATATGTTCTCGGACCTAAAAAAAGTACGCAGACCGTTAACGGAAAGTATTATCGAAATTTCTTAAAAAGCTTCGGATTTCTATCCCGAATCCTGGCTACAGCCATTATATTTGCCAAGCATAACCAATACCCACTACTATGCCCGGATTTGAACTTTTTGGAGAGCAGGAAAGAGCGCATGTGAACGACGTACTACAGTCCGGTGTCCTTATGCGCTATGGTTTTGATGGGGCCAGATCGCATTGGAAGGCACGGGAGCTCGAAAACGCTTTGGCCCAACGTATGGGCGCCAAATATGCCCACTTGGTCAGTAGCGGCACGGCGGCATTGACCATTGCCATGGCCAGTGCCGGGGTCGGAGCCGGCGACGAGGTCATCATGCCCACCTTTACCTT
This sequence comes from Eudoraea algarum, assembly GCF_050589645.1. Taxonomy (NCBI): domain Bacteria; kingdom Pseudomonadati; phylum Bacteroidota; class Flavobacteriia; order Flavobacteriales; family Flavobacteriaceae; genus Eudoraea; species Eudoraea algarum. Next base: position 793,026 of record NZ_JBNGOQ010000002.1, on the reverse strand, counting down.
TGTGGCCACCTTTGAAGCTATTTTGGCGCTAGGGGCCGTACCCGTTATGGTAGATGTGGACGATACGCTTACCCTGGACCCAAAGGCAGTTGAAAAAGCCATTAGCAAACACACCAAAGTAATCATGCCCGTGCATATGTGCGGTTCCATGGCCGATCTGGATGCCCTGGCCGCACTTTGTAGAAAACATCAACTGCTTTTGATCGAGGATGCTTGTCAGGCGATCGGAGCCAGCTATAAGGGAAAGGCCTTGGGCAGTTATGGGGATCTTGGCTGTTTTTCCTTCGACTATGTAAAGACCATAACTTGTGGAGAAGGTGGGGCCCTTATCACGGATAACGAAGCGTATTATACCCATGCAGACCACTATGCCGATCATGGGCATGACCATAAGGGATCGGATAGGGGAGCGGAGTCCCACCCCTTTTTGGGGTACAACTACCGTATTTCTGAACTTCATGCCGCCGTGGGACTCGCACAGATTGCCCGACTCGATGATTTTTTGAAAATTCAGAAGTCCAACTATACCATCTTGCGCAAGCGTCTGAATCAAGTTCCTGGTATCACTTTTAGGAAGGTTCCTGAAGGCGGCGTGGAAAACTACTCTTTCCTCAGTTTCTTCTTGCCTACCGCCGTGCTCGCCAAAAAAGCGCAGGCGGCCCTTGCCGATGCGGGAATCGATGGCTGTTTTTATTGGTATGACAACAATTGGCACTACCATAGGCAATGGGAACACCTCAAAGACCTAAAATCACTGGGGTTCCTACCCAACCAGGTACGTGATAACTTACCCAACTATTACAAATCCGATTTTTCACAATCGGACCACTGGGTAGGGAGAACCATCTCCTGTTTGATTAAATTGGGCTGGAAAAAAGAGGAAGTAAAGCAACGAGCCGAGACTATGGCCCAAGTGTTGGGAGCGTTGGTCTAATACGGTACATACTCAACGATCTCCAATCCATAACCTACCATGCCCACACGTCTGGCCCGGGTAGCACTGTTGGTAAGCAGTCGGATTTTAGTAATGTTCAGATCGTGCAAAATTTGCGCCCCCACCCCAAAATCCTTGGCATCCATATTAATTTTAGGTGCTTTATAGATATTTTTTGCCTGCAATTCCTTTAATTCTGACAACCGGTTCAACAGGTTGAGCGACTGGGACTGCTGGTTGATAAAGACAATAGCACCCTTTTCTTCGCCATTGATGGCCTTGAACATATTTTCCAGCTTCTTTTCCGGGTTGTTCGTCAGGGTACCCAAAATATCGCTGTTTACCAGGGTGGCGTTGATACGGGTAAGAATGGGTTCCCCGGTCTTCCAGGTACCTTTTACCAGGGCTATATGAATCTGGTCGTTGGTGGTCTGCTTGTACGCACGCAACCTAAATTTGCCGAAGCGTGTGGTAATATCAAAGGCCTCGCTACGCTTAATAAGACTGTCGTGCTCCATCCTATAGGCCACCAGGTCCTCTATGGAGATTACCTTGAGGTCAAATTTCCGGGCTACCTTCATAAGTTGGGGCAATCGGGCCATGGTCCCGTCCTCGTTTAGGATCTCTACCAATATACCCGCTGGTTTCAAATCGGCCAGTCGCGCCAGATCAATAGCAGCTTCGGTATGCCCGGTGCGGCGCAATACTCCGCCGTTCTTGGCACGTAAGGGAAAAATGTGTCCCGGCCTGCCCAAATCGTGGGGTTTGGTGTTTTCATCGGTAAGTGCCAAGATGGTTTTGGAACGATCATGTACCGAAATCCCCGTGGTGCACCCATGTCCTATGAGATCTACGGACACGGTGAACTGCGTTTGATGTAGTACGGTATTGTTCTTAACCATCATTTCCAAATGCAGCTCGTTGCATCGGTCTTCGGTCAAGGGGGCACAGATAAGCCCTCGGCCGTGTTTGGCCATAAAGTTGATCATTTCTGGGCTTACCTTTTCGGCAGCTGCGATAAAATCGCCCTCATTCTCCCGGTTCTCGTCATCTACAACGATAATGACCTTTCCGTTTCGTATGTCCTCAATAGCTTCCTCTATCGTATTGAGTTGTATGCTTTTTTCCATGCGCGTTTGCTCAGCTTGTCGCTTTCTTTTTCTTTTTAAAGATCCCTTTGAAGTAATCCAGAAAGGCCCCAAAATCTGTCAGTCCCCGGTCGGCCGTGGCCCTTTTCGTTAAAGAAATGCCCAAAGGTAACATTATTAAGGTAGACAGCCATGCCCCGAGCATGGGGTGTATGTTTCCTTTTTTGGCATAGTTTTCTGCAAAAACGCCCAGAAAATAATAGGTAAGGAACAACATAATGGCAATGACCATGGGCAAACCCAGTCCTCCTTTTCGGATAATGGCGCCCAAGGGTGCCCCTACAAAAAACAAGATGATGCAGGAGAAGGCCAGGGCGAATTTTTTATGGAAGGACAGAATATGTCGTCTATGGATCTCGAATCTTTTTTGCAATTCCACTCGCTTGCCCTGGATCGAGGTTTTAATGCTGGTCGTGGAATTTTTGGCGGAACTCAGGATTTGGGCTACTTGCCATTCCTGATACAGTGCCAGAATATCTGGAATGGGCAGCGGCGTTTCAGTTTTGTTCAAAAGGGAATCGGCGGGGGGCTGTAATGCCAGACTATCCTTTTTCAAAGATTCTTTTGCCTGTTTGGTGGAATCTTTCCTGGATACGGGCACAAATGCACCCATTCTATTGCTGATGTTCTTGGAAAAAGCCCGGACAATTTTCAGGTTGTCCTTTTTTAGGGAATCCATATCGTTGGATAGGCGGAAAATGTTCTTCATTTTGTCCGTACTAACATCGCGTTCCTCCTCGAGATCCACGTCATTGAGCCCAGAAATATCAATATTCATGGTGTAGGTCTCAAAATTGGCCTTGGTAAAAGGGAATTTTCGTTTGGCATTGCTGGCCTTGGTCTTTATATCCTCATAGTAATGCCCATCCTTAAGGACCAGCTGAATAATATCAGAATCGGTGCTGCTAACGAGTTCTCCGCCCTTTGCTTTGATGACGGTGCTGTTTACGTTGGTCTCTGTCTTTTGATGGATGATCACATTCTCCAAAAACCGATCGTTCTCTCCAGATTTCTTGTCTACCTTAATGTTCATGCCGGTGCCCTCAAAATCACTAAAGACCCCTTCCGCAATGGCAACGGCCGGTTTTACCTTGGCAATGTTCCTCCTTAGATTGTAGATTTTTTGTTCCGAGGCCGGAATAACGCTGTTGGCAAAGTAAAAAGTAACCCCGCCCAGAAACACAATAAAGATAATGAGGGGGCGCATGGAGCGCTGTAGCGAAATGCCCGAAGCCTTCATCGCGGCAAATTCGTAGTTTTCGGCAAAGGTGCCAAAGGTAAGGATAGAGGAAAGCAATACGGTAAGGGGAAGCACCTTTTCCGTAAGGTTGGGCATCAAGTAGAACAGAAACTTCCCAATGATTACAATATCCAGTCCCTTACCGGCAAGATCGTCAATGAACAGCCAGATCGTTTGGAATATAAAGATGAACATCAATATAACAAACGAGCTTGTAAAATTGTAGAGAAACCTGGCAAGTATATAACGATCTAAAATCCGCAATGTGCTAACTTCTTATGATGTAGTACCCTTCTTTTTTGTACTTGTTCTCATCAAAAGTAAATAAGGTTTTCGACAATGGCTGGTCTGTTTTAAAAGAATTAACGGTTATGGTGGTTTTTGTGCCGTTTTTACCTGTTTCAATAAGCTTGTAAATGTGTTTGGTCTCCACATCCACACCCAGCAAAATGGAAGCGATCTCGGAATTTGAATTGATGGGGACCAGTTTTACGTATTGTATTTTTCTGCCCTGCACGTTCTGCAGCACGTCCCATTCGTAATTGTGTCCCTGCTTGTAGAAGGTAAGCATTTTGGAGGGCGTTATGGTGTTGTCCTCCTCTGATTTGTCCTCTATGGTGACTTCCTCGTTTTCGGGTACGATAGTGTATACCTTGCTACCGTCGTATAGTTGCTGTGACCCCAAGTAGTTAAAAAGGTATTTATCGCCCTGCATGGTAACATCGCCCCGGGTCTCCTGATTAATGTTGGCCTCCGTATTGTTCAGTACATATTTGAAATCCACATAGATGTTGTCATAGCTTTTGACCTTGGTATATACCTCGTCCAATAAATTTTTGGCCTTGGCCGAATTTTGGGCCATAGCGCCTGCTGCAAGCAGCACAAGGCATATCGTAAGTATTTTTTTCATGTTGTGTTTATTTTAATTCGTTGTTCAATAATTGATCCAGGGCAACCATATCGGTCACCAGCACCTGCCGGGCCTTACTGCCCTCAAAGGGACCTACAATACCAGCAGCTTCCAACTGATCAATAATCCTTCCGGCACGGTTATAGCCCAATTTCAACTTTCGCTGTATCAAGGAGGCCGAACCTTGTTGTGCCATCACAATGACTTCCGCTGCCTCCCGGAACATGGCATCCCTTTCGGATATCTCATAATCAATACTTGTGCCAGAATCCTCACCTACGTATTCGGGAAGCAGATGCGCTTCCGGATAGGCCCTTTGGGACCCTATGTATTCTGTGATCTTGGCTACTTCCGGTGTGTCCACAAAGGCACATTGTAAACGGGTAACATCATTGCCCTGGGTAAAGAGCATGTCCCCCCTACCGATCAACTGATCGGCCCCTTGGGTATCCAAAATGGTCCTGGAATCGATCTTGGAGGTCACCCGGAAGGCGATTCGCGCAGGGAAGTTGGCCTTTATGATACCGGTAATCACATTGACCGAAGGCCGTTGTGTGGCAATAATCAAATGAATGCCTATGGCCCGTGCCAATTGTGCCAATCGGGCAATAGGGGTTTCCACTTCCTTGCCCGCCGTCATGATCAGATCGGCGAACTCATCGATCACAAGTACGATATAGGGTAAAAACATATGCCCATCGTTCGGATTCAATTTCCTGGCCTTGAACTTGGTGTTGTACTCCTTGATATTTCGCACCATGGCCAGTTTCAACAGCTCGTACCTGTTGTCCATTTCAATACAGAGCGAGTTTAAGGTGTGGATGACCTTGGTATTGTCCGTTATGATGGCATCCTCGGAATCCGGCAATTTGGCCAGGTAATGGCGTTCAATCTTGTTGTAGAGGGTAAGTTCTACCTTTTTGGGATCTACCAGGATAAACTTTACCTCCGCCGGATGCTTCTTATAGAGCAAAGAGGTCAATACCGCATTCAAGCCCACGGATTTACCTTGCCCAGTGGCCCCTGCCATAAGCAAGTGGGGCATTTTGGCCAAATCCACTACAAAGGTCTCATTGCTGATTGTCTTTCCGAAGGCAATGGGCAGTTGCATTTCCGCATTTTGGAATTTCTTGGAGGCTATGACGGAGCGCATGGAAACGATGGTCGCATTTTTGTTGGGCACTTCTATCCCTATGGTACCCTTGCCCGGGATAGGGGCAATGATTCTAATGCCCAGGGCGGCGAGGGATAGTGCAATATCGTCCTCTAGATTTTTTATTTTGGAGATGCGAATGCCCGCTTCCGGAACAATTTCGTATAGGGTAACCGTGGGTCCAATGGTCGCTTTTATTTGGGCGATGCCTATTTTGTAGTTCTTAAGGGTACCAACAATTTTATTCTTGTTTTCTTCCAGTTCTTCCTGGTTGATGGTAATGCCGCCGGCCGACCCGTGCTGATCGAGCAGTTCTATGGGCGGGAATTTGTAGTTGCCCAGTTCCAAAGTAGGGTCAAACTCACCAAAATCCTTGACCAATTGGGCTGCTTTGGTAGGCTTCACCTCTTTTTCCTCAGTGATTTTTTTCACTTCCATAGTAATATCCGGAGCGGAAGACTTTGGAGTGTCGGTAAGCTTTAATTCCAATTCAGGGTCGATTTCTTTTTCCAAAATGGGAATATCCTCCTTGTGGGTATAGGTGTCCACCACGATGGGCGACTCATCCTCAGTGTCCAGTACCAATTCCTTGGTAGAACGTACGGTCCCTTTAAAGTCGGCTGCCACGGAAGCCTTCTTTTTGGCGAAATAACTGCCAATGCTCTCGGGCGAAAACCCGAACAATCGTACCAAGATAATGGTAAAACCAAAAAGTAGCAGCAAAAAGACCCCTATCTTCCCAATATAGTCCTGTAAAAAGTCGTTCATTTCATAGCCGATGAGTCCACCTAGGAGGGGGCGACTTTCAGCAAAAAAACCAAAGCTTATCGATATCCATAACACGAATACCAAGCCCCATATCCAGACGCTCAGCAGGCCTTTTCTGACCAGGCTTAAAAAGAGATAAAGTCCGGTAATGCACAGGAGGACGGGAAAAATCAGGGAGGCCACTCCAAAGCCTTTGTACATGAAAAAATGGCTTACACTGGCTCCGAATTTATTCAGTAAATTCTTGGCCTGTTCATTGCGATCGGCAAATTCGGTCAACAGACTTTGATCGGCCTGCCAGGTAAAATAGTAGGAGGCAAAGGAAAAAAACAAGGCCATACTAAAGAATATCAGGAGGCTTCCCAATATAATTTTATTCTGTTTGGAAAACCTAAGGCCCGTCTTTTTTTTAGCAGTCGTAGGTTTTGATCTTTTTCGCTTTTTTGCCATTAAAACACGAATTATTTGGGGCTAAAATACAAATTTACAAAGGAAGCCGGTCCTATGCTAATTTTAAAAAATTTTGGGAAGATAAATGATCAACCCGATAATTGAGGCGGCTATGGACACCAACATAACCGCTCCCGCAGAGATGTCCTTGATAAAGCCGATCTTATGGTCAAACTCGGGCTGTACATAGTCGGCAATCTTCTCAATGGCCGTATTGAGGCCCTCTATACCCAGTACCATGGCAATGGCAAAGAGCTGCAAGATCCATTCGGTAGGGGAGATGTCAAAGTAAAATCCTGCTCCGGTAACCAGGAGCGCAATGACCATTTGGATCTGGATACTGCCCTCGGTCCGGATTAGGAGCCAAGCACCGCGCAGGGCATAGCCCACACCGCGGATCCTATTCTGCAAAAACCCTTCCTTAGGCATCCATTAAGGCTTCAAGAGCTGCTTTGTAATTGGGTTCGTCCACGGTCTCAGGGACCTGTTCGGTATACACGACCTCGCCGTTTTCATTGAGCACCACCACGGCCCTGGAAAGTAGCGTTTGTAAGGGGCCGTCCGTAAACTCCACGGCATAGGTCTTTCCAAAGTTCCCATCCCGGAAATCGGACAGCATTTCTACATTGGCAATACCCTCGGCTCCACAAAAACGGGCTTGGGCAAAGGGCAGGTCTTTGGAGATACACAGTACTTTGGTATTTTCCAATTCTGCCGCTTCTTGGTTAAACTGACGTACCGATTGGGCGCATGTCCCGGTATCGATACTGGGAAAGATGTTCAAGACAATTTTTTGCCCGCTGTAATCTGATAGGGTAGCGGGTGAAAGATCTACTTTGGTCATGGTGAAATCCTGGGCTTTGCTTCCCGTTTCCGGTAGATTTCCCAGCGTATGTATGTTGTTTCCTTTTAATGTTACGGTAGCCATTTCTCTAGTTTTAAATTCGCTGTGAAATTATAAAATATCTCCCTGATACGTAAGGAATTTTGACAGAAAATATGGGTCGGTAGGTTTTATGGAATTCTTTTGAATCAAAGCCCCAGCGAATTTTGAACATCCTTTTGCGGTAGTGCTATTGCACGGGCTCGGGAGTAGCGACCAACTGCTTAATTTTAATATGAAAAGCGGCAAACAGAAGGGTCATCATAGGGCTGAGCCAATTGAAGATGGCATAAAAGAAATACTCGCCAACGCTTACGCCCAAAACACCGCTATGGTATGCACCACAGGTGTTCCAAGGTACCAGTACCGAGGTCACGGTACCCGAGTCCTCTAGGGTACGACTCAAATTTTCCGGGGCCAGGCCCCTATCGGCGTACGCCTTGGAAAACATCTTTCCGGGCACTACAATGGCCAAATACTGGTCCGATGCGGTAACGTTCAAGGCCAAACAGCTGCCCACGGTGCTGGCGAAAAGGCCAAAAGTGGTCTTGGCCATGCTCAACAGCGATTTGGTAATCCGGGACAAGGCTCCGATACCGTCCATGATGCCACCAAAGACCATGGCACAAATGATCAACCAGATAGTGCCCAGCATACCGGCCATTCCCTTGGAGGAGAACAGATCGTTCAAAGCGGCATTTTCAGTGGCAATGGAGGTTTTTACGGTAATGGCATTGAGAATTCCCTTGTAGGCAGATTCGAAATTCAGCTGACTTGCCCCTGCTATGCCTGCTACGATCCCGGGCTGGAAAATTAATGCGAACACCCCGCCCATAAGTGTTCCTATTAACAAAGCCAATAAAGGAGGGGCTTTTTTTACGATCATAAAGATGACCGCCAGGGGCACTAGGAACAACCACCCATTAATATTAAAAGTATTGTCTATAGAACTTAAGATGGCCGCCGTATCCGCAGTGCCCGAAGTATCAAGGGTAAAACCGATAATGATAAACACCACGAGCGTAACCAGGATGGTGGGTACGGTGGTCATGGTCATGTACCGGATATGGCTGAACAGTTCCCCGCCCGCCATGGCCGGCGCCAGATTGGTAGTATCGCTCAGAGGCGAAAGTTTATCCCCAAAGTATGCGCCTGACAATACGGCTCCCGCGGTCATTCCCAAGGATATCCCCAGGGCATCGCCTATTCCTACCAAGGCTATCCCTACCGTGGCCGCTGTGGTCCAGGAACTTCCCGTGGCAATGGAAATGATGGCACAGATAACCACACAGGCTGCCAGAAAAATCGTGGGATTCAGTATCTGTAGGCCGTAATAGATCATAGCAGGTATGATGCCACTGACCAACCAGGTACCCGATAAGGCACCAACCATCAACAAAATAAGCAGCGCACCGGAGGTAGATTTTACGTTCTCCGCTACCTCGGCCAACATTTGTTTGTAAGATACCTTGTTGAAAAAGCCCACGATCGCCGCAACGGCTCCGCCCAGCAATAAAATAAACTGATTGGACCCACTTAGGGCATCGTCCCCAAAAACATAGACATTATAGGCTAACATGCCCACCAGGGCAATTACGGGAATCAGCGCTTCCCAGATATTCAGTTCCTTATTTTCTACAATTTTTTCATTCTGTCTATGGGCGTCAGGTTTTTTACTGTGCATGAAGTCTGGATTAGTTTGCTCGTAATATTACGATTTTGGTGACGGTTCTGCAAACCTTTACCTAAATGCACATTTCCCTTGCCTCAAGGATGCCAAGTTCCTGCATACAGCTTTTCATCATTTGGTAAGTCCGCTCCACATTGTTGTCCAAGCCTATAGAGAAACGTATAAGGCCATCGGAAAGGCCCATGGCCTGTTGTTCATGAAGTGGTATTTCGGAAGAGGTAGAGGTGCCCGGGGCGCTGAACAGTGTTTTATAAAAACCAAGGCTTACGGCCAAATAGCCCAAACGTCTTTGTTGCATCAATTCCATCAGGGCATTGGCCTTTTCCAATGACCCCACGTCCACGGTCATGATGCCGCCAAAACCGTATTCTGGATTCATTTGCGTTCTCATAGGTTGAAAACCGGGATGGGAAGGCAGTCCGGGATAAACTACCCGGAGTCCGTCCTTTTCAAAGTTTTTTGCCAGGTACAATGCATTTTCACTGTGTTTTTTTATGCGGATATGGAGGGTGCGCATGTTCTTGAGGATCGAGGCCGCCCTTAGGCTGTCCAGCGTACTCCCCAACAACATGCCGGCACCCTGGTTCACGTCTTTGAGCGATAGGCAAAAATCGGTACTGGCACAGACCGCGCCCGCCACGCAATCGCTGCTGCCATTGATGAATTTGGTCAGGCTATGGATGACCACATCGGCCCCTAATTGCGCCGGGGCGATGGATAGGGGAGAAAAGGTATTGTCCACTACCAGGGGAATGCCGTGCTTTTTGGCCAGGGCCGCCATGGCCTGGATATCGGCGATTTCCAGGAGCGGATTGCTCACCGCCTCGCAATAGATAAGTTTGGTCCGCGGCGTGATGGCCTTTTCCACCGCTTCGAGCTGCGTAATATCCACAAAGGAAGAATCGACATCGAATTTTTTGATGAAGTTCTTTAGAAAGGCGTAAGTACCCCCATAAATGGTACGGCTGCTTACCAGATGGTCCCCTGCGTTGCACAATTGCATCAGCACTGCCGTTATGGCGCCCATGCCACTGGCGTATACATTGGCACTTTCCGTGCCTTCCAAAGCCGCCAGTGCCTCACCAAGATATAGATTGGAAGGGGAAGAATGCCTGCTGTAGAGATAGCAGCCTTCGGTGTTGCCCTCAAAAGTATCGAACATGGTCTTTGCCGATAGAAAGGTATAGGTAGAGGAATCCGATATGGAAGGGTTTATGCCTCCAAACTCCCCAAAATATTGCAGGTTTTGTATTTGATCCGATGCCTTGTGCTCCATGGGATGTGGTTTTTGACTAGTAAAACTAAAGCATAATAGGACAATTATCAATATAATGCATAAAATGACGAATAATTATCTATATTTTGTTAGCTTTATAGTAAAATTATAATTATACACTGAAGTAGCACCGTTTTTAACGAAAAAATATCATGATCAAGTTCGACACTACCGATAGGGAACTCTTACGACTATTACAGACCGATAGCAAAAGGACCACGAAGGCCTACGCCAACGACCTTAACCTGTCTACCACCGCGGTATATGAGCGCATCAAGCGTTTGGAAAAGTCGGGCGTGATCACAAAATATGTCGCTTTGGTGGACAAGCAGAAGGTCAATAAGGCCTTCATGGTTCTTTGCCATATTAAATTGGTACAGCACATCAAGGAATTTGTGCTGCAATTTGAGCGGGAGGTGCTTAAGTTGGAGGAGGTGGCCGAGTGTTATCACATAAGCGGCGACTACGACTATATTCTAAAAATCTACGTGAGCGACATGCAGGCCTATAGGGATTTTATGGTCTCTAAGCTAACTGCAATCAATAATATAGGAAGTACACAGAGTTCGTTTGTCATCAATGAAGTGAAATACAACACCTGTATCGAGGTGTAGATGGCCGTACACAACACAGCCCGGGGCAGGGATCGGGACCTGTGTTTTTCATATTGTCCAACCGCAAAACATTCGTACTTTTGTTTCTTAATTTCGCTTTGTACTGGAGCAATTCAAATCTCTCATTAATACAGATATACTATGAGTCAATACGACGTAGCCATCATCGGATCGGGTCCTGGAGGATATGTTGCCGCCATTCGCTGTGCGCAATTGGGAATGAAAACAGCCATCATTGAAAAATACGCCACTCTGGGCGGTACCTGCCTCAATGTAGGTTGTATCCCATCGAAAGCCCTGTTGGATTCCTCGCACCATTATGAGGATGCAATCAAACACTTTGAGGATCACGGTATCGAGGTCCCGGGCGAGGTGAAGGTGAACCTGGAAAAGATGATAGGCCGCAAGCAGGCGGTGGTAGATCAAACCACCAAGGGCATACAGTTTTTGATGGATAAGAATAAAATTGATGTTTTCGAGGGCCTGGGCAGTTTTACCGATGCTACCCATATCACTATAAAAAAATCGGATGGGAAGACCGAAGCCATCGAAGCTAAAAACACCATCATTGCTACAGGTTCAAAACCTTCGAGCCTACCTTTTATCAAATTGGACAAGGAACGTGTCATCACTTCTACCGAAGCTTTGGAGCTCAAGGAAATCCCTAAACATATGATCGTCATCGGTGGCGGGGTCATTGGTCTGGAACTGGGCCAGGTCTACAAAAGACTGGGATCAGAGGTGACCGTTGTGGAGTTTATGGACCGGATCATCCCCGGGATGGACGCAGCGCTTTCCAAGGAGTTGATGAAGGTGATGAAAAAGCAGAAGGTAAAATTTAATCTGGCCCATAAGGTAAAATCGGTAACGCGCAAGGGCAAGGAGGTCATTGTAAAGGCCGATAACAAAAAGGGTGAAGAGGTGACCTTTACGGGCGATTACTGTCTGGTGTCTGTAGGGCGCAGGCCCTATACCGATGGGCTGAATGCCGATGCGGCAGGGGTAGCGCTCGATGACAAGGGCAGGGTAGCGGTCAACGACCATTTACAGACCAATGTACCCAATATCTATGCCATTGGCGATGTGGTACGTGGGGCCATGTTGGCCCATAAGGCCGAGGAGGAAGGTACCATGGTAGCCGAAATACTGGCGGGCCAAAAGCCGCATATCGACTATAACTTGATTCCGGGCGTGGTCTATACTTGGCCCGAAGTGGCCGCCGTTGGAAAAACGGAGGAAGAATTAAAGGATGCAGGTATGGTCTATAAAGTGGGACAGTTTCCTATGCGTGCTTTGGGGCGCGCTAGAGCCAGTATGGATATCGATGGTTTTGTCAAAATACTGGCCGATGCAAAGACCGATGAGGTCCTTGGCGTACATATGATCGGCGCAAGATGTGCCGACCTGATTACAGAGGGGGTCACTGCCATGGAATTCCGTGCCTCTGCCGAGGACATCGCCAGGATGAGCCATGCACACCCTACCTATGCAGAGGCGGTAAAGGAAGCTGCTTTGGCCGCTACCGAGAACCGACCCATACATATTTAGGAAATACTGATCTAAAACAAAAAACCCCACCTACATAGTAGATGGGGCTCTCCTTCCTCATAGCAATCCTATCTAATCAATTTGGCATCAGGGAACGCTGCATGATAACCAAACCAAAAAGCATTATGAGTAGGAATACGTTGTAATTCTTCCCCGGTCTCGCCCACCATTTTCTCTTCCGATAGGGTCCAGGAAATCCCGGAACTGTCCGTTACCGTACTTGTACCGTCGTAGCGATTAAATGTCTTTTCCTTGGCATGGTATACTCTATGGGCGCCGGTGCGATCGGTGAATACCACAAAATTGAGCGATCCGATCTTTGAATGGTACACAGGGTTTCTTTTCAGGAATTTATGGGAAATGGCCAGATTTTCGTCGGTCGTGCCGGGCATACGTACGGAAAGAATTTCATCCTTGTTCTTTAGTCGCCTATCAACGGTGGGTACGGTAAACATGAGTTCGTCCGTAGCAAAGTATTCCTGATAGGCTACACCTTCACCATAGTCCCTACGATGTCCCGTATTCAGGGATAGCACGGTAGTTTGAGGGTGTCTCTTTTTCCATTCGCCCCAAGTGGTGGTAACTACACTGAGGTAATCTAGCTTGATACCCTTTCCTACCAGCGGACCTATGGCCGGTTCTCCTTCCAGGGTGCTCCAGAGGGACTGGGTAGCCTTATCGTACATGAGCTTATTGGAACGGTAGAGGAAACCACTGGTCCCCAATTGATGGTTTATACCATTATGCTCTGTTTTGTACAAAATCACCGTACCACATAGGGTGCAGTATACGCCCGCCACGGGAACATCGCCTACCGTGTCCACGAACATTTCATGCCAGGCCAGTATTCTTTTGGGATAAGCTCTGGCATCACCGTTTACGGAGATACCAAATACAATATTGCTATCCCGTAGATAGGACGCCTCGTCAACGGTTATCATTTCGGGCGACCGCAAAGGTGGAATGCCATCCTGCGGTACCCCGCCCCAGCGTACTTCGTCCAAACGTATGGTACTTTGGTGTGCGCGGTCTAAAAAGTATTTTCTGAACTTGGGGTCCAGAAGCTGGTGTAGGTTGGCTTTAAAAGTATAGTAAGTATCCATATACTGGGGTTCCTTGTTCCAAAGCCAGTGGAACCACGCATCAAAATCATACCCGAAATCTTGTTGCGTCTTTCGTTCCAGAAGATGTCGCAGGCGATTGGAAATCTTTCGGTTCTGACTAAAGTAGAAGGTTTCCAAGAGCATGGGCTCATAGGAAGCTTCCCAATTTCTGTCAATATAGGAGAAGGAGCTGTTTAAGCTACCTTCGTCCTCGGTACTCACCAAATTGATAAAGTGGGTAGCCGGCTGGTCTTCCGTAGTGACTGCCGGGGATATAGCAGACTTCCGTGCTCCCTCGTGAACGTTAAAATAACTGAGCAAAAAGAAACCGCTAAGCAGGAAACATAATAAGCTGCCTAATTTTATATAGGAGACCATTTAAGCACTTTTTATTGGTACAGTCGCAAATGGTCTTCGAAAATTTGGATTTTAACGTTACTTTATGAACCTATGGGTCGCTTTGATCGGAAAGTGCTACAGGTTGTGGGTCCCGTCGCAGTAGGGCGGGTTACTGGTTTTTTTACAGGTGCAGAGATACGCGTTCATGTCCTCGTCCACAGCGAAGCTGAGCGATGGCGGTGCCTTATGGGCCCTATGTGAACCGTCGCAAAAGGGTTGGTCCTTACTGTGACTGCAACTGCACCACGCGTATCTTTTTCCCTTCTCCAAGTCTACGGGAATCGGGGCATAGGTTTTTTTGTTTTCGCTCATATCTCCAAGGTTTTGACCTTAAAGTTAATCGAAAAACCACATCACAAAAAGAGGGTATTTAATTTTTAGCGAATCTAAATAGTTTAAGGAGCAACATCCTTCCCCTAAAGGAATAGACCTTGAGAAGTTTTAGGCCTAATGTTGCCCAAGACTCAACCTTGACCCTTAAATATCTGGAACCGGTGGCAATGTTCAACGTAATGTGTTCCTTGTTCCTTTCATATTGAAGGGCGGCATAGGTACAGACAAGGATAAAGGCCAATGCACCGGGAATGGCCGTCCAGGGCGACAAGGAGTGGTCCAAAAACCGATAGAGGCCCAGTCCGGTAAAACTTCCGTACAGGATGATAAAATGTATAACGTAAATGGACAAGGTACTTTGCCCAATTTTAAGCACGGTACTGTGGGTCATAAACCTTCTAAAGAGCATGAAAATGGCAAAAACTACAAGAACATCGCCCAAACGGATAAAGAGGTAATTGTTAAAATAGATATCTGCAAACAACTGCACATCCGTTGCCCGGGCCAGCGCCAAAAAGAAGTCCGACGAATAAAAAATAAGCCCAAGCCCAACCGTAGTGGCTATAGTTATCGCAGAGGGATAAAGGTATTTAAACTGCCTATACCGAGTAAAGAGGACAGAGAGAAAGCCCCCTAGGGCCGCATAGCCAAACCAGGGAATGATCGTAAAAACCGATCCGTTCGCCTTGGTAAAATAATTGGCGATGCCCTGCGGTAAAAAACTGTACCCAAATTGCTTGTAGTAGGGTTCAAAGATAAAGAGCGCACAAGTGGCCAACACCAATACCGTGGGAAATACAAAACTCCTTTTGTTATGGGTCAGCAAATAGATGCCGATGATACCCAGGATGGAAAGCCCAATGCAGTGCAGTACATCCACCAAATAGAAAGAGTCATAAATATCGCCATTAAGCAGACCAAATAGGTTGGTGCGCAAAAGGTATCCGATAAACAAGAGTTGTAACCCGCGTTTGATCCCCTTTTTTACCCGAGGGTTGTTCAACCCGGTTTGTGGCACGCGTATGAGCAAGAAGGTAAATATGAAACCCGAGACCGTAAAGAAAACAGGAGCGGTGATACCCCTAAAATACTGCCAAATGGAATAGGAACTGTTGCTGGCATCCCTAAAAGCGGTGTCTAGCAGCCCATCCACAAAATGTCCTTGCAACATCATAAGGATGGCCCAAGCCCTCATGGCATCTATAAAAAATAATCTGGTCGCTTTACTTTTCATAAAAAATAACTATCCTTATATACTTGTAATTCAGTCTATTTGGATGTTTTCGTTTGCAAAATTAGACAAAATACTGGCAATTCAGTCCTAATTGGGGTATTTTCGTCCGGGTAAACCTTATAAACGTATTTATGGCAACGATATTGGCGCTTGCGGGTAGCAATTCCTCTACTTCGATAAACTATAAGCTGGTTAAATACACTGCTGCACTACTGACGTCCCACGAAGTACAGTTGCTCAATATGATCAACTTTCCTTTTCCCATGTACAGTTCGGACTATGAAAAGGAGAATGGTTTTTCCAACTCCCTTATAGAATTACGCCAGGATATAGGAAAGGCAGACGGCATAGTGCTTTCCGTGAACGAGCATAACGGAGGGCCCTCGGCCTATTTTAAGAACCTTACGGATTGGTTGTCTCGTTTGGACATTAGGTTTCTGGAAGGGAAGAAAGTACTGCTCATGTCAACCTCGCCGGGAAAGCGGGGAGGTGTAACGGCTTTGGAACTAACAAAGGCCAGGTTGGTCCGTTTCGGCGGAGAGGTTGTCGCTACCTTTTCCCTACCCTCATTCAATGGCAATTATAGTACGGAGGACGGGATTGTGGACGCCGAATTGGCCCAAGCACATCGTCTGGCACTCGATACATTTTTAGCCAAAATATAAATTGCTTTGCGAAAAAAGGCCACCTACACGATTCGGGATGTTGCAGCATTCAAGGAGGCACTTTTGGATTGGGCCGGTCGCTTTACGGAAGTGGTATGGTTAGATAGTAACCAACATCAGGATCAATATAGCTCCTTTGAAGCCGTTCTGGCCGTAGATCCCCTGACCTCCATTCGCGCGGATACCCACAATGCCTTTGATGCCCTGAGGGCCTATCAAAAAACCACGCAAGATTGGATATTTGGCTACCTGTCCTATGACCTAAAAAATGATATAGAAGCCCTTTCCTCGGACAATGCAGATGGACTCAACTTTCCCGAGCTTTATTTTTTTCAACCCAAAAAATTAATTCGCATCAAAGGAAATAAGGTCGATTTTCTTTATTTGAATGGGGTAGCCGAGGATATGGAAACCGATTTTAGCGAGATTTCCGAGCTAAAGGTCGCCGATATGGAATCGGACAACGGTCCCGAAGCCGCCAAGATCAAACTCCGGATATTCAAGGACGAATACTTTAAACGGGTTTCACGGTTGTTGCATCATATTCATAGAGGCGACGTATACGAGGCCAATTTTTGCCAGGAGTTTTATGTGGAGGCTTTGGAAATCAAACCTTATGCGACCTATAGAAGATTAAACGCAATTTCCCGCCCACCCTTTGCCGCTTTCATGCGTTTGGATGACAAGTACCTGTTATCCGCATCCCCGGAGCGCTATCTAAAAAAAATGGGAGATACCCTTATTTCACAACCCATCAAGGGAACTGCGAGACGTGCGAAGGATAAGGAGGAGGACGAACGTCTTAAGAAAGCGTTGGAAACCGATACCAAAGAGCGCGCCGAAAACATTATGATTGTAGACCTGGTCCGAAACGACCTTTCCAAAAATGCGAACAAAGGTAGCGTACGTGTAGCGGAACTGTGCAAAGTCTATTCCTTTCCGCAAGTACACCAAATGATATCCACCATTACTGCAGAGGTGTCGCAAGCCATTGATCCTGTACAACTTATTCGGGAAAGCTTCCCTATGGGCAGTATGACGGGTGCCCCCAAGGTTTCCGCCATGAAGATTATAGAAGCGCTCGAAGCGTCCAAACGGAGCCTTTACAGCGGTGCGGTGGGGTATTTTACGCCTGAAGGCGATTTTGATTTCAACGTAGTGATACGCAGTATTTTGTACAATGCCACACGAAAGTATGTTTCCTATTCCGTGGGCAGCGCCATTACGGCTAAAGCCGCTCCCGACAGGGAATATGAGGAATGTTTGATCAAGGCTAAGGCCATGCGGGAAGTACTGGAAAGGTAAGGAGGTGGAGTAGGAGGGTGGCAATCCATCCCCGATTCCTTACATTTGACTATGGAATACGAAGAGTTTAGCGTACAATCGGATGGGACCACCATTTATGGACAATGTACCAGGCCCGATGAAGTTCTGGGTGTCGTAGTGCTGGTACATGGTTTTGGGGAACATTTGGGCCGTTACCGGAAGAACATCGTTCCATTGCTGGTCCATACCAGGGTGGCGGTGCTGTGCTATGACAATATTGGACACGGAAAATCCGGGGGCAAACGAGGTCATTGTCCTAATTACCAGACCTTACTGGACATTTTGGACGCGGTCATATCCAAGGCTAGGACTAACTTTCCTGGGCTACCGCTCTTTCTTTATGGGCACAGTATGGGCGGCAATCTGGTATTGAACTATGCGCTACAAGGAAGTCCAAACCTAAAGGGGATAATGGCCACAAGCCCCTATCTAAAATTGGCGTTTAGGCCACCAAAATGGAAAATGGCCCTGGGCAGGCTCATGATGGGTATTATGCCATCCATAACCCTACCTGCAGGACTGGACCCCAAGGGCATCTCCAGGATTCCGGAGGAAGTCAGATCGTATTCCGAGGATCCGTTGGTACATGATCAGGTAAGCCCCATGTATTCCTTCCCCATCATGGATGCAGGTCTGTGGGCCATAGACAATGCACATAGGTTGGCCGTGGATACCTTATTGCTCCATGGTACCGGGGATCCCATTATTGATCATACCGCCACGGTTGCCTTTCATGAGGGTTCTTCCAAAACACAGCTAGAACTATTTGAAGGCGCCTACCATGAACTGCACCACGACCTGTGCCGCGACAAAATGATGAAGACCGTGCAAACTTGGCTACGCCAGCACTTGAATTGAGGCTTACAACCTCGGTATAGGGCGGCCTTGCGATTCTACTCCTAAACACTGGCTTGAAAAATCGCAGCTGGAAAGAATAGGCAACAGGCCGGTTTTGTACCCCCTGTTTTTGCGATGCTAACTTTTTTCTTACTTAATTTGTGTTGTGTTAAAGGCGTTTGAAGAACATATCAAAACGGAATTCCCAACGCTCTATCAGGGCAGGTTCCTATTGGCCTGTAGTGGAGGGGTAGACAGTGTGGTGCTTGCCCACTTGTGTGCCCGCTCTCAGTTGGATTTTGCCCTGGTGCATTGCAATTTTAAATTACGTGGGGAGGAAAGCGATGACGATGAGGTGTTTGTGAAGAAATTGGCCAAGACACTCCAGAGGGAATTTTTTGTAAAACATTTTGATACAGATGGTTATGTGTCAAAAAATAAAGTTTCCATTCAAATGGCGGCCCGCCAACTACGCTACGCTTGGTTTGATGAACTGGTGGAGGCGGAAGACTACAAAAGAGTGGTAACGGCCCACCAATTGGACGACAAGCTGGAGACTTTTTTGATCAATCTGTCACGGGGAACCGGTATTGATGGATTGCTCGGGATCCCAGAACGAACAGACCGTGTTTTGCGCCCCTTGTTGCAGTTTTCACGTGCCCAAGTCCTGGAATATGCAGAGTTGGAGGGAATAACATGGCGGGAGGATCGCAGTAATTTGGATACCAAATACCTGAGAAATCAGATTAGGCATCAAATCGTCCCCCAGCTAAAAGAACTACATCCCACCTTTCTGGAAAATTTCCACAAGACCCAGGAATTCCTGCAACAGACAGCCTCCATTGCCGAAAATCATGTGGAGGAGGTACGGCAGCGCCTCTTTCAGGAATCGAACGGGGTCCAAAAAATTTCAGTAGATGCCCTTTTGGCCTTACGGCCCACAACGGCCTATCTATATGCCTTGTTCGGCGTTTTTGGGTTTAGGGAATGGAACGATGTAGAGAGCCTGCTGTCGGCCACGAGTGGCAAGGAGGTACGATCCAAATCGCATCGTCTTGTAAAACACAGAAAACATCTTTTGTTACAGGCTATCGGGACCGGGGAAGACCAGGTCTATACCATCAGTGAAGACCAAACCCGGATTAATGAGCCCTTGTCCCTGGTCATAGCGCAGGCGGATGCCTTGGGAAACACCTCCCGACAGATACTATATGTGGATAAAGAAACGTTAAAGTATCCCCTGACCGTAAGAAAATGGAAAAAAGGAGACTATTTTTATCCTTTAGGCATGAAGGGAAGGAAAAAAATGAGCAAGTTCTTCAAAGATGAAAAAATGGATATCATTTCCAAAGAAGAACAGTGGTTGTTGTGTTCGGGAACCGATATTGTATGGGTGATTGGAAAGCGGGCCGACGAACGGTTTAAGGTCAGCTCCCGGACTACACAGATATTAAAATTTAGTGTGCAGGAATGAGGAAAGTTTTTGTCTTAGCGGTTCTTGGTCTAATGGTTTGGGCAGGCTACTCCCAAAGCGAGGAGGACCCGGTGGCCTGGAGTCACGAGGTAAACCAATTGTCGGATACCGAATTTGAACTGATCGTTAGCGCGGATATTCTCGAAGAATGGCATGTATATTCCCAAAATACCCCTGACGGAGGATCTTTGCCCAGTGAGTTTACCTATGAGGGGGCCGGCGAGGCCTATGAGCTAATTGGGAAAACCATGGAAAGTGCAACGGTCACCGAGTATAGCGATATTTTTGAAGTGGACGAGGTCTTTTTTAGGAACAGGGCGGTCTTTACCCAAAAGATACGGCTTCTGAAGCCCGATGTTTCACAGCTTAACGTCAACCTCTTTTATCAGGTATGTAAAGAGGTGTGCATTCCCAAGGATATCGATTTTGTATTTTCCCTGACCGGAGAGGAGATTGTGCTAACCGAAAAATCAGTTGATGACAGAAGCAGGGCCATGGGTGCTGCACTCTCTTTAGATCTTAAGAACAAGGACCTGTTACAACAGGCCAATGGAGAGGTGATCAACGGAAGTTCCGATTTATGGATGATCTTTAGCTTGGGCTTTTTGGGCGGATTGATCGCCCTGTTGACCCCTTGTGTTTTTCCTATGATTCCACTTACGGTTTCTTTCTTCACCAAACAGTCCCAAAACAAGGCCCGGGGAATTACCAATGCACTCCTGTACGGGTTTTTTATTGTGTTGATCTATTTTCTGCTGAGTCTGCCCTTCCATTTGTTTGAATCCGTGGATTCGCAGATATTGAATACCATAGCCACCAACATTTGGTTAAACGTATTTTTCTTTTTGATTTTTGTCTTTTTCGCTTTTTCCTTTTTTGGATATTACGAATTGACACTGCCCAGTTCGTGGGCAAATAAAATGGATGCTGCCTCCTCAAGGGCGGGTGGATTTATCGGAATTTTCTTTATGGCCGTTACCCTGGCCATCGTTTCCTTTTCCTGTACCGGACCTATTCTTGGTGGCCTCCTTGGGAGTACCGCCCTGGCCGAAGGGGATGTGGCTACCAATCTGTCTACGGGCATGCTGGGTTTTGGGGTTGCGTTGGCCCTGCCATTTGCGCTGTTCGCCTTGTTCCCCACCTGGCTGAATTCACTTCCGAAATCCGGTGGCTGGATGACCACCGTGAAGGTAGTTTTGGGTTTTTTGGAATTGGCACTGGCCTTTAAATTCTTGTCCAATGCCGACTTGGTGGGCCATTGGGGCCTACTTAAGCGCGAAATATTCATTGGAATCTGGGTTGTGCTTTTTGTACTGCTTGCCCTGTATCTCTTTGGCGTGTTCCGCTTTCCCCATGACGGTCCCAAACAAAAAATTTCCGTTACGAGAAAGGGTATCGGACTTTTAAGTGCTGCTTTTGCCATATACCTTAGCCTTGGAGCATTTCAGGTTTGGGATTTAAAACTTTTTGGTTTCCTGCCCCCTGATTTCTATACAGTGGCAGAAAAAGAAAACGATTGCCCCTTGGGAATCGACTGCTTTAAGGACTTTGAGGAAGGTGTTGCCTTTGCCAAGGAGAAGAACAAACCCATCCTGCTCGATTTTACAGGCTGGGCCTGTGTGAATTGTAGGAAAATGGAGGAAAACGTTTGGAGCGAACCGGATATCTACCCCTTATTAAAGGAAGATTACGTGCTTATCTCACTCTATGTTGACGATAGAAACCAACTTCCCGAAAGCGAACAGTTCAATTTTGAGTACGCCTCGGGTAGGGTCAAGACCATCAAGACGATAGGGCAGAAGTGGGGTACTTTTCAGACCTTGAATTTCAATGCCGCTTCACAACCGTACTACGTACTCATGTCTGCCGATATGGAAATTTTGAACCACGCCGTACAGTATACAGACCGGGATGCGTATCGCGATTGGTTGCTTGCCGGACTTCGGAAACATGGCGAATTATCACTACAATCCTCATTGTTAGGGAACTAAGAAAGCCGCCTATTTTGGTGTTTTTTTATTTCTAAAATTCCTACCTTTAATTTCCAAACCCCCACAATGAAAAAGTACAAAAAGATAGGATGGATCCTGTTGATAGGCCTGGGCATTCTGTTTCTGGGCGGAGGTATATTCGTCCATTCATTAAAGCCCACTTATGACGGGGAGAAGCAACTCCCAGGACTTTCCAACACCGTTCAGGTCCATTACGATACCTATGGCATTCCGCACATCTATGCAAAGAATGAAGCTGATGCCTTTAAGGCTTTGGGATATGTGCATGCACAGGACCGCCTGTGGCAAATGGAACTGCTCCGAAGAATCGGCAAAGGTGGACTGTCAGAAGTCTTTGGGTCGGATTTACTTCCTACGGACAAATTCTTTTTGTCCCTTGGTATAGACGAAGCCTCGGCCAGGACCGTGGCCAAACTTGACCAAGACAGTCCTATAGTGCAATTGGCACAGGCCTATCTGGACGGGGTCAATCGTTTTATTGAAGAAGGGCCCACTCCGATCGAGTTTTACCTCACCGGACTGGATAAAAAATCCTTTACACTTACCGATATATACAATATCGTGGGATATATGGGATTTAGTTTTGCCCAGGCCCACAAGACCGATCCGTTGCTGACCAATATCAAGGATAAACTGGGCACGGCCTACCTGGAGGATCTTGCTATAGATGTTTCTCCCGCCACGGTATGGATCAAAAACCACCCCAGCGAAAGGGCGGATACGCTTCAAAACGCAATCACCTCTTTAGTTTCGGATGCGCTAAAGGGATTGCCCGCGCCTTTGTTTGTAGGGAGCAATAGCTGGGTCGTGGGGCCGGCTAAAACGAAGTCGGGCAAGGTAATTTTTGCCAATGACCCTCATATCGGATTTGCCCAACCCTCCGTGTGGTACGAAGCCCATATAAGCACACCCACCTATGAAAAATATGGTTACCATTTGGCCGGAGTACCCTTTCCCTTGTTGGCACATGATCGGGATTTAGCTTACGGACTTACCATGTTCGAAAATGACGATGTCAATTTCTACTACGAAGAAAACCACCCACAGGATAGTACCCAATACAAGGGCAAAAATGGATGGGAATCCTATGGTACGGTTTCCAAGACCATTAAGGTAAAGGATGGTGAGGACGTGGCATTTTCGTATCGGACCACGGAACGCGGTCCGGTACTCAACGGCATTGCCGATCAGATTACCGGCGAACGCCCCATAAGCATGTCCTGGGTCTACACGGCAATGGAAAACAAAATGATGGAAGCCGTATATGGCATGTCGCATGCAGACGGTTTGGACGAGTTTAAGGCGGCACTCCCTAATATTCATGCCCCTGGACTCAACGTTATGTACGGGGATGTAGAAGGCAATATTGGTTGGTGGGCCTCTGCTAAACTATTCCAGATCCCGGACAGTTCGCACACCAAATTTATTATGGATGGGAGCGCTGCGGGCGCAGGCGCCAAACGCTATCTTCATTTTTCCGAGAACCCGCAGGCGATCAATCCTCCTTGGGGTTACGTATATTCCGCGAACAATCAACCAGATTCCATTGCGGGGATGGTATATCCCGGATATTATTTGCCTGAAAACAGGGCCAAGCGCATTGTACAACTGTTGGAGCCAAAGGACGATTGGGACCAGGAAGCCGTTAGGGCCATGATAACCGATAATACCTCTTCGGTAAATCCTTCAGTGGTTATGAATTTGGCAAAATCGGTGAAGGTAAAGGAACTTACCGATGTACAAATTGTTGAGCTCGATAAACTTACGGCATGGAAAGGGGAATATCCCCTGGAAAATGTGGAGGCCACCATCTATCACAGGTGGATGTACTTTTTTTTAAGGAACACTTTTATGGATGAACTGGGCGCAGATATGTTTCAACAATTTTTGGCCACCCATTTTCACAAACGCGCCATAGCGCCGCTATCGGCCAAGGAACATTCCATATGGTGGGACAACATCACCACCAAGGAAGTAAAAGAGACCCGTCAGGATATCGTTCACGGCGCCTACGTGGAGGCGTTGGAATCCCTGAACCGGGATTTTGGCACCGATCGAGCTAACTGGACCTGGGGAAATGTGCATACGCTTGAACACACCCATCCCATAGGCCGGGTTGCGGCCCTGCGCTCCTTTTTTAATGTGGGCCCTTTTCCTGTACAGGGCACCAAGGAGGTTATCAATAATTTGGCATTTCCCTACGATGAAAGTGGGTTGTACAAGGTCACAGCAGGACCCTCTACGCGAAGGGTCATCGATTTTTCGGATATAGAAAATAGTGTAAGCATATTGCCCACCGGACAATCGGGCAACCCCCTTAGCCCGCATTACGAGGACCAGGCGGAAATGTTTGCCAAGGGCGAGTTCCGAAAAATGATGCTCAACAAAAAGGAAATCAAGGAGAACGCCAAAAATGTACTCACCTTCAATCCACTGGTGGAATAGAACGTAGCGCATAGGGTTCCGGCAGGTATAAATAGGCCGTACAGGAATGTAGTTATTTGCTGAAAATGTTTTTGAGCTGATAGAAGAACCGTTCGATCAGCCTAAGATCCTCGGTTATAATCTGTACCGTACCCCTCATTTCCTGTTTAAATTCGATTTCCTTGTTATAGGTGGTAATCAACTTTTCGGGAAGTTTTACATCGATCAGATAGTTGCCCTCATTATCCGGAACTAGGGATATGCTCTGGACACTTCCCTCCAACATACCAAATTCTGTATAGGGATAATTGGCCAGGCGGATGTTTACCGCTTGTCCCGTTTTTATTTTCCCCGAGTTTCGGGCAGGTGCCTTTATCTTGCCCAAAAAGGCACTATTCCCTTTGGGCACTATGGTGAACACCAGATCGCCCTGGTTCACGGTTTGATTTTCATTTCTAAAGGACAAAAAGGAGACCCTACCGGCAATAGAAGAGACAAGAACATATTTTAGTTCCCAATTCTTGATGCTTCTTTTTAATTGGTTGTAGGATTGGATCACATTCTTTAGGGAGGAACTTTCTTCCTGTACCTTTTTAATTTCCGTGCCACGAAGACTGTTTTGGGAATTGGTCAAGGTCTCCCGCAATTGTGATATGGAAGTACCGAGGTTTCTATAGGCCCGCTGAGATTGCAGATAATCCAATTGTTTTTGGTCGTATTCCTGAGCGGAAACAGCTCCTTTTTTGTACAATACCTCAAAGCGCTCAAAATCTTTCTTTTTGAGCTCCAGCTCGCTTTTGTTCAGGGCCTGTTGGGAAAGTAGATTGTTTAATCTGCTCCTAGCTTCGGTAATGGACAAGCGATTGGCCAAAACTTCCGTAGAAAAGGGTTGCAGTTCCTTGTTAAGGCTGTATTCCGTATAACTTCGTTCAAATAGGGCGTAGTCCGATTCAATGTCACCCAAAAAAAGTGTTGGAAGTTTTTCTAGGGGAAAAAGGAAACTCTCATAGTCCACCGTAAGGGTGTCTACCACCTCCTTGAGCAATAGTACATCCTGATAGTTTGCCGAATTTTCGATAATGGCCAACAATTTGTTTTCCGGTACCAGCTCGTTATCCGCGACCAAAATGGCATCGAGCTGCCCGCTGCTTCGGGCATATATTTTTTCTGGCGGGATGGCTGTGGTCACCAGGATTTCTGCAGCAATGGTATCTGGGTATTTTACAAACCAAGACATCAATAGCAGTCCTATGATCAGTAAGAATATTACGGTATTTCCCCATCGGATCATCCAATGGGGTACAAAGCTCAGGATTTCCTGCACTTCCTCGCTTCGAATCGCTATGGCCTCTTTTTTTTCTGGCATCTTTTCTGGTATTATTGCGTTTGTGGGTATCAATTTCCCAGTTCCAACTGGTTTTTGACCAGCTGATAGTACTTTCCCCTTAATTTTGTCAACTCGTTATGATTGCCCATTTCAACGATCTTGCCCTTATCGAGCACTACAATTTTATGGGCATTTTTAACCGTACTCAGTCGATGTGCAATGATTACGGCTGTTTTATCCGCAAAGAAGGCATCCAAATTTTCCATGATTACGCGCTCATTGTTGGCATCGAGCGCCGAGGTGGCCTCATCGAAAAACAAGAGCCTTGGATCTTTGTACACGGCTCGCGCAATGAGCAAGCGTTGCTTTTGACCGGTACTGAGGCCGGTTCCTTCAAGGCCTATTTTGGTGTTTAGCCCTAAGGGCAGCTCTTCAATATAGGACCTGATATTGGCGACCTCTATGGCATGCCATAGGCGTTCGTCATTGATAAAATCGGTCCCCACGGCGATATTTCTGGCTATGGTGTCATTAAAAATATACCCCTCTTGCATTACAACGCCACAATGGGAACGCCAGGCCTTTTGTGAAATGTGCTCTAGGTTGTGGTTACCGTAGCTAATTTCTCCCCTATCCAAGGGGTAGAAGCGGAGCATAAGCTTCATGAGCGTGGTTTTTCCACTTCCGCTTACCCCGACAATGGCCGTAATTTTGTTTGCGGGGATAGTCAGGTTCAATTTCTTGATTACCGGTTCCAGTCCTCCTGTATACCTAAAGGAAACATCGTTAAGTGTAAGGTCGAGGTTTTTCGGGATACGGGATAGCTTTTTGTCCACGGCACTTTCCTCATCCTCCTTATTATGGATTTCTCCTAAACGTTCCAAGGATATTTTGGCATCTTGGGCATCCCGAAGGAAATTGATCAGTTGTATCACCGGGGCATTGAGCTGCCCTACGATATAGGTTATGGCCACCATCATACCCAAAGTTATTTCCCCGTCAATGACCAATTTGGCGGAAAGCACGGTAATTAATATATTTTTCAACTCATTGATGAAGGAAGAACCCACCGATTGGGTCTGTTCCAGGGCCAAATTTTTAATATCTACCTTGAACAGGCGGGCCTGTACAAATTCCCAGCCCCACCGCATCTGTCGCTCGGCATTGTGCAATTTAATTTCCTGCATGCCATTGATCAGTTCAATGACTTTGCTCTGTTCCTGGCTTATCTCACGAAAACGTTTGTAGTCCAACGTCTTTCTTCTTTTGAAAAAGAACAGCACCCAAACAAAATAGAGGAAGCTTCCCACCAGGAAGATACCAAAGATCAACAAATTGTAGTAAGCCAGTACGATACCAAATATTACCAGGTTTACCATGGAGAACAGCACGTTCAGGGAGGAAGTGGTCAGTATTTTTTCGATACGTTTATGGTCATTGATCCGCTGTAACAGATCACCGGTCATTTTGGTGTCAAAAAAGGAAATGGGGAGATTCATTAGCTTGATGAAGAAATCGGATATCAGCGAAATGTTGATTCGTGTACTGAGGTGCAGTAATATCCAACCCCGAATGACCTCCAAGACGGTACGGCCCAGAAATAGGAACAATTGTGCGAACAGGATAAGATAAATGAAATTGATGTCCTGGTTCTGTATGCCCACATCTACGATACTTTGGGTCAAAAAAGGAACGATCAACTGCAATACGCTCCCAGCCAACAGGCCAATAGCCAGTTGCACGATAAATTTCTTGTACTTTAAGAGATATCGGGCTATAAAGGCAAAGTTGAAGGCTTCTTCTTCTCCTTCTTCACCGGATTCGTTGTAAAACTTGGGAGTGGGTTCTATAAGCAGGGATACCCCTTCCTCGGTTTCCTCCGTAGCGTTATTGCCGATCCAAAATTTGATGAATTCCTCAGGGAGTAGTTTCACCAGTCCATGGTCCGGATCGGATATGTACACGGTGTTTTTTTTTATTTTGTACAGCACCACGAAATGACTTCTGTTCCAGTGGACGATGCAGGGCAGCACAACCTCGGACAGTTTTTTATAGTTTAGACGGACCCCTACGGTATGGAAGCCGATTTTTTCAGCGGCCTCACTCAACCCCAACATACTGCTTCCCTCACGGGTAGTCTCCGAGAGGTTGCGCAAGTTTTGGATGTTGATGATCTTGCCATAGTGCTTGGCGATGATCTTAATGCAGGTGGGACCGCAATCCTTTTGGTCTGCCTGTTTGTAGAAGGGAAATTTTTGCATCGTAACGGTTCAACTTATAGCGACAAAGAGGGCGCGTTGTGAAAATCTAAAAGCCGGGGGCGGTCCCCGGCTTTTATTTCAATAAAAAGGACTACCAAGGCTGACAAACCCCTTGCAGACACCAACCCGGACATTTTTTGTGCCCGTTAAAATAACATAGGGTCTGATTGGGCTCCCCGGAGCAATCGCCCTGTAGCGGATTGCCATAACCGATAATGGACTTTTTTTCGGTCTTGGAAAGCAACTTAACACCTTCTAACTTCATTAATTTTTTCATGATTAATAAATTTAAAATTATATTAGCCCTGAACATTTTAGGACACTCAAGGTTTGTGTCCATCTTTCTCGAGAAGATATTGTTCCCTTTGCCTCGCTTTTCCGCTCTAGGGCGGAAAAGTCCTGGCGCTGGTTTGGCCTTGCGGCCTTTTTTTAGTGTTTGTTTGGGTCATGGTTTGGAAAGCTCTCAAAATGGTGTGGTTCAACTGTAAACCAAGGCGGGCAGCTGTAGCGTTTCCGAGGAAATGCTATAACTGGAAAAGGTTTTTTCGGAGCCAAAAAAAAGTGGATTTTTCATATACGTTGGGGTTTACCAATGGGCGTATTCCTAAATGCGTTAGTCAGGCCCAAAAAAGAATACCAACTAAATATACATAATTTACTTATTTTTGTGTAAGAAAAAGATGATAAAATTTAGGACTGCCCTAAATTTGAACCAAATAGTATTCACCTCCCAATTTTAGAAGTTCAATTGTACCCATATCCGGGGTTCGCGGGGGAAGATATACCCGTATCTCCCGTATTTGGATCGATGTTTAAATTTAAATGTATGCTTACAAAAGTGTTTGGGAGTGCTGTTTTTGGCATTGAAGCGACCACCATTACGGTCGAGGTAAATGTAGATAGGGGCATCGGTTACCATTTGGTAGGGTTGCCAGACAATGCCATCAAAGAAAGCAACTACCGTATAGCGGCGGCCTTGCAGAATAACGGATACAAGATTCCTGGCAAAAAGATTACGATCAATATGGCACCAGCCGATATGCGGAAAGAAGGGTCGGCCTACGACCTGAGCTTGGCGCTGGGCATATTGACGGCTTCGGGCCAGATACGATCTGGCCCTATGGACCAATACATTATCATGGGCGAACTTTCCCTGGATGGTAGCCTGCAGCCTATCAAAGGGGCATTGCCCATCGCCCTGAAGGCCAAGGAAGAGGGATTCAAGGGATTTATCCTGCCTATCGAAAATGCCCGAGAGGCAGCCATTGTAGAAACTTTGGAAATATACGGGGTAAGCAATTTGACCGAGGTGATCGACTTCTTTGATAAGGACAAGCCTTTGGAGCAGACCGTGATAGACGTGCAGTCCGAATTCAACAAGGGCCTGGATTTTCCCGAATACGATTTTTCGGATGTCAAAGGGCAGGAGAGCATAAAACGCTGTATGGAAATTGCGGCGGCAGGGGGACATAACATCATTCTGATAGGTCCGCCTGGGGCGGGAAAGACCATGTTAGCCAAAAGATTGCCCTCCATTTTACCGCCCATGACGGTACAGGAAGCCTTGGAAACGACCAAGATCCATAGTGTTGTAGGAAAGATCAAAAACAGAGGGCTGATGAACCAAAGGCCCTTCCGCAGTCCGCACCACACCATTTCCGATGTGGCTCTGGTTGGAGGTGGGGCCTATCCGCAGCCGGGGGAAATATCGCTATCGCACAATGGCGTACTGTTCCTGGACGAACTGCCGGAGTTTAAGCGTGGTGTCCTGGAGGTGA
Source organism: Eudoraea algarum (assembly GCF_050589645.1). Taxonomy (NCBI): domain Bacteria; kingdom Pseudomonadati; phylum Bacteroidota; class Flavobacteriia; order Flavobacteriales; family Flavobacteriaceae; genus Eudoraea; species Eudoraea algarum. The sequence goes on along the minus strand of NZ_JBNGOQ010000002.1, from coordinate 763,239 downwards.
TGCGGCAACCCCTGGAGGATAGGGAAGTCACTATTTCCCGCGCCCGTTTTACCGTTACCTACCCCAGTAGTTTTATGTTGGTGGCCAGTATGAATCCCAGCCCAGGGGGTTATTTTAACGACCCGGATGCCCCGGTCACCTCCTCACCGCTGGAAATGCAGCGGTATTTGGGGAAAATATCCGGCCCTTTGTTGGATCGTATCGATATCCATATCGAGGTGACCCCTGTACCCTTTGAAAAGCTCTCGGAAGAACGCAAAGGGGAGGGGAGTGTGGCGATCCGCCAACGCGTAACCGCTGCCAGGGAAGTACAGACCCAACGTTTTGCACCCCTGGAGAATATACATTACAATGCCCAGATGAGCACCAAACAGATCAGGGCTCATTGCCTTTTGGACGAAGCCTCCAAAACCTTACTGAAAAATGCCATGGAACGCCTCAACCTCTCCGCCCGTGCCTACGACCGGATCTTAAAAGTGGCCAGGACCATTGCCGACCTAGATCGTGCCGAACAGGTGGCTGGATCCCATATCAGTGAGGCCATCCAATACCGAAGTCTGGATCGGGAGGGGTGGTTGGGGTAGGTTCAAAGTTCAAGGTTCAAAGTTCAAGGTTTGTAGTTAAAGGACGTTGGTGGGACAATACAGGCTATTACGATTTTTGCCCATAATTCCTTAGGACCATATTCCATTTGTACTTTTTAAACAATACGATACTCAGCCAGAGCGTGCGGTGCACGGAGCCCAATTTCTTTTTGAAGCGTATGGTAGACCGATTAAAATATTCGCTGATACTAAAGTTGGTATCCACACCACGGTCCCTTAAGAGCTCATAACTGTGATTCCGGAGATAAGGGGCCAGGTTCTTGCCCCGGTGCGACTCAAAGGTGTACATACTTTTTAGATAGGACTGGTTTTTCTTTAGGGGAAAGGTCTTGCCCCGTAGCGCAAAATCGTCCAACTGAATGAACATATAAGCGGCAATTTCGCCCCGATGTTTAAGCCCAATGCACAGTTGTCCCTTTCTGTAGTCCTCCAGAATATCAGATTGTTCAATGCCCATGACCTTGGCCTTGATTTGGGTGATTTCGGTTTCCCCAAAATAGGAGAAGATATACTCGGAAGCATCACCTCGAATTTCTGGGGTGTCATAGCGGGTTACCCCCTCCTGCACCCAATAATACGGCATAATGTCTATCCCCAGCCGGGCCAAACGATTTCGGATACCATGAAGAAACAGCCCGTGGCGTACTATGTTCCAAAACCATTGTACCTTGTAGAATGCGCTGCCCTTTTTTACCTCCATAGCCCAATAGTTTTGCTTTATACCTGTAGACCATACTCGCCATTTCCGGGAGCCAAGTTCATTTTGGTCCGGAATTCCTCAGGTGTCATGATGTTCCTTCCGTTTGCTTGGGCGATAATGTGGACGCGTTTTAACAGATCTATATTGCGCGCAAGTCGCGTTCTTTCGGCGTTGTACCAAATATTGTCCTCCAGCCCTACACGGACCCCTCCACCCATGGCAATGGAAAGCGAATTCATTTTGAGCTGGGTATTCCCGATACCGGCTATGCTCCAAACGGAGTCTTCGGGGAGATCGTTGATCATGGTTCCTGCATGTAAAAGATTGGATTGGGAACAGGCAATATTACCGAATAAAAGGTTAAAATAATAGGGCGGACGGATCAGCTTTTTCCGAGCCAGATATTTTGCATAGTTGACCATGCCCAGATCAAAGGCCTCGAGTTCCGGAACAATACCCCTGGCTTTCATTAGTGCTGCCAGGTCGCCGATCATATCCGGCGCGTTCATGCTGGCTACCTTATTGAAATTTAATGAACTCAGGGTTAAACTACCCATATCGGGTTTTAAATCCCCCTCGAGGAACAAGGGATCGCCCCGCTGATCGAGTTCGCTAAACGTTCTTCCGCTCAAGGAGACGCATATGACGAGTTGGGGGCTGAATTTTCGGATTCCCGCGATGATCTTGGCATAGATTTCCTTCTTATAGGTAGGTATCCCGGAAACCTTTTCCCGGGCGTGGATATGCACCATGGTTATACCCAGGTCACAGGCCTGGTGTACATCCTCAACAATTTCGGAAACACTGATGGGCACGTGGGGGGTCATCTCTTTGGTGGGAATCATTCCCGTGGGCGTGAAGTTGATAATCAAAGGGTTGGACATGATGGCTTGGTATTTTGAACGCGGTGGGGAAGTCTTCCGAATTTAGGGGATTAGCGGGCTTCCCTCCGAAATTTATAGCCGTACCGCAAATAAATAGGTTGTTTTACGAAGAATTTTTTGAAGGTTACCGAAACTAGGGGGGTGAAAGGTTCAGGGTTTAAGGCTTGGAAGTTGGATTATAGAACACGCTATACTACCTTTTGCTTCAGGTATAAAAAACCATCAACCTTAAAGAATAAGCTAATCCTTGACTTTAATGGCTACAGCCTCACAACTCCTTAGATCCGAATTGAGTACAATGTTCTCGGAGGTCTTTCCGTCCAATATTTCAATGGATACGGTATTGGGCGGGAAACGCCCTAAATTGTGGGCATAGAGGAATAGATCGTTCACCTGGGCCGTATCCAGGTCCAGCTCAAAGGTTTTCTTATGGTAGGTAAGATAATATTCTGAAACAATGGCTTCGCCGTTGAGGTATATGGATACGATGTCGTCATCCTTTCTACCGTGATCCCACAGGTTGATGCGTATCTTAGGGCTATCTACGACCAGCTCTTTTACATAGGATATTTTTCTGCCGTTGAAGGTATTCCGCAAAGGGGTTGGTGCTGGGGCGGCTTCTTTCCGGACGGTTTTAACTTCTTGCTTGCGCGGTGCCTTGGTAATGCTGAAAAAAGACGTGGCAAACTTGGCAATGCGATATTTATCGTTCGGAAAGAGCTCCATGGCAATTACGCGATAATTAGAGCCGGCAGGTAGGGTTCTATTGAGCTTTATGCCTTCCACGAAGTTGCTGTTTTTAAAGGTGCCCAGTTCCTGAACCACCATGTTTCCTCTAGAGAGGTAGAATTTTATCGTCTTGTCCTTAGGGATATTCCGGGTCTTCCAGCTAATTTCCACCGGATCGGAAACCGCCCATACGGTAGCGCTGTTGGGAGAGGTAATCTCTATATGCGATAAAAGTAGGTTCGGACCATTTTCCAGCCCGTTGGCATAGGTGTATGCCCCCACACCATGAAGGAGTCCCAGAAGGAATAGTAAGGAAATCGTGGGTCGCTTGATGCGCTGCCAAATGCGTCCTGCTGTCATCGTTGCATTACAATTCATAGGTTTTGGGCCTTGGAGCGTGTCCGGCAACACCCCCGAAAAGGATGTTAAACACGGTATTAGGTGCCCCTACAGCTATAGACCAAACGTAAAATTGGCCTCCATATTGTATGCAATCAAAGGGCTTGTGCCACTGGATTTCTGGGGGTTCTATCCCACCAAAACAGAAGATAGGCGGTTAACGGGGTCCCCTTACAATCGAAACATAAGGATATAAAAGGCCCATACGATGCAAAAAGTACAAAAGGCATACAGAAAATAGGTAATAGTAGCTCTTTTCCTCATAAGATTTGGTTTTTATAGATAACAGCGGAAATAACTAAAATATATGATTCCTCCATGGGATGGATAAATATTCGATATGTGGGTTTGGAACTCGATGAACGGCAAGTTTCGTCCGTGAATGCCCTTTGATGGTAGGAAGGCGCAATTGGATGTCCCAAAAGAGCGAAAAGGCCGATTTAATACAATAAATCGCCCAAAAACAGCAACAACAGTAGGAAATACCGGCAAATAAGCAAGCAACTACTAATCATCGGCCTCCAGGCTAAAGATCTCATTTACCGCAACCCCAAAAACCTTGGATAATTTTAGGGCCAATACCGTAGAGGGAACGTAGCGGTTTTTTTCAATGGAATTGACCGTTTGCCTGGAAACCCCCAAAATTTGGGCAAGTTGCTCCTGGGTGAGATCCCTCATGGCCCGCTGCACCTTAAGCGTGTTCTTCATGGATGCGCCTTTTTGAATTTATGGAAGAACAGTAGTTGAATGGCCAACATCGTAATCAGCACCTCAAAGACATTTGCTTCAAAGGTTGCCTCCTCTGCACCAGATACCAACATATCCACTACATAATTGATCAAGGGAATTACCAGGATGGCATAGAGGACCCCAAAAGTAAAGCCAAGTCGGTAGGACTGCGAGCGTAGGTTCACGATGAGCTCGTCCTCAATCTTCTCCTTGGCGAGAGAGACCATCAGCAAACCAATGATAAAAATATTGGACAAGAGCGGTTTTATCCACAAGGGCCCCTCGGTGAATTTTCTGCCCAGCATAAGAAAAAATGCCAAAATACAGATGATCAATCCAATGCGCTTAAAGCGATTGGGAAGCTGAAACTTGGTCCAGCGCGCTATTTTCTTTGGATCGGAATTTTGAATAGAATTGGTTGCCATAAGAATAAATTGTAAAGTTTAATGGTCTAAATGTAAAAATAACTATTCAAAAAGACAAATAAACTTTACATTTTTATTAAAAATGAAACCAACATACGGTTCTAAGGAGTACTAGCTCAGGGCTGTTTTTGCCCACCTGAGCCTGTTTTTTCCCTGCAAAAGTTCAAGGGTTTTATTTTTTCTCCTCTAGCAGTTCCGAGAACGTATCCCGCAAGATATACACTGCGATGAGAAAGAATCCCAACAAGAGTAGGGGAGTGGCGTAATCATAATAAAGGATCTTGCTGATGACGCCTGCAATGATCGCCAACGAACCAATGACCATGATACCGTTCCACATAATCTGGTCCAGACTTATTTTTCTATCGTCTTCGTTCCGGGCAAAATAAGCGGTTCCTTCCAAAACGGTCCAGATAAGAAAGGTAATAAAGGTTATAATTTCCAATATACCCTCGTAGGGCAGGTGGAAGATAGAGAAAACGACATTGGTACACCAAACGACCACCAAAATCAATTTTACATAGTCCAGAAATCGTTTTTTGGTCTTTTTCAAGAATCGTATGGAGTACATCACTGCAATGCCCGTCAAAGCTGTCACCATAATGATATTGGCATGCGGGGACCAATCCTGTATTTTGATTAGAATGCCCAGTATAAGAACGGCTATACCAAGGCGTAACGGGATTTTTAATACTTTTCTATCTGTCGTCATCATATGTACAAATTACTTGTCAATACTGCTATCTAAAACTCCTAGATTACCTTGATGTTCGCCTTTAACCCCTCAATTATTCCCAATAGGTTGTTGACGGTCTCTTTTAGGTAATGTTTGATCAATACGTGTGGAATACGAATAGTGGTAAATCCATTTTTGAACGAGTGCATGGCCTCTTCCAGGTCATTCATGGCCTGATCATGGGTAATCATATGGTATTCCGTGTCAATTTCTATGTTCAGTTTTACTCGGGAAATGGCAATATCAACGGATTTGTTGCCATCCCACCATTCCAACATGGGGTTTACCCCGGCAAGCTTAAGGCCATAGTACAGCTGTATGGCTTCCAAAGGGGTATTTTCTTTTCGCATCAGCTTGTCCATACGCGACTGATGTCTTGCACATAGTTCTACCCCGTAGGTGTCCATGGCATTTTTATGGTCAATATAGCTGAGTTCCCTGCTGCATTCAATACATGTCATTTAAGTAGGTTAATTTAGGTTCGGGATTAGTATAACCGTCACTTTTTTGGATTATTATGTTCTCTCGACGTATGACATCCCACTTTTAGACGAACTGCATTTTTTTAGACGAACGGCATCTTTTATGTTAAAAAAATGGACGTGGACCGTGGTTGGGAAAGCCCCAAACCCGCTATATTTACATCATGAGAAAAACCCAATCCTACCCCAATGTTTAAAAAAATAGGACCCGGTGTATTGGTGGCGGCGGCCTTTATAGGTCCTGGAACGGTTACCGCCTGCACCCTGGCCGGCGTTGCGTTCGGATATGCCCTGCTATGGGCCATGTTACTTTCCGTTTTGGCCACCATAGTATTGCAGGAAATGTCCGCCAGATTGGGCATAATTACGCAGCAAGGGGTTGCAGACGTTATAAAACAGGAATTGAGGGTACCTTGGATAAAACATCTGGTCCTGGGTACAATTCTCGTAGCCATTGTTATTGGGAATGCCGCTTATGAAGGGGGCAATATCGGGGGTGCTACCCTAGGCCTGGAGGCTATCTTTGGCCATGAATTTTCGGATTATTACCCATTAATTATCGGGCTTTGTGCTTTTGCCCTGTTGTATTTTGGAAATTACCAAACCTTGGAGCGCGTCCTGGTCTCCTTGGTTATTTTAATGAGTCTGTCCTTTCTCGTTACAGCGGTGATTACGGGTCCCGATGTCATGGAAATCCTGAAAGGAATGTTTGTCCCCACCTTCCCGACCGAAGGCACTTTGGCTGTTATAGCTTTGGTAGGGACCACTGTGGTGCCCTATAACCTGTTTCTGCATGCCTCATTGGTCAGTGAAAAGTGGAAATCGAAAAACGATCTGGGGACCGCGCAAAGAGATACCGTTTGGGCCATTCTTTTGGGCGGGATCGTCTCTATGGCCATAATCATAACTGCCACAAACATTCCCGATAAAGAGATTACGGATGCCATGGATCTGGCCAGGAGCCTGGAACCCTTGTATGGCGATGCTGCCAAGTATTTTATGGGAATTGGACTGTTTGCCGCTGGAATTACCTCTGCGATAACGGCGCCCTTGGCCGCCGCCTATGTAGCCAATAGCTGTTTTGGCTGGAAAGCCAATTTGAGGGATAAACGCTTCAAGACCGTCTGGATGATTATCTTGGGACTGGGCGTGTTTTTCCTATCGTTTGATATAAAACCCATTGAGGTCATAAAATTTGCCCAGGTGGCGAATGGCATACTCCTGCCGGTAATAGCAATCCTGCTTTTATGGATTATGAACAAGTCCTCTGTATTGGGTGCGCATAAAAACACAAGGCTACAGAATATTCTTGGTCTTGGCATTATAGCCCTCACCTTACTTTTGGGGGTCAAAAGTATTACCAAGGTATTTGGACTTTTTTAAATGGAAAAAACAGGTGTTGATATTAATTGTGACCTTGGAGAAGGTATGGGGAATGAGGCAGCCATACTACCGCTCATTTCTTCCTGCAATATTGCCTGTGGTGGGCATGCCGGAGATACCCAGAGTATGCGCGAGGTGGTGCAATTGGCCAAAAAGTACGGGGTAAAAGTGGGCGCTCACCCTTCCTATCCCGACCGTGAACATTTTGGGAGAATATCCCGGTCACTTCCCAAAACCCAATTGACACGTAGTATCAGGGAACAAATAGAAACCCTACTGGCCATAGTAGGGGAGGAAGGGATGTCATTACATCATATTAAACCCCATGGGGCTTTATATAATGACCTTGTCCGGGATGCCGATCTGGCGCAGACCTTTCTCGATGCCGTGGCACCGTATACATCCATAAGCTGTCTCTATGCCCCCTACGGATCAATTATTGCGAAAATGGCCCTTGACCAGGGAATTGATCTCAAGTATGAGGCTTTCGCCGATCGCAATTATCGTGCAGACCTTAGTCTGGTTCCAAGGAGTGAGGCCAACGCATTGCTCACAGAACAGAAAGAGGTATTGGCCCACCTGCTCCCCATGATAAAAAAACAAGAGGTAAAGACGGTATCGGGGGATACGGTTAAAATTCTGGCGGATACCTATTGTATACATGGTGATACCCCCACAGCTTTGGAAATATTAATGTATCTTTCGTCTTCATTACCCAAACATGCGATCTACATTTTAAAGTGAGTACCTATACCATATCCATAAAACCCTTTGGAGCCCACGCGGTTATAGTGGAGTGGCCTATGGAAGTGGAGGAAGCTATTTTATATGACATTCTCCAGTACTTGCAGCACCTTAAGGCCCACTGTTTGGCCCAAGAAGATTGGGAGTTGATTCCGGCCTATAATTCTCTAACGTTTGTCCATAGGGAGACACCTATAGATTTTGAAAATTTCAGTCAACACTTAAAGGAGTGGTATGCGAATAAAGGGGAAACCCAGGACGTGCCACGATTTTTGTGGCGTCTCCCTGTTTGTTATGACAAGGCATTTGGAATAGACCTTTCCGAAGTTTCCGATCGTTTGGGGAAAAGTATTTCGGAAATAATAACCTTGCACACCCAGCACACTTATACGGTTTATGGCATTGGTTTTCTGCCTGGATTCATGTATTTAGGAGGTTTGCCACAATCCTTGGAGGTGGCAAGACGAACCACTCCGAGGCTGCTGGTTGAAAAAGGTTCTGTAGGTCTGGCGAGCAAACAGACGGGCATATATCCCCAGGACTCCCCTGGAGGGTGGAATATAATTGGAAACTGTCCTATACCCATGTTTAATATCAATAAGGACGACCCTTGTTTTGTCAGTGTGGGCGATAAAATTCAATTCTATGCTATTTCGAGGGCCGAATACGACCTGCACAAGATCGAAGGGGAAGTAGGGATTTTTCAATTGGAAAAACGATTGGTGGATGCTTAAGGTACTTAAATCAGGGTTTTTTACAACCGTTCAGGATGCCGGGAGATATGGCCTTCGTGATAAAGGAGTGCCCATTTCTGGTGCTATGGACATGATTTCTGCAGCTATGGCCAACCGTTTGTTGGAAAACACGCCTGATGCCGCCCTTCTGGAAATTACCATGACCGGCCCCACACTGGAATTTGAGGAAGATACCTATATTAGTTTGGGCGGCGCGGAGATGTCTGCCACCCTTAACAACGCTCCCGTGCAAAATTACAAGGTGTACAAGGTGCGTGCTGGAGATCTTTTATCCTATGGTAAACTAGAGCGAGGTCTACGAGCCTACTTGGCAATAAAGGAAGGTTTCAGGACCCCTATGGTCCTAGGCAGCCGTTCGCTGTTTAAACCCTTGACCCCCCACGCCTGCCTAAGCGACAAAAGCGAGGTTCCCTTCAACGCTTCCAAAGGCTTTGAACCCAAAATAGAGGAACTTAAGGTCCCGCCGATATCGGAAGGTGGCGCCTTGGAAATCTTTAAGGGTCCGGAGTACGAAATGTTGACCGATGCCCATTTGGCCGCTTTATTCTCTAAGGACTTTACCGTTGCCAAGGAGAACAATAGAATGGCCTATCAATTGGAAGAGACCCTAGTCGGACATCACATGGCCATGCTTACTTCCGCAACACTCCCCGGAACCATGCAGCTTACCCCCGCAGGGAAGTTGATTATATTAATGAAGGATGGGCAAACCACGGGTGGATACCCAAGAATAGCCCAATTATCTGAAAGATCGATTTCCGTTTTGGCTCAAAAAAAGTTTGGGGATTCCCTTTCCTTTAAACTGGTATTGACACTATAGGACTTAAAAGAGCCTTTTAAATTGTTTGGCAAGCGTTGTGGACAGCCGATAGGGCGGATAACGCAAGGGAATATCTATCCAATTGCCCCTTTTTACCATCGGCTTTCGGTGTGAGAAGATGTCAAAGGAATTTTTTCCATGGTAGGCACCAATACCGCTAGCACCAACACCTCCAAAGGGGAGCGATTTGTTCACATACTGCATCATGGTATCATTGATGGCACCACCGCCGAAACTATAGGAATTAATGATATTTTTTTGGAAAGACCTGGATTTGGAAAACACATAGGTGCTCAAGGGTTTGTCATAGTGGCTAAGATACTTGTGCAAGGTCTGCGCTCCAGTATAAGAAATGATGGGAAGAATGGGGCCAAAAATTTCTCCCGCCATCAATTTACTGTTCAAGTCGGGTTCGTCTACGAGCGTCGGGGAAAGGTAGTTGTCCGCGTCATTGGTCTCCCCACCAAAAAGGATATCGGATTCCTCCAACATCGCCTTCAATCCTGAATAGTGTTGCGGACTCACCATACGGGCAAAATCGGTGGATGCCTCCACGTCCGCCCCGTACGCTTTCCTAATGGAGGTTTTTAGTGCCGCCACCAATTGATCCTTCACCTCGGCTTCGACCAAAACATAGTCCGGGGCAATACAGGTTTGTCCAGCATTTAAAAACTTACCCCAAACGATGCGTTTTGCCGCAAGGGAAATCGCTGCGGTTTTGTCCACAATGCAAGGGTTCTTCCCACCCAGTTCCAAGGTTACCGGACACAGGTGCTTAGCAGCACTTTCATAGACAATCCTCCCCACGTGGGTACTTCCGGTAAAGAAAATGTAATCCCATTTTTCGGCCAAGAGCTCTTGGGAAACAGGTATTCCACCCTCTACGACCAATACGTGCTCCGGTTCAAATACGGAAGTGACAATTTCCGAGATTATGCGTGAAGTGTTGGGCGTAATTTCCGAAGGTTTGATTACCGCGGTATTTCCGGCGGCCAAGGCCCCGATGAGCGGGGCAAACACCAATTGGAACGGATAGTTCCAAGGCGCAATGATCAAAACGGTACCGTAAGGTTCCTTGTAGATTTTGTCCGTGGAAGGGAAATTGAGCCAAGGAGACGATACGCTTTCGGGTCGCGCCCAAAGCTCCAAATTCTTAAGGGCCAAATTCAGTTCCCCGAGCACCAATTGTGTTTCTGTCCCCAAGCTTTCGAATCGAGGTTTCTTAAAATCTGCATAGATAGCCTCGCAAATGGCATCTTCCCGTGTTACGATTTCCTGGCGGAGCTTTTTAAGCGCATTTTTTCTAAAAGAAAGTTCTTTGGTCCGCTGGGTCTCGAAAAAACTGCGTTGGCGGGTTATGCTTTGGGGAATTGAATTTGTCATACGCAAATTTAAAGAAATAATTGGTCCCTTGCCATGTCAAAAGAAGTTAATCCACCGAGCGGATAACGTATTGAATATGATATTAAATACGTGAGTATACTTCTGATTATCAGTAGTTTAATAAGATATTTCCAAAATTGAATTTGAACCAACAAACATTGTTAAAATTATAGGGTATTGGAAAGATATATCTTTGAATGATAGATAGTATGCAATAGAATTTACCAATAGCTAGCAAACCCTTTAATGGAACTGAACAAATACAGCAAAAACGTTACCCAGGATCCTACCCAACCTGCCGCTCAGGCCATGTTGCACGCCATTGGCCTTACGGACAGGGATTTGGAAAAACCCTTGATTGGAATAGGTAGTACGGGATATGAAGGCAACCCTTGCAACATGCATTTGAACGATTTGGCCACCAAGGTGAAGGAAGGGGTAAATTCCCAGCATCTGATCGGTCTCATTTTCAACACCATCGGTGTAAGCGATGGAATTTCCATGGGCACGTACGGGATGCGATATTCATTGCCTTCAAGGGATATCATCGCAGATTCCATGGAAACCGTGGTCCAAGCCATGAACTATGACGGATTGATTACGGTAGTTGGATGCGACAAGAACATGCCGGGAGCATTGATGGCCATGATCCGATTAAACCGACCTTCAGTGTTGGTCTATGGTGGTACCATAGCATCCGGTTGCCTCAATGGTAAAAAATTGGATGTGGTCTCGGCCTTTGAGGCCTGGGGGGAAAAAGTGGCAGGTACCATAGACGAAGCAGCCTATAAGAATGTTATCCAGAACGCATGTCCTGGCGCAGGGGCCTGCGGAGGTATGTATACGGCCAATACCATGGCATCGGCCATCGAAGCCTTGGGCATGGCCATGCCATACAACTCTTCCAATCCGGCGATTGGAGAGGAAAAGGCTGAGGATTGTATAGCCTCAGGAAGGGCATTGCGCCACTTGCTCGAGAAAGACATTAAACCCAGCGATATCATCACTCGAAAATCCTTGGAGAATGCCGTACGCCTTATTACAGTTATGGGCGGATCAACCAATGCCGTCCTTCACTTTTTGGCCATTGCCAAGGCGGCAGAAATAGACTTTACCCTTGATGATTTTCAAAAAATAAGCGATACAACACCCTTTTTGGCCGATTTGAAGCCTAGCGGAAAATTTCTGATGGAAGATGTACACCGAGTGGGTGGTACACCGGCCGTAATGAAATTTATGCTGGGGCATGGCATGCTCCATGGTGATTGCCTCACTATTACCGGGAAGACCGTGGCCGAAAATTTGGCCAATGTGCCCAATCTATCGGAAGGACAGCAAGTGGTTAAGCCCCTGGACCAGCCCATCAAGGAAACCGGTCATATCCGTATTCTGTACGGAAATTTGGCCGAGGAAGGCGCTGTAGCAAAAATAACAGGCAAGGAAGGACTTCATTTTACAGGTCCTGCGAAGGTATTCGATGACGAATTTTTAGCCAACGAGGGCATAGGCAAGGGTCAGGTAAAAAAAGGCGATGTGGTGGTCATTCGATATGAAGGCCCCAAGGGGGGACCCGGAATGCCCGAAATGTTGAAACCCACTGCCGCCATCATGGGTGCGGGACTGGGCAAAGACGTTGCCTTGATCACCGATGGGCGCTTTTCCGGGGGAACACACGGCTTTGTAGTGGGACATGTAGCTCCCGAGGCCCAGGATGGAGGTACCATAGGGCTATTGCAAGACGGTGATATGATTACCATCGATGCCGAAAAGAACCAAATTTTCGTGGCACTGTCCGAAACCGAATTAAATGCCAGAAAAGCGACCTGGAAACAACCGGACCTTAAGGTAAAGAAAGGAAGTCTCTACAAATATGCAAAAACGGTTTCATCGGCCTCCCAAGGCTGTGTTACCGATGAAATATAACATCCATTAAGTTTGGGATTATGGAAACGATAAAAGAACGGAAAAAGGCACAAGCTATACAAAACCCCATTAAGATCAGTGGAGCGGAAGCCATTATACATTGCCTGTTGGCAGAGGGGGTAGATTTAATTTACGGGTACCCAGGGGGCGCCATTATGCCCATATACGATGAATTATATAAGTTCCAGGACAGCTTAACACATGTGCTTACAAGGCATGAACAGGGAGCTACACATTCTGCCCAGGGCTTTGCCCGGGTCACAGGCAAGGTAGGGGTGGCAATGGCAACCTCGGGCCCGGGAGCCACTAATTTGGTAACCGGCCTGGCAGATGCCCAGATCGATTCCACGCCCATGGTCTGCATTACCGGTCAGGTCCCAAGGCATCTATTGGGATCCGACGCTTTTCAGGAGACCGATATCATTGGGATTTCCACACCGGTCACGAAATGGAACTACCAGATTACCAAAGCTTCCGAGATACCGGAAATTATGGCAAAGGCCTTTTACATAGCTAAATCTGGCCGGCCTGGTCCGGTGCTGGTAGATATTACCAAGAATGCGCAATTTGACGAATTGGATTTCACTTATGCACCTTGTACCGCTGTACGCAGCTATACGCCCATACCGAAACCCGATCTTAGATCCATCGAAACGGCAGCGAACATGATCAATGCGGCCAAGAAACCTTATATCATTTTTGGTCAGGGGGTAATTTTGGGCGAGGCCGAGAATCAGTTGAGAGCTTTGGTAGAGAAGGCGGGCATTCCTGCGGCATGGACCATTTTGGGCCTATCAGCATTGGACACCGCCCATCCACTTAATGTGGGGATGGTAGGTATGCATGGAAATTACGGCCCTAATGTTCTTACCAATGAATGCGATTTGTTGATAGCCATCGGGATGCGCTTTGATGATAGGGTAACCGGAAATTTGGACACCTATGCCAAGCAGGCCAAGGTTATACATTTCGAAATAGACCCTGCAGAAATCGACAAAAATGTAAAGGTAGATGTGGCGGTTCTTGGAAATGCCAAGGAGACCCTGGAGCTATTGTTGCCTATGGTAAAGGAAAACAAGCATGAAGCATGGCACAACGAGTTCAAGAAAAAATATGAAGTCGAGTTCGATGCCGTTATCAAAAAGGACCTTCACCCTACAAAAGAGGGCCTAACGATGGGAGAGGTCATTGCCGAAATTAACCAGGCCTCAAAAAACGAGGCGGTCATTGTTACCGATGTGGGCCAGCACCAAATGGTAACCTGCAGGTATGCCAAGTTCAAACAATCCAAAAGTAGTATTACTTCTGGCGGACTGGGTACCATGGGGTTTGCCCTTCCTGCAGCCATAGGTGCCAAGATGGGCGCCATGGATAGAGAGGTTGTTGCAATCATAGGTGATGGGGGCTACCAAATGACCATTCAGGAATTGGGAACGATCTTTCAGAATAAGGTCCCCGTAAAGATTGTGGTGTTGAACAACGATCATCTGGGCATGGTACGCCAATGGCAAGAGCTGTTTTTTGAAAGTCGCTACGCCTCAACCGTAATGACGAATCCGGATTTTGTAAAAATTGCCGAAGGCTACCATATTACGTCAAAAAGGGTAAAGGAACGCAAAGACCTTAAGGCAGCGGTTACCGAAATGATAGATTCAAAGGACGCCTACTTCCTTGAAGTTTGCGTGGAGAAGGAGGACAATGTATTTCCAATGATCCCATCAGGGGCATCGGTATCTGATATCCGGTTGAAATAGGCATCGGACTAAAGCGTATATCCATGGATGATGCAATAATTTTGGACAAACCCGTGATTTATGAGGAGATCCAACAAAAATGTGAGGAAATTGGTTTTTCCATGCCTTCCGATATGCATGTGGGTGCCTTTCTAAAGGCGCTCATCAGTGCAAAACCCCAATCGCACTTTCTGGAACTTGGGACGGGCATAGGTCTGTCACTGTCCTGGATGGTAGATGGAATGGATAAGGACTCCTGCCTTATTACGGTGGACAATGATGAAGGGCTAACGGCCATTGCCCGAGGCTATTTTGGGAAGGACCAACGTGTTACTATCGTATGTTCCGATGGCACGGAGTGGATCAAGGGTTATCAAGGCCAAAAATTTGATTTGGTCTTCGCAGACGCGTGGCCCGGAAAATACAGTGAAATTGAGGAGGTACTGGATTTGGTGAATTTGGGCGGTTTTTACGTAATCGACGATATGAAGGAGCAGCCCAATTGGCCCAAGGGGCATCGGAAGCATGTAGATGGGTTAATTGCCTATTTGGAAGCGAGGACCGACTTCAATCTCATAAAAATGAATTGGTCCACCGGATTGATTGTTGCCGTACGAAAAAATACAAATAAAACAAACGTATAATGATGTCGTCAAAAAAGAGTGTAGTACCAGTTGTTTGACCCTAGGTCGGTACGGTTCCCCTTAGACGTATTCAAATGGAAAATTATGGAGAATAAATGGTTTACCATATCGGTATATTCGGAAAACAACGTTGGCCTGTTGAACAGGATATCTGGGATATTCTTAAAGCGACACATTAATATTGAAAGCTTAAATGTCTCGAAATCAGAAATTGAACATGTTTCAAAATTTACTATAGTTGTGTTCACAACGGAAGATTGGACGAGAAAAATTGTGGCACAGATCGAAAAACAGATCGAGGTCATAAAGGCCTTTTATCATACGGATGAGGAAACTATATACCAAGAATCCGCAATTTTCAAGATCGAGTCGCATCTGCTGTTCGACGAGCGACAGATCCAAAATATCATTAAGGAGAGCCATGCACAAATCGTAACCGTATCCAGGGAATTTTTTGTTTTGGCCAAAACGGGCAGGCGGGAAGAGATTGATGAGATGTACCAGCATTTAAAACCATACGGCATTATGCAATTTGTACGTTCGGGACGGATTACGGTAACCAAATCGCCTATGCGTATAAGCGCAATATTGGAAGAATTTCAGAACAATTAATCAATACAACCAAAACGAGTTTAGAAAATGGCAAATTACTTTAATACACTATCACTACGGGAGCAACTGAATCAGTTGGGAAAATGCAGGTTTATGGAATCTAGCGAGTTTTCCGATGGTGTAAACGCCCTAAAAGGAAAAAAAATAGTCATTGTGGGCTGTGGCGCACAAGGGCTTAATCAGGGATTGAACATGCGCGATTCCGGCCTGGATATTTCCTATGCCCTAAGGGAGGCAGCGATTCAGGAACAGCGCCAATCCTATAAGAATGCAAAGGAAAACGGCTTCACCGTAGATACCTATGGGACCCTGATCCCCTCTGCGGACCTGGTCATAAACCTAACCCCCGACAAGCAGCATACCCACGTGGTAAGTGCCGTAATGCCCTTAATGAAAAAGGGTGCTACGCTTTCATATTCCCATGGATTCAACATTGTGGAAGAGGGTATGCAGATACGGGAAGACCTTACAGTGATTATGGTGGCTCCCAAGAGTCCCGGCTCAGAAGTGAGAGAGGAGTACAAAAGAGGTTTTGGAGTGCCCACACTTATTGCGGTACATCCGGAAAATGACCCGGAAGGAAAAGGCCTGGAACAGGCAAAAGCCTATGCCGCCGGTACCGGAGGACATAAGGCAGGTGTGCTGGAGTCCTCCTTCGTTGCCGAGGTAAAATCGGACCTTATGGGGGAGCAGACCATTTTATGCGGCCTACTGCAAACCGGTTCCATACTGTGCTTTGATAAAATGATCGAAAAGGGAATAGATGCCGGATATGCTTCCAAATTGATCCAGTACGGTTGGGAAACGGTTACAGAAGGCCTTAAATATGGAGGGATTACCAATATGATGGACCGCTTGTCCAACCCAGCAAAGATCAAGGCGTTTGACCTTTCCGAGGAACTTAAGGACATTATGCGTCCGTTGTTCCAAAAACATATGGACGATATTATGGTGGGCCATTTTTCAAAAACCATGATGGAAGATTGGGCCAATGACGATAAAAACCTGTTGCAATGGCGGGCAGAGACAGGCGAGACCGCTTTCGAGAAGACTCCTGCGGGTGATGATGCTATTTCGGAGCAGGCATACTATGACCATGGGGTATTAATGGTAGCCTTGGTTCGGGCCGGAGTGGAACTGGCCTTTGAATCCATGACGGAGTCGGGCATTATCGCAGAATCGGCTTATTACGAATCCTTGCATGAGACCCCCTTGATCGCCAATACCATAGCGCGGAAAAAACTGTTCGAGATGAACCGGGTAATATCGGACACAGCCGAATATGGCTGCTATCTCTTCGATCATGCATGCAAACCCTTGTTGGCCGATTTTATGAAGACTATTGATACGGACGTCATTGGAAAGCACTATGGGGAAAGTAAGGACAATGGTGTGGATAATGTGAAGTTAATAGCGGTAAACAAAGCCCTTAGGGAGCATCCGGTTGAAATTGTAGGCGCTAGATTGCGTGCCTCCATGACCGCTATGAAACCTATTGTATAGCACCTTTAGTACTTTGAATCTATTTCAATCTATCGTAGGATAGCCAAACACTAAGAGAACATATTATGATTAGCACAAAATCTATAATACCGGAGAAGTTTGAAATTAAGGCTCCTTTGCACCAAAGGAACTTTTTGGTGAATGGGGAACTCAGGAAATGGGATGGGGAAACCTCGGAGGTGTATTCCACCATTTCTTCCACAGCGTCCTATGCACCTACGCTTTTGGGCAGTATCCCCACCATGGGGGAGAAGGAGGCCTATGAGGCCTTGGAAGCAGCCCTACAGGCCTATGACAAAGGCCAAGGCACATGGCCCACCATGCGTGTAAAGGACAGGATCTCTTGTATGGAGACCTTTGTTGAAAAAATGGGTTCCAAAAGGGAGGAGATCGTTAAGTTGTTGATGTGGGAAATTGGAAAGTCCCTTCCCGATTCTGAAAAAGAATTTGACCGTACGGTAGAGTACATCCAGGACACTATTGAGGATTATAAACAGTTGGATCGTAATTCGGCGAAATTTCAAAAAAACGGGGGTGTCTATGCCCATATACGCAGAGGACCTTTGGGCGTAGTGCTATGCCTGGGTCCATACAACTATCCTTTGAACGAGACCTTCACTTTACTTATTCCCGCCCTCATTATGGGTAACACGGCAATTTTTAAGCCCGCCAAACATGGAGTCTTGTTAATTGCTCCGCTTATAGAAGCCTTTCAGGAAAGTTTTCCCAAAGGCGTGGTCAATATTCTGTTCGGCAGAGGCAGGGCCATCGCCGGACCCATCATGGAAACAGGAAAGGTAGATGTCTTGGCACTCATAGGGCATAGCTCGTCTGCCAATGCGCTACAAAACCAACATCCCAAAAGCAATCGTTTGCGTTTGGTCCTGGGCTTGGAGGCCAAAAACCCGGCCATAATCCTCCCTGATGCCGACCTGGACCTTGCCATCAAGGAATGTATTGCGGGAACCTTGTCCTACAATGGACAACGGTGCACCGCCTTAAAAGTGGTCTACGCCCATGAGGCTATCGTGGAAGAGTTTAACCGCAAGTTTTCCGAAGCGATCGATGCACTTAAGTTTGGAAACCCTTGGGATGAAGGAGTACAATTAACACCCCTGCCCGAACCTGCAAAACCTGGGTACATCCAGGAGCTCATTGATGATGCTGTTGCCAAAGGAGCCAAGGTGCTCAACAAAAAGGGCGGGGAGCATTATGATAATTTTATATGGCCCGCGGCCCTTTATCCTGTGAGCAAGGACATGCAGGTGTACGAGGAGGAACAATTTGGCCCGGTGGTCCCTATCCTTTCCTTTAAAAATATCCAAGAGCCTTTGGACGATATGGCCGAATCCAATTACGGGCAGCAGGTGAGTTTGTTCGGGAAGGATGTATACAAACTGGCACCCTTGATTGATACCTTGGCCAACCTGGTCTGTAGGGTAAATTTGAACAGTTCCTGTCAAAGAGGGCCCGATGTATATCCGTTTACCGGGAGAAAAGATTCTGCCGTGGCCACCTTGAGCGTCCACGATGCGCTTCGGTCATTTTCCATTCGGACCTTTGTGGCTTCCAAAGACAATGAGCTGAATAACGAAATTTTGGAAAAACTGCTGGAGATGAAGCTCTCCAACTTTATCAGTACAGACTATATTTTATAGAAATACAAAAGGCTGTGGGTTTGACCCCTCCGTCCCCTGACGCTCGCTGTGCTCGGCCGGAATCCACCTCCCCTGATCCAGGGGAGGAGCTTTAGTGCTGTTTCACATGGGTGTTTTGAGTTAGAAAAGGGGCCCTATTTAAGCTCCCTCCTTGACAAGGAGGGGAATGAATCACGCCTTTGGCGTGAGAAAGGGGAGGATGTTTTTTAGTCGCTCCTTTCTCAAACATGCTCTGCCAGCCAATCCCCGACCTCACTAGTCTTGTACGATTTGCCACCATCGGCCAGATCCTCCGTCACCATTCCTTCATCAAGGGATCTATTTACCACCGCCCGAATCGCATCTGCCTCTTCGGTGAGGCCCTTGTCCTCAAAAAGCATAGCGGCAGATAACACGGTCGCCAGCGGATTTGCAATATCTTTGCCTGCGGCCTGGGGATAAGACCCGTGGATCGGCTCGTAGAGCGAAGTTTTGGTGCCTAGGGAAGCAGAGGGCATTAGCCCCATGGAACCTGAAATCACGGAAGCCTCATCCGTTAGGATATCACCAAAAAGATTTTCCGTGATCAAAACGTCATAGGCCTTGGGCCATTGTACCAATCGCATGGCTACGGCATCCACAAATTCATAGGATACTTCCACTTCAGGGTACTCTTTTTCCATGGCTTGGACGGTCTCTCGCCACAACCGTGAGGATTCCAAAACGTTGGCCTTATCCACACAGCATAGCTTTTTAGAGCGTTTCATTGCCATCTCAAAACCTTTTTTGGCCAGACGCTGTACTTCTGCGCGTGTGTAGGTACAGGTATCATAGGCGGTCTCCCCATTATCTTCCCGGCCACGTTTTCCAAAATAGATGCCTCCGGTAAGCTCCCGCAAAAAAACCAGGTCGGTACCCTCTATGCGTTCCTGTTTCAAGGGTGATTTGTCCAACAAGGAGGGAAAGGTAAAGGTGGGCCTTACATTGGCAAAGAGCCCCAATTTCTGGCGCATTTTTAGCAGGCCCTGTTCTGGACGTACCTTGGCCGAGGGGTCATGATCAAAACGTGGATGACCTATGGCACCAAAAAGTACCGCATCGGCCGCTACGCATATGGCATGGGTCTCGTCCGGATAGGGCTCGCCAACCGCATCGATGGCGGCGGCTCCAGTAAGTGCCGGAGCCCAAGTGATTTCATGTTTGAATTTCCGTGCTACAGCGTCGGACACTTTTACGGCCTGATCGATTACCTCCGGACCAATTCCGTCTCCTGCCAAAAGGGCTATTTGTAATTTCATCTAATTATCGGTGGTTTGTGTTATATAATATTGAGCATTTTTTCGGTGGCCTTTATGGCCGATACGGTTTGATCGGAATCCAATCCCCTAGTGGTAAAATCCTTGCCTTGTTTTTCCCAGGTGATAATGGTTTCGCAAAGTGCGTCCGAATGGCTTCCCGGAGGAATACGTACCGCATAATCAATTAGTTTGGGAAGTTCCAATTTTTCTGCGGTATAGACTTTTTTTATGGCGTTCATAAAGGCATCGAACTGTCCATCGCCCTGCGCATTTTCTTCATACTGTTTTCCGTGGATTTCCAATGATACCGTAGTGGACGGCTTTAACCCCTTGGAATGGGTAAGTACATACGACTTAACCAAGACCTTTTTCTCGTAGGCTTCGCTATCGAGCACATCCGAAATAATATAGGGCAGGTCTTCCTTGGTTACTTTTTCTTTTTTATCGCCCAGTTCAATGATGCGTTGGGTAACCTTGCCCAATTCATCATCGTTCAGAGTAAGTCCCAGTTCCTGTAGGTTTTTTTGAATGTTTGCCTTGCCCGAAGTTTTGCCTAGGGCGTAGGTGCGTTTTCGTCCAAAACGTTCGGGCAACAGGTCATTAAAATACAGGTTCTTTTTGCTATCCCCGTCCGCATGGATGCCTGCCGTTTGTGTAAAAACATTATCGCCTACAATGGGCTTGTTTGCTGGAATTCCGAACCCTGTGAAGGCAGAGACCAATTTACTCACCTTGTGAAGGGATGATTCGCGTACGGTGATTTTCAATTCGGGCATAAAGTCGTTTACGACAGCTACCACACTAGCCAGGGGAGCGTTTCCCGCCCGTTCACCCATACCGTTCACCGTCAGGTGCAGGCCATGGCACCCCGCCTTAAGTGCTTCCATTACGTTGGCCACACTGAGGTCGTAATCGTTGTGCCCATGAAAATCGAAGTGAATATGGGGATAGCGGGTTATGATCTCACTGATGAACGTATGGGTCTCGGAATGGGTAAGCACGCCCAAGGTATCCGGCAGCAGGATTCTTTTTACGGGCTGCGTGGCCAGAAAATCCAGATACTGAAACACGTATTCGGGAGAGTTTCGCATGCCGTTGCTCCAATCTTCCAAGTAGACGTTGGTATCAATTCCCACCGTTTCTGCACGGGCAATAATTTTTTGGATATCGCTGAAGTGGGCTTCCGGTGTTTTTTTCAGCTGGTAGGTCAAATGGTTCATAGAACCTTTGGTCAATAGGTTCTGCACTTTGGCACCGGCCTTTTGCATCCATTTCAGCGACACGCCATTGTCCACAAAGGTAAGTACCTCCACCCGATCCAGATACCCCATGGACCCGGCCCATTCGGTAATTTGCTGCACCGCTCGTAACTCCCCCTCGGACACCCTTGCCGAGGCCACTTCTATACGGTCTACTTGGAGTTCTTCCAATAGGAGCTTGGCCAGTGTAAGTTTTTCCGAAACCGAAAAGGATACCCCTGAGGTCTGTTCACCATCCCGTAGGGTGGTGTCCATTATTTCAATCTTTCTTTTCTTCATTTCAAAGTCTGTTCCCGATGAAAACGCAAAGTCTATAATGGTGTGTCCTGGGCAAAGTCACCGATCTGCTGCTTGATGTTCAGCAGGTAGTCAATATCATCAAAGCCATTGAGCATATTTCCTTTTTTATAGTCATTGATATCGAAGCGTTCCTGAGCACCCGAGGAAAGAAGGGTAATGGTTTGGTCAGGTAGGTTGACCTCTAGCGCCGTAGTGGGATCGGCCTCTATTGCCTGAAATATTTTTTGAAGGAATTCTGGGCTTACCTGTACCGGAAGGACACCGATATTTAAACAGTTGCCCCGGAAAATATCCGCAAAAAAACTGGAAACTACGCATCTAAAGCCGTAATCATAAACCGCCCATGCGGCGTGCTCACGTGAAGAGCCTGAACCAAAGTTTTTGCCACCAACCAAAATTTTCCCCGTATATTTTTGGTCGTTCAAGGGAAATTCCGTCTTGGGTGTACCATCTGGATGGTATCGCCAATCCCTGAACAGATTATCACCAAACCCTTTCCGTTCGGTCGCCTTTAGAAAACGTGCTGGAATAATTTGATCGGTATCCACATTCTCTATGGGAAGGGGTACTGCCGTACTGGTCAATATGTTGAATTTATCGTATGCCATTATTTTATTGCTATTGGCTAAGCGCTTACCGCTTTCCGCCGTTGTTATCAAACTTTATTTATAAGGTTGTTCAGACTTCGTCTTACTTTATTAACGTCATCATATAGTGTGTCAAAATCAGATTCCTTAATGTACCCCAAATCCCTAATTAACATGGTGAAATACTCCAATTCACTGGCAGAACCAAGCGAGATAGTCAAATACCTTTTGAATTCAGCGTCAGATGACCTACCACACCCCTCCGCTATATTCGAGGGAATGGAATAAGCGGCCCTTCTCACCTGACCGGTTATACCATAGCGTTCTTCTTCTGGAAAAGCTGCTGACAATTTATATATGTTGAGAGTGATTTCATGTCCTAATTTCCATATGTCATATTTTCTATAATCCCTCATTAAAATAGCGTTTAGCGTTTAGCATCTAGCGCATATGCGTTTGGCGGGTTACACCGTTTCCAGTTCCATAAGTTCCCTGGGGTCGGTTACCTTTCCTGTAATCGCAGCCGCAGCGGCTACCAATGGACTTGCCAGTAAGGTACGGGCTCCGGGCCCCTGTCTTCCCTCAAAGTTTCTGTTGGAAGTACTTACCGCATATTTTCCCGGGGGAATCTTATCCTCGTTCATGGCCAGGCAGGCAGAGCATCCCGGTTCCCTTAGCTCAAAACCGGCCTGATGAAGTATGTCCAGAAGACCTTCCTCTTTAATGGCCCTTTCCACCTTATGTGAACCGGGGACCAGCCAAGCTGTAACGTGATCTGCCTTTTTCCGACCCTTGACCATGCTGGTAAAGGCTCTAAAATCCTCTATTCTGCCATTGGTACAGCTACCAACGAAAACAAAATCAATCTTTTTCCCTAGCATACTATCCCCTTCATGAAAGTCCATGTATTGCAGGGATTTTTTATAGGTAGCTACGCCACCTTCAACGGCTTCCGCTTTGGGAATATCATTGCTTATGCCCATGCCCATGCCTGGATTTGTACCGTAGGTAATCATGGGTTCTATCTGTGAGCCATCAAAGGTAATCTCCTTGTCAAAGACGGCTCCGGCATCGGTATGCAGGGTCTCCCAATAGGCCATGGCCTTGTCCCATGATGCTCCTTTGGGGGTAAACTCGCGCCCTTTGATATAATCGAAGGTCTTTTCATCCGGAGCGATCATGCCGCCACGGGCGCCCATTTCTATGCTTAGGTTACACACGGTCATTCGTCCTTCCATAGTCATACCTTCAAAAACCTCACCAGCATATTCCACAAAATAGCCCGTTGCTCCTGAAGTGGTTAGTTGAGAAATAATGAAAAGGGCCACATCTTTTGGTGTAACCGCTTTGCTGAGGCTTCCGGTGATATTGATTCGCATTTTTTTCGGTTTGGGCTGCATGATACACTGTGATGCCAAAACCATTTCTACTTCAGAGGTGCCTATTCCAAAGGCAATTGCCCCAAACGCACCATGAGTAGAGGTATGCGAATCCCCGCAAACTATTGTTGCTCCAGGTTGGGTGATTCCGTATTCCGGACCCACTACATGGACAATACCGTTCTTTTCATGGCCCAGGCCCCAATAGGAAATACCGTATTCCCTGGAATTTTCCTCCAAGGCCTTAAGTTGGTTGGCCGATAGAGGGTCCTTTACCGGAAGATGTTGATTAATGGTTGGTGTATTGTGGTCTGCGGTGGCGAATGTCCGTTCCGGATACATCACCCCGATTCCCCGTTGCTTCAATCCGAGAAAAGCCACTGGACTCGTGACCTCATGGATCATATGACGATCGATAAACAAAACATCGGGGCCTTTCTCAATACTGTGTACCACATGGGAATCCCAAACCTTGTCAAATAGCGTTTTTTTCATTTTCCTTCTTGTATTCGTAACTTATATTTTAGGGGAAAGGAGCAAAGAATATCCAAAAGCACCCCATTTTTCCACATAATTTTCAACGATACAAATTTATACAAAACCATTTTTTTTAACAGAATGAGTGCTCCGGAATTACGATGTTCAACGGATATGATTTTCCTATTTAACCTATTATTAAGATAGTTTAACACGCTTTCACTTGACTTTAACACAATGGTAACTGTTTGAGGTAGCTTCACTATCTATCTTTAGTTGAACCTAATTACTAAATATTAACAACTAACAATCTCATGAAAAAAGTGTACGCAAAAAATTTATTGATGGTGTCGCTATGCCTTCTGTTTTTCTCCACAGAGGCAATGGCGCAATTAGATCTCCCCAGAGGTAGCCAAAAAGCAAAAGTATCCCAGCGTGTGGGCATTACTGACATTACTATTGTCTACTCCAGACCCAGTGTGAACGACCGGGAAATTTGGGGACAATTGGTTCCTTATGGTATGAACAATTTAGGATTTGGCACGGCCAAGGAATCGCCTTGGAGGGCCGGAGCCAATGAAAACACGATTATCAAGTTTACCCATGATGTAAAAATTGAAGGACAGCCCTTGGCTGCCGGAAAGTACGGTTTACATATGGTCGTCAACGAAGGCGACAAGGCCACTGTTATTTTCTCCAAAAATCATGGGGCCTGGGGCAGTTATTTCTATGACCCCGCAGAGGATGCCCTTAAGGTGGAGGTTACTACTTCCGAAGTACCGCATACGGAACAACTGACCTATCTCTTTAACGGGGTGGATGCTACTTCAGCCGTTGCTTCCCTAAATTGGGAGAAGAAACAAATTCCCTTTAAGGTAGAAGTGGACGTTACCGATGTGGTTTTGGCAGATGTACGCCAAAAGCTTCAGACACAACCTGGTTTTACCAGACAGAGTTGGGAACAGGCAGCAAATTTTGCTTTGAACAACGATGGTGATTTGGACGAGGCTATGGCTTGGGTAGACGCTGCTATTTCCGGACAGTTCTTTAGCCAAAAGACCTTCAACAATCTGGGCATTAAGTCCCGTATTTTGGCCAAGCAGGGAAAGACAGCGGAAGCTGAGGCCCTAATGCAGGAAGCCCTTCCGTTGGGTACTGTTTTTCAGGTACATGGATACGGCCGACAATTGATCGGTCAGGGTCAGACCGATAAGGCATTGGAAATTTTTAAGTGGAATGCAAAGGCCCATAAGGACACCTGGCCGGTAAATTACGGTTTGGCAAGAGCCTATTCCGCGAAAGGGGACAACAAGTCTGCCCTTAAATATTTAAAATTGGCCCTAAACAATGCCCCGGCACAAGTTAACAAGGATCGGGTTGCGGCCAATATTGCTAAAGTTGAAAAAGGTGAAGCTATAAATTAAAGCCACACGTTTCTTTTGAAACGGCGCCCGGCGAAAGTCGGGCGTTTTTTTTATGCGCGATCCCAAGGATTATTAGCTAATGTAGTTCCATATGTTTTTATGTCTGACCAATAAGGCATAAGTTTGGCGTAACACCTTGTTTTCTTCATGGTCAAGCAACGGATCCGCCCGTAGGATTTTGAGCGCATGGAACCGCGCTGTTTTTAAGATATCATTATCCTTTACGATATCTGCAATTTTAAGGTTGAGGAGCCCACTTTGTTGAGTACCCATAAGGTCTCCAGGGCCCCTAAGACGTAGGTCTACTTCCGCAATTTCAAAACCATCATGGGTACGCACCATGGTTTCCAAGCGGGTCCTGGCCTCCGTGGAAAGTTTATGTCCGGTCATCAAAATGCAATAGCTCTGGTCAGCGCCCCGCCCTACGCGTCCACGTAATTGATGTAGCTGGGACAACCCAAAACGTTCGGCACTCTCAATAATCATTACAGAGGCGTTGGGAACGTCCACACCTACTTCTATAACCGTAGTGGCCACCATGATCTGGGTCTCGCCCCGGATGAAACGCGCCATTTCATAGTCCTTGTCTTCAGTTTTCATTTTCCCATGCACAATGGAGATCTGGTAGTTGGGTAACGGAAAATCACGTACCATACTTTCATAACCATCCATTAGATCTTTATAATCCAACGCTTCGGATTCCTGGATCAAGGGATAGACC
Source organism: Eudoraea algarum (assembly GCF_050589645.1). Taxonomy (NCBI): domain Bacteria; kingdom Pseudomonadati; phylum Bacteroidota; class Flavobacteriia; order Flavobacteriales; family Flavobacteriaceae; genus Eudoraea; species Eudoraea algarum. The sequence continues at coordinate 736,968 of NZ_JBNGOQ010000002.1, read as the reverse complement.
ATATATACCTGCCGTCCTTTTTTTATTTCCTCCTTGAGGAACTGAAACACCTTTAATCGGTTATTGTCATAACGATGCACCGTTTTCACCGGCTTCCTTCCTGGGGGCAGTTCATCGATCACCGAAATATCCAGGTCGCCGTAAAGGCTCATGGCCAAGGTCCTCGGGATAGGAGTAGCCGTCATGACCAAGATATGTGGGGGAATCTCATTTTTATGCCATAGCTTGGAACGCTGTGCCACTCCAAAACGGTGCTGCTCGTCAATAATGGCCAATCCCAGATTTTTGAACCGGACCTTGTCCTCCAGTACGGCATGTGTGCCTATCAAAATTTGCAATTCTCCGTTTTCCAGTGTTTCGTGTATGCGGTTTCGCTCCTTCTTTTTTACCGATCCGGTGAGCAACGCAAGTTGCACGCCCATAGAACCCAATAGTTCCCGTATGCCGTTAAAATGTTGGGTGGCCAAAATTTCGGTAGGGGCCATCAGACAGGCCTGAAAACCGTTGTCCAGGGCCAGCAACATGGTCATTAGCGCTACCATGGTCTTTCCAGACCCCACATCGCCCTGCAAAAGCCGATTCATTTGCGCATGGGTTCCCAAGTCCTGTCGGATTTCCTTGAGTACTCTTTTTTGGGCAGAGGTAAGTTCAAAGGGGAGATGATCGGTATAGAACGTATTAAAGAATTCCCCGACCTGATCAAAGTTAAACCCTTTGATCCTTTGTTTGCGCACTAGTTTTTTGGTGATCAGTTGCAACTGAATGTACAACAGCTCCTCAAACTTTAATCGAAATTGCGCCTTGGCCAAAAGCACCTGATTTTTGGGAAAATGTATATTGAAGAGGGCATCGCTCCTGGATACCAATTTTAACTCATCCAGGAGGGCAGGGGAGAGGGTTTCCGCAAACTGCCCCTTAGTTTCCATGAACAGCTGTTGCATTAATTTGGTAATGACCCGGTTGGTTATTCCTTTATTGCTTAGTTTTTCGGTGGATGGGTAAACCGGTTGCATGGCTACCCGAAGCCCTTTTTCGTGGTCGGACAACAATTCCATTTCGGGATGTGGCATGGAAAATTTCCCACTGTACCAATTGGTGCGCCCAAAAATAACATAGGGCGTGTTCAACTTTAGGTTGTCCCGGATCCATTTCTGGCCTCGGAACCATACCAGTTCCATTTCCCCTGTACTGTCTATAAAAGAGGCGACCAAACGCGTTCCTCTTTTCTGTTCCACGGTCTTTATATGAACTATTTTCCCTATAAGCTGCACCTCGGCATTGCTCCGCTGCAGTTCGCCAATTTTGTAATATTGGGTCTTATCGATGTACCTGTTGGGAAAGAGGTTGATAAGATCTTGATAGGTCCGAATGCCAAGTTCTGATTGCAGGGTATCTGCCCTATTGGGGCCAACACCCTTGAGATAAGAAATAGGGGTTTGAAGAAAATTGGCATTCATAAGACTAAAATAGTGGTAAACCCATACACCTGCAACAAGCAAATTTCTTATTTTGGTGCTGTCTTTCCCAAGAGAGCTACTATGCGATATCTTTTTCTTATTATCCTTGTCCATTTCAGTCTAACCGCTTATGCGCAATCCCAACCTAAAGTGGATTTTATTACGGGAGCCGTTTCCTTGCATATTGACCCTTACGCCCAGGAGGTGAGTGGAGAGGTAGTATATACCTTTGATGTTTTGGAAAAGGTGGACTCCCTCTTTTTGGATGCGAGGAACATGCACTTTGAAACCGTGCGACTAAACAATAAAAAAGTACCCTTCCGGAATTCTGGAAAAACGATAAGCCTTAAGAAAAGACTAAAGCCCGGGCGCTCCTACAAATTATCCCTGGCGTACAGGGCAAAACCAAAACAGACGGTTTATTTTATGGGTTGGAATAGGGAAGATCCTATCTCAAATCGCGATTTTCTACAACAGGTGTGGACCCAGGGACAGGGTAAATACACCAGTCACTGGCTTCCCAGTTTCGATGATATGAACGAGAAAGTGGTGTATGACCTTAAACTGAGCTTTGACCCCGGCTATGATATCATCGCCAATGGAAAACTAAAAAAAATGGAGGAGAAGGATAGTTTAAAGCTTTGGTCCTTTGACATGGAACATCCCATGAGCAGCTATTTGCTGGCCTTCGCCATAGGAAAGTACCAAAAAAGAATGGAAGTTTCGTCGAGTGGCATCCCTTTGGAGTTGTACTATTACCCAAAAGACAGTCTTAGGGCCGAGCCTACGTATAGGTATACCAAACGTATTTTTGATTTTTTGGAGCAGGAAATCGGGCTTGCCTATCCCTGGCAGAACTATAAACAAATCCCCGTAAAGGACTTTTTGTATGCCGGGATGGAGAATACGGGGACCACTATTTTTTCTGATGCCTATGTTGTGGATTCCATGGCCTTTAAGGACCGGAACTATGTAAATGTGAATGCCCATGAGATGGCGCACCAATGGTTTGGTAACCTCGTGACCGAGGTAGATGGAAATCACCATTGGCTCCATGAAGGTTTTGCCACCTATTATGCATTGCTGGCAGAGCAAGCGGTTTTTGGGGATGTCCATTTTTTTTGGAAATTGTATGATACGGCCCAGCAATTGGGCGAGCTGTCCGATAGTGGAAAGGGCGAGGCCCTGGTAGACCCCAAGGCGAGTAGTCTAACATTTTATGAAAAAGGGGCCTGGGCGCTGTTTATGCTGCGCCATCGTGTTGGGAATCGGGCTTTCAAACAGGGGATAAAAAACTATCTGCAGCGGTTTAAGTTCAAAAATGCCACCGTTGAGGATTTGATATGGGAAATGGAGAGCGCCAGTGACACCGACCTGTCGGACTTTCAAAAGGTATGGCTTCAAGACAAGCAATTCCCATTCACCAAGGCAATGCAAACTTTACGGGCCTCTTGTGGGGATATTGAGCAATTCCATCTCCTACAACGGGAACTCACCACCAGTTCGGAAAGCAATGAAACCATAATCCAACGCTATTGGGACAGCACGGAATCCATTGATTTAAAGAAAAGAATCGTGTCCACGTATCATAAATCCCTTTCCATCGATTTTTTGATAAAAATTTTTGACACCAACGTACCCCAAATAAGGCAGGCTTTGGCCGTGCAGATGGAGAAAGTGCCCTTGGAGCTAAAAAGTAAGTTTGAAACGCTGCTCAACGACCAAAGTTATGTGACTTTGGAAAACGCCCTGTATAAGTTATGGGTATATTTTCCGAATGATAGGAAGACCTATTTGGACCAAAGCAAGAAATGGTTTGGGTTTCAGAACGGCAATGTGCGGTTGTTATGGCTTACATTGGCGCTATTGACCAAAGCTTATAATGAGGAAAGCAAACTGGAGTATTATAGGGAGCTAAGGGGATATACCTCGTCCAATTATCCTTTTGAGATGAGACAGCTCGCCTTTCAATGGATCAAGGAGGTGTTTGATTTCAACGATGAGAACCTACGGGACCTGATACAGGCAACCACCCATCATACCTGGCAGTTTAGAAAGTATGCGAGAGCCATGTTGGATAAACTTTTAAAAGAAGAACGCTACAAGGAGCGTATTGTAAACCTATCCAAGGAATTGGGTGGTAAGGAACTGGAATATGTTAATAGTAAAATGCAATAAGCAATGAGGGCCATGGTCATTTCTGGAGGAGGAAGTAAGGGTGCCTTTGCGGGGGGTGTGGCGCAGTATCTCATAGAGGAACTTGGCTATGAGTACGATCTCTTTTTGGGAACCTCTACCGGTAGTCTCTTGATTTCGCATCTGGCCTTACAAAAAATAGAAAAAATAAAAGAAGTCTATACCTCGGTAAACCAAGCCAGCATTTTTGATAATTGCCCCTTTAACGTGACAAAAAAACACGGGGTAGAAAGCATAGGGATCAATCATTTTAATGTGCTAAAGAATTTTTATAGGGGTAGCAAAACCTTTGGGGAGAGCCATAATCTGTACGAGCTGATCAAGGAGAAGGTTACCCGCGAAGAGTTTAACACCTTAAAGGCGGGGTCTAAGAACATCGTGGTCACGGTGTCTAACCTTTCCCTAAACCAAGTAGAGTATAAATCGATCAACGATTGTTCCTATGAGGAGTTCTGCGAGTGGATTTGGATCTCTTGCAATTATACGCCCTTTATGACCTTGGTAAGGAAGCATGGATGTGAGTACGCCGATGGTGGCCTTGGAAGCATGGTACCCATAGAAGAAGCCATTAAATTAGGCGCTACGGAGGTAGATGCCATTATTTTGGAAACGGAGGTGACCCACTTGAACCGCCTACCTTCAAGAAATGTATTCGGTTTGTTGAGCACCATGTTCGAATTTATGTTGGAACGGATCGAAAAACAGAACATCCGCATAGGCAAGTATGTTGCGAACCACAATAATGCGCTGATTAATTTTTACTACACCCCCTCTGTTCTCACCACAAACTCCCTCATTTTCAACAAGGAAAAGATGACTACGTGGTGGGAAAGTGGATATAAGTTTGCAAAATATAAAAACCAGGAAACCAGCCAGATCGATTTGGACGAAAGTATCAGCAGCAACTAAGGTCTCTTTAAAAAACACTTCTACGAGCGCCTAAAAGAACGGCGTTACCAAAGTTCGCCAATCTCCTTTTTTACATAGGACAGGGCCGTGGCCGAGGGCGATTGTTTGTCCATAGTGGCATTAAGGATATGCTCGCGCAGCTTGTCTGCGGAGTCCGTATCACTTACCGCAGCTTTTCTGATTAACTGTATGGTAGCATTTTTGGCTGCCTTGATAATATTCCAACATTCATCGGTCATATAGATCTGCTGGGAAAGGTTGTGATCAAACTCGTTCTCTATGTTCTTTATCAGCAGATTTTCATATGCACCCTTGTCAGAGGTCTTGGGTGCCACCCGCACTACTAGGCTGGGAATGGAGATCCGCTCCAGGAAAAGTGCCATACGTTCATAAGCCTGCAAGCGAATGGGCATTGCATTTTTTTGAGAGTCCTTGTGCAATAAAAATCGTCTACGGCCTTCTTCGTTGTTGGTATGCATCCTAAAAAAATAAAAGGCCACCGCGCCGGTAACCACCGCTGGTAATAAATAAGCAAACAATTGAAAAATTTGATCTCCACTCATGGGTTTTGGTGTTTGGTTTTGGATTTAGAACGAAGGATTTCTATAAAAATTATATCCTCGGACTTACATCATCTCCCTTCTACCTCCCGTTTTTCATATGCTCCCGTACCAGGAGATAAAATTGATCGAACTTGGGATGTATTTTTATATTGATTCCTTCCTTAAACCCTCCATCTTTTCCCATACTGCTGATGCGATCTGCGGCAATACCGTACTGCTTTTGAAGTGTATTGCCCACTAAGGTGGCGTGCTGCGCAGCAATATCCAACTCCCCTGTAATACTAAGTCCCTCTACGGTCGCCCGCATATCCGGATTGGCTGTCAAGACGGCTGCAATCTTTTCTAGCCAGGTCACAGCGGCCGGTGTAAGGTCATTGCTCGTAGCCTCTTCTCCAAAGAGAAAGGCTTGGCCTACGGAAACGATTACGGCTCCGTTGCTAACCGATAATTTGGCGTTTTCGCCCAGGGTCTGTTTGGCGTTGGTAAGTACTACGACTGCAGTGGAATCGTTCCGTGCTATGGCGTCGTTTACCGTTTTTAACTGTTTTTCTTTTTCCTCTAGGGTTTTAAGCGTCTTGGCCACATTTTCCGAATTTTTGTTGGAAACCTCCGCAAAACTGTTCAGATTTTTCAAGAGGGCGGCATTGGCTTCCCTTAGTTCCTTGATTTGCGCCTGTACTGCCTCATAACTGGCCAAGCTTGCTGCTTCACTTTTTTTGGATGCGGCCAGCTCACCTTCGGTGGTAGTAAGTTTGGACTTGAGCTCATCGATCTCCAAAAGAAGATCTTTCTTTTTTTGTGCGTGAAGCACGGAACAGCTTAAAAGAAGGGTCAGTGCGTATAGTAGTATTTTTTTCATAGGGGTACGGTATTTAAGCTTTAGTTTCATTCTTTTTTCTTCCGCCGAGATACATACAATCGTAAAGGTCCTGCATGTTGGTATAGGGAACGGCGGTCTTTTCATAGCCATAGGAGGCCTTAAGGTCTCTGTTAAAATCCTGATCATCAATGTTTACTTGGATGTCACACATGGTAAATTGGCAAGGGTGTTCATATCCTGCGGCATGGGTGATTTCCAAAAACTCTTTTCTAAAGGTCTTGAAGTATTGCGCCAGGCGGTCCGATTTCAGGGGGACGTCAATACCGCTCTGCAACCATTTGCTCTGTGTGGCCACCCCGGACGGGCAACGGTTGGTGTGGCATACCTGGGCCTGGATGCAGCCAATGCTCATCATAGCTTCCCTGGCCACATTTAGGCAATCTACCCCCATCGCAAATGCCATGGCCGCTTTGGCAGGGAATCCCAGCTTTCCGCTACCGATAAACACAAGACGATCGGAGAGCTTTCGCTCCTTAAAAACTTTGTACAAGTTAGAAAACCCATACACCCAGGGCAAGGAAACATGATCGGCGAAACTTGGTGGCGCAGCACCGGTACCACCTTCGCCTCCGTCAACAGTAATAAAATCAGGGCCTTTCCCTGTTTTCTGCATTAGATCGGCCAGTTCTTCCCATTGGTCCAATTTTCCAATGGCACCTTTAAGCCCTACGGGAAGACCCGTTTCCTTTGCGATGGCCTCAATAAGTTCCAACAGTTCGGGAATAGTATCGAAAGCCTTGTGTGTTGCTGGTGACAATACGTCCTTACCAACCTCCACACCACGTATCTTTGCGATTTCATGGGAAATCTTTGCTCCGGGCAGTACCCCACCCTTGCCTGGCTTTGCCCCTTGGGAAAGTTTTATTTCAATGGCCTTGATACAGGGGTTTTCGTCGACCAGGATCTTCATTTTTTCCATGGAAAAGTTCCCATCTTTATTGCGCACCCCAAAATATCCGGTGCCAAAATGAAAGATGACATCACCACCCTGTTTGTGATAGGGTGAGAGTCCGCCCTCGCCCGTGTTATGGTAGGCCCCGCTTTTGGCAACTCCCCAGTTCATGGCTTCTACGGCAGCCGCGGAAAGTGACCCAAAGCTCATCGCCGAAACATTGATTATGGAGGCTGGGCGATACGGTTTTCTGCGTTTGTTGTAGGCGCCGATTACCTTGGCACAGGGAAGGAAGGTTTTGTCAATGGCATTGGGATGATCACCCGTTACCTTGTAGGCCATCATCTGGTTCTTAATAAAGATATGCTGGTGTGCATAAATGTCGCGATCCGTACCAAAACCTTCGTAGTTGTTTTCCTTTTTGGCCGAAGCGTAGATCCAACTTCGTTCTATTCTGTTAAAGGGAAGCTCTTCCCTGTTGTTGGCCACAAAATACTGCCGCATTTCAGGACCGATACTCTCCAACCAATAGCGCAAATGACCAACTATGGGAAAGTTATGGCTTATGGTATGCGATCGCTGAAAGAAAATATCACGTAGGGCCACCAAGGCCAAAAACACCAATATCCATGCCCACCAAGGGATATTGGAAAAGATATTGAGGAAGGAATCCATGCGTTATTGGTTTAGATAATCCAAACTGATTTCGGTAAGCGCCTTTACGCCTAACAGGAGTCCGCTATCATCTATTTTAAAGTCGGGCGTATGATGTGGATAAGCCTCGGTGTTTCCAGGGGTCATCCCGCCCAAAAAGAAATAGAAACCCGGAACTTCCTTTTGAAAATACGAAAAATCCTCTGCCCCGGTAATCGCCTTATGTACTTCCACTTTTCCCTCACCTGCTACACGTTCCAGACTGGGTACCATTTGGGCTGTAAGTGCAGGGTCGTTATAGGTAATTTCAGTGGTGTTCTGTATGTCTATGGTGGCTTCACCACCATACGCCTTGGCCAAAGCAGGAACCATTTCTTTCATACGTTTGCTGATCAAGGCTTGCATGTCGTAATCCAGCGTACGGATGGTTCCGATCATTTCTGCACTTTCCGGAATGATATTGAAACGTACGCCACTGGTTATTTTTCCAACAGTAATTACCGCTGCCTCATTGGTGAGTTCTGATTCCCGACTGATAATGGTCTGCAGGCCATCAATGATCTTGGCACTGATCAGGATGGGATCTACCCCGGCCCAGGGCTGTGATCCATGAGTCTGTTTTCCCTTTACCTGAATGACAAAACGCTGTGCTGCAGCCATACTGCCCCCAGATTTGTAGCGAATAGTGCCTACCGGGGTGGCCGAGTTGATGTGAAGCCCAAAAATGGCGTCCACCTTGGGGCTTTGCAGAACACCTTCTTTTACCATAAGGAGAGCTCCCCCCTCTTCGCCAGGAGGTGCGCCTTCCTCCGCAGGTTGGAAAATAAACTTTACCGTACCTTTTATTTTGTCCTTGTTTTTTGAAAGAATTTCAGCTACACCCATGAGGATGGCCGTATGCGTGTCGTGACCGCAGGCATGCATGACCCCAACTTTTTCACCCAGAAACTCGGAGGTTACGGTCGATTTATAGGGAAGATCGTTGCGCTCCGTTACAGGCAGGGCATCTATATCTGCCCTAAGGGCCACTACCTTACCGGGGCTATTCCCCTTTAAAAGACCTACCACCCCGGTTTTGGCCACCCCGGTCTGTACTTCTATCCCGAGCGACTTTAGATGGGCGGCGATTTTTTCCGCTGTTTTGAATTCGCGATTGGAAAGTTCAGGATGCTGATGGATATCGTGGCGCCATTCGATTACTTTGCTCTCAATGGCATTGTAATCGTTTTCCAAACTTGGGCCCTGTGCATAGCTAATGGCACTGGCTATGAATACTATTAGGGAAGCTATTTTTTTCATAGGGTTTTAAAACTTTATTAGATTGTAATTATCGTTTTGCAACTGGATTAGGGCGGTCATGGCCGATAAGGACAGCTGTACCCCGGGTATGAGGTCTTCCTTGGGATACCCCCTTGCCATGGAAGACTGACCACAAAAAATTATGGCTACATCAGCAGACAGTAGGGCCTTGATCAATTCCCCATTTGGATTTTTGACGCCAAATCGTTTTTCATAGGCGGCATCGGAGAGAAGGTCCTTGGACGCTTTACTATGTACAACCAGGGCTGCCTTTAACTGTGCCTTGGGAATGCCGCTTTGTGCATGCATATTCAGAAAACGTGCCGCCGTCTCAAGACTTTTGTTCCGTTCTGTATGGCCTTCAGGGCTATTCACAATGTCAAAAACCGCCTTGTAGGTCAGGGTGGTGTCCAGTTTAAAGGCGGGTTTCTCTATGTTAAAGACCTTGCCAAAATTCTCGATTATAGGGCCGGCCTTACTTTGCTGTGAATGCACGGGAAAAAAGATCAATGCCATGGACACTATGGGGAGCAGGAACTTAATTTTTTTCATCATTTGCCTTTGATGGCCTAAATATATTCAAATCAATATAAATCAGCTTGCTATTGTTCATAATAATTAAAGGATGATTTTAGGATGGTGGTAATAATGGCTAAATTTGATTCGCTTTAAACGAAGGGTAGATTGGAGAAGTTTTTAAACGAATTGAATGAGGCGCAAAAAGCGCCGGTTTTGCATAAGGAAGGGCCTTTAATGGTCATTGCCGGTGCCGGTTCGGGCAAGACCAGGGTACTCACCTATCGCATTGCCCATCTTATGGGGCAGGGGGTAGACGCCTTCAACGTCCTGGCACTTACCTTTACCAACAAGGCGGCCAGGGAAATGAAAAAGCGGATCGCGGACATTGTGGGTGGTTCGGAGGCCAAGAACTTGTGGATGGGTACTTTTCATTCGGTTTTTGCCAAGCTCCTGCGCTTTGATGGGGACAAATTGGGTTACCCTAGCAATTTTACCATTTATGACACCCAGGATTCCCAACGCTTGATCGCATCGATAATCAGGGAAATGGGGCTGGACAAGGATATCTATAAGTACAAGCAGGTCCAAAACAGGATTTCCTCTTATAAGAACAGTTTGATTACAGTAAAGGCCTATTTTAACGATCCGGAGCTGGTAGAGGCCGATGCTATGGCTAAACGCCCTAGAATGGGAGAAATCTATAAAAATTATGTGGACCGGTGCTTCAAGGCCGGCGCCATGGATTTTGATGATCTACTACTGCGTACCAACGAGCTGCTGAGCCGTTTTCCAGAGGTACTGATGAAATATCAGGACCGATTTAGATATATCCTGGTAGATGAGTATCAGGATACCAACCATTCCCAATATTTGATTGTGAAGGCCTTGGCCGATCGTTACCAGAATATTTGTGTGGTAGGGGATGATGCCCAGAGCATCTACTCGTTCCGTGGAGCCAATATCAGCAACATTTTAAACTTTCAAAGGGACTATGAGGATGTAGCCGTTTACCGTTTGGAACAGAACTATCGCTCCACAAAGAATATTGTGAACGCGGCCAATTCCATTATCGCCAAAAACAAAAACCAACTGAAAAAGGTGGTTTGGACCGATAATGACGAGGGGGCCATGATCAAATTGCACCGAAGTATAACCGATGCCGAGGAGGGCCGTTTTGTGGCTGGCTCCATATTTGAGAACAAGATGCGCAACCAACAGTCCAATGGGGAATTCGCGGTACTCTATAGGACCAATTCGCAATCCCGGGCCATAGAGGACGCTTTGCGCAAAAAAGATATTCCTTATAGGATTTATGGCGGACTGTCTTTTTACCAACGCAAGGAGATAAAGGATGTGCTATCCTATTTGCGCCTGGTAATCAATCCAAAGGACGAGGAAGCCTTAAAACGTATTATCAATTTTCCCACCAGGGGCATTGGGCAGACCACCATGGATAAACTGTTGGTGGCTGCCAATCATTACGGTAGATCCATATTTGAGGTAATGGAAAATCTGGACCGCTTGGATTTGAAGATCAATACGGGCACAAAACGCAAGCTGAGCGATTTTGTAACCATGATCAAGAGCTTTCAGATTATGAACGAGGGATCCGATGCGTTCGCCCTGGCGGAACATGTGGCCAAAAAGACCGGAATCCTCCTAGAGTTTAAAAAAGATGGTACACCCGAAGGGATTGCCCGGATGGAGAACATAGAAGAGTTGCTTAATGGGATAAAAGATTTCGTGGAAGGACAAAAGGAACTGGCCGATGCCAAGGGAGACCTTGCCGAATTTTTGGAAGACGTGGCCCTGGCTACAGATTTGGACAAGGATACCGGTGATGATGACCGTGTTGCATTGATGACCATTCACTTGGCCAAGGGTTTGGAGTTCCCCCACGTGTACATTGTGGGTATGGAGGAAGATCTTTTTCCATCGGCCATGAGCATGAACACCAGGAGCGAACTAGAGGAAGAGCGACGCTTGTTTTACGTAGCACTTACACGAGCCGAAAAGCAGGCCTATCTTACCTATGCCCAAAACCGATATCGTTGGGGAAAGCTCATTGATGCTGAACCAAGCCGCTTTATCGAAGAAATAGATGAAAAATATGTAGAGAACCTTACACCAGTAGAGAAGGCCTACCAGTATAAATCCCTGATCAATACGGACATCTTTGGAGAGGTGGACAAAAGCAAACTACGGCAAATAAAACCTACCAATGGAAACCCGCCCAGCGTTTCCAGACCCAATGAAAGACAGCTCAAAAAATTAAGGAAGCTCAAACCCGAACTCTCCAAACCCATTGGGAACACCCACAACATAGACCCAAAACTTGTAGAGGGCGCCTTGGTAAATCATACCAGGTTCGGGCGGGGCAAGGTGCTTAAGATTGAAGGTGCGGGCAACGATAAAAAAGCGGAAATACACTTTGAGAACGGGAACGTAAAAAAGCTGTTGTTGCGTTTCGCCAAATTGGAGGTGCTCTCCGAACCCTAGGGAATGTGGGTCGGAAAATAAAAACCACTCGGAATCTTTCATCTCTGGTGTTTAATAATTAAAATTTTAGTGCGTACTTTGTTGGTCCCGTTCAAGCTTGGAAAAGCTATAGGTAGAATTTTAGTTGGATCCGGGAAAGACCCAAATTTAGAATAGCAACCATTCTTATGATTCCTTTTTTATGGCCGAATTGATTAAAATATACGAGGAAAACCCCCGGCCCGAAGCCATAAAGCAGGTGGTAGAAGTGCTAAAAAAGGGCGGCTTGGTCATTTACCCAACGGACACGATTTACGGTCTGGGGTGTGATATTACCAATGCCAGGGCCCTGGAAAAGATTGCGCGCATAAAGGGTGTGAAATTGGCAAAGGCCAACTGGTCCTTTATCTGTGCAGATTTGAGCAACTTGTCCGACTACGTCCGTCAAATAGATACGGCCACCTTTAAAATTTTAAAACGCGCGCTACCCGGGCCGTATACGTTTGTTTTGCCAGGAAACAATAATCTCCCCAAAGATTTTAAAAGGAAAAAGACCGTGGGCATCCGCGTGCCCGCTAACTCCATAGCAAGGGCTCTGGTAGCCGAATTGGGAAACCCTATAGTTTCGACCTCCATAAAAGACGAGGATGAACTGTTGGAGTATACCACGGACCCCGAACTCATTTATGAGAAATGGGAAAACCTTGTAGATGTAGTGATCGATGGGGGCTACGGGGATAACACGGCCTCCACCGTTGTAGACCTGTCCGGTGACGAACCTCTTATACTACGTGAAGGCAAGGGTAGTACAGACATTTTTTGACAAAAAAAAGCGACTCTGTTCAAGAGTCGCCTTTAGGTAGGTATATATTCGTTTTCTAGTTGTTGATAGCGGGATCTTTCATTCCCTCTTCTATCATACTGTAGAACTGATCAATTTTTGGCAATACAACAATACGGGTCCTTCTATTTTTGGCTTTGTCCGTTTCGGAAACTGGAATGTATTCCGCTCTTCCTGCTGCAGTCATCCGCTTGGGATCAACATTGTAATCGTTCTGTAAAATTCGTACGATGGCGGTTGCGCGTTTTGCACTCAAATCCCAGTTGTCCAATAATACACCACTTCTGTAAGGTACATCATCCGTGTGGCCTTCTACCATAAAATCAAAGTCTGGTTTGTTGTTGACCACCTTGGCCACCTTGCCCAAAACTTCCTTGGCTCTACTGGTCACATTATAGCTTCCACTGCTAAACAATAATTTGTCGGAAATGGATACAAACACCACACCTTTTTCCACGTTGATTTCGATATCCTCGTCGTCCAGGTTTCCTAGGACGCCCTTCAGGCTCTGTACCAAGGCCAAATTAACCGAATCCCTCCTTGTAATGGCATCTTGTAGTTTGCGAATGGTAAGGTCTTTCTCCTTTAGACTTTCCAAGGACTTTTCCAAGTTCTCCGCACCCTTGGTGGTTAGGGTAGTAAGATTTCCCATATTGTTGATCAACTCCTGGTTGTTCGCCTTAAGGAATGCGTTTTGGTCCTCCAATGTCTTCAGCCTGGAATCTGCTGATGCCTTTTCGGATAAACAATCATTGAGTTTAACGGTTGCAGAGTTCAAAAGATCCTGCGTTTCCTTCTGCTTTGCCTCTAAGTCGGCATATTTTTTCTGTGATACACAAGAAGATAGCAGTACTGCTATCCCCAAAAGGCCAAAAACGATTTTTTTCATAATACTATTACTAGGGTTAATTAATTTGATAAGTTCAAAATTAGATAAAATGCCATGTTCGAATAATGCAAATTAGTTAATCTTTTACTAAAACGTTAAATTTTCTTACCTGATTTACGAAATGCGACCACACTATGGACTTTGCCGCATAGTACTTTAGTATAAAATTAGCTTTTTCCCGCTTCCGGTACATCTTTCGGAACTGCCTATAGAAGCTGAGGTGAGCCCTTAGAATCGCCCAGCAATGGCTCAACTTTAATTGCAGAATAAATCGCAGTGCGGCCACACCGTCCAACAACAAACGCAAGAAGATGATCGGCATTGCCTTTCGCCTGGGCAGGTTTTTGGTAATGGAAAACAGGGAGTTCCGAAAGTTGAGATAGGTCTTCTTGGGATTCATATTATCCAGGGTAGATCCCCCCAAGTGATATACAAAAGCCTTACCGGTATAGAAAACCTTATATCCGCTGTTTTTGGCCCGCCAACAAAGGTCTACCTCCTCTTGATGGGCAAAATAGTCTTCATCAAATCCCTTTAAGTGCTTAAAAACTTCCCTTTTAATGAACATACAGGCGCCCGTGGCCCAAAAAATCTCCCGTACGTCATCGTATTGCCCCCTATCCTTTTCCAAGGCCTGAAATATTCTCCCCCTACAGAAGGGATAGCCCAATTGGTCTATGAAGCCCCCGGCCGCACCTGCATACTCAAAATGGTCCTTCCGTTTTAGATCTAGGATCTTGGGCTGAACGATGGCCGCCTCAGGGATGTTTCGAAAGACATCTTTTACTGGTTCGAGCCAGTTTTCCGTGACCTCCACATCCGAGTTCAACAGGCAGAAGATATCGGCTTCCACCTCCTTAAGGGCATCATTGTAGCCCTTGGCAAAGCCACCATTGCTATTGTTTTTGATAATTTTAATGTTGGGATAATGCGTTTCCAAAAAAGATACCGAACCGTCTGAGGAAGCGTTGTCCGCTACGTAGAGGTCAGCTTCTTTGGAAAATTGGGTCACCGATGGCAGGTATTTTTCCAAGAGTTTTTCCCCGTTCCAGTTGAGTATGACGATCGCTATTTTCAAAACGCTTGCAAATTAACGGCTAAAATCAGGAATATGCTCCAAAAAAGTATATTTTTCTTCTTCCAGGTCCATTTGACAGTAGTAGTGCTCCAGACCGTTGGTGACCATCAAAAACTTGGCCCGTAGCTGCATATTGTAGCGAGCGATCTGATCAAACACCGTCTGGGTTATCTTCGTATCCGGCGATTTGCACTCCACCAAAATCTCTATGGTTCCATCAGGGTTAAAAACAACAACGTCATATCTTTTTTTAAGGGTGTTCAATTGCAATTGTTTCTCTACATTGATATGACTCTTTGGGTATTTTTTATTAAATAGAAGATGGTGCACCACGTGTTGGCGAACCCATTCCTCGGGTTGTAGCACGACAAATTTTTTACGGATCACGTCAAAAATATGGACTTTATTTTCGCTATTTTTGAAGCGGAAGTCGTACGCTGAAAAATTCAGTACCTGCATGGCACAAATTTGATGATTTTTTTTTAATGGATGAAGTAAAACGAATTGTCGCGGATATCCGAAACGGAACCATTGCCCCTGTTTACTTTTTGATGGGGGAGGAACCTTATTATATTGATAAGATTGCAGCCTTTATTGAGGATCATGTGCTAACGGAGGAAGAACGGGGATTCAATCAAATGGTACTTTATGGAAAGGATGTATCCATTGAGAGTATTGTTTCCAATGCCAAACGCTATCCCATGATGGCTGAGAAGCAAGTGGTCATTGTTAAGGAGGCCCAACACCTTTCGCGTTCCATAGACAGTTTGAGCTCGTATGTGGATCAACCACAGACCAGCACGGTTTTGGTCATTTGTTACAAGTATGCCAAATTGGACAAACGCAAAAAATTGTACAAATCGCTACAGAACAATGGCGTCCTGTTCGAGAGTAAAAAACTTTACGAAAACCAGGTCTCCGAATGGATCCGTAAGGTAATGCAGGGCAGGGGATATCGCATTGCCCCCAAAGCGGCGATGTTGCTGGTGGAATTTTTGGGTACCGACCTCAGCAAGATCAACAACGAACTGGAAAAACTACAATTGGTAATTCCAAAAGAAAAAGAAATCACCGCAGAAGCGATAGAGGAGAACATTGGGATAAGCAAGGATTACAACAATTTTGAACTGAAAAAAGCCATTGGCGAACGCAATATCCTTAAGGCAACCCGCATCATCAATTATTTTGCGCAAAACCCAAAGGACAACCCCCTGGTGGTTACCATAACCTTGTTGCACACCTTTTTTTCCCAGTTGTTGAATTACCATGGACTCAATGATCACTCCCCAAGAAATGTGGCAAGTACCTTAGGGGTAAACCCTTATTTTGTGAGTGAATACCAGATCGCGGCAAAAAACTATCCCATGAAAAAGGTGAGCCGTATAATTGCCCAGCTAAGGGAACTGGATCTCAAAGGAAAAGGGGTAGGGGCCCAAAATATTTCCCAGGCCGACCTGTTGAAGGAACTACTTGTAAAAATTATCTAACACTACCTTTTGTCAATGCTATATCGGCCAGGGCCCAATAGCATAACGGTCAGTAAAGCTGTTAAATACAGCAAGGCCAATTCCTTGTTTTTAAATGGATCGGAGCCATGGATCATGAAGGCGGCCACAAGCATAACTATTGCTGGAGGTACCGTAGCCCATCTGGTCTTATAACCGATAATGATCAGGATTGGACAAACAAATTCTCCGATGACCGCTAGAAAAAGTGAGGGAGAAGCTCCGATGCCCAATGGATTGGGAAATTCAAAATTACCATTTATTAGCTTTTGAAATTTGGGAATACCATGGGTAAGCAACATGGCCGATGAGGCAATTCTGAGCACGGCCAGACCTAGGTCATTTTTTAAGCTGTTTTTCATTAATAATAAGATTTGAATGCCAGTAAATGTATCGTTTTTTTGCTAAAGTATGGTCAATTCCTCGAGAATTGATGCCATTTGGCCTACCAATTTCCTCGAATCAGATTTATTGAAAGCGAGTGGTGGTTTAATCTTTAAAACATTGTCAAAAGGACCGTCGGTGCCTATTAAAATGTGACGTTCACGTAGGCCGTTCTTAATCTTGGAAGCCAGTTGGGTAAGGGGTTTTCCGTTCGTATCAGTAAGTTCCACACCTATAAAAAGCCCCGCCCCCCGCACGTCGGCAATTTGAGGGTAGCGTTTCCCAAGGTCTGCTAAAAGGGTCATTAAATAATCTCCTACATCCCTGGCATGTTCTTGTAGACCTTCTTCTTGTATTACATCAAGTACGGAATGGCCAATGGCACAGGAAACCGGATTGCCTCCAAAGGAGCTAAAAAATTCCAAGCCGTTATCAAATTCTTTGGCCATTGCCTCTGTGGTCACCACTGCACCAATGGGATGGCCATTTCCCATGGGTTTCCCCAGAATGACCATATCAGGTACTATCCCGTGCATTTCAAAACCCCAAAAATGGCTTCCCAGTCGGCCAAAACCCACCTGCACCTCATCGCTAATGCAGATACCTCCCTGTTGCCTTATTTTGGGATAGACGTTTTTAAGGTAACCCGGGGCCAAGGGAACCTGTCCGCCGCAGCCCATGAAGGGTTCTGCGATAAAAGCAGCAATGTCATTTTGATCTATTTGGATCAGTTCCGTCGCAAGTGCCGCAAAGTGCTCCCCGGCCCCCTGCTCATTGTCAAAACCAGATGCAAACACTTTTGGCATGGGTGCCTTGATTATAAAATCCTTTTGTCCGCTTCCTCCCTTGCCTTGATACTTATAATGACTAATATCAATGCCCAATTGCGTGTTTCCATGATACCCATGTTCAAGGGCCATCACCTTATTTTTTTTGGTAGTGGTCAAGGCCATGCGAATAGCCAAGTCTGTGGCAGCGCTGCCCGAGTTTACCAAGAAAACCTTGGACAACTTTTCTGGGAACAGGGAAAGTAATCTTTCGCCATAAGCCAGGAGTTCCTCATACAAATATCGTGTGTTGGTGTTCAATTTTGCCAGGGTCCTTTGCCCGGCTCTCACTACCTTGGGGTGGCAATGCCCTACCAACATAATGTTGTTATAGGCGTCCAAAATGGTGTTTCCCTCTGCATCGTACATATATTGAAAGGCCGATCGGGACATTTCAATGGGTTGGCGATAACTCAGGGAGAGCGACGGACTTAAAAGGGCCTTTCTTCTTTTGAGTTGATGGTCTGGTTTTGTTTTTGGGGGCAGTGGAAGGCCCGCAGCTTTTTTGAAGGTTTCCCTGGCTTTTATGGGACTAATCGTTATCCATTTCCGCAAGAGTTCCCATGCCGGCTTTTCGCTTATGACAATATAGTCCGAATCGGGCTTTGATTTTTTGCTATGGGCAGAATTGCATACGCTGGTACATAACCTGGCCGCTATCAAGTAATAAAGGATGTCCAGTTCCTTTTCCTCCAGGGGATACGTTTGGTGGTACCCTTGTATTACAGGAATTGCAATGTCCAAGGGGTTTTCCTTTTCCATCATCACATAGGTAAGGGCCACGGCCACTTCGTTGATGATCCAGGTGTAGCACATATCACCAAAGTCGATGATACCCGAAACCCTTCCGTTTTGGACCAGTACATTCCAATCGTTGGCGTCATTGTGCAGGATGCCTTTCCTGAGCTGGTGTGCCACGGGGCTCAAATGTTCATCGAATTGTAGGAAAAAATAATCCACAAGGTTCCTGTCCCGTACATTTCCTATATGGTGCAACAGTGACCGGCTGTTCCTAAAATGTTTTAAATCCCATACCGTCTCCTTGGCCATGATAGCGGCTTCATAGGTCTTTTCAAGAGCCTTGTCCATTTGCCCCAAAAAAACACCGAAGGAATGTAATAGGGCCCCGGTATGGGGTACCTGATTTAGAAAATCACCTTCCACAAAAGACAGCAATTGGTAGACCCAATCACCACTTATACCCAGCGATTCGCCAGCGGTAGTTAAGATGTTGTTGGGAAAATCGTAGGCCTCCAGAGCGGCCAAGCGCACAAAAATTTTGGCCTCGGCCTGCAATAGGGCTATGGTCCCGGACGTGTTTGGGTGCTGCTTTAACACGTAGACTCCGCTTTTGTGCACTACTTTAAAGTTAATACTATCATAGCCCTCTAGCCGACTTGTCCTAGTTTCGGTAAGCGAATAAAATTCTTCCAAAATGGTGTCCATGTCCATGCGGTGCAAAGCTATGATCTTGGAATAAACTTAGGGCAATTTTACGATACAGAAAAAAGAATTATACAAAAAGGACCTCTCATAAAAAATTGTATATGAGCGCTACTAGCAGTATATTTATGCTTAGACTTTGGACTAATTATAATTAAATCATCAATCATGAAAAAAGTAGCATTTTTTTTGCTGCTGGTTTTTGTTATGCAGAAACAGCAAGCACAGGGCTTTGAATTTAAAGCCTCCGACATTGAAATTCCCTATGAACGTTTTGAACTGCCCAATGGGCTTACTTTATTGGTCCATGAAGACCATAAGGCCCCTATAGCCGCGGTAAACGTGTGGTACCATGTAGGCTCCAAGAACGAGAAGCCTGGAAAGAGCGGGTTTGCCCATTTGTTTGAACATTTAATGTTTAACGGAAGTGAAAATTTTAATGACGACTATTTTCAGGCATTGGAGCGCATTGGGGGTACGGATCTAAACGGTACTACGAACAACGACCGCACCAATTATTTCCAAAATGTTCCCGTTTCCGCCCTGGACCAGGTCCTTTTTTTAGAATCGGATAGAATGGGGCATTTGCTGGGCGCTATCGACCAAGAACGGCTAGATGAACAAAGGGGTGTTGTACAAAACGAAAAAAGGCAGGGTGAAAATCAGCCTTATGGGAAACAGTACGATTATCTTACCAAGGCCATGTATCCCAAAGGCCATCCATACTCCTGGACCGTAATTGGGGAGATGGAAGACCTCAATGCCGCTTCCCTAGAGGACGTACACGAGTGGTTTAAAAGTTATTACGGCGCGGCGAATGCCGTAGTGGCCGTAGCGGGCGACATCAATCCGCAAGAGGTATACCAAAAAGTGTTGAACTACTTTGGTGACATTCCTTCCGGACCAACCATAGAACGACAGGAAGTGAACATTCCCCGCCGCACCGGCGATACCTATCAGGTCTACCAGGATAGGGTACCGGAAACCCGGGTACTGTTTGCATGGAATACCCCTCAATTTGGTGATAAGGAGGACATTCACTTCGATTTGATCTCCGCTATTTTGACCAGTGGGAAAAATTCCAGACTGTACAAAAAATTGATTTATGAAGACCAAATAGCCAGTTCGGTGGTTGCTTTTCAAGCGTCGAGCGAGATTTCGAGCAGGTTTATTAGCTGGGCCAATGTGAAACCCGGTGGCGATGTAGAGGAAGTGAAGTCCAAACTTTGGGCAGAAATAGATAATCTTATTCAAAATGGCCCTACCGAGGCCGAACTCAAAAGGGTAAAGGCGGCCTACTTTGCCAATTTCATTAAGGGGTTGGAGCGTATTGGAGGTTTTGGCGGGGTATCGGATATCCTAGCTTCCAACGAAACCTATTTCGGCGATGCTTCCTACTACAAAACAGTGCTTAAGTACGTAGAGGATGCCACTATTGACGATATTAAGAAGACGGCCCAGAAATGGCTTACCCAAGGCAAACATGTGCTGATTTGCAATCCTTTTCCTGAATATAAGGTTGAAGCAAGCACCGTTGATCGCTCCAAACTACCCGAACTGGGTGCTCCCAAGAGTTCCAAGTTTCCCGATTTGGAACGGGCCAAACTCTCTAACGGACTTAATGTAATTTTGGCCAAACGGGCCGGTGTACCTACGGTAGTAATGAACCTTATGGTGAATGCGGGTTACAAGACAGACCATTTGGCCAGTCCTGGTACAGCGTCGCTGGCCATGGACCTCTTGGACGAAGGCACCCAGGACCTAAACTCCCTGCAGATCAATGAAAAATTACAGCTTTTGGGCGCAAGCCTTAATACCTTTTCCAATCAGGATATTTCCAGTGTGTATATGAATACCCTTAAGCCTAGTCTAGGGGAAAGCCTGGATCTATTTGCCGATGTGGTATTGAACCCTTCCTTTCCGCAAAATGAATTTCAGCGCCTGCAGGCAGAGCAGATCAATGATATTAAAACCGAAAAATCGCAGCCGATCTCCATGGCGTTGCGAGTCATGACCAAATACCTGTACGGAGAAGGACATCCCTATAGCAACCCGTACACAGGCTCTGGTTTTGAGGAGACGGTGGGCAAATTGACCCGGGCAGATGTTCAGAAGTTCTACGATACATGGATGAAGCCAAACAATGCCACCTTGGTGGTGACCGGGGATGTGGAGATGAATGAGTTGACTTCCAAGTTGGAAAAATCCCTTGGCAAATGGAAAAAGGGAGCGGTGCCTTCCATTACTTTTGGCAAACCGACGGTCAGTTCAAAAAATACACTGTACTTAATGAACCGTCCGGAATCGCAGCAATCTGTTATCATTGCGGGGCACCTTACCGAAAAATACGGGGACGTTTCCGAGGTGGCCCTGGAGCAGATGGTAAGTATTCTCGGTGGTGATTTTACTTCCAGAATCAATATGAACCTCAGGGAGGATAAACATTGGGCCTACGGTGCCGGTGGTTTTGTCCTGGGCGCCAAGGAAGAACGACCATTCATAATGTATGCCCCTGTACAGACCGATAAATCTGCGGAATCGGTAACCGAGCTGCGCAAGGAAATCTCGGAATTTACCACCACAAGACCGGCTACACAGCAAGAATTGGATAAGGTGAAGACCAATCAGGTATTGAAACTTCCCGGACAGTGGGAGACCAATACTGCCGTGAACAACTCTTTGGCCAATATAGTACGCTACGGATTGGCCGATGATTATTATCAGAAATACGATGGTAATGTTAGGAACCTTTCCCTTGACGAAGTGCAAGAGGTGAGCCAAAAAGTAGTAAAACCCAATGAAGTAAACTGGTTTATGGTGGGGGATAGGGCCAAAATAATAGACAAGTTGGATGAACTGGGCTTTGATGCCATCATTGAAATAGACGCGGATGGAAACCCCATTACGCCGGCCATCAAGGAACCGGAAATGGATATCAAGAACTAAAGGCTCGATTTTGTAAAGGTTTAAAATAAAAATCCCGCTCCAAGAGCGGGATTTTTTAATCCATGTGAAGTTTTATTAGCGCAAACTTGGGTAATCCTGTGGGTTGGACTCGTGCATAATTTCGTATACCTTTTCAAAAATATCCTCGGCATTGGGTTTTGAAAAATAATCGCCATCTGTGGCGTATGCCGGTCTATGGTCTTTTCCGGTAAGTGTTTGTGGGGCACTGTCCAAGTATTTGTATCCACCCTGTTTTTCTACAATTTCCTGAACAAGGTAAGCTGAACATCCTCCGGGGACATCTTCATCTATTACAAGAAGGCGGTTGGTCTTTTTAACGCTCTTGAGGACATCGTGATCTATATCGAAAGGCATAAGGCTCTGTGCATCGATTACTTCGGCATCGATACCTACTTCTTTCAGATCCTGGGCCACCTGGGTCACGATACGTAGTGTAGATCCGTATGACAGCAAGGTAATGTCTCTACCTTCCTTGATGGTCTCCACCACGCCTATGGGCGTACAGAGTTCCCCTAGATTATTTGGCTTGGGCTCCTTTAAACGATATCCGTTAAGACTTTCGATGACCAAAGCGGGTTCATCGCTTTTCATAAGGGTATTATAGAAACCGGCCGCTCGGGTCATATCCCTTGGAACAAGGATGTACATCCCTCGTAAGAGATGAATGAGCCCACCCATTTGCGAACCGGAATGCCAGATACCTTCCAAACGATGTCCACGCGTCCTTACGATAAGGGGTGCCTTTTGTTTTCCTAGCGTACGGTACATCAACGTAGCCAAATCGTCACTTAGCGTCTGAATGGCGTACAGTATATAATCCAAATATTGTATTTCTGCTATGGGGCGTAGTCCCCTGAGCGCAAGCCCGATCCCTTGTCCGATTATGGTAGCTTCACGAATTCCGGTGTCCGCGACCCGCAAGGCGCCATATTTTTTCTGTAGCCCCTCCAACCCCTGGTTCACATCTCCAATGGTGCCGCTATCCTCTCCGAAGATCAGGGCTTCAGGGTACTTGTCAAAAAGGGCATCAAAATTATCCCGAAGGATAATCCTACCGTCCACTTTTTCAGAAGTACCATCGTATTCCGGTCTAACTTCGGAAATGTTCGTGGCCTTATTGGCAAGTTCACTAAATAAATGGGAACTGTATTTGGGTTGTGTTTCCTCCAAGAACTCGGAAATCCATTGGGTCAACGCGTTTTTTTCAGCGGTTGTTTCCCCAAGGAGGTACCTCAGGGCCCTTCTCGATTTGGACGCCAAATCCTTCTTTATAGGCTCCTCAATAGCTATGAGGTCATTTTTTATTTTGGTGATAAAAGCCTTATTGGGGCTGCTATTGGCAACGTTTTCAAGTAGTTGAACCAAGATCCTTTTGGTTTCCTTATGGGGTTCCAAAAACTCGGCCCAAGCTTCTTTTTTGGCCGTTCTAACCTCCCTTTTTATGGCTTTTTCAGTAGCCTTAAGATCTTCTTCGGTTGCAATGCCCTTTTCAAGGATCCACTCCCTAAAGCGCTTGTTGCAATCGTTCTCCTTTTCCCATTCCAAGCGTTCCTCGGTCTTATATCTTTCATGGGAACCGGAAGTGGAGTGCCCTTGTGGTTGCGTTAGCTCCACGACGTGAATTAGCACCGGAATATGGGATTCACGGGAGATATCGGAGGCATTTTCATAAGTATGTATCAAGGCGGTATAGTCCCAACCCTTGACCTTTAGTATTTCATAGCCCGCGTTGTTTTCATCACGTTGGAACCCTTTTAACACTTCGGAAATATTTTCCTTGGTGGTATGGTGTTTTGCTGGTACCGAAATCCCATAGTCGTCGTCCCAAACACTGATAATCATGGGCACCTGCAATACGCCTCCTGCATTTACAGTTTCGAAAAACAAACCCTCACTGGTACTCGCATTGCCAATGGTGCCCCAGGCAACTTCGTTCCCCTTGTTGGAAAACTTCCGCGCATCAATACCACGTACATGTCGATAAATTTTAGAAGCTTGTGCCAAGCCCAATAAGCGAGGCATCTGCGCAGCGGTGGGGGAGATGTCCGCACTGCTGTTTTTTTGTGCCGTTAGGTCCTTCCAACTACCATCTTCGTTGAGGCTATAGGTCACAAAATGCCCGCCCATTTGCCTACCGGCACTCATGGGTTCTTGCTCAATGTTGGTGGTGGCATAGAGGCCGTGGAAGAAATCCTTGGGTTTTAACACGCCCAAGGCCATCATGAACGTTTGATCGCGATAATACCCGCTTCGGAAATCACCGTTCTTAAAAGAACGTGCCATGGCCAACTGGGGAAGTTCCTTTCCATCTCCAAATATTCCGAACTTGGCCTTTCCGGTGAGTACCTCCCTTCTTCCCAACAGGCTGCATTCCCTACTGGTTACGGCAATCTCATAATCCTTTAGGATCTGTGTCCTAAAATCGTCAAAGGAAATATCCTCACTGGTCTGAAATTTAACGTCCATTAAGAAATGTCAATTTTCCACAAAAGTATCAAAATAGAATCAGTTTTGCAATCAATAAAAAGGGTAATTTATTAATGATTTACTAAAAAAGGCACATTTTAAGCCTGTATTGTTAATTATAATACAAGAAAAACAATTTTTTTTGAGAATTTATCAAGGGGTTAAAACCATTTTCTATTGAAAAGCCTCAGGAGTGTTTTGGGACTCAGGGTCACCACAAAACGAATCTTTTCCTCGTAATTGTTCTGCGCAATTTCCCAGCCATTGTTGGAATATACCGGAAAATAGAGCTCGAAAAAATCGGTCACCAAATTCAAACGGACCCCGGAATCGTACACGAACCTTGTACTTACATCGGTGTTTTTGATGAACCCGACATCCCCGTAAAGTTCTATCCATCGCCAAAGACTAAAACTGGTGTTGGCCGTGGTAATCCAATCGTTGGCAAAGGGATTTTCCAACTGGGACTTAAACCCGCCTTCCGCAATGATAATCTGCTGACTGGCAAGTCCGGCATCTTCCGACCGCCCTATATAGTTAAAGTCAAACAAATAATCGGTAGGTCTATCCAGCGCAAAACTAAAGAAATCGGAGTCGGTCCTGTTCCGCAAAAACTTACCGGCAAAGAAGCGAAAGTTGAACTGGGTGTTGTTTTGAAAAAGTTTCCGATATTCCAAGTTAAAGGCAAGCTTGCTAAAGTCGCTCGAATGTTGGGCATCCACAAACCAGGAAATATAATCAATGATACCTATATTGGAGTTGGTATAACGCGCATTGAGTACGCTGTAGTCCGGATCGGTTTCCAGTTCGTCCAAACTCTCATCAATGGTCCTAAAGACATTGACCCACCTAAAGGAAAGGGCCTGTCTTTTGTTGGAAATCAGGTTATCCGGACGCCATCCGAAACTTATAGATGGAGTAACGGTTGCAAAACGGGAGTTGGTCTGAAAGTGGAAAGTGGAACCCCGAAGGGTATAGTTGGTTACAAAATGACCACTTTTCTCATGATAATCCGTGTAGGAAAATCTTCCGAAACCCACCAGGGACCGCTCCAAGAATCCAATAGACGGTGAAAAATCGAACACAAATGGACGCTGCAACAGGGATTTGTTGGTCAACCGAAGCCCCGGCGTGATACCATCATAGATATTAAAAGTGGCCACCGGGACATAGAAGATCTGATTGTAATAGGGATCTTCAGCGTCCTTAAAGAATTGGAATTTCAATTTTTTGTTACTGGAGAAAAAACCATTGAGCGATTTCCAATTGTCGCGTTGATTAAATTCCGGTATTTTTTGGTCATAGTTCAGCACTAAACGGTCTTCCCCGTTTCGGGGAATGATAAAGGTCTTCTCTTCCTTGATATCGGTCAACCAATATTTGGAAACCACGGAATCCTTTTGGAGCCCGAAAAGGGATATGGGCACATTGGTTCCCTGCTTATTTTTGATCGTCACCCCAAGGGAATCCGAACTCTTGGTAATCTTTTTGATTTTGAAATCGATTTTTTCCCGGGTAGATACGTATTCATCAAAGAACCAAGTAATGTCCAGGTCCGTAGCGCTTTCCAAAATGGTTTGCAGGTCCTTGGCGGTAACCGATTTAAGCTTATATGAATTACTAAAGCTACTTATGCTTTGATCTACTTTTTCCTTCCCGATATAATCTGCCAAATAGGCCAATCCCAATCCTGCTTTATATCTGTTGGCAATTTTTTGATTGAACTTAATCAGGGAATCATTGGGTGTGATCAAGGATTGTTCCAGGTTTCTGCGTGCCGTTAGCATATGCAGTAGGGGATATTGTTCATTAAAACCCATTTTGGCCAGATGAAAACCTCTAACCCCCCATACCTTGGACAGCTTGCCCAATAATTTTTGCTCGGGATAGTAGGTTTCCACATAATTGATCATCAGATAGTTTAATAGGGCATCGGTAACCCATTGCTCTTTTCTAGGATTGATGAACATGGTTTCCCTGAGATAACTGCCTAATGCCGTCTTGAGAAACTTCATTTCAAACTGGAACTGTTCTGCATAGGGCCTAATAAAGGACGGGAGCTGATTGATGCCGTACAACGGGCTCTTGTTGTAGTCTATTTCACTTACCAAGAGGGAACCATGGGGGTACTCCCCCAAATTTTCGAAGATAAACTTGGAAACCTTATTGATGGAGATGCCTTGTGATATTTTATCATACTTGGCAGATTCAATATCCGTAGCCACTGTTAAATGCCTGCTAACATGTTTCGTAAACCTATTGATTGGGTCAAGTATAATTTCACAGCTCTTTTGGCTGGTTCCTTTTAGGCTAATCTGTTGACCTCTTGGAAAGGAAGAGACGGCAGATTCCTCATAGTTACTGTTCAGGGATAGTCCTGCGGGATACACAAAATTAATGCGTGTGTTGGCTGCCTCGGTATACAGGTCTTCCAGGTTCTTGTTGGAATAAATTTGCCACTCCCTATTGTAGACCGCTGGGGTAAGGTACCAATCCTTCAGGTAATATCGATTGCGGCCGTCATAACCATAAGGCGTATACCTTTTGGGAGGCAATTTCACTTCATAGGAGATAAAGATTTGTACGGAATCCTGTGGGGCCAGCGCCTCCCTTGGGATAATCATAATAATATCTTTTCCCTCGGTACGCTGCCATTGAAGTCCCCGGTATTGGTCATCTACCGTGCTGATGATCTTGGTTGCACCCCTTTCCTTGTCCTTGGCCAAATGCAAACTTTTCTTAAATTCCTCAGCAAAACGTTTGGCCAAGGCGGTGTTTTTGTCCGAATAAGCATTTGCCCAATCATTGAAATACAAGATTCGGAGCGTATCCGTGGATGTATTTATGTAAGTGAATTTTTGTTGTATGCTGATGACCTTGGTTTCCCCATCGAGCGTAGCCTTTATTTCGTTGATGTGCTGTCCATGGACCATGCCGTACCTCAGCAAAAAAAGAAAAATGCCAAAGGTGTTGAATATGTATATCGCCTTTTTCCGGGACATAGTTGGATTAAAAATTGGGGCTCAGGATATTTCCTTTGTAGAAAGCATCGATAATTTCGACCACCTCTTTCCCCGAGTCTACAATTTTGATAAGATCAAGGTCTTGAGGGCTAATATTGCCCGCTTGGAGCATGGTAGTTTTTACCCAATCGAAAAGGCCTTCCCAGAAATGGGAGCCTACTAGAATAATAGGAAATTTTCCAATTTTGTTCGTTTGGATCAGGGTAATGGCTTCAAAAAGCTCATCCAGGGTGCCGAAACCGCCGGGCATAACCACAAAGCCCTGGGAGTATTTTACGAACATCACTTTGCGGACAAAGAAATAGTCAAAGTCCAAGTTCTTGTCGTCATCGATATAGGGGTTGTCGTGTTGTTCAAAGGGCAGGTCTATATTGAGTCCTACGGAAGTACCTCCGGCCAAATGCGCCCCCCTATTGCCAGCTTCCATGATACCAGGTCCTCCGCCAGTAATGACACCGTAGCCCGCCTCGGCAACGCTTTTGGCGATATCTATGGCTAGTTTGTAGTACTTGTCCGATTCCTGTGTCCGTGCGGAACCAAAAATGGAGACACAGGGTCCTATGGCGCTCATTTTTTCAAAACCACTCACGAACTCGCCCATGATTTTGAAAATGGCCCATGAGTCGTTGGTCTTAATTTCATTCCAACCTTTATGATGCTGTTCTTTTCTCATCCTTATTGTATTAACTTTCCCATATCCGTTAACGATCGCAGATCAACCATTGTTGTACCCGTGTTGAGAAACACGTTTCACAAACCTAATTCTTTTCTAAGAAATATGGAGGTATAGCTCTTTTTATCTTTGGCCACTTCCTCGGGAGTTCCCTCTGCAACTATCATGCCGCCCCCGCGGCCACCTTCGTACCCTATGTCTATAATATAATCAACCATTTTGATGACGTCCATATTGTGCTCAATGACCAAAACGGTATTTCCTTTGTCTACCAATTTGTTCAAAACTTCCATTAAAACCCGAATATCCTCAAAATGGAGCCCGGTGGTAGGTTCATCCAAGATATAAAAAGTATTGCCGGTATCCCGTTTTGAGAGTTCGGTCGCCAGTTTGATACGTTGGGCCTCGCCGCCCGAAAGGGTAGTGGACTGCTGTCCCAAGGAAATATACCCCAGGCCTACATCCTGGATGGTCTTTAGCTTTCGATGGATTTTAGGGATTTTTTCGAAGAAACTGACCGCCTCGTTTATCGTCATTTCCAAAACGTCGGAAATGGATTGTGCCTTATACCTGATTTCCAGGGTTTCCCTGTTAAAACGTTTGCCATTGCAGGTTTCACATTCCACATATACATCCGGAAGAAAATTCATTTCAATGACCCTGAGACCACCGCCCTGACAAGTTTCACATCTTCCGCCCGTTACGTTAAAACTGAAGCGCCCCGGTTTGTATCCCCGGATTGCCGCTTCGGGAGTTTTGGCAAATAGGGAGCGTATTTCACTAAAAACACCGGTATAGGTGGCCGGATTGGACCGTGGTGTTCTACCAATGGGAGACTGGTTGATGTCTATGACCTTATCTATATGCTCCAAACCGTTAATTTTCTTGTATGGCATGGGCTTTCTGACCCCGTTAAAATAGTGGGCATTTAAGATGGGATACAAGGTTTCATTGATAAGAGTAGACTTGCCACTTCCAGATACCCCGGTAACCCCGATCATTTTCCCAAGGGGAATCCGTACGGTAACATTTTTAAGGTTGTTGCCGGTACAACCCGAAAGTACTATAGCCTTACCCGTACCCTTTCTTCTTTTTGAGGGAATGGGGATTTCCTTTTGTCCGGTGATGTAATCGGCCGTTAGGGTATGGTGCTTTTTAAGATCCTTGGGTTTCCCCTCCGAGATGATCTCCCCACCGTGCTTCCCGGCCCGGGGACCAATATCGATGACATGATCCGCATGTTCTATCATATCCCGATCGTGCTCCACCACAATGACAGAATTTCCAATATCCCTAAGGGACTCCAGAGATCGGATTAGCCGTGCATTGTCCCGTTGGTGCAAGCCAATACTGGGTTCGTCCAGAATGTAGAGTACCCCAACCAATTGCGATCCGATCTGTGTTGCCAGACGAATACGCTGCGCCTCACCCCCGGACAAGGATTTGGAGCTCCTGTTGAGCGACAGATAATCCAGGCCAACATCCAAAAGAAATTGGATCCGCGTTTTGATTTCCTTAATGATCTCCTCGGCAATCGTACGCTGGTTTCCATCTAATTTATGATCCAGGTCTTTAAAGAAATCGGCCAATTCCGCGATATCCAAATGGGCCAGTTCGGCAATATTCTTGTTGTCTACCCTAAAATTCAGGGATTCTTTCCGTAAACGGGAGCCTTCACATTCCGGGCAGGTGATCTTATCCATAAATTCCTTGGCCCAACGGCGTATGGAAGTGGAGTCTGACTGATCAAACTGGCTTTTGATAAAATTGGAGATGCCTTCGTAATCAATCTTATATTCACGTTTTACCCCCAAAGTTTTGGAATCTACCTCGAAACGTTCTTCCCCGCCGTAAAGAATAATATGCAGGGCTTCCTCGGGGATTTTAGTAATAGGATCGGTCAATTCAAAATCATAGCGCTGGGCAATAGTCTCTATCTGTTTAAAGGCCCAGGATTTTTTGTACTCGCCCAAGGGCGCAATACCTCCTAAAGTGATGGACAATTTTTTGTTAGGGAATATCTTTTGATCATTTACCTCGTGCACATGCCCCAGGCCGTTGCATGCTTTGCACATGCCCTTGGGCGAATTAAAGGAAAAGGTGTTGGGCTCCGGTATGGGATAGGAAATACCTGTGGAAGGGCACATTAAGTCCCTACTAAAATAACGCGGTTCAGAGGTACCCTCTTCCAAAACGGTAAGCACATTGTTACCGCTGTACATGGCCGTATTGATCGATTCGGTCAGCCGTTTGTCCAATTCTTCGCTATCGGTCACCTTGAGGCGATCTATTACGATATCAATATCATGGGTTTTGTACCGATCTACCTTCATGCCCTTCACGATGTCCACGATTTCACCATCTACCCGGACCTTTACAAAACCTTGTTTCGCAATTTGTTCAAACAGTTCCCGATAATGCCCCTTTCTTGATTTTACGATAGGGGCAAGGATGTTTATCCGCTTGTTGGTGTAGGCCGATTTTATAAGGGCCTTGATCTGCTCATCGCTGTAGCTGACCATTTTTTCGCCGGTGTTATAGCTATAGGCATCTGCTGCGCGTGCGAATAACAGCCGCAGAAAATCATAGACCTCCGTAATGGTACCTACGGTGGAACGGGGCGATTTGGAGGTGGTTTTTTGTTCTATGGCAATGACAGGGGAGAGGCCGTCTATTTTATCAACATCGGGTCGCTCCAGTCCGCCCAAAAACTGTCGCGCGTAGGCCGAAAAAGTTTCTATATAACGCCTTTGTCCCTCGGCATAGATGGTGTCGAAGGCCAGGGACGACTTACCACTGCCCGAAAGCCCGGTAATCACCACCAATTTTTCCCGTGGGATGGTGACGTCAATATTTTTAAGGTTGTGGACGCGGGCCCCTTTGACCTCGATATTTTCCTCGAAATGTGTCATTTTGGAAAGCAAAGTTGCAAAGGTACGGTTTTGGCCCCTAAAAAAGAAGCTGGGTCGGTTTAGTTTATCTTCGTTGCCCCTTGAAAATTATACCGCTGTTTTTTCCCTGGAATACCCTAAATTCCTTCTGGTCGACCGAGTGGTAAGCAGTTTTTTGTTCAGGAGGGATATAATAGGCACCTCCTTAAAGTAATTGTCCCACATTTCCTGATCGCTAGAGGTTTCTTGTAGGAAGCGATCACCTTTAATAATGCGTCCGGCGTAAACTTCATGAAGATTTAAGGAAACAAGTTCCACACCGTCCAAATTGTAATAGAGGCCATACTTTCTTTTAGTATCATAGATGATCCAAGGTTTATCCGTATAGCGCGACCTGAAGTGTTTTGATATCAATGGGAGGATATTAAAATCCGGATCGACAGCTGCAAAATATACCTGGTCCTGTGTCAATTGGAACCGTAGTGAAGTTTCTGTTCGCCGTTTTTCCCTGGCCACCATATGGGCCAGCTGGCCCACTTTGAAAATCAAGTCCTCGTCATGGCGTGGTTCTGCCACATTAAGGCCCGCGAACAGCTTCCTCACATATCGGTACAGCAGCAATTCTATTCCCTTGGACTCACTGAGAAATGCAAAATAAACGTTCTTAATCGCCAAATTGCTCTTCTTACCAATCCCCGTCCACACTCGCTTGGCGAGGTCTATTTGGGTAAAGACCACTTCCGTTTCCGAGAACAGGCCCTCTTGGCCCTTACTTTCCTTTTGAATGTCGGAAACGATCATTTTCTCCTCAAAGGCCTTGAAAATTGCAGTCAGAAAGCCGTTGAAACTACCGTCGTAAATTAAAGTTTTTGCATTTTTCATAATCAATTGAATAAACGTAATTGAACCTCCGGGATATTTTCTGAGTTAGTACTCGATGGTGCGTTGCCCTTGCGCTTGGAAACACCTTTGGACCTTGTCCGTTTCGTCAGGACTGGCTCCGCTATGTAGGTATCGTTCATTCCGAGCTTCGCCAGACCGTTTAATTTGTCTTGTATTTCGTTCATAGGACATTGTGGTATTTGTAATGATTCCAAAAATATGGAAAATTTCCCAATGTTGGAAATAATCCATAATTTATTTTGGAAATAATCCAAATTATGTATATTTGAGCATGGAAAATGAATTGGACATCGCGGCAAAACGGTTTACGGAAGTACGAAGGGACCTTGGATACACCCAGGCCGATTTTGCCAAGCAATTGGGAATTTCGAGTACAACGGCCGATATTGAGCGTGGGCGTACCAAACTCTCCGGTAAAGTAGTGGCCGAGCTGCTAAAACAGTACAACATCAATCCACTTTGGCTTTTTGGGGAAAGCGGACAGCAGTACTTGTCCAGTACCAATACAAGTGTGATTCCCAAAGTGGTCACCGTCGATACTTCTGATAACGAGAACATGGTCTTGGTGAATGCCAAGGCTGCTGCAGGTTACCCCCAGAATATCCAAGACACCAGTTGGTACCGCCAACTACCAGCATTTGATATGCCCTTGCCCGAATTTCGAAACGCTACCTACAGGGGATTCCAGGTAGAAGGGGATAGTATGCTGCCCAACCTTCATCCCGGGGAATGGGTGTTGGCCAAAGCCTTGGAACATTTGGATGACGTAAACCCCAATAAAATGTACGTTGTGGTGCTACAGGATGCCGTACTGGTCAAAAAAATCGAAAAACTACCCAACTCCCAAAACATAGTGCTCATCTCTTTGAACGAGACTTACCCGCCCTATGAGATTGAACCACATCAAGTCCAGGAACTTTGGCAAGTGAGCAGCAAGATTACCTTTGGCGTGGATGCCACTACAGAAAAAGGGCTTTTGAGACAGCTGCAGGAATCCATGGAGGAACTTAAAAATCAGCTCAAGAAATAACAAGTTTCTTAGCATCCAATTGCTTATCACCAAATAAAAAAACCAAGGCGCTATCGGATGGTAAATCCGTAGGAAATTAACGATTGGGGTACCGCAAGCTACCGGTTCAACCTCAAATAGCTTAGTTGTACCCTTTTACCGCGCCCATATCCAGGGTAATAGGTCCCAGTTCATGCGATTTGGGAAGAAATGCACCGCTATCCACCACCTGCCAATCGTCCCAGCTGGCCTCTACGCCCCCTATGGGAATGATGCTCACCCACATTTGATAACTTTCTGGGAAACCATCCTGCCGTAGTTTCCAGAGATAGGTATCCCCTGGGGTATCCCCACCACTGGAGTAGGTGACCAACAACCCTCGAGAACCGTCTTCCATAAGCACAACGCCCCGTTGGGTACCCGGGTCAAAAACCTTGAAGGGCGCTACCAACCAAAAGGAATCGTTGTTGAACAAAGCGGTTGCTTTTTTGATCAACTTTTCCGCTCGATCACCCCTTACCAAACCGGTGTTTTGATAGGCCATACTTTTGGCAGTATCGTTTAGATCCAGCACCACTTTTTTATCGCTCCACGTTACCTGGGCCACCCCTTTGGTCTTGTCCCATAAAAATTGATGGGCCCCATTTCTAAAGGACCATTCCAAATATCGGGTATTTTTGTAGGCTTCATTACCTACCGCCTTCAACATTTTATTGGCCAGCATATCGGCTTCAAAACTTGCTTCGAGCTCGGGCCGTGGCTCATGGCAAAGCACATAAAGCACCGCGTAGGTGAACAGGAGCAATATTCCGAGCCCCAGGAGGGCCCGTGCGAGTATCTTCAGTAATTTTTTGATAGGTATACGGATTAAATGGATGTACAATTATATCTCCCTAAAGCTACATCTTAATGTTCTAAAATCCTACAGCGGTGTCGTCTCCACGTTTATCGGCGCCACCTTCCAACGTGCCATCGGGCAGCACCCGTATGGCATCGACCTTGGCTGTTATGGGAGTGCGCCCTTTATTTACCTGATAGCCCTTGGATTCCAACTCGGCCTTTAATGCTTCCGGAAAGCCTTCCAATTCAAAGGTCACCGTATCGGGGAGCCACTGATGGTGGAAACGAGGCGCATTTACGGCGTCCTGCATACTCATTCCAAACTCGTAGGCGTTTAATATGGTCTGTGCCACGGCTGTTATGATGGCAGATCCCCCGGGAGAACCCACTACCATCCATAGTTTTCCGTCCTTTTCCACAATCGTGGGTGTCATACTGCTTAGCATGCGTTTTTCTGGCGCAATACTGTTGGCATTGGCACCTACCAGTCCATACGTGTTGGGAACACCGGGTTTTGAGCTAAAGTCGTCCATCTCGTTATTGAGAAAGAAACCCAGTTCATCACAATACAACTTGGAGCCGTAGCCTCCGTTCAGCGTGGTTGTTGTGGAAACGGCATTCCCCATCCCGTCCACAATAGAATAATGGGTGGTTTCAGTGCTTTCTATGATTTCCACGGCACCCCGTTCTATTTCCGAGGACTTGGTGGCCCGGTCAAAGCTGAAGTCGAGCATCCGTTCCTGGAGATAGGCATCGTTGCGCAGGACCTCCAGAGGAATGTCTACAAAATCGGGGTCCCCCAAATAGTGGTTCCTGTCGGCATAAGCCCTTCTGCAGGCTTCGGTGAACAATTGGACCGCCTCTACCGAGTGATGTCCGTAAGCCGCAATATCATAGGGCTCCATCATTTTGAAGATCTGGTTAAGGGTTACCCCGCCACTGCTGGGAGGGCTCATCGAGATAATTTTAAGCGTCTTGTAATCAAAAACCACGGGTGTGCGCCATTTAGCCTGGTATTTTTCCAGGTCTTCAACGGTAATATAACCACCTTTGTCTTGGATAAAGGTGGCCAATTTCCTTGCGGTCTCGCCCTTATAGAATTCGTCCCTACCGTTTTTGGCTATGCGCTTCAACGTACGGGCCAAGGCCCCATATTTAATGGTATCCCCCGGTTTAAAGGACGCTGCGAACAAGGTGCTGTCACCATTTACTTGTAGGATGGTCTTTTTGTATTTTTCAATCCGCACTGCCTGTTTTTCGGTAACAATCACCCCCTTTTCGGCGAGTTCGATTACGGGTCGGAGGATGGTCTCCATAGGGAGCGATCCAAATTTTTTATGTACTTCAAAAACACCGGCCACGGAACCGGGAACACCCACCGAGGTAGCACCAATAGTGCTTTTGCCCGGAACTACATTGCCCAGGGAGTCCAAATACATGTCCCTGTGTGCCGATAGTGGCGCTTTTTCCCTATAGTCCAAGCCTCCGACAGCTCCATCACTGGTACGATACACCATAAACCCGCCTCCGCCCAAATTGCCCGCATAGGGGTATGCCACGGCCAAAGCCATTTCGGTGGCTACCATGGCATCAAAGGCGTTTCCACCTTTTCCAAGAATTTCAGCACCTATTCTGGAGGCTTCTGCACGGGCAGAAACTACCATGGCATTTTCGGTAACAACACCAGTAGGCGGAGCTAAATTTTTACTGCAACCAATAAAAAGGAGAAGGGAAAACAGGGGTATTATTTTTCGCATAGGGAAAGGTATTTTTGTTTGGAAAAGATAATTAACTCTTCAAAGAAGGAGGTGAATTCAGATTCAAATTCGGAATAATGTTCCTCGAGGTCCAATATGGCAAAATTCATTTTGGATCTGTTTTTGGTCCTGCGGTTCATTCCGTTCAACACTCTGCCAATGCCTTCCATCTTGGCATAGTTGTAGATCCAATTATCAGCGATCATATAGGGCATCATCCGTTTTATGCCCTCGGGAAGCAAGGTATAATTATCTTCGAGCAGGTCATAGAAGTTCTCCACAAATTCCTTGAGCGGGGTGGGTGAGTAGCTCGACCAATTTTTGGCAAGAAAATGATCGTAAAAAATATCAACGATTACTCCGCTATAGTGGCTGTAGTTCCTATGGAGCCTTTTGGTACTCTTGCGAACCGTAGCATGTGCGTCGGTGTAGGTATCGATGGCCCGGTGTAGCAATATACCTTTCTGCACCTGCTTGGGCAGATGATCGTAACGGTTTCCCCGAATGCTATCGGCAATGAAATTTCCGATGGTCACTTGGTCATCGTCAAAGGACAGATAGATGTGCGCTAGAAAATTCATGGGTACCTAAAATTCTTAAGGCCGAATTTACTAATTAGCAACATATGATTGACCACAGACTTGTATATTTGCCAAAACTTTTTCGTTCTATATGACACTTATAAAATCCATTTCCGGAATACGGGGTACCATTGGTGGGTCACCTGGGGATAATTTAACGCCGATCGATGCCGTAAAATTTGCTGCTGCCTATGGCAGTTGGCTTAAGGAAAATACCAATAAAGCTAAGCTCAGAATCGTAATAGGACGCGACGCCCGTATTTCTGGGGAAATGATCCAAAACCTAGTGGTCTCCACCTTGGTGGGCTTGGGTATAGACGTATTGGACCTTGGACTTTCCACCACGCCCACGGTAGAAATAGCCGTACCTCTGGAAAAGGCAGATGGCGGGATCATTCTCACTGCCAGCCATAATCCCAAACAATGGAATGCCTTGAAGCTTTTAAATGCGAAAGGCGAGTTTTTGGATGCCGAACAAGGGGCCAAAATCCTGCAACTGGCAGAAAGTGAGGCCTTTTCATTTTCCGAGGTGGATGCTTTGGGACAGGTTTCCAAAAATGATACCTATATCGATATCCACATCCAGGAAGTGCTGAACCTACCACTTGTAGATGCGGATACCATCAAGAAAAGCAGGTTCAAAGTGGTTGTGGACGGGGTAAATTCCACGGGAGGAATTGCCATTCCCAAACTTCTTAAGGCTTTAGGGGTAGAGGTAGTGGAACTGTACTGCGACCCTACCGGACATTTTCCGCATAATCCCGAGCCTCTAAAGGAGCATTTAGGGGATATTTGCGAATTGGTGGTAAAGGAAAAAGCCGATTTTGGTATCGTTGTGGACCCCGATGTAGATCGCTTGGCCTTTATTGATAATACTGGGGAAATGTTCGGGGAGGAATATACCTTAGTGGCCTGTGCCGACTATGTACTTGCGAAGATCGGGGGAAATACAGTTTCCAATCTGTCCTCTTCACGGGCCCTACGGGATGTCACCGAAAAATACGGGGGCACCTATGAGGCCGCGGCTGTGGGAGAGGTGAATGTGGTCACTAAAATGAAGGAAAACCATGCCATCATAGGAGGAGAGGGCAACGGGGGTATCATTTACCCGGAAAGTCATTACGGTAGGGATTCTTTGGTGGGAACCGCGCTGTTTTTAATGTTGATGGCGGAACGTGGCGGAACGGTCCGGGAGCTAAGAGACAGTTATCCCGCTTATTTTATGAGCAAAAAGAAAATACAACTGACGCCCGATTTGGATGTGGATGCTTTGCTGGCACAGATGCAACAGAAATACAGGGATGAGGAAGTAAGCGCTGTGGACGGGGTAAAAATAGATTTTCCGGAAAACTGGGTACACCTCAGGAAATCCAATACCGAACCGATCATACGGATCTATACGGAAGCAAAAAGTCAGGCCGAGGCGGATGCACTTGCCGACAGAATTATTTTGGAGATCAAGGAAATAGCTGGAATCTGATCAAGGTTGTTCCTCGGACTTTAGCCAGTCTATCAGGTTTTTTATAACAAAATCCTGTTGTTCCCAAATAAAAAAGTGGTTTCCACCCTCCAACGGGAGAAGCTTTATTGTTTGTGCCTGGGTAAACTCGCGCTGCATAAACGGGACATTCCCATAAGGCACCAATTTGTCCTCGGTGCCGTGCATGATCAGCACATTTTGGGAAACTTTGTGCAACTC
Source organism: Eudoraea algarum (assembly GCF_050589645.1). Taxonomy (NCBI): domain Bacteria; kingdom Pseudomonadati; phylum Bacteroidota; class Flavobacteriia; order Flavobacteriales; family Flavobacteriaceae; genus Eudoraea; species Eudoraea algarum. The sequence goes on along the minus strand of NZ_JBNGOQ010000002.1, from coordinate 699,345 downwards.
CTTCTTGAGATGCTTGAGATCGGTTTTCAGCAAAATCAATTCCTCGTTTGATGGCTTTAGGGAACCGGGAACCAAATATTTTAAGGGAAAGGCACCGAAGGGATAACGCCAGCGTTCCGGTTTTTCGCAATGGGGATCCAGCGCACCCGCAAAGATGGCCAGGTTATCGTAGAGCGCCGGTTGGTCCACGGCCATTTGAGCAATCAAGGGTCCTCCATAAGAGTGGCCGATAAGGGTATAGGCCTCCCCGTTGCTTAGGGCCACCAATAGGGAGTTCAATTGTTTTGCCTGTGCCTTTAGGCCCATGCTTTTTCGGTAGTCGCTATAACCAAAACCAGGCCTGTCCGGAGCTATTATCCTAAAGTGTTCGCGCAGCACGGAATCTGCCAGATACCCCTTGTAGGCATCCCAACTTCCCGGGGAGCCATGTACAAATACGAGGGTAGGGGCATTGGTCTTTCCGGTCTGAATGTAGTGGATTTCCTGATTTCCTATTTGCACTGTAGTATCAACATAGGCCACCTTTTGTTCCACAAAGAATTTCTTCGTCTGGGACCGGGAAGTGCGCATTGTAAGGCAGGAATAATTGAATAGGAGATAGGCCAATAGCGGCGCATAGATGAAATACCTTTTTTTAAATCGTATGGCGACCATAGTTCCTGTTCCTTGCTAAAGTGGTTATCTCCATTCTAGTTTCCTATCCGATTTTGGGGCGCTTCATTTGAGCATTTCCTCAGGGACCTTGTGTCGGTGTTTCCATCTTCGGTGGGTCCACAAATAATACTCCGGTTTTTCCCTAATCTGCTTTTCGGCCTCTTCCAAAAAACGGTCCGTAATGCTGTTTTCGTCCGTTTGGCCTCCCGCCGTAGTAATGGGGATAAACTCGGCCTCATAAAATCCCCGCTTTACCTTGGAAACCTTTAAAAAAACCACTGCAAGATCTAACTTCCTGGCCAACACCTCCATCCCGGTATGCACGGGTACCGTAATACCCATAAAAGAACCCCAATACCTGGCTTCGGACATCATGGGCGATTGATCACTAACCATGCCGTATACGGATCTTATTCCTTGTTGTTCATTCCGTATCACGGTCTTTACGGTTTCTTTTTGAGTGATGAGCGTAGCATTCCATTTGGCCCTGATCCGTTTGACCAACGCATCGAAATATTTGTTTTGAATCTTTTGGTAGACCGCATAACCCTTCGACTCAAAATAATTGTTAACGCAAACATTCCACTCCCAATTGGCGTAGTGGGTGATGGGCACGATGCAACTTTTTTCCTTTTCAATTTCCCGTAGCACCTCAATATTCATGATTTTGAACCGTTTCTCCATGGTTTGTTTGGTCATGCCCATGGTTTTGATCATTTCAAGGAAAACATCGCACATGTGCGCGTAGAATTTACGGCGGATCTGCATTATTTCCTCTTCGCTTTTTTCTGGAAAAACGAGTTGTAGGTTTTCCAAGACCACTTTCTTGCGGTACCCAAATACGGTATACACCAAAAAGAAGGCAAAATCCGAAAAAAGGTAAAAAAGGCTAAACGGAAGTACGGAGATAAGCCAAAGAAATGGGTATGCCAAAATATAGACCAATAGCTGCATTTGTGTGCGGGAAAGTTTTGGCAAATATAGCTATATTTGACACCAAACCTCAGGAAAAACATGGATTTGCATATTGCCACGATTGCCATCATTGCTGCCAATGTCCTAGTGTCCTTAAGGGGATTTAGGGACGGCATTTTTTTTGAGCGCTATAAGTTTGGAATCGGTGCGATACAGGCAGGACAAAAAGAACGTATGTTCACTTCCGGCTTTCTCCACGTGGATATTTCCCACCTTTTTTTCAACATGTTCACACTCTACTTTTTCGCAGATGTGGTCATTAACTGGTTTGGTCCGTCCAAGTTCATCATTATTTACGTGATCAGCCTCGTAGCGGGAAGCCTGTTGGCCTTGTTTTTTCATAAAAAGGAACCCTATTACAGCGCCGTTGGTGCCAGTGGGGCCGTGACCGGAATTTTGTATGCAGCCATTCTTCTGCAACCGGATATGCAACTGGGCCTTATGTTCATCCCTATTCCCTTACCCGCCTACGTGTTGGGTATCGCCTACTTGCTCTATTCCATATACGGTATGAAGAGCAGATTGGGCAATATAGGGCATACCGCGCACTTTGGGGGCGCCATAGGGGGCTATGTGACCACATTGCTCTTTAAGCCCGGACTTATAGAAAGCGATACCATCATGGTGGTGCTGTTGGCCATTCCCATCCTGATTCTTTTTGTCCTAGAGAAAATGGGGAAAATCTGATCAGGCCTTGGACAAAGGCGCAGTTTCAGCCCCATATTGAGGCATACATACACCATATTACGCAATTCATCGAAAAATCCGTAGGAAAATATACCTTTTCCCCGCTTTCGGCGTTTACGTAGGACCCAAATCTTAACTAGAGTATTGTTAAACCTACTTACAATGAAACGAATTCCCCAACTATTTTTAGCAGCTACAGTGCTATTTACTTCCTGTAGCGACGAAACTACCGTCTTTAAGGATGATCTTCAGGATGATGTAATTGTAGAAAGCAACGAAGCCGAATTGGAAGGCAGCATTAGCTATGACAAATCGGGTGTCCTTGAGATTTTCGATGAAGACGCCTTGACCAATAAGGGCGGCCTTACCAACAAGGCCGATATCGCAGGGGACTATCCCCTAACTTTGGTAGCCCAAGTGAACCCCCCAACCTATCGTGGCAGAGGGGGCCTAACTGCCTCCCATGTAGATGTAGAGGGCAACTATGCCTATGTGTCCTACAACGAAGTGGAGGATGGTTATTTTGGAGCTGTTGAAATCATAAACATCAGTGACCCCAATAGTCCAAGGGTTACCTCGCGTCTGATCTATCTCAATGCGGATCTCAATTCCGTGGAGTACGAGAATGGATTTGTATATGTAGCAGGAGGCGTCAATTCAGAGACATCCGCGTTGGCCACATCCAACTCTTTTGTGGGCAAAATTGCGGTCTCCAACGGAAGATTTAACACAGGAGGAGGTATTACCTATGGCTTTCAGCAGGGATTCAACGCCAATGATGTGGCCGTAGATGGCCAAAGGGTCCTGACGACCAGTGGTAAGGACGGATCTTTGACCGTTTATAACCAATCGGATCTGGCCATACAGGAAGAAGTACCCTATGACGACCTAAGATCCTTGGCTTTGGACCAAGGGAATATAGCTTTATTGAACGCTAGTACGGGACTGGTCATTTTAGATGCCAGTTATCAAGTAATCAAAGAAATTCCTATCGATACCGATTTTGGTCTTGCTACGAAAAAATCCATTGATTTTTCCGGGGATAAGATTGTGGTTTCCGAGGGAGGCAAAGGTGCCGGTGTGTACAGCCTTTCATCGGGAAGCTTGGTGGAGTATATTCCCATTTTGATCGATCCGGCCGGTGTGGCCGAGTCGGATATCGTGACCAATGCGGTCGCCACCAACGAAGAGATGATTCTTATGGCCAATGGCGGTGCCGGACTTTGCTTGTCCGAGGACAATGGCAACAACGCGGACCTTGTGGGTATTATTGAATTGGAGGGCTCCATAAACTATGTGGCTTCCAAAGATGATTATCTATTTGCGGCTTCCGGGAGGGAAGGTTTACAAATCATAAAATTAAACAGACCTTCTGAAAGTCTGGCCGCCCGTTGTGCTTCCCTGCCCGCTTATAGTGGTAGTTCTACACTTAACGTAAGCCAAGGTCAGACTTTGGAATACCGAGGAGCCAAAAGATTCAAAAACCTGAATGTAGCTGGATCCCTTTTGCTTTGCGGTTCTTGGACCGTAATCAACAATGTAGGCCTGGATACCGATGCACTTTTTGAAATGAACGGTACTTTTGTAGTGGGAAGGAACAATAGGAGGAGAGATGTTACGGTGGAAAGCGGAGCTACTTTTCGAGTAGAGGGTAACCTTATTATTTATGGCGATCTTATCCTGAACGATGGGGCAACCCTGGAGTTCATCGGGGAAAACTCGGTCGTAAACATTTTTGGGTCTGTCCAAAGAAATGGTTCAAGTACTGTAAGCGGCACCTTCAATGACGTAAGGAACAAGTTCTAATACCTTAAGCAAGTCAGTCAAAATAAATACAAAAAAAGCCCTGAACCAGTACGTTCAGGGCTTTTTGTATGTGTTCAATGGTGGTTATAAGCTATTGTAACATGGAAGCAATCTGGGTCTCCAAATCATTTCCTCGAAGGTTTTTTGCAACGATTACGCCATTTTCGTCCAAGATAAAAGTGGCCGGAATAGCATTTACCCCATAAAGTTGTGCAATCTCGTCAAAATAATCCACGTTGGAGACATGGTTCCATACCAGGCCGTCGTCCAAAATCGCCTGTTTCCAGTCCTCTGCTTTTTTGTCCAGGGATACGCTTAAAATATTTAGGCCTTTTTCATGGTATTTGTGATATACCTTTACCACATTGGGATTTTCTATACGACAGGGTTTGCACCATGCGGCCCAAAAATCAACGATGGTCACCTTCCCCAATACATCGTGTAAGGCCAGCTCTTCACCGGTAGGTGTAGGGGCCGAAAAATTGGGCGCCTTGGACCCCACGGACGTACTTTTCTTTTTGTCCAGTTTTTCCTTAATTCCCTTGCCAACCTTGGTTGCCTTAATTTCTGGGCTTAGGGCCTCGTACATTTGTTGTACCTCATCCTCTGACAAGGCATTTGTGGTAAGCACTTTGTCAATGATCAGGGCCGATATCAAAGCATTCGGGTTGTTTTTTACATAATCGAGCTCAAAACTTTTGGCTTCCTCTTGAAGTTCAAAGTATTCCTCTCTCAAAGATGCCATCGTAGCCTCATCCCTTGGTGTAGCACTGGCAGCCCTCCTCATATCCTCGTTCATAGACATTGCCTTGAGCGATATTTCCCGGGAATTTTTGAGAAAATCTGCAAACAGATCGTTCTGCAGCGTGCCTTTTATTTTGGCAAGGCCCAAACTGTCCTTTTGTGCCTTTAATTCTATTTCCCCATTTTCAACGATAAATGGGATGTTGCCTCGTATCTTATCTATAAAAATATAATGCAGCTCGGGAATATCGGATTCTCCCTGGAAAAGAAATTTACCCTCCTCTACCGTGGTAGTGTCCACGTCTATGGGTTGGTTTTTTTCATCGGTCTTCTTTAGAAAGATCTTGGTTCCATTTTCCAAATCGCCCCTTATGGTGCCTTCAACGATGAAGCCATTAGGGTTGTCATTGCAGGCGGCCACGGCGGCTAAAGCGCAGAGCGCCACTACTATTTTTTTCATGGAAATGTTATTTTGCTCGGCAAAGGTACTTATATAGCGCATATAAAAAAAGCCCTTAACACTATGTTAGGGCTTTTGATTGGTATGTTATGCTAGCTTAAAACTGGTATCGAATGCCCAACGCGATGTCAAAATCAAAACTGTCATCAAAATCATCGTAGCCGATAAGACCAATTTCTGGCCTAAAATCGAGCGAAATTAAAAGGGGAATATCAAAATTATATTCTATTCCAATATCGCCGGCGGCAAAGATAAAAAGTCCCCCATCTGGGGTAAAGGGCTGATTATTGTTGTTAAGTCGGGATTCGAAATCCACATTTCCTAGTCCGCCCCCTATGCCGTAATACCAGTTAAAATCACCATCAATGGAATGTACCCATTGATAGACTCCGGTCAGTTTAAAGGCATCAAACTCGCGACTATCGCGCCATCCGAGGTCAATTTCCAACCGATTGTAGCGTGCAATTGATTTTTGATAAGAAATTTCGGCCCCGAAGCCATCGCTATCACCTAACCGAAGTCCCAGTGCATGTTCCGATATTTCCTGGGCACTAACAGATAGGCAGCCAAAAAAAAGAATAGGGATTACTGCTTTAAAAATTTTCATAAGATGTGTGTTTATATAAAGTTTAAAATTCGTGGTGCATGGTTGTGTTCAGTTAATAAAAACTTATTTTAGTGCCCAAAATTGTTCCAGCTTGGATAAAAATTTTCTCAAAGTCCTGCAAGCCAGCCTCGACGGGGAGTTGCATACAGACGAACTCACCAAGGCCCTTTACGCCACAGACGCTTCGGTGTACCGAAAACGCCCAATGGCAGTGGCCTATCCAAAAGGAGTAGCGGACCTGAAAAAACTCATTTCGTTTGCCAGGGAAAATAAACTGGGCCTAATACCACGCACCGCAGGTACATCCTTGGCCGGACAATGTGTGGGGGATGGAATTGTAGTGGATGTTTCCCGACATTTCACCAAGATTTTACACTTGGATACGGATAAAAAGCAGATTAGCGTGCAACCAGGTGTGGTCCGAGATGAGCTGAACCAATATCTTGCCCCCCACGGTCTTTTCTTTGGTCCCAATACCTCTACCTCCAACCGGTGCATGATCGGGGGTATGGTTGGCAACAATTCTTCAGGGACCACGTCCATACAATACGGTGTAACCAGGGACAAGGTCGTGGCCTTAAAAGCATTGCTCTCCGACAGTAGCGAAGCTACCTTTGAGGCACTTTCCGAAGCCGGTTTCCATGCGAAAAGAAAGCAGGAATCACTTGAAGGAAAAATTTATGAAAACATATTTAAAGAATTATCTTCCATAGAAATAAGGGAAGAAATAATAAATAATTTTCCCAAAGCTGAAATTCATAGACGGAATACCGGCTATGCCATGGATGAATTGTTAAAGAACATGCTTTTTGGGGACTCCCAAGGAGATATCAATCTGTGCAAATTATTGAGCGGCAGCGAGGGTACCTTGGCCTTTACCACAGAAATAACACTGCAATTGGATGATAGTCCTCCTCCTTTTTCCGCCATGGTGGTCACACATTATAAGCGGCTCGAGGATTGCCTCGCCGATGTAGTCCCCGTAATGGGCCATGCACTCCATCTCTGTGAAATGATGGACAAAGTGATCTTGGACTGTACCAAGAACAACCGCACCCAATTCGCCAACCGCTTTTTTGTTGAGGGTGATCCAGAGGCACTGCTTATGCTGGAGCTTAGGGCCAGTTCCGAGGATGCCCTTGAGGTGGCTTTAAAGGAGTTGTTGGACACTATAGCGACTTCGGGCTTAAGTTATGCCCATCCGGTCCTTAGGCATGGGGACATCCCTAAGGCCATTGAACTGCGAAAGGCGGGTTTGGGCTTATTAGGGAATATGGTAGGCGACCGTAAGGCCGTAGCGTGTATTGAGGACACCGCCGTGGCCCTGGAAGATCTCAAGGATTTTATTGGGGAGTTTTCCGCGATTATGAAGGGATATAAGCAGGAAGCGGTCTATTATGCCCATGCCGGAGCAGGGGAACTACACCTTAGGCCCATTCTTAATCTAAAAAAATCCGAGGATGTGGCCTTGTTTCGGTCCATTACCACCGATGTGGCCCATCTGACCAAAAAGTACAGGGGGTCTTTTAGTGGGGAACATGGCGATGGGATTGTCCGTGCGGAATTCATACCTACGATGATCGGCGAAAAGAACTATCAACTCCTCAAGCGGATCAAATCGTATTTTGATCCTTATGGTATTTTTAATCCAGGAAAAATCGTAGACCCTTTCCCAATGGACGAGTCTCTGAGGTATGAGGTGGATCGGGAAGAGCCCAAGGTCGCTACTTTGATGGACTTTGGCGATAGCGAGGGGATTCTCAAGGCCGCGGAAAAATGCAATGGGAGTGGGGATTGCAGAAAAACGCATCACATGTCCGGGGCCATGTGCCCCAGTTATCATGCTACAAGGAACGAAAAGGACACCACAAGGGGTAGGGCCAATGCCTTGCGCGAGTTTCTTACCCAGCCGAACCAATCTGCCAATGCTTTTGACCATAAAGAACTAAAAGAGGTCTTTGATCTATGCCTAAGCTGTAAGGCTTGTGCGAGCGAGTGTCCCAGCAATGTGGATGTTGCCGCCTTAAAGGCCGAATTTTCGCATCAATATCAAGAAGCCAACGGGTACGGTTTTAGAAGTAAACTCTTTGCCCATAGTACCAGGTTAAACCGATTGGGCAGCAAAGTTTCCGCATTCACCAATGCGGTGTACCGTTCCGGATTATTGGGCAATCTGGTCAAAAGAACGTCGGGTGTAGCCTTGGAAAGACGCATGCCCGAAGTATCGAGTTTTAATTTCGATAAATACTTACAATTAATTAAGAACAAGGAGTTTAGCTACATTAAAAAAGTAGTACTATATATTGATGAGTTTACCCAATACCTCGATATCGATCAAGGCAAGGACGCCATAGTGGTTTTAACCAATTTGGGTTATGATGTACAGCTTTTTCAGGCCGAAAGTGGTCGCACCTATATTTCAAAGGGTTTTTTGAAGCAAGCCAAACGTTTGGCCCTGCGGAACATTGATCGTTTAAAGATTTTTGCGGAGAAGGGATACCCCATTATAGGTCTGGAACCTTCGGCAGTCCTCAGCTTTAGGGACGAGTACCGTAGATTTTCGGAAGACAAGGGAGTGGTTGATCTAATTGCGCAACACTCTTTTTTGATCGAAGAGTTTTTGGCCAGGGAAATAAGTGAGGGCAGGGTAAAGGCCGGTAGTTTTACTAAGGAACCCAAAAAAATTAAGGTGCACAACCATTGCCATCAAAAAGCTTTGTCCGATCAAAAGGTAACCTTTGATGTCTTGAACCTCCCGGAGAACTTTGAAGTTAGTATCATTAGTTCCGGTTGTTGCGGCATGGCGGGCTCCTTCGGGTATGAAAAGGAGCATTACAGTACGAGTATGCAAATTGGGGAACTGAAGCTGTTCCCATCGATTCGAAAATCAGGGGCAGCTACTTGTATCGCGGCCAACGGCACCAGTTGCAGGCATCAAATCTACGATGGAACAGGCAGAACGGCCGAGCACCCTATAAGTATTCTTAGAAAGGCATTGATCGTTCAGTAAATCGTCTTTCCCTTGGATGGGATACTACGAGCTTTGTTGGCGCAACATTGCTGTAAGAACAAATTTTGGTTTTGCCCAATTTAGATATACCTTTGGAACGAAATCATACTCTATGGCGGGCAATACTTTCGGAAACCTATTTAAACTTACTACTTTCGGGGAATCACATGGGGCCGCAATTGGCGGGGTGCTTGATGGCTGCCCATCAGGAATGTCCCTGGATTTGGAAGCAGTGCAACGCGAATTGAACCGTAGAAAACCGGGGCAGTCAGACATTGTGACCCAACGCAAGGAGCCGGATACCGTGGTCTTTTATTCCGGGATATTTGAAGGAAAGACCACCGGTACACCCATCGGTTTTGCCATCCACAATACCAATCAGAAATCCAAGGATTACACGCATATCAAGGACTCTTATAGGCCTTCCCATGCGGACTATGTGTATGATCAAAAATATGGCTTTCGGGATTATCGCGGCGGTGGGCGAAGTTCTGCAAGGGAAACGGCTAGTAGGGTAGTGGCCGGGGCCATAGCCAAACAGTTTCTGGCTCCTGTACAGATTCATGCCTATGTGTCCCAAGTAGGCTCCATGAAATTGGATAAACCCTATCAGGAATTGGATTTTTCTCTTATCGAATCCAATGCAGTGCGCTGTCCGGACCCAGGGATGGCTCAAAAAATGATCGAATATATCAAGGCGATACGTAAAGAGGGCGATACCATTGGTGGCATCATCAGCTGTGTCATCCAAAATGTACCAATTGGTCTTGGAGAACCGGTCTTTGACAAATTACATGCCGAATTGGGCAGGGCAATGCTATCCATAAACGCGGTAAAGGGCTTTGAATATGGCAGTGGCTTTGGCGGTGTGGTGATGAAGGGCAGCCAACACAATGACGCTTACAATACCGATGGCACAACGCAGACGAATTTAAGCGGTGGTGTGCAAGGCGGCATCAGCAACGGGATGGATATTTACTTCAATGTGGCCTTTAAACCCGTGGCCACCATCATCCAGCCCTATGAGACCATCAACAAGGAGGGGAAAAAAATCACCACCAAGGGCAAGGGAAGGCACGACCCCTGTGTTGTCCCACGGGCGGTGCCCATTGTAGAGGCCATGGCAGCCTTGGTTTTGGCCGATTATTCCCTGCTTTCCCGTACCAACAAAATATAAATTTGTCCCTAGGGTTTTCGGTTCAAAATAGTATCTTACCGCCCTAAAACAACGATATGCGTAAAATTGAATTGCACTGGCAAATTCTCATTGGGATGATAGTTGGTATTGTTTTTGGTTTCGGAATGACCTATCTCTCCTGGGGGAAAGGTTTTATAGCAGACTGGGTACAACCCTTTGGAACCATCTTTGTAAAACTCCTGAAACTGATCGCCATTCCCTTGATTATTGCCTCCCTGGTAAAGGGAATCTCCGACCTAAAGGACATTTCCAAATTTAGGAATATTGGTCTGCGGACCATTGGCATCTACGTGGGGACTACCGTGGTGGCCATTAGTGTCGGATTACTGCTGGTGAATCTTTTTCAGCCTGGCGAGGGTATTTCGGAAGCGACGATTACGAAATTGACCGATACCTATGCCTCAGATAGCGGGGTAACTTCCAAAATCGAAGAGGCCACCCGGCAAAAAGATAGTGGTCCTCTCAATTTTTTGGTAGATATGGTTCCTGATAATGCCCTTGCAGCTATGAGCAACAACAGTTTGATGCTTCAGGTAATCTTTTTTACCATTTTTCTTGGCATATCCATGTTGCTCATCGGGGAGGAGCGTGCAAAACCTCTGAAACAGTTTTTTGACGCCCTCAATGACGTAGTGTTGAAAATGGTGGACCTTATCATGTTAACTGCGCCTTTTGCGGTCTTTGCGCTTTTGGCGGGCGTTGTGGCCTCTTCGAGCGACCCGGAACTGCTCTTGGCCTTGTTAAAATATGCAGGAGTGGTGGTGCTGGGCCTTTTTCTGATGATTGTATTCTACGCCATTGTGGTTTCCGTTTTTACCAAGAAAAACCCATTCTGGTTCCTTAAGGAAATCAGTCCGGCCCAATTGTTGGCCTTTTCCACTAGTTCCAGTGCGGCTACCTTGCCGGTAACCATGGAAAGGGTAGAGGAGCATATAGGAGTAGACAAGGAAGTGTCCAGTTTTGTGCTACCGGTCGGAGCCACGATCAATATGGATGGCACGAGTTTATACCAAGGTGTGGCGGCAGTGTTCATCGCACAGGCGCTGGCTTTTGACCTCACTTTGGCCGACCAGTTGACCATAGTGCTTACCGCTTTGTTGGCCTCTATTGGTTCAGCGGCGGTTCCCGGTGCGGGTATGGTTATGCTGGTCATTGTGCTGGAGTCCATCGGGTTTCCTGCGGACAAGTTGGCCATAGGGTTGGCCTTGATCTTTGCAGTAGACCGACCTTTGGATATGTGCCGAACCGTAGTGAACATTACCGGGGATGCCACGGTATCGATGGCCGTGGCCAAATCCGTCGGGAAACTGGGTCAGCCCAAGGTAAAGGAATGGGACGACCATTTGGAAGAAGTAAAGTAGAACCTTAAAAACACTAAAAATGAACATCTGTTTTTTAATGTACCCCTGGGAGGAGGTAGACCCAGAGAACGATACCAGTCTGGCGCTCATCCATGAGTGTGTGAAACGCAATCATGGCGTGGCCCTTTGTGCACCCGCCAACCTTACCATCCGGAACAGCGTCACCAACGCTTTCTGTACCGTAATCAACAGAATGGATAAGGTATCGAGCAACCTGAAGACGTTTTACAAACAGGCCACCTTACGGGAGGAAATGTTGCCCTTGGCAGGGTTCGATGTGATTTTTATGCGTGCCAATCCGCCCCTGGATCCCATAATGCTCAATTTTTTGGATTCGGTAAAGGACGATGTCTTTATCGTAAACTCCCTGCAGGGGCTTCGGGAGGCCAATAACAAGCTCTATACGGCAGCATTTGGGGACTCCCATAGCAACATTATTCCGGTGACCCATGTCTCTAAGAATAAAAATTATTTAGTGCGGCAAATCAAGGAATCCGAAGCGGACAAAATGATCCTAAAACCCTTGAACGGCTTTGGGGGCTCTGGGGTTATCCTCATCGAAAAATCGGCCATGTCCAATATAAAATCCCTATTGGATTTTTATGTAACAAACTCAGATGGAAGCTCTAACTATGTTATACTTCAAGAATATATTGAAGGTGCGGATCAGGGCGATGTCCGTATCTTATTGCTCAATGGGGAACCCATTGGTGCCATGAAACGGGTTCCAGGGTCGGACGATCATCGCTCCAATGTTTCTGCAGGGGGATCGGTCGCGAAACATCAGCTCACCAAACCCGAAAAAGCGTTGTGCAAACAAATTGGGCCTAAACTAGTCAAAGACGGACTCTATTTTGTGGGGATAGATGTCATTGGAGGAAAATTGGTAGAGGTCAATGTGATGTCCCCTGGCGGAATCACCTACATGAACAAGGTATATAAGGCCAAACTACAGTGTAAGGTAATCGATTTTGTTGAAAGCAAGGTCTTGGACAATCTAAAAGCGTTTGACCGACGATCCCGCCTGCGAAGTGAAGTAGAGAATGCATAAACTTTCCATAAGCGATATTGTTTCCCGTATCCGCTCGGGCACACCGTTTGAGGCCGTGGCCGAGGATTATTCCTTTACGATCAAGATTGAGGAATATGCCCCGTATATTTGTGGGGCCGTACATGACGGGCACCAGTTTAGGAAGTCGTTATGGGAACCGTGCTTGCATACCGAATACGAACGTTGGTACGAGGAAGACCCCTGTACCAAGGAAATGGTACAGACGCATCCCATTGTAATCGCTGGCTGTGATAGCAGGTTCGAATATGATCTGAACCGTGCCCCGGAAACGGCCATTTACACGGATGCATGGGGCAAACAACTTTGGAAACGGCCCTTGACGGAAACAGAAAAGTCCCATAGTCTGCGGAAGCACCATGCCTTTTATGAAGTGGTGCACGCCTTGGTACACCAAATAGAATCGCGCTATGGCAAAGCCTTGGTGTTCGATATGCACAGTTATAATTGGAAACGTTGGGACCGGGAGGTACCCTGCTGGAATTTGGGGACCGCTAATATTGATAATGACCGGTTTGGGTCACAAGCAAGGGCCTGGAGCCAAAAATTGGGTGGTATGACGCTGCCCAATGGCATTGCCTCTACCTCCAAGATCAACGATACGTTTCAGGGCAATGGGCATTTCTTAAAATATATCACCCAAAACTTTAAGGATACGCTAGTTTTGGCGACAGAGATCGCAAAGGTATATTGCGATGAATATGAGGGGACGATTTATCCCGAGGTGGTACGCTCGGTGGAACAGCAACTTAAAGAATTGATACCTTTACAGGTGAAGGAATTTCAAAGGGATACACTATGATCAGGGAAGGGGAATTTCGGGATATAAAACGGGCAAATGCCGAACTCTTTGATATTGATGCCAACCTGGATCGCTTGGTAAAGCGCATAGAGCTGCTCAACTACGTGAATCCGTTGAACATTGAAAAAGAGAAACATCGGTTTTTTACTTCAAAATATAGTGAGGACCCCACCTTTAAATACCCCAAACTTAAGTTTGATCCCTACAAACTGCATCGATTGTTTTTTTCCCAACGTTTGGAGCGCATCGCGGACGAACAGATTAGAAAGCTGTACCAGGACATCATTTATTATTATGCCAACATGATCCAATGTATAGAAACCATTGGGGCCGATAAGAAGTTCTATTACAATTCCCTTAGGATCTATGGCACACCCACGGAGAAGGATGTGCACAATGCAAAGTTCATTCTGCATTATGAGGATGAGCCCATTACCGGTGATATGGAAAAGGTATTTAGCCCCGAAGAGGCAAAAGCCTATTTTGAAGACTTTGTAAAACAGTACGATTTTCCCTTGAACATCCGTTTCTCCACCAATATCGCCGCAGCCGCCATGGTAAGCAATTCTACCAGGACCTTGTTGATCAAAAAGAATACCCGGTTCAGCAAAAACCAATTGCTGACCTTGGCCCATCATGAAATAGGGGTGCATTTGGTCACCACCTACAATGGAATCTTGCAACCCTTAAAGATTTTCTCCAACGGCTTTCCAAAAAATGTGGAGACCCAGGAAGGTCTGGCCGTTTTTGGGGAGTACATGGGCGGTGCGTTAAGGCTGAAAAGACTCAAAGAATTGGCCTACAGGGTTTTAGCATCCGATAGTTTAATAAAAGGTTACGCTTTTTCGGACACCTTTGATTTAATCCATAATCAGTATAAACTCAATAGGGAGGATGCCTTCACCATCACCTTACGCGCACATCGGGGAGGTGGGTTTACAAAAGACCGACTTTATTTGAGCGGCCTGCGCAAAATATACAAACGGTACCTGCACGAAGAACCCATGGATACCCTGCTTACCGGTAAGGTCACACTGGAATATGAGGACATCATAAAGAAACTACGCTATTTGGGATTGGCCCAAAACATTACCCATAAGAACCACTCTTACGCCCAAAACCTGAATACGAACAAAACCCTCGATTTTATTTTGAATAATTTGAAATAAGAATGACAGCAAAACACTCGTTCTTACTGCCATTCCTACTTTTTTAAGGCAAAATTAAAGGTTGCCAGAGGCCAATACCTGATCCAAGACGTATTGCATGGCGGTTTTCCAGCCTTCCTGATGGGCATTTCCCAAAGGAGAACCGAAAGAGCGCTCGTCCGAAAACTTTGTCGAGTATTTTTCGGCCCCCTGATCTCCATACACGATTAGTTCGATGTCATAGCGCAGGCCAGATTCGGACGAAGCGGGTTCTGTCGTACTATCAAAAAAACCGGAATCCTTTTTCTCGGCCTTTGCGCTGCTCTCGTTTACCTCGACCATAACAATATATTCCGATTTTAAAATTTGCTGTAACCTGTCAATAGGTGTTTGTGACAATTGTCGAAATCCAACATTGGAGTCCACTAAGTTTTTTATAGTGGTCATCATGTCCTGTACGGTAATGGGCAGGGATTGGTTCTTTTGGGCCAAATAATCGGTTACAAATTGAGTCATCTGACTGGAAACGTCCTTGTCATAGGTACCGTTCTTGGTAAAACTCAACGGAATCACCGATAATTTGTTCTCTTCGTAACCCGGGCCTAGATAGATCTCTTCCTTAGGGATGGGCGTGGTAGTTTCCTTTTGTTGAACCGCATCGTTTGGAGCAAAGACCGTTATGGTTTCTTCGGCTTTTTGCCCAGCGGAGGATGTTCCAAAAGATTGTGTCCTGCCGCTTGAAAAGACAATCTTTTCCAGGTTTTGGGTTCCAATTTCGTTGATCAGGGTTTCGCCAGGGTAGGTAAAACTAATGGTTGAGGCTGTGACCTTGACCACTTTACCTTGAATAATCTCACCAGTTTTGGTGAATACAATGTCATTTTTGGCGGCATTTCCCTGGCCAAGGGCCCAAAGGGAAAATACCATTGCAATGGATAGAAATAGTGTTCTCATAGCACAGATTTAAATTTAGTAATTGAATGAATAACTTCTTGCACCCCGCATGGGGGTGTTCTTTTTAGATGCTTCCAAATAGGAAAGCAACAATGCTTCACGCGCATTGACACACCGTAAGGGTGCCAAGCAGTTGCAAAACGTCCGAAAGATAGAGATGGCTTGTATAAAAAATGCCACAAAATGTATGCCACCCAGGTGTTTGGGTGGCCTTTTTACATAGAAAATTTGCATTCTTCTCCAAAAAAGGGAAGAACAGGTCCTACAAGGAGATGGCTCTGTAGCGTGGATACTTTACCTTAAAGGAGAAACCTTCCTTTTTGTTCTCCTTGCTGTTCAATTCCAGTTTCCAGGTCAATAGCCCTTTCTTTTTATCGTAATCGGCGGTAAAAGTTTCTATTTCACTTACTTTGATTTCCTTGTTTTGCGACTGCGGAATACGGTCCATCAGCTTTAGGGTAATTGGAGTTGACTTATTGTTTTTCACCTCCAGTTCGTAATTCCTATCCAAAATTCGGTTGCTTCCGATAAAAGCGTTGCTCTTAAAATTTTTGTTCTGCCTGCGCACAACGGTAATACTGGGATCAATTCCCAGGGAAACGGACATTTCTTTCTTGGCGATATAGGGATCGATCGCGGTTTTCCCCGCATAACCACCATCAAAATAGACGTTGGCCTCTCCAGGTAACAGGTTATAACGCTCCCAATCCGTAAAGGAGGCGGTGAGAAACACATTCTCATTGACGATCGGGGCCGCAAAGTATTCATAGGTCGCATCGAACTGATAGGTGTTGATCTCTATGGCCGTGATGTCCCCATCCGATACAATGGAGTAGGGCTTTTTAATAACGAACTCCGTACTGGTCACGCCTTCCTTTTGTCGGCTTTTGCGTGTGGTGATCAGGATTACCCCATGAGCTCCCCGGCTTCCATAAATAGAGGTAGCGCTCGCTTCTTTGAGGACTTCAATGGACAGGATTTCGCTTTCGTCCAGGTCGCCCTCGGCAAAGCCGTCCACGGGAACACCGTCTATCAGGTAGAGCGGTAAAACGGGTTTTGGGGTACTGGAATAACCACGTACGCTTCCAGAGGAAGCGGTGCCGGCGGTTCCGTATGCGGTGACCACCACTTCCTCGAGCATCTCAGCGTCTTCATCCAGGCGTACGTTCATCAGGGAAGCGTAGATGGGAAGTTCCTGTGTTCTGAATCCGATATAGGAGATGGCCAGCGTCTGTCCCTCCTTAATATCAAGGGCATAGTTGCCATCAAAATCGGTCTGGGTTCCTATGGTGGTTCCCTTAATGACTACGCTACAGCCGGGTAGGGGAGCACCCGAGGCATCGGTGACTGTGCCTAGCACCCGTTTCACTGTGGGGTTAAAGGCGTATTTGTGTTTTTTGACGGCTCCACTGCCATAACGCTTTTGATGGCGGCTCACAAAGTTGAGGTACTTCGTGCCCAAATCGGGTTTTTCCACATTTAGATGGGGGTTCCCGGTAGACAGGATCACCTTTACGTTCTTCCATGCATTCCCCGTCTTTTGGTAGACCAGGGCCTTGTAGGTCAGTTTTATAGGGTCGTTCATCTGCTTGGATTTGATATCATAGGTAGGGATCCATCCTGCATCCTTTACCGTATAGGTCAGGGCTAGTTGCAGGCTTGTAGCAGCCGGGGCATCAAACCGTATTTTCAGTTTCCCCTGCCTCTTTTCAGGGGCTTGGTTAATTTCAGCCAATTGAAGTTCCAGTTGCTGCAACGCTTCTTTCAACAGTTCAATTTCTTTTCGGGTGGTAAAGATTTCGTCCTTGATAGCGGTTATGCGTTGCCGATAATAGGTGCTAATTTCCTTGATCTTATCCAGATCCAGGGCCTGGGTATCGGAATGGAGTTGTTGGTTCGCTGAAATGAGCTGTTCTTCCACTTCGAGCCCGTTTATCCTGTTTTGCAAAAAGGCAATTTTGGATTGAAGCGCGTTAATTTCCTTTTTCCATTTTGCTACTTCGGGATGGCTCTCGACCTTGGTGAGATAATCAATATCGTAGGACATGGCCAAGATCGATACGGCCTGTAGGCCCGAAACCTGTATACTGTGCTCCTCGATTTTGGCCGAAAGCCCTGTGAATACCATTTCTGTAGTGCCGGCATTTAAGCTGCACTGTGCGGTACGGGTTATTTGAGCTCCGTTCAAATAGACAGTCACTTCCTTTATCGTGGAAGGAACTTGTAGGTCATTGGCAAAACATAGTAGGGGTACAAAGGCGAGTACAAAAGCTAGTTTTTTCATCATTGGCGGATTTAAAGTTTGCTTAAACCTAATCCCATTAATACCAATAACAAACAGCCAACGCGCAAAGCGCTGGTTTCGATGCGTAAAAGGGCGTTCTGATCTAGTTAGCCCAAAAATTTGGCCTTTAGTTCGGCCGTAGGAATCATGCAGGCCTCTTTTTTTCCAAACCAGCGGTAGCGGTTCTTGGCAATGATGTCATAGATTGCATTGCTGATGATGGGAGGAATCCATTCCAGGATGGCCAAAAGTTTCCAACCGCCCCCAAATGCCTGGCCGATCTTTAAAGCCGCAGCGGCCTTGGTATAATACGCAACGCCGGGTGCTACCAAGATAATGGAATCTACCTTGGTGGTGTCTATCTTTCTGGCCTCGATGAATTGCTCGCCAAGTGGACTTTGCAAAGCAGCATAGCGGAAGGTATCCTTGCGGTCCCTTTTGATGATAAATTGCACCGCCCCATTGCATAGGTTACATACCCCGTCGAACAAAATCAATTTTTTTCCTTCTTCCAATTCCATTACACTGCAAAAATACGACTTGTTGGTTGAAATACCTATGATTTGCCTCGACAGAAGGGGCGGGGGTAAACTACTTTTTGGCCTCCACCAGTTCCAATTGATCCACGTTTACCCGTGTGGTGAACATCCCATAATTGACCACAGCCTTATTTTTTTCCAGGCTATCAATGCTGCCCACCGCCTTGCCATCGGGTAAACGTACCCGGTCACCTACTTTGAACATCGGTCTGGGTTTGTTGTTTTCCTTTGCCTGGGTGTTCTTCTTGGCCACCTTTTTCTTTTCGCGGATTACTTTCACCTCACGCTGCACTTCCTGCTCTACCTGGACTTTTTTCTGGCGCTGTTCCTTGAACTCCTTGGCCGTTTTTTTCTTCCGTTTGCTGTTTTCCGTTTCTACGATCCGTAGGAGCTCAGAAATTAAGGGTCTTTTTTTGCTGTCCTGAAAATAGCGTTCTGCGGCGGTGTTCACCTTGTTGCCCAAATAGATCATGCGTTGGTTGTGATCGTAGAGTTCCTGATAGTTTTCCAACTTGGATTTGATTTTGGTATTCATCGCTTCCAGACGTTTGGCCTCGTCCCTTGCCTTGGACTCCTCTTCCTGCAACCGCGAGCCGGTCTTCGCCATCTTGCTGCGTTCCTTTTGCAGTTTGGCAATGGTGGCATCAAAACGCACCTTGCCCCTGGCAATCTTTTTCTTCGCCTTGTTGATAAGACTGTACGGAATTCCGTTTTTCTGTGCCACTTCAAAAGTAAACGAACTGCCAGCTTCTCCCATGACCAATTGAAAGATAGGCTCCAGGGTCTTTCCATCAAAAAGCATATTGGCATTGGCCATATGGGGTAGTTCGTTGGCCAATAGTTTTAGGTTTGCATAGTGTGTGGTAATCACGCCATAGGCACCCCGTTCGTAAAATACCTCCAAGAAAATTTCGGCCAGGGCACCTCCGAGCTCAGGGTCACTTCCGGTCCCAAACTCATCGATCAGGAAGAGTGTATCCTTATTGCACTTTTTAAGGAAGTGGTTCATGTTCTTGAGCCTATAGCTGTAAGTGCTGAGATGATTTTCAATGGATTGGTTATCACCGATATCCGTAAGTACCTTTTGGAAGAGACAGACCGTACTGCGCTCGTGCACAGGAATCAACAGGCCACTTTGCACCATTAGCTGTAACAGGCCTATGGTCTTTAGCGTAATGCTCTTGCCTCCGGCATTGGGGCCCGAGATAACAATGATTCGGTTCTCAGGATGTAAGGCAATGGTCTGTGGATAGGTCTTTTCCCTTTTTAACTTATTGCTTAAATACAATAAGGGGTGATAGGCATCGCGCAGAAACAATTCCTGCTTGTCATTGATGGTCGGCATCAAAGCATTCATATCCTCGGCATACCTGGCCTTGGCCGCGGTAAGGTCCATATGGGCCAAAAAATCCTGATAGTCGGATAGGAGGGAAACGTAGGGCCTTATCTGGTCCGTAAGTGTATTTAGGATTCGCTGAATTTCCTCGGTCTCCTCAAACTCCAGGTTGTTGAGTTCCCGGCTATACCGAAGTGTGGCCTCTGGCTCAATATAAACGATGCTTCCGGTCTTGGAGGAACCCATCACAGAGCCCTTTACCTTTTTTCGGTACATGGCCTTTACCGCAAGTACCCGCCTATTGTCCACCACGGATTCCCGGATCTCATCCAAAAAATCGGCCCCGGAATAGGTGTTAAGGGCAGCGGCAAAGCTCTTGTTGATATTTCCTTTCACCGTATGCATCTGTTGCCTGATACCCTTTAGGTTGACCGATGCACTATCCTTGACCTCTCCAAATTTGTCGATGACCTGATCAATATACTTTGGGATTTCCGACTGTAGTTCCACTACTTCGGACCGTGTAAAGAGGAGGGGGTAGTACGCATGGAATTTTTTAAAGAACTTCTTGTGGGTTGCCATCGTATGGCATAGGGAAGCAATTCTTTTGAACCCGCTTATCTCCAGGGTGGTGTTCTCTATGGACAACAACTTCAATTCGGTGTCTATCCCATCAAAACCGTGATTGGGAATGCGGTTCTCGTTTTCAAAGGACGATAGGTATTCCGAGGTTTGACCCAAGGCCTCTATGATCGCCTCCTTGCTGGCCAAGGGCGTTACCGATTGCGCGCGCAGCTTTCCCAGATCGGTATGGCAGCGATCCGCCAGTTGGTCCAACACCGTGGGGAACTCTAGATCTTCAAGGGTTTTGCTGTATATTGGGTCCATCGCTTTTTTTTGCCGAGGCAAAGGTACAGTATACAACGGTTATATGTAAATGGAAATCGTAAGGGCTGCCATGGCCAGTACGCATAGGATACCCACCAAAGGGAGTACAAATTTCAGCCATTTGTCGTAGCCCACCTTTACCATGGCCAGGGAGGCCAGTATAATTCCGGTCGGACTCACAAATTTAAACAGGCCCACACCGTATTGATAGGCATTGACCACTATTTCACGACCAACGCCCACGGTATCGGCCAAGGGAGACATAATGGGCATGGTCAATACGGCCATCCCGGAGGAAGAGGGGATAAAGAACGATAGCCCACTGTAAATATAGAGCACCACATTGATAAAAAGACCTTTGTGCATGCCTTCGGTCACCGAACTTGCATGGAACAACAAGGTGTCGCTCACCAATCCGTCCTCCATCAGCACGGTAACGCCCCTTGCAATCCCAATAATGAAGGCCACCCCCAGCAGGTCGGCAGCACCTCTAATAAATTTTTCCACAAAGATGCGTTCACTGATGCCAGCAATGAACCCTATGGCGATAGCACCCACCAGGAAAACCGCTGTCATTTCCAAAAACCACCACCCCAATTGGGAAACCCCGTATACCATCACCACAAAACATGAAATAAAGACCAGTAATACGAAGCGCAACCGACCGGTCAAGGCAGGCACATGGCTGGAGGAGCTCCCTGCAAACAGCTGTGCAATTTCGGCCCTTTGATCATATACAAGCGATTTGGAAGGGTCCTTTTTGACCCGTCGAGCATACCGGAGAATGTACAGAAGACATATGGCTACCCCCAAAACCAACATCAACAACCGGGCCTGTAGGCCCACGGTCCAGCTTATTCCTGCGGCATCTGAGGCTATAATGGTGCTGAACGGGTTTACTGTGGATGCCAGGGTACCGATAGATGATCCAATATAGATCGATGCAACCGCTACAATGGCGTCGTACTTGGCGGCAAGGAAAATCGGAATCAAAATAGGGTAGAAGGCAATGGTTTCTTCCTCGAGTCCAAAAGTAGTGCCGCCAAGGGCAATCAGACTGGTGACCATGATGATCAGCAGGAATTCCCTTCCCACAAGTCTTTGGGAAAGCCAGGCAATCCCTGCCTCAAAGGCGCCTGTAGCATTTACAATGGCGATGAGTCCACCAATGATGAGCACCAAAAGGATGATGTCTCCAGCTTCTAGGATACCCTTTAACGGTGCCTGAATAAAGGCGGTAAACCCTTGTGGCCGGGCCTCCAGTTCCCTGAAGGAATCGGGAATACTGATCGGCTTTCCCAACGCCCCTTCCGTAAATGTTTCCAAGGGGATCTTTATTTGCAGTGCATTCAGGGTCTCTTGCGAGGCTTCCAAGGTTTCTGTGCCTTGCGCATTACTCCGTACAAAGGTGTTATTCTCGGTATCATAGGACAATCTATCGAACTGGCCCGCTGGGATGATCCAGGTCAAAAGGGCCACCATGCCCGCAATCACAAAAAGAATGGTATGTGCTGTGGGAAAGGTGAATTTAAGTTTAAACGCCATTTTAGTCAACTAAGGGTTTTGGTGAGGAAAGATATTATTATTTTTGGTGGCAAAGCAAGTATTGGAACATCAAATGAACGTCAACATCCATCCAAGTTGGAAAGCCCAGTTAGAGCAGGAGTTTAACCAGCCCTATTTTTCGACCTTGGCCCATTTCGTAAAAAAAGAATACGGCAGTACGACCTGTTACCCCCGGGGAAAGGACATTTTTGCCGCCTTTGACCATAGTCCGTTCCCCGACACCCAAGTGGTCATTATTGGCCAAGATCCCTACCACGGTCCCAATCAAGCCAACGGCTTGTGCTTTTCCGTGCATGACGGAATTCCCCATCCGCCATCGCTCATCAATATTTTTAAGGAAATAGAGACCGACATGAACCAACCTTATCCAAAAAGCGGTAATCTGGAACGTTGGGCGGATCAGGGTGTACTCCTTTTGAATGCCACCCTGACCGTTAGGGCGCATCAGGCGGGAAGCCATCAAAATAAGGGATGGGAAATCTTTACCGACGCGGTGATCAAAAAGCTTTCTTCAGAGCGGGAAGGATTGATATTTCTCTTGTGGGGTGGTTTTGCCAAAAGAAAGGCAAATCTAATAGACGCCGGCAAGCACCATATATTGAAATCGGGGCACCCGTCTCCACTCAGTGCCAACAGAGGCCTGTGGTTTGGCAACAAACACTTTAGCAAGGCCAATGAAATTTTGATTCAAAAAGGCAAAAAACCTATCGCCTGGTAAGCAGGGATTCATAAGGCATTCTCTTCTTGATTAACTTTAGAAGAAGAAGCTTATCTTGCACGTTATCAAGAACTTCTGCCGTTACTTGAGATTGGCTCCAGCGGGTCAGCTCCAACCACTCTTGGATGTCCTCGAGCTGTTGCCCGTAGCGGTTGGCCAAGGTACGGTCAATGCTTGGAATGGCCTTGAATTCTGAAGTATAGAGGTTGATTACCTCCAAAATATGGACCAAAAGACCGTGGTTTTCATTACTAAAGGCCTCTGTAGTGGCCAGCACAAAACAAGGCCAGGGTGTGGGGCAATCGCCCAAGCTTCTGAAAACCCCTGAATCCACTAAAGGCTTGGTGGTAAAATGTTCCCACATGAAATAATCGGCCTGCCCTTGGGTCAAGGCTTCCACAGCGCTTTCCAGATTGTGGACCACCTTAAATTGAAGCCTCTCCAAATCCCATCCCAACTGCTGGGCATGCACGTAGGCCATTAAATGACTGCCGCTACCCAATCGACTTATGGCAGCAACCGAATTTTCCAGGTCCGCCAGATGTTGGTGAGGTCCCTTGGCGGCCACATGAATTCCCCATAATAGAGGCGAAGCAATATATTCCTGAACAATTCTAGCGGGGTTCCCCTGGCTAATGCTTTTGACCAAACCTTCTGTGAGGATAATGGCCAGATCGGTCTCCTTGTCCTGGAGCATTTGGCACATCTTCCCTGTACCTTCAGGGATATCTGTCCATTCCAGGGCTATGCCGCGTTCAGCAAAAGCGCCCTCGGAAATGGCTAAGTGCCAGGGTAAGTTAAAATGTTCAGGAACACCAACGATCTTTACCTTTTTCAAGCCTCGGTAAGTTTTTGCAAAGTATATTGAATAAGTTCGCGCATGGCTTTTTTGGGTTTATTGGAGAATTCACCCGTACTTCTATTGGCCAAAATACAGTTCATGGAAACTGCACGATGCCCCAAGAGCAAGGCAAGCCCATAGATGCCCGATGTCTCCATTTCCAGATTGGTAATGCGTATCCCTTGGTGCTCAAAACTCGAAAGCTTTGAATTAAGCTCGTTGTCCTCCGTTTCCAAGCGTAGTTTCCGGCCTTGGGGGCCATAAAAACCAACATTTGTGGCCGTAAAACCCTGCCGAACCGAATCGGAAAGGAGTCGTTTTGCCAGGCCCATGTCACAATTGACCACATAGGGAATGGATTTAAAGATAGACCAATTGGTATGATCTATAAAGGCGAGTTGTATCTCTGGATGTTGTACCTCTTCACTCTGATAAAAATGCAATAGATTATCAAAGCCAATGGCGTATTGGCTCATAAGGAAGGAGTCTACCGCGATATCGGGTTGTAAGGCCCCAGAAGTTCCTATCCGGACAATGTCCAAGGAGGAGGCCTCAGGTTTAACCGCCCTGTTCTTAAAATCGATATTTACAAGGGCGTCCAATTCGTTCATGACAATATCAATATTGTCTGTTCCTATCCCCGTTGAAATCACGGTCAATCGTTTTCCATTGAAATGCCCGGTGTGGGTGATGAATTCCCGTTTTCCCTTTTTGATTTCAATGCTATCAAAATACCGCGACACCATGTCCACACGATCCGGATCACCAACGGTGATAATCGTATCTGCGATATCCTCAGGCTGTAGATTAAGGTGATAAATGCTATTGTCGGGATTCAGAATGAGTTCTGACGGACTTAGCTTCATGCTATAGTTTTAGAATTTTATCTGTGGCGGTATTGTAGAGAAAATTATATTTTAATGCGCCGCCCAGATAGACATCACTGTCCCTTATGCTGGAGTAGTAATTACTTTTCCCCTCCAGGATTTGCTTGCCCTTTCGGGTAAGTCTTACAGGATTAAAGGAGGTAAACAAAGGCTTAAGCCTGGATATTGCCCGCTCATATTGGGTGTCGCCATAGCCATAAAAGCCCTGATTTTTTAGGATAACGCCCAAAAGTTCCCGTTTGGAGGATGGTTTTTTCTCCAAAGACAACTGCAACATTTTGTTTTCCATATGGTTTAGGCCATTCTTGATTGAGGGGAAACGTTTTAGGTGTGCGGTAATGGCATCTTCCAAATAATTAAAATTGTAATTTCTGAAATCTGTCAGATGTTCCAAACGAATTGGGCTGTCGCCACAGTAAAGCTGCCAGACATAATCCGCATATTCTATATCGTCCTGGCTAAGACGTGTCCTGTTTTCATAGAGGCCTAACAACTGTTCATCGCTTAATTCACTCAAGCCGTATAGCGTATCGGTTTCGTCTTCCTTGCCACTGCAGACCAGTGATATTTCCGCGTGCCTTCTATGCGCCTTTAACCAACTGATTACGGCGAGCATATTGATTTGACAAAAAAGATCGTATTCGAACCAGAGTACGATACGATCCTGTTGTTTGTGATTGCACAACGAGCGGTATTCCTTTAATGTGAGCTCTATGAAGCGCGATTTGGAAACTTTATAGTGTTTGTTCAGAAATTCGAAGCGGGTCTTCCAAAAAGATTCACTGCCCACATTGGTAAGTGTTTTTCCTTCGCAAAGCATTTCTCTCCAAGTAATAATATCCCCTTTTAGATCCAGGGATTTTAATTTCTCGGTAAAACTATCACCATTAGTAATATGTAGAAGGGAACTCATGTTGGCTGTTGATTAGGTCTTTAACGATTAAAAGTAACATTTAATCTAAAATATTAAAAAAAAATTAACAGAAAACTAACCCCCTACACGCTTCACCCTAAAACCTTTTTCTCTGAGAAGGCTCATAATCTTATCTCTATAGTCGCCCTGGATAATAATGGTATCGTCCTTGAAAGTGCCGCCAACACTAAGTTTGGTCTTGAGTTCTTTGGCGAGTTTCTTGAAATCATCCGTTGCACCCGTGTACCCTTCCAGGAGGGTAACAGGTTTCCCTTTTCTTTTTTCATATTTACAGATGATGGGGTCTTCCTGTAACCAGATATCATTTTTTCTCTCCTGATTTTCTTCGTTTTCAGTGGGAACATGATCTGGGAAAAGATGTTTTAGTTGATCTTGTAAATCCATAGGTCAATTCCTTTTGTTAAGCTGCAGTTGGCCCTGGTCTATTCCTACGGACACCTCTTGCCCGTATTCTAGTCCCGCCACCTTGGGAAGAACAAGCTCCAAGGTCGTTGTTTGCTGCACATGTTCTGTCTTGGTTTTGGGGTCTGGCATATAGATTAATCCTTCGTAGGAGGTTCCCTTGTGAAAGAGGGAAATATCAAAAAAATAGAAATTTTCCGGAGGTATGTGTTCGGACCAATCCACTTGCTCAAAAAAGTGTTTGGGCTTTTTGATCTCAAAGGTATAGGGCGAAATATCGATGTTGAGCGTTCCCTTAAAAAAAGAACTCAGGTCCAACCCTCTTTCCTCAAAAAAAGCGGCCTGCACGCTTATGGTACCTTTGGGATAACGCTGGTCCTGGTTTTTCCCCGAGGCCGCCCCATAGCCTGGAATGACCTTGGCCTGTATTTTTGTCATCATTGTACTTGTGTTGATGTGGTTTTTGACCCGCACATCATTTATTTTTTAATAAGGCCCAATTCAATGAGACGTTCGTGCAAAAACTCCCCTGCAGTGATATCCTCAAATTTTTTGGGATGTTCGGCATCAATACAATCCTCCAGGCAATTCAAGGGCATTTCGCTAATGGGATGCATAAAGAAGGGGATGGAGTAACGTGAAGTCCCCCAGAGTTCCCGAGGCGGGTTCACCACCTGGTGAATGGTAGACTTTAGTTTATTGTTACTTAAACGGGAAAGCATATCGCCTACATTGATCATCAATTCTTCGGGTTTCGCAATAGCATCTACCCATTCGCCTTCGTGGTTTTGTACTTGCAACCCTTTACCATGGGCGCCCATAAGTAAGGTAATCAGATTAATATCCCCATGTGCCGCCGCGCGTACCGCATTTTGCGGCTCGGAGGTAATGGGAGGATAGTGGATGGGTCGCAAAATGGAATTTCCGTTTTTGATATACGCATCAAAATAGGTCTCTTCCAAGCCCAGATGCAAGGCCAAGGCCCGTAGCACATATTTCGCCGTTTTTTCAAGCATTTTATAGGTCTCTTTCCCCACCGCATTAAAACTGGGCAGTTCGTCCACCATAACATTGTCCGGGTATTCCGCTTCCAATTTGGGATTGTCCTCCACGTACTGTCCAAAATGCCAGAACTCCTTTAAGTCGCCCTCCTTTCTTCCCTTGGCATGTTCTTTCCCAAAGGAAGTGTATCCCCGTTGCCCGCCAATGCCAGCAATTTCGTATTTATCCTTTAGCTCTTGAGGCTGATTAAAGAACTGCTTTATTTCGCTGTAAAGATCATCAACCAGCTCTGGGGACAAAAAATGCCCTCTTAGCGCCACAAATCCTATATCCTCAAATGCGCTTCCTATTTCCTTAATGAATTTTTCCTTTCTACTTGAATCTTCGGATAAAAAATCCCGAAGATCTACACTGGGTATACCGCTCATCTCTTAAGTTTAAAAGTGTACTTCAAATTTAAGAAAATAAAAGCTATGTAGGCCCAAAAATATTCCCTTGTTATGCGCAACTTTCCTCGACCCTTTTTGCTACTTTTATCGCGCTTTTAGTGTAAAATTCCAAATCATCATAATGAAATACAAAAGCGGGAAGCTCAGCAAGGAAATACAATTACAGCTCTATAGGGCCATGCTAAGACCCAGGCGTATTGAGGAAAAAATGTTGATTCTCCTGCGTCAGGGAAAAATTTCCAAATGGTTCAGTGGCATTGGCCAGGAAGCCATATCGGTAGGCGTGACCAGTGCACTGACCGAAAAAGAATATATACTGCCCATGCATCGCAACCTCGGTGTTTTTACCACTAGAAACATCCCTTTGCGCCGTTTATTTGCGCAATGGCAGGGTAAGGCGAGCGGATTTACCAAGGGACGGGACCGAAGTTTCCACTTTGGTACGCAGCAGTACAAAATTGTAGGCATGATCTCACACCTGGGCCCCCAATTGGGCGTCGCCGATGGTATAGCCCTGGCCGAAGTATTAAAAAAGCAGCCTAGGGTTACAGCAGTCTTCACCGGGGAAGGGGGCACTAGTGAGGGGGATTTTCACGAGGCACTTAACCTAGCGGCCGTTTGGGACCTGCCTGTTCTTTTTTGTATAGAAAACAATGGATATGGCCTTTCCACCCCAACAGCTGAACAGTATCGTTGCGAACACTTGGCCGATAAGGGCATCGGTTACGGAATGGAGGCGCATCAGATCGATGGCAATAACATTCTGGAGGTCTATACCCAAGTTAAAAAGCTAAGTGAAAGTATGCGCAAAAAACCGAGGCCCATACTGTTGGAATTCAAGACCTTTCGCATGCGTGGGCACGAGGAAGCTAGCGGCACCAAATATGTGCCCAAGGAGTTGATGGCCCAATGGGCAGAAAAAGACCCTATTTCCAACTTTGCGGCCCACTTGCTATCGGAGAAGATCCTAAGCCAGGAAATGATGGGTTCCATACAGCGGGAAATAGATGCCGAAATTGAAGAAAACCTACAGCTGGCCTTTAATGAAGAGGAGATTTCTTTGGATGAAAGTAAAGAATTAGAAGATGTTTTTAAAAATACTGTATACGAGGAAGTTAAACATGGTTCGATAGTAAAAAAAATACGTTTGATTGATGCCATTTCCGATGGCCTGGGACAGGCCATGGAACGGCATGATAACTTGGTGGTCATGGGGCAGGACATTGCGGAATACGGAGGTGTTTTTAAGATTACGGAGGGCTTTGTGGAGCACTTTGGTAGGGAGCGGGTGCGCAATACTCCCATTTGTGAATCGGCTGTGGTTTCCGCGGCCATGGGACTTTCCATAAATGGCATGAAGGCAGTGATGGAGATGCAGTTCGCCGATTTTGTAAGCAGCGGTTTTAATCCCATTGTCAACTATTTGGCCAAAGCACATTACCGATGGGACGAGAAGGCAGATGTGGTCATCCGTATGCCCTGTGGGGCAGGCGTGGGAGCGGGGCCCTTCCATTCACAGACCAATGAGGCCTGGTTTACGAAGACCCCTGGGCTTAAAGTGGTGTATCCCGCTTTTCCTTACGACGCCAAGGGACTTTTGGCTACGGCCATCAATGACCCCAACCCGGTATTGTTTTTTGAGCATAAGGCTTTGTACCGCAGCCTATATCAGGAGGTACCCATGGACTACTATACCCTTCCACTTGGCAAGGCAATTCTGTTACAGGAAGGCAATGATATCAGCATCGTCTCCTATGGAGCCGGCGTGCATTGGGCGATGGAAGTATTGAAGGATCGCCCGGAGATATCGGCCGACCTTATCGACCTTAGGACCTTGGTCCCGTTGGATATGGAAACCGTGTATGCCTCGGTGAAAAAAACGGGCAAATTGGTTATCCTCCAGGAAGATAGTATGTTCGGGGGCGTGGCCAGTGACATATCGGCCCTGGTCATGGAGCATTGCTTTGAACATTTGGACGCCCCGGTACGACGGGTGGCTAGCCTTGAGACCCCAATTCCCTTTGCGAGGAAACTGGAAAACAACTATCTGCCAAAGGAACGCTTCCGCCAGATCCTATCGGATCTGTTAGCTTATTGAAATAGTGGGAATTAACAATTTTAACAATAACTTAACGAGTCTCAAAGATCATTTTTTTCGGTCACTCGTATATAGTATGAACTAAACTCTAATATTATGAATAAGAAGTTGATTTGGTTGCTGGCAGCGACCGCTATCCTCGTTGTTTCTTGCTCAGTTTCCAAAGCGGCAAGAGGTCAACGCAATCTATTGAGCGGCACTTGGACGCTCAATGCCATTTCCTATGAGAACAATACTGGTAACTTTAAATCGGTTATTTTTAACGATGCCGATGACATTTGCTTTGAAGGAAGTCAGTGGTTCTTTAGGGACAACAACAGCACGGGAAAATATACTATCAACAACAGTACACTGTGTAACGGAGGGGAACGCTTTATCCGCTGGTCAGTGGTTGAACGTCCCGAAAGCTATTCGAGTCAATTGCAATTTAAATTCATCGATGAAAAATTAAAGGACATTTCCGGCGGGGTAGGTTATCGTCTTAATATTTCCAATCTTACTGCCGAGGCCATGACCTTAAAATCCAACGTATCGGTAGATGGGGAACCCGTCACCATAGTATATCAATTCACAAAAAACTAAAAACATGAAAAGAACAATAATCAAAGGGGTATCGTTTGCAATGATGGTGGCCATGATTGCAAGCTGCAGTACGGTCAAGAATGCAAATAACACGCAAAAAGGCGCGGCAATCGGTGCTGTTGGCGGTGCTGTTATCGGAGGACTGATCAGTAAGAAAACCGCGGTGGGCGCCATTATCGGAGGTGTTGTAGGTGGTGCCGCCGGTGGCTATATCGGAAACCGAATGGACCGACAGGCAGAGCGCATAGAGTCTGAAGTACCTGGAGCGGAAGTAACCCGGGTAGGTGAGGGGATCAATGTAACCTTTGACGAGAACAGCGGCGTGTATTTCGAGACCAACAAGTCCGACATTAAGGGCAACGCGGCCACAACGCTTGACCGCTTGGCGGGAATTTTTAAGGAATACCCAAATTCCAATATTCTTGTGGAAGGTCATACGGATAGCTCTGGAAGTGACACATATAATATGACGCTATCCCAAAAAAGAGCGGAATCCGTCACCAAATACCTTGCGAGCCAAGGAGTATCCATTGGTAGATTTACCACAAAATGGTATGGGGAGACGCAACCCCGGGAGGACAATGCCACTGCTGAGGGTAGGGCCAAGAATCGTAGAGTGGAACTCGCCATTGTGGCCAACGAAGCTTTAAAGCAGGAAGCAAAGGAAAAAACAAAACAATAGTTTATTGTCCCCTAGAAAATCCCGGTAATACACCGGGATTTTTTAGTTTAGAATACGTATCTTCCTAAAGTGAACGATTACGATCTTATTATTGTTGGCGGGGGATTGGCAGGACTTACGGCAGCTTTGCACATAGCCAGGGAAGGGTATACGGTCCTGGTCATAGAAAAGCAACAGTACCCCCATCACAAGGTATGCGGCGAATATGTTTCCAATGAAATATTGGATTACCTAGACCATTTGGGCGTGTCCCTGACGCAGGCCAAAGCGGTGTCCATTGACACCCTGGAATTAAGCACCATTGCGGGGAAATCGTTGCGGGCCAAGCTTCCCCTGGGAGGCAAGGGCATAAGTAGATATGCGCTGGACAGGCTTCTGTACCAACGCGCCCTTTTCCTACAGGTCAATTTTGTCTTTGGGAGCGCCACCGCGGTAGGTTATAACAACAATCTTTTTACAGTTACTACGGATACGGGCCGCATCTTTACGGCACCTATCGTGATCGGTGCTTACGGCAAAAGAGCTAACCTTGATCATCATCTCAACAGGAATTTCATCGGGCGGAAGTCGCCCTGGCTGGGCGTCAAAGCACACTATAGACATGATGGATTTCCGGAAAATCTGGTAGCCCTGCACAATTTCCGGGGCGGGTATGGCGGACTTTCCAAAACAGAGACCGGGGCGGTGAATTTTTGTTATTTGGTTTCATACAATAGTTTCAAAAAGGAAAAGGACATTGAAAGCTTTAATGCCAATGTGGTAAAAAGAAACCCCTTGCTGGGTGCATTCCTGGAAGAAGCCCGTCCTTTGTTTGAACGCCCACTTAGCATTGCCCAAATATCCTTTAGCCCAAAAAAAGCCGTGGAAAACCATGTACTCATGTGCGGGGATACGGCCGGACTGATCCACCCTTTATGTGGTAACGGCATGGCCATGGCCATACACAGTGCTAAAATTGCGGTAGAATTGATCTGCAGATACTTCAAGGACAAACATTATGATCGGGCCGTCATGGAGGCCGATTATACCCGAAAATGGAATAGGACCTTTAGGGGCCGATTACAAATGGGAAGACTGTTGCAGTCCGTCCTATTGAACCATACGCTGTCTGATCTGTCCATGGGAAGCGTGGCAAATTCGCCCTGGCTGTTGAAGGGATTGATACGGAAAACTCATGGAAACCCCGTTGTTGTTTAATGGACTTATCGTTACGAAATAGAGAAACCGAATTAATGGACGACCCAAGGATGGGTACGGAGGTCCTGGTGGAAGTGCTAAAGGATATCAACAGGTCCAACAGGATGTTGGGGGGGAACAGGATTACCATAAAGGAGGTTGAACGCTTGGTCCGTGCCTATCCTAAGGAAAGTTATACCATAGTGGATATGGGTTGTGGCGATGGTGCCATACTAAGGGAAGTAGCCCTGCGCTTTAGAAAACTGGGAGTCCTGGTTAAATTGATCGGCGTAGACCTCAGCGAAAAGACGCTGGACATTGCAAAGAAGGCCAGCTTCAAATTTCCGGAAATCCATTTTCTCCAGAAGGATATCCTGGATATGAAAACGACCGATCTGGATTGCGATATCATGCTGTGCACACTAACCATGCATCATTTTGAAGATGGGCAGATTCCCATTTTTTTGGAAAAATTTGCAAAGCTGGCGTCTATTGGCGTGGTTATAAATGACTTACACAGAAGTTATTTGGCCTGCTATCTTTTTAAAGCTTTTCGTCTTATTTTTATAAAAACAAAAATTGCTAAATACGATGGATTGCTCTCCATCAAAAGCGGCTTCACAAAAAAAGAATTGGTTGATTTTTCCCGGAGATTGCCAAATGTAAGGCATACAATTCATTGGAAATGGGCCTTCAGATATGTATGGGTCATTGAAACGGCCCGACTAAGCGCGATGTATGAATGATATAAGAATAACAACGGTAGCGAAGCAGTTGCCCCCCCATAGCCGTGATACCAAGGAAATACTGCCCTTTGTGGAAATGTGGTTGGCCGATCAAGACGAGCGTTTTCGACGCAAGGTGTTAAAGATTTTCGAAGGGGCGGCAGTAGATCGGCGTTATGGGATCATGAGTATTGAGGAAGTATTTACGGCCACCTCCTTTCAGGAAAAGAATGATATCTACGTCAGGGAGGTCAAGAAATTGGGTAGTGCGGTATTAAAAAAGGCCTTGGACGAGGCAGGCTGGGAAGCAGATTCGTTGGATTACATCATCACCGTGAGTTGTACGGGAATCATGATCCCGTCCCTGGATGCCTATTTGATCAATGCACTGGAACTCCGACAGGATGTAGTGCGTTTACCGGTCACGGAGATGGGTTGCGCCGCCGGAATATCTGGTTTGATCTACGCCAGTAACTTTTTGAAATCAAACCCTGGTAAAAGGGCGGCCATAGTGGCCGTGGAAAGTCCCACTGCCACCTTTCAATTGAGTGATTATTCCATGGCCAATATGGTCAGTGCCGCAATTTTCGGGGATGGGGCGGCCTGTGTGTTGCTTTCCTCGGAAGAAGGTGCCAACGGACCCAAAATTAAAGGAGAAGAGATGTATCATTTTAAGGAAGCAACGCATTTAATGGGATTTGACCTTACCAATACTGGGCTCCGTATGATTCTGGACCCTGCGGTTCCGGAAACCATTGCATCACATTTCCCAAAAATCGTGCACCCCTTTTTGAAACGGCATGGCACATCGATCAGGGAGGTGGATCATCTGGTTTTCCATCCAGGGGGCCGCAAGATCGTGCAAACGGTGGAAGAGCTGTTCGGAGCGCTCGGGAAGAACCTGGATGATACCAGGGAGACCCTTAGGCGCTATGGCAATATGAGCAGTGTTACCGTACTCTATGTGTTGGAACGTTTTTTAAAAAAAGATATCGCAACTGGTGAACAAGGTTTGCTCCTTAGCTTTGGACCGGGTTTTTCCGCTCAACGTGTTTTGTTGGAATGGTAAGTCGCCATGACGCGTATAATGTGTAAGTTTGATTATGATTAAACACAGTTCTTCTTCCAACGAATGGGCCCTCATTATAGGAGGGAGTAGCGGGCTTGGATTGGCGACGGCAAAAAAACTCGCTGGCGAAGGATTCAATATTATTATAGTTCATAGGGATAAAAAGTCTGATTTACAGAGTATTGAAAGTGATTTTAAAGAAATTACTTTAATTGGAGTGGCCTTCCAAAGTTATAATATGGACGCCCTTCATCCTGAAAAACGGACAAGGCTGATACAACAGATAAAAGGAGTGTTGGGGCCTGTGGGAAAAGTAAAGGTATTGGTGCACAGCATAGCCAAAGGAAACCTCAAACCCATGCGATCTGCTACGGATAGGGTACTGGGCAATGCCGATTTTCACCTTACCCTTGATGCCATGGCCATAAACTTGTACGATTGGGCCCAACTGCTGATAAGGGAAGACCTGTTTGCCTCCGATGCCCGCATTGTGGCATTCACAAGCGAGGGCAGTGTACGGGCATGGCCCAATTATGGGGCCGTCTCAGCTGCCAAGGCGGCACTGGAGGCCATTATCAGAAATATGGCATTGGAATTCGCTCCCTTGGGCATCAGGGCCAATGGTATACAGGCAGGGATAACCGAAACCAAATCGTTCAAGCAGATTCCGGGCCATGAGGCCCTAAGGAAACATGCCCTGGAGCGTAACCCCCATGGCCGGTTGACCCGGCCCGAAGACGTGGCCAATGCCGCTTATTTGCTTTGTACCGAGGAAGCCCAATGGATAACGGGAACGATCATTACCGTAGATGGGGGAGAGAGTTTACAATAATTATGGAGTACAAACCTATTTTGGACAGATTGCCCTACGCCAAGCCCTTCCTGTTTGTGGACCAACTGCAGCAGGTGGATGAAGATGGAGCCAAGGGCAGTTTCACTTTTAAGAAAGAAATGGACTTCTACGAGGGTCATTTAAAGGGAAACCCAATTACCCCAGGAGTTTTGTTGACGGAATGCTGTGCCCAGATCGGGCTGGTTTGCCTGGGCCTTTTTCTATTGGGATCTGAGGAACTTAAGGAAGCCAAGATCGGGATGAGCAGTGCGGACATGGAATTTTATTTGCCGGTTTATCCCGGGGAAAGGGTGTGGGTAAGCTCAAAAAAAATATACTTCCGGTTTCACAAATTAAAATGTGAGGTAAAAATGCATAATGATCGCGGAGAGCTGGTCTGCAAAGGGACGATTGCCGGAATGATTAAATCAAGTGACCATGGGTAAACGCGTTGTAATTACCGGTCTTGGGGTCTGCGCCCCCAATGGGATAAACCTTCCCCTTTTCCTCAGCGCCCTTAAAAAGGGAGACAGCGGCATTCGTTTTCATCAAGAACTAGCTGATTTGAATTTTGCCTGTCAAGTTGCTGGAAAACCAATACTTACAAATGAACATATCAACAGATACTTCACATCGCTGCAGCGCAAGGGATTGGCGGCCAGCGGGCTAATTTACGGCGTAATCGCGGGTACCGATGCCTGGAAGGATGCTGGTTTGGGCATAGCTCCCAAGGAAACTCCGTTTTGGGACGCCGGTATTATTTTTGGTACTGGTATTTTGGGAGTCGATAAGTTTAGGGAATCCATCCACCTGGTGGATGCCGGTGATACACGGCGCTTGGGCAGCACGGCCGTTTTGCAGACCATGGCCAGTGGTATCAGTGCTTATTTGGGCGGTATATTGGGATGTGGCAACCAGGTGACCACAAATTCCTCGGCATGTACTACGGGAACCGAAGGTGTACTCATGGCCTATGAACGAATCGCTTCGGGAAAGGCAAACAAAATATTGACGGGCAGTTGTAGCGATAGCGGTCCCTATGTATGGGGAGGATTTGATGCTATGCGCATATTGCCAAGGCGTTATAACGACCGGCCAGTCCAAGCAAGTAGGCCCATGAGCGCTTCAGCGGCGGGATTTGTTCCGGGCAGTGGAGCAGGGGCCCTGGTACTGGAATCCCTGGAGAGTGCACGGGAACGCGGGGCAAAAATATATGCAGAGGTCAAGGGAGGAAGCATAAACAGCGGAGGACAACGTGCGGAAGGCAGCATGACCGCTCCCAATAGCGATGCTGTGCGCAGGTGTATAGAAGAGGCCCTTAAGGCCTCGGCTACGGAAAAGGACGAGGTTGATGCCATCAATGGACATTTAACAGCAACGGCCAAGGATCCCGTGGAAATACGAAATTGGAGCATGGCCTTGGAGCGTTCCGGTTCCCGGTTCCCCTATGTAAACTCCTTCAAAGGGTTGTTTGGGCACTGTTTGGCCGCCGCAGGTAGTATAGAATGTGTGGGTAGCGTTTTACAATTCAGCGAGGCACAGTTGTTCGGAAATGCCAATTGTGATGACCTGCATCCGGAAATTGCCGCACTTGTGGATAACTCCAGGATTCCTCGGAAAACTTTTGTATATACGCCAAAAGTCATTGCAAAAGCAAGTTTTGGTTTTGGGGATGTCAATGCTTGTGTTATTTTTAAGGCCTATAAGGATTGAACCCCATTGCTATGCAAGATGAACAACGGTACCAAAAACTAAAGGAAATCATTAAAATTTACCTCCCCGAGGACGTATCGGTAGATCAGGTAGGCCAGGAAAGCCATTTTATAGAGGAGCTAAATATCAACTCGGCCAACTTGGTGGACATTGTCCTTGATGTGGAGGACACCTTCGATATTATGTTGGAGAACGAGGATATGGAGCAAATGCAGACGGTGCAGGATGCTTTGGCCATTATTGATAAAAAATTACAGCACAAAAACTAATCCATTCCAAGCAGATCCACCTTAGCCGGCTAGGGAAAGTACAATCTTGATGGCCACCTTGTTTTCTTCCCGCTTCTTTTTGATGTGGATACCAAAATCCGAGGTGTATAAGTTGGCGGTTCCTATCAATCGGTTTCCCTTGGCTTGGAATTGAAAGTCAAGCGGCTTGGTAATGCCTTTGATAGTAAGCAGCCCCTTCACCGTAATATCTTCACCCTCCGCATATACCTGCTCACTAACAAAGTGGATGCGAGGGTGCTTTTTTTTGTCAAAGTACTTACCGCCTTTCAGGTGCCAATCCCTAAGGAAAATGCCTGTTTTAAGCGTTTCTACAGCTACGGATCCGCTAAATTTGGAATGCTCCAAGTTTTGTAGGTCGATATCCGAACTGGATTCAAATCCACTGATGCTTCCATCGACATCCTTGGATAAAAAAACAAAACTGACCTGGGCCTCCGTCACCGATTTGGGGACGGACGGACTCAAGGAAGCCAAGGTGGAAAGGAGTAAAAGGAATAGGGTTGTAGCTTTCATTTTTTATTTCTTTTTCGAAATCAAAAGTAAACCAAACAATAGAAAAACAAAACTGATGCCATTCTTTAACGGACCTCCCTGCTTTCCTTTATTTGACCTACTAGGTAGGAACATCTGTGTTTTGTTTAGGTTTAAGATTACATCAACTTTAAGAAAATAAAATGTTAAAGTCTGATTTTCCGATAATTAGGATTGATTTGCATTTGTATTATTTGTAACTTAAAGGACCAATAAGTTCAACAACTCCACCCAAAATCTAAAGGAACATGAATACTACATCTCCCATCACGGATAAGCTCGATAGCAATGCCTGTCTGCTTCGCATGGAGCGCAACCACAGGGATCTTGCGCAATTGAGCAAGAAATTGAATTCGTATATCTGCGAACCCAGGACCTATACTTTGTTCGAACGCATAGAAATCCTAAGAAATCGGCTGGAACGCCTAAAGGATAACAATTCGGAAATCATGGCTTCGCTTAAGGACCACAAAAAGAACCTGGGTAACCAGGTAGAGCGTATAAAACAACAATTCATGGAGTTCAGGGAATTGGAAAAATGTGTGGCCGAATACATGGCAGGAGCCAGAAACTGTTAACGTTGTATTCCCCTGTTAATGTGTGCTATGCGTTAAACTTTAGTTAATTGAATTTATCCGTGAGGTGATTTATTCCATTAATCGATACTTTAAGAAAAAATTATACTTCGATGAAAAAATTACTC
Organism: Eudoraea algarum; assembly: GCF_050589645.1. NCBI lineage: Bacteria > Pseudomonadati > Bacteroidota > Flavobacteriia > Flavobacteriales > Flavobacteriaceae > Eudoraea > Eudoraea algarum. The sequence goes on along the minus strand of NZ_JBNGOQ010000002.1, from coordinate 661,623 downwards.
TTTGGCCTTATTTTAGGTGGACTGGGGTGGGTCACCATTTCGGCCTTTAACGAAACAAAAAGCACACTTACCGATGGTTTTCTTATAGGAGACCCGGAAATCGCATCCATTACTAGCCTGAGCTTTGGACCTGAGGGCATTCTTTTTATTGGGGATTCCAAAAATGCCACAATCTATGCCCTGGACACTGAGGATGCCGACCCCAAAGACGAATCCGCGGAAATTAATTTGGGAGATTTTGACACCAAGATTGCAGCTTCATTGGGCAGGACCAAGGATCAGATAAAGGTTACGGATATGGCGGTGAACCCTGTATCCAAAACGGTTTATTTTTCCGTGAACTTGGTGGATGGCACCCCTGTACTATTAAAATTGGAAGAGGAAGCTTTGGTCAATATCCCATTGAACAACATCGGCTACAGCAAAATAGCACTTAGCGATGCCGTAGAGGTGAATGCAGAGGACAAAAGAGGACGGCCCTTAAGGATTTGGGCCATTTCCGATATGAAGTACCATAAGGGCAAGATACTGGTCTCCGGACTTTCCAATAAGGAATTTGGATCTACCTTTAGGAGTATTCCCTTCCCTTTTAAGGATACACAAGACTACGCCTCTTTGGAAATTTACCACGCAGCCCATGGACAGTACGAAACCTTTGCTCCCATCAAGACCTTTGATGTCATCGCTTTGGAGAATAAGGAATACCTCATGGCAAGTTATACCTGTACGCCTTTGGTACTATTTCCCATGGAGGAATTAAAGGAGGGTAAACATACCAAGGGCAGAACAGTGGCCGAATTGGGCTCTGGAAATTCCCCTTTGGACATGATCTCTTTCGAAAAAGAAGGCAAGCCTTATTTTCTAATGTCCAATACCAACCGTTCCGTGATGCGGATAGACTATACGACCATTGCCGATTTCAAAGAATCCTTAACGACTCCCGTAACCGAATTTGCAAAGGCTACCGGAGTAGGTTATGTTTCACTTCCCATGGTAAATGTTTTGCAATTGGACAACCTGGACGCCAACAAAGTGGTGTATATGCAGCGAACCTCCAGCGGTGAACTCATATTGCGTAGCAGGTCTACCAAATGGATGTAATTCCTTCGGGCGTTACCGATAAAAAGATCAAGGTGTACTTGGTCTTGTTTTGCTTTCTAACCGGGTTTGGCTGCAAAAAAAATACGACACTAACTGCTACCCAAGTAAATTGGACCAATAAAAAAGCGGTAAGTGTTGCTTTCGCATATGAGGGGCCCGCCCAAGGGCTAGGGATATATGTTGCGAACGGCAAGCAGGCGGTACTGGGGCAGTTCTCCATCAAAGAGGGCGCTTGTACCTTTGTACCAGCGGTTCCATTTGCTGAGGGCCAAGGCTATCAAATAAGACAAGGGTCCACGACCATAGGGGAGTTCCAGATTGGGAGAACAAAAACTGAGCGTCCCAAGTTGTTGGCCATCTACCCTAGTGCGGATACCGTACCCGAGAATCTCCTTAAAATATATTTACACTTTTCAGAACCCATGCAGGAAGTTGGAAACGCCCTAGACTTTGTTTCGGTGACGCATAGGGAGGAAAACCGGGAAGTGCCCGTTTTCCTTGAACTGCAATCGGAACTTTGGAATGCGGACCATAATCGCCTTACGCTCTGGTTAGATCCTGGAAGGATCAAGACCAACCTAATTCCTAACCAGGAGAGAGGACTGCCCCTCCGGAAAGGGAATAACTATACCATCTCGATATCCAAAAACTGGAAGGATGCCCATGGAATGGAACTGGGGGAAACCGGTATAAAAACGTTTTATGTTGCGCATCGGGACGGGGAAAGGCCTTTGCCGGAACACTGGACAATACATGTACCCAAACCAGGCAGCTTAGAGCCTTTGATCCTTGATTTTAACGAGGCTATGGACGCTACTCTGGCTACCGAAACCTTTCAGGTACATCGGTCAGGGGAAAATGAAATACGCGGTACATACACCTTGATGAATGAAGAGCGTTCCCTTCTTTTTTTGCCAAAGGAACCCTGGTCCAAAGGAAGTTATACCGTTATCGTGGAATCCCGTTTGGAGGATCTGGCGGGAAACAATCTGAACCATCTATTCGACAGCAAGCTCGATCTTGCCTCCGCCATGGAGCCAACATCTGAAAAGAAGCGGATTCTCTTTGAAGTACTTTGATGGGGAATGAAATAGGGGCCAGGCTTATGGGAAGCCCGACCCCTAAGGTTCAACTAACTAAATCTAAGGGATGGTACGACAAAGCTTGCCGTTTATCTGTTGAAATTTCTGTGCTCGGCCCAGCGGACCCTTTTGCTGTCCCGATAACTCGAGAAGAAAGAAAATCGCTTTGATTCTGTCGGTGTTTTATTAATTGCTGCTCTCATGTCTATTGCTTTTAGTGTTGTTGTTTATGTTTTTTTGGGCCTATCGTTTATCGGCTTATATCTGGCCCCTTTCTGTGTTCCAACCAAAACCGAACAAGTAATTTAGGATTTGGTATACGCCGTTCTTATCCGCTGCATTCATGATGTTTGTTTTTTGATTTATACTTAATAGACGCCGTACTAGTGGTTTTGTTACAGTACTATGTAATAAATAGTACCATTTTAAACATTATTTAACATTTTCGCTATATAACCATATTTTAAATAGTTGTTATTCAGCGCATTAAAGAATATCGAATTTTCACGCTTAGCAAAGCGATTCCCCAACTATGGTTAGGGTTCGGAAGAGAAAGGGCTATGATGCCGTTCCCAAGGGCATAAATAAGGCCCTATGAAGATTGACGAGCGTAGCAGGACTAGGGCAGGGGAGACCGTGCAACGGATTCGGTATGGCATTTCATCGATCAGCGGGAAAATTTTGATAATAAAGCACGATCCGGGGAGTTATATAAGTACCTCAATGAAAACACACAAAATGAAACTTAACTGCACCCCAAGACCGTTTACCGTTATTCTTATTGTTTTTAGCTTCCTTATGCTGATTGCTTCCTGTAGCAAGGACGATAGCGTGGAAGGCGAAGATGACATGTCACAGACCGATGATGGGCCTATCGATACGAATGATGACGGACCGGCGCCCTCCGGATCTATTTTCTTTGAAGACACCTTTGTTCTTGACGAGGAAAGGATGCTCGTTAACTTTGTACTACCGCAAGCGACCTATGATTCCTTTATCCAGGGTGATGGTGATGTGACCATGGTCACGGAAAAGGCATACGAGTATTTTAATGATGAGTTCGACTATATTGTCATTCTTTCCGTAGAAACCGTACAACCCGACGGACTCTTTTTTGGAAGGTCCACGAGTGTTCAAAACCAGGTACAGGGTATTGGATCGGGCATCTTTGATGGCACCTCCAATTACGGTTCTGCGGGCCGACTCAAGAGCGTCATTTATATGCCACGGACCGAATATGTGCGAACGGGCCCTTTTTTGCATGAAATTGCACATACCTGGGCCAACCATGGTTTTATTCCTACCACAGTGGGTGGTCATTGGGGCTACGCCAGTGCCGGAGGGCAACTGGGCGGCTTTGATGAATTGGTGTCCTTGGGAGGGAACAGCTATAGGGGCAGGTTAAACGGAGGCGATGGCTTTGGTACGTTTGCCAATGGCGGAAATTCCGTGCCTTATGGAAATATAGAACTTTATGTGATGGGGCTGATCGGGGCAGACGAGTTGCAGTCGGTGCAGGTGGCCGTTAACCCGGCCCCTGGTTCCACTTTTGGGGAATTTACTGCCGATGCCATAGATACCCATACTGCAAGTGATCTCATTGCCCAGCATGGCGCCAGGGTGCCCAACGCGGAAAATTCACAGAAGGAATTTAGTGCACTGGCCATCATTATTTCGACCGAGCAACTGAGTTCTGCCAAAATAGAGGATGTTAGTTCGGACCTGGAAAATTTTTCCCGCACCGCCACTCCCGACAGCTCTTGGGGCTCTACCTATAATTTTTGGTTGGCTACGGATGAAAAGGCCTCGATCCGATTTAAGGTTCTGGAGGCAGATATTCAATAATAGCGCCCACTTCCTTTGGAATGATGTCATCAATCCCCGGGAAATGAAAAAGCATCATCGGCTACCTCAGGGTTAAGTTCTATACGTTCTATGGTAAGTAGGTTTCCGGGTTCCCCTACCATACCTTGAATCAGGAAAAAGGGAAAATACAGTCCCTCTACCTCCTGATAATCGCTCATGACCACCTCTTGCATCTGTCCTTTTTCTTTTCCGTACATAATTTCCGAATGTATGGCAACAGGAAAAAAGCGTACGGCATCAAAAAAATAAAAGGACACATCTTCCTCTTCCTTTCCATCTATGGTCAAAGGCTCCTTCACCAACTTTATCTTAAAGGCCTCGTTTCCGTGAACAACGGCCTTGCCTAAAAGTTCAACAGTATATCCCTTTTGCTTGTAGTCCAAGAAAACTATAGGGAAGTCGTTGGATCTGAGTTTAAAGTTCTGGGTTGTTTCCGCATCGCTCTTCTCGGGTTCCAGGGTAATAAAATTATGGCCCCATAGGGTTTCGCCGTCAAAAACCCGTTGCTTCAGTTCGTTTCCATGAAACTGGATTATCGTCATCTGACGGCCATCCTTTAACTGCACAATTTGGAAAGGGATTTCCGTACCCCTTTGATTTACGCTGGCGGTCATTCTTAAACCTTGAAGCATACGAAGCTTTTCCTGGCCACCTATGTTCTCAATATAGGTGGTCAGAATCTGATCTACGGTCTGGGCTTGTACAGGCTTAGAAAAAACAAATAGGCATAGCGCAAGGCTAAGCTGTAGTATTTTCATTACCAAGCATTCTTTAAATTAGTCACTCGTATCAAATATAGATCATATCCTTCGGTTTTAGCAATTTTGTGCTTTTATTACCTTGTATGGTCCTTGGGGATATTGCGTATCTTTAGGCTCCCTAAGATGATATTGTAAACCCGAAGCCCATGAAATTTGGAAAGGTAGATAATCCAGAATTGATAGATTTTACTTTGCCAGCAGACCATCCGGATACACAAGTGGTACTCTCCAAAGGCAAACAGGAAGAAACTTTGCAAGTGTACATAGGTTGTGCCAAGTGGAACCGCCAGGATTTGAAGAACTTTTATCCCCGCGGAACCAAGGACGAGTTGGCCTATTATGCGTCCCAATTCAATTGCATTGAGTTGAATGCCACCTTTTATCGTATTTTCTCGGCAGAGCAGTATACCAAATGGTATGAGAAAACGCCCGGGCATTTTAAATTCTTCCCCAAAGTAGCCAATGAGATAAGCCATCTTCGCAGATTAAATGATCAAATATATCCTACGGTGGATCGATATTTGGAGGTCACGTCAAATTTAAAGGAGAAGTTGGGAACCATTTTTTTACAGATGCATAACAATTTTGGACCTAAGAATTGGGACCGGGTCGTACGCTTTGTAGAGTACTGGCCCAAGGAATTCCCACTAGCGCTGGAATTTAGGCACACAGATTGGTTCAATGATGTTAAGGTGGCCCAGGAACTGTACCACCTGCTTGAGGAAAATAATATAGCCAACATCCTTGTGGATACCGCCGGCCGTAGGGATATTATGCATATGCGATTAACCAATGGAGAGGCATTTGTCCGCTATGTGGGGGCCAATCATAAAAGTGACTACGATAGGATGGACGACTGGGTGGATCGCCTAAAGCATTGGTACGATCAAGGGCTTCGAAACATTCACTTTTTTGTACATCAGAATTTGGAGCTGGAATCCCCACTCTTATCCGCCTATTTTATTGAAAAAATAAATACTGCATTACCGGTAAACCTGATTATACCGAATACCCTGGTAAAACCCAAAACACTGTTTTAGTAGCTAGCACCGACTTCCACGAAGGTGTTCTTTGAATGGAATTTAGGGTCCAATGGGGCGGCCATACAGCAGGTAGATCCCAAATAGAACAGCGCTACCTCTTGCAGTTTGCCGACCTTATTGCCCAAGGCTATATGTTCGGATAGCTCTATGGTGCCCACAGCTGGGCCACCAACGATCGACATGTACCAGACCCTGCCATCGGCATCGGTAATGTCTATATTGTAGCGTTCATTCCTAAAGGCCGGCAAGGAAGGGTTTTGTTTATAGATCCATGGGCGTAACACCACCAGATCTCCTGGAACATGCTGTATTCGGCTTATGGTACCCTCAATCGGGGAATGGATTCGGTGATAGTTTTTATTGTGCAGAAATACATTGGTAAAACTGTAGTTGTCGGGGATGGTATCTGCCGCAACCCCGAAAATGGTGGTGATATTGCGTTCGTCACATTTGACCTTCACCCTGTCTATATCCCCCACTTTTCCCTCATCGCACAATAGGCCTTCACAAGGCCACACGTACGGACTTTCATTTTTAGGAGGGGTTCTAAACTCACGGATAAAAAAATCTTGAAAACTGTCAAAGCTCTTTTTTCCTTTGGGAGGTTTAAACTTTTCCAAATAGTTCTTGTCTTGGTAGTTTATCTTGATATAGGGTTTAATGATCCATTTGGAATAGGGTTTGTCATAGGTAGATGCATAGGCGGCCGATACCTTTTTTTGTATATGGCTGGGTAGCTTGCCCCACACACTGACGGATAGGAATTGATAAAGATTTGCACGCCATTGGGGAACTTTGAATACGGTAAAATGTGGATCTGAATAATACGATTCCAAGGTAGAGGTCTCCATAGTGGCTTAGTCTATTTTCTTAGTATCCCATAGCACATTGATGATTTTCCATTCCCCGTTAATTTTTGCCACGTGCATATAATCATAAAAATCGTACTGATTGGTGCTCGCCTTAATACTGGCTATGTTGCCATCAATATCCAATATTTTCACATCTACCCGCAAGGGTTGGTCCTTTTTCAGGGCCCATTTTTTCCCGTCCAACTTGGTGAGTGATACGAGTTCGGTATATCCCATGTTCTTTACCAACTGAAAACCTTCGCGTTCCACAATGTGGCGTTTGGCCACTTCGTGGTGCACGGCCCGTTCCATTTGAGGCTGATCACTATTGTAGTAACTCTCCATATAATCTATGGCGGCCTGTTCAATGGCTTGCTCATCGGAGGTCTGTGCGTGAGTAAAGTAGGAGAGGAATAAAAGGAGAAGGGCAAGGAAAAATTTACCTATAGTTTGCATGAGGAGATGGTTTAGGTTTCTTAAATGTATTTTTTTTACCCGCAACCTAAAAGTGAATTAAGAAAATTTTATTGTAAGCTTAACAGTTTTTACCACAAGCTTCTAATTTTGTGTTAAATCGAATACCAAAGCCTATGGGTTCTATGAAATCACTACTTTTATTTTTTAAAGCCCTGGCAGTTATGAAAGTCTTCCTTATTGGTATGTTATTGTTATGTTGTTCGGTACAGTCCCAGCAATCTGTACATTTTAATTCTTCGGACGGTTTGGAAATTAGCTCCGATTATTATGCCAAACAAGGGACATCCACCTTTATCCTTCTATTTCATCAGGCTGGTTGGAGTAGGGGCGAGTACCGCGAAATTGCCCCAAAGTTGAATGCCATGGGATATGCCTGCCTTGCCGTAGACCTACGATCTGGAGGTGCGGTCAACGGCGTGGTTAACGAAACGAACAGAAAGGCTAAAGCCAAGGGAATGGCAACCACTTATAAGGAAGCCTTTAAAGATATTGAAGCAGCTGTCAATTTCGTAAAAACTACCTACAAACCGGAAAAGCTCATTCTTTGGGGAAGCTCGTATTCTTCTGCATTGGTATTAAAATACGCTGGCGATCATCCAACAGCCGTACAGGCTATAGTGTCCTTTGCCCCTGGTGAGTATTTTGGCAGCAAAACCTATATAGCGGATAGCGCAAAGCATATTGAGGTGCCCACTTTTATTACCTCTGCCAAGAACGAGTATAAAAACTGGAAGGCGATCCATGCGGCCATTCCTGGTACCCAAAAGAAAAGCTACCTTCCCGATACTTCGGGCAATCACGGTTCCAGGGCACTATGGGAAAAGTTCAACGATCATAAGGGCTATTGGGAGGCCGTGAGCGAATTTTTAAATACCGTCCCATAGGTTTCCTACAAGAAAAAGCGGGAAGCCCAAAGTTTGGCAACGGAACCTTAATTTTTTTGGAGTTTAATGGCCACTTCCTGCACCTCGTCCAGCACGCGCAAGAGATTACCGCTCCACAATTGTGCTATTTCCGCTTCACTATAACCACGGTTGACCAATTCCAGGGTTACATTAAAAGTTTCGGAGGCGTCTTCCCATCCGGCGATACCGCCACCCCCGTCAAAATCTGAGCTTATGCCCACATGATCGATCCCGATCAATTGCACCATATAATCAATATGATCCACAAAATCGGCTACATCTACCGGAGGCGGAGCATCCTGCCTGGAGGCCAAAAGGGTTTTGGCAATGGCCCTGATCTTGGTGCGGTTTTCCACAAAAGCGGCCTGTTGTTCCTGATCCAACTGGCGAAACTCTGAGCGCTCGTACCAGGGAACCCCCAGAGAATCGGCTACCTGTTGGTGTATACTTTTCATAAAGTCGGCCCTGGCCTCATGCTTCGCTTTGTGCAAATACGAGCTAAAGGCCACCGTCTGTACTACCCCGCCATTCTTTTTCATAAGCATCAATTGCTCGTCATCCAAATTTCGACTGTGATCGCAGAGGGCCCTGGCCGATGAATGTGATGCAATAATCGGTGCTTTTGACAAGGCTACCATCTGTTTCATGGCTTCCTTTGACGGATGGGAAACATCTATCATAATACCCAATCTATTCATCTCGTTTACAGCCCTTTTACCTAAGTCACTTAAACCATTATGCAACCATATGCTGTCCTGTTCCCCCGTGTTGGAATCACAAAATTGACTATGCCCATTGTGGGAAAGGGAAATATAGCGTGCCCCTAGTTTGTAATAGGTTTCAAAATTGGACAGATCCTCTCCGATGGGGTATGCATTTTCTACCCCTATCATTGCGACCTTTTTTCCAGAAGCATCAATTCGGCGTACATCCTCCGAGGTCAGCGCCAATTCAATTTGGTCAGGCGCAAATTCCTCGCAGAGCCGATGTATGGCCTCAAACTTTGCCATGGCATTCTCGGCGGCCCTTTCATACCCTTCCATATGTAGCGAATCCTGACCGGTATAAACGATAAGCCAGGAAACATCCAAGTCGCCTGCATCCATTTTCGGCAGGTTCACCTGAGTATCCAAATTTTGCGTGTAGTTGAGACTATCCGTGAAGTTCTTGACATTAATGTCGTTATGTGTATCCAGGGTAATGACCGCCTGGTGTATGCGCTTCGCTTTTTCGGAATCGCTTTCCCCAGTTGTTTTACCCTCCGGGCCACAGGAAAACAGGGTCAAGATGCAAGAAAATAGGATATAATGCTTCATTTGTCAGAATTTATACCTACAAATAAAGTGCTTTGACAACAAAAACAGAAGCCTAGGTAACATTTAATTGCACAGGCTGGGCGAAAAGAAGAGTTTTAGGGGTATAAAAACCAAACATGTATAGAAAAGTATAGGATTTGCTCCCTACACAAGCCTTTACCTACCAAATCCACTCCCCATTGAAATCCAAAGACCTACTTTCCCATTTATCCGATCTGGAATCGAAGTTATCCGACTTTTCCTTTGAGGAACTGACCACCGATGAAGCTGCCACCCTAAGAAAAACGTTTTTGTCTTTCAGGGCACAGGTAGAGGCACAGGTTTTTGGGGAAAAGACACCAATTACCCTCTACAAAAAGACCCCGGCAAAGGAAACCTCAAACACCGAGGGAATGCTCGTGGCCAACGTAAGTCACGAAATACGAACCCCCTTAAATGGCATTATAGGATTTACCGATCTCCTGAGGGAGAGCAAACTTACCAAGTCACAACTGACCCATGTAAACGCCATTCAATCCGCCTCGCGTACCCTACTGGACATCATCAACGAATTGCTGGAATATTCCAAGTTGTCGGCTGGTCTGGAGCAATTTGAATCGGTACACTTCAATTTTAGCAGCGTTATCCGCGATGTGGCCTATCTCTGCAATACGCTTATTCTGGAAAAAAAAGTGACCCTGGAGGTCAATATAAACCCGGCCATTCCGGAGGTGCTGATCGGAGATCCCTCAAAACTATCACAGATATTGCTAAACCTGATGGGCAATGCGATAAAGTTCGTAGAGCAGGGAGAAATCCATCTGCGCGTGGCTCCCCTAAAAACTACGGAAGGGGAAGTCCTGTTGGAGTTTGAGGTGGCGGATACCGGCATCGGCATTCCCGAGGAAAAATTGGAGCATATTTTTGATTCCTTTAAGCAGGCCGAGTCGGATACTTTTGCCAAATACGGAGGTTCCGGTCTGGGGCTCAGCATCGTAAAGAAAATCATAGAAAACCTCAACGGTACCGTTGAGGTTTCGAGCACCTTGGGGGTAGGTACTACCTTTACGTTTACGCTGCCCTATGGAAAGGGCAAGCAATCCCCAAAACCGAGGAAGAAGAATCTCAAAGCCCCGGAGCAGGAGGCAAAAGCGCAGTTAAAAGGCCTAAGGATATTGGTTTTTGAGGACAACCTTCTGAATCAGCGCCTTATAGAACAGCGTCTAAAAACATGGGGGTGCAAACCCTATATCACCGATAATCCCCATTACGGCCTGAACATCCTTGAAAAAAGCAAATTTGATCTGGTGTTGATGGATTTGAGAATGCCGGTCATGAATGGCTTTGAAGTCACCCAAAAGATACGTAGCCATAAAAGTGGGGCAATAAGGAGCATTCCGATCATAGCACTTACGGCCGACTTTACCGTTAGGGACAAAGAGCAGTGTGCTAAGACCGGTATCAACGACTATATTCTAAAACCCTATGCCCCCGAGGAGCTTATGCAAAAGCTCTTGGATAATAAAAAAGGAATAACTACCCTGAATTCTAAAATGTCCACCAGTGAAACGCAGGAAACCAAGGCGGAGGAACAACATAGTATCATGGACCTATCCGACTTGCTGGAAGACTGTGGAGGGGAACTGGAACTCCTTCAAGAGTTGGTTCGTTTATACAAGCAAAATGCCCTGGAATTCATTGGTAACGTGAAATTGCATCTAAAGAACCAGGACTTCGAAGGACTTGAATTTGCCTCCCATAAGATCAAATCCGGTCTGGCCATGATGCAAACCTATGGTCTTCACAAGATAGCGGTCAAAATACACCAGTGCAGTAAGACCGATCGCGATATGGCCAAGCTTCAAACGCTCTACGACCGTTTTCTTGAAGAATATCCTATCGTGGAAACAGCCATGGAACAAGAATTGAAAAAATTAAAAAGAAACAGCTAAAGCCCATGACAAAGAACAGGATTTTGCTTGCGGAAGATGACGAATTATTGGCCTCCTTGCTGACCTATCGTCTGGAAAAAGGAGGATACGAGGTGAGCTTGGTCCATGATGGTAAGCAGGTAAAGGAATATTTGGGGAGCCACATGCCCGATATTATCGTCAGCGATATCATGATGCCGTATTTTTCCGGTATTGAACTGATCGATTTTGTGCGCAACGAATTAGGGTCGGCTATCCCTATAATCATTATTTCTTCCGCAGGAAACGAGGAAAACGTCTTGAGTGCTTTTGAATTGGGAGCCAATGACTTTATCTCAAAACCGGTGAACATTTCGGAATTATTGATCCGGGTAGGCCGGGAAATAAAGCTCGTATAATTTGTGGATATAGGACTACCTACATATCACCCTAAGTTGCTCATAACAGCGCCAAAGATCCACACGGATCTTTTGTGGGATTTATCCCTTTTGTTTGTTGGCTTGGCAGTGGTCTATTTCCTTTTTGTCTTTTTTTTCCGAAATAAACTTTCCTCCAAAACGAAAGGAATAGCGCTAAAAAAGAAGGAATTAACCCCCATGGTAAGTGAATTTCTCTTTTATGACCCAAACAGCGCAAGGGAAGACCAGGATACCTATATCAATTTAAAAATCGAGATCAGGGAACTGCTTAAGGACCGTTTTAATCGCAAAGTGCTGACCGAGATTCTTATGGACCTACAAAAAGACCTGCTGGGAGACACCCTCTTACGGCTCTTTAAGCTGTACAGGGATTTGGGACTGCAGCATGATGCCTTTGCAAAACTCAAGAGCTGGCGTTGGGAAGTGGTTTCACAGGGCATTTTGGAGCTGACCAAATTACAAGTTCCGGAATCCTATAGTTTTATTACAAAGTTCATCAACGATAAAAGGGGCGTTATACGAAAACAAGCCGAGATTGCTACGGTAACCCTTAGACCGGAAGGCATAAATTACTTTTTGGATACCACTCGCTACAAAATTTCCGAATGGCAGCAGCTAAAACTGTTGGATGTCATCCGGAATTTTGAGGATTACCAACCCCCGAGTTTTAAAGCCTGGTTAACCTCCACGAACCGGGATGTAGTACTGTTTGCCCTTCGTTTGATAAAGTATTATAATCAGAACGATGCCTATGCCTCCATAACCCAGTTGGTGAAGCATAAAAATGATCAGATCAAATCGGAGGCCATAGGTTGTATCAAGGAATTCTACATTTTAGAAGCGCTGGATACCTTAAAAGGGGTTTTTTGGAAATGTCGCACGGATATTAAGCTTTTACTTTTAGATGCTATCGCTACTTTGGGAAAAGAGGAAGACATTCCTTTTTTGCGCTTGGTCGAAAGCAGGGAATCCAATTTTGTGGTCAGGAGCAAGGCGTTGCACGCCATTAATACCATATCTCCCGAAACAATCATGCCCACCCAAGGTATTCAAGAACAATTGGAAAGCGATTCCTGGAGAACCGATGCCCTTGCCTTTGAAATTGAGGAGAGCGATGTACCGGCAGCCCTGGATGCCAAGGATGTTGTCATGGAACAGGAGACAACTGATGAAGCACCCAAAGAAGAGCCATCCAACGCGTCTTCGGAGCATCTTGTTTCGCCAGAAGAAACACCCTTGCCAGTGCCCGCGGAAGAACAAATTTTGCTTTCGCCCGAAGACCTTCTGGAACTCGAAGTAAACGGTGAGGAAATAACCGCGCTCTCCTTGAAACGACCCATGGACGAAATTATCCAGGAATTTGACACACTTCCGGAAGAAACAGAAGACGATCGTATATTGCTCGATTTTGATTTTTTACCCTTGGTGGTACCCAACACTCAGGAGGTAGAGAAAACCCACAGGCCGAAAAACGATGCTGAGAAGGAGCAAGATGTGTTTATGGACTTTAGCGAAGATTCTTGGACCGCGATACAATCCTTAGAGGTATCTTATGAGGAGATACCCAGCGTTGTTGAGGATATAGGGACGGAGCAGGAAACAGACCTAGCCGTACAATCCCTTGAAGTGGTCTATGAAGAAGTGCCCATGACCTACGAAACAGTGGAAATGGTGCCAGAAACACCGGATACCCACACTATCGAGGCTGCAGTGACCGTAGAAGAGGCAGAGGATACTGCAATAGACTTCACCATTGATATCGAGAAGAACGTACGTGCGTTGGACCTGGTCTACGAGGAAATTATTCCCGCCAGGGAAGAGGATCTGGTTGACATAGAAAATGAAAGGGACATTTTTCTCCTGGATTTCTTGCCCCTTGTGGTTGAAAAAGGCGAATCTACCCCTATCGTTTCGGACGCCACGGTATCTCCCTATTCCCAAAGTGTTTTTAAGCAATTGTTCCTGGATAAGGGGCGGTACAGTAAGATACTGTTGCTGGACACTATTGCGGATATCGGTGACGAAAGGGAAATACCATTTCTTGTTGAAATCACGGATAAGGAATCGGATCCTTTTATAAGAGATCGCGCTTTGGAAGTGTTGAACGGAATATCGGAAAGAAATTACCGGGTTATCGATGTACACGGTACGGTGCTTGAAAGCGAGGATTTTAAGGGAAGTAGCATTTTCAGACAGTTGTTCTGGTCAGGGGATACCCCTTCCAAGCTAATGTTACTGGAAGAAATTGAGCAGTTGGGAGACCAGAAGGAAATCAATTTTCTAAAAACCCTCGAGAATTTTCCGGTACGTGAAATACGGGAAAGAGCGAAAAGGGTGCGGACAATACTCCAGGCCCAACAAGAGGAAATGAGCGGTACGGAGGCCGAATCTGGAGCCCAGCGGGCGTCCAGGACATCTTCCTTGGCCGAAGGGATTTCCGAAATTGCATTTGAACTGCAGTCCATGCCCGATGCCAGGAAAAAAGAACCGGGTTTTCAAAACAGTAGGGGCCATATGCCACTTGACTTCTGTTTTCTACTGGATGAGTTGAACATAAAACCCTCCAAAGCCTTTAGCGTTATGGATGTAGACTTTGCCCTTACCCATGAGTTCTATAAACGGCAGATGGAGGAAGAACAGGAAAGTGGAAAAGAAGGTGTAAAAAACCTGCAAAAGGAAAATGGTGAGGATTCCCTGTGGGATATCTTGCTTGCATTTCCCATAAAAATCATGGAAAAATTCAATGGATAACGGAATTTTCAATATCGTGCTTGAGTACATAAATATCATTTTCCTGGTATTTACCGTAATCCTTTTTACCATGTTTACCTTCATGGGGTACCTTTCTACCCGAAGTTCCATCCACTATAAGAACAAAAACAGTTTTGGGGACCTTTCCAAGATCATGGCCTCGCCCTTGGCCCCGAGCATTACCATTATAGCACCAGCCTACAATGAGGGCATGACCATTGTGGAGAACATACGTTCCCTAATGTCCCTACGATATGTAAACTACGAGGTAATGGTGGTAAACGATGGGAGTAAGGACGATACCTTGGAGAAAATGATTGAGGCTTATGACCTGGTAAAAATTGAACGGAAAATCGATCCCAATTGGAAATCCAAGCCCATACGGGGCATATACAAATCAAAGCATTCATCCTTTTCCAAACTTACGGTGATCGACAAGGAAAACGGCGGTAAATCCGATGCCCTGAACACTGGGATCCAGTTGTCCGAGAACAAATATGTGGGGTGTATTGACGTAGACTGTTTATTGTTGCCCGATGCCCTACTGCATGTGGTCAAATCCTTTTATCAACGATCAAAAAAACGCGTTGTTGCGGTAGGAGGGGTCATCCGTATTGCCAACTCCTGTAAGATTGCAGGGGGTAGGTTGGAAGAAATTCGCTTACCTAAAAATTGGTTGGCCAAATTTCAACTTTTGGAATATACGCGTTCCTTTATTTTGGGGAGAATGGCCTGGGGGCGCATAGATAGCCTTTTGATCATCTCCGGGGCTTTTGGATTTTTTGACCGCGAAATAGCCTTGGCCGTGGGTGGGTATGATACCAATACGGTAGGGGAGGATATGGAAATCGTGTTTAAGATGAGGCGGTACATGCACGAGCGAAAGTTGCCCTATACCGTAGAGTATATTCCGGACCCGCTCTGTTGGACGGAGGTGCCCGAGGACCTGAAGATATTGATCAACCAAAGGGACCGATGGTCCAGGGGCAACTTGGAAACCCTTTACAAGCACAAGGACATGTTCCTGAACCCAAAATTTGGGAGATTGGGCATGCTCAGCTATCCCTATTGGTTCTTTTATGAGTGGTTCGCGCCCATATTGGAGTTCGTCGGTTTTTTCTCGATCCTGCTCTTTTACTATTTGGGTATCCTGAACTGGGAGTTCTTTGTGGCCATTACTTGTACGGTCTATACTTTTTCGGTAATGTTCTCCTTTTATGCCATTTTGTGGGACGTGTATTCCTATAACGAGTATAAAAAGACAAAGGATATTCTAACCCTAATGTTCTGTGCGATCATTGAGCCTATCGTTTTTCACCCTATTGTGGTTTGGGCAGCGGTAAGGGGCAACTATAAAAAACTGTTTAAGGTAAAATCGGGCTGGGGATCCCAGGTTAGAAAAGGTTTTGCAAAAGCATAACAGGATGCAGGTAGAAAAACAAGCACATAAGCGTTTGGAAAAGAAGACCCTTAGGGACTTTATCCGGTTGGTCTTTGCCTTTTTCTTTTCCCTGGCCGTACTGTCTGTCTATCAACAACTCAGACTGTATTCCAATGGGGTGCTCGATAGCTTTTTGAACAAAAGCCTATTGTTGCTATGGCTTCACCAGCTGGGTTTTACTGCGGTAATCTCCCTAGTTCTGGCCTTTCTGTTCAACTTTGTAGAGGGGAGGAAGGCCAAATTTGGATTCAGGCTTGTTGGGGGTATCTTGCTCCTTTCACTGGTCCTGGAGACCCTTCTAATCGAGTACTATGTCCGGAACTATGAAATTTTGGGGGCGGATATTTTAGGTACCTCCAGCGCAGGGCAGGTAGGCCCATACCTATTGATTGCCCTTGTGGCCTTGTTGGCGCTGCTACCATTGTTCTATCTCTTTTATCGGATAAGCAAATCCTTCTACCATGTTATAAGCAGTATGTACCCGTTTACCATCGTACTTTTTGGCTTGTTCCTGGCTACGCTGACCTCCAATAGGAGGCCGATCAACGAAAATAAAATCCAGCATTTGGCGGGTAGCATCGCCTCCAATTTGTTCGATTTCAATAAATATGAGGGGGCGGTCGAATATCCCTTGCTGAAACCCCATGTCCAAAAGGATGTTTTGGGAAAATACCTGGAGCTTCCGAATGAAAAGCCAAATATCGTAATTCTGGTCATGGAAGGAATCGGCTCCGATTTTGTTGGACCTAAGGCTAGATACCCTGGTTTCACTGCCTTTTTGGATTCTATGGCCACCCAATCTTTGTATTGGAGCAATTATGTGAGCAATACAGGGGAAAGCGCTGCCGCCATTCCTACCCTAATAGGCTCCCTGCCCTTTGGCAGGAACGGGTTTACCTATGCGGAACGATCACCTGGCAGGAATACGCTTTTCAGCATCCTTAAAAAAAATGGATATACCACTACCTTTAATTATGGTGGGAATAGCGCCCTACAGCACTTGGACCGTTTTGTGGACGAGGAACGGGTAGATTTTGTCGTGGATAAAAATGGTTTTGGCGACAAGTACAGCCTTATGGACAAGGATGCAGCGGGTATTTCCCTGGGGTATCCCGATCAAGCACTTTTCAAAAAGTGGAATGCCGAACGGATATTGGACAACAAACCCAGGCTCGATGTTTTTTTAACCTTGAGCACTAAAAAGCCTTATTTAATACCCAATCGGGGACATTATATTGCTCAGGTCGAGAAACATATGGCACAGACCCCATTGCCAAAGCGGTCTAAAAAACTGATTACAAAGAACAAGGAGATGTTTGCCAGCTTAATTTATGCCGATGAGGCCCTGAAAACGTTCTTTAAGGACTTCAGCCGTCACGCTGACTATGCCAATACCATTTTTATAATCACAGGTAGCCACAACAGTACAGATTTGCCCCAAGTGGACGATCTGGGACGTTACCGGGCACCGCTTATGATCTATAGCCCTTTGTTAAAAGCGCCAAAAACTGTAAACTCCCTGGCATCACATGCCGATGTACTGCCTTCCGTGGTAGCCCTTTTACACGAAAAATACGATCTTAAGTTTCCTGATAGGGAAGCCTGGTTGGGTGAAAGCCTAATCTCGGAAAACGTCTTTGATTCCAGCAAGGCCATCCCCTTATTCAGGGGCCAGAACAATATTCAAGACTACATATACGGAAAACACCTGTTGTCCCGTGGCACCTTGTACGGGCTAACCACGGAATTGGCGTTGAGCGAGGTGGACGATACGGGCATAAAAAAAGATCTCGCCGAACAATTCAAGTCCTTTAGGGCAATCAACACCTACGTAGTGGAAAACAACAAGTTGATGCCGGACTCCCTTAACCTCTTTAAAAGAGCGACAATGGAATTTGCCAAAGAAGATATGGTCTGGATCAATAGCGTATTCAACGGGAACGATTTTGATAAAGCCTATGCTTCCGCTCGGAAATTGGCATTGAACCATGAAAACGATAGGGCTTTGCTACTTTGCCATTATATTTTGGCCAAGGTACCCGGACATGCGGACACACAGATATTGATGGGCAGAATACATGCTTGGCAGGGCAAATACGATATCGCCATCGAAATTTTAAAGGAAGCCATACGAAAATACCCTACGTATGCCGATGGCTATGCAGCCCTGCTGGATGTCTATTTCTGGTCTGATCAGGATACGGAAGCCATGATTTTGGTAGAGGTCATTGAACGCAATGAAATAAAAAGCAAGGAGGTGGCCAAAAAAATAGCTAGGGCCTACACCCGCCTCAAATCCAATCCCGAAAACGATCTGAATACCTTGCGCAACCCACAAAATATTGAAAACTATTTAGCATCCCTATGATGATGAACCTAAAAAACCTGTATTTTCTTGTGATACTCTGCGGATGGTCCTTGGGCCTTGGTGCGCAGGGAACCACGTATACCGGAGATCCGGATGTATCCTATTACAATGCAAGGAACCTCGCCTTTAACGACCAGCGTACCCAGGCAAGGGATACCTTACAGCGAATCCTCAGCAAATACCCCGAGTATGCCGATGTCAGGGAATTGTTGGGAAAGACCTATAGTTGGGATGGTCGTTATGATGAGGCGCGTAGACATTTCAACAAGATCACTTCCGTGGAGCGGAAAAACAAGGCGGTATGGATAGCGGCCATTAAGAACGAAATTTACGCGAAAAACTATCCCATCGCACTGGGACTGGCCAATAAAGCACTGATTTACATAGAAAATGACACCGATATTTTGAACTTGCGTACCAAAGTAATGGACTTGCTGGGAGCAAAAAAAGACAGCGCAAATGAGGAGGGAACAGCTCCGCCAAAAGATTCGTTGGAGGCTAAGGTTCTTAAAAATAGGGTGGGCGTCATCAATTCCTTCGAAATTTTTGATGTGGTATATGAACCCATGTTCTATTCCAGCGTGGAATACAGACGGGAGACCGATGCAGGAAGTATTATTCCGCGAATTAACTATGCCAACAGATTCGAGACCCATGGGATACAATACGAAATGGATTTTTATCCCAAAATATCAAAGCGGTTCTATGGGTATCTGAACTACGGATTTTCGCAGGCCGATATATTTCCGGACCATAGGGCAGGAGCAGAGCTATATGCCAACCTGCCCAAAAATCTGGAAGCTTCGCTCGGAATGCGGTATCTAGATTTTAGCACGAGTAACGCAACTGTGTTAACGGGATCGATAGGGCATTACATGGGAAACTACTATTTTTCATTACGGCCCTATGTTACCCCAAGATCTGATGGACCAACCAGTTTTTCCGGTAGTTTGCTGGTCCGAAAATACCTTCGGGACGGCGAAAATTATTTGGGTCTAAACGCTATCTACGGCAACGCCCCTGAACTGAAACAATTATTGGTCAACGATGTATTGCTCTCTGAGAGCCTGCTGTACATAGAATCACAGCGCTTGGAATTGGAATACCAATTTACGGCCAAGGACCGACCCAACCTGTACAGGGCCAACTTGGGCCTGACCCGACAGGAGCTTGTATTTGAACCAGGGAAGTTTTTTTGGGCGATTTCTGCCGGAATCAACTATCAAGTGAAGTTCTAAAACCCACTTTAGCCATTAAATTAGGCACGTTTACAACAAAAAACGGCAGATACACCACAATTTGTTGCTTAGCCCCCTTGTAATATATATGTTTACTGTATAATTATTGAATCCCAAATCTCAATAATAAACAAAAACCCAGGCTTACCATGTTATACGATACCTACGGGGAGGAATACCTTACGTTTCTCCGAGATTTAAATGAAATTTTAAGTTTAAATGAATTAGCTGAGCTGGACTATTTATAGTCCGGCCAGCTTTTCCCCCAAATCTTTGAATTATGGCAAATCAAAATCAAGACAACTCCGCATATTTGAATTTCATTGAGGATCTGAATGAAATTCTAGTAGATTATGATATCAGCAAATTAAATTATTCCTAATTGTTATTCCTTAATACCGCGATAAGAAAGGAGTCCGTAAGGGGCTCCTTTTTTTTTGCCCTCTCCTAGCCCAAATAGGTCTTTAAAAGCTTGCTTCTAGAATTATGCCTCAACTTGCGTATCGCCTTTTCCCGGATTTGCCGCACACGTTCCCGGGTCAGGTCAAAGGTCTGCCCAATTTCGGCCAAGGTCATGGATTGTTGGTCCCCGATGCCATAATAGAGCTTCACCACATCGGCCTCCCTGGGCGATAATGTTTCCAAGGCCCTGTTTATTTCGGTATTTAGGGATTGTTGCATTAGTATCTTATCCGGTTTGGGGGATTCCCCGGCCCGAAGTACGTCATAGAGGTTGGAATCTTCCCCCTCCCTCAATGGGGCATCCATGGAAACATGTCGGCCCGAATTCTTTAGGGACTGTTTTACCTCACTTACACTCATTTCCAATTCCTTGGCAATTTCATCTACTGAAGGTGGGCGTTCATGGGCCTGTTCCAAATAGGAAAAAGTCTTCTTTATCTTGTTTATTGAACCTATTTTGTTCAAAGGCAATCGAACTACCCTAGACTGCTCGGCCAGTGCCTGTAAAATAGATTGGCGAATCCACCAAACGGCGTAGGAGATAAACTTAAAGCCCCGGGTCTCATCAAAACGCTTGGCGGCCTTCACCAGCCCAACGTTGCCCTCATTGATTAAATCGGGTAATTTCAGCCCCTGGTTCTGGTATTGTTTGGCCACGGAGACCACAAACCTCAAATTGGCATTGGTCAATTTTTCC
Source organism: Eudoraea algarum (assembly GCF_050589645.1). Lineage (NCBI taxonomy): Bacteria > Pseudomonadati > Bacteroidota > Flavobacteriia > Flavobacteriales > Flavobacteriaceae > Eudoraea > Eudoraea algarum. Next base: position 640,935 of record NZ_JBNGOQ010000002.1, on the reverse strand, counting down.
AGGGCTGCCTGGTCACCATTCCGTATTTTTTGTGCCAACTCCACTTCTTCATTTGCCGTAATCAATTCTATTTTACTGATATCCTGCAAGTACTTGTCCAACGACTTTGATTCCCTATTGGTTACCTGCTTGATAATCTTTAATTGCCTCATATATGTCTTCTAAATTTACTGGGTTCTATAAACTTTCATAATACACCTTTATAATGGATTATCCAAACAAGATTCCATTTACTTATACCGATTTTATTAAGAGCTTTCTTTTTTAAAATACCCCTTGTTTTGCCCAAACTGTAAATTACTTATGCTATTTTTGAACCGGACCGGAAAGCCATTTTTGCTGCAAAACACTTCCGGCAATCACTTGGGAAGGACATGGGCAAACGGGCATTGAAGAAATATTTGGAAGGGTTGGAAAGGGAAGGGCTTTCGGAACAGCTGCTAGACCTGTATAATCGCTTTCCGGTGGTTAAGGAATATTACGATTTTGTGTTTGATCCCAAAGAGGAAAAAAGGATACAGGAAGCCAAAGTCAGAATATCCAATGAGTATTTCCCGGTAAAGCGAAGAAAACCCAAGGCCCGAAGGTCCGTGGCGCAAAAATTCATTAAACACTTTATTACCTTGGGCGTGGCTTCGCATATGGTGGCCGATCTGATGCTGTACAACCTTGAGGTGGCACAGGCCTTTGCCGGAGATCGCAAAGTTCCTGATGCCTTTTACCGAAGCATGCTCAATTCTTTTTCCCAAGCCGTACAATATATCTCTCTCAATGGGCTTCTGCCCGATTTTAAGGACCGTGTCCGAATCATTTATGAAACCGTCCAAGAGCAAGAATGGCTTTTTCAAGAGGGTTTTTCCCGAGCGTTGGACATTTTGGATTAATTGGCCGTTAAATTTTAGATTTCGTCCTTAATATTTCGTTTACGCATAAAAAACTTCTAGTTTTGCAAAATTGGAGTTACGGAAATTGCTCCTTGGGACGGAAAATAAACAAAAACTTGCCTATACACCTTTGGAAATACAAACCCATAAGATAGAAAAGACACTTTATGATTATCAGTTAGAAGATCTCAATAAGATCTTCAGCCATTTGAAAACCGCCCCGAGCGATCAGAACCTGTTGTATCAATTGCCTACCGGCGGGGGTAAAACGGTTGTTTTTTCAGAGATTGTCCGTAGGTATATCACAGAGACCAAAAAAAAGGTGGTCGTCCTTACCCATAGAATAGAACTGAGTTCCCAGACCTCAAAGATGCTGCACGGTTTTGGAGTAAATAATAAGATTATCAGCAGTGATGTCAAGGAACTACAGGACCAAGATGAGTTCATGTGTTTTGTGGCCATGGTAGAAACGCTGAACAATAGGCTTCAGGAAGATAAAATTGAGATCAACAATATTGGTCTGGTCATCATTGATGAGGCCCACTACAATTCCTTCAGAAAACTTTTTAAATATTTTGAGAAGTCCATTATTCTAGGAGTTACCGCCACTCCCTTAAGCTCAAATATTAAACTTCCCATGAAGGATAATTACCAGAAACTGATCGTTGGGGAGTCTATTTCCTCCCTCATCGAAAAAAAGTTTTTGGCACGGGCAAACATGTATAGCTATGATGTTAGTCTGCGTAGCCTAAAGCTTGGCATCAGTGGGGATTATACGGTTAAATCCTCCGATGAGCTCTATGGGAACCAGAACATGCTGGGAAAACTCCTGTCCGGCTACGAAGAGGTTGCAAAGGGAACAAAAACCCTGATATTCAACAATGGTATCAATACCTCTAGGTACGTTTATGAAACCTTTAAAAAAGCGGGCTACAATATTCGGCACTTGGACAATAAGAACAATGCCTCGGAAAGGCGGGAGATATTACGGTGGTTTTCGGAGACCCCGGATGCCATACTGACCTCCGTAAGTATTTTGACGACCGGTTTTGACGAACCTACCGTGGAGACCATCATGTTGAACCGGGCAACACGTTCCCTGACACTGTATTTTCAAATGATTGGTAGAGGCTCCAGGGTGTTGCCCAACAAGAACGATTTTACGGTAATCGATCTGGGGAACAATATGGCAAGATTCGGTATGTGGGATGCTCCGGTAGATTGGCAGGAAATCTTTCATTTCCCTGATTTCTTTCTGGAGAACATCAAAAATGATGAGGAAATTGAACGCGATTTTGTCTATGAAATGCCGCCAGAACTCAAGGCGATGTTCGGGAAGTCGGATTGTATCGAATTTGATATCAAGGAAGAGTACAAAAAGGTGTTTGCCAAGGGCTTAAAATCAAAAACCGTCCTGGAACGCAGTATTGAACAGCACGCTCAGATATGTGTTGAAAACAGCGATGATGTATTCGATGCCCGTATCCTGGCTAAACAGCTCAAGGAAGAAATTGCCTATAGGGTACGCCAATATTCGTACTGTATCATGAACAATACCAAAAACTACAAGGAATGGCTGGAGGAAGATTACGAACGTAAACTTCGTCTGAACATTTCCCAAAAGTTTGCGGCCAAGATGTAACATTTTGGAAACCATCAGTAACAAGCTTCTTATCATTGGTTTTGTTTGGCCAGAACCGAATTCCACCGCCGCGGGAAGCAGGATGTTACAACTTATCCATTTTTTTATCGCCCAGGGCTATGAGCTTACCTTTGCCAGTACGGCTACCAAAAATGAACACTCCGTGAATTTAAGTGACCTTGGGGTCAAGGAGCGGTCTATCCGTCTTAACCACGATAGTTTTGACGATTTTATAAAGGAACTTGCGCCACAAATTGTGCTTTTTGACCGTTTTATGGTTGAGGAGCAATTTGGATGGCGGGTAGCGGAATACCTTCCAAAGGCCCTACGGATTCTGGATACGGAGGACATTCATTCACTTCGCACAAGTAGGGAGACCCAATTTAAGGCAGGACTCCCCTTTTCCGAAAGGGATTGGATGCACAGTGATATGGCCAAACGGGAAATAGCCAGTATTTACAGATCGGATCTATCGTTGATCATTTCTTCCCACGAAATGGAATTGCTCCAAAAAACGGCTAAAATAGACACCAACCTGCTGCTTCATCTTCCCTTTATGATAACCAACCTGAACGAGGAACAAACGACGAATTGGCTCCCTTTTGAGCCTCGTAAGGATTTTATTTGTATTGGTAGTGGACGGCATGCTCCAAACATTGATGCGGTAGTATGGCTCAAAAATGAGATTTGGCCCTTGATCAGGGCCCAACTACCAAAGGCCGATCTACGGATATACGGGTCCTATTTGCCCGAAAGCATTACCCAACTGCACCGACCAGCAGATGGATTTTATGTTATGGGAAGGGCCAAGGACGCCATGCAGGTCATGGCCAACGCAAAGATAAGTCTGGCTCCCTTGCGATTTGGCGCCGGAATTAAGGGAAAGTTGGCAGAATCCATGTTAGTCGGCACCCCTAATGTAACGACTAGCATAGGTGCAGAAGGGATGTGCGAACAGTTTCATTGGAATGGGAAAATTGAAAATGACCCAACTTACTTTGCCAATGCCGCCGTACAACTGTATCAGGACCGAAAATTGTGGGAACAGGCGCAAAAAAATGGCACCACCATTATCAATCAGTGTTATGACAAGGCTTTGCTAGAGGACCGATTGGGCCGAAAAATTGAGAAATTACTTCGTAATTTAGATACCCATAGGGATAAAAATTTGATTGGGACCCTTCTTTTGCACCATACCATGGCAAGCACAAAATATATGGCCAAATGGATCGGTGCTAAAAACAGGGCAGAAGGGTCGGAAGGCTGATCTGCATATCGCGTCTACGGTACCCAATTGGAGGGAAAAACCAGTTTCATGGATGCCTTGGAAATACTATCTTTAACAATCGATAATCAGGACATAGGATGAAAGAAATACATTGGAAAACAGCTAAAACCTTTGAGGATATTACCTATAAAAAATGCAATGGGGTTGCCCGAATCGCCTTTAACAGGCCCAATGTTCGCAATGCCTTTAGGCCTAAGACCACCAGCGAACTGTACCAGGCATTCTACGATGCACAGGAAGATACTTCCATTGGTGTGGTCTTATTATCCGCCGAAGGGCCTTCCACCAAAGATGGGATCTATTCCTTTTGCAGCGGTGGCGACCAAAAAGCTAGGGGACATCAAGGATATGTTGGGGAAGATGGGATGCACCGATTGAACATCCTGGAGGTGCAACGTCTGATCCGTTTTATGCCCAAGGTAGTCATTGCAGTGGTCCCGGGATGGGCCGTTGGCGGCGGACATAGTCTGCACGTGGTCTGCGATCTTACCTTGGCCAGCAAGGAACACGCCCTCTTTAAACAGACCGATGCCGATGTTACTAGTTTTGATGGTGGCTATGGATCCGCTTACCTGGCTAAAATGGTGGGGCAGAAAAAGGCCAGGGAAATTTTCTTTTTGGGCAGAAGCTACACCGCTCAGGCGGCCTATGAAATGGGTATGGTCAATGCAGTGATACCACATGAAGAACTGGAAATTACCGCTTATGAATGGGCCCAAGAGATTCTGGCCAAATCCCCAACCTCCATAAAGATGTTAAAATTTGCCATGAACCTTACCGATGACGGTATGGTGGGGCAACAGGTATTTGCGGGAGAAGCTACCCGTTTGGCGTATATGACGGATGAGGCCAAGGAGGGAAGAAATGCGTTTTTGGAAAAACGCAGGCCAGATTTTGGCGAAAACAAGTGGATTCCTTAAAACAAGGGGGCATGGGGAGCTGCAAGCAGGGGTGTTCAACTAAAAAGAGCCCTACCTTTTACGATAAGACTCTTTTACGAGAACACTATATGAAAATGAAAAAATTAACTCCTTATTTAATTACACTACTAAAGTACCACCGACTCCTTGAAAAAAGAAATTATTGTTGTGAACCACTGTAGTTTTGTGGTCTGGTATGCTAATTTTGATATTTGTAGGAAAATCAAGGTTTTTTACCCTGCGAAATCGGTATTTTAACGAAGGGCGGCTACAATCCCCGCCAAAAATCCGTTTGCATCAAATTTCGGAGATTCCGCGAGTCCTGTACGGACCACGACCAGATCTTTGGATGGAATGATAAACACGTGCTGGCCTTGATAACCATTGGCAGAGAACAGGTCGCGGGGCACATCGGGATACTTACCACCAGCATTGAGCCAAAAGTGGGCCCCGTACGCATCATCGGAGTGCTCAGTAGGTTTTTGGATGTAATCTACCCAGGATGGGTCAAAGATCTGCTCCCCGTTCCAATTGCCCCTGTTTAAATAGAGCAGTCCAAATTTTGCCCAATCGCGCGTGCTTGCCCAACCATAGGAGGAGCCTACAAAATTCCCGCTCAAATCGGTTTCGATCAACATGGAGTGCATACCAATTTTATCAATAAGCACTTCATAGGGAAAATCCAGGTATTCCTGGTAGTTGTTAAATTGCTTGCGCAAAATCCCAGATAACATATTGGACGTACCTGAGGAGTAGTTCCATACCTCTGTTGGTGCCGCGATCATTTCGGTATTTTCCTGTGGTTTGGTCATATCGGCAGCCAGGAACAGCATCAGGGTAACATCCGAAATTTTGGTGTAATCCTCTTCCCAGGCAAGACCACTTTGCATCCGCAATAAATGGTTCAGGGTAATGGACGCCTTGGAAGCCTCCTCCGAGTTGTGGAAAGGCCTGTATTGGTGCACATTAATCCCTCCCCGATACTCCAAGATTCCATATAGAGTGGCCAGAACGCTTTTGGTCATGGACCAACCCAGGATGGGCGTATCCTTGTTGAAGCCTTCAACGTAACGCTCCGCAATGATCTGTCCCTTATGCAACACCAGCACAGTGCGGGTCTTCTGCTTGTCCGGAAGGGCAAAGGCATCATCCAAGGCTTCCTTCAGTTTGGCATAATCCACATTTTCAAGGAGGGTATCCCTGGGATCCTTATCCCCGTAGGGAAACGCGACATTACGCTGCACGCGTTGCCTGTTGGGCTTAGGATAGTTTTCCTTTATCTCATAGTCCTCGAGAACCAGCGCACAGCCCAGTCCATCCCTACAGATAGCTTGGCGTTCCATCAGACCGAATACCGAGGCTGAAACAGTTTCTGAACTTTCATCATAGACTGTCTCCGCCATTTTTATAAGCGGTACCCTGTTATCGTTTTCGTTCACGGAATGCTCCGTGCGTTGGGCAATGTAAAGAGTAGAGGCCATGTTCTTGGCAGCATAGCCCGAAATAATGTTGAGCTTGGAATAATTGAAAAAGGCCACTCCTATGACAAACAAGATAAGGAGGGCGAGAACGCGTTTAAAGGTTTTCATTAACTGGGGGATTATTGTACATTTAAGCAACGAATATAACCATTTGTATTTATGTCCAATATTGGTTTGATCATTGAGGAGCGCAGTAGGGACATCGGGGATTTTCTTGTAGGCAGGTTAATTCCCTTCCGCAAAAAGCGCATGATCGGTCCTTTTATTTTTATAGATCATATGGGGCCCACCGAGTTGGGACCCGGTCGGTACATGGATGTGGATCAACATCCCCATATAGGACTGGCAACCCTTACCTATCTGCTAGAGGGGGAACTCATGCACGAGGATAGTATAGGAACCCAACAACGCATTCGCCCGGGCTCTGTAAACTGGATGGTCGCCGGCAAGGGCGTCTCGCATACGGAAAGGACCCCGGCCGATCTTAGGAACGGGAACAGTTTTACTGCCCATGGATACCAAATATGGGTTGCCCTACCGAGTCATTTGGAGGATATGGCCCCTGAATTTCATCATATTCCCGCCAAGGATCTGCCACAATGGACCGATGGCAATGCTCATTTTACCCTGGTAGCGGGGGAAGGATACGGAAAAAGGTCGCCCGTGCCCGTACATTCGCCCTTGTTTATGATCCAAATTAAGACAATAGGGGAATATCGGTTGGAAACCAAAGGGCATCTGAAGGGCGAAATAGGTATTTGTGTGGTAACCGGCACACTCGAAGCCTGTGGGGAGGTTGTGGAAAAAGGTAATATTGTGGTTTCCAAAGTGTCGGATTCCTGTAATACCGTACTAAGGCCAGATACCCATGTATTGCTTTTTGGAGGTGAGGCCTTCCCGGAAGAACGGCATATTTACTGGAATTTTGTTTCCTCCGATAAATCAAAGATCCAGCTGGCGAAGCAGCAATGGCAGGAGCGGACCTTTCCTATGATGTCCGGGGACCATAGCTATGTACCCCTGCCGAAATAAGCTTTTTTGATGTATTCTGTGCCCTTAGGTCGGTTTTAAGGTCATTTATGTTCCATTATTTGTCAAGGATGGCTATCTTCCAATGTGAATTGCCAAGTATTAAAAATGACCAAAGGACCCTTGCTTCCCAAAGGCATCTCCGTGTTCCTGCTGATGCTAACATTTTCTTGTTCGCCCTCTAAAAAGGAACGCGCAATGGTGCAATACCAAACCTATTGCGCCAGTTGTCACCTGGCACCTTCCATGCAGTCATTGCCAAAACATATATGGGCCCAGGAAATTTTACCCGATATGGGTGCACGATTGGGCATCCGGGATGCGGGCTACAATCCCATGAAAGGGGAGTCCTTTGAAGAACAGGAAGCCATTATTAAAAGTGGTATCTACCCCTACAGGCCTTCCATTTCGAAGGCCGATTGGGAATCGCTCAAGGCCTACATCATTTCCATGGCCCCGGACACATTACCTCCCAGTATCAATAGGGAGTCTAGCGGAGAATTAAACCAATTTACCCCACAGGCGGTTGCGCTGGACAGCGCACCGGGTTCCTTAATTACTTTTCTGGACTACAGCCCTAACCAGGGACTTATCAGAACTGCCGATATTGCGGGAAACCTTTTGGGCTATTCCTATACCGAGAAGAAGAAGGTGTCCTTACATCAGTTCGGTGCACCTATTATTGACTTTACGGAAACCGATTCGCTTTCTTATGCCACGTCCATTGGCTATTTAAACCCCTCGGAAATACCCTCGGGAAAAGTTATTAGGGTAGGAACGGACACAACGGAAACAATCAGCGGAGTGCTGCACAGACCCGTACATACGCTAGTTTGTGACCTGAACAAGAACGGTAGGAACGAACTAGTGGTGAGCGAATTTGGCAATTATACCGGACAACTCTCCCTTTTAGCACAAGGGGTACAGGACCCATCCTATAGAAAAACCGTTTTGTTACAGCAACCTGGGGCAATACGTGTCATAGCCAAAGATATGGACCAGGATGGTCTGGAAGATCTGGTGGTCCTTACTTCCCAAGGTGATGAGAGCATAACCATTCTGTATCAGCAGGAGGATCTGCAGTTTAAGGCCCAAAAGGTGATACGTTTCAGTCCAGTATACGGGAGCAGTTGGTTTGAACTAGTGGACTTTGATGGGGATGGGGATGATGATATGATTACCGTACATGGAGACAATGCCGATAAATCCTATGTACATAAACCGTATCACGGCATGCGGATACATATCAATACAGGGGAGAACGTATTTGAGGAGCGTTACTTCTATCCCCTTAACGGGACCACCCGTGTGGTAGCTGAGGATTTTGATCAAGATGGGGATGTAGATTTTGGACTGCTTTCCACCTTTCCCGACTACGATCAAAAACCGGAATATGCCTTTGTATATTTGGAAAACATGGATGCCGCCGGATTCGTATTTAAACCCTACACCTTTGCGGATGTCAACCTGGGGAGGTGGTTGTTGATGGATTCTGGGGATGTGGACCAGGATGGAGACATGGATATTGTCCTAAGTGCCTTCTCCTATGGTTTCACTCCAGTTCCCGAAAGCTTGTCCAAAATATGGACCGAAAAAAGCCTTGACCTTATGGTCCTGGAGAATAAATTAAAATGACTAGTCGTATAGCACTTGTTTCCACCTTGGGAATCCTGCTTATAAGCTGTTCCGAGAAAAAAGAGCCCAGGGAAGACCATATCTGGAAAACCCTGGAGGTCACCGCCACGGCTTTTAACTCCGTGCCCTCCCAAACCGATGGGAACCCGACCATTGCGGCTTGGGGAGATACCCTAAAACCGGGAATGAAAAGCATAGCCGTCTCCCGGGATTTGATCGGTCTGGGTTTGAAGCACAATACCATGGTTAGGATAGATACCTTTCCGGATATTTACTTGGTAAAGGATAAGATGCATTGGCGTTGGCGCAAGCGAATAGATATTTATATGGGACTAGATCAAAAACTGGCAAGACAATGGGGAAAGCAGAAGGTCATGATTCAATATGCGGTGAAAAATGACAGCATCCCACCTGAAGACGATACCCAGTGATTTTGTACTTTTACACCAAAGCATTTGAACGCATATGAAGCAGGGATTGCTATGTATGGTATTTTTTGGTCTTGTTTCATGTAGGCCGTCCACAGCTATAGATATCGTGGACAAACCCATCGTCTTTGATGAAACCCGGAAGCAACTGACCTTGGAATATCTCGAGCAACGCTACGGTTTGGAACAGGAAACTCCCACGATAACCCCTAAAATGATCGTGTTGCATTGGACGGTATTTCCTACGCTCAAAGCGTCTTTTGAGGCATTTGAGCAGCCCACACTTCCCAATTGGAGACCGGACATTGAGAGCGTAAGCGGTCTCAATGTATCCGCACAGTTCCTGGTAGACCAGGATGGCACGATTTACAGACTTTTACCGGAAACGACCATGGCCCGTCATGTTATTGGTCTCAATCATTGCGCCATCGGTATAGAAAATGTAGGGGGTACGAATGATATGCCCTTGACCCAGGCCCAACTGGAGTCGAATATTCGTTTGGTGCAATATTTGGCATCCAAATATCCCATCGATTATTTGATAGGACATTATGAATACACCCATTTTGAGCATCACGACCTATGGTTGGAAAAAGATGCTGGATATCGGACAAAAAAAACAGATCCAGGAAAAGAATTTCTTACTAAGGTGAGAACCGCAACCAAAAGTTTTAACTTTAAACCCGTGCCCGAACAAAACAAATCCTTATGATTCAAAAGACGTTAATCGTATTACTTTTTCTACTAGTCGGCAACACCTGTGCCGGACAGGAACAGGACATCACAGCTAAACTATATGACACCTACGACCAATATAAAGAGTCTGCCCTGGATAAGCGCAGGGTAAAACACAAGGAAATTCAGCAGTTGGTTGCCCAATACCAAAACAATCCAAAGTTTAAGGTGCAGCAGGTAGGCCAATCCATTGAGGGCCGGGAACTATCGCTTATCAGTATCGGCACAGGAGAAACCGACGTTTTTTTGTGGTCCCAGATGCACGGCGATGAACCTACTGCCACCCAGGCCATTTTTGACATATTCAATTTCTTGGATAGCGGGGATTTTGCGGCTGAAAAGGATGCCATACTGAGCAATTTAACCTTGCACTTCCTTCCCATGTTGAACCCGGACGGGGCAGAGGTGTACCAAAGACGGAATACCTTGGGCATTGATATCAATCGGGATGCGCTTAGACTGCAATCGCCCGAGGGAAGAACCTTAAAAAGCGTCCGGGATAGCTTGGAGGCCGATTTTGGTTTTAACCTGCACGATCAGAGCACCTATTACAATGCCGAACGTACAGAAAAACCTGCCACCATTTCCTATCTGGCGCCTCCCTACAATTATGAAAAGGACATTAACGAGGGTAGGGGAAATGCCATGAAGGTCATTGTATTCATGAACAACATCATACAGAAATACGCTCCGGGACAGGTGGGCCGCTATAGTGATGATTTCGAACCCAGGGCCTTTGGGGACAATATCCAAAAGTGGGGCACAAGCACCATTCTTATCGAATCCGGTGGTTATGCCAATGATATCGAAAAACAGGAGATACGCAAATTGAACTATGTTTCCATACTTTCGGCCATTTATACCATTGCCAAGGGCAACTATGCGGACATTCCCATCGAGGATTATGAAAAAATCCCGAAAAATGACAGGAAGCTCTTTGACCTAAAGATTACTGGGCTCAATTATAAACTATTGGGAGGAGACTACGTTTTGGATATTGGCATCAATCGTCCGGAGGTGGACGATGAGTCCCACAACTCATTTTACTACAGTAGTCGGGTTTTGGACCAGGGCGATCTTTCTACCTACTATGGATACGAGACCCTGGAAGCGGCCGGCTATACGCTGCGGCCCGGAACCGTTTATCCGGAAACCGTAGGCAGTATGGAGGAGGTAGATTTTATTTCCCTCTTACGCGCGGGCCATACCTATCTGAGGGTAAAAAATCTTTCGGACAAGATGCTCACTTCATCCTTACCTTTTCATTTGATCAGCGAGGCGTACGAGCTACCTGAATTTCGTCTACAGCCTGGAATAAACCCCACTTTTCTCTTGGAAAAGGATGGGGAGATCCGTTACGCGGTAATCAATGGCTTTCTAGTGGACCTAAAATCGGACCGAGAAACCATGGTTTCCAGGTGGGGGAACCAGCAAGCCAATGCTATGATCTACAGATAAAGACTAGTAACCGAATTGGATCGTATTGGGGCCGTTCAGCAACAGCACCACAAGCATGATCATTAAGGTGGTTACAATCGATGAAAATAATAGGAGTACTATACTTTTATAGCCTTTGGATAAGGGTCCTATTGCGCTCTGACGGATAATTTCGTTGATTACATCCATGATTTCTTTCTTTTAAATTAAACAGTTTCATAGTTTTTAGGATGTATATAAGTTGCAATAGTTATTTTGGGGGTTGTTATGTAGGAAACAATTATCGGGCCAAAAACCCTACTTATTCCGGTTAAATATTGTCAAAACTGGACCAAATCCCGTATTTAATCGATGTATGGAAACAAAAAAAGGGCCGAATGGTATGATTCGGCCCTTTCCCTTAGGTTACGTTATTCCTATAGGCTTTCAGAATCCAAAAGCGCAAAGAATTTGTCCAAATTCGGTATGATTACAATACGGGTACGTCGGTTTTTAGACCTGTTCTCCTCTGTGTCATTTTCAACCAAGGGAATATAACTGCTTCTTCCGGCCGCAATCAAACGCGCAGGGTCTACCTGGTACTCCTCCTGAAGGATTCTCACGATAGACGTGGCCCTTTTTACACTAAGGTCCCAGTTGTCGCGGAACAATTCCGTGCTAATGGTCTTTGAATCTGTATGGCCCTCCACCATCACTTCCATGCTAGGCTCAGAATTGATTACCTCGGCCAATTTGCCCAGAATGTTGTCGGCCTTGCTGCTTACTTTGTAGCTTCCGCTCTTAAACAATAGTTTGTCCGAAATATTGATCATCACCACGGTCTTGTCAATATTCACATCCACATCGTCGTCCTCATCCGCAATGGATTTCTTAAGGTTATAGGAAACCGCAAGGTTGATGGAATCCTCCAGCGTCTTGGCGTTGGCCAATTCACTGGGATCCACCTTGCTAAGTGTGGTCCTCATTTTTTCCTTGGTATTGTTGCTCATTACGGTAAGGTCGTCCACGGAAGTCATTTGACCATCGTTCATTTCCTTAAGGGAGTTTATTCTTTCGTTGTATTCGGCAACCCGCGCTTCAATCTTGGAAACTTTGGCTTCCAGTTCCTCCTTTTCAACTTGGGTCTTGGTCAATTGGCTTTGGGTAGTTGCCAAATTGTCTTCCAAGGCCACATATTTTTTCTTGGATACACATGAAGCTAGTACAATACAGAGCGCTGCGCCCGTTACGGTTAATCTTTTCATTACGTTCTTCTTTAAATTAATAGTTAAGGTTCCTCTTATTATACGTAGCTGATCGAAGAAAAGACGTTAGCGAACAAAAAAATTCCCACTTATGTGCCCAGCAAAAAAAGAGGCGCCTTGCAGCACCTCTTTATATTTTAGTCACATGGATTTTGAGGTCATTCACAACCGCCAGTAAAACCATTGGCACTGAACTTGGTCTGTACGGCACCTTGCTGACTCCCGTCCTTCACCTGTATGGCCAGGTTGTTCTCACCACTGCCGTCCCGTTTTGGCGTGCAATACTCAAAAAGATAAAAGCTGTTGGCCTGTTCGGCCACTCTAAAGGAGATATCGTTAAAGGTAGTTTCGAGTTCTGCAGCATTTCCCGCGAACACGCTAAAGGTCTTACCGATATCTGCCAAGATCTGCGTATCTATTTCGCTGCCAAGGCCTATAGTGAAAAAGGAAATATTGGGGTTTGCCCCGTTCACTTTGTTCAACGCATCCCTTTCGGTAAAACGGGAAGCCTGATCCGTGCCGTCTGTAAACACCACAATGGAGGCCGCACCTATGATTTTGTTGTTACTGTTTTCTCGCAGTAGCCCTTCAGCGATATCGGTAGATTTTATGACCGCACCGTACAAATCGGTGGAGGGATCATTGCTGATATCCGGACCTATCCCTTCAATAGCATTGGTCAGTTCGGTTTTGGAGGAGGTAAGTGGGTTCAACAAATGTAGTTCGTCCTCCCCATCGAACCAATAAATGGCCATTTTAAACGAGTCCGTCTCTGCTGCGGGGATAACCTTATCGATAAAACTTATGGAAGCCGTTTTGAGCTCTTCCAAACTACTGCTCAATACACTGTTGCTCAAATCGAGCACCAAAAGTGTGTTGTTGTTGAAAACTTGGGAGTTGGGAGAGATACGGGCCAGGGACTCCGAAGTGGAGATGGTATTGAAACAATCATCGTTCCGTCCCTGTTCAAATATCGTAAACTGGTCTGCCGTTAGGCCCGAAACTGGGCTGCCATTGGTATCCGACACTTTAAAGAGAATAGATACCTTACCGGGTGGGGTGGTAAATTGATCTTGAATGGATAGGATCAGTTGATCTTCACCTAGGGCAAGGCAATCATCCACCGGTTTGCCCAGGCCGAGGCCGCCTTGGCCAAAATCAAAATTCACATCATCATCTGCGTTCCCACAGGAAAATAGCAAAACAAAACTGCAAAAAGCAGTGAATAGCTTAGCGTATGGTTTCATTTTCAAAGTTTTTATGTTCCTTTAGCACAACGACCAAAAACCGCTTAAATTATGGTAGCTGCCAAGAAAGATTGTTAAACAATGTTAAAGGGGAACGCAAATATTTTTGTAGCTTTCTTGGATAAATCAACACATATGAACAACAGGAAATTACACGCTTTAGGGTATGCACTGCTTTTTGGCCTTAGTTCGGTCTTTGCCCAAAACCAAACAATCGCGGAGCGTTTGGGGTACCCCGCCGATGCCAAACTCCTCATCATCCATGCTGATGACTTGGGCGTTACCCATTCGGAAAACAAAGCGAGCATTTCGGGGCTGGAGGAGAGTCCGGTGAACTCTGCCAGTATCATGGTTCCTTGTCCCTGGTTTCCGGAAATTGCGGCCTATGCACGGGAAAACAAAACACAAGATCTTGGGTTGCACCTTACGCTCACTAGCGAATGGAAATATTATAAATGGGGCCCGGTTACCTCTAGGGATTCGGTTCCCAGTCTGGTGAACAAGGATGGGTATTTTTATTCGGCAGTGGATAGTTTGGGTATGTATGGAACCGCTTCGGAGGTAGCCATCGAATTGCGCAACCAGGTAAAAAAGGCCTATCGTTTTGGGATAGATGTTACCCATTTGGACGCACATATGGGCGCTGCGGTAAGTCGCCCAGACTACCTTGCCGCTTATATCAAGGTGGGACAAGAGTTTAAGCTTCCCGTATTGTTGGACCAACGGGTGCAAGCAATGGGAGAGGTGGGCATACCCCAACTCCTGAATGATAAGGACGTCATAGTTGACCAGATTTATACAGCTCTTCCGCCCGATTATGAAAAAGGGATGGCCCAGTACTACCTGGAGGTCTTTAAAGGGCTCCAGCCCGGACTCAACTGCCTCTTGATCCACTTAGCCTATGACGACACTGAAATGAAGGCCGTTACGGTAGACCACCCGCATTGGGGTGCTGCATGGCGGCAGGCCGATTATGATTTTTTTACAAGCAAGGAATGTGCTGCCGCTTTAAAGGAACAAAATATTGTTTTGGTGACCTGGAGAACGCTGCGCGATAAAATCACCCGGGCGGAGTAACGAGGGCAATGATAAAGAATTGTTAAATTGAAATCCTCCACTGTTAAAGTGAAAATAGTTGGGTTTTATTTTTGGTACCTTGTAGGGAAATGAACTAACAACAATCCAATAATCTAAAAAATTCCATTATGCCAACGTATCAGTTAAAAGTAAATGGCGAGTCACATACCGTGGAAGCCAGCGAGGACACTCCTGTCCTTTGGGTTCTAAGGGACCACATGAATTTGGTGGGTACCAAGTTTGGTTGCGGCATCGCACAATGCGGGGCCTGCACCATTCATTTGGATGGCGAGGCCGTTCGCAGTTGTTCCCTGACCATGGCCCAGGTAGAGGGCAAGTCCCTGATTACCATTGAGGGGCTATCCGCCGATGGGTCGCATCCGGTGCAACAAGCCTGGAAAGAAGTGGACGTACCTCAGTGCGGCTACTGCCAAGCCGGACAGATCATGACCGCTTCCGCCTTTTTGGAAAAGAATCCAAGTCCTAGCTCGGAGGAAATCAAGAATGCCATGCATGGCAACATCTGTAGGTGCGCATCCTATAACCGTATCCATAAAGCGGTGGGAATTGCTGCAGAAAAAATGAGTTAATCAACGGTATTGAAATTCCTTATAGCGGGGAGTCCAATCAAAAACACTTTCAACATGTCAACATCAACATCATCATCCATAACCTTTAGCAGAAGGTCCTTTATACGAACTTCTTCCTTGGCGAGCGGCGGACTCTTAATTGGGTTTAATCTGTTCCAGGCCTGTAAACCTAAAGCAGCGCCGCCCATTGATATTTCTCAACTTAACTTCAACGACTTTAATGCCTTTATCAAAATAGCGGATAACGGTGCCGTTACTATTTTCTCTCCGAATCCGGAAATTGGACAGGGCGTAAAGACCTCCATGCCCATGATCATTGCAGAGGAATTGGACGTGGCATGGGACAACGTCTTTGTGCAACAAGGCATCCTGGACACCAATAATTATACGCGACAAGTGGCGGGGGGAAGTCAGTCCATTCGTTTTGGTTGGGACGCCCTGCGGCAGACGGGTGCCACAGCCCGACAAATGCTGGTGAACGCAGCAGCCGCCAAATGGGGGGTAGATGCATCGGAATGTACCACCAGTGAGGGTGTCATCACCAATACGAAGGGGGAGACGTTGGGCTATGGCGATGTGGTAAAGGAGGCATCTGCGCTGGAAGTTCCGGAAGATGTTACTTTAAAGGAACCCAAGGATTATAAGATTATTGGCAAGGATGCCGGCAATGTGGATATCGATAAGATCATCACTGGAAAACCCTTGTTCGGGTTGGATTATAAGGCCGAGGGTATGGTATATGCCTGCGTACTTCGTCCACCAGCTTTTGGAAAGGTATTGGAATCCTATGACGATACAGAGGCCAGGGCCATGCCGGGAGTAATAGATGTGGTACGCATTGGTGCAAAAGCACAGAGCCTGTTCGAGGAGATTCCCAGATTGCAGAATATGATCGTGGCGAGTGACAAGGTCGCTGTTGTGGCCAAAACTACTTGGGAAGCCATGAAGGCCAAGAAGGCAATAAAGGCCACCTGGACCGATGGTACCCCTATGGAAAGTACGGAATTTCAGAACGAACAGTTGATGGGCCTCTTGGATGGCAACACTTTCGAAACGCTCCGTTCCGATGGTGATGTAAAGAAAGCCTTTGCACAGGCCGATCAGACTTTGGAACGCACCTATGAATCGCCCTTTCTTCCACATAACTGCATGGAACCCATGAATTTCTATGCCAATGTCACCGATGAGAAGATCCATTTGGTAGGCCCCATACAGACGCCCGAGGGCACGGCAAACTTTGCAGCCAAGATGCTGGGCCGGGAAGCTACCGATGTGCATCTGGAGATGACCCGTATGGGTGGAGGCTTTGGAAGAAGGCTTTATGGGGATTTTGTACTCGAGGCAACGGAGATATCCGATGCCATAAAGAAACCGGTCAAAATGGTTTCTACAAGGGAAGATGATATGTCCACGGGCATTTATCGTCCGTCCATCAAATATAGGATCAAAGCTTCCATCAAGGATGGAAAGGTTACGGGTTATCATCTAAAAGAAGCGTCGATCAATTCCAATATGTACGGGTTGATACCGAACTTTTTCCCTGCAGGCGCCATTGAAAACTATCAAGTAGACGTTGCCAACTATGACAGTAATGTCACTACCGGAGCCTGGCGCGCCCCGTACACCAATTTCCTCGCTTATGCCGAACAGAGCTTCTTTGATGAGCTCGCCGAGTTGATGGAAGTAGATCGTATTCAGCTTCGTCTGGACCTGCTCCAAAAGGTTAAGGGAACCACGGACGAACGTATCCAGTACGATCCGGAACGTATGGAAAAAGTAATCAAGACCGCCGTGGAAAAATCCGGATGGGGCACTAAATCGGAAGGGACCTACCAGGGCTTCGTAAACTACTACTGCCACAACTCACATGTTGCTGAAGTGGCCGATGTGGTGATCGAAGATGGCAAGCCTGTCGTAAAAAAGATTACTTGCGTGGTAGACTGCGGTATTGTGGTGAACCCGCTTGGTGCTTTAAACCAAATAGAGGGCGGTGTAATTGATGGCGTCGGACATTCCATGTATAGCGACTTCGCCTTTGAGGATGGGGCACCCACTACAAAGAATTTTGATGCGTACCGATTGATTCGTATGAAAGAAGCGCCACTGGTGGAGACACATTTTATCAAAAATGAGCTGTCGCCTACGGGACTTGGGGAACCCACATTACCTCCTGCGGGAGGTGCGGTGGCCAATGCTTTAAAAGCAGCAACGGGGAAAAGAATCTATCAACAACCTTTTATCAAGAATCCGGAACTCTTACAGGTTCCCGCTAAGGAAATTTTAGGATAAGTATGACTATTTTGCTATTTGGCATTACCAAGGATATCGTAGGCAGTTCATCCTTGTCGATGCCCGCATCCAGTGAATTCGGCAGGAAAAAATCCAAGACCGTGGGAGAGCTTAAGGAGTACTTGGGAAATACCTATCCAGGGCTTCGTAAGCTCTCTTCCCTGGCCATCGCCGTAAACAATGCCTATGCCGAGGATGATACAAAAATTGATACCTTTGATGAAATTGCGCTGATACCCCCTGTAAGTGGGGGATAGGGCACAGATGGATGCGTTTATGTTGATAGATAATCACAATAGAAAAATCAATTACCTGCGACTGGCCGTAACGGATCGGTGCAATCTTCGTTGCAACTATTGCATGCCCTCGGAGGGAATCAACTTTTCCAAGAACGACAAACTGTTCACCATTGATGAGTTGGCCCGTCTGAGCAAGATTATGGTAGAAATGGGCGTGGACAAGATCCGTTTAACTGGAGGAGAACCCTTTGTACGTAAGGACCTGATGGTCTTGTTACGTCAATTAAGCACTTTGGACGGATTGCAGGATATTTCCATTACCACCAATGCTACCTTGATCGGGCCCTATATTGATGAACTCAAGGAGCTGGGCATTAAAAACATTAATGTAAGTCTGGATGCGATCAACCGGGAGACCTTTGAACGCATTACCAGGCGGGATCAGTATGACACCGTTCATAACAACCTGATTCGCCTTATCACGGAAGGGTTTAACGTGCGGATCAACTTCATCGCCTTGGAGCATCAGAATATCCAGGATATTCTGCCCATCCTGGAATTGATGAAGCACTACCCGGTCTCGGTGCGTTTTTTGGAAGAGATGCCCTTTAATGGCGGCAGCAAGAAATTCAATACCATTGCATGGGATTACAAACGTATCCTGGAACATATCCGGAGCGAGTATCCCGAAATTGAAAAACTGGAATCCCCAAAAACATCCACCTCGATCAACTACAAGATCAAGGGACATGCGGGAACCTTTGGTCTCATACCCTCATTTACCCGTACTTTTTGTGGGAGTTGCAACAGACTCCGGATTTCAGCTACAGGTGATGTCATTACCTGTTTGTACGGTAAACCCAAAATGAACCTCAGGACCCTAATGCGTAATGAAAATGCGGAGGAAAATGTAAAAAAAGAGATCCTTAGGGCTGTTGGAAGCCGCGCAAAAACTGGTTTTGAAGCGCAGGAAAAGCACACAGGGGTTTTTGACAGTTCCATGACTTCCATAGGGGGCTAGGATTGGTAAATATGCATATGGAGAACATAAATAAAATATACGGCTTAGTACTATCCGGGGGCAAAAGCACCCGCATGGGCACAGATAAGGGGTCCATAGCTTATCACAATATACCCCAACGCGATTATTTGTACCAACTGTTGGAAGAGGTATGTGATAAGGTGTTTTTGAGCATTCGCCCTGAACAGGAGGCCATGCTAACAGGGGGTAAGAACCTCATTTTGGATAAAAACGAATACAAAGGGCCCTATAATGGCTTACTAAGCGCACACAGTCAATATCCCGAGGTGGCGTGGATGGTACTTGCCTGTGATCTACCCTTGATAGATCTCAAAGCACTTCATCAGTTGAAGGCCAATAGGAATAAGAATGCGTGGGCAACGGCTTTTGCGACAAGGGAAAGTGGTTTACCGGAACCCTTGGCAGCCATTTGGGAACCGGTGGGCCTTCGGGAATCCGTTCAGTATTTAAACGAGGGCAACGGTACCTGTCCGAGAAAGTTTTTAATTCGTTCCAATACCACCCTGGTATTTCCAGAAGAGGAACACGTATTGCTCAACGCCAATTCGAAGGAAGAATACGAAGCAGCGGTGCATAAATTGAACACGATTTGACAAGTAACCGATACATACGCCAGACAAGCTTGAAGGAATTTGGCCTTGCCGCACAGCTAAAGTTGGGAGAGGCGAAGGTCCTGGTGGTAGGTCTTGGAGGTCTGGGCGTTCCCGTGCTACAATACCTCAATGCCATGGGAGTGGGTACCTTGGGTCTCGTAGAAGGGGATTCCGTGGATTTGACCAATTTACAGCGACAGGTACTTTACAGTGAAAACGATATTGGTAGGCCTAAACTCCAAGTAATGTTGGAAAAGCTAAAGGCACAAAATTCAGGAACGTATTTGCACGCCTACGATACCTTCCTTACACGGGATAACGCCTTGCGAATTATTGCCGAATACGATGTAGTGGTAGATGCAACCGACAATTTTGCGACACGTTATCTGATCAATGATACTTGCGTAATACTAAAGATACCCTTTGTCTATGGTGCGCTACATGCCTTTGAGGGGCAGGTGAGCGTCTTCAATTATAAGGACGGCCCTACCTATCGCTGCCTCTTTCCTACAATGCCGTCCACAGCGGAGATTCCCAATTGTGATACCCATGGGGTTCTGGGAGTTATTCCTGGAATTATTGGAAATTTACAAGCACTGGAAGTGGTAAAAATAATTACAGGAATAGGTGAAATACTTTCAGGTAAATTATTATTATTCAATGGGTTAAGTCAATCATATAACAAGATATCCCTAACGGCTATTCCAGCAAATCTCAATAGGACCCGTTTGGAAGATTCTTATGGACAGGAACCTTGCGTTTCCGTAACGTCCATCACGGTCAACGAGCTTCAAACCATGCTTTCGGGTTCCAAATCCGTTCAGGTAATAGATGTAAGGACCGCGCGGGAATACGCCGATTACAAACTTCCCCTGACCTTGAATATCCCTTTGGACGAATTGGAAAATCGAATTCAGGAGCTCAATCTAAAACAAACGGTATATTTCCTTTGCCAATCCGGGAAGCGGAGCGAAATGGCTATTCAAAAACTGGGTCCAAAATACCCGGAGACTGTATTTTACAATATCTTAGGGGGGATTAATACATTTCTAGCCACATGCACCTGACCGGACAAGAATTTATCTGGGTCATTTTTGGGTTTTTTATCATTGCAACCCTATATGCCTCAGTCGGATTTGGGGGAGGATCCAGCTATTTGGCTATTCTGGCCTTGGTATTCACTGGCTTTTTTGCCATTCGATCAACGGCCTTACTATGTAATTTAGTAGTGGTATCGGGCAGCTGCTATCTATATTTTAGAAGAGGACATCTCTACTTTCGGAAATTCCTCCCCTTTATCGTCACAAGCATTCCCTTGGCTTTTATAGGAGCTTCTTTTAAGCTAAAGGAAAACGTCTTTTTTATTATTCTTGGCGCTGCGCTTATTGCTTCAGCAGTGGCCTTGGTAGTACAAAGTTTTAAGTCGGCCGCAAGGATAAAGTTAAAGCGGGGATACCCCGTGTACATGAGCTATGTTTTGGGCGGAGTTATAGGACTGCTGTCGGGTCTGGTCGGAATTGGTGGGGGTATTTTCTTAGCCCCTGTATTAAATCATATGCGCTGGGAGACTCCAGTAAAAATCGCGGCCTTGGCCAGTTTTTTTATTCTGGTGAACTCTGTGGCTGGCCTGGGTGGTTTGTGGAGCAGCGGTACCTTTGAGGTGCCCTGGTCTATAGCGTTGGGGCTCCTGCTCGCTGTGTTTTTGGGTGGGCAATTGGGACTCCGCCTAAGTCTGGACAAATTGACCGGCAATGGTATACGCCTTATTACCGCATTGCTTGTCTTTATAGTAGGCGCACGGGTATTGGTAAGCAATGGACTTCAAATTTCTTTTGTTCAATGATAACGTTTAAAGAAGCATACGGGCACGTTCTGGACCAAAGCAAGGCTTTTGGCATGGCAACCGTTCCCTTGAATACTGCCATGGGCAGGGTATTGGCCGAATCTGTTTATGCCGACAGGGATTTCCCTCCCTTTGATCGGGCCACGAAGGATGGAATAGTCATTAGTTATGCAGCCATCGAAAAGGGAATCACACAGTTTGGGGTTGAAGGGGTCATTCCTGCCGGCACGGCACAAACCAACTTGGAAGAAATTCATTCCTGCATGGAAATCATGACGGGAGCGGTGGTTCCGGAAGGTGCCGATACGGTTATCATGTATGAAGATATCAGCATTGCCAACGGAAAGGCGGAGCTAAAAATCAAACCAATAAAGGGACAGAACATACACAGAAAGGGAACAGATGAAAGGAAGGGCGCCATGGTGCTGGAAGCAAACACCAAGCTCTCGGCAGCAGAAATAGGGGTTTTGGCATCGGTAGGCAAGGCAGAGGTTCGCGTACGAAAGCTGCCGAGGATTACCGTACTCTCTACCGGAAATGAACTGGTAGAGGTCACGGAGACCCCCTTGGCGCACCAAATTAGAAAGTCTAACGTACATGTGCTCTTTGCTGCGCTTTCAAAAGAACAGATTATACCAGGACAACTACATATGCTCGATAACAAGAGGGTCATAGAAGAACAGCTATCACACGCCTTAAGGGCCAATGACGTGCTTCTTCTCAGTGGAGGGGTCTCCAAGGGAAAATACGATTTTATCCCCGAGGTGTTGGATATACTCGGGGTGAAAAAGATATTTCACAGGGTCCTGCAACGTCCGGGAAAACCCTTTTGGTTTGGCATCCATGAGGCCTTGGGCACCCTGATTTTTTCCTTTCCGGGCAATCCGGTTTCCACCTTTGCCAACTATCACGTCTATTTCAAGGATTGGTTTAACAAATCTTTGGGATTGCCCATCCCCAAAATTGAAGTAATTTTAAAGGAAGATATGGCTATTGGCGGAAAACTAACTCGTTTTGTAAGGGCTAAACTCCATTTGGAACAGGGAGCGCTTACGGCTTCCCTGGTCCGGGGCAACGGTTCGGGCGACCTGACCAGTTTGGCCAAATCCGATGGCTTCGTACGACTCGACCCAGAAAAAGACACCTATAAAAAAGGGATGAAAGTTCCTTTTATACCCACACGCAATATTTTATAGTATGACCCACGAACTCAAGAAAATTGTTCAGGCATATCTCAGAGCGAGGGAGCAAAAACTAAAGACGGTACTTGCCACTGTCGTGGCCCTGGACGGTTCTTCCTATCGCAGGCCCGGGGTACGTATGCTCATACGGGGAGACGGCACAATGATAGGAGCCGTGAGCGGAGGTTGTGTGGAAAAGGAGGTATTGCGCCAGGCAGAAACCGTTTTTAGGACCAACATCCCTAAAGTAATGACCTATGATGGACGTTATCGGCTGGGCTGTGAAGGTTTGCTGTATATCCTAATAGAACCCTTTGCCCCGAATTCGGAATTCATGGCTCATTTTGATAAAGCGATAAAGCTGAGGGGAAATTTTAGCATGTGTTCCCATTTTGAGCTAAAGGACAATGCCCATAGGGACTATGGTACCCTGGTCCACTTTAAGGAAGCAATCCTTTCCCTACGGCCGGAGTACAAGACCGGGAGCAAACTCCAAGTCTTTGAGCAGGAGATGGCACCCTGTTTGCAATTGCTTATTTTCGGATCGGAACACGATACCGTTCAACTATGCTCATACGCCAGCATGACCGGTTGGGAGGTTACCGTAGTGACCACTCCTGCGGAAGAAAAAAAGAGTACGGATTTTCCTGGGGCACAGCAATTGCTTAGCCAGGAAGCAGAAACCCTGGATATGAAACTGGTAGACAGCCAGACCGCGGTAATGCTTATGTCGCACAGCTACGTTAAAGACCTTAAGTATCTCTTGGCATTAAGGGATACACACCCGCTCTATCTGGGTATGCTAGGTCCCTTTAAGCGCAGGGAGAAGCTTTTTAATGAGTTTTTGGAACGCTGTCCGGAGGTAACGGAAGCTTTTTTTGAAGACATCCATGGCCCGGCAGGATTGGATATAGGCGCAGAAACACCACAGGAGATTGCCGTTGCAATAATTGCCGAAATCTTAAGTGTGGCACGACAAAAGAAGCCAATACCCTTAAAGGATAAAGAAGCCGGAATACATAGCTAATGGGAGAAAAACCACAAATAGCCGTGCTTGTGCTTGCGGCAGGAGCATCCACAAGAATGGGCGGAGCCTTAAAACAATTGCTGCCATGGAAAGATACCACCCTGTTAGGACATGCCATTTCCCAGGCCAAGGCCTCCAAGGCAGATGATGTGTTCATTGTCCTCGGAGCGCAGGCCTCCAAGCTTCGATCACAGTTTGGACAGAACGGTACAACCCTCGTAGAAAATGAACAATGGGCATCGGGGATGGGTACATCAATCGCCTGTGGGGTCGCCTATCTGACGTCCCATAAAAAAGATTGGGACGGTGTGTTGGTCATGTTATGTGATCAACCCCTGGTAGATACCGCTTACCTGAACACCCTGATCGATACCTTTACAGCCAATGGCATTGTGGCCACGGACTATGGGGGAAGAAGAGGGGTTCCGGCCCTGTTTTCCAAAACTTTTTTTCAGGAGCTCGCGCTACTAAAGGAGGATTATGGTGCACGTGAGGTATTACTACGTCACCGTGAGGACGTTATTGTACTTAATGGTGTCGGGAAAACGGCGGATGTGGATACCCCAGAAGATTATAAAAATTTAAAGTAATTATTAATGTTTTTTATATAAAACTATGTATTTCAAGAATTTAAAACTTATTTTTCTATTCTTTTTTATTGCATCCCATGCTGTAAAGGCGCAAGAAATGGGTTTTGAGGAATACAACCCCACGGCTACCCTGGTGGTTTCCAAAAATGAAGTAAAACGAGCTAAATTTCCGTTTATTGATGTGCACAGCCATCAGTTCCGAATGGCCACTCAGGATCTGTCCGAACTTATCTCGGACATGGACCGATTGAATATGGGCCTTATGGTAAATCTAAGTGGGGGCTCTGGCGAGGATCTGAGGAAGATGTTGGAAAACGTCAACAAAAACTACCCGAACAGGTTTGCCATTTTTGCCAATGTTGATTTTAGGGGCGTGGGAAAGGAAGGCTGGGGGCAAAGGGCAGCAGCCCAGCTTGAAGCCGATGTAAAAGCGGGTGCAAAGGGCCTAAAAGTGTATAAAAGCCTTGGGCTTAGGAATACCGATACCAATGGCAAGCGTCTGGCCATAGATGACCCGCGTTTAGACCCCGTTTGGGCCAAATGCGGGGAACTGGGTATTCCAGTGCTTATCCATTCTGCCGACCCAAAACCTTTCTGGGACCCTGTTGACAGTAAAAACGAACGTTGGTTGGAATTGAAAACGCGCCCCAGGAGAAAACGTTCGGCTACCGACCCAGCTCCCTGGGAGCAGATTATTGAGGAACAGCACAATATGTTCAAAAAACATCCCAAAACCAAATTTATCAATGCACATATGGGATGGTATGCCAATAATTTAGGGAAGTTGGGCGAACTCATGGACGAGATGCCCAACATGTCCGTGGGCATAGGAGCGGTCATTGCGGAACTGGGCAGACAGCCGCGCGCAGCCAAACAGTTTTTTATAAAGTACCAGGACCGGATACTCTTTGGCAAGGACAGTTGGCAACCCGATGAGTTCCCAACCTATTTCAGGGTTTTGGAAACTGGGGACGAGTACTTTCCCTACTATAAGAAATATCACGCCTTTTGGGCCATGTACGGCCTTGATCTACCAGAGGAAGTCCTCAAAAAGGTGTATTACAAGAACGCTTTAAAGCTTATCCCTGGTCTGGACCAGCGTTTGTTTTTGAACTAGTTCTTAACACAAAGCGGGACACCCACATTTAAAAAGATCTTAACTTTTATAATTTGTCAGTACAGACAAAAGGCACGTACTTGTAGGAAGTAACCCTAAAATCTTATAATCATGTGCAATAATCATCAATGCCATATTGTTCCTCCTCATATCCTGGAGGCATTGGCAAAACGCGGTAGTAGTAGTTGCAAAAAAACCTTGAACGATACCTATCGGTTCATGGAAAAAAGGAAATCCATCCTGAACAATCTCCTGCAAAGGGAAGCGCTACAAGGTAACGCCGATCGGCTGATCTATGATAGTCAGAACCAATATCAACAACGTGTGGCCTTGGTTAGAAAGGAAGGTGAAACGGAAACAGGCGATGTGACCGTTAATAAGGCCTACGATACCTCAGGTTTTGTAAGGGACTTTTTTAAAGATACTTTTGATTGGGACTCCGTGGATAACGCCGGCTTGGATATCGTGTCCAATGTCCACTATGGTATGGAATACAATAATGCATTTTGGGATGGGGATGAAATGACCTATGGCGATGGGGATGGTGTGGAATTTACCAACTTTGCGAGCGCCATAGACGTAGTGGCCCATGAGTTGGCTCACGGGATTACCCAGTTCTTGGCCAATTTGGAATATTTTAGTCAATCTGGAGCACTGAACGAACATTTCTCGGATGTTTTTGGTACCGTGATCAAACAGAAATTTTTAAAGCAGGATATTTCCGAGGCCGATTGGCTCATTGGTGATACCGTGGTTACCGATGCCTTTCCCGGCGTGGCCATCCGGTCTATGAAAGCCCCGGGTACGGCCAACGATTTTGACCAGCAACCCGATCATATGGACAACTATTATTCGGGCATGGCCGATAATCAAGGAGTACACATCAATTCCGGAATACCCAATAAGGCCTTTTACCTGAGTTGTCTGGAAATAGGATTGGACGAGTGTGCCCTTATATGGTTCGAGACCCTAAAGGCCCTTTGGCGCACAGCCGATTTTGATGATATGTTGGAAGTAATCCTAAAAACGACCGGGCAGCTCACCGATGAAGGTAAGGTATGCGACGGTGCCACACAAGCCATTGAAAAGAGTTTTGCGGCTGTTGGCCTGGTCCAAGTAGCCGTATGAAATATAAGATTCTCATAGAAGGGGGCTTTGCGGCCATTCCTAAGCGGTATGAGGGAGAGGTAATCCTTACATCACAAGAAATGGATGTCCTTTTTACCGCAATGGAAGCAGTGCTACCCGCGCCAAACGAAGCGCTTCGCGATGCATTTAGCTATCACATACGGCTAGAGCACGGTAATCGCATTTATGATAAGCGATTCAATGAGCCTGATTTACCTAATGCCATAAGAAACTTTGTAACTCAACTGAAACAAGGAGCCTAAAACTGGAACCTATGAACAAACACACCTATTTGAAACCTATTGGTATTCTTTTGTCACTCCTATGGTTTGCCTCTACCGGCGCCTGCAAAAAGGAAAATACCCTGGAAGCCGAAAGAGCGCTTTTGGAGCGTGTGGACCAATTTAACACCGCATTTAAGGAAAGTAATCTGATGGCATTGGAAAGTATGGTAACGGAAAACTACCAGCACACGAACGGAAATGGCAAGCCTATCGGAAAAACGGATTGGTTGGCATATTTGGAGAAAAGGGAATCGGAAATCAAAAATGGTACGCTTACCATTCATCAGTACGAAATGTTGGATGTACAGCTAACGCTCTTCGGTGAGGTCGGCGTGGTGACCTCAAAAATAAGCGTGCAAAGCACCAATATGGGAGCCTATCGAGAAAATGAATACCGTACGACCAATGTATGGGTCAAGGATGGCAAGTCATGGAAACGCGCTGCCTTCCATGATGGGAAAATACGTTGATGGGTTTAATTCCCCGGGCATCTACTTTTTTTCGGAGCTGTCCGGGTCATGGGGTCCATAGTCCTGGAATATGCCACAGGAGTTTTGTGGCGCAATCAAAGAGCGATCTGGATTCTTTTTGGCCAATTGGGCGATTTCCTTTGATAAATATTGCATGGGTACAGGTTTAAGGTACTTACAAAACGCAAAGCACTCCAAAATGTTGTTCTCCAGCCTGGTGTGCCCTTGTTGACTTCTTAGATTTACCATTGTACTTTAGTTCCTCGCTCTTTTTACGAAAACAGTGTGATTTTTTTTTAAGTGTGTACACTAATAGGGCGAACCAAAACCAAAATATGGGGAAGGAAGAGGAATTTGTTCGCGTCATAAAGCAGAACGAAGGCGTTATTTTTAAGATTACCACGATTTATACGGACAATAAAACGGACCAGCAAGACCTGTACCAGGATATTGTATATCAACTTTGGAAGGCCTTTCCAGGGTTTCGTAAGGAATCCAAGGTAAGTACCTGGATGTACCGCATAGCGCTGAACACCGCATTGACACGATTAAAGAAAAGTAAGCGTGGCGGACATTCCGTGTCCATAGACCGTGTAGTATTACAGGAAACCGAATGTTATGATTATGAATTTGAAGAGCGCTTAAAACTGGTTTACAGCCATATAAAACAATTGAATTTACTGGAAAAGGGAATTATGCTCTTGTTGTTGGAAGGAAAAAAATACGAGGAGATAGCGGAAATTACAGGGCTTTCCCCAAGTAATGTAGGTACGCGGATTTCCCGCATAAAACAAAAATTAAAAGAACAACTGGTAAAAAATTAAACTATGGAGCTAGAAGAAATGCAAGCAGTGTGGTCTCAAATGACCACGGAACTGGACAAACAAAAAAAATTGACAAACGAAATCATTCTAAAAATGACGCAACAGCGGTACTCCAATAAGTTCGGTAAGGTTTCAACCTATGAAAGTATCGGAGCGGTGGTATGTTTTGCCATGGCCATCTACATCCTTCTCCACTTTAATCGACTGGATAACTGGTACCTGATACTAAGCGGTATTTTCACCTTGCTCATCCTTTTGATCATGCCAGTATTGGTGCTGAGGTCATTGAGCCAGATAAAACGCATCAACATTACGAACAGCAATTACACAGAAACCCTTTTGAGATATACCAAGGCAAAAAACCAACTGCTGCTCATGCAACGTATCGGCATTTATTTGGGTTTTGTGCTAACCTTGGTGAGCCTGCCGGTCTTTGGGAAGGTATTCCGAAACAAGGATATGCTTTTGGAAGGTCAAATTTGGTCGTGGTACATACCCCTTATGTTGATTTTCCTCTTTCTATTTGCACGTTGGGGATATACATGTTACCAGCATATTACCCATTCCGCGGAGGATATTATCCGGGAGTTGGAAGAAGGGGAATAATGATAGGTCCGTTTGGAATAAAGAGGCTATCCGAGAAGTGCGTAGATGCTGTTCGGACAGTCTTTTTTTATACACCAACCATTAAAATGCAATACCCTATTGTAAGCATTGGCGTTTGGACCGACTACTTTTAAAAAAATAATGAGAAGAAGTATTTTATTCGCCTGTCTGACCCTTGGCGTTTTAGGTCTTCATGCCCAGGATTTGAACACGATTTCGGTGCCCGGAATTGAAGCTTTGGCCAACGGCTGGTACAAATTTGTTTCGGAAGGTTCCAACTACGATGTGGAAATAACCAATGGTGGTTTGGTAAAGGGCAACATTCGTTGGTTCGATACCCACACCTATTCCGGAGACCTTTCTAGAAACGTCATATCGGGAAAAGGCACGTACACCTGGGACAATGGCGATTATTACGAAGGGGCTTTCAAAAACAATGAAAGGAGCGGAAAAGGCACCATGCACTGGAAAAATGGGGCAAAATTTAGTGGCAAGTGGAAAAACAACAAACGAAATGGTAAGGGTACCTTATGGGAGACCGATGGAACCATAGTAAAAGGTGTTTGGGAAGAAGATGTGCTTGTGAAAAAGAAATGACCGCCTGCCAGGTATTTGGGTTTTGATATGGGGACCCAATACCTAACAGCTTATGAATGGATTAAGCTCCCTTGTAACAAAAGCCCTGGTCTTACGATCGGGGCTTTATTATTGGAACCACCGGCAAGGGCCGTATTCCTTATTTTTCAGAAATCGATTCAAAAGACCTTTTCCGGGAGGCTTAAAACAGTTTTCGCCCCATTATCTTTCCCTTGTGTATTGCAAATTCCGAAATTCCCCATAAATTTATAGAGCAACCTATGCTGCTCAATGAAAAACACCACTAAAAAGCTTTTGATCTTCGGTTCCCTAATGGGGCTCCTTGGATTTCATATCCCTATGCAACAAAGTGGACTGTTCGACCAAATTTTGGGGAGGCTTACCATCTATGCCACTAAAGAAAGTCCTGAAAAGGTATACCTGCATACAGATAAGGACTTTTATACTAGAGGAGAAACCATTTGGTTCAGTACCTACTTGGTAGATGGCATTACCCATAGGGCAAGCAATAAGAGTAATGTGATTTATGTAGAGTTACTGGATAGCTTGGACCGTGTCGTAGAGCAACGCATAGTGTATGCAGATTCGCTGGGCGTCGGCGGGGAAATGGAACTCGGGGAACAGATAGCAGCAGGAAACTACCTGCTACGTGCCTATACCAAGTATATGCTGAACAATGAAGACCCTGTTTTTTTTCAAAAACAACTGCCGATTGCCATTCCCATACGCCCTGGCCCTCCCGCAACCTATGATGCATCTGGTGTAACTGTCACGAGGGATACAACAATCGGCACGACCATAGAACAACTTGCAGTCTCCTTTTTCCCTGAGGGAGGCCATCTTGTGGCCGGTATGACCAACACTCTGGGAGTCAAAATTACGGGCGCCCAGGGCAATGGGGTTGCGATTAGGGGGTATATACGGGATCAAGAAAATAAACCCGTAGCGGAATTCACCACTAAGGAGTTTGGTCTGGGAACCGTTGGTTTTATACCCAATTCCAATACAACCTACCATGCTACTGTAGACATCAATGGGAGGGGGAAGACTTTTGAACTACCGGAAATCATGCCTTCAGGGTATGTGCTTCACATAGAGAATAAGGGAGACCATCTGCTGCTGGATATAAAAGCGAACACTGTGAATGGTCTTGTGGGCACCATGCTTCTGGGGCACCTCCGGGGTAATCTTTTCTTCAAACACATTGGCAAATCAGAAGAAAAAGACACCTACACCATAAAACTCCTTACCGATAGACTGGATGACGGCGTGGCACATTTTACTTTGTTCACAGCGCTGGGAGAACCCGTTTGTGAACGGCTTGTCTTTATTGATCAACCCAAAAACGATGCAAAACTCTCCGTGCTTTCCTATAAGGATAGCTATGTACAGCGCGATAGAGTTTTCCTAAACTTAAGGCTAAAGGACAGCAATGAAAAGCCCTTGGCAGGCAATTTTTCCATCAGCGTGTCGTCACGGAACGATTCCATCGTCAATGGAACTGCCGTACCGAACATAAAAAGTTGGTTGCTGTTGGATTCCGATCTTGGCGCAACAGTTCAGGATCCTGGCTATTTTTTTAGAGCCCCTTCTGCCGAACGTAAGGAGTTGTTGAATGCCCTTATGTTGACCCATGGATGGCGACGGTTTGTATGGAAGGAATTGGTACAACAAAAGGTGAGCAAAAAGCTGCTTTTTCCTCCAGAAAAGGGACTAATGATAAGTGGAAAGACTACAGCTTTTAAGAATTCCTATAAAGTAAAGCCGGCCGTGGTCACCCTTGGTATTTTTGATGAAGGGGTATATCAGGAAAAAAAGAACACCAATGCCCAGGGGAAATTCAGTTTTGGCCCCTTCAGCTTTCAGGACAGTATTAAGGTGGTCTTGGACGCTATTGATCCCTTTGCCCGAAAGAAGGGGAAGGAGAAGGACATTGCCATTATTGTAGATCCCGTATTGCCCAAGATAGTTTCAAAAAGTATCCGGAAGGCTAAATTCCCTCTTCCGTATGCACGGGCTACGCAGCAGGCCGATAACGGCACTACAGGCAATTTTACCTATGATCCGGATGTCATACAGCTCGATGAAGCGGTGGTGAAGGAGAAGAAAAAAACAAGGGCCGAGATCATAAACGAAGAGATAAATTCGTTGACCCTTCATGGAAAGGCAAGGAACCGGATGTTTATAGATTCCTTCCCGGGAGCGGAAAGGGCAAGTGTAATGGACGTATTGCGGATGATACCTGGAGTGGAGGTGGAAGGGCGCTACCCCAATCAAGTCGTAAAGATCCGTGGAGGTATCAATAGCATCAATCTGTCCATAGAGCCCATGTACCTTTTAGACGGCATTCAAGTGCCGCAGGATGTGATTCAGGGAATGCAAACCTTTGGTGTACTGTTTGTTGATGTGCTTACGGGCGCCGAGGCTTCCATTTACGGCGTCCGGGCTGCAAATGGCGTCATCGCGGTCTATACGGACCGCGGACTGCGTTTTAGATTTGAGCAGGAGCGCTATCCGGGCATTACCAATTTCAGCATGGCAGGGTTCTACAAGGCCAGGGAGTTTTATACTCCGAATTACAGAACACCAAAGCCGGAGCATCGCAAACCGGATCAAAGGACCACGCTCTACTGGGAACCCAATATGTACGTCAATGGAAAGAACCAACGTCCGATCAGTTTTTATACCGGGGACCGCAGGGGAACCTTCTGGGTTAAATTGGAGGGCATGACCAGGGATGGCAGGCCGGTGAGCACAAACTATGCATTTGAAGTGGACTAGGGCCAGTAAAACAACGATTTAAAAAGACCATGAAAACATCTGGATATTCGGGAACGCCACTGGTCAAGAAATTGGGAATTAAAATAGGACATGTGGTATACTTTGAAAACATCCCCGAGCACTATTTCAAGCTATTACCTGATTTACCGGAAGTACAGGTACTTGAATCTCCCGGTATGGAAACGGTCGATTTTATCCACCTTTTTTGCACCCAAAAATCAGCATTTGAAAAACGGGCACTCGCCCTAAAACCCCTTCTAAAGAAAAACGGGATGCTCTGGGTGAGCTGGCCCAAGGGCAGCTCCAAAATACCCAACGACCTTTCCGAGAACCCCATCCGCGAATATCTACTGGCCAATGGTCTGGTAGATGTTAAGGTCTGCGCTATTGACCAGGATTGGAGCGGACTCAAATTTGTGTACCGACTAAAGGATAGGGGGTAAGTTAAAATTTTGTTCTTACTTTTGGGCAAAACAGTATCCTATGCACCGTTTACGACTTTCCTTCTTTTTTCTTTTTCTTCTGACTCTTGCTTGTCGCACGGAACCCGAATCCACGGCCGAAGTCGACTTTTACAAGACCCAACTTTTTGAGGACATACAGCTCCAAGCCGTCTTTCCTGATTCCAAAACCCTGGTGGATTTGGTACCTAAACAACCGTATGGCTCCCTGATCGCCCTCTATGAGCAACAGAAGGATAAACCCGGTTTTGATCTTAAGACCTTTGTGGAGGAACAGTTTAGTGACCAATCGATGGCAACGCTCTCCTTCGCCACCGATACCACAAAAACCATGTATGAACATATCAGTAGTATTTGGAGCAAGCTTACCCGAGGGCCGGATTCCGTTATTCCCCATTCCTCCCGTTTGGCATTGCCCTATGCGTACGTGGTACCAGGTGGCCGGTTTCAGGAGATTTACTATTGGGACAGTTATTTTACCATGGAAGGGCTGTTGGTAGATGGTGAGGAAAAGCTTGCCACCCAAATGGTGGATAATTTTAGTTATCTGATAGATACCATCGGATTTATTCCCAACGGCACACGCGATTATTTCCTTTCCCGTTCGCAACCCCCTTTCTATACGTTGATGGTGGATGCCCTTGCACGCAAGGACCGATCTGTGCTTTCCAAATATCACCCACAGCTCCTGAAAGAATACGAATTTTGGATGGCCGGGGCAGCGGAGGCCCAAGCACCCTTTAACGCGAAAAACCATGTGGTATATTTGGAAGGAGGCCATTTAAACCGCTATTGGGACAGGGAAAATACACCGAGACAGGAGGCATTCAAAGAAGATATTCATTTGGCGAGCGACCTGGGTACCGAGGCCGAAAAGGCCAATTTGTATGCCAATTTAAGGGCAGGGGCCGCTTCGGGCTGGGATTATAGCAGTCGCTGGTTTGCCGTCGATGGCGAATTTGGTTCCACCACCACCACCACCATCGTTCCTGTAGACCTAAACAGTCTCCTGTATTTTACGGAAATTACACTGGCCGAAGCGTATGGCATCCAGGGAGATACCGAAAATAAGGACCGTTTTATGAAGAAGGCCGAAGTGCGAAAAAAAACAATTCAAGAATACCTGTGGGATAATGATCTACAGTTCTTTATGGACTATGACCTAAAGCTTAAAAACACTACAGACGAGTTGACGCTGGCCGGAGCTTTCCCGCTTTTCTTCAAGCTGGCCAGTCCAGAACAGGCACAGGCGGTCAAAGATCGGTTAATGGCCGATTTTCTGAAGGATGGCGGACTGGTCACCACCTTAAAGCATTCGGGGCAGCAATGGGATGCCCCCAACGGTTGGGCGCCGCTACAATGGATTGCCGTCAAGGGTCTTTTGAACTATGGCTACGAGGAAGAGGCCAAGGAAATTATGCAGCGTTGGCTGGCCCTCAATGAAAAAGTATATGAAAACACCGGGAAGATGATGGAAAAGTACAATGTGGAAGATATTAGCCTACTCTCAGGGGGCGGGGAATACGAAACCCAGGACGGATTTGGCTGGACCAACGGTGTCGCACTCGGATTCAAGGCGCTGCTAGAGCAACTGGAAGCTCAGAAGGACTAGTCTATAGGTCCACTACCATACCACTTTGCAATGGTGTTCTCGGCCGGTTTGTAGCGGGGAGAGAAATCCATGCGTTCAAAGGTACTATCGGGAGAGGTTCTAGTGTCCCATTGCCAGATATAAGTGCCCCGGAACCACTCCTGTTCCCACAGCTTTTCAAACAAGGCCTCAAAGGCCAACTGCTGGGTCCTATCCGATTTTTGATGGTACAGTACACTGAAAGCCGAACCCCATTCCCAGGGTTTTATCGTGGACGATGCTTCACTTTTATACCCTACTTCTGTAAATAAAATGGGCTTCCTGTGTTCTTTTGAAAGCGTGGCAAGACTGCTCAAATGCCGGTCCCACCCTTTTTTGATGGCTTCCAAATCCGGATTCTTATGCTTGGTCAGTGGAAAATAGGCTTGGATGCCGATATAGTCCAGTTCGCCCCAAAAATCGATTAACCGATATTCGCCGTCCCAATTGGCCGCATAGGTCAGTTTACCCTTGTATATACTTTTGATTTCCCGGACTAGGGAACGCCATTGCTCGGGCTGATTTTTTAAGGAGGACTTTAATTCGGTTCCAACACAAAATAGTTCTACGCCGGTATGTTGCGCCAGCATCGCATAGTGCACCATATTCTTTCGATAGGATTCAAACCAGGTTCTCCACGCGGTCTGGGAAGGCATACGTATATTGGAACGCCAGCCTTCGTCCATCCACAAATGGGGCTTCAATTGCACCCGCAGCCCTTTAGCGTGCAAACGTTTAATGGTTTTTAGAAAGACCGAATCCCTTCTGGACCATATGCCAATTTTCTCAGGAATTCCCATGGTAGGGGTTTCTTCGCTTTTTTGATAGAAGAAGGGCGTTAACGCCACCCATTCAATGTTGTTTTTGATCAAGGCGTCTATGGCGCTTTCGTCCACATCGCGCCAGCCAAAAACACTCATTCCCCGATGTTTTTCATCAGCGCTGTACAAATCTGTGGCCCTTCCGCTTCCGTTTTCCACCGAATAATCCCATTGGTAGGTATAGGCCTCGTTACTATTGGCGAAGACCAAGAGTTTAAAAATAAGGCCCAGACCCAGCATCGGAGCTAAAAACCGTAGGCCAAACTGTCTGGCCATCACGACAAGGCCCTTTTTTCTATAGGTGCGGTGAAAATACCTTAAGACTAAAAAAAGGAGATATATACCCAGGAAAATGAGATGTACGACTATTTGAAAATTTCGGTAGGCCAACAGATCCAGAAAAAAATGAATGGCTTCAGAAAATGACGTGTCGTTTCCTAGGACCCTTATAAGAAAAAGTCCCAGTACCAGTACCCAGGTCAGGGCATAAACCGTGATAGCGATAAGGAATTGCTTTTTACGCATAGTGGATCCAGTTCCCAATTAGAAGAATGAAGTTAAAAAATGTTACGCAAACCTACGCAGGCGTCCCAGAATACCTCAAAAATTTGTGATACCCAACTTAAAGTCGCGAGTTTTAAGAATTTATTATGAAAGTGTAACTTTCCGTTAACGACCTTTATAGTATGCCAAAATCACTACTCTTTATTCCAGATATTTCCGGTTATACCAAATTTATCCAGACCACCGAGGTAGAACACAGTCAGCATGTGATTTCCGAATTGTTGGAAGTGTTGATCGGAGCCAACACCCAGGAACTAAAACTAGCCGAAATTGAAGGGGATGCCCTTTTTTTCTACAAGGAGGACGAAATTCCCTCCCAAGAAAACCTGTTGGCCCAAATAGAACTGATGTTCACGGCTTTTTACAGTCATTTAAAAATGTTGGAGAAGAATCGCATTTGTCCGTGCAACGCCTGTGCAACGGCACCCAACCTGGAATTAAAGATCATAGCGCACTGTGGCGAGCTGCAACATATAGAGGTACAGGGCAATCGCAAACCTTTTGGAGAGCAGGTCATTGAGGCGCATCGTTTACTTAAAAATTCCGTGGACAGCGAGCACTATATCCTTATCAGCAAAGAACTCGCCACCACCATAGAACTGTCCAAATATTACTTTAGCAAAGTATTCCGTTTTGAGCAGGGAAAGGATACCTATGACGATAGGGAAGTAGCCTATATCTATTCTATTATCGATCAAAAAAAACTAAACTTACGGGCTTTTGAACAGCCAAAAAAAATAAATTTTGATAGTCCGCCCAACTTGAGCCATGAAAGGGAATATCCAATCTCCGCACAGCGGCTTATGGAATATATTACCAACTATACCTATCGGCACCACTGGGTGAAAGGGGTAGACAAATTTGAATACAACGAAAACGAGGTCACTCGTTTGGGCACCGAGCATATTTGTGTGATCAATGGGAAACACCTGAATTTTGTGACGGTCAGCAAGGAAGTGGAACCCGGACAGCTAGTCTATGGTGAACTCACCATGAGTCCCCCGCCGGTAGACAAACTGTACCAATTCTACATTTTGACACCCCTGGAAGGCGAAAATTGCAAGCTTCGGATAGAGGTATATTGGGAAGCAAGATCGCTGCGGAAGAAATTGATGATTGCCCTGCTGGTCAAGAAGGTGTTTAAAAAAAATATGGTGAACGCCGCGGAAAAACTACTCGTTTTCGTTTCACAAGGTTCAGATCAGCACAGGGACTAGTTCTCCCATACACCTGAAATTACCACTTTCAATGCCTTATTGGCCCTTACCGTTCGTCGTATACTGTTCATCGGTAATACTATTCACTTTAACAATTCGTTAATAGCTTGGCTAAACCTTTGATAGCGAGGGGTGTCAAAATCCCAAAGCCCTAAAAAATAATACTATGAACAAGCAAACTGGATTTGGAATACCCATGGCCCTGGCAATGGTATTCTTAAGCAACACTTTCCTTATCGCGCAGGATGTGACCACGGTAAGTGCAACGAACGAAAGCATTGGTGATCATTTGGATCTTGAAGCGGTTGCTTCCCTATTTGGGGATGCTAAGGACCTGGAAGATTTTGAAAAACGATTGAACGACCCAAAGACCCAGATTTCCAATCTGGACCTCAACGGAGATTTTCAGGTAGATTACCTCAGGGTCGTCGAAACTGTCGAAGAGGGTACCCATCTCGTAGCCTTGCAAGCCGTGGTAGGGGAGGACCTTTATCAGGATGTAGCCACTATAGAGGTGGAAAAGGACGAGGATGGAGCCACCCAGGTACAGGTGGTGGGCGATGTATACCTCTACGGCCCCAACTATATCATAGAGCCCGTATACGTACGCCGGCCGGTGATTTTCGTGCTGTTCTGGAGACCCTACTACAGGCCCTATCGTTCCGTGTTCTACTGGGGGCATTACCCGCGTTTCTATAGGTTCTGGAGCCCTTTTGGCCTGCATACCTATCACAAGCATGTGCATGTGCACATCAACAGGCGCCATAGTTTTCATCGGGTACATGTTCGCAAAAGTGTTACCGCCGTTCATATTCATACCCGAACAAGGCGGAACGATTATGGTAGAAAGTACCCACAGCGGTCCTATGCCTTCAGGACCACCGGCACCGTCCAAACGGGTAAGCGCCATGGGGTAGCCGGGGTCAACCAAGCCGATGGGGACAAGTACCGGGCCGCCGGCGTGCAAAAGGCCGATGGCACTACCAAGAAAATTGCCGGAGTAAACAAGGCGGACGGTACCAAAAAACGAGTGGCCTCTGTTGAAAAAGCGGACGGGAGCCGCAAGACCGTTGCCGTAAAAAAAGATCCGAACGGCAACAAAAAAGCGATTAGCGTAAGCAAAAGTGCCGATGGTAAGCGAAGCGTGAAAACCGGAAAATCGACTAGCAAGAAATCCAAGGCCAAGAAAACCTCCGCTAAGGCTAAGCGAAGTGCAAAAAAAACGAAAACCAAAAGCAAAAAAAAGAAAGGGTAGTACGTACCTCCCGTTGACCATACAAAAGCCGTTCAAAAAATAACTAAGGCCCAAGGGAACTACCTTGTCTTAGCCGTTTTTTGAACGGCTTCTTCTTTTATTCCTTGTTCAATTCCTCCAGCAACTGGGCGTAATTCTCTATTCTGGTAAACAAACGTCCCCCAAGATTCACGATGGGCGTGGCGATGGAATCCAGGGGTTGGGCAAAAGCCCTTTTTAGTTGGTCCTTTACCTCGGGGTGTTCACTTAGGGTATAGGTCCTAAAGATATACTTGCTTTCGGTCAATGGTATCACCAGGCTATCACAACCAACGCATTTGTCGGTTATATAAAGTGTAATCTGTTTTTTGGGCTTTATTTTAATCGGTTTAAACTCTTTTCGCAAGGCCCTGCGCGACAGGCTGTCGTTCACGACCAGGTCATAGGTATAGGAAGGGCGTTTATCACGGAACAGAATAATGGTTTTCAGGTGCACCTTGGAGGCTGCCGGAACACGTATCCATCGAGGGCGTGCGGCACTCTGCCTAAAATTGGTGCCACTGATGGTTATTTGCACGTCATAATCCTGCTCTGTTTCGTTGGTCGCATAAAAGGCCAAACGGTTTTTAAGGTCCTCGGTAGTCACTTTTACGGGTTTTACCTGTGCACCTAGGCTTATGGACACCAAAACGAGCCATAGGGGGAGTATCTTTTTCATTTTCATAGATTTTGCAGGGAATAAGATATGAAAATCATTGGTATTTAGATGCTTAAATCCAATGAAACGCACAAAGGGAACGACAAACGGCGCATACGATTATTCCTTCAAATTCAATAGCTGATTGTCCCGAAAATATTTACGAAATTCATATCTTGCTTTCACAAGAACCAGTAGATCAAAACCCTTTAATTTAAGCGACTAATGAATAAATTTCTAAAGACAGCAATTGTATTTTT
Organism: Eudoraea algarum; assembly: GCF_050589645.1. NCBI lineage: Bacteria > Pseudomonadati > Bacteroidota > Flavobacteriia > Flavobacteriales > Flavobacteriaceae > Eudoraea > Eudoraea algarum. Next base: position 601,803 of record NZ_JBNGOQ010000002.1, on the reverse strand, counting down.
TTGGATCTTGGGCATGGCAACAACCATGAATGCCCAAAAATTGACCTCTAAGACCTTTGAAGGTCTGGAGTTCAGAAATTTGGGCCCGGCCCTTACTTCTGGAAGAATCGCAGATATCGCAATTCATCCGGATAATGAGAATGTTTGGTACGTAGCGGTAGGTTCAGGCGGCGTTTGGAAGACTGTGAATGCGGGTACCACATGGAAACCGATATTTGACAAAGAGGCCAGCTATTCCATAGGCTGTATTACGCTTGACCCGAGTAACCCCAGGACTATCTGGGTGGGTACAGGTGAAAACGTTGGCGGCCGTCATGTGGGCTTCGGGGACGGGGTATATGTAAGTCACGATGATGGGAAGACCTGGAAGAATATGGGCCTAAAACAATCCGAACATATTTCCAAAATTTTGGTACATCCCGAAAATTCCAACATCCTGTGGGTGGCTGCCCAGGGCCCTTTATGGAGTTCCGGGGATCAGCGGGGCCTTTACAAGTCTACGGACGGGGGAACTAGCTGGAAAAAAACCCTAGGGAACAATCAATGGACTGGGGTAACCGATCTGCTTATGGACCCCAGGAACCCCGACGTTTTATATGCGGCCACTTGGGATCGGCATAGGACCGTTGCCGCGTATATGGGTGGAGGACCCGAATCTGGTATCCACAAGAGTACCGATGGTGGGGAAACTTGGACAAAACTGACCGAAGGTATCCCCAAATCAAATCTGGGTAAAATAGGGTTGGCCCTGTCCCCCTTTGACCCAAATGTTGTTTATGCGGCCATTGAACTGGACCGAAAAAAAGGCGGGGTATTCATGTCTGCAAACCAGGGCGCTTCCTGGAAGAAACAGTCCGATGCCGTATCTGGGGGCACGGGGCCCCACTACTACCAAGAATTGTACGCATCCCCACACCAGGAGGGCAAGTTGTACCTGATGAGTAATACGGTGCAAATATCGGATGACCATGGAAAGACCTTTCGGTTTATGAACGAAAAAAACAAGCATGTGGACAGCCATGCCATGGCCTTTAAAAAATCGGACCCCAACTATGTGCTCTTCGGTACCGATGGGGGATTGTACGAGAGTTTTGACCTGACACAAAAATGGCGCTATGTATCCAACCTACCGCTAACCCAATACTACAAGGTGGCTGTGGACGACACCACCCCGTTCTATAACATTTATGGAGGCACCCAGGATAACGGTTCCCATGGAGGGCCGTCGCGGACACGCAACGAGGACGGTATACGAAACGCAGATTGGTGGATTACCCTGGGTGCAGATGGTCACCAGTCGGCCGTAGAACCAGGCAATCCGGACATCACCTACGGGGAATTCCAACAAGGTTGGCTCTGGCGGATCGATCAGACCACCGGGGAAACGGTCTTTATACAACCACAACCTGGCGAAGGGGAACCCTATGAACGCTTTAACTGGGATGCGCCGATTTTGGTAAGCCCACATAATCCAACGCGTTTGTATTTTGCTTCCTACCGGGTCTGGAAATCCGAAAACAGGGGAGATGCCTGGACAGCTATTTCCCAGGACCTCACACGAAATCAGGAACGTATAAGCCTTCCTATTATGGGCCAACAACAGAGTTGGGACAACGCCTGGGACGTGGGAGCCATGTCGGTGTACAATACCATAACTTCCCTCTCGGAATCACCGAAGCAAGAAGGCCTGATCTATGCCGGTACCGATGATGGCATTATTCAGGTAACGGAAGATGGCGGTACTTCCTGGAGAAGGGTAGAAGCAGGTAGCATCAAGGGAATCCCCGCTACCGCTTTTGTGAACGATATCCGTGCCGATCTTTTTGATGCCGGGACGGTGTATGCCGCGTTGGACAATCACAAGTACGGTGATTTTAAGCCGTATTTAATTAAGAGTACGGACATGGGCAGGACCTGGAACCTGATCAATGGCAACTTGCCCAAACGCCTGCTTACATGGCGCTTGGTACAGGATCATGTAAAAAAGGAACTCTTGTTTGCCGCCACGGAATTTGGTATCTATTTCACGCCCGATGGTGGGAGCAATTGGATCCAACTAAAGGGTGGCCTGCCCACCATTTCCTTTAGGGATATCACCATACAGCGTAGGGAAAATGACCTGGTGGCAGCTTCTTTTGGAAGAGGGTTCTATGTGCTGGACGATATCACCCCCATACGTGAATTCAGTGCACAACAGCAAAGTGGCGATGCCACCCTCTTTCCTGTAAAAAAGGCCTATTGGTACGTGGAAAACGATGGTATCTATGGGCAGGGCGACAACGATTACAAAGCCAAAAACCCGCCCTTTGGGGCCGTGTTCACTTATTTTCTTCCAGAAAAACTGAAATCGCTCAAAGAAGTACGGCAGGAAAAGGAGAAGAAACTGAAGGAACAAAAAAGCGCCGTTCCCTTCCCTGGATGGGAGGCCTTGGAGACCGAAACACAGCAAGACTCCATTAGGCTGTTGCTCACCATCCGCAATAGTGAGGGTACCGTAGTGAATACGGTAGCGGGGACCAATAAAAAAGGGTTCAACCGGGTGAGTTGGAAACTGAATTATCCGGACAGGAGCGGGGAACCCCTGAAGGTGAAAAAAGCCGGGGACGACTTTTTTGGAAGTACCGTTTATGCAACACCCGGAGATTATACAGTGAGTTTGTCCAAGCGGGTAGATGGCAAGGTGACTCCCTTGGCAGGGCCGCAGGCCTTTAAGGTAGTTCCACTGGCAGAAGGAGCGCTCAAAGGGGCTTCCTATGCCGAGATCGATCAGTTCAGGGAGACCTATCAGGCCTTTCAGCAAGAGTTGAGTGCGGCAAATTCCGTGGTCTCCAAGCGACTGCTGTTAGTAGGCGCAATGAAAAGGGCGCTCGATAAATCCACCAACCCTACCACGGCACTTTCGGATCGGATCCACAGTGCACGACAACAGCTCCTTGCCCTTGAAAAAGAACTGGATGGGGATAAGACCAAAGGGGAAATTGGGGAACGTTCCAAGCCTACGCCAGGCAGCGGGAATTTCATTGGCCAGGTAGCACTTAGTTCCACCACTTATGGACCCACGGCAAACCACAAGGCGGCCCTGAGCAGGGCACAAAAACAACTGGCGGGAATCAAAGGGGAACTCAAGACCCTGGTCAACGATGTGCTTCCTAAATTGGAGCAGGACCTTAAGGCTGCCGGTGCGCCCTGGATAGAAGGACAGGGGCTGCGGGAATAGTTTAAGAGAACTTTAAGGAAACCCTATGGGCAATTTTACTAATTTAAGCTCATGAAGGGAACCTATAGTCTTTTGTCCCTGGGGTTGGCCTTACTGATCCATTTAGGCGCCACCGCCCAATACAAGGAGAACGATTGGGAGGATCGAGACCAGTGGATGCGGCTGCCACAAATTTTCCAGTTGGCCGAAATTGGGAATGGTGATACCGTTGCCGATGTGGGTTGTCATGAAGGTTACCTGAGTATACGCCTTTCCAAAAAAGTAGGGGAGGAAGGCCAGGTCTATGCGGTTGATGTAAGACAAGATCGGCTCAATAACCTCAAGGAAAACCTCAAGAAAAGAAAACTGAACAATGTAGAGGTGGTCCTTGGCGATTACGATAATCCACAACTTCCAAAAAATAAGCTCGATGTAGTCTTTGTTATAGACACCTATCACGAAATGGACGACTATATGACCATCCTAACCCATATTAAGGCCTCACTCAAGGCCGGTGGACGTATCGTGCTGCTCGAAAAGCTGAAACAGCAGATGAAGGGCAAGAGTAGGGAACAGCAGACCGGTGCCCATACGCTATCCATGGGCTACGTGAAAAAGGAACTGAAGGCGGCGGGCTTTACGATAAGCAAGGAAGTTAAAGATCTGGGGGTTTGGAACCATGAAAAGAACAAAAAGATGTGGGTCTTGGTGGCGACCAAGTAAGGTACTTACCCTGTTTCAAATGGACCATAATCACTTTGAACTATCAATAGAACTAATTGTTCAACACTCATAAACCTAAAACAATTCCATCATGAAAACACTATGTATCGCCCTTTTGGCTTTTGCGTTTACGATAACCTCCGATGCTGATAAAGAAGCCATTACGGTTGCTCTAAACTATTACATGGAAGGCTCCATGAACCGCGATTTCGATACGCTCAAGAAAGCGTTCCACGAAGATGCCATTATGACCATTGCCGACCAAAAGGAGGGCAGCTTTAAGCAGGTAAACGCCCGGGAGTTCTTTTCAAAAATGAAACCGGGAGAACCCCTAAAGCGTACCAATGAAATTGTAAGTATTGATGTGGGTGGCCATACCGCAATTGCCCGACTTAAAATCGAAGACGACGTGAAAATATTCCACGATTTTATGACGCTACAGAAATTCAAGGATCGCTGGTATATTGTAAACAAGAGTTTCTACTTGGAGAAGAAGTCAATGCCCTAATAAAAAAAGATGATAAAAAAGGGAAGTGTCTTTTTTTTGGCGCTTGTTTTCATTTCCTGCCAGCCCAAAGTGGACAAGGAGGCCGAAAAGGAAAAGATCAAGTCGCTTATTGCCAGCATTGATGAGGCGCATTTTAAAAAGGATGCGGTACAGTTCTATGCGCCCAATACGGACAGTTGGTACGATATCCGGGACGGGGGAATCCGCAAAAGGCTCAAGGCCGATATCATTGCGGGCACTCAGGACTATTTGGATCAAATGGAGTTCCTGGAGCTATCGCCCCAACAGGAACCGATCATAGAGATTTCCGATGATGGTTCGTTGGCCACCTATGCAGGGGCGGTTGTCGTTCGCGGATATTTATCCAAAAAACCCATGTTCTGGGTGGTCTCCTGGCAAAGTGTGCTTAAAAAGTTGGACGGCGAATGGAAAATCGTTAGCAGTGCCAATACGGAGGCTGCTCCCGCCGCCACGGCGCCCCTGATCTTGGAGAAAGCAAGGACGGTCACTGGAACGCTCCCCGATAGCACTACCATTCGTGCGCTTGCCGATTGTCAAGGTCCGGAAAGACCATTTACCACCTTAGTGTTTTCCTCCAAATCGGATGCTCGGATGGAACAACGTTACGGTGAGGGCCATGTGGTCCTCAAATACGGGGAGAACACATCCTGGACCTATAACCGGATCACCCAAAAGCTTAATGAGTCCCCGGACGATGCTACCAAACTTTTTGTTCAAGGGCATGAACTGCATTGGCTGAGCCTACGGCCGGAAGACCGATTTAGCCAGCCCAAATTTGTGGGTTTTGAAGAATTTGAAGGACATACGGCCTTTGTCTTGGAATTCACCGATATGCTAAACCGACGGATGTTGTTTTATTACGATTTTGAAAGTTACATGCCCCTGGGCTTTGATACCCCGGAGGAAACCCCCGGTGGCAGGGTAAGGGTACGATTCATGGCATGGGAGGAACAAAACGGGATTCAATTGGTAGACACGGCCACCTTTCAACAAGGAGAAGAACACTTCAGTTATGATTTCACTTCGGTCCAGATCGGAAACTTACCCCAGACCGATTTTGAAAGTAAGGACGCCTACCTCCAATAAGGAGCGGTTAAGGAAGGGGCCTCAAGCCTTCTAAAATCTCCTGCAGATGGTTTCTGAGCAATGAAAAGTGACCTTCATTGGGCAATAAGTGAAAGGTAGTATTGGGAAGCATTTTGTTCAGGTGCATACCCCTGTATTTGGGAGCCATTTTATCCTTGCCGCCGTACCAAAGTGCGACGGGTTTTCGGATGTCCTTTAGGGCAAACCCCCAGTCGGACACATAGAGTTTCCATTCCTGTACCACCCCTTCGATCCCTTGTCTGTAGGCCTCCTGACTACCTTTTATAAATTCGGTCCCGTAGGCTGGGTTTTCCTTAAGCAGTATTCGATCAGGTTTGGGGAGGAATTTTTGGAGCTGTCGTAGTCTTTTTTGCGGTTTTTTATAGAGCGTCTTGTATTCTTGTGCGATGAATTTCCTCAAATTCCTGTCCTTTTTGCTCCCTGCAAACCAATGCAACAGCTTTACTGGAAACCATACGCCTTTTAACTTGCCCCGATAGTTATGGGGACCGGTTCCAGAAACAATGCTTGCCTTGGCGATCCTTTCCGGAATGCCCAGGGCACAGGCCAGTACGTGCGGACCCCCGCCTGATAGGCCAAAAACGGAGAACGTGGCCATATCCAGGGCGTCGGCAAGAGCGGCAATGTCCTTGCCCCAATCCAATAAGGTCCGGTTTTCCTGATAGGAAGAAAGTCCAATCCCGGGTCGGTCGGGAGCTATGATCCTCAGCTGCAGCTCCCTTGCCATGGGGTCCATAAAAATACTGGACAAACGGCTTTCCTGCCCCCCATGGAAATAGAACACGGGAAAACCGTTGGGGTCTCCGTATTCGGCAAAGCCCAGGGTTCTTCCGTCGGGTAGTGTAATGGTGTGTTCCGTATGCATGGACTGTAGATTATAACATAAGCTATTGAGTAAAAAAAGTAACGCGGCCTGCCGCTTCCAAAACCGTTGCCTAGTCATAGCGAAGGCCCCAACCAAAAGGGTACAGCGGATTTTCCGAATCAAAGGGTACGTCCTCCAGTTGTTTTTCTACGGCCTGCATGCTGGAAGGCATTTCAAAGGGCAGTTTGCCCTCGGGCCGACCCTTCCCGGAGATGAGCTCAAAGAGCGCCTTGTCCGAGATACTGAAATGGCCCAATACGGCCTTGGCCTGTTCGCTGATTTCCGGTATCACAATGGGCCGTTCTAAATATGCGGTTACAATGGTAGGTTTACGTTGCATGACGTCCAGAATCCGCTCTAACTCCTCAGGTGCATAATCCAATCGCCCCTGGTGAAAAAAGCTCTCCAGTAGGCCTTCCCGGGGTTCAAAGGGCGGATCCAAATTCAATAGGGCAAAATCGGCCTCGGCCAATTCATCCACGACATCGAAGTAGGAGGCCGCCAAGTCCCTGTCCATATTTTCTATGTAAACCTTGGGCTTCCCGGATAGGGGCAACGTTCCTGCTTCGTTTTTAAGTAAAACTGCTGATCGCACCATGGTCTCAAGCCCTAAGCGTACATCCTCGGGCCTGCCTATATCGGATAACACCTCCTTTTCATTGATGTAGGGATCGTCAAAGAGGCCCAGCACAAACTTTTGGTGTAATAATTTGCGCACCGATTGGTCCAGTCGCGATTCGGACACCCGTCCGCTCTCTACCAATTTAACAAGGAGTTCCGGATTGTCCGTACCCCCAAACTGATCGATACCGGCATGTATCGCCTTCTCCACTTGTGTAAGGGCGTCCAGGTCCTCAACGCCGTGGTCCATAGGTTCCCCAAATTTGGCCAGGGCACTGTCCGGATCATTGATAATGTTCCAATCCGAACACACAATGCCGGTATAATTAAGACTGTCCTTAAGCAGATCGGTAATAATCTCTTTGTTGAAGGCAAAACCTACATCTTCACTGGTCTGGCCTAAGGGGATGCCGTAATAGGGCATCATTTGGGCCGTTTTGGCCTTTATGGCTGCCTTAAAGGGAATCAGATGATAGGCGAAATTATTACCGGGATAGGCCTGGTCCTTGCCGTATTTGAAGTGGGCATCCCATCCGTCCTTTTGAGGTCCGCCCCCTGAAAAGTGTTTGGTCATGGTGGACACGGAATTCCTATTTAGGCTATCGCCCTGCATGCCATAAATATAGGCGGCCGTTAGCATGGCCGATAGCTCTGCGTCCTCTCCAAAGGTGCCGGCAATTCGGCCCCATCGCGGTTCCGTGGCCAGGTCTGCCACTGGATGTAGTGAGGTATGCAGGCCTATGGCCCGGTATTCCCTGGCGGCAATCTGTCCAAAACGTACGGTGAGGGAAGAGTCACGCAGCGCCGCAAAACCCAAGGCATCGGGCCATTGGGAAAGGCTTTTCATGAATACGGCCGCACCTTTTTTGTTGCTATGCCGGGGATCCGAACTGAAGCTCAGGGGTATGCCCAAGCGTGTTTGTTCGGCTATTTTTTGGCAAGCATTCACCCACTCGATATGGACCAAGGGATCGTCCGGGGCCAGGGGAGAGGTAAGGTGGGTAATGCCCCTGGTAGCGATGTATTCTTCCGGAGGGTAGAACAGGGCCAGAATCCGCATGGGCATAATGTCCAATTTGGTGGAGAACAGAAAGGGATGGAACATCTGCCCGGCCTTTTCCTCTATAGTCATTTGGGATAAAAGGTCATTAACCCTTACTTCCGGAGCAAGCCGCGTATCTTCATAGGTATCGAGCTTCCCGTTTTTGTTCAAGTCCCTAAAGGAGTGACCGTCTATCACTAAAACCGTTGCCGGACCTACAAGTTTATCCTCGCCACGGTTTTTGATTCCCTGTATCTTGAAATAGCCGTAGAGGAAAATCCCGAGCAAAAGAATGAGGAGGATGCCTAGGGTCCAACGTAAAACTTTTAGAAATTTTTTCATTAGATGTGGTTTTAAAATATTTTCATTGTGACAATTTGACACAATGTAATTTAATTTCTTAACTTGACCAAAAATTTTGGTTTTTTTTAAGTCGTATATTTGCGCTATGTCCAAAAATCCGAAAGAAGTACTGGAGTTGTTACAAAGGGGAGAAGAACTGTTTCTTCCCCATATCTCCATTGACAATGTCATCTTTGGCTATGAAAATGACAGTCTGTACGTATTGCTTTTGGAAATTGTGGAGGACAAATGGATGTTGCCCGGGGGATTTATTGAGCGTCAGGAACCTCTGGACCAGGCGGCCGTCCGTATCTTAAACGAGCGTACGGGCCTAAACAAGGTTTACCTAAAACAGTTTTACACCTTTGGGGACCCGAATCGGTCATTCCCCACCGAAATGGAGCAGCTTTTTTTGAAAATAGGTATCCCATGGGACAAGGATTTGTGGATTAGCCAACGCTTTATCTCTGTGGGTTACTATGCGTTGGTGCACATGGCCATGACCAGACCCACTGCGGGCTTTTTCTCATTAAGGCATCAATGGTTTCGTTTGGATGCCCTCCCCGAATTGCTGTTGGATCACAAAGAAATTGTAGAAGCAGCGCTGCAAAAATTCCGTGCCGACCTGCAGGTAGATCCCGTAGCCTTTCATCTACTCCCACAAAAATTTACGATGCCAGAATTGCACCGGGTTTACGAAACTGTTCTTGGCAGGCAAATGGATCGCAGCCGCTTCCAAAAGAAAATGTTGGGGTATGCCGTTTTTGAGCGCCTCGAGGAACGTAGGGAAGGAGTACCCCATAAACGGCCCTATCTCTACAGCTACAAATTGCCCGCAAATAAATAGGCTGCCAACAAGCAACTTGGCACAGAATTTGAATACTCCAAGGCTATAATCCATTGCAAAAAAAAATGAAAAAAATTGTGCTCTTATGCCTTATGATTGCGCTTGGTGGTACGGTCACCAATGCACAGACCAAGGCTGACAGGAAAGCGGCTAAGAGGGAGAAGGCCGAAGCCGCCTATGCCGAGATCAAAGACCTGATCGATTCCGGTAGCTATCACTTTACCGCTGATTGGTCCAATCCCCTCGGGAGTCCGCGGATCAATCTGCAACTCAACATCAACCATTTAAAAATAGACGGGGGGCAGGCCGATATCCTTTTACCCTATTTTGGAGTGGCCCGCTCCGGTGGTTATGGTATAGACCCGGGTATTGTGTTCAACGGTGAAGTTTCTGAATACAGCATGGTCCATAACGATAAAAAAATGCGGACGACCATAAAATTCACTGGACGGAACAAAACGGAGGTCTTTAACTTTGTGCTCACCGTCTACAACAATGGGGAGGCCTCGGTAAATGTCAACAGTAGCTTTAGGAACAGCATTTCGTACAACGGTGTACTTTTCCCCCTGGAAAAAGTAGAGTAGGGCCTACCATATTTTCTGTGTTTAACGCGTATCTTTGCGGTGATTTAAACCCAGTTAGATGCGTAAAGCAGATCTTACGGCCTGTTACCAACTCATTGCTCCCTACATCCATAATACCCCGGTATTGTCTTCCCGGCTCATTGATAAAATGGCGGGGGCAACGGTCTTTTTAAAATGCGAAAACTTTCAACGCATGGGTGCCTATAAGATGCGCGGCGCTACCCATGCCATCTTGCGACTTACCACCGCACAGCAAAAAAGGGGGGTGGTCACCCATTCCTCAGGTAACTTTGCCCAAGCCCTTTCGCTTGCGGCCCAAAGCCTAGGTGTAACCGCCTATATTGTCATGCCCACCGATGCGCCCCAAGTAAAGAAGGATGCCGTTATGGAATACGGGGGGCTTATCATTGAATGCGAACCCACACTAGAGGCCAGGGCAGCTGCCGCTGAGGAAATTGAACACGGCAAGGGGGCTACGTTTATACATCCATCCAACGATATGGACGTCATTCTGGGTCAAGGCACTGCGGCACTGGAGCTTTTGCAGGCCCACCCAGATTTGGAGTACATCATTTGTCCGGTGGGCGGGGGTGGCCTTATTGCCGGTACGGCTCTGGCCGTACATCATTTTGGTGCGAACTGCAAGGTAGTGGGTGGGGAACCCTTTGCGGTAGACGACGCCTATCGTTCCCTACAAAGCGGGGTCATTGAAAGCAATGCCACTACGGATACCATCGCTGACGGACTCAAAACCCAATTGGGGGATAAAAATTTTCCCATCATCCAGCAGCATGTAGACCGTATCATCCGGGTTACCGAGGAAGAGATCATAACGGCCATGCAGTTTATTTGGGAGCGTATGAAACTCGTGGTGGAACCTTCCAGCGCGGTGGCCCTAGCAGCCCTGCTGCGCGAAAAAACAAGGTTTCAAGACAAAAAAGTGGGGATCATTATCTCGGGGGGCAATGTAGATCTGGGGCAACTGCCCTTTTAAATCCAGTTTTTAGGGACTCCTTTCCTTTTTTTATAAATAGGGCCGATCGATTTCTAAAAAGATCGGAAAACCCATAGGGTCAAGGACCATTTTTGTGTTCTAACCAAAATAGTTGTAATCATGGTGGGTTTCTATAAATTTTTTCTGTTGTTCCTTTTTTTTGGCAGTTTGTACAGTACAGCCCAGGAAAAGCCGCCTTCCAAACCGTCGGTACAAGATTTGGACTTCCTTATCGGCACCTGGCAGATCAGCTTCTCGTTCTACGATACGCACAAGCCCGAACGAGGGGTGATTTTTACAGAAACAGGTACCCAGGAATGTCGCTATGACATGGAGTTGAACGGGGTCCCGATGTTCATTACCTGCGAGGGTGAGGTAACCGTCGATAGCGGAGTGTTCAAAGGACGTACCAGGAGCTTTAGGGAAGCCATACGGTACAGCAGTTTTATCAAAAAAGCCTTTGAACGGATAGGCCTGTACAGCAACTGGCCGGCAACGGCCCTCGAAACGCTCAGCTATAATTTCGAAGCAAGGACCCTGGAAATACGTGGAGAACTGGACGTACAAAAGGGCCTTCTTGAACGCTACGAGGATATCTACCGGTTCAATGCCAACTATACGGAGTACACACGGACCAATGTTGCCAATTTTTCCGATATGCCCATCACCGAATTTAACCTAACAGTAGAGGGCCAGGGGGCAAAGCTGGAAGAACGGAAGTAGTTTACATTTGCACCCCGTATTCCTCTGGAAACTGCTCCGGAATGCTTGCGTGGTCCTCATCCAAGAGTTGTCGTAAATCAATTTCTATGCCCCTGGAAATGGTGGAAATGGGCACATCGTTGGCGGAACCCTCAAAGGGGTTTTCTCCTACGCGCCCGATGCGCTCCATGGTATGGAACACCCAGGATACCGATACACAGAACGGAATCGCCAACCAGCCAAAATAGGGCGCCAATATGGGAAAACTATCCGCTAATCCCAACCCTATTTTCGAAAACTCGGGCACAATTCCAAAGGGGAGCAGTAGCAAAAAGATCCATACAAAGGAGTAGGACAGGGTGGCATATTGCCGGGGGTAGGGGAAGTTTTTGATGCGCTCGGACTTGCCCTGAAGGGTAAACAGTTCCTGCAGCACGTTTTCGAGCTCCAAAAAGGAAAACTCCCAGAGCAGTCCACGCTCCTTGAGTCGCTTTAAGTGATCGGACTGTAGATAGAGTAGGGCAGCAGGACCGTTTTTCTTGCTGAGTACATAAGCGCGTTCCTCATCGCTCAAATAATGCATCAAGTCTTGGTCCACGGTAAACATCTTTTCGGGGATATGTATCATGTTAGACCATTCCCGATTGGTATGACTGTCCTCGAAGGCTTCCCATTTTCTGGGTTGTCGCATGGCATGGCGTAGGGCCGTCAACCAGGCAATATGCCGATACACCAGTACCTTTTTATGCTCCTGAAGTTCTTGAAGCACAGCCGGATTGTCCGTATATTCATTGGATACCATGTCCTTGGTCTTCATCCCCCAGCTACGGGAGGTGTTCACAATGCCTCCCCAGATCTTTCTGGCCTCCCAGATGCGTCCGTAGGCCGAATTGTTCTGAAAACCTACCATAAAGGCCACCGCTGTGCCGATTAGGGCCACGGGAGTCCAGGGAACATGTAAAAAAGTATAACCGAAGAGGTTGTACAAAACGGTCACAATGGTGGCAATGACCAGGAAAACTAAGGTTTCCCAACGGGTCCAACGTGCCATATCGAGCACGGAATATCTTTTTTTGACGAGCATAGAATTGTTTGTATGATAGGTTCCTTTAAAAATAAACAAAATATGGATCGACAAAACAGGTACTAAAACGGCCAAAAAAACGTTCATAAGCCGTAACCCAATACAAATGAACATGACTAAATTAAAACGAAACACCCAAAACCTATTATGGACCCTAACGGTGCTGCTTTTGGCAATCAGCTGTAGTAGCGACAAAGAGGATGCCATTGGGGATCAGGCCGTGCTCTCACAAGCCGAGCTACAACAAATTCTGAATACCGATGAGCTTGCTGGCGTAGCCGATGACATTGTCACCGGTTTGTTCATGAACAGTTCCAATGCCCTTACCGGCAAAACCAATCCAGACTGTTATGTGGCCGAGTACAGCGATACCGGTTTTTCAGTAACCTTCACCAATTGTGCAGTAGATGGCAATGAAAATGTGAACGGGACCGTAATGGTTACCTATACCTCAGAAGGGGAGACCCTGTCATTTACCACTACCTTTGACAACTTTTCCGTGGACGGTATAGAGATCAACGGTACCCGAAGTTATGTCTTCGAAGGCTTGGTAGACCAAGAGGCCTTTACGTTTACCGTAACCAGTGATATGACCATTACCCTGGCCGATGGGACGGTCATAGACGAGACGGGGAGCAAAACCTTCGGTTTCAGCTTTGGGGACACTTTGGAAACCAGTGTCTTCACCATAGATGGAAATTGGACCGTAAGTATAGATGAGAATACCTACGCTGTAATGGTCGATACCACCTTGGAAGGAAATCTGGCTTGTGACTACCTTACAAGCGGTGTTATGCAGGTCAGCAAGAATGGTCTAGCGGTCTCGGTGGATTTTGGTGATGGCAGCTGCGATAATATCGCCACGATCATCTATCCCGATGGTACTACGGAAGAAGTTGAACTGGACGATTGACCCCAATAGGACATTTTAAAAATAAAAAAAGGAGCTATATCGTATAGCTCCTTTTTTTTTGGTCAGGTCTGGTATTATCGGCCAAAGTTCCTGTGTTCGGCCCAACGCACTCGTTTACTGTCCTTAAGTTGTGAGAAGAAGGAAAAGGTTCTGGAGGCGGTTGGTGTGGGCCTACTAAATGTTTTCATGTTTTTGTTGTTGTGTTGTTTTATTGAGGTCGGTACAGTCTATCTGTAGTTCCTGTATCCCGACCAGCTTACTCGTTTACTGTTTCTGAAGTTTGAAAATACGGTAAAGGTTCTGGCTTCAGTGGGTGTTTTGCTTAATGTTGCTCTCATGATTTCTTTTGTTTTTTTGTTGTGTTGTTTTTGTTTGAGGTCGGTACAGTCTATCTGTAGTTCCTGTATCCGGACCAGCTTACTCGTTTACTGTTTCTGAAGTTGGAAAATACTGTAAAGGTCCTGGCTTCAGTGGGTGTTTTGCTTAATGTTGCTCTCATGATTTCTTTTGTTTTTTAGGTTAACTATGTAATGTTATTTGCTTGGAATCCTATCTGTAATTGCGGTAGGAGGACCATTGAACCCTTTTGCTGTTTCTAAAATTGGTCAACAGGGTGAAGGTTTTTGTTTCTGTCGGTGTTTTGCTTAATGTTGCTCTCATCTTTTTGTCTTTTAAATGGTTAATGACTGTACTTTGTCGTGTTATTATCAATTTGATTACACTTACTAGACGTCCCATTAACATTTTTGTTACAGTACTATGTATAAAAAGGTACTATTTTAAGCAATTTTTAACACTATCCAAGGGCTTTTTATATCTTGATAAAGTATGTAATTTATTGTTTATCAACTTATTACAATTAAATTGATGGGAATATCATTTTTTTTGAAAAAAAGTGATTTTTTTTAGGTTGAAGGACAAATAGGGGGAAAGGGAAGCTGATTTTGTGGCCCAGATTGGTTCAAATACCCGGCAATTGACGCTCTAAACCATCCATTGGGCCAAGGAAACTACTTTTTTGAGAAATTGGCCGCTGCCGGAAGCTCAAACAGTTCCAGTTCAAAATAGGGTACGGCCGCCAATAGGTGATCAAAGATATCGGCCATGATATATTCGTAGTTCTGCCACCGCTTGTCCTTGCTAAAGGCATAAATCTCCAGGGGAATGCCTTGGGAAGTGGGGGGCAACTGCCTGGACATCATCATCATTTCTTTATTCACCGCCGAATGTTTTTCCAAATAGAGTTCAATATACTTTCTAAAGACCCCTAGGTTGGTAAGGTTTCTACCATTGATGGGTAGAGAGGTATCCACTCCGTTCTCCGAATTATCTGCCGTGATCCGTTCCTGACGGTTTTTAAGATACCCCTCCAACAACTGTATTCTTTCCAAGCGGCCCACATCTTGGAAGCTGAGGAACTTTACACTGTCCTGCTTAAGGATCAGGGCCCGTTTAATGCGTCGCCCACCGGATTCTTGCATGCCCCGCCAATTCTTAAAGGAGTCGGCCGTGAGCGCATAGGTAGGAATGGTGGTAATGGTCTTATCAAAATTCTGCACCTTCACCGTGGCCAGGTTGATCTCGATCACATCGCCGTCCGCGCCGTATTTGTCAAACGTAATCCAATCGCCAATACGCACCATATCATTGATCGTGACCTGTATGCTGGCCACCAATCCTAGGATGGTATCCCGAAAGAGCAGGAGCAATATGGCCGAGGCCGCACCCAGTGCGGTAAAGAACTTCCAAATGGTGGTGTCCGTGATGATGGCAAAGATGGTCATAATGCCCACGGCCCATGCGAAGATCATAAACACCTGTATATAACTGTCTATGGGCTTGTCCTTAAAGCGGGGCAGCGTCTTAAAATAGTCCTTAAAGGTATCCAACACCTTGCGCACTATGCGGACCACCAGCAGTATACTCATGATTTGCAGAAACTTCATCGCCATATTTTCCACGTACTGAAAATCGATAAAGACCAGGGGCACCAGTTCAATGGCGAGCAAGAGGGGCATAATATGCGCCAGATATCGGGGTACCCGATTGGCCACCAATAGGTCGTCAAAATTGGTCCTGGATCTTCGCGCCAAGCGTGCCGAAAAGCTTCTAATCACCTTCCAACTTAGAAAATCCAACAAGAAAACCACCAACAGCATGGCCACGAAGAGTGCGATCATGTTCAAATAGCTTGCGGTACTTTCCGCCACGCCCAAGCGCACAAAGTAGTCGTAAATAAAATGGCTTAGGGCACGGTCTATGATCTGCAACTGTTTCATAGGTGCAAAAATACTATGCTTTGCACGAAATCAGGGTATCCTGGATTCAATTTATTTCGCCCAGATACGACGCGCTTTGCGGGCCGTAAGCTTTAGATAGGTCAAAATACCGATGGAGAGTAGGGCACATACCAGAAAGCCGATAAAGAGCGGCAAGACGGTATCGCCCACATAACGCCCAATGTAAGTGCTTATGGGCACGGCCATGATGGTTGAAATAAATCCAGTGATGGCGGCCCCGATGCCCGCAATATGTCCCACGGGCTGCATGGCCAAAGCCCTGAGGTTACCAAAGAGAAAACCGATAGCAAAAAATTGTGCCCCAAAGAAAGCGAGCAGCACCCAAATACTGGGATTCGAGCTACCGTAAAACAGCAGGAGGTACAAGAGCGAAATCCCAAAAAAGGCTAGGAGGGAAGTGGTCACCAATTTCTCCATACCGAAACGCAATACCAGGGTCCCGTTCAGGAAGGTGGCACTGCCTATGGAAATGGCTAGGGCCGCAAAGATATAGGGAAACTCTTCCTTTAAAAGGTATTGTTGTTCAAAGATTTGCTGGGAAGTGCTCAGGTAAACCATAAAGGAGCCCGCGATAAAACCGGAAATAAACGTATAACCAATGGTGTCCCTATGTCTCATCAGTTCCTTGAGTCCGTCCATAAAGATATGCGAAGTGAACTTTTCCCGTTTTTCCACAGGATGCGTCTCGGGCTGTCGCCTCCAAAACCAAAGTGACACCAAAAGCCCAAAAACAAGCTGCACATAAAAAATGGCCTGCCAATTAAACTGATCCAAAACCAATTTGCCCACAGCCGGGGCAATAATGGGAACCAAAATAAAGACCACGGTGACAAACGACATGATCCGGGCCATATAATCCCCGCTAAACAGATCGCGTACCATGGCAATACTTATGGTACGGGGTGCCGAAAGACCAATGCCCTGTAGAATCCGACCCACAATCATCATCTCCAGGCTGTTGGCATAGATGCAGATAAAACTGGCCAGTCCAAAGAGGGCGAAACCCATATAGACCACCGGTTTGCGTCCCAAGCTATCCGATATGGGACCAAAGACGAGGGGACCAACACCAAGGCCCAGGAAGATCATGGTTATCAGCAATTGATTGTCCACAGGTTCTGTAGTGCCTATGGCCATACCTATGACATCCAGGGCGGGCAAAAGTGCATCCAGGGCCAGGGCCACGATGGACATCAGCGATGCCATGAGGGCGATAAATTCGAATTGGGAGTACCGCGATTTTAGCATCAGACAAAAGTAGGAACATTCCCGGGGAAAGCGGCACCCAATGCTGGCAAAAATTTGGATAATTTTGCATCTTTACAATAAATTAACGCTTAGGATGAAAAGGCTATTAGGACAGTGGGGATTATGGTGCTTGTTCCTTATCGGAACGGCCGCCCATGCGCAATTCGGCACCCAGACCAAAAGTAGGGTAGCCAGTGGTGAGGTTTCCCTAATGGCCCGTTTGATCCTCCCCGAAACACCTTTGGCCCAAAAGCCGCCCGTGGTCATTATTGTACACGGTTCGGGCAGACGTGGCAACTGGACCAGCTATCAACCCTTGATTTCCCGTTTTTCCCGGCAAGGATTGGCTGTGGTCTTTTTTGACAAACGGGGTACCGGGGCTTCGGGAGGACGTTTCCTAAAAGTAGCTACCGAAACCAGCAAGGAGGTCTTTGATATCCTGAGCGATGATGTGGTGGCCGTGGCCGAATGGACCAAACGACAGGCCGGTATAGACACCACACGCATTGGTGTTCTGGGTTTTAGTCAAGGCGGGTGGATAGCCCCCCTGGCCGCCTGCAAATCGGATCTTATAAAATTCTCGATTATGATTTCCGGTCCCATATGTTCCCTGGGCCATGAAACGCTGTTCAGCGAATTGGCGGGCGATGCCCGGGGCAAAGAACCTGTGGATTGGGAAGAGATCAATACAAAACTCCGTGCGTTCAATGCGGACCGTGGTTTTGACTCCGAAGAATACGTGACCCAATTGGCTATCCCAAGCCTTTGGCTCTTTGGGGAGAAGGACACCAGCATGCCCGTGACCTTTAGCAAACAGAACTTGGACACCATCCTGGCCAGGGCACCCGAAAGGCCCTTTAAGTATATTGTGTATCCCAATGCCAACCATAGTCTTTACGATGTGGACACCAAGGAACGGATTCCGTATGGTAGGGATGTACGCCAATGGCTACTGTCCGAACTCTATTAAAATTTGGGGCGTTTTCCTGTAACATTTTCCAGAAAAAACCGTCATTTAATATATAGGTAAAGAACCACGGGTGGAAATCAGCATGCTAAAAGACGTGACCTTATTACTGAACGCCGTTGGCGTTGGGAATTGCTTTTTATTGTCCATGGCCTATCTCAGAAGGAAAGCCCCGGGCAGTCCAACCGCCAAACCCCTTCTTTCCGCGCTCTTTTTTGTAATCGGAATCGTTATCCTGAACACCATTTTTAACCTGAGCGGTTATAGCCGGCAGTTAAGTGGTTTTGAACCTATTTCCAATGCCATGGCCTTTGCCATTGCGCCACTGCTTTATCTTTACGTGTGCAATTTGGAAGGAAGAAAGACCCACACCCTACGGTCTGGCCATCTGGCCCATTTTTATGCCTATTTGGGTATCACCGTGCTATCCATTTCTTTTCCCCATAGCACCTTTGGGCAATGGGGGCTTCGCTTTGTGGACAGCTTGGCGATGATTTCGCTTTGGAACCTACATTTTCTGGCCTACTTGGTCGCGATTATCCATCGTTTTTGGAAGAGCCCAAAATATTTTGGATGGACCGCCCAGCTCCTGGTGTGGGGCGTGGGTTCGATTTGGTTCCTAAACTTCTCCTTTTATCTTTTTCGACTGTGGATAGGTCCCTTACCCATCGTGGTCTACCTTAACATAACCCTCTTGTTCTCGGCACTTACGGTATATCTTTTTTATCATAAAATAAGTTTGACCGAAGCCCGAAGGATCCGTAAAAAACGAAAAAAACCGTCTGCGGTAGGCAAAGATCTTATTGTAGCGGCCATTAGGCGGCACCGATACTACCGTGATCCCGATCTGGATATCCGAACCCTTTCAGGGCACCTAAGGCTTCCCTATCACGAGCTCAGTACCTGGATCAACAGGAACTACGATCAAAACTTCAATACCTTTATCAACAGGTTCCGTATTGAGGAAGTATCCGAGGCCCTAAAGACCCAACAACATCAATCCTATACCATAATGGGCCTTGCCCAGCAAGCCGGTTTTAAATCGGCCTCCGCATTTTATGCCGCCTTTAAAAAGGAAAAGGGCACCACGCCTATTGACTTCCTAAAACGTCTCGCTTAAACCAAGCTGTTCTGATTTGTAAATACAAACAGTCATCCTTCCCTAGGGAACTTCGGATTGGCTAGGTTTGTAACCTATTCATCAATTAAAATCAGAAATCCATGAAAACAGTTGTCCATTATTTATTGTTGATTTGTGCCCTGTTGGGCCTCCAAGAGTTAGGGGCCCAAGACCCTTCCATTTCCTATGCCATTGGTATAGATGAACAAAACCCGCACTTGGCCCGGGTAAGCATCTCCATGATTCCACAAGACAGCCTGTTGTACATGCCCCAGGGTGCAGGGCAATTTCCACGGGGCTGGGCACAGTTCGTGCACCATCTTAAGGTGGTGGACGCCCAAGGTACCCCCATAACCGTCACCGAACTGCCCGATGCCCGTTGGGCCATGGCATATACGCCAAAGGAACGGATACAGGTACATTATGAAGTACACCTGGAGCACCACAAGCATGAATGGGGCGGCGGTCTCGATGGGGTGGCCTATGCCACGGACTGGGGCGTGTTCTATACCGGAAGGGCATTGTTGGTCCTTAATGGTGAAGCAAGGGAGCAGATTCCCGTCAGCTTTGAACTTCCCCCGACATGGAAGGTAACCACCCCTTGGAAAAGGACTGACAAAGGCCAGCATCGGTTTGTGGCCGCTAACCAGTCGGCCCTCTCCCTGGGGATGTTCTTTGCCGGGACCCACGAGGAGCTTTCCTTTAAACGGGAGGGTTTTGAACTCCTTTTTGCTTTAGGGGGCAGCTCGGTGCAGAGCAATAAGGAGGAGTATCAGCATATGGCCTCAGGGGTGCTGGATTATTATATTGACCTGATGGGCGGACTGCCCAATCCGCCGCCGGACAATGTATTAGACCGTTCCGTGGTCATTATCAACGAGACCGACCAGACCGATGGAGAGGTAATAGGCAATAACATCAGTATTCTGATCCAAAAAGATGCGGACGATATGTCCAAAATGATCTCGCGCTTTATTTTTGCGCATGAGTTCTTCCACTTGTGGAACGGCAAGTCAATGATACCGGAAGATCAGGAAACCGAATGGTTCAAGGAAGGGTTTACCAACTACTATACCCTAAAGGCACTGTACCATATCGGCTTTTTAAACGAACCCGCCTATTTTGATGCATTGAACAATTTGTTTTTCCAACGCTATACCACCGATGATGGGGTAGGAAGGCTCTCCATGACCCAGGGCCAGGAAAAACATGCCCATTGGGGATTGATCTACGGCGGTGGCCTCTTTGTGGCCATAGCCCAGGACATGATGATCCGTGAGACTTCGGACAACAAAAAGAGTTTGGACGACCTTATGACAGGGCTATTCAAAAAATACGGAGGCACCCACGAGCACTATACCATAGATGAGCTCCAGGAACGCCTTGAGGCACTGAACGGGAAGGACCAGTCCGATTTCTTCACTACCTATATCCGGGGTACAGAGCGGATTCCCATAGATCAGTACCTATCCAAAGCTGGATTGGACGCCAAGATAACGGACGATCAGCTCAAAGTGGCCAAAAAGGAAACGCCCACACCGCTCCAGGAGGCAATGATAAAAGGGATGTTGGGACTATTGGATAACCAGCAATAACGGCTATCCAACAAATCCAATTTACATGAAGAAGCAAATAATTTGCATAGGCTTTGTGCTGGGCTGCCTTGGCAGTGGTTGCGCACAACAAAATTTGGACCAATCCGGCGCTTTGGAGCCGCACTCCATTACGGCGGGCAACGGGGAAACCTATACCGGCGAGATGGGGCATATACGGGTACCCGAAAACAGGAAGAACGGGAAATCAGCCTTCATTGAACTTCCCTTTTTCAGAATTAAAACGAAACATCCGAATCCCCTGCCGCCCATTTTTGTTTTCGAGGGCGGACCCGGGGACGATCCATCTGCCTTGGAACGCTTACAAGAATTTGCACCCATACTTTCCTCCTTTGCCCAACGTAGTGATGTGGTATTGGTAGATCAACGGGGCAATGGGAAATCCGTCCCCAAGCTGGGTTGCCCAATTTCCCTAAACCTACCTTTGGACCTTCCCTTGGAAAAGGAAAGTTTTCGACAGTATTACCGGAAATACATTGCCGATTGTGCGGCGCATTGGCAGGAAAAAAAGCGGGACCTGCAAGGATATAATGTGGTGGCGATGGCCGAGGATACCGAGGCTGTGCGGAAATTCCTTTCCTATGACAAGATTATGCTCTTTGGAGGAAGTTTCGGGGCCCACCATGCGTTGACCTATGTAAAGAAATACCCCGATCGGGTGGACCGTATTCTGTTGGACAGTCCCGAAGGCCTGCAACACACACTTAAACTGCCCTATGAGGTAGATAAGGTCCTCACTCAACTGTCCGCCCTAGTGGAAAAGGACAGCCTATGGTCCAAAAAGATACCCTCCTTTGTAGGACTGGTAAAGGAGGTGCTTCAAGCTTTGGAAAAATCACGGGTCACTGTGGAAGTCACGCACCCCGAGACCCAAAAACCCGTGAATATCGTTCTGGGAAAGTATGATCTGCAATTGGCCACAGGTATGACCTTGGGAAGAATAGGGTATCGGGAGTTGCCGCAACATTATTTGAATATGCAGTCGGGCGACTATTCCTGGCTGGCCAACTATGCCCTGTATTTTCGGTATAACCAAAGTGTAAATTTAATGGCCGTACTGACCGATTGCACATCGGGGGGTACCCCTGAAAGAAAGGCCGAGGTAGCTGCACAGGCCAAGGACGCCATTCTGGGCGATGTGCTGAACAATGTGATTTTTGAGGTCAGCGATCTGTTGCCCTTACAGGATGTGAGCGCCGAGCTAGAACCCAATTTCAAATCCCGGGTACCCCTGTTGCTGATCTGTGGAAGTCAGGACGCCAGGACGCCACTGAGGAACGCAAGGGAGATCATGGCCAATTTTGAACGGGGCCGCCTCCTTACCATAAAATACGGCTCACATGACCTGTATCGGGAGGTATTGGATACGCTTGCTCCAATTATGATGGGCTATCTATCGGCGGACGATCCGGTTACCTACCCATTGCCCAAGGAACTGGAGGCGCCCTTGGATTTTGGGGTGGACTAGGGTTCCATGTGCTCTTTTGCTGGGCAATTTTTCCCTTGTGGAAATTAGGCTAACTTTAGCAGGGCAATTCTAGAAGGGTACCAAAAATGGATTTTGAGATTAAGATCGATCTATATCTTATAGCGACCATTGCTTCCCTGAGTATCGGGATGTTTTTCATCTTTTACTTTGTGGGGACCAAACGGATGGGCCGAAGAACAGAACGGATCTTGCTCTACATATTGACGCTCTTTATCCTCTTTATCCTGTACAATTACCTGGTGCATTCCAGGTTGATCTATCACGTCCCCTGGTTTTTTATGTTTGGCAGGCATCTGGACGTGTTGATCTATCTGCTTCTCTTTCTGTATTTCCGTTCCTTTGGAAATAGGGGGGAGGTACCCCTTGCAAAAGTGCATTGGGCCTTGTTGGGAGGGTTGCTATTCCTGCTGCTGATCAAAAACCCTGGATACCTTTTGATGTCTTCCTTAGAGCAACAGCAACTACTAGACCTGTTTTATAGCGATACCCGACCCGGACCCGTATCTATTTGGAGAAGCCCCACTTTTTTTCTGCTAAAGTTCGCCCTTCCCGTGGCACTGCTTTCGCTTTCCGGAATACAATTGTTCCGTGCTGTTCTGCCAAAACTGCAGCACAAGGCCATTAGAGACCTATTGCTCTTCAGTTACATCAGTTTGGTGCTCTTTGTCATTTTCCAAAACTGGATCTTTAAGCAGTTGTACCTGATATTTGCCTGTTCCTTTATAGAGTGGCCCATAGAACTTTTGGTCATGTCCTTTATTTTGATCGTGCTGATGTTCTATGCCTTAAAATTGAAGGATTCCAATATCAATTCCTCTAAATACGAAGGTTCTTCGTTATCCAAGGACAGCATGCTTCACTATGTGGAAAGACTGCGCACGTTTATGGAGCAGGACCGGGCCTATATGGATCCTGAACTTACTTTGACCATCGTGGCGCAAAAGCTCCATATAAATACCGCTTATTTGTCCCAGGCCATCAATGCGCAGTTAAACCTACGCTTTAACGACTTTCTAAACACGTATCGCATCGAGGAGGCCAAAAAGCTATTGGCGAATCCGGAGTATGACAAATATACCATCGATACCTTGGCCAAAAAGGTAGGCTTTAAATCGCTCTCGCCTTTTTATCGGGCCTTTCGCAAACATACCGGTGTTTCTCCCAATACCTTTAAGCGTAACCTATCCCACTAAGCGATTAAAAACTCCTCTCCATTTATAAATTGGTAGAAACCTAGGGGTTCAACATTTTTGGCTTGTCCCGTATTTTGGGATATTCGGACTTTAACCCTAGTTATATGCGAAATCTGTTATCACAAAATGTCAAGCGACTACTACGTATCCCCGTCCTATTGCTAATCGGTCTTTTAATCAGTTGTCAGAGCGATGCCCAGCTCCCCGTGGAACTGCCCGTAGCGCACGATGTAAGATATTATACTTCGCTGGTCTTTCGGGAAACACCCTACGCACAACAAAAGGGACTGGTAAAACTAAGTGCCGTACAAGCAAAAAAAAGGGGCCATTACCGGATTACGCGCGATAGCAAAGCGCACATTGTGGAAATCGCCTTTATGCAAGGGGAGCACTATAAAACCCCCAACCATACGACCGGCTATTATCAATTCCCCGCTCCGGTGGTACGTACCAAATACGAGGGCAACACCGAGATCAAAAGTTTCTACAACCATCTGAATACCCAGATCAGCGTTCGGGGGCAGGTATATCTGGAAGTTTACGAGCTGGACTCCCTGGGGAACCGTAAACATTTGTATTTTTTGGACAAGAACGGCAGTGAAATAGAAAACGAATGGGGGGTAGCAGCCTATCATTGGCAACTACAGGACGATGGTTCCGTAATTGAAAAACGCGAGGACCTTCAAGGGAAACCCCAACCTTTGCGCCCCTACTTCCTGTTTTACACCACGCGGCTGCATTATGATCCCCAAGGATACATCTCCCTAATGCAAAATGTGGATGCGGACGGAAATCTTGTGGAAAACAGCACCGGAGTGGCCCAGGACAAACTAGAGTTCGACCATCAAGGCCGATGGCTGGGGTGGAAGGTACTGGACAAGGAAGGCCGGTTGACCGAGGGGAACGGTCCCAATGTGGCCAAGGGCATCAACACCCCGGACGAGTTCGGGTATGAAACGGCCATTAGATATGAGGACAGGCACGGGAATCCCAAAAGGAACGATCATGGCTTCTGGGGTTCGCGAAGGTTTTATGATGACTTCGGGAACCTATCACGCTCTTACTTTACCGATAGCATTGGGAATCCCGCTCCCAATGTGGTTTCTGGATATACCTATGCCATCTATACCTGGGATACCAAAGGAATGAAACGGGTATCTACGCAGTTGTTGGGTACCGATAAGTTACCTATCGACCACAAAACCAGGGGGTACAGCAGCATAACCTACACTTACGATGACAGGGGCCTATTGTCCCAAGTATCCTTTTTGGACAGGCAGGGTAAGCCCATCAACCGTTTGGACAATGGGGTAGCCTATATAAAGTACAGTTATGATACAGGGGGAGTACGCACTTCAAGAAAGGAATTCAATACGAATCACAAGGAACTAAAACCATAACAGATGCATTTCGCAATAAAAAAGATTATCGGGAAACAGAACGGGCTTAACATATGCTTGGCCACTATGCTTTTAATGCTAGGGTGTGCCGAGCAGCCGGAGCCTTGGTTTACCGAGGCCGACAGAAGGGAAATAGAACGTTCGGCCAAGGAATTGCCCCTGGTACTTGCCCAGGAAGGCTGGGCGCCTTACGAGGCACATTTTGCAAAACATTATAAAAACTGGCCCATGATGCGTGATGCCACTCGCTCGCGCGAGGAGTTTCTATCGCTGGTAAAGACTTGGTACGAGGCTGGTAACCGGGCCACGGCAAGTGAAACGGAGACCATAGACTTTATACCCATAGCCAAGGATATGGTCCTATACTTACGGTCGCAAAAGGAGGCTTTCAACGACCCCAAGGATTCCACCATCACGGTGGTTAGGGATATGCGCAATGTGTCTATCCACATCAAGGAGGATGGTAGGTGGAAAAGCCTTTTTACCGCCTTTATGGATATCCCGGAAAAAGAGTAAGGCCTAGGATATCAGGAAGCAGCAGCACGACTAAGTCGTGATTTTAAAAGTGTAAGTTCCCCAAGCAGGGCCGTTTCCCGTATTAGGTGTTCCTTGCCCAAGGCCTTGGCAACCCGCGCAAACTCTAGGTTCAGCGTATCAATTTCGGTTTCCCGTCCTTTTTGAATGTCCTGCAGGGTAGAAATGAACTGTCCGTCCGACTTCTCACTGATCTGCAATATCCGCGCCTCCAACTGTTGCTGTTGGAGTACGATACCGTGCTCCTTGGCTACCGCGATGCACTCTACAATGACCCTTTTGGCCAGGTCCATCACCTGGGGCTCCCTGTGAAAAACCCCATTATCTATGTGGAGTAGGGGACATATGGAATTAAAGACACTGTTGGCGATAGCTTTCTCCCAAATGATTTCTTGAATATGCGATTCTGCCCTAAACTGAAAATGGGGACTGTGCAAGAGGGACACCACGGTTTCCAATTGGTTGTCTTCGGAAGCAATGGTACCTATAGGAGAGACCGCTACGGGTTTGTAACTGATTACCCCGGTATCGTTCACCTGACTGGTCATAAAGAGCACCGCTCGATAGATTTTGGGAAAATGCCTTTCCCGAAAAGGCCTTTCAATACCTAGGCCATTTTGCAAGAGGGCAATAGGGGAGTCCCCTACCTTGTCCTTAAGGAGGTGTGCCAATCGTTCGTTTCCGTAGGATTTGTTGGTGAGCAGCACCAGTCCGTCCAAGCGGGAAAACTGGCTAAGCGTACTTATTTCAACCGTTTCTTGGAGCATGCTGCCATCATACAGCAGTACTTTTATGGTTTCTTGGGAAGGAGGGCCGTCTGCCACACTACCACGAAGAATCACCACTTCCCGGCCTTCCTTTTTCAGGGCCACCGCCAAGACCTTGCCCACGGCGCCCGCTCCGATAATGAAGATGCGTTTCATGCTATGAAGGTAAGGCACTGGAAAGAAGCTATAAAACGAATTAAGGAATATTTAAGAGCGCGCCAGGTTCGCTAGAACAGCTCAAAGACATAGCCCAATAACCAATAGAGAATGATGAAGACAACTATAGTACCGATGCAGCCGCAACGCCCGCCGCCAATCTTTTTGGCGCCCACTGCTGCGATAATGGCCCTAATCAGGTTTTTCATAATATTTGGTATTGTTTAAAATTACAAAGAAAAGCGGACTACATGCCCAAATGGGCCAAAATTTCATAGACCAAAAAAGCCGGCCATACCAAAGCCTTGAGAATACCTAGGACCCCGGCCCAAAACCCGGTGGCCATTTGAACGTAATAGACCGCCGCTCCGATAAAGCCCAGACCGTAAATAATACTAGTCCCTTGGTGCTTAATAATTGTCCTGGTAGTTGTCATAGCTTAGGTGTTTGGGCCCAAAATTCGGAATTTATGACTAGGTTGGGGATGATATTTATCAGGTATGGGCCATTCCCTGATTTTTTTTCGTAACTTGTTGTAGGCTTGGTGTTTGAGGGACAGCAACGCGGGCTTTAACCTAAATGTAGTTGACTATGAGAACAGAAATAGCACTAATTGTATGTAGCTTACTTCTATGGACCTGTGGAAGTTCGGAGAAAACAACGGCCCGATATTTTCAGGACACCAAGGCCCTGGATGAATTGGTGGCCCAGCAGGCTTTTAAGATCAGCGCCGATTGGGCGCAACCTATGGCGACCAACAGTCTAAATCAATTGGCGAATGCAGGACTGCTGCCGCCTGGCAGCACCATTAACCGTATCAATCTGGTGGGGGAGGCCAACTATCTAAAAGTGGAAGGTGATACCGTATCGGCCTATTTGCCCTATTTCGGGGAACGACAGATGAGTGGTGGGTACAATGCGGACCAGGGCATTACCTTTAAGGGCGTACCCAAGAACTTTGAAATTACCAAGAACGAAAAGAAACAGCGCTATGTGATGCGCTTTCAGATCAACAACAAGACGGAGACCTACCAGGTAAACGCGGAACTCTTTCCGAATCTGAGCAGTACCATAAGCGTCAACAGTTCGCAACGCTTCGTTATCCGTTATGATGGGCAGGTAAGCGGCCTTCCGGAGTAGGAGGGGGACATCCCGCATAACGGGCTACATTTACTGTAACACTATGGGTAAAGGTTTATCTTTTAATAGATCAACCTTAAAACCCTTAACGATGCAACGTCGCCCAACACCTTCTGTCTCCCCCTTTTTTAGGTCATTGTTATCCCATGGCCTGATACTTTTTCTATTTCCTCTTGCTGTTTTTGCACAGGAGGGAAAACCCCATTTTTCCTATTCCGATTTGCGAAACTACAACGAGGCCCTGGCATCGATTCGAAGCGGGACGGAGGCCGAACTGGCCTTTACGGTCTATTTCGAAAAGGCATCGCCAGGTTTCAAGGCCTGGATAGACCGCTATAACCTAAATCCAAAGAAATTTGCCGAACGCGTAAACAAAAGGCCCAAGTTTTTTGAATCGCTCCAAAACATGGAAGAGCGCCTAAAGGCCTTGGAAACGGAAATTGCCCAGGGCTATGAAGCCGTCCTGCAAATCTATCCAGACCCATTTGCACAGGCCTTACCGACCTATTATTTCATTACGGACCTGGGCGGTGGCGGTTCGGCGGAGCCTTTGGGCGTTATTATGGGCGTAGACTATTTTGGACTTACGGCCGAGAACGATCTTGGGGAGTTTCCCGAGGGCATAGCGCCCAAGGGGCGTATACCTTTTGCCGATTTTGGGAACATCTCCCATGTAGCGGTACATGAGCTGGTACATTGGTTGCAGCAATCGCTCCAAGGAAAGATTGGATACGAACGTATCTACCAAGATTCCGCAGAAAGTACGGCAATGGCCTACGCCATACGGGAAGGCGGTGCCGAAATGATCGTTAGGCTGGCCACAGGGCTGGAGGATACAGAACGCAACACCTTTGGACGTGCGCACGAACGGGAGCTATGGGAGGCTTTTAAACCCCATTTGCTCATGCATGTGGACGATGCCAAGGGCTGGTTTTCTGGCCGGTTCAAGGATGGCCGTGAATGGCCTTTTCAGATTGGCTACTATATGGGGTTGGAGATGACGCAATATTACTACGATCAGGCCGAGGACAAGGACGCCGCACTACTGGAAATCTTTAGCGCCAACAAACCGGAGCACTTCATCAAATTTGTGCAACGATATGCCCAGAAGTTTTCTAACTGACACCTGGGGACCAAAAAACTATAGACCGGCATAAGCATTGGCCTGGAAGGGGCTTGCACGCCGATCACCTGTGACCAAAGGTCTAAACCGATGAAAGCCTTAAAAAACTCGTTGTACAGCCTTCGTAACTCACTGTAAACAAGAGGATAATGGCTATCTTGTGAGACAGAACCTTTATGAAATGAAAGCATCGACCTTAAGGACCTATTTGCTGTGTCTTTTTGTTTTCGGCGGACTACAGCTGTCCGCACAAGAAAGCAAATCCAAATCACCTTCCAAGACGTCCGAGGAAATACAGGTGGAAAAAAGGACGCTTATGGAGCGTTTTGAACCAAAAATGGTGGTCTCGGTGGAACAGCGTATCCAAATGAAAAAAGACCGAAAGGCCGAAATGGCTCGCGCCCTGGAAATGTTGGATACGATGGACATCAAAGCGCGAAAGCGCCAGCGCCTGCTCAAGGACCTGCACAAAAATTCCTTTACTTCCAAGCTATACCGTGCCATGGTAGAGGCGCAATATTCCGATCAGGACGAATAAACAATTGCCCCTAGAAAAATATTTCCTATATCCGGGCAACCAATGCCGGTTTTGTGGCGTCTAATAAATAAAGGCCCTTGTTTATTCATCATCAACACAAACGTCAACACTCATGAAAAAACTGATGCTAACACTTACCGTCCTGCTGCTGGCGGCACATTTCTCCCTTGCCCAAAGCAGGCAAATTCTACAGCTTGATTCCTTCGAAAACGTAGACCTGGATGGCAACATCCGCCTATTCCTGGAGCGGGGAACGACCCCTGTAGTGGAACTGGAGGCCAAAAAGGAACGCCATTTGGCCGAATACTATGTGGAGGTGCGTAATGGCACGCTCTACATACAACATAGGGAAGAAGAGGGTTTCCGTTCCGCGCCCAAGATCCATGTATACCTTAGCCATCCCGGTATCAGTGGCCTAGAGATGGACGGACTGATCCATGTGGTCTCCACAGCTCCCGTGGAGAGCGAAACGCTGCGCATCAAAGGGGACGGATTGATCAAGGGCGACCTGGAGGTGAACGTAAAGACCTTGAAGATCGGTCTGGACGGACTCTGTACTATGTACCTCTCGGGACATGCGGACGAAGCGGATCTACAGCTGAACGGCATGGGCAAGATCGATGCCAGGGAGCTCGAAACGGCTGAACTTCGGAAGTCGGCCGATGGGCTGGCGCGGGTCCGGGTAGGAGGACGATAAAAAATATTTTTTGATTTTCACTGAGTTTTAGCAGGTGCCGCCGTGTTGGTGGCACAACAGAAGGGCAAAAGGCCACCGTTTTGGTGGCCTTTTCAGAACATACACTAAAGCACGATCGCACTAAAACTCGATCTCAAAGAAGAGGCTACTACTTTCGTTTTCGTCCGAAACGTCCTCGCCCTTCACTATTTCTGCATTTTCGTTTTCTACCTTTAGGTTGATTTTCCAATAGCCCGTCATGGTCAGGGACAGTTTACCCGTATACATTTTGGCCGATGCATCGTAGGTAAGATCTTCATTGTTGGGCGAACCGTGGTTGCCCATGCCCGGCATACGCGGATCGATCATGACCTTAAAGTTATCCACTTCGGAAAAGGTCATCATGTTTTCCATTTTAAAGAGCACGGCCGAAAAGTCGTTTATGGCCACCTTTGGTTTTAAGGGCATCATTGCCAAGACATACCGACTGTCATCGGCACCCATAAAGACATTGACGGTTTTATTCCCATCGATCGGGGCTTTGACGGCTATGCGTTCGGCCACATTATAGGTCTGCCCGTTAAAGGAATACTCTAACTCCAGTTCCCAATATTCATCGGCATTTCCCGGCATTTGGAATACCGCAAAGCCTTTGTAGACCGAGGCGTCATTGGTCTTGGTGACGGCCGACTTTGGACATGAGTGCATCATTTCGGTCATGTGCATCATAGGGGTCCAGGAAACGATTGCATTGGAGATATAGCTGTCCGTGCCCTCGTCCTTGAAACGCAGGAACAGCTCGTTATAGCCCACGCTAAACTGCGACTGTTCGGAATACACCTCTATGCTGTGGTTGTTGGCGGTAAAGCTGGTCAAGAGTGTAAAATCCGCCAGGGGGTTTTCATCGACAATGATAGGGTCATCGGAATCACTGTTACACGAAATAAAACTTAGGGATATGATCAATGTTGCAAGTAGAAATTTAATGGTTTTCATTGTTATGGATTTTTCTGTTTTTATTGATTTAATTGATGGCATACGAAACGGTCATGTAAAAATTGCGGCCCATGCGGGGAATGTTGTTCCAATCCGAGTAGGTGGAGTAGAACTCGTCAAAAATGTTCTCTACCCCGGCCTTTACATGGACATTGTCATCATTGATGGAAAAGGCCTTGCCCAGGGACAGTGAAAACACCGTATAGGCTCCGGTGCGGTCCTCGCCAAATTCCGGGTTAAAATTCACCTGATCGGCCGCACCCCGCATCGTTAACGAACCCGAGAAATCTCCTTGGGTATACTGCAGCATGGCATTGTAGGCCAGGGGACTGATAAAGGGCAGGTTGCGACTATCCTGGTCCGTGCCCCGATGATAGGAGACCAGCCCGGTACAACTCAGTTCCGGGGTAATCTTGTATTCGGCATCCAGGGCGATGTTGTACAGCTTGGCATGGTCCAAATTGGTGTAGATCTTTACCCCATCGGCACCTATGGTCATGACGCCCAAATCTGGATTTACCTCCCCGATGATGAAATCCATCGTATGGAAGTAATTGCCCTCCAAGCCCAATTGGAGTTTTTTGAGCGGTAGGGAGATCTTGGCATTGGCTTCGATCGCTTTTTCATTCTTTAGATCGGGATCGCCTATATAATCGTGGTTGTCAAAGCTATTGAAGAGGTAAAACCCGAAACCTTCGGACACCGATGGCGCACGGTCCCCATAGGAGAGTCCGCCATTGAAGCTCAGCTGCTTGAATTTCTTCCGATAGTGGGCCGAAACACTTTTGAGCAAGCGCGTCTGGTACTGGGTCACTTCCGGATAAAAAATCCGAAGGCTGTTCAGTCCAAACTCGTCCGCCACATTAAAGTTTTGTACGGCCACGCGGGTGGTAAGCTCCAGGGAGCTCTTTTTTAGTTCGATGACGTCCTCGGCAAAAAAGCCGGCATTCAGGGTACGAACATCGGGCCAGGTAAGCATAAACATCTCCGGTTGATTGGGATTGTTCGGAAACATGGTCATTTCGGCCAGGGAACGATTATAAAAACCGTCCATTTTTACCAAAAAGCTGTGCTTATCCCATTTTAACCGTGCCTGTGAGTAAAATCCGTAGGTATCGCTCCATCCCGGCATATCCATCCGAATGGCCACGTCTGGGCGTTGGCTATCGTCCATGATATGGGTGATGGAATTGGCGTATAGCTTGGTTTCCCAAGTTTCAAAATCCCCTATAAAGTCATCCTGCACCCAGCTTAGCGAACCGATAAAGGCACGGGCCAGGGAAACATCCATGGGCAGGGCAGGATACCCCACGTCCCGGGCTTCATCGAAGATAAAACTGGCCAACAGCTTTTGGTCGTCGGACACCTTATACCCCGCGTTAACGGACAGGTTGTATTTCTCAAATTGGGAGAAGGCGATCTCTTCGCCACCACCGGCCACATAGTTTTCGGCCTTGCGGTAAATGATATCGGTATCGGCATAAAAGCGCTCGTCCGAATAGTTGAGTTCCCCACCAAGGATCTGTGCTTCGTTGTTGGTCTCGCCGCCGGTTTCCACGATGCCGGACCAGCCTTCGGGCCTAAAATTGCTCTTCTCCAGACGCAGGTCTATGGCACCCCCAATGGTGGCACCGTGTTCCGTGCCCTGTTGGCCGCTGACCACGTGTACGGCGGACAGGTTGGAAACGTCCACATAGGAGGTTATGGGATCCATGCGATCCGTACAGGCACCAAAAATACGCATCCCGTCAATAGTGACGGCCAGGCGTTCGGTAGTCATATCGTTCAGCACCGGCTCCCAGGCATAGGCGCCCCGCTTGATCGTTTTCACCTTTTTGGAGGACTCCAGGTAGGCGTCCAAAGTAGACAGCGGTTTATGTTGCGATTTGTGTTCCAACATCCTTTTATAGGAGGAGATCAAAATAATCTCTTCCAGGCTGATGGGTAGGATGGAGTCGGTTATGGGGTCGACCTTAAGTTCTTGCCCATGTCCCTGGGATAGGGCTAGCAGTGCAAAAACCAAGGTCATCTTTTTTAGGCCCGTCCCACCAGGGGACCCAGGCCGAAATTCGGTTTTCATGATTTGTTGTATTAGACCAATTCAATAAGTAAAGGGTACACGCCTAGGTTGGAGGGTATGACCATCCAAGGAAACAGCAGGTACAAAAAGATCGAATTAGCCCAATTCCGGCGGTTCGGAAATGTCGGAGGTAAGGAGGGTGGAGAGGAAGCGGGGAGGGGTGTTGAAATTGGTTTTACGATCCAGCGCAGGCACGATTTGTAAATGAAGATCGCAGAGCGATTGGAAAAAGACGGGATGTTGCATTTGGGTCCGTAGCGGATTTTCCCCAAAGGGGTCTTGTTCGCTTTGTTGGGATGCCAGTTGCTTGGAGAGGTAACATTTACCATCGCACTGCAATTGGGGCCTGTCCTTGTTCTCACAGAGCACGTTTACGATGTAATCGTAGTTCATGGCGTATTCCACAATGGGCCAGAGCGGTCTGATCAACATGGAGAATGCAACGAAAAGAACTACATAGCTTTTCATAGGGACAAAAGTAGGAGGGGGTGTTAGCAAATAACATGACAAATGTCAGCATAAACGACAAAAAAGTCTTTTTTATGGGTTAGGGGAGGAGAGTCGCGGTTTGGTGGGATGTTGGGGCCTTTGCCCATAAAATAATATCTTTGGAAGGATGGCGATATTGCTGGACGTTGACCATTTATAAAAAACAACCCTCTGAACACTAATTCACAAAGGCCATGCATAGATTTCTTATTCTTTTGATGCTACAATTCCTTGTGCTTCCTGTTTTTTCCCAAACGGATGGAAGCCTGATCGACAAGGTGGAATTAAAAACTTTTGAGGCCTTGGTCGACTACATCAAAGCGACCGAAGCAAGGGACAGTGTGGAGCTGGACCCGAGTCGTTTTGACTATTTCGAAAAGGCCCAGGTGTATGGCATTACCTATTGGAGTGATAGTTTACGGGTCAAGGGGTTTTTGTTGCAGCCCAAAAAGCCCGGAAAGTACCCTGCGATCATCTACAATCGGGGCGGAAGCCTTGAATTTGGCTCCCTCACGCACCCTATAGCATCCATTGGCTTGGGGGAGCTGTCCAGATTTGCGCATAGGGGATACGTTATCGCCGCGAGCCAATATCGGGGAAATGGAGGAGGCGAAGGGCAGGAAGAGTATGGTGGCAGGGATATCAACGATGTGCTGAACCTTATTCCCTTATTGGCGTCCCAACCAAAGGCGGACACCTCAAAATTGGGCATGTTTGGCTGGAGCCGGGGAAGCATGACATCGTTCTTAACCCTAAAAAGAACCGATAAAATAAAAGCTATGGCCATAGGAGGTCCTTCAACGGATATCTCCAGAAGTGCTGTTGACGATCCGTTGTTGGATGAATGGTGGGCCGAGTTTATCCCCAATTATAATGTGAACAAGAAGGAAGTCTTAAAAAAAAGATCGGCGATCTATTGGGTACATGAACTGCCCAAGACGGTGCCCATTCTTATTTTACAAGGTGAGAATGACACAGCGATATACACGGACTATACCTTGGATTTTGCAAAAGAGCTCAGTAAACATAAGGTACCGTATAGACTTGTGAAGTATGTGGGCGGTACGCATTCGCTCAAGGAGTTCCGGGATGCCTACTTTGGGGAACTGTTTGCCTGGTTTGAAAACTACTTGAAGTAATGGATCAACATGGAGAACGCAACGAAAGCACGGATACCAAGGTGATGGTCCCCATGGACAGCACGTATGACAGGAAACATCCACTATAGGTTTAACGAGACCGGACATAGCGACTGTCACCGGCTTTGGGCAGGAGTGCATCATTTCGGTCATGTGCCTATTCGGGTAACCTAACCGTGATACTTTTATTAATCAAAAGTTAAACTATTCTTTTATAATAGTAATAATATTATTTTTAGAGCCAAGACTATCAATAACCATTTATTCACCTGAAAACAAATAAGCTATGGTTTCTAAAAACCCGCATTCCAAATACCGTTTACTCGTAATAATGGACGAGTCAAAAGCATCCGAAATAGCCCTAAAAAATGCAGTTCAACTTGCAAAAACCATAAAGGGGCACATAGAGGTATTCCATATAAAGGCTCCCACAGATGTAGTTAAATCAGAAAATCAATTGTCTGCAATGCGCGTTATACATGAAGACAATCGCAATACCATAGCCAAACTCCAACAATTGGTCAGCAAAACAAGTGAACACGAGGGCGTTTCCATAGGATACCATATGGCTCATGGAAACGTTAAAAGCGTCTTACAAAATCATATTGCCAAAGTGCAACCCAACATTATAGTCTTAGGAAAAAAGAAATCAAAATTGATCAACTTTCTTGCTGATGACATTATCGAGTTTTTATTGGATGAATGCAATGCCAATATATTGATTGTTGGTGAGGACCATAAATTTCATACTTATGAGGACATTTCACTTGGAGTATACGGTAATAAACTTGCAGATAATGGTCTTGAAATCATTAATGATTTAAAGAAACAAACCACTAAACCGATAAAATTCTTTAGTGTTCGTGGTTCTGATGAAAATTCTGAAAATCAGAAAAGTAGTTCAGAAGAAGCGGTTTCTTATGTATTTTCAGAAGGTTTAAATGCTTTTGATGGTTTGGCCTCTTATGTTTCAAAGACCAATACACAATTGTTCTGTATCGAAAAAAAACAACCCCGAGGCACTATATCGCCATTGGGCAATACCGAAGACCCCTTAAAGCACGTACTACGGAAGCTTGATATCCCGGTGTTGATCATGCAATAGCCAAAAAATGTGATAGAAGCGGTTATTGGTATCTCTTTTTAAATTTCTGGGGACTACTATTTGTCTTTAATTTAAACACTCTGGAAAAATAGGTGTAATCCTCATAACCCAAAATCCTGGCTACTTCCGTCAAAGAACTTGTGGAGTGCACTATAAGGCGTTTTGCTTCCAATATAACACGTTCCGTTATCAGTTCAATGGTTTTTTTGTTTAGGGTGGCTTTAGTTATCCTGTTTAAATGCTTTGGGGTGATATGCAACTTATCTGCATAAAATTTTGCAGATTTTTTGGTTTTGTAATGGAACTCTATTTCACTTTCCAATGTTTCCAGAGCTTGAAGATAGGTAGGGGATACGACTTTTTTTTGGATTCATGGCCTGCATAAAGACGAGCTAAATCTATATAGGCTAAATTTAAAAGACTGATCAATTTCTGTTATTATTAATATTTGTATTTTACATAATATAAATTATGATTCAGAAATAGAAGTCATAAATGGCGTTATGTAAAATAGCTTTGGTAGTTGTCGTTTCTACCATGGGATTCCTTACAATAAAAGTAATGACCGTTATGCCTGTGCGCCGTAGCCCGCGAAGGCGTATAAAATAGCCGCTCGCAAACGCTCGATTGCTTTTTAAAATCAAAATGCTTTGGCATTTTATTTTAAACACAATTTGCCAACGCTCGGCCAGCGCCAAACCTGCCTGCCGGCAGGCAGGAAAGCAAAACCTTTTAAGTGTTTTCAAATTCGCGTTGTATTTGGAACTGTACGTTGGTAAAATTTTTCAGGGAACTCTCGTCAGCTTGCCGCATAAGTATGAAATTTCTCTACGAGCAAATTTCTAAGCACTTGCTACCCTATGTGTTCCAAAGAAACTTTTATTTGAGTCTATTTGACATAATGTAGAGATAATTATTTAGTTTTAAATAGACGCATATCAAATTCAAAAACCTCTACGTTTAGTATCTTAACTTTTGAGATTTCCTTGTGTAAAGGGTTTAGTAAAATATTATAGTCCCCTGATACTACTGCTGAGGGAACTTGTAGAATTAGTGTTTTCTGTTCATCAACAAATTTGTCGCCGATTTCTTGAGTTAAATATAATGGAGGGTTTGATTTCCAGTTTATACCTTTTAGGTCTTTTTCGGTAATAATAGATATTTTCGATTCGGGAACTTCTATTGAAATTAAAAAATAGTCTTTTGGCAGTTTGTTAAATGGGATATGGACAGCAACCTCTGACATTGCCAAAGCTCTTGATGATGCCGTATATATTAATTTAGTTCCTTTGTTATTCCATCTTCCTCCGTAAAGCTCTGCTCCAGTACCAGATAAATCAGTTTTATATTTACCTTTGGAAATTCTGAATACAATCATGCTAAAATGCCATGCTCTATTCTTCCCAACTCATCCTTTACAATTCCTAAACCAACCGAAGTATCTAGCAAATCCCCAGGAACCATGCCTCCAATGGAAATATTTTCACTCATTAGCCAATCATGAAAATTTTCCCTATCTCCAAATACCTCTTCACCATACTGCATTAATTGTTGAATTTCAATAATCTTTTCAGTTTGCTTTGGAGCAAAAGTTTTGTTGTCTTTTTTATATCGAACAAGTGTACGCAAAGTAGTGTCCAAAATAACAGCCCAATCTTTATCTTTTAAGGGTGTTTTAACTGCAACACTTTCAAAAGCTTCATAATCAATTCCATCTCTAATGACCGTTACCAGTTCAAAACCGCGAGAATCATCATTCCAATCATATGAGACTGCTTCAAGAATTTTTTTTGGTTTTCCTTCAAAGGTAATTTTAACTACATTCTTGCCGATATCTACTTTTTCCCTCACCACTGTTCTCTTATCCCCAGTTTTCCCAGCTGGAACTTTTTTATGCAAACTAACACCTTGTCTTACGTATTTGACTTGTTTCGCCTGCCCTGACTTTTTTTTAATTGCCATAATTAGACTTTAATTTATTCTAAGATATGAAAAAATAATGACATTTGTCTTAATATTAACGACAATTTACCAAAATAATTGTTTCATGTAATTTATTGATTATAAAATAGGTTAAATGACCTTTTCTTTTTTTCCTGATAAAAAAAGAAACAGGGCCGAGCGTAAAGAAAAGGTCTGGTAGGCCTTTTTAGCGAAGGGGCCAGCCGGCGCGGTGGCGTAGGTCTGTGAGAAACTTGGTTGCCCGCTTGGCAGCCGCATCATCTCGCCGAAAAAAGCAATCACCCACAGGGTAATTACTTTTTCTCGCGCCTAAAATATGTAACACTCCACTCCCCTACTTGTCCGCCGGAGCTTGCGTAGGAGGATTGTTTTACCAAAATTCTCTTAGGCCAAAACATAATATTCAGACGCTAAATTTGTATTGTAACCCTTCATGATTTTTTCTTCTTTTTTTTGTCTTTTTTCCCATGCAATTTTTCCCAAGCTTCAATTGAAATTTCATTACATGTTTTTAGACCTAAATGTTCTTCGCAGGTTAAATCAGCAAGTGTTTTCACATAATCTACATGATTATGACTGGCCATGTTGTCTTCATATTTTTTCAATGGAAAATATCTGTCATCCGAAACCAATTCATTTCCTGTCAATAATAGAACGGGATTGGTTGTATAATGGCCATCTCTGAAGTTGTTAGTCAATTTTATAAGCAATGACTTTTCAGCTTCTGAAAATTCTTCCTTTAATGTAGAGATTACCAAAGTTACATTTGGTAAATTCTCTCCCATAAATTTTAAACGGTTATAATCCTTTTCAGTAATATCTTTATAAGTTTTACACTCACATATAAATGTATTGACTTTGCTATTTCTTCCCCCTTTTGTTATTAGTGCTAAATCAATTTCAAATTTGTTTGTACCCTTAGCAACGTCGAAATCGAAAATAAAAGACATCTCTTCAGGGCCAGTATCTAAATCTTTTCTAAACAATCCAATAGTCAAAAAAACAGACAAAATACCATCAACTTTATTATTTCTACTAAAAGGTCCTATTCCCCTGTAAAGATATCCTATGGACTTTTTAGGGTCTGCCTTGGGAAGTTCAAAATCATTTCGACAAATATTGCATTTAAGGTTATCATCTATTTCAGCTGGCAAATAAAATGACCTTTGATTACATATTGAACATTGAATTCTAAGACCAAATTCAATAATATTTTTTTCCAGAAATAGACTTATTACCTCCTTTGGCTCCTTTATTTCTGGATATGGTTTATACCTTTGTAACTTTCCAACAAGCTCTTCAACACTGACTACCTTACCTCCTTCAAATAATTCTATAATCTTAATTGCGTTTTTAGTAGAAAATAAATTTGCGCCATAAATTCCACCTACATTTTTTAAGACTTCCCTCCCCAACTTACCAGAAGCGGTATCATTAATGACAAACCCTTTGTTCTTAAAGTATTTAGAAAAAAAATCAAAAGATTTTGGTAAATGAAAATGTACATTATCCTTCTTGTATCGTATATAACGAATAATATCACTTCCCGAAATTTTCCATTGATTCTCTCTAAAAAAATAGCTTCCGATAATTTTATGCCAATCTTTGGTGGAAATACCATCAATTACTTCTGCATATTCTCCGTTTCTACTCCAATAATTAAATGAAAAATAACTTTTAAAAATCATTTCACCTGTATGACGCAGTTTGAATGGTGGTTTTGGCAAATCAATGTTTACGTAGTCGTTTTCTTCGACTTCTACTTCGACAGATTCATATTTATTGCCGAAGACAACTCTAGGGCAATCAACAAAATCTGCTTTTAAGACCTCGGTAGAATTAATCCAAAATCTCGGGAACCAACCCTGATAACTGACAGAAACCTTTATTTTATTCTTCTTTACTAAATCATCTAAAAAATCAACTACAATTTTCTTTTTAATATCCTTTGAAATTAGTACATCAGCTATATTAAATCCTTTGCCCTTAGTACCTTCATTCTCCAAACAATTGATAATATACTTTTCATAAGTCACTTGATTCTTTTTAGCTATTGGTATAGGAAATATGGTCCAACCCAGAGCTCTTAGATTCCAAAAATCCATAACATCTGAAATACTATTTGGATTTAAAAAATACAAAGCCTTCTTGTTAAACCATACTCTTTTCCCAGTCATCCGCGTTTTGTGAGTATTTGCCAGTAGTAGAGATATTGGCTGATTTTGGATAAAGGGAATAACATTATTATATGTTAAATCAATTTTTTCAACATATGGTTTCTTTAGTAAATAATTATCAAAAAACTTATTCTCTACATTTTCTAATACTTTCCCTTGCCAAGCGCAAAGGAGTAAATCTCTGTCTTTAATCTTAGGTATTGTCAAGCCTAACTTGTCAACTCTTTTGTATTTGAATTCTTTCTTAATTATTGTGTCATAGACAGTATCAATATGAATGCTAGAAATTGGTTGACCGATTTTCAAACCTTTTATAAAATCACTTTGCGATATCAATTTTCGACCATCCGCTAATTCTTTTAGAGCATTTTCATTTAATCCATCTTCAAAAACAATTACATCGGGGTCAAAATTTGAAATTATATTTTGGTAATATTCTATTAAGTTGATATTTAATTTATAGCGATTTTTATAATTTTTAGAAAGTCTCGAATAATAAGGTAAAATAGGGCTGTAAACCCCACACCAAAGGGAAAACAATGCTTTTACCGATTCTAGAAAACCACTTCTACTTTTAGGTTTTATAAAAAATAAAAATTTTATAGGACTTAAATCTTGTTGTAAGTTCACTTTCATAGTTTTCTTTTTTTAAATGATATCAGTCATCTAAACTAGAAACGAATTGCTCTAGATATTCTTCACTTTCACAAGCTATTTTACCCTGACTAAAATTCATGCATTCTATATTTATTTTTCTTATAACTTGACTCTTTTCATGAATTATTTCAGAAATAGGCGTATTTTCTTTGAACAGTTTTTCTGAAAAAAAGTGAATAAACATTTTACTTGTTACAGGAACACCGATGTATGCTATTTCCTTAATATCAGGATTAAAGTAATCGTTGATTTTATCTCTTACCGTGATAGACGAACAATCTGGTAAAACAAAATAATCATCATTATTTTTAGGAATAATGATTTTAAATATTAGACCTCCCATCAATTCTAAAATAGAATTAGCTGTTTCGGAGTAAGTCAAAACATTACTATATTTAACTTCTTTTCTATAAGCAAAAACTTCATCTAAACCCTTTTTTAATTCCGGGGTACTTTGAGCCATTATTTTCGAAAAACCTTCCCACAAGGCATCATCCATACCTTTCTTATTTCTAGGAGTTCTAAATTCTCCAATAACGCCAAATCTTGCAATATTAAACAAGGCATCATTTATCGATTCATTCATTTCTCTATTCTTAATGAAATCTTCTACTATTTGAATGTTATTAGAGAGTTTTTGTTCAAAATTTACATTTAAGTCACCCTCTATTTTGGTAAAGTCTTTTGTACCATGATTGAAGGAAGTATTAGAGTCTCTCTCACTAAACAAGGTCTTAGTAGTCCTTTTAGAATATAGATTTTTTCTCTGCTTATCATAGACATAAATACAATTTGACTGATAGTTGAAAAACTTTTTTTGATGAACTTCTGAAACAAAATGATGATTTCTTGGAATACTCATGAATAATAATTAGGTAAATTCTTACGTAAAATAACCCAAATTCATGATTAAAAAAAAGATTCGATACCCGCAGGCCATTCCGCACACATTGCCGGCCGTCCTACTGTCGGTCAGTTAATAAGTGTTCCATTACCTTTTAAGAAGAAACTATTTAGAAGAAAAATTTAAAAGAACTGTGGTGCCAAATACTTTGCTTTACCCAAGCAAAGTGTCATAATGCAAGACATTATAGTACATTTCATGACTATAATCAGACGTTATGTAAATTGTGGCTGATAATTTAAAAAAGTAGAACGGATAATTTAAAATGTAATCGAAATCTTGACGCTGAAAATTCCAAACGCCTCATTCTAAGATATATTGGGTAAAAAAGTCATGATTAATCGTGTGATAAAACCGTATTCCAAAATTGATAAAACCCTTGGAATAATTTTTTCTTCAATACTGCTGATAGCTTCAATATGGATGTTTATAAAATCGTTTATTTGAACTTTATTAACTCAGTTCTTTTTAAGCTTCAGTTATTTCTATTTTGATATTCACTTTCTTTTGCTTCTTCTTCTATTTGCCACATCGAGCATAATAATTAATTCAATCATTATCAACCCGGCTATTAAAATGTAGAAAAACGTCAATTTCAATTTCATTGAAAAAAACAGAGCTAATATTGACCATACAACATATACGGCACAAACTGCTCTTAAAATAAGACTATTATTAGTGTTCTTTTTTAAGAATTTCTTGTATTTGGCATTTTTAGAAAGTAGAAATAGTTTGCGGTAATAATAGATCCACTCACGATAAGCATGCCTATTTTGCCAATTGCCTGGAAAGGAATGTCTAAAAAAGCCAGAATTGAAACTAAATTAAATAAAAGTATAATTGAAATAGCAGTAATTGTGGACCATTCGGTAATAGACTTATTAGTTCTTTGGATGTTACGATACAAAACACAAAATAAAATGTCAAATAATTTCATATTAATATTAGGGGTTAATGTATCCTTTTATTCTCCTTGAAATTGAATTCCCTTTGAAATTAAACTGTATAATATCCCCCAACTGGTATTCTCCTTCGAGTATGAAACCCGTCAATACAATACCTCGGCCTGTGATGTTAAAGGTTTCG
Organism: Eudoraea algarum; assembly: GCF_050589645.1. Lineage (NCBI taxonomy): Bacteria > Pseudomonadati > Bacteroidota > Flavobacteriia > Flavobacteriales > Flavobacteriaceae > Eudoraea > Eudoraea algarum. The sequence continues at coordinate 559,395 of NZ_JBNGOQ010000002.1, read as the reverse complement.
TGTATTTCAAAAACCGCTTCGGCCATAATAATTAATAATTTAAACTTTATATAATATTGAATTTGATAAAAAATATAAAATTTCAATTTGAAAATAAATCTGGAATAAAAAAATATCCATAGTTGGGTATTTGATTGCTTAAGAATCCTTTAATTGTTTTTATAAAAGTAGCAAACTACTGATTTTGCTTCATGCTGAAAAGTACCCTTGATCTCCCCAATCTCACATAATAGTTTCGTTAAGTATTCGACGGGAGCGTCCATATTCAACCCGATTTTTATATAAAGGTTCTTTGGGAGGTCTTTTGTTTGAAAAACCGCATCATCTACATTTCCTATGTTTTTTATTAATTTCCCCCTAAATACAACGCCATATTCATTGATGACAAAATTGAGGTTTTCTGTATCCTTGTCGTGATTATCATAGAGCCTTTCAGCTTCTTCAGCTTTCAAGAAGGAAATGTTTAGACCTTCCGAACATGAATTACCAGAAAACATCGTTGTTTGGGAGTTTGCATTCGAGCAAATAAAAATAGCTATAACCAAAAAAATAGGGCTTTCATAGTAGATTATCTTTTTTTTGAACTTTTATAACTGTCTCGTATAACCCTCAGTTACGGGATTTAAGTTATTATTTTCGGTTTATCACTGGTGCTGGGAATTCCGAGTGGATTCGACTACGTCGGAATCCACCGTAATTACGGTTATACAATGTTGTGTGTAGTACTTTATTCTCTATATAATTTTTTAAACTGTTCATATGCTCTATCCTTATTTTGCTCTATGAAATCAAAATATTGTCGGTCGGTCAGAATTTCTTTTTCTCCGATAATTTGGAAGTCATCATCAAGGACAGGTAATTTAATTGGGTAATTTCTTTTAAATCCATCAAGCATTTGATCTCGAGGCCCTAGTCTGCATATAGGTAAATAAGCTTTATAAATCAGTTGATTTGTATCGAAATCAATTGTCCCACCGTCAATAGGCATTTTTCCTGGATAGTCCCAATATGGAAAAAGTCTATCCGCATATGGAATATATTTGGCGGTCATTCCTTGTTTCCATTTATTGTAATATTCAGTTTCTAGCTCTTTTAATGTAACAAGCTTGACATTAGTTTTATCTGCTGCCTCATAACTACCTTTTTGAAACCCGTTTTTCGAAACAATGAAACCAATATTTGCACCAAAATCGGAAATCACTGACCTAAAAGAATGAATGGTTTCTTGACTAACTGGTTTATTCCAAAACTTACACTCAATTAGAATAATTGGCTTGTACTCACTTTTAATATCTTGAGTGTAAACATCAATTTCCTTTTTTCCACGCACTAACTCGACAACTTTAGAAATTTCGGTTTTAAACCCACATTCCTGAAACATCTGTCCGACATAATTTTGTAATTCATTCCAGTTTTGAGGTTCATTATCGAATATCATATAATATTAGCTGTTTTGTATTACACACAACAATGGTATATGATCATTGATCATATTTACAATATACGCACAATTGACCAGTGGTAATCAATCGTTTAATTGAACTTTGGTAACGGCCATGTTTATGGCACGTGTCGAGAAGGGCATGCACTATATACAATGTTGGTGCCAGTTTTTATTTTTCAAATGTAATGTTAACAAAGTCGTCAGAGTTAAACCTAAGATTTTTCATGTTTTTGTCGTCTAACAATTTCGAAATGGCTTTAATTATCATTACGGCCACTATTGGTTTGACCTTCCAGTATATCCTTTGTGCTAAAGTCTCTTTGCCTTCTAGCTTTACCTTGTCATAAGGGTCATATGATTGGCCGCCATGAGCGATTTCATTTCTTATTGAATAAGCAACGTCAAGTAGATTTTTCATTTTCCTTGCTTCTTTTCTATTTCTACACAGCATCACCAGACACATTGACTTGACAAAATCAGAAGATGTACTTTTTTCAAAAAGTCCTTCAAGAGCAAATAACAAGTCCAGAAGGTTATCCATAGATAGCTGGTCTGATTCAACAGCATTAAGATACCTTTTCAATGACCACAGGTTGTAGTGCCATACTGAGGCTAGTCCATTAAGATTTGGTTTCACATTACTTGACAACTTACTTGTTTCAATAAGAATCTCATGCATGAAGGTATTAGAACTTATCTTACAAGCGTATGATGACCGTCCAGACCTGATTTGAAAAATCCCGTCATTTATTGGATTATCAGTTCTCATCATGATTGATTCTGTCGGAAAACTCAAATGCAGTCCTGCAAGTAGAAAAGACGCTAGCTCTTTTAAAACTGCAAGTTTTTGATGGTATTTTTCAACGAAATCCATCTCGAAATGTGGAATAAAATCTTCAGTCAGGTCTTTTTTTGTTGGGATATTGTTTGTCTTGATGTTGTACTCAATTTCAAATAGAACAAATCCTATTTGGTGAGACCATTTTTTGTAGTCATTCAATTTTAAATGAGCTGGAAATTTCCCACACTCTCGTTCTATCAAATCTCGGATTCGATTTTCATTTACATACCCTGAAATGAATCTTGGAAAAATCTTGGCTTTTGCCTTATCTATTTCGTTCGGGTTTGTGTTCTTAAGTCCAGTGCTAAATCCAAAATCGAATTTACGATTCCAAACTTCATTTTTGAGCATGAGTTTTAAGTGACTGGTTAGGTCAACCTCTATTGGGTCTGTTTTATGTCTTTCTTCAGTAAAGTAGCATGGAACCACCCACCTTGTTATTGTCACACTCTTAGTCATTATTTAATAGGTGCCAACTTGTTTATATAGATGTAAAATACATCTATTTACCCCAAAATTGGAATAAAATCGATGTCACTGGTAATCCTTTATTTGAACCTTTCTTATTATTCTAGTTGTTTCTTTTCAGACCATCAAAAACAGATGGATCATTGGTTTTTAAATAGGCTTTTACCGTGAGGCGTGAGGTTGTGCCTTCAAATTGAATTCTTTTTTCAACTTTATTTTATATGGTCTCAAAGTAAACATTTCCCTAAGCTGTTGCTGGATTTCCATTTTTATTTTTGATCTTCTTTCCTGTTTTGATGGTATCCTGCGACTGCTATCTAACACAACTTTGTTATCGAGTGCCTTGAGAATTAATTCTTGCTGTTCCAACACTTTGTCAAGTTTCATAGCAAGTATTTTCAACTCGTTTCTCATAAAAATCCTTTTTTTGAACTTTATCGAACTAGATTTTGATTTTTCATAGGAGCCATTGTTTACATAGGTTTTAAATATTAATTTGAGTTTAAGTTATTGATTGGCAGGAAAAAATTTGGATGTAAGACGACTGGTAATTCAGTGCCATGCTTTTCTTTTATTTCTCTTCCAATAAACCTAATTAATTCATTTGCTAAATCTTGCTTAATTAGAATTAAATTATCCTCAATCCATGATGCTTGAACCAACCATAAAGAATCGTCAATTTTATTAATTTCAAGTACTAATTCATCATCATCAAAAACATCAACTTTAGAATCTCCGTAAAAGTCGATTTCCAATTTAGAACTATCATAATTAAATTCTGTCATGACTTTGGGTACTTACTCTAGCCTGTTGTTCTTAATTAGTGAATCCATTTCCGTTTGGTGTCTTTTTCACCAATCGTTTAATTGAACTTTAGTATTCTGCTTCCTTAACGTCTATTTCAGTTATTACTCTCCCCACTACTTGATTGACATCAGAAAGTGATAATTGAAACCAAAATTCCTTTCTATCTTTGTCAAAATAACTGAAAGTGAATTCGTTCTCAATTCCATCGAATCCGCCACAGTAATTATCCGTTTGAAACTGATTACTACTCTCAATGAGAACCCAATCACTTAGCTCAAGATTTTCCTTTAATATCCGTTGACAAATTGAAACAAATTCCTCATTTATTTTATGCTTAATACTCGTCCTTTTTTTGACCAATGACCTCGTAAATTTCTGAAATTTTAAATACAACAAGTTCAAACATAAAAGTCTCAATCATAGTTTTCTTGAGACGCATTATAATGGTACAAATGCTTACTTCCTTAAACTATGGATAGCAGGAACCTGCCTTAATAACTGAAACCTCTACTCTTCTATTAAGATACTCCGCTGTAAATTCACGTAGCAGTTCTTCATCTTCTTTTAAAGTGGAATCCTTGGATTCTTCAAAAATCCTGGTCCTAATCAATTTCTCATATTCCTCACGCGAATCCTGCCATTCAACCACTTCTATCTCAATTTGATTTAGAAAACCTAAATCAACTTCTTTACTACCTGGCTCATTATAATCAGATCGTATTTTTTCCATTAATGCTAGAAGCTGCTTTTCTGTATTTCTAGCTCTATCATTGGCAAGTTCAATCTCACTTTTGTAATTATCATCAAGCGTTTCACTAACATAGCCTCGTATTTCCAATTTAACCCTATCTTTTGTATCCCCAAGACAACCTTTGAACGATTTTAGAAATCTTTTCATCGTATCGAGTTCATCTGTTCCATGTTTTTCAACATCCTTATCGTCATGATCAAAACTGAATACCAGTTTAAAGGGATCTTTCAGATTAGACAAGCCATTATCATTTTCAGAGTTCAACTGATAGATATGACTTATTCTATCACCTCCAACAGAAATCTCATCATTAACTATTTCAACACCTTTAATGCCTAACCATCCTAGTAAAAAAGTAATTACAAAATAAAAAAAGACCTTTAATCCCGTAATTGGCCTTAGATATTTAGCAAAAAAGCGAATCATTGAGACTATCATATCCTTGACATTGCCAAAAACCCAATTTTCCCTCATAAGTTGTTCGTCCGGCAATCCTTTAGCTTTTAAATAATTCTTTATTTGTTGATACCAATTCGAAAAAAACTTTTTAAAAACATATATAATAAAAGCAATAATTCCACCAAACCCATACAACTTAAGCAACTTTTGTAATCCGAGACTATTAGCTGAAAGTTCTATGATTCCATCTAAAAAGCACTCAATACTATCATTTATTTTATCAAAATTTTTATCCAATAAGCGGAATAAAACAACTAATAGAACCAACAGTAGAATTATCCGAAAAATCTGGATAAATCTCCTAGGTATTACCGGTTTGATATAAAAATTTTTATTGCTCATGATGCTTGAATATTACTGCTATGGTCAAAGCCTATAGTTATAGCTTACCATATTTAAAACCGACCGGTTGCACTGGTACCAACTTTTACTATACTACTGTACTTCCATTTGATCCGTTGTAAACAATATCTCTGGTAGTTTAATATTTACCAATTTTTGCTGTAGGTCAGTGACTTTTATTTGCAAATCCTGAAAACGTTCTGGAATTTCCGCAATCTCTTTCCAATCCACAGATCCCAAATCCTGCTTTAGTATAAAAGCATAGGTCTTGAGTTTATTTCCATCCCTGCACACCAAAATCTTCCAATAAGCTCTAGGAATTTTAACCTGTATACGACCACGATCGTCCCTTCCATCAAAGAACTGGTCATTAGATCGAAACACAGGGCCAGAAAAAACCACTAATTTTTCATCTTTAGCCTCCTTAAGCACGAAATTCTCGAACTTCCCCCAAATACCTCCTCTGCTAGCTTGGTTAAAATGAGAAACTTGAGGAGAGCAGTTAGTAGCATGGAAAGTATCCCCATTGGCCATCCTTACTTCTTCATAATTAGATCCCCAAGCCACATCGTCCCTTCGAACGATATGTCCTTTATCAAAGGATTTGCGGTCCTTGTTATAGAACATGTCCGGGAGTTGATGATTGGCAGGAATACGGGGATCGGTCAACCAAGCCTCCCTATCGTTCTTGCCCAATCCACTTAGACCTTTCCGTGTATAATCCTTATTGGGTTCCGGTTGCTTACCTTCCTCATTCCCATCGACATTGGCCGCACAAAAATATGCCAAGCGTCTCTCCTTATTGATTACAATAGAGAAATGATGATAGGGAATCAAATGCGAACCAGTATCCATTTTAGACACCTTTGTCTCGTCCAAAATTGTTGGTAAGGGAACATCCAGCCCCAAATAATTGGTGTCAAATCCCTCTCGAGTAGTATAGTCATCATCAATAAATGGTACCACCCGTTTCTCTTGAACGATGTCTTGGTCTATCGTTTTCACGGGATTCGGATCAACAGATTCTATGGAACTTGCTTCCACTGACACTGGCGTTATATCATATCTGGAAACCTCCCCTATGGAAACAGTAACACTCAATGGAATGTTCCAAGTAATACCATTCTGCTTGTTCGTTGCAGGTTTTATTACATCCTCCTTGGGGTTGCTAATCAATTCCATTGGGTCGGGAGGAACGCTCTCAAAAACACTTTTTTTGGAAGCCTCCCAATCATTGGGCACTTCGGTGGCTTCCAAGTCCTTTAAAATTCGACTAATCCTAATACCTTCATTAGCTACCCATTTGATGTCTTCCGGGTCATGTCCATCCCATGGCTGGCCGTAGATATCGATAATGGTATCTCCCACTCTCTTGGGCACTCCCGCATGGTGCAATGCCACAACTTCCCATTGATTATTACACACCAGAGAACCAGAAGAGCCTTCTTCAGTATCCGTCAAATAATGCGCATGCATATCCAAAAGATCTATCAATTGGTTCGAATGGACCACTAACTGTTTAAAGCCGCCCAAAGGATGCTGAATTATATTCAAGGGCTCTCCTATCAAGGCCTTTCCCTCATCCATCAACTTATTCCATCCATAAGAGGCCAACTTTTTACTATTCTCAGAAATTGGGTTCACGGCAATCATACTATAGTCCAAATCTTTATCAGTGATAAAAAATTCATGTGGGCTGAGCCTGAACAGTACGGATTGCATGGGAATACCGAACTTATCCTTCTGATAATCAAACTCCAATAGCGAATGTTTGGCATACTCTGATGAAGGTAATACGTGATTATTTGTCATTACTAAATTTGGACCAATCAAAAAACCGGATCCAGAACCAGCAAAACTGCCTGCAGAACGATAAATATTGACTTTGCATACCGATCTGGAAACCGCCAAGCCCCTTTCTAAAAAGGTGATATCCAAAAAATCGTCCTTCGCAATAACGCGTTCCATTCCGATATCGGCATTTATACCTTCACTTAAATTTGCACTAGGTCTTTGTCCAGAGATTCGTTTAGTTGCTTCATTTAAGTGCAATACTCTCTTTTGTAGACGTTCTGTGGATTCCACTCCAGTCAAATCTCCTGATTTTAAACTTTCAAGATTCTTCTGTCTTTTTTTAGCGCGTTGTTCCCATCTATTGGCACATTCGTGTAATAGTTGTTTAGGGGTTTGGAATGCTGAACTCATTTGTATTAAATTTTTACATGGATTCTTTAATAATATATTTAGCTAGCAAAGTATTTGGCTAAAAGTTCAAAAAACATGGCGCAAAACATATACCTATTAATAAGGTGTTTTCGGGGGAAGTAAACTGTAGGAAGTCAATTCTTTGGAGCAGTGTAATTGAAAAGGTGTATTCCTCTTGGAGTTCAAAGTATACATCTCCATAAGGTAAATCAATACCCATTCATGGGGATTTTTTTATTGTTTGGTAAGTAAATACGGTGAGCAATGGCATGCTCCCCTTCTTCGTTCCACTTCGGAGGACTTCGCACTCCCCTACTCCCCCCCTACGCTGAAAATCACTCCGGAGGGCGTGTAGTAGGCTTGGAAGAAGAGTGCCCTCCCTGCTCTGTGCTCCATAACTTCGTTTAAAGCAATAGTCTAGCGACAACCAAACTTTTCTGAGGCCAATTTTCACCTAAGTTCAATCAAAACTCTCCCACTTATTCCCATACACACCCAGTTGTTACTTGGGTTTTTCCTTCTACACATTTTATCACGAGTTTCACTATAACGATTTGACACAAACATGGATTTTCTCCCCTGGGTCCCCACTACCCGATATTGGATTTTTCCAAGAGCAAAATACCATGAGAACCGCTGAAAACACAGGTAGCTCCGATCTATAATAGGCTCCTTTTCTGTGCCATTTAAACAACACCGATTATGAACATACAGTGTCCTTACACTTACTCATTTCCGGAGTAAGACTTAGCAGGAAAGTCTAAAAAAAACCTGAATAAGGGGCCTCCTGGTGGTGATTTTTTACCGCTAAAAGTGGATATCAAACCAAATTAACTCAAAAAAAAACTGAAATAATGAGAACACTTTTACTTAGTATCTTGTTCATGCTATCTGGCAGTTCCTATGCCCAGATGTGCGGCACAACAGGAATTGATGGGAATACTTCCAAGAAAGCAAGAACAACCAGTCTTACCAATAGGATAAACAGTAACGCCCCTATTGTTATCAATCTTTACTTCAACATCCTGAATGCAGGAAGCTCATCCAATGTTACGGTGCAACAGTGCAAGGATGCCCTGGTAACATTGAACCGAAGATATGCTGCATCCAACATTGTTTTCAGGTATAATGGATATGGGAACTATTACAACAATGCTTCGGCAGTAATCAATTCCCGAACAGAGTATGAAGGACTAAGAAACATTAACCGAAATACAAGCAGTATCCAGGTCTTTTTAATCGATGGATTTAATATCAACGGCAATACCGGAATCATTGGTAGAGCGGAACTTCCAGGTAGGTTTATGGCTTTAAGAAAAGATTACAGGAACTCCTTTGTCTTTGCCCACGAACTTGGACATAACCTGAACCTGTTCCATACCTTTCATGGTATGTCTTGTGAAAGGGATAATAGCATTCCTGAAGAACTCGCCAACGGCTCTAATTGTGCCTCAGCTGGAGATCTGGTATGCGACACACCGGCAGACCCTTGTATGAACCAGGGAACTGTCAACAATCAGTGTGGGTTTACCGGTAATAATACGTATAGTCCGGATACGCGTAATTTTATGTCGTACACCAGGTTAAATTGTGGGAACAGGTTTACCGCGGGCCAGATCAGCAGAATGCGCGAGGCCCTGGTCTTGAACGATGATTTGCAAACGGTACAGGTATCGGCCAGCCAATTGGCGAAACCCTTAAAAATATCCTCTACCCGGACAAACTACAGAAGGACCCGCACAAGGGGCGGATGCTTTAATATTTCTTATTGGGAGACGGACAAACTTCAATTTCAAAGAGGGTTCAACTATAACATTCGGGTGACCAATAGGACATTGAATACTACATCTACCTATAATTTTACTGCAACAACAAACCCTGTTGTCAATGTTTCGGTCAGTTCTTACTCCTACAATGCCAAAATAACGAGTTATAGCCCCAATCCTACTTATAGTTCCCGTGGAAGTGCGGGATATGTGAGCTATATACATTGCCCTATATGGATTCCTTTAATGACCACCGAAACGGCTGGCATACAATCGGGGCCAGATGCGCAGATACGACCGGGACTCTATGCTGTTCCCATCCGCGATGAGCGGAACGAGCAAATAATAGAAACGCCCAAGATGATGATACGAAATTAAATTATCGATGCGATGTACAAACGAAATCCATTTTTAGTATTACTATCGCTATTGTTTCTATCCATAGGCTGTAGCGACGGACAAGAGGGATTAAAAAATCCGGCAGATACCCTTCCCCCACCCACACGGTCTGGCAAACAGGTCTTTGCCTGCCTGATAGACGGGAAACCTTTTATATCGGACACTACCGGCTTGGGGAAACCTTCCGCATTTTACAGTTTTAGCGATGGAGCCTACACCCTGGATATTGGTGGATCAAAGTATAGGAAACAACCAGGGATTTCTGTCGGGATAATTGCAGATGCTGTAGCTGCACTTACAGAAACCGAATATGACCTTGTCACACAAGGTCGTGGGAAATTTAGTGCCGGTTATGTTTTGTGGGGAGATGGTTTTCCTGCTCCGGTAGGTACAAGAGACAAAATGCCCGGAAAGTTGATCATTACCCGCTTTGATCAGGATGCCCAAATTATTTCGGGCACCTTTGAATTTATACTGTTCAGCATTGATGACTCGCAGATCCACGTCACCGATGGCCGGTTTGATATTATTTATAAGGACCAAAGCTGATACTTACCCTCTATATAACGACTCCCCTATCTATCCCTGATAGGGCCTCCATCGGTAATGGTCCAGTTGTAGTTATTGATTAACCTTGCCCGTGCGGCTGCAGCGCTTCCCGGACTGTAACTGGAATTGCCTCCGTGAAAAGTAACATTATTTTGTACTGCCTGCGCTTCCCACCCCGTAAGCAGTGCATTGTAGTTGGGCGTGGACAAGGTAACCCCCAAGAACATAAAATCCATACTGGCAACGCTGGTTACATTCCAATTGCCGATGTTCCTATCAAAGCTAGTGGCCATGTAGAACATCTGTTCCATATTTGTAACGGCGCCCGTGTTCCAGTTTCCAATGTCCTGGTCAAAGCTGGTCGCATCCCTGAACATGTAGCTCATGTCCGTTACGTTGTCCACATTCCAATTACCGATGTTCCGGTTAAAATTGGATGCATTTTGAAACATCCATCCCATATCGGTGACTGCACTTACCTCCCAGCTACCAATATCCTGATTGAAGACGGATGCATTAGCGAACATCCGGTTCATATTGGTAACCTTGCTTACGTTCCAATCACTGATGTCCTGGTCGAATTTGGAGGCAAAACTGAACATCCCTTTCATATTTGTGACGTTGGCCACGTTCCAACTACCAATGTCCTGATTAAAATTGGATGCGGCCAGGAACGTATTTTCCATATTCGTAACAGCGCTTACATCCCAATGGCCTACGGGGTCATTCATGACTATGGCCCCAGCAAACATGCGGTACGTACTGGTCACACCAGACAGGTCGGGTGCATCTGTGGTCGTAATGCGAAGGTTGTTACAGCCCGTAAAAGAGTCCGCCATGGATGTCCAGGGATTGGTGCCCCATTGGGTAATGGCCGTAATCTTGCTTCTGTTTTCCGTGTCATTAAAAAAATTGATGCGCGGAAAGCTACCGGTGATGGTCACACTATATTCTCCTGCTGTTACATAGTTGTGCGAAGCATTGCCTGTATGGCCAGTGGTGGTGGTACCGTCTCCCCAGTTTACCGTGTAGTTATATCCGGTACCGGCAGTAGGGATGGTAATCTGCTCGTTGGGTGTGGTGGTCCGCCAAGTGGTGATAAATTCATCCGCACAATACCGGCCGCCATCGATAATCGTCCAGTTATAGGTGTTTACCAGGGTATTTCTGGCGGTTTCACCATTGCAATATTGGCTGCCGCCGGCATTGAAATTAACATTTGGTCGCAAGGTCCGTGCACTCCACCCCATAAGCAGGGCATCATAGTTAGGGATGGACAAGTCGATGCCCAAAAACATATCACGCATATCCGTAACCGAGCTTACATCCCAATTTCCTAGGTTCTGGTCAAAGCTGGAGGCGTTCCTGAACATCCCCCTCATATTCGTAACGCTACTAACATTCCAATTGCCAATGGCTTGGTTAAAGCTAGTGGCATTCTGGAACATGGCGTACATATCAGTGACGTTGCTTACGTCCCAGTTCCCGACATCCTGGTCAAAGCTGGTGGCATTATAGAACATATATTCCATATGGGTGACCGCACTTACGTTCCAATTGCCAATGTTCTTGTTAAAACTGGTGGCACCATAGAACATATAAGGCATATTTGTAACCGCACCTACGTTCCAGTTCCCAATGTCCTGGTCAAAGTTGATAGCATACCAAAACATTCTACCCATATTGGTGACCGCACTTACGTTCCAACTGCTGATGTCCTGGTTAAAATGGGTTGCCGCCCAAAACATACTTCCCATGTCAGTGACATTGCTTACATTCCAACTGCCAATGTCCTGGTCAAAGCTAGTGGCGCCATAAAACATATTGCCCATATTGGTGACCGTACTTACGTTCCAGTTGCCTATGTTTTGGTTAAAGCTGGTGGCAAGATGGAACATAAAGTTCATATGGGCGACATTGCTTACATCCCAATTTCCAATGTCCTGGTTAAAATTGGTGGCTCTCCAGAACATATAGCTCATGTTGGTTATGTTACTTACATCCCAATGACCTATGGGGTCGTTCATGTCTGAGGCACCAGCAAACATGCGGTACATGCTGGCCACTTCGGACAGATCGGGTGCGTCCGAGGCCGTAATACGGAGATTGCTACAACCGTGAAATGCACTTTCCATGGAGGCCCAGGGGTTGGTGCCCCATTGGGTCACGGCTATGATCTTGTCCTTGTCGCCCTCATTGTTAAAATAGATCCGGGGAAAAGTACCGATAAGGGTCACCGTATATAATCCTGCTGTAGTATAGGTGTGGGAGGCGTTGCCCGTGTGACCTGTAGTAGTGGTGCCGTCGCCCCAGTTTACCGTGTAGTTATATCCGGTGCCTTCAGTGGGGATGGTAATCTGCTCGTTGGGCGTGGTGGTCCGCCAGGTGGTGATAAAAGCATCGGTACAATCTTTGCCATCATCGATAACTGTCCAAGCATAGGCGTTTATCAACGTATTTCTGGCGGCTTCGCCGTTACAATATTTACTGTTACCGGCATTAAAGTAAACATATCGTTGCAGCGTCCGTGAGCTCCAACCGCTAAGGAGGGCATCATAGTTGGAAATGGACAGGGTACCGTTAAACATATTTAGCATATTGGTGACCCCACTGACATCCCAATTGCCGATGTTCTGGTCAAAGTCAGATGCCCGATAGAACATAGCATACATGCTGGTGACCGCACTTACGTCCCAATTGCCAATATCCTGGTTAAACCGGGCAGCATCATAAAACATGGAACTCATATCGGTGACCGCACCTACATTCCAGCTGCCAATGTCCTTGTTAAAGCTAGAGGCTCTCACAAACATATATGCCATATTGGTGACCGTACTTACGTTCCAATTACCAATGTTTTGATCAAAGTTGGTGGCAGCCCCGAACATCGAGCCCATATTGGTGACTGCACTTACGTCCCAGTTGCCAATGTCCTGGTTAAAGTTGGTTGCATTATAGAACATATAACTCATATCTGTAACCGCGCTTACGTTCCAATTGCCAATGTCCTGGTTAAAGTTAAATGCTCTCAAGAACATACCTCCCATATCTGTGACAGTACTTGTATCCCATTGCCCTATGGGGTCGTTTATGGCCGAGGCCCAGGCGAACATATAATGCATGCTGGTCACCCCGGAAAGGTTGGGCGCATCAGTGGCCGAAATACGGAGGTTGCCACAACCTACAAAAGCCCTCTCCATAGACGTCCAGCGGTTGGTCCCCCATTGGGTAATAGCCAGGATTTTGTCCTTGTCGCCCGTACCATTAAAATAGATTCGTGGAAAGCTATCGGTTATGGTCACCGTATGTTCTCCTGCCCTAGTATAGGTGTGGGAGGCGTTGCCCGTGTGACCCGTAGTGGTGGTGCCATCGCCCCAGTCTACGGTATAATTGTACCCCATACCCGTGGTGGGGACGGTAATCCGTTCATTGGGCAAGTTGGTTTGCCAAATAGATACAAACGCGTTTGTTTGGGCAAACCCTTTAAGGCTGATAAGCACGGTCAAAAAAAGGAGGAAACTAAGCAGTGGTTTTGTCATGATATGGTGGTTTGAGGTTAGTTTTGACCGGAGGCCTCGTAAGCCTGTTCACAGGTTTACCTTCCTTTTGAGGTAAGCCCCCGTTAAATCCCATAAAACTGCGGATAAAATGATTGGAAAGAAAAACCCATGTAACAACTGGGCGTATAGCGGAATAGGTGGGAAAATTGGAGGGGAAATGAGGGTGTTTACAATGAACAGGGAACAATTAGCAATGCACAATTATGGGGTTTGCACTGAGCCAAAACGTTGTATTTTGTTTTTATTTTATTTATTCTTAAAAGCCAAATCAACGATTTGGCAGTGTTTGTAAATAACACTGAACTTTGCTAATCGCCCAAAAGCCCAATTTGCTATGTACAGTGTTATATGCTGGACTTTTTAAACTTCAACATTGTACTCTTCGCCATTTTTAACTTTTTCGAGTAAATCGACTAAGGGTAAAGAGTACTTTCTAGAAAAACTAGTTGTACCAGTAGGTATTTTAATATGATATTTATTATCACTCGTTTTTATGTCCACACCTTTATCCTCCTTAATTTTTTTTATTAGGACATCGGCGTGAGACCAATAGTCATAACCGAGCTCCTTAGCAACTCGGGTAAGTGAAAAGGGATATTGAATGTTTACTCCTGTCGATTCCGAAACCCTAGTTATTCCAAAAATGGACTTGATTTCCCCATCAATACTTAGGGCATGTTCAAGAATATCATAATCAATATCGATTTTTCTACTTGGAATATCTTTTCGGACAAGTTCGTATGTCCTAGCAAGTAGCGCCCTTAATAGTTTAGGATTGACTCTCTCAACTGCATTTTCATTTACCAATGAGTTAAAAATCCATTCATATTTGTTCGCCACTATATTCTTTACTCTTATGCTTTTACCACCTTCAAGTCGTATTAATTTTTCTTTGGCAAAATTTTCATCTGGATCAATCTCAGGCTGGTATGTTACTAAGTAAATATTATTTACCAATTTATTTTTTGAAGCCAATATTTCATCTATATCGGATAATATTGCCTGAACGTTCGGGTCAGTTGCACTATAGCCCATGATAATCACAGGGTGTTCCAAAAAGTAAGTTAACAATTTCGCAGTAAGATACTTTTTCTTGGTAGTAAAAATATCGTAGTCATTTTTATTAATTACTATTGATTTTGGATCTGATACGCAACCATGAATTTTAAAAATCTCGCCTATACTTGAATAATTACTACTTAATAATTCTTCCCCTATAATAGGGCTATAATCGTTAAAGAGTAGTTCAAGAAATTTGTCGTAGTTTGTTGTTATTATGGAATGAGGACGGACAGATATCAGTGATTTCATTTCACTTCGTAACTCCTTCGGAGAAATTTCTTTTAGTTTTTTTGGTGTTGAACCTTTAAGTATTTTTGCAATCTGCGTTTTAAGGAAAATGTCAGAATTATGATACTCTGAAAAAAGTTCAGGATCAAAATTATTCTTTCCCTCATTCCATGCCCATTCTCGGTAATCATCACATAAAGTGGTGCCAATTTCAGGGTATTTGTCCCCATGTACCTGACGATAATATGCAAAATCTTTGGACCTAGGATTCTCATCTGACAATTGTTTTAATAAGTTACTCCAATTAGGTGCATTGAAATATCTTTGCGACATCCCACTTCCGCAAAAAATAATTGGTTGGCATGCCATCGTTTCTAAACATGACTGCAAATCCTCAGAAATCTCTTCTTTATACTTCGAATAATTTGACATTCAAATTTCTTTTCTACTAAGCTAAACAATTATATCGTCTTGCACATAACTGTCTCGGCTATGATTTCGTTGCGAATAGGCAGTTTTGTAACCTTCTTGTTTTTTGCCTGTTATTGAAGTAGATGTAAGAAAAGATATTCCCCTTAACCAATTAGTATTGCAATGAATTATAGATATTGTTGTGTACAGTTTTATTCCGTCAACTGGTCCTCAAATTCGACTATTTTATTTTTTAGTCTATCATTAAATTCAGTTGCATCTTGTCCATGTGTTACTCTTGCATGACAATTCGGACAAATAGCTGCGACATTTTTTGGTGAATCACTCCCTCCGCTACCTAGCTCGACTAAATGATGTACCTCTAGATAAGGCTCTCCATTTCTTTTTAAAAATGGTGCGTCATCATCACAGGATTCACATTTACCATTTGCTCTAGAAAGAGCGTATGTTTTAATAATATCCGACCGTTTGGTGGAATTATAAGTCGATTCCAGCCTTTCAGGACTAACATTCGCGTTTTGATATGCTTTTTCCCTGAAATCCAAAAAATTTATGGATGTCGGTTCCGTTTTGAATTCTTTCTCGATATATTCATAAGCCCTGTCACTAACGGTGTGTAGATTTATTGCTTTTAAGGATTTTTTTGGTTTAAAGTCCAGCTTCTTTATACTACTGTCAGTTGCGACTAGGTAAGGATTACCCCAAGGTTGACCATTTTTCGTCTTCTGAGAGACTTTTACATCAGCTCTGAATCGAGTCCCAAGAGGATTTTCTTCTCTTAAGTGCCTCGGAAACTCAACTCTTATTTCTTGGTCGAAATATTCCAAAGGTCGAACTCTGGGTCTTGAAGAACCTTTCGCACGAATGGTTTCTAAAAGGACTCCTTCAAATCTATCCCCAACAATTAGATTTTCTCTCAAGTTTATGTTTTTTTAATTGTACACAACAATCAGATATTGATCATCAATAATCAATATTTCTTTATTATTTTTTAAAACTTTTTTAGTCTTTGAAGTCATAATAAAGCTGATAAATTCCTTGGGTTCTAATAAACCTTAAGGAAATACTTTCGAATTCCCACTTTCTTCCTTGCCACTCTTCTTGTTCTAATTCAGGCTGTTTAATCTCTCCTAATCCATCGTCATCTTCACCAAGAGCCTGAAATAGCTTTGGAGATAATCTTTCTATTTCAAAATAGTAGGTTATCCTTTTATTTGTTGGCGCAATCTGACTCAAGACGATCATATCGATTTTCCCATCTTCGTTTGCAACAACTAGCATCTTGTTGAAGAAATCAAATAGAAAGTGAGGAACATGGTAAGTTCTAAGAATCTCTGACTCTGTTTTTTCTTCGATATAATCGTCTAGCTTCAAATATTCGAAAGGGATTTGCAAATCAAATTCATAAGACCGAGGAACTAAATACGTATCGTAATATGTTATGAATTCTTGTGGTTTGAAAACTAATGTATCTAACTCAAACTTTTCATAAACCTTATTAGTCTTCTTATAAGCTCGCTTGTCATTGATTATGTAGAAGTTACAGGTCGATCCGAAACCTGCATGGAATGAGTCTTCAGTTGTGTTAGAAAATGTTTCTTTTCTTCCTTTCCGAGTATTGACACGATCCTCCTGATAACCGTGCATATCTAACATGATGTAGTCATTGGAAATCTCATTAAACCATTTGGGAGCGTTCTTATCCGTTTGTTGGTTGTAAGATAAATCACCAATACCTAATTTTTCATACGCTTTGTCTATGCTTTCATGCGGGTTGTTTGTGTCAAATAATTTGTCTCGATTGATTTTTAATCCCGACTGAACCATTCCCCTTAGGCCTTTGTAATCTTCGCTGTGATTCAAGTTGGTAATCATTTTTCCAAAACTCGAAAAGAACCCTTCCATTGTGGGGTTTTCTTTAAGTCCGGGGAATATTTTATTCAATTGATTTGCACTTTCAGGATTAGAAAGAGCATCCTTAAATGCCTTATCAAGGGGCATGGATTTAATCAGTTTGACAAATGTTTTTCCTAATGATGAAGTCAAAGGATCGCCTTCGAATATCTCTGCTAATTTGTCAAGACTGAAGTTTTCAAATAAATCCTTTTGATCAACCCTTTGATCAAACAATCTTTTTGGATCATCATAACCCAACCTAACCTCTTTACCATTATTTGATAAGCAACAATTATCAGTTACAGAAGTAATGAATTCTAGGTCTTCTTCTATGGTTTTGAGTTGGTCAGATTCATCCTTGTAGCTTGAAAATAAGTCGCCAATATGTGAAGTTGAGTAAAGCGTGACAATTCTGTTCGGTTGCCTAAGATATTCACTAAGATGCTTATGATGACCAGACTTCATTTGAGAGATTACATTCCAATCCAAATAGATGAAAATCATGATTTCAACTATTGAGTTACAAGTTTGAAATTGAGCTTTGGAACCGTATACAAATTCGATTTAACGATACGTCCTTTAAAACCTAGTTTCTTAAGGTCAGATTTATGGGTCCTGAATTTTTTATAATCCATTCTAGGATCAAAAACTATGTCCTCAATTAGGTCAATAGGGTCAATAGAATATTTGAACAAGTCACTTTTAACCTTCCCGTTACTATTGTACAATATTCTCACTTCGTTCTCATGCATGAATGCATATCTCTTAAATAAAAGTGTCATTGCTTGCCCCACCCCTGTAGAATCCAAGAGCCAAGATGAGATTGTTTTTGAGTTGCTGAGCAGAGCATTAAGTCTCTTTTTGCTGTAGTAGTCCACTTTGCCAATGAAACAATGAAGATCTCTAAATTCATCTGACCTCTCGTATAATGATTTCAATAACTTTCTGGGTGTAGTCCGAACTCTCACTCCATCCTTGTTTGGAGCATAAATTCTCCAAATGGCATCACTTTCATTTGTGTATGTCCAACATTGTCCATAAAAATTATTTCTAGAATCAATCGTGAATATCTCTCCTGACTCTAATTCTCCAGTTGAATTCATGATTACGTTTTCAAACGGATCATCCCATAGTTTAGGCCTTACAAGAGTCAATTGTTTTGAGTTAAAAATTTCAAAGAGCCTATCAACGGAAAAAACACGATAAATGTTTTTATCCTTTTGCTTCTCCGTCATATTCAAAAGATTTCTAACCATGTTGACAAGGAATTGCTGTGACGATTGGATATAGATCATTAATGCTCTATACTTCTTTTATATAGTTTTATTTGTTTCATATTAGGTTTATGCAATAGTATTCTATGTACCAGAGGGTGAAAGCAGAATATAGAAGGTGAAATCTTGGGAGTGTTTAAATGTACAAAATTTTAACAAGTAATTCATTACGAAAAACTGCAAGGATATTAAAAATTGTAGTAGTATAGCCATTCCACACACATTACATTACATTACACTCCCCTCCTTCCCTCCTACGCTATCCGCATGTCGCCATAGCTTTAGCTGAGGCACAAGCTTCGGCGTGCTCTTCAGTATGCCATCAAATCTGGTTTTGTTAGCCGGAAAAACTATACCTATTGATCATGAACATATTCTAATCCGATGACAGGATTGTCACCGTACTCAATGCTTATCGCTTTTTAAGCCTTAAATTTTCAAGAACGGATGATTTACCTCATTTGGTAAATTAATTTTTTTAAGCTCCTCTTTAGTTCTTTCTATCCATGAGCACTCTTCAATTACAATGTTTTTGATCTTTTCCTTTGTTTTCCAACCAGGAAATAAAATTCCACCAAATGCACGAACAAAAAAATAGTATACCCCAGACCAAATAAATCCGGAATCCTTTAATATCAAATAAAACAGAACATCCACGGTTTTGCGCGATAATGGTAATTCTCTTTTTAGCTGGTATAGCAGGTCATGTGTCATTGAAGCAAAATAGGTAATGGGCTTTTCGGTTCCATAATCTAATTTTCCATCAGGAGTACCAATCAAAAAATCAAATAGCTCGAATTTAGGCGTACAACCATCCCACGCATATCCATCATAACACGAAGTATTTAAATAGATTCTACCATTCTTATTAATTTCGAGCCAACCTCGTTCATTCTTGTATTCGATTCCCTTGATATTGGTCTGTATATACTCATCATCTTGGTGCACGAACTTGTAAACCTTTGGTTTCGATAAGGACCTTTTTCCTAAAGCCATTTGAAATATTTTGGTTGTAACTTGTTTGTATTATTGTGGCAATACGTTAATAATATTCAAAACCCTATCTAGACCTTTTACCTTCCCTTATTTCTTGACAGGTTTTGCAAAGTCTCTTACCGCCGGTTCCGCTTCTTAGATTGTCCTTTTCAATATTATTCCCTACCGTACACCTTTGGTACACATGATAAATATTACTCATGATAGAATGATAAGCCATAATTAAATTTTTTAATGATTAATGATTGGGTTGATATAACTTTTAAGTTTTATTGGTTTCTTTAGTAATAAGCTCTAAAAATTTAATTTCAGGCTTAAAGATGTACTTTCAACTTTTGTGAATTTTGAATCTGGGTCATAACCGTTTTTATAATCCAATCCGATACTAATTTTATCCTGGTTACCTGGATAATAATTTAAAGAAAGGTTTACAAGTGGTAAATCATTCTTGATTGTGCTAGCCGAAATTAAATTCCGATATATTCCATTTAATATGAATTGAACTGATTTTGGTGAAAACCAATATTCAAAGAAAACTCTAACGAATATGATGGATAAGTTCTCTATTTCACCTTCGGCAATTAAATCTGGTATCTCATTGTATTCAAATCCCAAATATGGATAGTACGTTCCTTTATAATCTCCTTCTTCATTATCAAATCTTAATTTATAACCTGGTTGTCCAGGTTTAGTGCCAAATAAAGATAATTGTCCGACATATTTAATTTCATTAGTACTTTCGAGTAGATTCCTTTTAAAGGCAAAGTTTGAAAGCAAATAAGGTCTAAGAATCCCTTGATTTCCAAGATAATATTCCACATTTAAACCTGCACTCAATTTATCTTTTTCATCATTATCATTTGAAGATCGATGATATTCTACAACAGGAAATAAGGAAAGAATACTGCCGGTATTTTCGAATAACTCCCACTCTACAATTTTAATCGCTATATCTGCGCTTATAAAATCATTATCAGATCTATGATCTTCAAATAAAGCAAAGGTGGCAGGTTTGTTCTCATTTTTTGAACCGTCAAAAGTTTTACGAATACTTACGTTTTCTTCGAACCAAGACGTTTTTTTTGATGTAGTTTGTCCCAAAACAACTACAGGGAGAAAAATTAAAAAAAATATGTGTCTCATTATCCTTTGATTTTTCCAAAAACTAATTCTCCTAAAAGTTTCACTGTTAATTTTGATTTTTTAACCTCTTTCGCTAGTAAAGTTTGCTTAGAATTGTGTTTTTTTACATATCCCCTTAGTGAAAGAGTCATAAAATTTAGGCTCGGGTTATCCATTTTTAATGGATTTTCTTTTAAAATAAATTCATCCTTTAATTTCTCCTTTGGATAACTGGCATACTCAGCTATATCAAGATGAACCTTATTTAGAATTTCTTCTTTAGTAGGCATATTTAAATCAATTTTACTCGTTAAAATTCTTTTTTATTAAATAGCAAAGCAATACCCATTAAGGGGTATTTTTCGTAAAAGGGGGAAGTAAACTGTAGGAAGTAAATTCTTTGGAGTAGTTAAATGTACAAAATTTAACAAGAAATAAATTACGGAAAAACCGTAAATTTCAGTATGTTTTCCCATTCCACACACTCACCTACGCTATCCACATGTCGCTAAAGCTTTAGCGGAGGCACAAGCTTCGGTGTGCTCCGCATTCCCCTACTCTATCGTTTCGGTTAAAGAGTGCCCGCCTGCCCCCCACGGCGGGCAGGTAACGCCAGTACACCTGTCCGCCGAAATGAAATAAAGGAGGATTGTGGTTCAATTGTAGAGGATTCCGGAAAGACTCCTTCCCTAGCATTTTATCTTTCTTGGCCCTAATGACAGATATTGCCGTTTTGCACCATAGAATTGATACGTACCTGTTAGTCTGAAAATTCAAATAACTGTAACGATCTTAAGATATAATCGTCTTCGGTTAAACGACCAAAGACGATAATCAATGAAAAAGTTACTAACTACTCTCCTTGCTACAATTTTATTCTCTTGTCAGGAGAATAAAGAACAACTGAATCTTACGGAAGGTGTATACCTATCGAATGTTACCATAATCTCAACAGAAGATGGCACGTACAGCCCTTATATAGGTTATTTAGTGGTTGAAAAAGATGAAATCGTTTATGTAGGCAAAGATGAGCCAAGTATAAGCGGAACATTTGAACAGATCGATGGAACCGGGAAATTCGTAATTCCAGGGTTGATCGATAGTCATGTTCATCTTCCAGGAGTGCAGGGAATGCTTCCCCATCATATAGAAAAATACCCTGAACTGGCCACCGGGTTTAAAAGCCAAATGCCTCGAAGCTATTTATACTACGGTTTTACCACTTTAATTGATCTTGGGGGCATGTATGAAGAAGATATCACTTCTTTTAACATGGAAGAAGCAAAACCCGATCTATATCATGTTGGACATTCAGGGGCTGCGGTTGCAAATGGCTACCCAATGAACAATATACCTATGGAATATCGATTTGAAGCCCTGCCAAATTTCATATATATGGAAAGTCAGGCAGAAAATATACCAGATAAGTATAGTCCAACAAACCACACTCCCAAAGCAGTGGTCAAGCGTATTAAAAATTCTGGTGCCATTGCTGTAAAATCGTATTACGAATCAGGTTTTGGTCACATGAAGGGGTTGCCCTTGCCAACCAAGGACATTATGGAAGATTTGCTTATGGAAGCACATTCCAACGGGCTTGTTTTGACAGTTCACGCCAATTCATTTGAAGAACACTCATTTTTAACGGATATAGGAGTTGATATCATATCCCACGGGCTTTGGAACTGGGAAGAATATAAGGATGTGCCCTCTGATTCTCTTCCAATAGAGATAAAAAACATGTTGGATTTACAAATTAAAAAGCAAATAGGCTATACCCCTACATTGACTGTTATTGAAGGAGAGGAAGCACTGGTCGATACTGAATTTCTTGATCGACCTGGCTTAAAAAGGGTGGTACCTAAAAATTTACTTGAATGGTATAAAACGGAAGAAGCACAATGGTTTGGCAAAAAAATTTTTAGCGGACTTACTGTAGAGGAGATTCATACAATGTATGACCATGTGCAAGGTCATGCAATGCTAGCTTTAAAGTACCTTTCTGATAACAATGGCCTGATCCTATTTGGCTCAGATACCCCATCTGGCCCAATTTATAGCAATCAACCTGGTCATAATGGTAATTGGGAGCTTAAATTGATGAAAGAAGCTGGAGTCCCTTTAAATAAAATACTTGCGTCCGCTACATTTAATAATGCCAAAGCTTTTCATTTAGATTCTTCTCTTGGCTCATTGGCCATCGGAAAAAAAGCAAATATAATTATGATGGCCAAAAACCCTTTAATGGATATTGAAGCATATGATGCTATAGAGAAAGTTGTTATTGGAGGCAAAGTCATAAAAAGACAAGATTTGGAGGTCAAAGAATAACTGGGTACCACATGTATATTATGGCTATTCCCGATTTTGTGAAAATAGTAGAGCGGTCACCCCATGAATTTCGGATGTTGAATTGGACTTCATAGCATTAAAAACATGCATCAAACCTAAGTACTGGCCAGAATGTATCATTTCTCTTCCTTTTGATCGTAACTTCTTGCGACCGCGACTTCCACATTTCAGCATTGTATCACTTAGTTATAAAAAACTTCAATATTAACTAGTTGTACATTTTAATTTACCTTTTACACAAGGTAATTACGCTGGAAGCTTTAAAGGCAGCCTCATCATCTCGCCGTCCGATAAAATCATCCACAGGATAATTTTATCTGCCATGAATTTTAAACATAATTTGCAGCCGCTTGCCAGCGCCAAAATAAAAGCTAAGCTTTTTGCTCCTATTAAAAATCGCGTATTCGATAAAACGCAGGTATAATGATTTCAGAAATTTGAGTCATTATTTCATCCTCACCATCATGACCAGAAATTACAATGGTTAAGTCAAGTTCGTCTATCACTATTACACGTTGTCCACCGCCTCCCCAAGCAAATGTGGTATCATAACTTTTATCATCTACTTTTACGAGTGTTTGATACCAAAAATAACCGTAACGATAGTCTTTTGGCATCCAATCTTGAGTAGGTTTCACAATGCCACTAGTGGCTTTGGCAAGATATTCTACAGAAATAAGCTGCTCGCCATTTAATTTACCCTTATTGAGAACTAAATTACCCAATTTGAGCATGTCGCGAGACATGATACTTGCACGCCACCCTGCTTCTGGCAAACCACTAATATGATTTGACCATTTATATTCTGTAATGCCGAGTTTGTCAAGCAGCTCCCTTTTAATAAAGTTCTCAGCCGTTCCTGGGACAACTGCGTCAATGACCGTCATCACCAACATTGGATTAAAATTACCATACAGATACGTCTGAGACCCTGAGGTAATAGGTCCGCTTTGCTCAAGGAGCGTCCGGACCAGCCCCTGGCCTTTTAGTTGAACCGAATCTTTCTCAATTTCTTTCCATTTATCTCTATCTATATTCAATCCTCCGTGCATGGTCAATGCCTTATGAAGTGTAATTTTTTCGGCGCCTTTGGTAGTTTTTTCAGGATCGACATCTTTTAGAAAACTGATCAAAGGTTTGTTTAGATCTTCCATGGAAAGGTAACCCATTTGAATAGCTCTGCCCAAAACCAAACTGGTATACGCTTTTACCGCTGATGCTTGTCCATGAGGTAAGTTGATACGACCTTTTTTATAATAGGATTCAAAAACCAGTTTGTTTTTGTGTGAAATGAGTAAGGCATCATAGCTTCCATGTTTGCCATCAAAAATATCTTGGGAAAGGTTGAGGATTGCGTTTTGGTCATTACTGTTCACCGCTAATGTATCAACTGATATACCGTCTTTTCTATCCTCTGGTGTTGGACTGATATATGCATTGTTAAGATGTGGAATCTCCCAGAATGAGACCTCATAGTTATGGCTTGAAACATGACTCATTAAGGATGACAACCAAGCTACACTGCGCACTGCTGTCATAGGGAATGCAGTGCCATGATTACCATCGATCACTTCTTTTAAAACGGACAAACCGTCATCTCTTCTATCATTTAATAATTTAACAAACTCCTCGATAGGTTCAACCATCTCTTCTTCCAATGAGCCATATGAAATGAAAACATTGGCATTCAGACTCGAGTTTCTATTTGACGCCTCGAAAGGTCCAAACTTCATATTAAGTTCAGATAAATGGGCAACTTCATTTTTGATCGATGGACTGCCAAGAATGTAATTGTTAAAGGTATCAGGTTGGGACAGTAGTATATAAGCACCAAATTCTCCGCCCATTGAATAACCGAAATAAGTAAGACTGTTTGGGTCAGTTCGATACATATTTTCAACATACTTAATTACGTCATTGCGGATAAAATCTAAATGTTTATTAGCTTGCCCTAATTGAAATTTTGTTTGAATTTCAGGTTTATTTGATTGTCGAAAGCTGTAATCCCGGAACCGACTAACATGCTCTCCCATTTCATTTTTCAGGTCTTTATTTATGTCTTTTTGCCAGGAAATTCCAACTAGAATTACGTCTTCCAGCATGTATTCTGTGGAGGCAGATAGTATTTCGATATGCCACATAGCATCCGTGAAATATAGTACAGGGTATTTTTTATCCTTGTTTTCCGAATACCCTTCAGGAAGTTTAACATACAGTTCATATTGCCTGTCATTTTTAGTATCCTCTATAGGGATTACTTGTATTCGAGGCAATTCTAAATAAGACTTATCTACTGTATGCGTGTTATCGTTTACTTTATTTTCTTGAGCAAAGGCAGTGTTTAGCGCTATAGCAAATGTCAATAGTATTAATTTGGTAATTTTCATGTTTTCTTCTTTGTGTTTGCAATTTATAATCCCGACCCGCCAAATGGTATCTGCGCTTCGTCTGGCCCAAAGCAATACTTTGTCCTACCAAAAAGGTCTACTCACCCATCATTCAAGTGGTAAATCATTGCCATTTTCATAATGCCCTCTATACGTTCCTCCCTATTTGGGTCTAAGTTTTTCTATAATCGTTGTGCTCACCCAATACAAATTTGATAACCCATCTTCGTCGTTAGATCTAGTAAAAAACAAATATTTGCCATCTGGCGTGATACTCGGGCACCCTTCGTTAAAATTAGAATTTACTTCATTTCCAAAGCGAATTGGTTTTGTCCATGTCCCGTCTTTTTCCTTAAAGCAGACGTAGATATCGTGGTCTTTTCTTTTTTCATTTTCTTTATTTTGGGTATATACCAGCAAATACTCTTGAGATGGGGAAATAAACCCGTGATGACCAAATTCAAGTTCAACTTCCTGTACTTCGGGAAATTCACCATTTCTGTTGGGTGCATAATACATTTTTCGCTTTGATATATTGGTATAAAAAAGATCTCCGTTTTTAGCTTGATTAATATAAAAAACCAGGTCATCATTTAGAGGTGAATCAAGTTGTATGGCATCACTCCAGGAATCCTCTAAACGGTTTACGTACCAAATTTTCTCATCCGAAAAAATAGAATCCAAAGCGGTGAAGTAAATCCTTTTGTCATTAAGACCAACGAATGGATATAATTCCTCATTTTTTTTCCCATTGGTAAAATTTGCCCTTTTAGCGGGAGTCCATTTATTGCCTTTACGTTTTGAGAAATAGATAGCTGTTTCTTCATCTTTTTTATTGACCGTAAAATATACTTCGTCCAAATCAGGAGAAAACGAAATACCCGATTCATTCCTTCCATTGATCGAAACAATTCCAGGCGCAAAAACTTCTGGAATTAAACCTGGTGGTTTTTGTCCAAAATAGGGGTTTTCCATCGTTGTTGGACCACTGTCTTTTGATTCATTTTTTTTAGTATTGCATGAATTGAAAAACATTGTAAATACAAGTACTAAAAGCAGAAGGCCAATTTTGTTTTTCATAATTCTTGGTATTTATAAATGTTGAATAAATGTATGGTATATTCAATGTCCAAGTCCATTAATAGGATAAACACAACAATTAAATGATAAAGTCATTTCGTCATTTTTAAAGCGCATATGCATAGATTTATACCAATTTGAATTCTTAGATAGTACCTTTAGTTCGTTTGATCATAAAGTTGATGCTTAAAAAGTCATTAAAGAATACCATCCTTATAAACATAGGCGCCTTTTTATTGGTGCTTATTCTTGAACTAATGAGCGGGTGGATATTCATAGATCGATATGATACGCTTTTTTCTTTTTATTTATGGGGACTTGGCTATGCCATTGTTATTATGGCTGTTATATGGATAAATCATTTTGTTCTCATTCCTTTTTTTTTAGATAAGAGACGCTATTTTTTATATGGCATCTTACTCATGGGGAGCATATTTTTAGTTTCTTATTTAAAGGGATATGGGAAGGATGGTTGGTTAGGTATTTCCAAATTCTTTTTCTTTCTTATTTATACTACCGGAACGGGTATGTCTGCATTTTTTTTAAGAAGAAATATAATGTTTCGAAGAGAAAATGACGAGAAAGAAAAATTACAAAAAGAAATGGAGCTTAATTATTTAAAAGCACAGGTAAATCCACATTTTTTATTCAATTCCTTAAATAGTATTTATTCACTTTCGCGGAAACAATCGTTAGAAACTCCTGACCTTGTTATGCAGCTCTCAGAATTAATGAGGTATCAATTGGAGAGTTCTAAAAAAGAGACCGTTTTATTAAAAGAAGAGCTTGAGTTTATAGAAAATTATTTATTGCTTGAAGAAAAAAGATTGAGTAAACGTTGTACTATTGAATTTTTAATTGACGGAGACGCGTCGGGCTTAAGGATTTCTCCGATGTTGCTCATCCCATTTGTTGAAAATGCGGTTAAACATGGTGCCCAAAGTACGAATGAACAGAGTACCATTGATATTTCTGCCACTATAAAAAACTCCACTCTTCACTTTTGTGTCGATAATTCAAAGCCCCACAAAGTTTCTTCATTGAAAAGAACAGGACTGGGCCTCGAAAATGTGGGAAGACGTTTAAATCTATTATATCCTAATTCCCACGTATTGGAAATGGATGATAAAGAAGAAAAATATCATGTAAATTTATCTATTGATTTAGCAGTTTCAAAATTAAAAAAAGCGGTCAATGATTAAAGTTGGCATAGTAGACGATGAAATACTTGCACGAAAAGTGTTAGAGGATTATTGTTCTAAAATTGACAATTTTGAATTGGTTTTTAGTACAGGAAATCCACTTGAATTCATCAATTTCACACAGCAAAATGACCTTGATCTCATCTTTCTGGACATAGAAATGCCTGAACTTAATGGCATGGAAATTTTGCGTTCCATGATAAAACCACCGAAAGTTATTTTAACTACTGCTTATTCTGAGTATGCCTTGGAAAGTTATGATTATGGTGTTGTGGATTATTTATTGAAACCCGTAAAAATTGAACGTTTTTTGAAAGCAATAAACAAGGTTTCATCATCAAAAATTAAACAGTCCAAAAAAAATAGCGGAAGTGAAGAACTTCAAATAAAACATGACGGCATGCCTGTTAATATTTCATTTAAATCAATTCTGTATATTCAGAGTTTTGGAAATTATTTGAAAATCTTTACAGATTCAAGAATGTACCTGATTTCCGAAACACTTATTAATATCACTACATTATTATCTGAAAATTTCCAACGCACACATAAATCATATATTGCCAATTTGGATAGAGTAACAAAAGCAAGCAGAACACATTTGTTAATTGAAAATAAAAAAGTACCTGTGAGTGCTATGTATAAGATTATTGTTCTTGAAAAATTAGAAGTTTAAGTAAAACAATAAAATAGTTAATTCCCATTTCACACACTCCCCTCCTTCCCTCCTATGCTGAAAATAGCCTGGAGGTCTTGTCATAGGCTCAGAAAAAGAGTGCCCGCCTTCGCCATCCGCATGTCGCTAAAGCTATAGTGGAGATTCAAGCTCCGGAGGATATGTCGTGGGCCCAAAAAATGAGTGTTCTTCACAGACGTGCACCCTCAACGTATCGGGATTATCAAAAAAACGGAAATAGTTTAATCGAGCCTAAAGGAAAGGCCAAAGGCGGCAGCCCCGGCAAACTGGTCTATGGAGGGATGGTAGTAGTAAGTGAATGCGATATCAACGCCATTATCCTTGCCCACCGCAAGTCCAATCGAAAAAGGGATATGTGCCACCAAACCACTTTTGGATATATTGGTAAAGGGGGTCAAGGTTTTAAAGGAGCCTATGGAGGTCCCGATGCCCAATTCAATATACGGGGCCACCCAGGGAATGGGAGCCAGGATACGGGTCTTTCCTCCGATCATCAACGCATTTGTGGATACGTCGGAATTGGGAAACGCAGTATTGTCGTCGCCAGAGGTCAATATCAAACCAATATAGGGCCTTAGGCCCAACCATTTTTTGGGGGCATGCACATATTCGCTCTGAACATAGAAGCCCGTGCCCGAAAAATCTACCTCCTCATCATAGGCCGAAATACCAAGACCTACAGAAATATTCACGAACTGCCCGGTCTTGGGCTGTGCCCAGAGGGTTCCGGATACGGCTATCACCAGTAAAAATGTAAAAAACGCATGCTTGTCCATCATTGGTTTCTTTTTTAATGCATGTAAATCTACCATCTTTTACGATATTGGAAGCTCACGGTTTTCTTTCCTCCCCAACCTGGGCCTAAGGAGCCCAGCCAAAGTTCGGCCAATAGCGGTACAATGTTCAACTGTCCAATGAACTGCTCGGTATGCTCCATATCCATAAATTCTTGACCCAACTTACCAGATGGTATCGAGTCATTGGCCATGCCTACCCTCCACGGCGGGCCTGCCTGCCGGCAGGCAGGTAAACCAGCAGGCAAGCTAAGCCCTGTTATCCCATAAAACTGCACATAAAATGACAGGAAAGAAAAACCTATGTAACAACTGGGCATATAGGGTAATAGGTGGGAAAATTGGAGGGAAAAAGAGGGGTTTTGTGGTAAGGGTTAAAACGGAGGACTCGGCACCCCCCTACTCTCCTCCTCCGCTATCCGCAGGTCACTAAAGCTTTGAAGAAGGATTATAGTTCATTCTAAGAAATTCCCGGAATAGCGCATTCAAGCGATATTTGTAACTGACAATTTAAAAAGTACGATCTGATATTTTAAAATGTACAATTCACATCAGCTTGTAACCTGAGTATATGATTTTCCAAATTGTTTTCTTCAAATTAACCGGGTCGTGTATTGATTTTGGTGTTTTCTAATAAACAAGGTTTCGATTCATCATTAAACGATTAACTCTTTATAAAAGCCCCAAAATGTAAAGGGTCCATCTTTTTATTCATATCAATTATGGGTCTTACGAAGATTTCGGATGTAGTATAGCAGCGCGAAATTTAAAGAGTTTGGTGTCCCATAAAACCACAATTTCTGAGACAACTAAAAAAGACCACGAATGGAACGTTTTGAGTAGAAAAATCCATTCGCCACGACTGACCCTTAAAACCCGCCCTTTTAATGATCAACTAGTTCAGAAAAACCTGTCGACCTGAACAAATTAATCGATACGGCAAAGTAAACCCGGAGCGCCCGATAAACATGGCACTTAAACGAGGTTTAATAAAACGGTGGTTTTTATGTACTTTTTAGGTAGAGTGAAAACAATCTTTATCGTAACAAGATATTTCATGAAATTCGATGTTTTGCTATCTTAGGCGTATAATGGGTATATGATCAATGATCATATACATTTGTTGGCAACAATTTGAATGAAAGAGCAACTAATCAAATCAATTTCAAAATATATTAAATTAAGCTCCGAAGAAGAAAATTTAATCGAAACGTTTTGGACCGAAAAAATACTTGAAAAAGGGGATTATCTATTGAGAAACGGGGAGACTTGCAGAACGGATAATTTTGTTCTTAAAGGAACATTGAAAGCTTTTTACATAAATCCCGAAACAGGGAAGGAAGAAATCCTATACTTTGCAATTGAAAATTGGTGGGCAACGGATATTGATAGTTTTCAAAAACAAAAGCCTTCGATTTATAACATTCAAGCCATTGAAAAAACTAAATTAATACAAATCCGTTATGACTCTTTTCAAGAAATGTTAACAAAAGTTCCAAAACTTGAACGCTTTTTTAGAATCATCCTCGAAAATTATCTTGGAAGTTTACAACGGAGAATAATCTTAAATAACATTCTTGATGCAGAACAACGATATTCGGATTTCTTAGAAAATTACCCTAAAATTTCAGAGAAAGTCCCCAACTATCTAATTGCATCTTATTTAGGAATTACTCCCGAATTTTTGAGCAGAATGCGTAAAAAAATCAAAGCGTCTTAAACTACATCAATTTTTTTCACTTTCCCAATTCAGAACTTTGTCTCATAATCAAAATTTAGGAATATGAACAAAGTATTAATCATCAACGCAAGTGTAAGAAATGAAAAATCCCATAGCCGAAAACTAACGCAACTTTTTGAGGAGAATTGGAAAAAGAAAAATCCTAACGACAATTTTACCCACCGAGAAGTTGGACTGGAGGAAATTCCACCCATAAATGAAAAATGGATTGCAAGTGCATTTATCAAACCAAGTGAAAGGACAAAAGAAAACCAGTCAGGGGTTGAGTTCAGCAATGAATTAGTTAAGGAATTCAAGGAACATAATATTTATGTTTTAGGAACGCCAATGTACAATTGGTCAATACCGAGCGGGCTAAAATCTTATATAGACCAACTTATGAGAATTAACGAAACTTGGAAATTCCGTTCAGGAGAACCTGACGGAGATTATGTTGGAATTCTTGAAAACAAAAAAATGTTCATTCTGTCAAGTCGTGGCGACACAGGTTATGGAGAAAGCGAGAAAAACGAACATATGAATTTTCAAACAACCTATTTGAAATTCGTTTTCGGAATTATGGGAATAAAAGACATTTCTATAATCTCATTGGATAATGAAGAGTTTGGTGGAGAAATATTTGAGAACTCTAAAAAGAAAATCTACCAAAGGATTGAACAGATTTAAAAACTGTTGCCAACAACGTGTATAAGCAATAGCGGTTTAAGTGCAAACTTGAACCGTTTTTCATTTTATTAAAGTATATTTCTTACCGAAAAGTAGCAGCTAAAAATCCGCTACTGCTCATACACTCACCGTTATCTTTAATGCTGTCCATTTTTAAAAGTTTCCATATAATTCAACTTATTTTCTTATATTTGTCTATTAAAAGGACATTTAAACCGAATGGAAAGAAGATTTGAAGTCATTTTTCTTGAACAGGCCATTGACTTTATGGCCAAGGTCGATAAAAAAGCCAAAGCGAAAATTTACTATAATCTGGACAAGGCAAAACTTGGACTTGACCCAAAACTGTTCAAAAAACTGACGGACGATATTTGGGAATTCAGGACTAAGTACGGCGGACTTCAATACCGACTTTTCGCATTCTGGGACAGGACGGGCAAAACCGAAACGCTTGTGATTTCAACTCATGGAATGGTCAAGAAAACGGACAAGGTTCCAAAAGCCGAAATCGAAAAAGCGAAACAGATTCGGACTGAATATTTCAAGCAATAAAAACAAGATTATGGCTACAAAAAAGAAAAAGATGAAAATGATGACCCTTGACCAAATGAAAGACATGGACATCGGAAAAATCGG
Organism: Eudoraea algarum; assembly: GCF_050589645.1. Taxonomy (NCBI): domain Bacteria; kingdom Pseudomonadati; phylum Bacteroidota; class Flavobacteriia; order Flavobacteriales; family Flavobacteriaceae; genus Eudoraea; species Eudoraea algarum. The sequence continues at coordinate 527,239 of NZ_JBNGOQ010000002.1, read as the reverse complement.
AACAGCGGAACGCGACAAGTACGAGTTCGATCTGCGAATGGAGGTTCTTGGCGAAATGATCAAGTCGATTCGGAAAGAAAGGAAATTGACCCAAACACAACTTGGGGAATTGATCGGAGTTCAAAAGTCACAGATTTCAAAATTGGAACGTAGTGCCAAGAACGTAACTATCGAAACAATTTTAAAGGTCTTTAACGCACTGAAAGCAAACATAAAGTTCAGCGTACAAATGAACGATGCCGAATTCAAGGTAGCGTAGAAAGCACTAAAGATAACAATGCCTATAGCAAATAGGGCATAAAGTGACAAATTTAAAGGCTTGGGCGTGTTTGCAAAGTCTGTCATCCCGATGGCTATCGGGATTGGATTTGGCAGTTAAAAAATAAAACTAATTACAAAACCCGCCCGAGAGTACCTTTTCGGTACGGGCGGGCAAAAAGCTTTGGCTCATAGTTCGGACGGAAACGAAAAGTTTCCTTGCCTGCCCTACTTGCCATAACCGAACCGTTGGCAATAATTTAGAGAGAACCTATTGAAAGAACATAATAATATTTTTCACAGCCCCGAAATACAAGGAATTCTTAATTCAGTCAATGAAATAACTGGACAAAAATTAAGTGACGAATATTCCCAATCTTTTAGTTCATTTCGAAAATATACTGAAAACTATAAATCAACATCACTGGCCGATTGGCCCGAAAGTCCAAAGCTAAAAATATGGTATCGTCGTCTCGCAGTCGGAATTTTGATTGATGTTCGGAGTAGTTTTTGTTGCGTAAACTACCATTATGAGCGAATTGAACAATTAGAAAAAGCACTAATCGATAGTATAGATAAGTTTGACTATAAGAAATTAATTGGCGAAAGTTCTATTAAATTAGGCGACACCAAACGTATTGACTTTGAATATCAAGCTTTTGTACTAGCTTATAGAAGATGTTTAGATTTACTTACAAGAGCAATTTCTGCAAGATTTAAGAACGATTTTCATTCATTTAGAAAACTTGATAAGTTTCTGGAAAACTTTAGTGGAGATAAAATTGCTGATGAACTAATTTTAACTCACAACAAGTTTTCTTCACAATTCGAATTTGTAATGTCTAGTGGTAATCGAAAATCAATTCGTGATAAAATTTCCCATTATGAATATGTTCCTGCCCTGACCTTTAACTTAAACAAAAGCGGGATGATTTTTTTTGGTGGTGGGGAAAATATGCGACCCAACTTTTCTAATCCTGAAGAGGTAAGTTTATCTTATATACTAAAATCAAGATTAGACACTCTTAATATATGTATATCTGAAATGATTAATATCTTAATAAATGACTAATAAACTATTGCCAACAATGTATAACCGCAATTACGGCGGATTCGACTGCGTCCGAATCCACTCGGAATTGCTAAAGTCTGTGCCCAACCGAAAATTAACGCATATTAACCCGTAACTGACGGTTATACGAGACCGTTAGCAAACATATGAGAAGATCAATCGCATTGACATTTTTATTGTGCACTCTTATAACAAATGGGTGTAAAAATGAACCGATTGAACCATTCGAATTAAGTGTAGCCGACTTCAATTATTCTATGGCCTACTCTATCCTATATCGACTTACCAACGATAGCTTGACTATTACTTACAGAGGGGAATTAGAAAACGAAAGGGATAGCATTATTTTTACTACCACTGAATTGCCCAAGAATAAAATTAGAGAATTATCGCAAATACGAATTGATTCGTTAAGCGCCTATTATTCGAATGACTGTATTGCAGATGGGGATATTAAGGTATTACTCTTTAAAAAAAATGACACCTTAAAACGAATACAATTGAACAATTACTATCACCATGAATTAAGTCCTGCCATCGAAATTATAAACAAAATTGTGCCAGAAAGATTCAAAATGTATTATGACAAAAATGAACTAATGGACCGAATGGAAAATTGTGAGGATAAACAGATAATTAAAAATTGGCCAGTAGAATAAAAAAACACGTTTGCTAACAATGCCTCCTATGAAAAGCACTACTGGAGTTTCCCAAAGATAGCGAATATGTTCTTTTTGCTTTAAACCACTTTTTTTGTTTTCGTATAACTTGCTCGGCATCCTATATGTGATCCCCGAGTACTCGGGGTCACCGGCATCTGTATGATCGTAGGTTATAAAACCTGGCCACTTGCTATAAATATGTGATCCACGCCCTTGGCGTGACCACCCACATTGTTTTATAGTCCGGGTTTTGTTCGTATTTGAGCTTTGTTATCATGATTTTTACTGAACGACCCCTATCTGATACGGGGTCTCTGTTTTGATTACCGCCAAGGCCCTTGAAAGCAGCTTCCGCGCCACTTTTATGATGATCTTCTTGGTGTCCTTGCCCAAGTGTTTACGGTAATAGGCCTGCATGACCGGATCCGCACGGATGGCCTGCCAAGCAGCCTCTACAAAATAGGAGCGGATCAATCGATGGGCCCGCACGCTCATTCCCATGGCCTTGTGGGTGTCCCCGCTCTGGTATACCCCTGGGGCCAGCCAAATGTTTCACTTGGACTGAAATAAATGAAAAGGATTTCACTGGTAAGTTTCGTGGACTATTATTTCTGAAAAGATATAAAGAAAGGGAATTTCTTAAAGACCTTGAAGCAAGCAAAGAACAAACGGCATTTTTGATCAACTACATTGATAACAATTATGAATCTGTTCAAAAAAAAATAACGAAATCATAGCCGAGCACGTTAGCAATAATTTGAAAAAGACATAAACTCCATTCATTGCTAAGAAAAACCAACTGAATGAAATATTTTAAAAAACTACCATTTATTGTTTTATCAATTTCAATAATAGGATTTGTATTATCGTGCACAGATAAAAGTCTAACAGCGGAAAACCAAGAAGATTTATTATAGGAATTGGAAGAAGAGTATATAAAAGCTCATAAAGACGCTGACCATTCTAGAATTTTATCTATTTGGGACGAAAATTTTCTAGGTTGCCAAGTCGTTTACATTATTCTTTTGATAACTATAATTCCCTAATCTAGGCTATTCCGATTCCATTTTAGGTTCGGGTGTTATTAATTGTAAGCCTCGAAACCATGGATCATCCAACTGGAGCCTCTCTTTTAAGATAAATAACCTGTACTCTAGAGGTCAAGTTGAAAAGATCTACTTATAGGTAATATCCGACCACCTATTTCGACTGTCTCGGAATTATAGGACTCAACTTCATCTTTGTTGATTAGAAATGATTTATGAGACCGTGTAAAATTTTCTGGTAATTGTTCTTCTGCTTGTTTCAAGGACATGTAACTAATCAATTTTTTTTCTTTCTTCATGTAGAATATTACGTGGTTTCCCAATCCTTCCGCATATAATATATCGGCAGTAACTATTCTATAGTTTCGATTATTTGCTCTGATATATATGTGCCTTTGCTCTTGTTTTCGAAAGATTTCCCTATCAGATTTCCAGTGTTTAAAAACCTTAAGAGCGGACAAAAGCAAAACCGTGCTATTTATTCGAATGATGGATTTAACTATGGATTGAACTGTAAACAGTTCAGTAGTTGTCTTTAACATCAGTGCTTCGTAGTAAAAATGTGTAAATATCCTTTGCAATAGTCCACTAACAACAATAGTGATAAGGTATTTAACTATGAATTCTACCTCCTTGCCCTTAAATAATAACCGAGGCATGAGATAATACATTACAAAATAGGATGCTGAGATGCGAATAGGTAGCAGAAAAAATTCCAACCCAAAACTCTCATAATATTGATTTTCTTTTGCCCAGATTAAGCTGAACAAAACATAGTAAACCACCCAAAACAAAATATGTGTTAGGATTCGAGAGCCAAATATGTACTTGTCTTTCTTCATTTCATTATCTCCTATCCTGAAATATACGCAATTCACATAGCTATTGGTCCTAATAATATAGAATCAATATTTTCAATCAACATTTTTATCATATTAGACCAAAAAAAGAACATGACTCACTACAGAATACTTTTTTCGCTTCTAGTGGCGCCGCTAATTTTTAATGCCCAGGAACAAAAGATATGGGACGTCTATGCCAACTCTTTCAGAGAAGGTAGTTTGCCTAGACATGCAGAATTGGGGTTTAAAGTGGCTTCAGCTGATGGTAGACTTTTGTATGATGCCAAACAGATAAAGGTCGTAAAATTACAGCCTGGGTCGCCGGCTGCGCTGGCTGGATTAAAGGAAGGAGATATCATTTTATCCATTAATGGACAAAACTTCAATACAGGCATATTAGGGTCAGAACTATTGAACAACCTCCCAGGAGAGAAAAGCACTAACATTCGGATTGTACGAGACGAAAAGGAACTTGTCATTTCCTTTGTTCCACTTTCTTCAGCATTGGAAGACTTAAGTGGAGTAACAACAATTTACGGTTCGTTGTTTACAGATGATGATATTGAGCTTAGAACAATTTTAACAATTCCTGAAAAGGCACAAGGGAAGTTGCCCGCTGTTCTGGTTTCTGATTGGACAACTTGCAGCAGTACAGAGGTTCCATTGAAGTATCAAAGGGGGTGGGTCAACTTTATAAGGGGAATTGTGCAGACTACAGGTGCAATTGTGCTCAGGGTGGACAAACCCGGATGTGGAGACAGTATGGGCCACTGTTCCGAACTGGATTTTGATGAAACAATTGCCTATCAAAAGAAAGCTTTGAAATTGCTAAAACAACACCCAAAAGTAGATACCACCAATATTTTTATCGATGGTGAAAGTGTTGGTTCATTTATGGCCCCCCTTGTTGCCAAGGGTGAAAATGTTAAGGGTATTTTTGTACGCGCAGGTGGTGCTTCGACATGGTTTGAACGTATGTTAATGTTTGAAAGACTGCAAAGGGAACTTTTGGATCAATCAATAATTGAAATCGACAGGGATATTAAAAAAATTACTGAATTCTTTCATTACTATCTCATTAAAGCCATGCCTCTTGATAAAATATTCGAGTTACATCCAACAATGAAAGATGTTTGGGACAATCTGATTTCCCATAATAGTGAATCAAAACATTACGGTAGGCCGATTGAGTTTCACCAGCAGGCACAAAAACATGATTTTGCCCGAGCTTGGATTGAAAGTGGTGCACGTGCATTGGTGCTCATAGGAGAATATGACCAATATGAATCAATAGAAGCGTCAAGATTATTGGTCAATGCCGTAAACAGCGTAAATATGGGATTTGCTCAAATGAATGTCTATCCTTCAACGGATCATAGTTTTGAGATTTTTGATTCTCATAAATCTGCACTTCATGGTTATGGGGGGCAACGAAAGATAGAAAACGACTTAATTGGTGCGGAAAAGCCATTGCAAGATGTCCGGAATTGGATGAAAAGCTTATATGAACAATAGTGCCAATGTCCATACAGGCTTTGCAAATAATATTGCTCAAACTAACAGAAATAGTGTGTTCCAAATGACTCGTTTGAACAATGAGTTTTTTTGAGCAAGACCTTGGAGGTTGATTGTTTCATTGAACTACGCTAAATTACATAGACAGTACGATGGTGTCAATTAATCTGCAGCAAACTAGACAACTATTTTTGGTGGTTAGCCACAATAAAAGATGCAGTTCTATCGCATTGTCGCGCTTATATCAATGTTTTGTAATACTTGTTAATCATGATGCATAAACACTATCTACATATCATCGTCCGCATGTGGATAGCGGAGGCACAAGCTCCAGAGGGCGTGTCGTAGGCTTGGAAAACGTGTTGACACAGTATCACAACCAGCCCTATTAAAGGGCATTATTTTTAGCAATGCCCTCAGCAGTTGTCTTCCTTAAATAGGCAATGCCCTCTTTATCCAGAGCAAATTTTAGGCCTTTTTCCAAATCATTTTGAGTGCCTGTGCCTGTTTTCACTTCATGGCTCAAAACAGTACCATCGGTTAAAGTGATATCAATACTATCTTTTGACCAAAATTTAAATGTATAGGTTAGGGTATCAATAGATTCAAGATCGAGAAAGATGGGCGGTTCCGATGTGATATAAAATGTGCGATCCGTAAAGAGCACTTCACTACCCAGGGTGTTGGTATATAGCTCGTCTTCCGAAAATGGCCGAATAGCATTGGCTGCTTCTACAAGGGGCATGACTATCTGGAAGTGCTTTAAAAATTTGGACAACGACACTTGCTCCCCGTGCATGGGAACCAGGAACCCCACCCGTATCAAAATGCCATGTCCTATTTCCTGTTGTGTTCTTCGCATCAATCTGACATAGGCGCTGTCCGAATCAAATGGTGGGGGAACAGTTTCATAATCAGCTCTAAACGGATTGGCTGAAGGAGCAATGGTCTGGGCTTCCTTGTCTTCCGTGTCCCCGCTATCTTTGGATTCTTCCCCGTCTTTTTTAGGGGATCCTTTTTGCAACACCGGACCAGTCGGAATTTGCAAGAGATATGCCGCCACCAAACAACCTAAAACTACCATCCATTTTGGCCAGCTTGCTATGTGTGGGTAGTGTTCCGCTTGTAGATATATGAAACCGATATAAAGAAGAACGGCTATGAATATGGTTTTGGTTCGGAACATTTTTTATATTTCTCTCTTACCAATATAAAACTATATTCATAATATAGGTAGCATTCCTGCCCTGTTTTTCCCAGTCCCCTCCTCCGTTATCCGCAAGTCGCCATCCGCATGTCGCCGGTTTGAAGCCATTGTAGCTATAGTCCTTTTAGAGCTATAGCTACAATCATTCCACAGCCGTTTTACGGCCAAGTTATTTTATGTTCGCAAGCTACAACTTGTCCATCTCCAATACCATCTCTCTTGCAGCTTTGCCAATTTTTCCATGGGTATCCAAAGCAATGGCCTTTTCGAGCACTTCCTTTGCCTTATGGGTGTCTTTTAACACGGTGTACGCCTCCCCTAGATTTTTATAGGTGATTGCGGAATTCGGGAACAGTTGTGCGATCATGGAAAATACCTGAACGGAAGCCTGAACTTCCGGTGCACGACCACTTTGCAATAAAAGGTTTCCCTTTTTGTTCAATTCTGTTTCAAAATCACAAAAAGCATACCGTGGATCTTGTATCATTTTAGGAAGTTCTTCCCCTAATTTTTGTGTTTGTCCGGTTACATATAACTTGGTTATATAGTCCATGGGCCTGGGTTCAAAATCCGCAGCGTTAAAATTCAATGCGGCCTCCAATACAGGGTCTTGATTGGTTGTGTATTCATCAAAACTCATGGTAACGGGGATGCTGGGCGCTGTCCAATCCGCATTTTCCAAAGCGGGCATATCCTGCCACCATAAATAGGACAAATAGGCCGTGATCTTGCTGTTCGGTAATACCACGGGTTTCGAATCGCCATAAAAATTGACATTTTCCGAAGTCGGCTCCCCGACCAAAATGGCCTCTGTATACCTGCTGATCTCATTGGTCAAATTTTGACAGGCCGAAAACGTATCACGACCAATAATGAAATAGAAACTGCCCTTTTTATTGATTTTTGGTCGTGCCATTATGCCCTTTATCAAGGGAAGATTGTTGTAATTATTGCCACCACCGTTAAGGCGGACATCATAGACCAACTTTTCTATGGGGTTCGTATCAATAAATTGGAACAGTCGGTCATAAAACTGCTCAAGTGTTTCGTTGTCATCATTAAATACGGAGCTTTGTCTAACATAGATGGTCTTTAGGTCTTCCAAATATTCAAAATAATACCGTTTATCTTCCAAATGTTTTAAATACAAAGGGGTTGTCCCGGTATTCCGTGCTGTTGACCACTCCCCTGTCGGTAAAGTGAAATTGAAGGCTCTTGGTTTATCTTCAATATTGATGGTGCCAAACACATGTTCAAAGACCCTTCCCTCCTTTTCCAAAGTGAACGTAACGGTCTCTGAAAGTTCTGGGATAACGCCTTGCGCATGTAATACCTCTGGCGACGTTAAAAATCGTAGGCCATAGGCTTTAAAGTATTGCCCGTTTTCTACAGGAACTACAGGATAAATTAACTCCAAAGCCTTGTCTATGGAAGTATCACCTATCTTCAAGACTTTTGCGCCCAAAGCCTTTTTTTGGTCCTTGTGGACTCCTTCAATATATATACCATCGCTAAAATGATAGAGATTGATGGGTAGCATTCCGCTTTTGGCCGTTGTGCCGTACGTAATTTGTGTATGGCCGTACTTAAATAGGGATACGATGCGTGCCAATCCCACACGGATCTCATGTTCTTTTAGGTTGGGGATGGCATTATAGAGTGCTTCCACCTGGTCGTCAAAATCTTGTTTTGTTGTTTTTACAAAAAGAAACGAATAGTCTTTGTGTACGGTGTTTTGAATAAAACGAAGGTCGTCTTGCCATTCCGTTGCGCTTAGGGTGTTCTGTGCCGATGAATGAAGGAAGAATAATAGATTGAGGATGATAAGTGCATTTTTCATGATGTTGTTTTTTAATCCGAATTTGATTATTTATTACATCGCAAATATGGTCTTAATCCGTTCCCAAGAGTAGTGCTTTGTGTTGAAACGTAGGAATTGTTGCTTGAAACATCGCAGACTTCCTATTTGTTCATCCAGTCTTTAAAATCGCTGGTTTTTTGCCTGCTTACAATAAATTCTTGGTCACGGGGATTTGACAGCGATAACTTTACGCGATGATTGAAATAGGGTTCTATTTTCTGAACTGAAATTTTGGAGATGATCTGGCCCCTATTGATCCTGTAAAACTTGGTGTCATCCAAGGAACCGAACAATTGGTCCATGGTCTCATCTATGATGTAGCGTTTGTTATGGGTAACGCCAAAAGTGATACTGTCCTGCGAATAGATATATAAAAGCTCCGATACCCTTATCTGTACAAAGCCACTCCCCTCTTTTACCAATATTCCCGAGCGTTTTTGCGGGGTCTGGATACTGCTTAAAAGTTCTTTTAAAATATTCGGTCCTATGGGATTCGATAGGCTTTTGGATTTTGAGAATTTGTTCAATGCGGCATCTAGGTCGTTTTGTTTAATGGGCTTTAACAAATAGTCGATACTGTTCACTTTAAATGCCTGGATGGCGTATTGGTCAAAGGCCGTAGTGAAAATAATGGGTGCGGTTACCTCTATTTTCTGAAAAATCTCAAAACTTAGGCCGTCTGCCAGTTGAATGTCCATGAACACTAGATCCGGGGCCATATTTTTTCCAAACCATGAAACAGTATCTTCAACGGAATCGATAATGGCCAGTAATTCAAAATCAAAAACGCTTTTGTTCAATAAGTTTTGTAATTGACTTGCAGCACGGGGTTCATCTTCAACGATCAGTATTTTCATGACTCTTCTTTTGATGATTTAATAATGGAAGGGAAACTGTAAAATACTCCCCGTCATTATCGATAACAGGCGTTTTACTTGATATAAGCTGATATCGTTTTTCAATATTCCTCAATCCAATTTTTGTGGATGGTGTTTGGGTCGATTTTGCTTGAATCTTGTTGCCCACCACCAAGGTGTCGTCTTTAATGGCCACGGTGATGAACAAAGGTTTGGCTTTGGAAACGATGTTGTGCTTTATGGCATTTTCCAGTAAAAGCTGTAAGCTCATAGGTACTATCATCAACAAGAGTTTATCTTCGGGAATGTTCCAGTTCAGCTTTAAGTTGTCCCCAAATCTTTCTGATTGAATATGGATATAGGCTTTGGCAAATGTCAACTCTTTTTCCAAGGAAATTAAATTTGAACTGCCAGACTCGATAATAAAACGATATACGCCAGACAAACTATCTACAAAATCCTTGGCATCTTCCTTGGTGTCCTGGTCAATAATATCGCGTAAGGTGTTTAGGCTGTTGAACAAAAAATGGGGTTGTGCCTGGTTTCTCAAGGTGTCCAACTGGGCCTGTATCATTACCTGTTTTGCTTGCTCCTCTTCCCGTATCGATTTTCTTAACCGTACGTACGAATAAATCACCTCATAAATTGCCATGACCATAATGGTGATTATGGTAATCGGAATAAGTTCTTTTAAGCGTGTTATGTGACGCGAGTTATAATCGGACAATAGGTTGACAAGCGTACTTGACAACCAACCCACAAAGAGATCTACCATTACTATGGTACCAAAAATAGCGGGTATAAGGATACCGATGCGCTTTTTGTCATCCTTAAAGTCGGGGTATTTCTTTCTAAGGAAAATTAAGATACTACGTATAATGCTCCAATCGCAAATGGTAAAAAATAGGGCCACACTCCATCCAATTAATTTTAGATCCAAAGTGTTACGTTCACTGGGATTATTAAAAAGAAAGTTCGTAATAAAACTTAAGACGAGAATGGCAATGATGGAATACCATAGATCATCGAACCCTAAATATTGTATACGTTTCTTTTTGTTGAACAGCGGCATAAATGTGAATAACGGAATTATTTGGATGGCATGCAAACCAAAAAAAATGAGCTGTTGTCAGCCGTTCAAATATCTTGGGATCGACAAAAAAATGAAACCATAATACTTTGAAGCGTCGTAATATGTTTCTGAATTGTTGTGAATACGGTTCCACGCAGTCACTGGCTAATGTAATCCAACGCGTATGTCAAAGCCTTTTAATAAGGGAAAGAGCTATTATTTCCGTTTTACGGATTCTTTTGCTTTACGTAAAATTTTAACCACACGACTATGTGTTATTTGTAACAAGTTCCAGTTATAGCCTTCAAAATCAGTTGTATTCATAAATTGAATTACAACGGCATCAATATCTTTATGGTATTCTGCCATACTTTGGTAACCTGGAATCAGTCCGCCATGATTAAATTCATAGAGTGAAGCGTACATTTCCATTTCTTTTTCATTAAGCAATGAACCATCATTTAAAGCTCTTAAAAAGATACCTACATCTTCTGCTGTTGCAATCATAGAGCCATAGTCCGTTGTTTTTATATCTTCTTCAACACCTACATAATAGCCACTCATTAAATCGTCCGTATTTATCTCCTCAATGGAGCCATAAGTGTTTTTAAGCCCAAGAGGATTTAATATGACTTCTTTTATAAACTGAAATTTAGGTTGACCTGTAACCTTTTCAATAAGCATAGATAGCAACAAATAATTGGTGTTGGAATATTCGTAGTCTGCATTCGGATCAAAATTTGCCGGTAAATCAAGAATTAAGTCTAGAGCCGCTTCCATTGATTGCGTAGGATTATTCCAAAAATTCGGTGCATCCGTAAAATTAGGTATACCACTTCTATGTTGCACGATCATTCGTAAGGTAATACTTTCGGCATTCTCGATCCTCCCTTTTAATTCTGGAAAGTAATCCGCAAGTGTTTTGTCCAAAGACAAACGCTTGTCATTGACCAATTTAACGATGGCTACAGCATCATATAACTTACTTATACTGGCTATTTTGAACAATGCCTTTGGGTTGGCAGGTATTTTCTGTTCTCGGTTATGATAACCACTTGCATAGAATGCTGGTGGTTTTCCAGATTCATCTACATATACGATAACACCATCAAAACCATAACTTAATGACTGATCCACCTGCTCCTGAACTTTGTCCGGTAGTGGTATTAACCATGCCTTTACTAAAATCCAAGGTACAAACCATAAGGAAATAAACGTCCCAACGAATAATACTATTCTGAAAATTTGTTTTGCTTTATTCTTTTTTGTGGTGGTAGTTTTCATCAATCTATACGATGCTAAATTCTGCTGTCCTCAATTTATCGCACAAATATATTTCAAATTGCAATAAAAATAGATTGTGGATTACCCAACTGTGATATATAATGCATGAATTGATTTTTGTTTGCTTGATTGGGTATATAATTCAAAAGCCTTCCCATACACCTGCCTGCCGAAATGAAACGAGGGAGGGTTATGGTCGATTCCAAGAAATTCCCGGAATAGCGCATTGATGCGCTATTTGGCATGATGCAGTAATAGTTCGGCTATATCATAGGTAACCGTACATTTGATAGGCAAACAAACCTATCCCCGCCAATACCAGGTACCAATTCACTGCTTTGTAAAATGCTGGGAACTGTTTGTGTTTTCTTGAAAGTGTAATGATAAAAACAATGGGAATCAATGCCAACACCTGGCCCACTTCCACCCCTAGGTTAAAACACAGGATTTTTGCCAAAACTTGCTCCTTACCCATATCAAAGGACTGCAATCGTGTGGAAAGTCCAAAGCCGTGAATCAATCCGAAAAGACCGACCATGAGCAGCAAATGGGGCGATTTTACCTTGAACTTTTCAAATCCGCCCAAATTTTCAAATCCCTTGTACAAAACACTTAAGGCGATCACCGCATCCACCAAATGTTCATCCGCAGTAATCCCGGCATAGGTGGCGCCTATCAGGGTTATACAGTGTCCTATGGTAAATACGGTGATAAACTTTAGGATGTCGATAAAGCTGTTCAGGTAGAATATAACACCCGTCAGAAAAAGCAGGTGGTCATAGCCCGTGAGCATGTGTGTTGCGCCTACTTGAACATAGGCCCACAAACCGCCGTTGCGTAATAGCTCCTGATCGGCACTGGTAACACCATGGGCCAACCCTAAAAGTGGAACGAACAACAACAAAAGCGGCAGTGCCTGTCTTAAACGTGAGCCCATCCTTAGTTCTTTTTTCTAAAAATCAGGAACAACAATCCTATGACCAGTAAACTGCCTACTATAAAGACCCAGGTAGGAACATGATGTTCGTGATCATGCGTGTGCGTGTCAGGACCATGCTTGTGGCCCACCTCAAAAGTAAGCGTCGCCCATTTAGACCAATGGGTCAATTCATCGCTATCGGTAACCCTGGCCATATGAATGGTCCGTAGGTAATAGATACCGTCTTCAGGTAGATCTACCACGACCACACCTTGGTCATTGGAACGTAATTGTTGACCGCTGGTATGTGTATGTGATTCCGCTTTTTCCGAGTTGTGGGAATGCTCACCATCAGCGTGTGCATGATCATGGGCGTGGGAACCTTTTAGATAGTCGGCTTGGACCAGTTGGTTGGACAGGGGTTTACCATCCAGCAATAGCTGTACTTCCAAGGTTTCGCCACTATATTTTTCATACGGATTTGCTTGTGGGACAAACTCAATGGGATAGCCCAATACCGTACTCCAGTCGTTTGTTTTGGTTTCACCTACCTGATAGATGGCTTTCACGTGTTTTTCATAACGCTCTACCGCATCCTTATCCAATACGCTATCCCTCTTCCGTTGTTCCAGCATATCCAAAACACCATCGTGTTCCAGATAGCTGTTAAAATTTTCAGCGGTGAGTGCTATGTTTCTTGCTTTGGTCGAGACGCCTGCCACATAGGTTCCCGCTTCACCCGTGGTAAAAGTCAATTGCGTAATGGTGCTGTCCTGGTCTTTCCATTGTTCCGGATCGATGGCCCTTCTTTGGCCCTGAGCGACAACCGAAGCGTCCAGTATGCGATCCCGGGCGATGGTATTCTCGCTCTTTTCAAAAGTCCCATTGTATAGGCTTAAGCTTGCCTCTTGATGGGGCTGCAAGAAATAGTTTTCCATTTTTATATACAGGTCGTGACTGCATAGTAAAACAAGGAGTAGTAGTAAAAAGAGTTTACGCATACATAGAAAATTTGATATCAAATATACGAGCAAAATAAGGTAGGGGTTCTGTATTGAATAGAAAATTTGAGAAGGCTGTGTATAATTTCTCAGGGCCATACTGCCTGCAGTTATTTTTTGGTCAGTTCTGCATCCCGCCAAATTTTCTTTTTATTCAAATACTCGTCATTGAAGTTGAACAATTGGAACCAATAATTTCCAAAATGCTTTGGTTTAAGCTTTAAGATGTCGGCTTGCTGCATTTCCGTTTGAATTTCCAGAAAACTTTTCCCCGTTTTTATGAAGGCAATAAGTGCGTTTACCTTTTTCAAATCCGACTCTTGGTCGATTTGTAGCTCCATATTATAGATTGTTTTTCTTGTTGGAATTTCGTAATTGTTGAGTTCTTCCAACAATCTTGGATTTTGTTCCATTACTTTTTGAAGTTTGGCATATTGACTTTTGTCCAATTTTGAAACAAAAGCCTCACTACAACTTTCATAGCTAATGGATTTTTTGAATTTTGAATTCAGAAATCTTTTTGTAACGATTGTTCGGTGCTTTATTCGGTCACCAATTTTATTTGCTCCAAGTGCTGGATAACTCTCATCATAAAATTGGTCGATAATGGTTTCAATCCGGTAAATTCCTTTTGAATACGAATTCACCCAGTCTCCAAGCTGGAGTTGCCTTGATTTTTCTTTTTTGAATAGTCTGTCAAACACTTATTTGAATTTTTTTGCCTTTGTTGTGGTTTCGTTTAATTGAACTTTGTAAAGGTCTTGTGTATGAAAATTACGTCTTTTTTTATGGACGTTTTTTAAGCCGTTATTTTTTGTTTTTAAAGTAAGGGAAAACTCAAATATAAAGAAATGTAGACGTATTTTATTGCGTAAATTCAATGGGTAAGTCTGATTACTTGGCATCGTTACACCAAACCAAAGTAAACACAGATTAAAGCAATGGTGTCAAAAAAACCGTGCACAGCAACAACAAACCACAAATCGTATTTACGCAAGTAGAATATCAGGGCCAAAATTGCTCCGACTGTCCCTGCAACAAGCTGCCCTGTGATTCCTTGATAACTATGCATAAAGCCAAAAAAGCAAGCAAGTAGTAGAATATTAAGCACAATACTGACTTTGCTTTCTCCAAAGAATTTTACAAATTGTCGCATGAAATAACCGCGAAAGATAATTTCTTCTCCAAATCCCGCAGAAGCCCAAACTATTAATAAAGCAACCAAACAGGCTGGAAGATTTCCTTTCAATTGATCAAAATTTGAATAATCTATTGGAACTCCTGTGAGTTTTGTAATTCCAGGAACCAATACAAAGACATAAAAAACAAAGAGCCCTAGTGCAACTAATGGGGCGAGTACGACTATGTTTTTGAATGTGAATTTTTCACGTTGAAAACCAAGTGCTGAAAATGGTTTTCCTTTGTATTCTATGTAATTCGTTATAATGATCAATATAGAAATAACGACATTTTCTATGTAGCCAATACGGATTGGTCCAAACCATAAAAAGCAGATGATGGCAATGGTAATTAATGGGATTAAGGTTTGTCGTAAGCTTAGTTTGTTCATTTTTCTTTGATTTTAAATTCTAAGCGAAATAATGAACAAAATCTTTGAAAATCCCTTTAAACACTACTATTTTTACTGAATGGTCGTGAATTTACAACTGAATAGTCGGTCGTTTTTGGCATCTTTTATTGAAACCAATTCATAAATGCTTTTCGCTTGTAACGACTGATATTGATTTCAGCAATTGCATCGTTTTCAACGGAAGCTTTTAACCGAATACGCAACTTGCCATTTTCAATCTTTTCAATTTGGTCCACGGCATCTTTGTGAATGATAATTTTCCGATTGGCCCTAAAAAACAATTGATCGTTTATTTTTTCTTCTAGCTCATTCAATGTAAAATCGGTGTTAATTGTCTTGCCATAATTTTGAACAGCGTATACAATTTTATTTTCGCTATAAAAGCATGCAATATCCTCATAAGTAAGCCTGGTTGTTTTTGCACCACTTTCGATCGTGATTTCAGCGCTCTTTATCGATACTGCATACAAGTTGTAAATATCGCGTGCATAAACCAATATGACACCAATTAAACTCAGTAATAAAGTAAGTAACAAACCTACAAGCATATAATAGAATATGGTTTGTCCGCCTGCAATTATATTCAAAATAATATTTACAGGAATATACATGATGGTAATATATCCTAAAGTAGAAGCCAGAAACCGTGCAATAGTAACAGTTTCTACTTTTTTGGAAAAATACTTCCTCTTGTAGAACTTAAAATTAAGATGCGCTATGATTCCAATGAAAGTGGATAAAATAATGGACGCCAGAAACCCTACAATGGGAAAACTATACGATTCACTATCTGGAAAACTATCGCGTGATGCTAAATGATTGACCACTAAAGATAGAATTGTCAATACAATTACTATCTGAAACCAACGCCATGCAGAACTATTGATAAAGGTATACCTTGTTGTTTTTACGCTATCCTTGGTTGGTTGTGTAGTACTCATGAATTAGAAGCTCTGTTTTTGTCAGATGCCAAAGTAAAGAATAATTTCTCCATAGAATTTTTGCCAAGAATGTTGGTTGCCATTCATTGGAAGAAGGATCTTGCGGCACTTTCCCTAGACCACTAGAAAATTAAAACATTGGTCCACTTTAAGAGATACACTATCAAAGCGGTACCAGCAAGGCTGACAAATACTAAACTTTGCCAGAAATAGACTTTGTTCCCCCAAACACTCAACCACTTTTTACCAAATGATTCTTTGACATATCCTTTAAGAATTTTATTAAAAAGTAAGCTCAACACCAAAAATATTGCTATTACTATTGTTACTATCAAAGCTTTTTCCATTCGTTAAAGTATTTAAGTTATCACTGTCAATTGTTGGCGGTAATTTAAATTTATTCAAATCTTTTTAATTCTCCTTTGGGTAAATCACTCATTTTGTTCGAAATCTTCACCCTGTCAATTAATCCTTTTTTTGAACTTTATAAATGATATCGTAATCATGCGCAGTTACGAACATTGGAATATTGCTCCACAACGCTGATACTCCAGTGTAAGTGTCTTTAAACAATTCCTGCAACCTCAAGATAACAAGTAATTCAGAAACTTGATATGCTTCTAGAACATTTGCTTCATCAAGTCGGCCATTTTCATGAACGCTCCCAAAGGTTTTACTAAAGATGCAAATCAAAACCTGCACATTAAGAAAATCACATAATAGACTGATATGTATCATTGTATACGATAGTTTTCAAGAATACTTTTGGGAATGAAAAAACTTGAAAATCATGAGAACGCTAACATTCCTTTTTTCTTTTTTCTTTTTGGTGGTTACGTACGGTCAGGGCACCGAAAACCGAACAAGAAAAACAGCTATCGGGTTTGAATTGGATGCGGTGCCATATATATTCCAAGGATATTATGGTTCGCTCTGGGTTGGTCACAATCATTTTAGATATAGGGCGGTAATCACAAAAATAGATACACCGGACTTTATCTTAGAAGATGGTTTTACCAATAATGAAATGAAGGTTTATGCAGCTATTGTAGATTACTTTTTTAAACCTGACTTTAAAGGTTGGTGGATAGGACCTGGCTTAGAGTATTGGGATGCCAGTATACAGACCGATGCAAAACTGGAAACCACAGAATATAACAATACGATATTCACTCTTGGCGGAGGATATGTGTGGAAATTTCATAAGAATTTTTATTTGAACCCTTGGGTGGCGGGACATCTTAGGATTGCAGGTGATAAAGAAGTGAGTGTAGATCAAAGCACTTTTGAAACTCCGTTATTTATACCTGAAATATCCGTAAAGTTAGGCTGGCATTTCTAATACATATGAAAAACAAAGTGTTATTCCCTTATATGGGTCGCCCCGCTTTGAAGTAGATGAAGAATGCATCAGAACCGGGGTAAGCTATTTTTCCTCAAGGATTATCGAAAGACGTAATGATGAATACCTATTTTTTGAAAAGTCCTATAAACCTAGCGTTGTTTGGACCTAAGCGTCTCAATGATCTGCGCATCCATCCACATTCTATCATAAGGGGGGTCACAACGGGGGCAATAGGAAAGATATTTCCCGTCTGGTGTCACGTATCCCCCACCGTCCTCGCCATCGGTGTTTATCTTATCCCCAAAGTTAATGGCAGGTCCCCATGAGCCATCTTGCTGTCGAAAGCTGATATACATATCACTATCACCATATCCGCCTTCTCTTTCACTATCCCAAATAAGGTAGGACTCATCTGGAGCAATAAAGGGATGGGCCGTCCATTTTCCCGTATTGATTTCTTTACCGAATTCTTTTGGTGCTTCACGCTTGCCATTTACCAGTCGTGAATATCGGAGAACCCCATTTCCATTTGTCCCCCTTTCGTCAAAAACCAAGGTTCCTTTTGATGAAGCCGTAAGGCGCATGATGCCTATGTCCTCGAACGGAGCACCAAGACTTTTTATGGCCGACCAACCAGAGGCGGTTCGTTCTATATATTTATCTTTTGAGTACATCATATGGCCACCCGAATAATAAAAATCGTATTTCTTCCAGACGCGGTTTTCCCTACGAAAGCTCACAACGAGCGGGCGAAAGGGTGACTCAAGAGTGGAGATCAAATAAAACTCTTCCATGTCCGGAGCGTGCACACCTCCCAACTCCCAGCCTTTTTGGGAGAGAGGTACAAGCGGTTCCGCTTTACTGCCCGGGGGCTTTAGCCCAAAATAAAGGCCTTCAAGGGGCGGGAATTTATCTTGGCCATCACTTTTTCCGCCCATGGTCGGAACAGCATTTTGAATAAAAGCCGGCAAGATCCGCTCTGCCGTTATCTGCAGGGTACTGTTATCGTTATCATGGGCAGTGACCACGACCATCAGATCAAGCTCCTCGATCAGAATGATATACTGGCCGCCACCGCCCTGGGCAGATGCGGCGAAATAGCTTTTATTGCCAACTTTCAAATCGGCGCTCCACCAGTAATACCCGTACCCCTGCTTAGAGACATCCTTGCCGCCGCCGTAGACATCATCATCGCCAGTATAGAGGATGCTACTGGTTGTTTTGGTGATAAAGGCTTCCGGAACCAACTGTTCGCCCTTCCATTTGCCTTTGTTCGCAACCAAGGTGCCCCACTTGACCATAGAACGCGATGTCATGCTCGATCCCCATCCCGCAGTTGGCAGGCCGCTAAGCTCAGTCCGCCAACCATAATTGGTGATGCCCATTTTGTCGAGGAGTTCATTTTTGATAAAGTCTTTTGCCGATCCGGGTACAACCGCCTCAATGACCTGCATCACAAAAATGGGATCGTTTTGATATAAAAAACTTTGGGATGCTGAGGTAATGGGCGCAGTATGCTCCAGGTAGGCCTGAACCTGTCCTTGCCCTTTTACCCGGCTTGGATCTTTTTCGAATTCTTCTTCCTGTTCTTTGCTGATACGGATACCGGAACGCATGGTCATCGCCTGGTGCAACGTAATCTTTTCTACACCCTCCGCAAATTTTGTAGGGTCCAGGTCTTTGAGAAAGCTGACCAACGGCTTGTCCAGATCGGCCATGGACAGATACCCCAACTGGATGGCGCGGCCCAGCGCCAGGCCGGTATAGGCTTTGGTCGCTGATGCTTGTGGATGGGGCAGATCCATGCGGCCACGTGCATAATAGGATTCAAAGAGGAGCTTGCCCTTGTGGGCAATAAGAAAGCTATCGAACTTACCGTGTTTACCGTCGGCAATCTCCTGCGCCAGGGTAAGCACCATCGCTTTATTGCCACCATCCATGCCAAGTTCACCAACAGGAATACCGTCTTTTCCATCCCTCGGGGCTATATCGATAAAGGCTTCTTTCAGATAAGGAATATCCCTGAAGGATAGCGCGGTTTCGGCGGCCGTGGCCTCCGGTGCGTGCTTATCACTTTGTTGGGCAAAGCCGCCCATGGTTAGCATAACAAGAATTAAAAGTAGTCCTCCTGTTTTGTTTTTCATCGTTTTTCATTTTTAAATGGACAAAAAAGGCATCTGGATCAGATGGATCTGTTCGTTTTGTTTTACAAACTTGCTTCTTGATTTCCAGTTGTCCAATCTATATTTTGTCAACTGCTCTATATCCTAATGAACGACTCCAAGAAGCCATCCATAATGGTTATCTTAGATCGGTAATACCGCTAAAAATGTGCTTGAGATCTTTGCCCTGTCCCCTATTCCTATTGTTGCTTGTGGCATCTTGTTCCCAAAGTCCTGTTTTCGAGCAATATGAGACGGTATCCCGGATCGGGGACCAACAGGAATGGGCGGCCAAAGACCTGGATGATCGGGACTGGGAAAAGGGAAAACCTATTGTAGCGGGTGGTCAGATTTACTGGTTTCGGACCCCAATTGCTATTTTAAAGGCCCCCGGGCCCTTACATCCCTATGGAATACAGCTGGATGTTTATGGGGAGTATGAAGTTTTTTGGGATGGGGTGTTGATCGGGAAAAATGGGAATCCAGGTCAGGAAGCGGTGCTACCGCCCGAAGGTAAAATGTGGGCCACTTTTAGTATTCCTACCCACCTGACCGAAGCGGGCCAACATGTTCTGGCCATACGCTCAAGTCTTTATCATTTCCCGGACCATTCCGGAATATGGGGACTAAAGATGGACCATTACGACGATCTATTGAAGGATCGACTCATTGAATCTTCCTATATGCACCTCTTTGCAGGAGCCTTTCTTATCGCTTCTTTCTATTTTCTATTGCTCTTTCTAAGTGATAAAAAGGAGTATGCAACACTGATTTTCAGCATTAGCTGTTTTCTCTTTTTTATTCTGATATTGGCAGAGTTCAGTAAAGCCTATATGCCCATCCATTACAGTATGCATATTGTACGCTTACGGATCATAGGCAGTCTGATGCTCGGTATTTCTTTTTTGATCCCGTTCTATTTTTCCATGCAGTTTCCCTTCCCCAAACGAAAATTGCTGCTGACCCTTTTCGCAGGGGTGCTATTGTTCTTTTTCCTATCAAGATATGTCTTTGAACTGACCGCCAATAATATGGTCCTGAGCATGTGGTTGTTTTCCTTTGGGATTGTGGTGTTCGGGGTCTATAAAAGGATGAAAGGCGCCCGTCTAGTACTGTTGACACTCCTACTGTCCGTCCCCATAGGTTTTGTCACTCCCTTTAACAAAAGCCTGTTCGCAGGTTTCAGCCTTATTCTTTTGGGTATGTTTTATTTGCTATCGCTCCGGATCAAGGAACAACGCCTGGCTTATGAAACTTCTCTGGTGCAATCCACGCGCCTGCGGCTGGAATTGTTAAAAAAGAACATTCAACCCCATTTTCTAATGAACACCCTGACCTCATTGATAGATTGGGTAGAAGAAGCACCTAAGAAGGGCGTTTTGTTCATAGAAGCCTTGGCCAAGGAATTTGACCTCTTTAATCAGATAGAAAACAAAACCCTGATTCCCATCGCCCAGGAAATAGCGCTTTGCCGTACGCATCTTGAAATTATGGAATACCGCAAAGAAATCAACTATTCCCTGCAAGAAGAAGGTATCGATCTTAAAGAAAAAATACCGCCCGGAATTCTTCACACCTTATTGGAAAACGGCATTACGCACAGCTTGCCCTTGGAGGATAACAGTATCCGGTTTACACTTAGTTTTGAAGCGAACAGTGATTACAAGTGTTATACCTTTTTAACGTTTGCAGCAGGTTTGGGAAAAGAAACAAAAAAAGAAGGTACAGGCTTAAAATACATAAAAGCCCGGTTGACGGAGAGTTATCACGGGCAATGGGATTTTACCTCGGAACCGGCGGATCACGGTTGGAGAAATACCATAAAAATATATTCCTAGGAGATGCACATTTTAATTGTTGAAGATGAATCACGGATTGCCAAAAGAATAGAACGCATGACCCGTGCTATTTTTGGTGATACGCTACAATCGTTACAACATATAAACACCCTCCATGGGGCAGTGCAGTTTATAGAAAATAACTCCTTGGATCTTGTGCTCTTGGATCTGAACCTTAATGGTGCCAGTGGGTTTGACCTTCTTGCCACCGCGGTTTCCGGATCGTTCCATACGGTAATTGTTTCTGCCTACAAAGACCAGGCAATTACGGCTTATGAATATGGCGTTTTGGATTTTGTACCCAAACCTTTTAACAGGGACCGCTTGGAGCAAGCCTTGAACAAGACCCTTGTTAAAGGGAAAACAGCTGCCCATGATATTAAATTTTTAGCGGTTAAAAAAAGACACCGGATACAGCTCATACCCCTTGAAGAGGTACTTTATATAAAAGGTGCCGGTGTTTATACCGAACTCTTTCTGGCAGATGGGAAAAAGGAACTGCATAATAAATCGCTCGAAAAACTGGAACAGTTGTTATCGCCTTCTTTTGAACGGATCCACAAATCGTACTTAATGAAGATGTCCGAGCTAAGGGAAATTCGTGTAGAAACGGGAAGCAAATATATGGCCGTGCTCAAAAATGGGGAACGTATCCCTATCGGAAGAACCAAGTACAAGGACATCAAGGCGAAGTGGCTTTAAAATAGGTCGGGGTTTTATATATTATTGATTGGGCTTGAGGTTCCCAATGACCTGGGCATCTACCCAATAAATGTTGGATAACCCACCTTCTTCTATTTTTTATATACATTACTAGCAGTTGACTTTTCATATCCACCTTTCTTGGAATTTCAATGAATAGTAAATTATTTGTTTAGAAAAATTACCATCAACAAAATTCTCCTTTTCTTCAAGTTTTTCTAACAGTTTTGAGCATTGATTCCAAATTTTGATTAATTCGGAAACCATAGGTTTTAGAATTTTTGCATTATCCGGAGTATAATGAACAGTCTTGTTTCTTAATCTAAAAAGATTTTGAACTTCATTGAGATGAATCCTGTTCTTATTTAATTCATCTTTAAATATGTAAACTATTCTTTCCATAATTCTTGAAGTAGAAATTCGAGAATAGCTAAAATCATCTATTTTTCTTGATTGGTTCAAAAAGAGTAAATGCCTATTAATTATAGTTTCCATAAAGAAGCCCATATTGTTTATATGTCCTAGTATTTCAGTCGAATCAATGCTGTGGTTTAATCCGAATTTATATTTTTCATTTTCAGCCCTTTTTTGCGCATTATCCCATGCAGAGTAAATTTTTTTTATAGTTTTTTCAGAAATCACCTTCTTATTGTCAAATTGTAACATTCCGATAGGTGTCGCAGGTAAAATAAGTTTATCAATTGTTTTTCTATCTTCTTGATTTGGCTCAATTGTCTCCAATAATTCTCCGAATAGGATTGAAGCAAATTCATACTTCAATGCTGTATCAAGATATTTAAATGCTTCTTCCAAAAAGAATGATGCGCCTAGCGAAAGTTTTTGGTATGTCTTGATATCATGTTTGTTACTCATATTGACCAGCTTGCCGCCAATGGGATTTGTGTATGGCATGTGGGGCGCAGTGCCACGGACAACCATCATCACACCCTATGGGTTATACATATTGTTGTAGGCAGTGCCATTTGGTCATTGCCCAAGGTAAATATAGTAAAACTTGGTATCGGCATGAGGTGTGATTATTTACATATGTGGCCATGCCTGCCTGCCCTCCACAGGCGGGCCTGCCTACCGTAGGCTGGTTCCATTACCTTTTAAGAGAAACCTTTTTAGAAGAAAAATTAAAGGGAAATCTTAGTAGTAAATCTTTGCTACAACTTATAACATATTAACGTGAATGCCTTGACACCAAATTGGAATATGTAAATAATTTCGAATGGAAACTATTGTTTTTCTTAGTTTAGAAGCTTAAACTGAACTGAGTTCAAATACAAATGTTCTATACCTATATCTTTCTATTACTTGTATTTGCCATTTTTCTCAGGCCGATTTCCACACTGATTCATGAATTGGGCCATGGAATACCTGCCTTGTTGTTGACGGATGACAAGGTTACATTGTTTCTAGGTTCTTATGGAGATCCAAAGGAGAGTATTAAAATTAATATCGGTAGGTTGGAAATCTATTTCAGAAAGAACCCCTTTCATTGGAAGATTGGTCTTTGCCAAATGCATAGCGAATCAGTTTCTGTTAACAGACAGATCTTGATAAATCTAATGGGGCCGATAATGTCGCTAGCATTGTCTTTAATAGTCACTTATTACGTTTTTTTCGCCGATTTAAATGGGGATTTTGTAGTGCTGTTATTTTTCTTTGGGATATCCACTTACTATGATTTCTTTGCCAATATCATACCTCAAAGACAACCTATTAAATTACATGATGGAACCTTAACCCATAATGACGGCCAAAACATAAAGAACTTATTAAAGTATAAGAACCTGCCGTTGGAATATGAGGAAGGTATTGACCTATACAATAGCAAAGAGTTTAAAAAAGCAGGGGAAATATTCGAAAAAGTTCTAGATTCTGGACATAAACAAGATTTAATATATCGCTTGGCAATATCATCTTTTCTAAATGCCCACAATTATCAAAAAGCCAAGTTGTTCAACGATGAGTTTGAAAAAAAGAACAACAGAACAAACTTTGATTCAAATGATTACAATAGTTCTGGGCTACTTAAATCATATTTGAAGGATTATTCAAAAGGGTTATTGGATTATGAAAAATCATTAGAACTCAATCCGGAGAATAATTTGACCCTAAATAATCGAGGATATACCTATAACCTTATTGGGGAATATGATAAAGCAATTACAGACTTCGATAAGGCTATTGAAATAGAGCCGGAGCAAGCATATGCCTATAACAACAGAGGTCTAGCTAAAATAAAACTAGGAAGAAAGAAGGAAGGGCTCAATGATATTGAAAAGTCAATGCATCTCGATAAAGACAATTCATATGCACATATGAATCTAGGAATTTATTATTACGATTTAGGGGAGTTCGCTAAGGCTCTAGAAAAATTCAATTTAGCTTTGGAGTTGGACAAAACTACTTATGAAATTCGAGAAAGAATTGCTGAAACCAAGAGAAAACTAAATCTGTCTTAATCAAAACCATTTCATACACTCACCTCCGCTAAAGCTTCAGCGTGCCCTCCTGTCGGCGGGCAGGCTCGCCTGCCTCCCCTACCTGTGCTCCGTAACTTCAGTGAAGGAGCACTGTCTACTTTATACTCAATGCAACAAAAAAGCCCCGGAGATTGTTCCAGGGCTTTCCTAAAAACAAAGTGGTATGTCTACAACTTCCCGATATTATAGCTTAACCCGATATGAGGCACCATAAACGATGTAGTGGGCCCAAAATGAGGGGCCCTATGCGTAACATAGATGCCCAATGATAGCTTGCTCCTCCCCTTCACATAGCCCAGGGACAACTTATTAGCGAAGAAGTTATAATCGCTATCGTAAATGGCTGTGCCCACCAGCGCTCCGGTTTCGTTGCGGAACAATTCCTTTACGATGAAATCGCTGTTCCGGTTCAATAGGGACAGACCAGCCTGGGCAAAAAATTCGCCCTTGCCAAAGACCTTGAAATAGTAGGCCAGGTACAAATGATAGCCCATCAGCAATTTGTAATCTGCCCCTTCCACACCAAAATCGCCGGTGATCTCACGCGCGTCCAAAAGTACCAGGTCGTAACGGAACGAATTGATAAATCCGACCGAGAGTTTCTTCGAAACAAAATATTCCAATTCAAGGTTCAGGGCCATTCCCGAATTCTGTTTATCAATATTCGTAAAGGATGCCTCCTCGCTAAGCGGTATCGCTACATCGTAAATAGGCGTAATCCGATATTCCGGTCCCAGGCTAAAATAGAGTTGACCCTTACGGCCGGTTTCAGTGTCTTGGGCATGGCCAACAAAAAAGAAGCTGGTCAAGGCAAAAAATAGCAATGTCCTTGTCATGGTAGTTCGTGTTTGAAAGGGGCGTTGATAAAATGAGTGCTTGTTTCAAGTAGTTTTGGGTCGGGTTATAGCCTCACCCCTACCCGTAGCGCCAGGATGGCCACCTTTTGTTTCCCATTATCGTAATCTCCTTTAACGGCAGGTTGTCCGCCCAGCGCAGGAATATCTAGCGTCCCGCTATAGGTATGTTCACCCAGGCCCAGGTAATCCACCGCTATGGAAAAGCGGTCATTGATCCAAATACCGGCCCCAACGGTATACCCGAGCTTGGTGGCCCAGTTTTGCGTTGATCTATAGGTTTCCCCATCTATCGTAAGCACGTAATCCATAATTTTAAGAAAGTTCGAGGCCGCCCCGGCATGGGCAAAGATTGAAACACAAGGACCAGTTTTAAAAGTATACCGCAAACCGGCGGTTACGGGAACGTTCAAATACTTTGGGTTCTTGATATGCACATTGGCATCGCCCGTAATTTGCATTAAAATTCGTTCAGATAGTGTCTCCGCGTCCTTTTCTGACCCGTTGTAATGAAGGTCGACCCCTCCGAACAGTCCCCAACCATTTTTTCCCAAGGGATATACATATTGGGCGCCTATATGGGCGCCCACGGCCGCATTGCCATTGCTGCCTATATCTGTAAAATCACCTAACGGGAAGGAGGGTCCCGCATGGATCGAGACACTTCCCTGGGCTTGAGATCGAATGGTAAAGCAAAGGACCAAAAGTAAGCAGCCAACAATCAATGGACATTTTTTCATGATATGCAGTTTTCCATTTAGTGCATAAAACTGCGGATAAATTGAATAGGAAGAAAAACCCATGTAACAAGTGGGCGTATATGGGAATGGACGGGAAAATTGGCGGGGGAAAGAGGGTGTTTACAATAAACAGGGAACAATTAGCAATGAACCATTATGGGGATTTGCGCTTTATAGAAGAGGGATGGTTTTGGGGGAGCTATTGGATATGGCCACCCTCCTACTCCCTGCTTCATAACTTCATTTAAAGCAATGGACCAGTAATGAATAAAGTTCTCTTAGGCCGCTTGCTCCCTACCCAAAACACGCACTAGCAACTACCAAGCAGCCAGCATAAAGCATGGTTCGCTGGTATTTAGGTTCGGATGATGCTCACCTCTAACGATATTCGCTACTACTTTTTGATCGGATTTGTCAATCAAATACTCAATTTTCGTGTTAAAGGAAATATCATCCCAAATGATTTTATCACACCCGTTTATTGCAATGATCATCTCATTGACATATATGTTCCTCGGGTTATAAACTTGAATTTTAGCCCCCTTAAACTCAAAAACAATCCCTTTTTCACTGGTTCCTGTTATTTCCTTTAAGGCATACAAATTGTCTCCAGGCCTTCCAATACAGTCCCCCCAAAGCGTTATGGTT
Source organism: Eudoraea algarum (assembly GCF_050589645.1). Taxonomy (NCBI): domain Bacteria; kingdom Pseudomonadati; phylum Bacteroidota; class Flavobacteriia; order Flavobacteriales; family Flavobacteriaceae; genus Eudoraea; species Eudoraea algarum. The sequence continues at coordinate 500,327 of NZ_JBNGOQ010000002.1, read as the reverse complement.
CCTGCCAAAGCTGCCTTGGATTCTTTGTATAGTTGCATTAACGTATCATCCTCTATAGGGTCTAACGATTCTAAATTGTAGAAATCCTTCATGGCATATCTTTTAAATAAATCTGGAAATGCTCTTCTAAATTCTGCAAGAGTATATTTTCTTCTAGATTCAATCAAACAATATTTTGCCTTTGAATTTTTTATTTATTTCTTTTATGATGTTTTTCCGTTCTTCTTCCGTAACACGTTGTCCTTTTGGCTTCCCCCAATAGTTTAAAGATTCTTTATCAGCATAAAACATCGGCGGATCTAAAGTGGCTTCACCTTTTAACACCAATATCTTGCCATTTTCGAATTCAAACGTCATTTGACCTAAGTTTCCCAATGCCTAATTAAGATTACTTCTTCCTCTAAAGCCAATGGCTGTTTTTTTCTCTTAAAACTGCTAGCTCATTTTGGTCATGTCTTCGGTTGTTCGACTCAAAATTACCAAGCAAGCATAAACGCTGGTTCATTAATGCTAATAACAGGATTGTGACTCCCTTTCAACACATTTGCAATTAATGATTTGCTGGAAGGATTAAAACTATATCTAATTTTCAATCCTGATGACCTATCATGCCAAATAATCTCATTGCAACATTCAACAGCAATTATAAATTCATTTATATATACTTTATTAGGTTCTTTTAAAATAATATCGCTTTTACTAAAATTAAATAAATACATGCCTTCATCAAATTCTTCAATTTGCAACAACCGATATATATTATCCCCAGGCCTTCCAATACAGTCCCCCCATACTAGAATACTACCTCCTTCAGATGCTTTAGATTTTTTATAGAGAGTCTTAATTTGAGACTTATCAATAGGTTCAAGTTCATTGATGTTATAGTAATCCATATTTTTTAGTTAAATAAATTCGGATATAGTTTCCGAAATTCTTGTAAAGTATATTTTTTACCTGTTGTATTGTCTAATATTTCTGTAATCCAATTTATGCTCCAATTTGAAGATAATAATACTTGATCTCCACCACCAGATAGTCTTTGTCCATTTTTACCTACCTGAGGAGCCACTTTTCCAATATTCATAGTAGTTCCAGCAGGTATTTTTATCTTAGCTTCAAAACGCATACTATTGTTAAATTCACTCAATATAGCAAGTTCATTTCTCGTGGCACCCCTTTTGGTTGTTAAAAAGGCACCATTGGCAAGAGCATCTCCTCCAAAAGATCTATAAAGCGATATGTCAATATTATTTTTAGCTGTTCTATAAGCTCCATCTAAAAAGGTAGTGGCTCTAAAAGAAGGTATACTTTGTCTTTTTAGAATTGTAATAAAACCTTCTATTAAAGTTGCAGACTGAATTATTGTTTTACTGCCTATCTTAATAGCTACTTTTACTGCTTTTCCACCACCTTTGATCACAGGTTTCAGAATCTTGCCCCCTGGTATAAAGCCGACCACCAGCCAGACCCCAGCTTCGGCCCGTGATGCTTCATTGTTGTCAAAATCCTTGCCATCTATAAATACTATTGCCTCCTCTATTGGTGTCGCATAACGGGCAACCCCTTTCATGCCCTTCCAAAAAGCCTGTACCAAATAGGGGTCGCTTGTAGTGCTCACTCCGGTCGCGGGCAATAAAAGCTCGTGCCAACGTTTGGTCCCGTCATTAAAAATGTAGTAGAAGTAGCCATCATCATTTAAGCTGGGCTCCGAAAAGGAAACCCCATTATTCACCTCTCTGACCGAATTGGAGCGATAGACCCAACTGCCGTTATTGAGCTGATAAAACCTATTGGCATTGGAGCCGTTTCCGTCTGGGGTCCAGTTCTTATAGGACAGTGCATCCAGTCCACCTATCTTGCCCGATCCGTTCCCCTTACGGTATCCTTTGCGCAACTTGTTCAATTTATGTGTCATGCCAAACTCGCTACGGGTCAGCATGGCCTCCCTGTGTTGCAGGATAATATCTTCCCTTAACTTTTCCAACCTTTCATAGTTCCTGGCACATTGACGTACCGAATAATTCGAGGACAGGGAGTTGCACCGTTCGGATTCGTTTTGGAAAAAATTGTCTTTGAAGACCCTTTGTGAATCCGTGAGCTTTGGAGCCTTCTTCTTGCCCATGTTCAGGAGTATGGTGTTGTTCCAGAAGTTTGGCAGCCTATACTTGGTGATCGGTACGCTCATCACACCCCTACCACGGTTGTTGTACTGGGTGAGGTAGGTGGTCATAAGGAACACCTTGTCCTGTAGCCCCTTACGGTTATAGTTGGCGATATGTTTGTTCGTCATCTCAGTGGATAGGCTCCCATCATCCACGATCCGGTGCATCCCCCATGCCCAGGAACGATTTTGTGCCGCTCCGTACTCTTTCTTTGAAAAGTCATTTAGGGATCCGTCCCAAAGGCGATCTAAGGTTCCCAAACCTGTGGAACCTAGGCGGGTGTTCCTGACCCTTTTGTTGGACAGTTCATCGCAATTAACGATACCGCGGGGGCTACAAACATCACGTAAATGTCTCCATTCCTCAATCAAATTGAGGTCATTGGTATGCTGTTCTTGTTCCTTATCCAGCGACCTTGCCTTTTTGCTATGGCTCGACCCGATCGAGCGTGCCCTGCTCTCAACCTTTTTGAAGTTCTTCTCGTAATTTTTAAAGAAATCCCTTTGGGCATTTCTAAAGGTGCTGTGACGGGTCCGCAATTGGCGGTTGATCTCCTTTCTGAAGTTCTCTTCCTGTCGGCGCAGCCAACGATCTACAGCTGCCCGCTGCGCGGCATCAATCGCTATCTGCATGTTCAACAGAACGTCCATGCTGGTGTAATAGATCTGGAAATCCAATTCCTCCGTCCTGGCCGGTAGGGCCCTGGGCGGCCTCCTGGTCGTGGTGCGCCTCGTATTCCTATTGCTTCTTCCCCTGGCGTCCCTGTTCCTACTATCTGAGCGGTCTACCCTACTCTCGAGTGGCTCGTGACTTCTGTACTGTGCTTCCGCCGAAAAGGAAAAGCAGGTGAAAAGGGCCACGGAGAGCAGAAATCTGTATATATTTTTCATCTTTGACGGCTTTATTTTTTAATGACAAGTTTGGTATGTGTCCGGTCGTTCACCCTTACCTGTACGATGTACAGTCCCGACCGTAGATCGCCCCTGGATATGGCATGGGTGTGCCTGCCCTGTTCCAGAAAGCCGTTGTGCACCGTCTGTACCTTTGTGGCCCCGTAGTAATCGTAAAGCGCTACTTCCACACTGGCATCGGAGCCCAGTTCGTAGTGCACGAGAAGATCATGTGCAAAGGGGTTGGGGTACAGTTTTATAAAGCTACTGCCCTGTTGGGCCAAAGCGGACAGTGCGGCCTGGGACAGTTCTTGTTCTCCCTGGGCCAGTACCATGACCATGGGTGGACCGGGCTCGGCCCATTGTACGGTCCAGGTCTCCAACCTCCCTACGAGGTAGGTGGTGCCCCCCAGTTCTTCCAGTGTAAAATCTGCCGAGAGCAGGTCATGGTCCAGGTCTGGATAACCGGGATGGTCCGTGTACTGCTTTTCAATGGTGATCTGCCCATTGAGAAAGGTCAGGGCACCCTCTTTCCATATGGCCCTGCCGTAAGTACCGTTTCCGGCAACCTCTACCTCCGTCCCAAGGGTCTCCGGGCCACCATCGGTACTTTCCACCAAAAATTTCATGGGCAGGGTGCGTAGCACGGTACGGCCGGACCAGTCCATTTCCAAAAGATGGCCCTGCCAGTTCCCCTCAATGGAAACGGGAACGCGCTTTTCATCTGTTCCTGTCATGGACGAGGCACTCTCTCCCGTTCCTTTGTCCCCGATGGCCTGTTGTAGTCCCTCTCTCCGGACCTGTATGGTATCGCTCTTGCCCTCTCCTTCGTTTTGGAACTGTTGCAACAGCACCTCACTGTTGTATATGGGATTATCACGAAGAAGGTCCATTGCCCTGGCCCGGTCCTTGGGGACCCCGAGCCCGAAATAGTACATTTTGGCAAGCCAATGTTTGGCCATGGGCCAAGTGCCCTTTTTGAACCATTCCATGGCCTTGGCATAGTCCTGTTCCACATCGCCGAGCCCTTTGAGGTACAGGTACCCCAAGCTATAGGCGGCCTTATCGCTGCCCAGTTCGTAGGCGCGCTCGAAGCACATCCGCGCCTGGTTGAAATCCAGGACGGTGCCGATACCATCTTTGTGCAGGACTCCTAACATGCACATGGCATCGGCATCCCCTGTTTCTGCCATGGACCTTACCAGTTTAAAGGTCTTTTTGGATTTTTTCCTGGTCACATGGTCGCCGTAGATATACGCTTCGACCTGTTCCAAGGTTCCTTGGTTCCCTTCGCCACTTTCTTGTGAAAGGCCTGCGAAATGGAAGGCAACAACAAGTATTGCCAGAATCGTACGCTTTTTCATCTCTTTGGGTGTTTTAAGGTTATCTATTTTACTCGTGTATGATGATTACCGAAATTGCGTCTTGGCAGGCAGGCCCCATCCCAATAGCTATCGGGAGGGCTTTTTTAGAGTGGTTAAACAAGTCGCCAAAAGTTGCTTAATAAGTCTCCACGAGTTGTTTAACAAGTCGTTTGGAAACGGTCAAAGGGGGAGTTGAGCCCCTGTTAATCCATTAAAGTTCTTGATTAATTGACAGGAAAGAAAAACCCATGTAATAAGTGGGCGTATAGCGTAATAGGTGGGAAAATTGGAGGGAAAAAGAGGATGTTTACACTGAACAGGGAACAGTTAGCAATGAACAATTATGGGGGCTGCGCTTTACAGAAGAGGAATGGTTTTGGGAGTAAGGGTGGAAACGGAGGGTTCGGGACTGGTTTATTAAACGAGCCGGACGGCCTATGGAGGGCTCGCGACAGCGGGGATATTTCAAAAAATGCATAAACAATCTAAGCGTTTTTTCAATTCTGGCCCGCGCCAAGTAAATCTTCTTTCTTAGCTTTTTCTATGAGATAATTTGTGAAAGCTGAACAGGATACGAGGAAAAATCTAGCGTCTTCTAGCTCTAATTTATCCTCTTGCATAAGAGCATGTCGTATCCCATTTTTATCATTGGTATACGCGTATAATTTTTCAAACCCTGCTTTCAACGTATTGTTTATCTTTTTAGACTTGTTGAGTTTGTTTAAAGCTTTTCCTAAAGTATTTTCCGTTGGTTCAATAATTCTAGAAATAGCCTCTACCATGCTTATGCCCTCCTTTATCGAGTTTCTTAAATCCGGATTCGGCTTCTTTGAAATCAACTCTAGGGCAGTATTTAGATGCTCATGAATGCCTATCAAACCATACTCACTGGCCAAGATTTGTGTCTGTTCTATTTCAGAAATTTCGGCTTCGTTTGTTACCGGAATGAATTTAGTTTCAACTAAGGTATATGCAGAATTATTATCCTTAAGGTTTTCATTCAGGACATCACTAAATTCTTCAATATCAAAGAAAGTGCTAAATTCTGACCTATCCTCAATCTGTTGCAGAACAAACTCGAAGAATTCATAAACTTTGGGCCAATGAGCCTTTTCGATATGTCTTCTAATAAAACCTTTAAGGTCGTAATCCCTATAGGGAAAATCATCTAATGCTTCTTTGAAAAACCCAATCCAAACAATCTGGAAAAATTGTTTCATAAAACTCTTATCCCTCTGATTTGTTTCATATTTTCCATATATATAAATAAGAAATGCATTCCACATATCAGTTCTCAAATCATCATCTATATGGTCTATTTGGATAGGTATCTCTACAGGTTCAAACCCGTAGCGCTTGGCAAAAGGTAAATTGTTCTTGTCAATTTTCATTAATCTAAATTTATTATGCTATTAAGGTTCTAACTCTGAATCATCTTTAAAAATCTTCAAATCCAGGGTTTTTGCAATTTCTTTCATTAAACCATTTTCCCTATACTTCTCAGAATTATATCTTATTTGCAACTCGTTAATAGCCGTTTCTTTATGCTCGCTTGCTTGGTTAATGATTTTTAAAAGCTTCGTCTTGTTTTCAAGAAATAACTCAAAACAACCATCAGATTCTATCATTGGTATTATAATTTTACGAGTGGTAGCATCACTTCTTTTATCTAAATTTCCATGCAAAAGCAATCCTTTCCCGAAAAAGAGGATATCATTTTCGTTAATTTCACCCCTGTCGTTTATGATTATATCTCTAACACTAGTATAAGTTGTTTTAAGTTTCCTCGCGTCTAATTCATTCATAAGTGTGTCCCAAAAGATTGGTTCTGGTATATCTTCTTTTTCAGAGGCGATATCTTTTAGATAATCATCAAAAGCACTATGAAAGTTGCCACTATAAGTATTTATCAATTTGTTGTTAACCAGTGATTTAATAATCGAAAAGGTTTTGTTTTGTTTTTTAAATGCGTTTAAAATGTCTTCTTTGCTAAGGCCCTCAACATGTTTTAATGCATTTTTTGTAACTTTTTTAATTAGTTCAAATTCCTGTAAGTGAAGGTTATAAAAAAATCTTTCATCCAATTTTGACACATCGCTATTGTCTTCAAAGTGACTATGCCATCCTTCAAGTTTTTGAATAAACTTTTTCTCTTTTTTTAAGTCATTGTCAAATACTTTTTCTAAAACCTTCGAATACTCTACTAATATATTTTTCAAAAGCAATCTGGAAGAGCCGTAACTATTGTATGTTAGCTTCTCTGACATTAATTTTACATTCGTATAGGGTGTGGTTTTGGGGTTTTCTGTTATCAAAAAAAGTAGGTCATCGTAGTCTATGTACCATTCAATCTCTGCACATATTTTTTCTATGTTTTCGTCAGATAAAGTATTTAATGTATTTATGAAGTTTTGATGTACGATTGCATCGTTAAAATTAGCTAGACCTATGGCAAAAGCATTAATGTAAACTTCATTTTCAGCTAACCTTGGTTTTGTTAATTGGTTATAAAATGTTGGAGACAATTTTACATCTAGAGGTTTATTATTGAGACGTTTTAATACATTCAAATAATTAGTAATATCCTCTACTTCATCATAAGTTACGTCTTCTAGTTTTTCTATTATTCCTTCGGAAATTCTTTCTAATTCGTAATTATCGTTAATAATTTCTAACTCATTTAAACAATCCGTGACTTTACCTAAATTTAAATCCTCTTCACTCTCTTCATCCTCAAAGAAGTAATCAATCAAGTCGTCGTTGTTGCACTTTATCTTATACCTGGTGTATTCTTTTTTTGTTTTTGATACCAGGTTAATTAATGGAACAGGCTTAAATTCTTGGGGTTTAATCAGTTTTATTAAATCAATCTTTATTTCTTGATTGTCTTTTAAAAATTTTTCTGTTTTAACAATCTCATCATAGTAAGTATTTTGAGTTGACTCGTCATCTATTAGAATTTTACTGCTTAAAGTATCTATTAACTTCTTCAAAACCTTTTTACCCAGGTTCAAAGATGAGTTGGAAACAATAGCCTTATGGTTATCATTAAATTTTTTAAATTGGGTTTCTATTTCAATTATTTGTTTTGCGAAATCATTCCAATATTGCCTTTTCCTATTATCAGACAAATAACTGGAAGTAATTTTAAGTATGTCAGCCAACCCATTTATTTTGGTCGGCAGCTCTAAACCGAAATATGCTTTATTAAAATAACTATCAAACGCGGCATGATTTACGAAATTCTTTAGTTTCTCCACATTGCCTTCCCTCAAAATTATTTGTAGTTCTCTAAATAGGAGAACTTCATTAGCCCGATTCTTGTTAACTCCAAAAGTAAGAGCCGAAATACATTCATCTAGTTCAGCTATATCTTCAAATTGGTTAACCGCTGCTTTCAAGTAACTTCGGGAAAGTACTTCCTCATTTGGGCTCTTAATGATATCATCTTTTGCTAGTACAAATAATGCTAAATATCTCATTTTTATTTCATCATTTGCAACCTCATTTTCCCATTGAAGATATTGAGCAACCAAACTATTTACATAATTGATTATTTGCCTTGGTTTGATTGTAGTTTCGGAAGAGAGAATGTCAAATAATTTGACAACATACTCCTTCTCCTTTTCATGTATAATTTCTTCCCCAAACGCATCTTTTAAAGATTGGTCCAAAAACGCTTCCCATTGAGTTACTACGGGTGGTGTTACTCTAAAATTAGTGGCAAAAGTTTTTTCAATAAACCCGTTTCCATCAAAGTGCTTGTTTAATTTTGTCTTATCATAAGGTACAATTATCCAAGAATTAACCGTTTCCGTGTCCTCAGCAAAAAAAGTGTGAATGGAAGACCAAAGCGACTTAATCTTATCTTCTTCTAGTCTATCGATATTATCAAAAACTATTACAAGCTTCTTTCCATTTTTATTAATATCTTCTTCTATGTTAGAAAAATACTCCCTGAATTTTTTGACCGACGGTTCATCTTCTAGCACGTTTTCTATTTCCTTAGAATCTATCTCCTGACCCCGGAACCAATAAAATATTCTGCCAAGAGTATCAGACCTGCCTTCTTGTTTTTGTAATTCTTTAGTTGCATTTTCTTTTCTCAACTTTTTATATTCTATCCATGCTAACAAAACTGCCCATATAAGTAACCCAAGTGGTATAAGATAGATGGTGATAATTGGCTTCCAAAAAGGACCAGCATCCCATGACTTAATAAGGTCTACCTTTGACAAAATGTTATCATATAAACCTGAAAGAACCGTTGACGACAAAATTGCAAGGGTTAATAGAATCCAGTATGGTTTTAATTTAGGAAACCTTTGTTTGTGAATCGTAGATGTCTTAGAAAGTAGTCGATTTTCTAATTTTGACCATTTCTCTCTGTCCGTCAAAAACCCAGCAGAAAAAAGTTGACTAATTAGTTGTTCTAAAAACGATTTTCGTGTTAAATCTTCTTGATTACCCCAGGAATCAAAAATAAAGGTATAGTATTCAGTTCCAAGCTCCTCTTCAATTATTTTTATTACATTGGACTTTCCAGAACCCCATTCTCCTTCTAACCCAACAACTTTTTTGTCTAATATTTCAGACTTGATTGTTTTGGCAATAATTTTTGCAGTTTTTCTATGTGAGCCACCTTTAATAGTATCTTTTCCAGAAGGCCTCCCCGAAAGAAAAATTGGGTATTTTGGTTCAGTCATTTTACTATATGCTTTTACAAAGAGGGGCTGAAAATGATGAATGGGGAGGTTTAAATATACAAATTATTAACAAGTAATTCATTACGGAAAACTGCAAGGATATTAAAAATTGTAGTAGTATACCATTACACACACTCACCTTCGCTATTATTACGGGTAAAAAATGTTTTATCAGCTTTTTAAGAAGAAACGTTTAAAGAGAAATTGTAGAGGTAAAACCTTGCTTTCCAAGGCAAATGTCATTTCGAAACACAATTTGGGGTAATTGGAGATAGTTCTGCTCTATTTTGAGATTATTACATCGTTAAGTTGAAAATTGAAATCTTCCGAGTTTAGATAATTAACAACTTTTCTGAAATCAGGATGTAATGGATTTACCAAAAGGTTATGTTCATCTGAATAAGCAGTTAAATTAAGTCTTGCCGAAGGAACTTTAAGACAAACACTTTTCATTTCATTTGCCCATAATGTACCTATATCCTTTGTTGATTTACTTGCAGGTCTTATATTCCAATCCTTTGGAATATCTGAAAGTTTAAGTTCAGGTATTGGATCCGCTATTTCCAAAGTACAGATTTTCCAATTTGATTTGGCTACCGTGCTTCCTTTGATACTAATCATTTCATTAATAGCAATTGAAGAAAAATTCGATAGATATATGATAGGAACACCACTGTAGTTCCATCTAGCTCCGCCAAGGCCAAAGCCTAGTGGTGATCTTGTGGGTATATCCTCAATGAGTCTAAAATACTTCATACATAACTACCCCATGATAAAGCATCTATAGCATCTTCAACAAGTTCAATAGAATATATATCTTTTAAGAGGTCAACGGGTTTTACGTCTCCTAGAGAAGAATTCGATGTGTTCAACCAATCTTGGAAAAGCTGCTCATTACCAAAAACACGAACACCTTTTGAAATTATTTCATCAATATCCAGTACTATCTTAGACCTAAGTTTTCCAATATCAACTGGTTTATCAGAATTTTTCCATCTAGATAATGTGCTAGCGTTAGTTTCTAAAAGTTCAGATGAATCCCCTTGATTGTAACCTAGAAAATTTAATAAAGGCTTTATCTGATTATACTTGTATGTTGGTCTTTCTTTTTTTAATACTGGTAGAAAATGAAAAGAAACAATATTTGTTTTTACTGAGACATCTAAATCTTTTGATGCTCCAACTAAAGTTGTAGCTTGGACCGAACTTCCATGAACAACAGTTCTATGGCTAGAACGGGATTTAGCTGCGCGTTCAGTTCTGCTCTTTACTACTTTACCACCTGCTGCTTTTTTCGGGTATGAAATTTTTTTACTCATAACAATTGCATTTACACTAGTCCAACGTTGGAATTGCAATAAAATTACATCATTTAACTAGTAAAACAAAATTCATTATATAAAATTTAGCGATTAATTGGACTACTTATAAAATATATTTCATTAAAAAATTCCAATTATGCCGTATGTAAATGAATATCATGACGGTAATCTACTATCTTTATCAAATTGGCTTGATCGAGCAATATACATGTTTCATTACCTCTCAGAATATGCCTTTACGGAGTTTGAGCGACAAAATACTTGTCATTATTAGTGCAGCTAAAAAGAGACGCTAATGGAAGTTTATTATAGCCAAAATAGTTAGCACTATACTCAATTGGATTTATAAAATTAAGTCCTTTTTTCCATTCCACACACCTACCTACTTGCAGGCAAGCTCCATTACCTTTTTGAGAAGAGGTTTTTAGAAGAAAAATTTAAAGAAAAGTGAGTGCCAAATACTTTGCTTTTCCCTAAGCTAAGTCACACGTGCCTATTGGCAGGCAGGTAACGCAGTACATTATGATACAGATGGTTTATTTAGCAAAACGGTGAATGTTTCGCATTTCGATTATGTAAAATACCCCTCAACGGTTTTCTGTTTATTCAAAATTTCAACCTGGTCTCTTTTCCCAATCGATTTGTCATTTAAATCTACTTATAAGAATAATGCTTTATAAACCGAGTTTTCGATATTCTTTCAAGTAAACTATTCGATTTTATTTTAAATAAATATTCATTGCCTAAATCCAAAAACATCGGCTTTGATGCAGATCTCCATGACCTTCTTTCATGTTTCCATTCATATGAGAAAATATCATAATTCTCTTTTTTAATAACCCTCATTTCCTGTTTAAATTCTAAGTTTTTTTTTGCTAAAAACTCTGATATTCTCTTTTCTTTAGTCTTTTTTATTTGTTCCACATCTAAATTCTTTGAAATAATCTCTTTATTTATTTTTGGTAAGTCCATCTCGATTTTTTGAATTTCCAACTTCTCCTTTTCAATAAGATTTGGTAGACCCTTCAAAAAAATTAACTTCACTTCATTGCGAATTTTCTGGAGTGAATTTTTTAAGTGCCTATTTTTTCCTAGAATTTTATCTTTTTCAATTTCAAGTTTTTCTTTTGAATTGTTACCCTTAATAGAATACCCATTCCCTTCTAACTCAATATTAATTTGTTCAATTAATTTAGAATTAGAATTAATTTTCTGGTATAAATCAATTAATTGCGTTCTTATTTCTACTTCATCTAAATCCAAACATTCACCAAGAGAGAAATGTATTCTTCCCTTTTTTTGCCAAGTTTTGAAAGCCTCATCTGACAGATAGCCATCTAAATCTTTTAATGTTCTCTCATAAATTTTCAATATGTCTTTCCTTCTTTCAAGGATTCTTGGGTTACGGAATAGTTTGTTTTTCAAATTAAGAATAGCTGTTCTCAACATATTTACTTCCTCCTCAATTCTCTTAGAGATTTCTCTAGATAGAATCGTTTTGCTGTACTTTTTCTTTAGTCTTTCCACGCTATTTTCCAGTAAATCACTAATTACTAAGTTTTTCTTGAAACTGGTCGCGTCTACAACCCAAACCATATTAGTATAAAATAATTCTCTCTCAATTATTTTCTCTGGCGAAATCGAAGAATGTTGAAACTCAATTACTAAACCCTGAGGGGTAAAAATATCGGCAAAATGTTTTTCGTTATTTCTTTCCAAAACTACTTCACGCCAGTCTTCGGGAAATTGATTTTGCCAATTCTTATGCCATTCTGACATTGGTTCATAAAAAGAATCACAATCGGGTAATTCATTGTGCCTCCAATGCCAAATATTTATTGTTCCACAGTAAGCTCGCACTTGATTTCCGCATATTTGACAAATACCTACTGCTCCTGGTTGGGGTTCTATTCGTAAATTTCCAGAACAAGCATATCTCATGTTCATACCATAATAACATTTGATACTATATTTAATTTGGTGATTTTGTTTTGTTTCAATGAAAAAGAAGCAAAAACCTGCCTACCGGCAGGCATTACACTCCCCTCCTTCCCTCCTATGCTGAAAATAGTTTCGGAAGACCTGTAGGTCTTGTAGTGTAATGCATGTCAGTCTTCTGCAGTTTCTCTTTAGCATTTAACCTTTGTACCTTGCACGCAAATAGTCTTGTCTGGGCCACCCGCCATCCTTCCTTGTACGCAACATTTTTCCATCAAATCTAGCATATGGTGTTTTGGAAAGCGAGGGGTTCAATTCGATCATATATGTTTTGGGATTTATTTTCAAAAGACCATCATCAAAAAGATCGTGAAGATCCGACCTTAAAAGCAAGCCATTATCTATTTGATTATTGCCGGACACACTGTGAGGTACAATATGGCACGCCTCTAGAACATTATCAGGGCCGTGTCCGCAGATTGCACAACCGAATTCATACAACCGCAAGAGCTCTTCCCTAAATTTTGGTTGACCTTTCCTGATCGTGCGCGCATATAATTGCTTGTCCTTGAAGTCATCATCGGTTATAGAATCGACTTTTTTAGTTGAAAATTCATCGAAACGAATATCTATTTTGCTAATGGAATTAGTAGAATTTGTGCGGGGGTCACCGCCAATATCATTAAATGACAATGCTGGGTCGAATTTTTTATAGTCCACCAGATGGGCAGCATATCGCTCTCTTTTTCTAATATCGCTTTCTAGTGGTGGTTTCAATTCGATATTATTGATCCGACCATATCCCAATATCCTTTTGTCATCTGAAGCTGATTTTTTGGTCAAGCAAAAAACAATAAAGTCGTTCACTCTTATTTGCCGGGAGTTGGGAATACCTTTGGGGTAAACATAAGTCTCCCCTACTACATCTCCATAGCCTGAATGTTTTTTGTGAAGTACCAACCAAGTAGCCATTTCTATCTAATTAATTGTGGTTCAAGGATTGGACAAAAACACATTTTAAAACATTTCATATGGCGTTCTGTATTCGTTATAATATTAACCTAGACCCAAAAGATTTCACCTTCTGTTCATCTGACATACGGTATGTTAGCTGCAAAAAATAGCAAAGACCTGCCCCCATATGTTTTGATAAACACATGTGGTCAAACTTTCGTACTATATTATTGGGTAAAAAAAGGGGGAACTATAGCAGGACTATCCCGCTGCTTAAATATATCGCTTATAAGAAAGAATCGGTTACAGAAAAACCTTAATAATTCTAGGGTTTTTGTACCATTCCACACACCTAGGCCGAAGCTTCGGCCCTATACCGCGCATTTGAGATAATTAGGGTAAATATTTACCTTTAGTGTAGCTGAAGGGATATATGATCCTATACCGCCCCGAAAAGGCGTAGTTGATGCTGTGGAAAAAAATGAAAACAACCAATAGAAAACCATTCTCAAAATGAAAGTTACACCGGAACACAATGAACGTATGGCAAAAATGACCTTTTCCTCCGTTTATCCCCATTATGTGACCAAGGTGGAGAAGAAGGGAAGGACAACCGAGGAACTGCTCCAAGTGATACGGTGGCTGACCGGTTATGACGAAGTGCGGGTCCAGGAATTCATTGCTGAAAAAGCCACCTTTAAAACTTTCTTTGAAAACGCAACATTGCATCCCAACGCCCACCTGATCAAAGGGGTAATCTGCGGTTATCGCATCGAGGAAATCGATAACCCCTTGACTCAACAGGTACGGTTTTTGGACAAACTGGTGGACGAATTGGCAAAAGGCCGAAAAATGGAACGGATCTTACGTAAGAAATAAAAGCCGTGGCCAACCTCGTTCCAGCCCTTCGGGTCAATGACACCTTCTACCCGTTCTTTATTGGCGACCTTATAGATGATCACCGGAAAGATATCCGGTCTTGGGTATGCAAAACAGTAAAACGGGTATGTAGTTTGTTTTCATTATGTTGTATTTTTGGAACAACATGCACTGTACGTTACAAGGTGCTATCTATCTATAACCCATTCAAAACACCATCAGATGAGAACATTGATCATAGGAATTCTTTTACTGCTTACCGGCGCACAGACCTTCGCCCAAACGGACACCGTGGAACAGGAAATCAAGGAACTGTCCAAACTAAAATGGCAATGGATGGCCGACAAGAATGTGGCCGAATTGGCCACCCTTTTTCACGACAAGTCCAAATTTGTACATATGAGCGGCTCCTGGAAAAAGGACAGGGAACTCGAGATCATAGAAACCGGGAGCATTTGGTACAAGAAGGCCGATGTGCACGATGTGGCCGTTGAAGTTTTTGGGGACGACACGGCCATACTCTGGAACCGTATTACCCTAATGGCGCATGTGCGCGGCAATGACGTGTCCAACGAGTTTACGGTGACCGAATTTTATCAAAAGGAAGGCGATGCCTGGAAACTGCTGGACCTGACCTTTAGCAGTGTGCGGGATACCCATGAAATTGAGCATTGACCACTTAAAATAAAGCACCGGCAGGGCCACCGTGTCCGAATAAATTCTTAAATTCAAGGAAATCTTTACACCTATGGCAACTTTTAATCTAAACATCAACGGGGAGTCCCACCAGGTGGACGTAGACCCAACAACACCCATGCTTTGGGTGCTTCGCGACCATATGAAATTGGTCGGCACAAAATACGGCTGCGGTATTGCCCAATGTGGCGCCTGCACGGTCCATGTAGGGGACAATGCCGTACGCTCCTGCCAATTGCCGGTATCGGCCGTGGGCGAGCAAGAAATTACGACCATCGAAGGATTGTCAGAACATGGCGACCATCCAGTACAAAAGGCATGGCTTGAAACAGATGTATACCAATGTGGCTACTGCCAGGCAGGCCAGATCATGACCGCCTCCGCTTTGTTGAAACAGAATCCGAAACCCACAGATGCCGAGATCGACACCGCCATGAATGGTAACATCTGCCGCTGCGGCACCTATACCCGTATCAAAAAAGCGGTGAAATTGGCCGCTAATGGCGAATCCTGATCCAACCCTAAAACAACGAAAATGACACTTGTAAAAACACAGATAGGAAGAAGGGCCTTCATCAAAAATACCAGCTTGGCCGGGGGCGGACTCGTACTCGGTTTCAGCTTTTTAAACGCCTGCAAACCAAAGGTCGCCGAGGCCTTGGCCGTTGAGATCGAGATGCCCAAAGAATGGTTTGAAATCAATGGGTACCTGAAAATTGGGGATAACGGTATCGTTACGATCATGTCGCCCAATCCCGAAATTGGGCAGAACGTGCGGACTTCAATGCCCATGATCCTGGCAGACGAACTGGAAATTGATTGGAAGGATGTGCTCGTGGAACAGGCCCCGCTCAACACCAACCTTTACAGCTGGCAAGTGGCCGGGGGCAGTAGATCGATCATGAATTCTTGGCAAAACCTTCGCATGGCTGGAGCCACCGCTCGCCAAATGCTAAAGCAAGCGGCTGCAAACGCTTGGCAGGTGCCCGTTGGCGAAATTAAGGCGGTGGCAGGTGTGCTTTCGCATGAGGCAAGTGGCAATTCTGTGGGCTATGGGGAAATGGCATCGGCGGCATCACAAATTGAAGTGCCCGAAGAAGTCGAGTTAAAGGATCGGTCCGAATTCTCCATCATCGGTACCTCCCGCAAAAACGTGGATGGGAAAAAAATAGTTACCGGTCAACCTTTGTTCGGTATTGATGTGCAGCGGGAAGGAATGTTGATTGCAAGCTTGGCCCACCCCCCGGCTTTTGGCATGAAACTAAAATCCTTTGATGCGGAAGAGGCCAAACAAATGCCCGGTATTCGTGATGTGTTTTCCGTGAAGTTATATGATGACGACTTTAAAAAAATGGCGTTCCACCATACCGCCTTCAACGAACTGGTTGCCGTGGTCGGCGAAACGACCTGGCAAGTGATGCAGGCCAAAAAAGCAGTAAAGATCGAATGGGAAGCGTCGCCCGACACTGTGGTCGGCATGAGCTTGTTCGGCAATGAAATGAAGGTGAGCCATCCTTCGGGCATGGAGAATTCCGATACCCATAACGCCAAATTAAAGGAACTGAGCGCCCGAAAAGGAAAGGTAGCGCGTAGGGACGGTAATCCGGAGGCCGCATTTGCAAACGCGGCCAAGGTCATTGAACGCAGTTATAGTTGCCCGTTCCTGGCACATAATACCATGGAACCCATGAATTTCTTCGCCAACGTTACCGAAGACCATGCCGAATTATTGGGCCCGACCCAAACCCCGGAGTGGATGGAGCCAGCCATAGCGGAACGATTGGGACTGCCCCTGGAAAAGGTCGATATTCAGATGACCCGTCAAGGCGGTGGCTTTGGTCGCAGGCTGTACGGGCATTTCATGGTAGAGGCGGCCGTGATATCGCAGCAAATGAAAGCTCCCGTAAAATTGGTGTACAGCCGTGAGGACGACATGTCGCAGGGAATGTACCGTCCTGCTTACTATGCCACTTACCGCGCTGCCCTGGATGAAGACAACAATTTGGTAGCCTTTCATGTCAAGGCCGGGGGCGTGCCAGAGAGCCCGCTCTTTGCCAACCGTTTTCCCGCCGGGGCAATCGACCATTATTTGGCGGAAGGGTATACGATCGACTCCAACATTACCACAGGCGCTTTTCGTGCACCACGCTCCAATTTTATTGCAGGGGCCGAACAATCGTTTTTGGACGAAGTGGCCGAGGAGATGGGCAAAGACCCCATTGACTTCCGTTTGGAATTGTTGAAGCGTGCGGAGGAAAATCCGGTTGGGGACCCGGAAACGAATGATTACGAAGCCGCTAGATATGCCGGGGTTTTGGAATTGGTGCGCGAAAAGACCAATTGGGGACAAAATGACGCCGGAGTGCATAGAGGCGTATCGGCCTATTTCTGCCATAATAGTTACGTGGCCCAGGTGTTGGACATGGTGATGGAGAATGGCAAACCCACCGTACAAAAAGTAACGTCGGCCATTGATTGCGGCATTGTGGTGAACCCTGATGCGGCCACCAATATGGCCGAAGGCGGAATTATAGACGGTATTGGCCATGCCATGTACAGTGCCCTTACGTTTAAGGATGGAGCGCCCGAACAGCACAATTTTGACCGCTACCGATTAATTCGGCATAAAGAGGCACCCAAAGAAATTGAAACGCATTTTGTGGATAACGGCATTGACCCGACCGGCATGGGCGAACCCCCCTTCCCTCCTATCATGGGAGCCTTGGCCAATGCGCTGTACCGTGCTACGGGAAGGCGGCATTACCACCAGCCCTTTATTTCGGACAAGCCGCCATTGGTCGGCTAATGGAGCAGTGCAAATTGTTCCAGGATAAACGCTTTATTTTAGGAAGAGGCCAAAGAGATCTTTGGGCATGGACCACTGGCAAATGCTGGAAAGGTTTTTAAGTCTTGGCCACTTATCCTAAGCAACCTTTCCTATTCCTCCGTATCTTGAAATAAAGCGCGGAATGAGCTCAAAACGTATTTTTGGCATGGTGTTATTGATAGGCCTTTTCCTTTCCTGCAAAAAGTCGGATTCAGTATTCGGGCCTGGTTTGGATAATGCACTGATCGGTACATGGCAACGGGCCGAATCTATTCCCAGTGGCCGTTCAGCGGCCGATTTTAGGTACTTTGTTATGGAGAGCACTTTCAGGTTTGGGAAGGATGCCACCTATTCCTACACCCTTGACTTCTATGGTTTTGAAGACGAGAATCCGAATGAAATTATTGGATCGTCAGAGCGAATCGGCACTTTTGAGGTAAAAGGAGATCGTATCTTTTTTAGGGATATCGAAACAACCTCTTGGGAAAATGGGTTCAATCCGACACCACAGACGAAAGCCTTAAACGGGCAAGTCTATGAAAATCGCTTCGAGATTGCGGAAAACGTCCTGACCCTACACTACATATCCTACCCTGCAGATGCGCCCGTACAGACCCAAATGAGCTATAAGCGCGTAGAATAGCAAGACTACCTTTGTAGTATCCTAAATTCCTCTGGTATTTTCTGCGGATGTGAACTTTTATAAATTGTTCGAGGGACATTATTCAACCTCTTTATTTCGGATAAGCCGCCATTGGTCGGCTAATGGAGCAATGCATTTCAATCGACCAAGGACCTTAAAAGTCGAACTATGGGCGCTTTCGCCTTTAACCAAAAACACTCCTGACACACCACTGTCACTACCACCCTATACATTTGCAGGGTAAACAACCTTAAAAACCGATCAAAATGGAAATTATTAAAGTCGTTATCCTGTCCCTATCCGCCCTTTTATTGCTCGTTGTAGGCGCAACACGCTTGGGCAATCCCGTAAAAGCCTATCTAAAGAATTCCGGGATTACCCTGGCAAAGGATGTGGACCTGTTGAACGAAATGCGAGGGGTAAGCGCTGTTATGCTATGTGGAGGAATCATCATTGCCTTGGGAATCATTGTTCCAGGCTTGACCTTTACGTCCTTCGTAGTGGCCTCCCTGCTTTTTCTTGGGTTTGCCCTGGGCCGGGTTATCAGTATGGCCGCTGACGGGAAACCGAACAAACAACTCATCCAGGGTATCTGGTTTGAAGTGATCTTGGGGGCAGCAAATGTTTTTGGTTTAGTGAATACCCTGGTTTAGGAATCCATTCCGGGATTTAAGAAAAATGAAGCGCTTTTAGTGCGGCTATTGGAATACCCTTATATAATCGACCACCATGGCACTTTCCGCAAACTTTGGATCAATATCCGGTTCTATGGCGATATTAAATAGCAAATAGTAAGGTGAATCATAGGGCCAGGTATCGGCATTTTTGACCGCTGGGTGATATTGAAAATGAGCAACACCATCGATACTGAACACCATTTTATCCTCGGTCCATTCAAGGCTGTATAGGTGAAATGCATTCGAAGCACTTTGTATCGTTTGGCCGCCAAGGTTTTTGACCTTGTACCCATAACTGGATCCGTTATGAACGGCGCTCGACACATAATCCTGGTTCTTTCCCCAATGCTCCAGGATGTCTATCTCCCCGCAATGGGGCCAATTCACCGTACCAAAGCCTTGGTTATCCCAGTAAGCGCCATCCTCATTTATGTTTTTGTTCAACATCCAAATAGCGGGCCAGGTGCCAACGCCCTCCGGTAGTTTTGCCCTGACCTCTACCCTGCCGTAAGTAAACGTAAATTTTGAATTTAATCTGGCGGAGGTGTACTGTTTGATCTTCCCCTGATCATCATAGGTCTCTTTTTTGGCAACCAGGTTCAAATGTCCATCCTTTACATAGGTATTTTCCTCTCGATCCGTATAGTGCTGAACAAGACCGCCCCACCAACTACCTCCAGGGGGAAGCTGCGTTTGATGGAACCATTTTTCATGATCAATTGCGCCCGTTCCATCAAATTCATCGGCCCAGACCAGCGTATTAAACTTGGAACCTGAGGTAGCCCTTGTGTTATTATCAAAATCCAATTGAAGGGAAATATTCCCGTAAAAAATGAGGTATGAAAGGAGTATCAGTCCAGTGGCGGTAGCAATACAGGCAACTAGTTGTTTTATCATCATCCAATAAGATCTTTTAATTCCTAGGTATGCTTCTGCACAGATTGTTTTTTGAACTTGTGCAAGTTCAAAAGCATAATACGAAATTATCAGCCTCAGGCTAAAGATAATGGATTGCGGGAATTTATTTCCGATATACGTAAAATCACGGTTTAAAAACGGTCATGAATTGTAAGTTCCTAAAAGGTACATGAGCTATGTCCGTTTGCCCGATCGATAGGCAGAGGGCGTTGTGCCCTCAAACTTTTTAAAGGCGGTATTAAAGGAGGACAGGCTACTAAAACCATTATCAAAGGCGATGGCAGCAATGGTATATTTTTTGGCATGCCCGTCCAACAACATCCGCTTTGCATCCTGAATGCGGTAATAATTTATAAAATCATTAAAGTTCTGTTTAGCATATTGGTTGATGGCTTCCGAAGTCTTTTGCGCGCTTTTTTCAACCAGCTTGCTTAAACTGGCCAAAGAAACATCAGGCTCCAGATAGATCTTTTTTTCCATCATGATTTTGGTGATCTGCTCAAACAAGGCGGCCTTATCACCTTTACCAAAAGCATCGCCGTCCATTTGGGTAGACTTTAATTTAAATGCCCTATAGCTCAAATAATAGATGACCACGGAATAAACTATAGGGCCAATGATATAAGGAACCGTGTCCTCGATAATATTCAACACGTAGGAAAACCAGATCACAACAAAACCCACCAGCAGTAGCCGCAGCCATTTCAAGATGGCGGCCTGGGATTTTGTTCGCTGCGCCTTGGGATGGGTTTTCCGTACTTTCCGCACGCCCCTGGCGGCCATAAAAATATAAAAGGCCAAATGCAGATAGATGAAAATAATACTGCTGGCAAACAGGACAATGGCTTCTTTGTTATTTTCATTAAACCAATCCTTGTTCAGAAAGAAGCTCATGGCAAACATCAAAACAAAGGGTGCCAATTCCAGCAAATAACGTTTTGGCAATGCAAACCTGGCCCTGGTCATGCCCAAAATGTACCATCGCAACAAGGGCCCAATGATCAGCAAAAATGACAGGCCGGCAAATATGAACAGGGGCTCCAGGTCATCGCCGAAATACAACATGACCGACTTGCCGATCCTGAAGGCCATGAAAATCAATATCAGCCCCAGGAGCAGGTTGGGCAAACTGCGTTTCTTAGTAAAGAAACCAAGGTAACTGGCAAAAAACACCCCATGTAAGAGTCCGGCACTGCTAATGACAACAAGAAGTATCTCTAAAAAGCCCAAGTGGTTATTTTTCCCAAATTTAACTATATTCTGCTTGGGCGTCCTCCATTTTTTTGGCAAAAGAGGTCAGACGGATCAAATCGTAAAATTGACCGATCTTGCCCCGCATGGCGGCTATGATGCCATGTTTTGCTATCAGTAGCCTATCAAAAGGGGTCTTGGCATCGGCCGACATTTCCTTTATCATTTCCCTCGCCTTTTGGGCACCCTGTTCATGGTAGGCGTTCAATATTTTAACGGCATTCTCTTCGCCCGTAATCTGCCTGAATTTTGGGGTATGGCCCAATTGCCGTACCATAGTTTCGGCCACGGCCCAAACAGACCAGGGGTTCTGGCCGGTAACCAAGTTCTGGTCATGGCTCATTTTTTCCAAATACATGGCACCCGGATTAAAACGGGCTCCTTGGGCAATCAACTTGTCCTGCAATAGAAAGGGAAATACGGATGCCGCATCCGGAATAAGCAATAATTCCTCTTCGTTTGTAAAGCTACTCACCGATTTGTTTTCCAAAAGGGAACGGCCATCATCCAAGGTAACATTGACCAAGGCCGCCGGGCCATGGCAGACCGCACCTATGACTTTATTGGATTGGTAGTAATTGCGAATAAGCGCTTGGATTTTTTTGTTTTCAGGAAAATCGAACATCGCTCCTTTTCCGCCTACAAAGAAGACCGCTTCGTAGTCTTCTTCCACCACATCCTTTATAGCAATGGTGTTACTGGTTTTTTGCTGCGCGATGGGGTCGTTCAAAAAAGCGAAATCATAGGCCCCCATGTCCTCATCATCGATGACTACGGGCGGCTTCCCTCCCAGCGGACTGGCCACATCCACTTCAAAACCGTTGGCCTGGAACACGTAATAAGCGCGGGCCAGTTCCGTAAGTTCATAGCCAGTAGATTTTCCGCTGCTGCCCATCGTAGCGGTGCTGGTAACTACCGCCAGGATCTTACCGCGATGGGCCGGAATGTTTTCAGTTACATAGGGAAGATTTTCTACTAGAGAAGTTGCTATTTGTTTGTTCTGGGGCGGAATTAAACTTTTAAACCAGAAGCCAAAAGAAACGAGCAATACAATAAGGCTCGCCAGGGTAATCAAGGTCCATTTTAGGATGGGATACTTTTTCAACATAACTGTGTTTATTTAGATTTTGAGCTAAATAAGACAACATAGTTGGTAAAAGCTGTTGAAATGATAATTCCGTCAGAAATAAAATCCAGATAGCTGCATGAGAAAATTAGGACAGACTGGTTTATTCATCGCTGGCTCTCAAAACGGACTAGGCGAGTTTAATTTCATGCTCCCAGTCCCACGTTTTATATTTTGACCTCGAAACCAGGGTCAGGTGGTTGACTTGGATCTGCTCCGAATGCCCATTTTTCTGAAAATGCTGCAGGCTTTCGTACAGCATTTTCTTTCCCGTGGTCTTGGAAATGGTCATATGGGGGGTATCCGAAATAAAGAACGATTTCAACTTCCCTTTGAGATGATCATCGCGCAACGTTTGAATGTCTTGATGTATACTGGCAATAGTTTCACTCTTGTACATGTTCAGAAATAAGGTTCTTGAACCCTCGAAAACGCCAAACTTGTCTATATTTGACTTGAATGAAGAAAAATAAATGAAAGTCCTCAAAAACGATAAAATCCTTGCACCAGTTCGCCTAGGCAAAAAATGGGGTTTTATCAATAGAAAAGGAGACTTTGAAATACCGCTTCAATTTGATTACGCCTATGGTTTTTATGAAGGGAGGGCAAAAGTGGTAATTGGAAAAAAGTGTGGTTTTATAAATGACATGGGAGAGTTTGTAATTCCGCCTATTTATGATCTAGATAAGTCATTTAATTTTTTCGTTAACGGTTTTGTAAAAGTAAGATTGGAGGGAAAGTCATCTATGATAGACCCTAGAGGGAATGAAATGGACGTCAGTAGCTATGAGGAAATTTACGAATTTTCAGAAGGTCTGGCTTCTGTCAAATTAAATGGGAAATGGGGATATATTAATTCATTTGGCGATATGGTCATACCCCCTAAATATAATACTACCTATGAATTTCAAGAAGGTCTAGCTGAAGTAGAATTGAATGGAAAGTGGGGTTACATTAATAATAAGGGGAATGAAGTTATTCCTTTAAAATATAGTGATGCTGCAGAATTTTCCGAAGGTTTGGCCCGGGTAGAGCATAAAAACAGCTATGGATTTATAGATAAAGATGGTAATGAAACTATTCCATGCCAATATGGAGATGCTGGTATATTTTCTGAGGGAATGGTTGCGGTTGCAGAAAATGAGCTTTGGGGCTTTATAAATAGTAAGGGAGAACAGTTAACCCCATTTAAATATAACCCGCAGGAATCCAAATACTATTACCTACCCAATAGACCCCACGTATTTAGTGAAGGTTTAGCGGCCGTTCAATTTGCGGACAAATATGGTTTTATAGATAAAAATGGGGATGAGATTATCCCTTTTGAATATTCTTCCACCTATGGTTTTCAAGATGGGTTCGCCTTTGTTAAAAATGCCTATGGCGGTTTTATAGATAAAAAGGGAGATCTTGTAGTTCCATTAAAATATGGGGAAGCAAAAAGGTTCTCGCATGGATTGGCTGCGGTAAAATTAAATGATAAATGGGGTTTTGTGGATACCAATGGTGAAGAAGCTGTTCCTATACAATTCGATTATTTGGGAATTTTCAGAAATTGTAATGCACCCTTTGAAAGGATAAAAGACTAGTTGTTCCCTAAAAATGTACATTTTAATTTGCCACTTACAATTCTTCTTCAGAAAGTGTAATGTGATGCGCCCAGTCCCACGTTTTATATTTTGACCTTGAAACCAGGGTCAGCTGGTTGACTTCAATTTGCTCCGAATATCCGTTTTTCTGAAAATGTTGCAGGCTTTCATAGAGCATTTTCTTTCCCGTGGTCTTGGAAATGGT
Organism: Eudoraea algarum; assembly: GCF_050589645.1. Classification (NCBI taxonomy): domain Bacteria; kingdom Pseudomonadati; phylum Bacteroidota; class Flavobacteriia; order Flavobacteriales; family Flavobacteriaceae; genus Eudoraea; species Eudoraea algarum. The sequence continues at coordinate 476,180 of NZ_JBNGOQ010000002.1, read as the reverse complement.
CATATGGGGGGTATCCGAAATAAAGAACGCTTTCAACTTTCCCTTGAGATGCTCATCGCGCAAGATTTGGACGTCTCGGTGTATCCCCTCAATCACTTCGTTCTTAGAAACTTTTAGGAACAAGGTTCTCGACCCCTCGAAAACATCAAACGTGTCTATATGTAATGTGAAGGGCTCCTTTTGTCCCAACTGCCCTAAACCCTGTATGAGCAGGTCCTGATGTTTTGCGTTCATTTTAAAGGCCGCAAGGGTAATATGGGGTTTTGATCCAGAGAGTGGCTGTTTTCCATACAAGGATTCAAATTGCTTTTTAAACTCCGTTACTTGGTCATACACCAGGTCTGAAGGTACAATCCTAAGGTTGTAATACTTTATTTTGGACGTAAAGATGGGTAAACGCAATTGTTTCATTGGATATAAATTTAGTATCCGAGCCCGGGCCAGCCTCCTAAAAATTACGGTAAAAACTAATAAGTAACAAATTACGGATTTGTTGGGTCACATTCAAATAGGTAGTAAAATACGGTTCCGCTGGCTTCACCTCCACTCCTCCACAGGCAGGTAAACCGGCAGGAACGGCATTCCCCTACTCTATCGTTTATTAATGCTCTATGTTCCAATCATTAGAAATTCATGAACCTTGCAAGCTCTATTTCGGATAAAGAGTGCGCGCTGGCAAGATATTCTATGTATTGCTATATTTGGATAAGATCAATTGCCATGGACCCACAAGAAAAATTCCTATTGAACTATTATCAAAATTATACGGATTTTAACCCTGGGGAAATTGGTGATATCATAGAACATTATGAATATGTGGAAATAGCGAAGAACCAATTTCTGCAAAAAAACGGGCAACTGTCAAAATTCACCTTCCTTGTCATGGAAGGGCTGCTCATGAACTATACCTACGATTACAATGGAAACCAGGTCGTGCTAAATTTTGTTCCGGAGAAGTATTGGGCCGGCGGCGGGAAATTCTATAATCTCGAGGGCGTATCTATTCAGAGTTTGGAACCCACAAAACTGTTCCGGATCAAATCCGCCGTTTTGGAAGAGCTCTATCAGAAGAACGAAAAGTTTGCCTTTATCGAGGTCAATTTGGTCCGAAATGCGTTCAAGGCACTTAAATTGAGAATGCTCGATAGCGTATCAAAACCTGCTATCTACAATTACGAACAGTTATTGACAAAACATCCCGGTATAGCACAGCGGGTACCTCAAAAATATATAGCGTCCTACCTGGGCGTTACGCCCCAATTTTTCAGTAAAATGCGCGCGGAATATTTAAGGCGTAAACCTTAGACCTCCATCAAAATGGTTGCCCTGGCCGGTAAACCAATACTTACTTTTTAGTGTTTCCACTCTCCCTTCCGCTTCTTGACGGGCGATCATTTTTGGCCCGGTACAATATGGCCCTGGAACCGGGCCGATAGATGGAAGTTAATCTACATTAACTTTTACCGTGGAAGCTCACCCTAGTTTTGTGTTTCAATATCACAAAATTATTGAAATCATGAAACAGTCAATCACAAGCGCCATGGTCTTTTTGGCCATGGCCACAACGGTCCTTTCACAGGAAGCCGGAACAAAAAAATATGCCGAGATCGAGACAAAATCCCTGGATGAACTCTACACCGAGGCCATTGAAGAAGGTGGCACCCTTATCCTTAGGGCCGGTGGGGACAAGGCAGACCAGGCAGATTACTATCTGGACCTGTTCAAGGCACGTTTCCCTAAAATAGAAGTAATTCACTCGGTGGATTTGAGCAAGTACCACGCCCCCCGCTTTGACAGTGCCCTAGAAAAGGATGCAGAAGAAGATGTACCGGACGTCATTCAGTTGCAGACCCTACATGATTATGACCATTATACGGAAAGAGGGTTGTTGATGGCCTACAAACCAAAGGATTGGGATAAGGTGTACCCTGATTATAAAGATCCCCACGGCCGTTGGACAGGTCTTTTTGGTGTTTCCTTCAGTAACCTGATCAATATTGATGTTATCGATGGGGACAACGCACCGCGGGATGCCATGGATTATCTGAATCCGGAACTGAAGGGAAAGATCGTCTTCACCTATCCGCATGATGATGATGCGGTATTGTACCAGTTCTGGAACTTAAAACAAAAATATGGCTGGGAGTATCTGGAAAAATTGGTCGCTACCGATCCAACATGGGTACGCGGTACTTCAATGCCCTATGTAGCGGTCAATAACGGTTGGTACGGAGCAAGTTTTACGACCTCATGGGCCTTTGTCCCTTTTCCAAATAGTCCGGCCCGTTTTATGCTGCCCAAAGAAGACTATTTCCTCACCTGGTTTCAGACCGCGGCCATTCCAAAAAAGGCGAAACACAAAGCAGCCGCCAAACTGTATTTGAACTGGATGCTTTCCAAGGATTTTCAGGGAAAGTGGTTACAATGGCCCATACGCATGGATGTTGAAACCCCGGGAGGTTACAAACCTGTACACCACTACAACACATCGGCCGCAGATTTCCACAGGTTTATGCTGAAAAGAGATATGATCGAACGTTTCCGTTTTCAAATGGAACAACTTATTGGTCCCATAGAAGGCGTATCGCCCCTAGAAATGGATTACAGTACCAAACCTGAAAGAGGATAACACCATAGGCCCTGTCGGTTTTATCCCGAATGAAATGAAAATGACCAGGTTTCATATAGTAAGAATGAAGAAAGCGGCGCAAGGGATAAAACGGCTTTTGGTATGGATAGTGTGTGCATAGGTGCCGCCTGCCCTGCATGCACCAAATGTAGCACAGGCCGCTTGTCCGTCGAAATGAAACGAAGGAGGATTATGATGCAAATGAATATATGCAGTTTCCGTACCGCCAATTATAGCTCAAAAACCTTTATGGCTTTACTACAAGTATATTCTAATTTTTACTCTTTTATGCCTTCTTTAATTTGAGAGAAATCTATTTGATATATGTTTCTGCCTCCATCTTTTTCAATTCTTGAAAAATACAATGTATTACCATCTCTAGTTACAAAAGGCACCATTTCACAAGTATCTTTATTTATAACACCTCCCAAATTTTTAGGTTTTCCCCAATTACCATCCTCGTAAAAACTAATGTATAGATCACAGCTACCATAACCGCCTTCTCTTTTACTGGAATAAAAGATCATATACTCCTTATTTGCATCTACGAATGGATGGCCATCCCACTTTTCTGTATTTATTTCCCCCCTAAGCTTGTGAGGTGTATCAAATCCACCACCTATTTTTTCTGAATACCAGATGTCTTGATCGGAATTATTGCTATTAAATCTAAAAAAGAACATACTCCCATCTGAGGTGATACAAGGAAATCCTTCCGTAAAAGAAGTATTAATAAAATCGGGCAGGCGATATGGTTTGCCCCATTGTCCTTCAATTAAGTTCGTTGCCCAAATATCATAATCGTCCTTAGAGCCATCTTGATGCGCATTTCTATTTGTCATAAAATACATTGTTTTTCCATCAGGGGTCAACATGGGATCTGTATCCGAAAAAACTCCTGTAAAGCTCACTTTTTCAGGGGTACTCCATTTGTCATTAACTTTTTCAGTTTTTAGGATAAGACTTCCATCTACATCATTGATCTGTCTTACGAAATACATTGTTTTTCCGTCAGGAGATAATGTTGTGCTGTATTCGTTATTGTTTGTAATAAGGCCCGGGCTTACTAATTGAGGCGTTTTCTGTGCATTACATTTAGCATTTGAAACTAAAACTATTGATCCTAGACAAAATATTAATTTATACATGGGTTCCGTTTTTATTTAATACATCGTAGTGCTTACATATTCAACCAATACGTTAATTTAAAGGATAACGATCTAGTTTTAGGCGTAAAGGTGTTGGTGAAATTTATCATTGTAATCCATGCAAAATCCGAGTTCAGGTCACTTGAGGCCAGATAAAGCATCTAATGTTGACTATACAAATGTTACCAAAGAGAAGGTGTTATCCAAGTACTATTCTATTAGACGTGGATTAAATAAGTTTACCCGAGGACGTTTTTCGACGAGTGGTTAAATCTCACCGGGAGTTTTGAAAAAACTTCTTAGGTTTTCTTGATATGTCCTACTTACTTTTAACTTTTTGCCGTTTTTTAAGGTAAGATAGAATTCTTTGTTCCAATGGGGTTGCAGTTCCCTGATATCATTAATACAAACTATTGTTGAACGATGTATTCTTGTAAATTTCTTTGGATCAAGTTTCCCCTCAAGCTGTATCATTGAATCGTTCATCAAATAAAATTTGTCCTCGGAGTGAACCTTTACATAATCTCCATAGGCCTCAAACCAACTGACTTCATCAATCTGAAGAATCACTATTTTAAATGCTGTTTTTACCGCAATTCTCTCTAAATAGTTGTTTTTCTGGTTCTCTGTTTTCAACGCTCTTAACCCAGTCCAGTCCACTAAGGAAAAGGCGCCTATTAATAACCAATAAATTAATAGATCGACATGGAATTTTTCAAGGAGCCCTAACAGCACTTCAAAATAGGCTACTTCGGATATGAGAAGATTCCATAGTAAATACACCACGAAACCATTTACAATCAAATATAGAACGGCGGTCAAAAGACTTATCCCGAGATGAATTAGTAAAAAAGTTGATTTTGATTTTGAAATAATGGAGAATCGCTCATAAATGGAAAACACTATTGGCGTAAAAAAGGCCCAAATCAACCATCCCAAAGAAAAGATTATATTTCGGACCCATATTTCCCATTTTGGTAGATTGGATAATCCTTTTTCCATTACCATTATGGCTGTGATAAACATCCATAAGAGAAGTACAATTATAATGAGGTGCTTTATTCTAGTTTTTAACACTTTTTTGTAGCGATTAATTGGGAATTTCTATCAGAGCTTAAAAATGTAAAGACATAAAGAAAAGGTTCCCATCAAGTCCTTTTTCCAAATAGTCAAAACCTGTTCTGGGGCCTACGTTTAGTGGATATAACTACATTGTTAAGATGACCTAAGATATATCGCCAATTCAATGAAAATAGCTCTGAAGGCCATATTTTGAGTGATAACTAATAATGTACGGGGCTGGCCTATTATGTATTGGACCACTTTTGACCAAAAATCTATGGTATGAACACCATCGAAGGAGGCTGTGTCATAAATAATAAGGCTAGCGACAAAGGGCAGTGGCTAAACTTGAATAACAATTTTGTCCGATATCTTTTTGCCTAGCTGTGTTTTTTACGTCCATCTGAAGAGAACGTTAATTATTATAACGAACAGACTGACTGCCTAGTTGCTCATTTTTCTTTAACCGCAGCTTGTGGTGGTGTAATCATTATATGAGCCCTATGTGTGCCGGGATCCATAATCCAAGGATGACCCGGAGCTTTTGGTCCATCTGGCAATCCCGTAGATTCGGCCGTTGCATAGGGGATATAAACAACATATCGAACTTTTTGATTTTCTATTTCTTTTGTTTGCGGATTTACATCACCACTAAAAATAAATAATGTAGTTCTATCAGGCATTTTGAGTTTTCCCGATTTAACCTCATTTTCCCTCGTATCAAATACTTCTTGGAAACCTTTCCCCTGATTTCTTAGTTCCCTGCCTCGTGTCATAAAATCATCCAAGTCCTTATGGTAAGCAGCAGTTTGAAACCCTTCATTTTCTGGATTATCCGCTAGACAGACATATTGATTTGTTCCTTCGCGAAGTACCACTATATTCCCATTGGAATCGTACCCATAGACCTTGGCTCCCTCACGTTGGCCCTCTGGTGCCGCCAGAACAGCCGTTTTTAATTGCCATGAAGCATCAGGGATTTTTTCTTGGGAGCATGATATGAATGATGTAAAAAGCAATACGGTTAAAAACGTCGATTTCATAATATTTTAATTTTCTATATTATCTATTGGCACTTGCACAAATATCCGAAAGATGTGAGGTGGCGTCCTAACACTTTTCTACGAAGAGTTGATCGATAACGTTAACCAGACCGATTCTCCAGATGAGCCGTTCTGTTTAAATGGAATTTGGGCATAAATTTTCGCACTTTGTTAGAGCGGGGAGATGAAACCTAGAAAAAAACTAAAATTACCTATCTGAAGAGGAAGGAATTTCTTTATAAATTTATTGCTATCGTTATTCGATTAATGATATCAATATCTATAGATAACAAGGGCAGTCCTAGCCGTATTCCTATGAGGGTGAATTGAAAGTAGTGAATTGGATATAATTTTCCGAGGACCGTCTTGTTTTAAATTGCGTTCGCAATAATTTTTCTTAGATTTTCTTGATACGACCTACTAACTTTTAATTTTTGTCCATTATTTAGGGTCAAGAAGAACTCCTTGTTCATATGTGGCTCCAGCTCTCTAATGTCACCAATATTGATTATCGTTGAGCGATGTATTCTAACAAATTTGTTTGGATCCAGTAGGTTTTCCTCAAGTTCCTTCATTGAATTATTTATCAAATGAAACTTATTTTTGGAGTAAACTTTCACATAATCACCATAGGCTTCAAAATAGTTTATATCCTCTACCGGTATAATTAATATTTTCAAGGCAACTTTTACAGCAAATCGCTCTACATAATTATTCGTGTAATGATCTGTTTTTAAATCTTTCAATCCAACCCAATCCACAAATGAAAATGCGCCTATTAGCACCCAATAGATCAATAAATCAAAATGAAATTTTTCAAAAAGAAAAAGCAACATTTCAAAATAAGTGACCTCGTATACAAATAGGTTCCATAGTAAATACATGATAAATCCACTTGAAACGAAATAGAGAAAGGCAGTTAGGATACTAAGACCAAAATGGATTAATAGGAAGGTCGTTTTTTTTGTGTTAATTATGGAGAACTTTTGATAGTTATAATGGATTATCGGGGTGAAAGCTGCCCATACCAACCATCCTAAAGAAAAAATAATATTCTTGGTCCATACATTTTCGCTTGGTGCGTCTGCCAGACCCTTCTCAATTACCATTATACTGGCGATGAACATCCATAAGAGTCCAATAAAAAAAACTAGGTGTTTTAACTTTATTTTAGACATTTCCAATAATTAAAAGTGCTGGGTAAGGGTGGATTATTACATCCCCAACTCGGTATAACTAAGATAATCTTATTTTTTGAAAAGCTCCACAATTGGAAGAAAGCCATATCTACCTACTTTTTGTAACTTTAATCAAACCATATTCCATGGCCAACACCGACCAATGCAAAAACTGTGAGCGATCTTTTGACTCCAGCTTTGATTATTGTCCCTATTGTGGACAGGAAACTGCGGACAATCTCACCTTTGGGGTACTCTTCAGCAACACCATAAGCAACTACTTCTCCATTGATGCCCGTTTTTTCAAAAGTTTTATCCCGCTAATGACCAAACCAGGGGTCTTGGCCAGGCGTTTTGTAGATGGCAAACGCCTATCTTATCTGCATCCTGCACAATTCTATCTCTTTGTATCAGTGGTCTTCTTTTTTGTGTTCTCCTTCAGCATTCGAAAGGCCGATAACCAGGTATCAAAGGCGTTCGAGCGGAGTTTGGAACAAGAGGCACCCCTGGATTCCATGTCGGTCAAAATAGATTCTGTTGGGATCGAAGCCGCCAAAAAAGCGCTTAAGACAAACCAGGTCCATACCGGGATGTCAGATGCGGAAATGAAGGCAATTGATTCCTTGATCGACAATAGCGAGGGAATACCGGTAACCTCCTGGGGTTTTCAAAGACAAAGATTGGATTCGCTGATTGAAGGGGGAGCGCCACAGGCCCAAAAACTCGAGGCCATGGGAATGAAAAAAAATGCAGGTGTTTTTACCACCAGGGTCTTTACACAACTGTTGAAACTATACGAACAACGCGGCGGCGGCATCCTTAAGGCACTCTATGATACGGTTCCCATAGCCATGTTCGTTTTGTTGCCCCTATTTGCGGCCCTATTGAAACTATTTTACTGGAGGCGTGGTAGTTTTGCACATCATATGGTGTTCAGCTTTTATTTTTTCACCTTCCTGTTCATGACCTTTTGTGTACTTATTTTGGCCAATGCACTGTTTGAGATTCCCATCTGGATCGAGGTGCCGGTCATTTTGTCCATAGTCCTCTACTTGATCCTAGCCTTGCGAAACTTTTACAAAAGTCATTGGGTCGGAGCATTTTTTAAGGCCAATAGTATTGCATTGCTGTATATGCTGTTTGTACTTCCCCTGGCCATGGCTGGAGTAGTCTTTGTTTCCTTTATGCTATATTAAGTACTTCTTGATGAAAGACTAAAGCGCCGCCCTAATCCGTAGAAACCGCTAGTTTGAACTTTGGCACGATCTCGTGTCGCATTCAATTAGCTGGTAGCCCTGATGGGCCGTAGTTTATCTTTTCTAAAATGTTTTAAAACGCGCATGACCCGTAAGGTGTTCCAACGGCTAGGTTGGCCAGCTTTTTCCATCACAAAGTGCACTTGTCCAGGATGGGCCGCTTGCACGTTCCAAGTACCATTTTTGTTTTGTTTTTTCAGGACTACTGCCAGGGCTTCATGCATTCTTTTATCCCATTTTCTCCCCCTGTTTTGGAAATAATCCAAAGCTCTGAGGATATCATACCTCCACCTGCTTGGGTAGGACAATTTCAAAAAGTCCTTGTGAATGATTTCCCCAGTTCTGTCGGAAAGAAACAATCGATGCGTTAAGATAAATTCTTCAGCACTTTTTTTGGCGCTGGAAATATCATTCATCCGATAGGTATACCCTGTTTTCTGAAATTCATTGAGTCCTTCAATTACAGAGATGGTGGAGTGTAAGGAACTGTGTTTTGCACCACTTCTTGTGGTCCTGCAATTGAAACCGCCATCAGGCATTATCTCATATAAGATACTATCCACAATGGTGTGTAATTCCTCTTCCGGGGTATTGAAATATGAAGCGTAATTCAGGAACATCCCGTTCACGCAGACGTCACTTCGGTGCGCAGTGGAAGGTCCCAATTGAATGCCACCATCGGCTGCAATCGAGGTGTCCAGCACCTGTTCAATCGATTCTTTTACTAGCTCGTTGTCGGGATTCAAGTTTAAATAACGAAGGTCGAGAAGCGTATAGTGGGTAGAAATCCATTTGGGTTGATAAAACTTATCCCCCCAGTGTCCATTTGACTTACGTTTGGATAAGAACTGTTTTCCCCAACCTTCATTTGCTATCCTGTCCTGAAGACTCTTTTTTTCATTTCCCAACAAATCCCGATGAACCTGATATTGAATTGCAACATCACCCTCAAGCAACCATTGTATGATTTGTTTTTCGTCCATTTAATCAAGAGCAACCTGTGCATAGGGTTATCAAATACATCGTGATATGCCAAAAGCGAACAAAATCTGAGTAAATCGCAATCTTTTTCTTGAATTTTCAGGGGTGCGAGTAAAGCGCGTTTTCCGGTCCGGCGGTACTCACCAGGGGCGGAAAGCTATTGCCCATCATGCCAAACACACTAAATTGCGTATTCTATAAAGCAAAATACCATTGCTTTCCAGAAGGCCATCGCACCTATTAATGTATTCCCCGGCAATTCCCTTCCAAGGTGACTTGGATTCTATCTATTTCCGTAGCACCAGTGGGTAATTCTTCCATTTGTAAACCCACATAATCATCTGTTGCTTTCCATTTTGCGATGGTCTCGCTAAAAAACTGTGAGGCCGAAGCATCGGTTTCATAGACAAACAAGTCATACGTTTCGCCCTGGTCGCCCCCAAATCGGGTCACCACCTGCCAGTTTCCTTTTTCCTTGTAGGAGGTATTGGTGTAGTCTGACTGTGGATAGTATTTTTCGTCCGAAGGCCGTAACAGCACCCAAATGTCCTTGTCATGGGCCTCGGGATACACACCCAGAGTAAGGATACGGCATTTCACGGCATCGCCGTCAATGGGAGATAACACTTGTACCTTTTTTATAGGATATTCCACCTGTAATTTATTTCCGGTGTCGAACATTTCAAGATAGGCCAAGGGTTTCATGGCCCCATAGGCGAACCCTCCATAAAAAAGTAACACCACGCCAACAATGCCCAAAGCCATCCTAGCCTTGACATTTTTCTTATACAGTATGGCAAACAATAAACATATAGCGCCTGCAATGACCGAAATAAATACACTTGTTAACATCTCCCATCAATTTTAACATTAAACAATACGTCGCAACGGACCGTCTTTAACAAGATAAGCAAATTTGCTGAAAAATAATAGTTTGAAGAGCGGGCATCATCCTAATGCTACTCAGGGTTCTATGGGAGAAATAACCGGTAATCGTTGTTATTCCATGCATCGGTACGTATAACAGTTAAGTGGTAATTGATGCTTTTTAAGGTTAGGAAAAGGCCATCTCGCGGTTGTACTTAGCGCGATATTCCTTTGGAGATAATCCGGAGTACTTTCTAAAGGCGGTCCTAAAGGCTTTTTCATCATGGTATCCGATGCCGTACATGATTTCAAGGATAGTATCGGTGGTGGATTCCAATTTCTTTTTTGCAGCCTCGACCTTAACACGTTGAATATACTCCAAAGGGGTATTGGAAGTTGCCTTTTTAAATCGCCTTAAAAAGCTTCGGCCATTCAAATTGACTAGGTCTGCAATCTCTTTGATGTTCAACCGTTGTCCGTAATGGTCCTCAATGTAAAGTTGGGCCTTTTTTATGGACTCGTCGGAATGCTCCTTTTGGCCGCTAAAGATGATAAACTCGCTCTGGCCGATCCTATTAAAATCGATTTCGGAAACTTTTGAGCACCATATGGCGGTTTCCCTTCCAAAATAGCGCTCGATCAGGTACAGTGTAAAATTGAGTATGGAGTAGGCACCACCACTGGAGTAAATGCCATTGTCCTCACAGATAATCTTTTCAGGGACCAGCTTCACGGCCGGATACCTTTGTCGAAACAGTTCATGTGCCGTCCAATGCGTGGCGCATGATTTGCCGTTCAACAATCCCGTTTCGGCAAGGATAAAGGCTCCTTTGCACAGGCTCGCTATTTCTGTGCCGTTCGCTATGCGCTGTTTTTTTATCCAATCGATGAATTCCTTGTTGTTCTCGATTTCCTGCTCCAAATTCCCGCTTATGGGCGAGACAAGGACCAAATCCGTTTTTGATATTTCTTCAATAGTAGCTGTTGGTTGTATGGAGAACAGCTCTTGATAGACTATGGGCTCCAACGACAACCCGACCAGGTCTATTTTAAATTGATCTTCCCCAAGTCCTTTTAACCGTCTGGCATAGGCATTTGCCATTTGGAGCAAGTTAAAAGGCGCAATAATGGTATCCACAATGCTGCTCCCCGAGGGAACAATTACGCTAATATGCTTCATAATCATGATGTTGACTACAAAGGTAAAAAACAAAACTGTCGGAAACAACCCTCTAAAATGTCGAAAAAGACATGCATAATGGTCGTATATGTGCCATACCTTTGTGTTGTACTATTATTAATCAAAGACAATTGGATATGAAAAATCAAGAAATTACCGTGGTGTACAAATGGACCGCAAAGCCAGGAAAAGGAGAAGAACTCAAAGCCATCTATAAGGAAGTAGAAAAGGAAATGAAGGCAACGGAACCTGGAGCATTGCGGGTTGATTGTTACTTTGATGCAATCACCGGTGTGCTTATGGTCCTTGACTTGTTCAAGGACGGGGACGCGTTGGGCCAGCATTTGGGTACCACCGCAGCCGGGCACTTTCCAGCCTTGCTTCAAATTGCAGCACCCGGACCATTTTTATTCTGTGGAGAGGTGCCTGATCAACTGAAACAAGCCGCTATTGGCATGGGGTTGAACGCGACTTTTGCGGGTCATGCCTTTGGTTTTAATAGAAACCTGTAGCATCCCCATACTTTCTGAAGCCTAAGGATGGCAAAAGGATTTTGAAAACCCCTTTCATCCTAGCTTTGGCATGCTGCCAAAGATGGTAAATAGCGTACCACTCCCCTAGCCTCTGGCCGATTTTCGAACGCCTTGTAAAAGCAGTTTGAAGAAAACAAGCTCAAAATTTGCGCAAGTGAACTCTTGCATTTATATTTGCAAGCAAATACTTGCATATAAAAGGTTGTTCTTGATGATGAGAAGAGATGTATTTAATGCCATAGCGGACCCTACCAGAAGGGGTATATTGATGTCCCTATCCAACGAGTCGCAGAATGTCAATGCCTTGGCCGAGAAGTTCGACATGACCCGGCAGGCGGTATCCCTGCATATCAAATACCTGCAAGAGTGCGGTGTGATCTCCATTCAAAGAGAAGGACGGGAACGTTACTGCACGCTGGAAGCGCAGAAACTGACCGAGGTAGCGGACTGGTTAGCACCCTTCAGGAAAATGTGGACAGGAAAATTCAAACAATTGGATACTTTGCTTCATGAACTACAGGCAAAATCCGATACAAAACCATAAGCAACCCATGAAAAACAAACCACTAGTCCTTGAACAGGAATATCATGCACCCGCAGCGCTCGTTTGGCGCGCCCTAACGGAAAAGGAGTTGATGAAAAAATGGTATTTTGATATATCCGACTTCAAATTGGAGGTGGGCCACACCTTTCATTTTGAAGGGGGTGAGGAAAATAAGCGTTACGTCCACATTTGCGAAATTTTGGAAATAGTGCCTTTAAAAAGACTCAAGTATTCATGGAAATATAAAGGATATGCCGGGATTTCCTTCGTCACCTTTGAACTGTATCCGGATGGCGAGAAAACGAGGCTAAAGCTTACCCATGAGGGTATTGAATCCTTCCCGTCGGACAACCTGGATTTTGTTCGGGACAATTTCGTGGGCGGATGGAAATTCCTGATCCTAGAATCCCTAAAGGAATATCTGGAAAACGGCAAGGCGCTTATGGAGCAGTATAACGGATAATAGGAACCACTTAATTACAGTTTCCAGGAATAAACCATGAGATTATGGTGTATACCTTGGACTTTTTCCAACTATGATATGCTACTTTAGCCCGTTAAAGCACCTTGCGGAGATTTTAATATGCTTATGGCCGTATTGGCCAATGCTTCATTCAACCCCGCAGTAGCGCTAGGTTGCACAAGTTTTGACTTTATGTTACTAGGCAGATTATTTAGGGTTTTGTCATCATCAATGATTACAAAAGGGCTTTCATGCCCCTTTTCGACCCATTTCATAATCTCCTCTCTCCTATTGAGGTTTCCTGCGTTTTTATGAAGTTTTTTAATGCGTAGGTTTTCGAAACCTCTAACAGAAAAAATAGCTTGCCATTGGGCAATACTGTAGCTAGACTTGTGCGAAGTGATCAATAGAATCCCTGCACCCGTTTCAGAAATGATTTTCTGGAGGGCGTCAGTTGCTTTTTTGCTAAACTTTGGGAAGCCGTCGGCTTCAAATTCCGGACGTTTCCAATGGCTAGCGGGAACCATTACTCCATCTATATCCAAGAGTACTAACATCTTACAAAGATATCAAATGTTTAGTAAATCATTCAAAACGCCTACATCCACATCGTTGAGTTCAGCATCCCTAATATTATGTTCTAAAATCATTGTTTCAGTTTCATAATCCTCATCGTTAATAACCACCTCACTCCAACTATAATTCACCGTTGTGGATGGTATAGGCCAATGGTTGATACCGATCTTAACGTTCGACAACAGGGTACATATGTACCTATGATGTCCATCTACAATTCTAGTACCATTTACGCGTATATGGTCAAACATTATTCCATATTTCATTTTCTTGTATATTCTTTGCAAAATGGGCAGACAAACTTCTTGTTGAGTTGCGCTCAGTTCAAGTGAACCAGAATCTAGCAGGGCCCTCACTTTTTTTAAGGTGATTTCTTGCATAATTTCTTTTCTCCTACTACCGTAAAAGATGCAATGTCCCCTGGTCAGTGCCTTTTTATTTCACTTACATGAAGCTTGAACAAGGGCCACAACGGGCTAAGCGCATACTTCGGTTTCATTACTTTATTGGGAAGGTAGTTTTTAGAAAAAAAGTTGACGGGAGTCCTTAGAAATGGTACTTTACTTTTTCCAAGTGACACCAATGATCGAAATAAAGAAACATGGCGAATTGTCAGCGCAAGTCAAAGCGGAGCTAAATTCCTATATAGACACTGAGTTTGGGCATATTCCCCTGGTTAAAGAAACCGAATGGGCAAGGCCCGACTGGACCGTCATACGTTATGAGGGCAATTGTATTGCCACCTTCTACAATATCGTGGAAAGGGAAATCAGCATTGACGACAAGACGTTCAAGGTTGGTGGAATCAATAATGTGATTACCCCAAAAGCGTTTCGCGGCCATGGATACGCGGCCAAAACACTCAAGGCGACGGAGTATTTACTGTTTGAAGATTTGAATTGCGACCTGGGACTTTTACTTTGTGCCGATAATCTGGTTCCCTTTTATAAAAAACTAAATTGGTATACGGTAGCTTGTCCCGTTTATTTTGACCAATCGACAGGGGAAAAACTATGGGCGTCGAACACCATGTTGCTGACGAAAAAAGAGAAAATGGATCCCCGAAAAATTGAATTGAAGGGATTGCCATGGTAGTAAACCTGTTATAATAATCAAATCTTTGTTATGGCCTGGAATCGTTCTTTGGACTTTTGCTTGGATCCAAACATTGCAATGCCATATGTGACGAAAGTCACTTTACAGCTCAATTTCCCAATGTATTTTTGATAAAAAGAAACATGGGCAAGAAGATACTGAAGCTTTTGCTGGTATGCATCGTCTGCATATCCCTGGTGACAGGTCTTGTTTTGCTCGTGGAATTTTTATCTAACTAAAACTTGGTATCATGAAAAAAAATATGGGGTCTACGGACCGGATTGTTCGATTTGTATTGGCTGCGGTCATAGCAGTGCTCTATACCACGGGAACCATAAGCGGCACTTTGGGAGTAGTACTCCTTATTCTGGCCGGCGTCTTTGTGCTTACGAGTTTCATTAGTTTCTGCCCACTGTATGCCCCTTTTGGGTTAAGTACCTGCGCTACCAAGCAAAAGTGACCTTAAACTTTGGCCCTTATCATTGATAGACCTCACTAATCTGGACAATGGGCTGAATATTGGTATAGTTGGGGATATCCCCTACGATCTGCTCCGCATTAGGTCCAAACGTATTTTGATAGGCCGAAAGTTTATCGAAGTACAGATAGCCGATTGCCAAATAGGGAATGGGCTCATCGGGCGTCCTGCCCCCTATGCCCTTATCAATTTTCAACAGCTTTAGGGAGTCGCCCAACAAACTGGCCACCATGGGCATGTGTTTGTTGGAATAGTAGTCCATGTCAAAGGATTTCCCTTCACTGTTCGGATACAATATGGTCACTTTGATCATGCCCTTTTTGGTTTTAGGCGTATCTGTTTCCGTGGTCAGTTGCCAACTCGTAAAGAGTATCAAGGCACCCAGGGTTAGGAGGATAAATTTGGTTTTCATATTGCTAGGATTTAATGATTTGTAAAAGCTTACTGTTTATAGTGGTAATTTAAGCATAATTCCCTGTTTTGGGGTGTTTGCAAGTGTTTTATCCGGAAATTATGGGATAATACAAAAATTAATCAATTTCCGTTTCAATAGGGAAGTATGTCATACCTCTCTATCCAGTTTTCTATCTTCCATAGATTATTGCAAGTATGAATGGAATCATAATAACCACAGATATTATGGCGGGTTTGATCCAACTTCTTTTTCGGTATTTAAAACTTTTCCCTATAAACTTATTCCAGAAATATTCAGTCAGTATGCCAGCACCGGCTAGATTGAAAATTAGTGCAAGATTCGCCCTAGCTTCCAATGCGTTTAAAATGGCCACACATGCAATTGTGTATAGAATTCCGAAAATCAAAACCTGGGTCCGACCTTTTTGATTGCCCGTTTGTTTCATATTATACATTAACAGGACGGCCCCAAAGATGGTCGAAAATATTCCAGCAAAAACTGTGATTACCCTTTTTGAATGTAATTCTGGGGCATTTTGGTCGTCAGTTAAACTGCTTTTCTTTTTCTCCTCTTCAGCTGTTTTTTGATGTGCAATCGCTCTTTCCTCCTGCACCGTTTTGATTTCATTCTCAGCGCTTTCTAAATCCGCTGTTTTGCCTTTCCGCTCCTTTAAAATTTGAATTGCAGCAATTCTAGCTTCCTCGACGTAAGCTTTTTTGTCCGCTATGATATTTTCCAATTCAAAATCCTCTTTCTCTTTTAGTGAATCCAGAAATCTGTTCTCAGTCATTTATTTTTCTTCAAACGAGGTGACAATTGTATGTGTTCTTTACACCTCAAATATAGCTGATAAAAGCATACGGTTTTGCTCTTCCAAAGTGTCAAAATTTTACCATTGGTACTTGGTACGCCAAAAACCCTGCAACACTGTATAAAAAAATCCGTCTTTTGGGTATGACCAAAAAAATTGATGAAATGAAAAAATTGCTTTTTGTATTTCTTGTCGTGTTCCTAAGCTTTGGATGTAAAGTAGTATCCCAAACCGCGCAACTCAAGGAAGTAGGCTCCCGGGGCCGGTACACCACCCTAGGGCCCTTTGCCAGCTTTGACCCCGACCATAAATCCGTTGAGATCTGGACACCCAAAGGAAAGAAGGCGCCCATTGTAGTCTACGCGCATGGCGGTGCGGGTTATCGCGACGATGATCGTGCCCGGGTGGAAATGTTCCGCCGCAACGGCTTTGCCACCCTTTCCTTTGATGCCTACGAGATGAACGGGTTGGATTGGGAGTTTGTGACCCGCAGGGTGACCAACAACGGGAAGCAGAACCTTATCTGGAACGTTTTTAAGGGCGCGGTGGCCTATGCGGCCAGCAATGATCGATGGGACGATCGAAATATCTTTTTTTATGGTGGCTCCAATGGGGGGCGCACCATATTATACGCTGGGAGCAAACTAGCGGAGTATCCCATAAGGGGCATAATCTCTGAAGCTCCGGCAGCTACCGGATATGAGCTTGGCGACCTCCGTATTCCCACCATCGTCCCCTTTGGCAAGCTGGACACCTGGGCCGGAAAATCGGACACCGATTATGTATGGACAAGGACCTATCCCTCCTCCCCCATATCCTTGGAAACCTGGCTAAACGCCCAAAAGGAAAAAGGGCACCCGATCCAATTTATCTTTTATGAAAACGCCGGGCATTTGTTATTTGAGGGGCCGTTGGAAAAAGTGACGGTAAAGCGGGGCGATAAGATTGCCTTTACGGCCTATCAAGGCGCGAGTGAGGAAGCGCTTAAACAATACGAAGAGGACGTGATCGCTTTTGTAAAGCGTCATTTGACCAACTAATGTCTCCACGTCCGCCCATTAAAAAATATGTAATCCCTTGTTTGCTCCCATTGCCGTTAAAATTTAGCGTGTCCTTTTTTACTCCATAGGTAATTTAAATCATCTTTTTTCAGGATAAAATAAACCGTTACAATCGAAATAAGTGGTGCGGGGAATCCAGAGCCAACACCGAGTGGTGAAATGGCCAGAAAAAAGATGATGGCACCCATACAAGCAAGACGTACCCACCTACCACTGAGCATCATACCTAAGGCTATCAACGCCTGTCCAAAGGAAATAGCCGTGACCATCAAGGTAACATTTTCCTTGAACCAACCTTTTATGAACGCTTTGTATAGGTGGAAAGGCGTAAAAGTGGCATACTCCAAATAAACTCCTGGACTGCCATGGGATGTGGTGTAGTTGATCCAACACGCCCAGGAAAATAACAGCACAAATAAGAAGCGTGCTAATTTAGGTTTTCGAATGGATGCCACTAGAAATAAAAGGGCAATACTATTGGATATTATCCATGGTGTAAAATATTCCTTTAAAAGTTCCATCTGGTCTCTTAGTTCTAATTAGGCGCAGCAATTCAGTTGGAGCTAACGGTTGGTATAAAAGCACTATACTTTTAAACCATTACTAAGTTACTGAATTGCTAAAGAGTTTCCAGAACCTCTCCACCACTATTGCTTTTATACACTATTGTGAAACGTAGTGACATTACTGAATAGCTTCTCCAAGAATAAAGATCAGCTTGCTCAGTGATTCATCTCGTTTGGGAAATAATTTCAGCATCCGTTCATCGGTTACCATTTGTTGCATACCTTCTTTTGAATCGAAATAAAAACGATGGATCTCACTGGGTTGTGCCAGTTCTCCTTTCGTTTCAATAGGGAAGAGGAATCTTTCAAAGTGGGTGCCAAATTCAGGAATTATAGCACATGCCTCATCGTGATATTCAGCAAACTGGTCTTCGTACTTTTTACCTGCTTTAAAATAGACCAAAGCCACACCATACGTTTTGTTATTGTCCCCTATTTCCCGTGTAAATTCAAAGGCTGTTTTATTAGTGACAAAACCATACATTTTTTCTACGGACGGAGCTACGACCTCTGCTTTAAGTGCTAGAAATTCTGGGTCCTTGTTAAACGCTTCCAATGCTTCCATGTTTGGATATACGGCAAAATGGATTTCATCAGGAAGTTCCAGATCTCCTTGTGCTACTGTTGTAGGTTTTATTACCCTTTCAATCCGGGCTCCATATTTTTCTAGCAATACATTGCCCCTTGATCTTAGTTTTTCAAATTTATTTTCTTGTCCATCTTTCAGGTAGAATAGTGCCACGTTAATTATTTCTTGATTATTCATCTTTTGCTTTGTATTGGATTCTACTTTTTCTTCATTTGTTGAACATGAGGTTAGTAGTGCTACCATTACACCCATTACCAATGATTTCATGGTTATTATAGATTTTGATTGATATATGTTTCCATTTCCTGTAAGCCCGTGTTCCAAAGGTTTTTGAATGCTTCTTTTGCTATTTCACCGTTTTCGGGTGTCGCTTTAAAGGAAGCAGACCAATCCACGATGCTCTTTCCATTACCGTCATTTCGAACGGTCATTGTTTCTACGATATCTTCAACGGGTAACATGGTTTGTTGCGGGATGGCAAAACGAAAGGTTTTGGTTTCATGGTTTACCTCCAAAATGTCCTCAACCAGATCGGTACCATCTATTGTTTGACAAAAACGTTTACCATTTGCTACGCTACAAGTTTTAATTAGCGAACTAAACCATCTGTCCACTCCTCCAATTGCACCGATTACTTCCCATGCTTTATCAGGGGTAACATCTAAATTTTTTGAGATTTTTTCTTCGATTGTCTTCATGAGTTTTAAGTTTTAATGATGAAGACAAATGTGCTAAACTTAGAAAATAGTTATTTGCCCAGCTAGTTCAATGATTTGCCAAAATGGTTCAGCTTGTAGATTGTTGGGGGAAGACCCTTTTTTTGTTTGAAGATTCTTGAAAAATGAGCTACACTCGAAAAACCGCACTCGTAAGCTATTTCAGTTGCTCTCAAGTCGGTTTTAGCCAATAATTCAAGTGCCATTTCAATTTTTTTATTGCGAAAGTAGGTAGCTGGTGATTGTCCGTATGCTTTTTGGAATTCACGCTTAAATGTAGAGCGGCTCATTGCTGCAAGACTCGCCAATTTTGCAATGGTAACTGATGAATATACGTGCGCATCAACAATATCCCTCAGTGTATAGGAGTTGGGCTGAAAAAGGTTGGACAATATTGTTTTAATCTCAGGCGCATTTTTCGTTTTACTGAGCAATAATATAATTTCTTTCAGCTTCAAAACCAGAATTTCTTCGTCAACAACCTCTGGGTTTTCAAAATAAAATAACAAGGAATCAATGTATTTGGCAATGAGTTGATCTTGATGGAGCTTAGCCATACCAATTACTCCTGCAGCATCCTGCTTTTTAAGAAACTCAGGTAATTTATTTTCATAGATTTTCAATAACACCTCAGGAAAAAAATGCACCGCCACGGCTTGGTATTTATTAGTATCTGGAGTTGGAACCATGTCCGACCAATAATTTCCACATTTCATCAATACCGCCTCTTTGGCATTAATCCTAAGCTGTTCATTTTCTGAGGTAGAATCATAGGTACCCTCCATTACATAAAGAAAACAGGCTTCATCAGGCATGGGATTCGGTTTTTTAAATGGGGGCTTGAGAACAATTGTTTCAAATAACAGCTTCCCAAATAGGTCCATTCTTTTGTGCTCGAGTATCATTCTTTATATTTCACAACAATTGGCTAAAGGACATATATCCTTTATCTGTACTGTATCAATAGCTCCAATATAATGTAAAATATCTGTTTAAAATTCTTCCCCAGTTGATTCAGGAATCCATGTCGGACCAGTAAAGGATATTAACCATGTATTACGGCAGTTAAGCAGTAGACCAAGCCACCTTGCCATCCTGATCGTACCAGGTTTCCGTAAGCTCCCCATCCTTTATCTCCAGGATGGCAAAGCCGTTTTTGACCCGTAGTTCGTTACGGGGCACAGGCTTTTCCAGGGGCGTGTTGGCGTAATAGTCCACATGAGGCGCATTTACCAACCATTGTGCATGGCCAAAGGGTATGCCGCCATGCCCCAGGCATCGGGCCTTTGTGGCACCGCTTGGCGCAGAATCGGAATAGACCACCGCGTTGTGGATATGCCCCCAGTACCAGACCTCCGGATGTTTTCCGTTTAAGGAATGGGTAACCACATCGGTCCACAGGGTATTGGTCTGTCTTCCCTGTACGTCCATGGGGTTGTGATGGGTAAGTACAATTACCTTCTTGTCTTTGGACTGCTTGGCGATAAATCCGTCCGGGCCGGGCTGATAGGGATCATTGATCGCACCATCCATGTACATGCTGGTGGCGTTGTAGGCCGAGTCCAGCCCCAATACCACCCAATCGCCATAAGTGATGGAAAAATAGGTAGTACCCTGCTGCTTTTCAAAAATTGGGGAGGCAAGGGCGGTATGGTACAGGCCCTTGGCCCCGTCGTACATCTCGTGATTGGAATTCAGGGTAAAGTTCCCCAAGGCAGCGGACTCCCAGCAATCCAATAAATTCCATTGCTCCTCATAGCCCAGGCCCGCGTAATACACATCGCCCAGATGGATCATAATATCCGGTTTGGCCTTGGTAATCTGTTGCATGACCAGCTGTGAGGGGCTATGTGGTAAATTCCCGTCCTTGTACTTTCCGCTGCCCCAATCGCCGAACAAGGCTATTTTTAATGAAGGTTGGCTATCCGGATCTATGTTCAAGGTAGCCGGATTGTGCGCCAAAGGCCGAGGCGGATTTATATTTAACGCTACCAGAAGATAGCCGATCAGCGCCAAGGACCATCCTGGATCCATTACGGCGCAGGTAGCTGTGGAGACCAGCGAGCCATCACCGAGCAGCACCCCTTTCCCTTGCCAGATCTCCCACCAACGGGACCATTCCTTGTCATTGATATCTGATGTGGGCATCCCGGCTTTCCTCAGTTTTTCGCGGAGCGATTCGGAAATGAGATCGCTGTTGTTGAGGAAGTACAGGGCCCAGCCAAATTCAATATCCCCTTTGGCATCCGGACCCGGTGGCGTGGGGGTATTCATCAGCTGAATGAGCTGGTCTTCTGAGGCCTTGAGCATGCTCCAAATGTGGAGCTCTATTTGTGCTCCGCTTTGCAGGGCATCGTACACTAGTTGTTGCTTCTCCTGAAGTGCTTGTTGGAATGGCTGTGACATTTGAATTTAGGATTTAGGTGTAAAGATGTTGTTCCACTATTGGAATGGTGGGGGAAGTACCTAAATATACGGATAAATATGAAGAAATATGTATTTTCTTACAAATAATAAGGGCAAGGATACTGTTGCGTTGTTATTCTGTTAAACGTTGGTATTAAAGAACCGGACTCCTGCTTTTATAAAGGGTTTTGTTGTGCTCGGTATTTTAATTTTCTATTCAGGCAAATAATCCCCAATCAAATTCCAGTCCATTGCGTTTCCCCAACCGTGTCCATGGTCGCTAATATTTATCCTCTTATGCCCTTCGGATACCCGGTATTTGCCATAGGTCAACAAAGCTAAGATCTTTCCTGGCCTAAGATGTTGACTTGCCCAACTTAAAGGCGAATCTCCATTGGCATCTTTTGCCTGTTTATCAGCTCCGTTCTCAATCAAGAAGGAAATGGTTTGTTCGTCGGCATAAGCAGCAGCTCTGTGAAGTGGTGTTTCCCCTTTTGTACGCACATCCCGCATGAACGCCCCTGTTTGCATGCCTGGAATGGTCTTTGCATTAAGGTTTGCCCCTTTTTCAACCAATAATCTAACCACATAAAAATAATAGGGTCTACCCGCTTTGGCCAATGAATTATGAAGCGGGGTTTCATTTGTTTTGTCGACCTGGCAATTCACATTCGCTCCTTGATTGATTAGAAAATCGCAAACTTTCCAATGTCCAAAAAATGCAGCATTTCCCAGTTCGTCATCAATATTTATACTCTCCAAAGTTCCCCCATTCTCGACTACCGCTCTCAATCCGGTTACATCATTATAGTAGACCAGCCATTGAAGCGGTTTTACCTCCCCTTTTTTGAGCATCTCCATCCACTTCGGTATTTTCATTAATTCAACAATGTAATCCGTTCTTCCGCGACCAATCAGTTCTAGTATTTTTGAAGGTTCCATTTTTTGCTTTTTTATCGTTGAACACTAGTGGCACATACAATCCATGATCACATACCCATCCTGCGAACAATATAAATCTACCATTTTTTCAATCATTATTTGGTGTCCCCAAAGAAGGCCGGTTTATGGGACCGATAAAGAAAAAAGCAAGATTTCTTCCCTGGGCTTTCTGTTCCTGATCTTTTTTATGGGACACGGTATGTCTTTGGTAGTGAAATTCACAACCCTCTCCCCCTACATTGCACTACGGAGGGCAGGTTCCTATTTGGTGTTCCGTGACTTCAGTGTGGAAGGGCGAAACCCGGAAAGCTATCTCTTAAAAAGGCCAAAAACTCCTTGCTTAACATCTTCTTTCCTTCGTTTTTTCAGGCCTTTTTATCTAAAATGACCCGCATAAATTCCTCTTTATAGGCCCTGCCAATGGGCAGTTTGGTGCCTCCGAAAAGGTAAACTTGGTTGCCCACAATTTTTTCAATGCGCTTTTCATTGAGGATATGCGACTTATGGATGCGATGAAACTGCTTGCTTGGCAACGTCTCCGACCAGAAGCGGAGTGGCTCCTGCGATAGGTGTTTTTTGTCCTCGGTCACGATTTCGGTATAATCGGAATCTGCCGTTATGTGCTGTATATCGTCAAGGTTGATTTTAATATGCTCATAACCGGACTTGATGTAGATTTCCTTTTTTGATGGCACCGAATCTCCCCCATGTTTATCTTGCGGCCCATTTTTTTTTCTTTCCGATACCTTGGCGATAGCCTTAACAAACCGCTGAAAGGAAAAAGGTTTTAACAAATAATCGACGACGTTGAATTCATAACTTTCCAAAGCGTAATCCGAGAAGGCCGTAGTTAGGATGACACTGGGCGGATTAGGCATAGTTTTTAAAAAATCGATCCCAGAAAGTACAGGTAAGTGGATGTCAAGAAAAAGCAGGTCGACGGATTCGGTCTTAAGGTATTCCATGGCCTGTAATGCATCAGAAAAAATGCCTTTTAGTTCTAAAGAACCCGTATCTTCAATATATTTCTTGAGGATACGCTGGGCGGGAGGCTGGTCTTCAACAATGATACAGTTCATGAGCCGTTCATTTTACGTAATGCTATCGATAAGTTGACCTTGTAACTGTTCTCATCTTCCTGTATTTGGAGATGGTGTCTGTTTGGATAAAGGAGTTGCAAACGCTTTTGTACGTTTTTGAGCCCGATTCCAGCGTCCACCGTGTCAAGCCCCTGAGTAGGTTCATAGTTATTGGCACAATCAAAATGCAATGTATCGTTCTTCATGTGAAGCTTAATGTCGATCTTGATATTCTCGGTCTGTCCTGCTTGGCTGTGCTTAAAAGCATTTTCTATAAAGACGATCAATATCAGCGGGGCGATCTTGTATCCTGCTTCAATATCATGCGCATCAAAATGAACCTTGCCCCTATTTTCAATTTGTAATTTGCTCAACTTTATAAAGTTATGCAATTGCTCAATTTCTTTTTGAAGTGGCACAAACTTTTCTTTGCACTCATAGAGCATATACCGCAACAGTCCGCTGAGCTCTAAAATAATTTCGGGGGTTTTGGGCGAGCTATCAAGCGCGTATGAATACAGATTATTGAGATTGTTGAACAAAAAGTGTGGATTGATCTGTGACCTCAAAAATTGAAGCTCACTTTCTTTAACCGTACTTTTCAAGACTTCTATCTGTTCTTGTTTTTGCAGGGCATCCCATCCAAACTTGAACCCCGAAAGAATGGTAATCACGGGAAGCACCCCCAAGAGGGAGAAAATTACACCCGGAAATGACTTGGCCCTTCTGGTGCCCGCAAAGAAAATTTGCTCAAGCAACAGTTCTTCCAATAAAATGACCACGGCAACGACCAAGAATACAAAGCCAAAAAATTGCCAATATTTCCTTCTGTACAGAAAACTTGGCATCAGCCAATACCCTATAATGGCCGACGCAATGACATAGGTACTGAAGAAGGCCAATTGATGCGCACGAAATCCCGGATTCTCCCTGTCAAATGAATAGAACAGGAATACCAGGATAAGAAGCACCACTTGAAAGGCAAGTTCTCTTTTAGATATTGACATGGTTAAGGTATACTGCGCTAAAGGTACCCCCACAAGGTAGCAAAAGAAAATAAATGTCGTCAACGACCGCTTTTGGGCCTTAAACGACAATTCCCAGTGTGGTGGTAGAAATCCTTGTTGATTGGAGTGAAAGCTATGTCGTTCACGGGAAATAATTTCAATTCCCTTCCTTTTATCGGAGATTTGGATTAAAATTAAAGGAATATGGGATTGGTTATGAAATACGTGTTACTACTGTTTCTATTTCTTTTTGGGACCCTAGGCTATGCACAACAGAAGCGCACCACATTTACAGGTAAGGTGGTGGAAAAATCTTCCGGCCAACCCATAGCCTACGCAACCGTCTTGGTCGCCGACAATGAGACCAAACAAGCCATTGATGGAACCACCACTTTGGAGGATGGCACTTTTTCGTTGGAAACCAATGCAAGCAACTATTATATCGAAATCAGTTTTATCGGTTTTAAAAAGAAGGTTTTGCAAGCACCGACTACGGAACGCCCAAAAATCGATTTGGGCACCATTGAAATTTCGGAAGATGCCCAGCAACTTGAAGAGGTAGTGGTGGAAGGTGAAATTTCACAGACCGTCTTCAAACTAGACAAGCGGGTATTCAATGTAGGCAAGGATTTGAGTACTACAGGTGCCAGTGCCCTTGAGGTATTGAACAATGTTCCGTCGGTCAACGTGAATATCGAGGGGCAAATCAGTCTTAGGGGCAGCCAAGGGGTACAAGTCTTGATCAATGGAAAACCGTCCATATTGACCAGTGATGAGAACAATGCACTTGGCACTATTACCGCTGATATGATCGACAGGGTCGAGGTAATTACCAATCCTTCCGCAAAGTATGATGCAGAGGGCACTTCGGGCATCATCAACATTGTCATAAAGAAGGAGGAGCAAAAAGGGCTCAATGGTTCCATTTCGGTGAATACCGGTGCCCCCAATAACCACAGCATAGGGGTAAGTCTTAACCGAAGGACCGAAAAATTCAACCTGTTTGCCCAGCTGGGAGCGGGCTATCGCGAATTGCCCAATGAGATTACCGTACGAAATACCGATCTGACCACAGGCAATACGATTCTATCCGAAGGCGAAGAATTCAGGAACGAAGAATTTTATAACTTCATTCTGGGAACGGACTATTATTTTAGTCCGACGAGCGTACTTACGCTTTCGGGGAATTTTGCTTTGGAGATTGAAGACCAGCCATCGACCACCAATTTTGCTGCCTTGGACGGGACGGGAAACGAAACTTCAGCCTGGGAACGCACCGAGGTTACCGAAGCTCGAAACCCTAAATTCCAATACGAATTGCAGTATAAAAAAGATTTTGAAGATGATGAAGACCATGACCTACTGTTCAGTGCACTGGGCAATTTCTTCGGAAAGGACCAAAGCTCTGAATTCTTGGATACCACAATTTCAGGGGAAGATCGTGATGCCGAACAGAACACCCGCACCGATTTCAAAGAATCTGTTTTTACCTTCAAACTGGATTATACCAAACCTTTTTCGGATGAATTTTCCGTTGAAACCGGGGCACAGTACATTCTCAATGATGTGAGCAATGATTTTGAGGTGCAAAATCTTGAAAATGGGGAGTTTGTCACGGACCCAGGGCTAACCAACATCTTTGAATTTGACCAGAACGTATTGGGTGTTTATGGAACTGCAGCCTACGAAGGTGAAAAATGGGGTTTGAAAGCGGGCATGCGATTGGAAAATACCGAGGTTGGGACTTTATTGGTAAATACGAATGAGGCAAATGATCAAAACTATACCAATCTTTTTCCCAGTGCCCACACATCGTACAAATTTTCTGAAAAGGTTTCCATGCAGGCAGGTTATTCGCGGAGAATTTACCGTCCAAGACTTTGGGACTTGAATCCATTCTTTAACATCCGAAACAATTTCAACATCAGACAGGGCAATCCTAATCTACTTCCTGAGTTTACCGATTCTTATGAGGTCACAGGTATTTTCTTTGTGGGCAAGACACCGTTAAACCTGGGTGTCTATCACCGATATACCACTGATATCATTGAACGAATTTCGTTTTTTGAAGATAATGTGAACATCACCCGACCAGAAAATATTGGAACAAATAATGCTTGGGGGGTAGAATTCAATACGAAGTACAGTCCGGCCAATTGGCTGACCTTTAACGTTGATTTCAATTACAACACCTTTTCCCGTCAGGGTAGTTTTGAAGATACCGTTTTCGATTTCAGCGCCAATCGGTGGTCATCAAAACTGCTGACCAAAATTAAAATACCTTGGGACATTGATTTTGAGACTACCGGAAACTACCGCTCAGCTTACCAAACTGTACAAGGTGAGATAAATGATGTGGTCTTTTTGGATTTGGGGCTGAGAAAGAAGATACTTAAAGGTAAGGCAGTACTCAACTTAAGTGTCCGGGATGCCTTTGCATCCCGAATTCGGGAAAACCAAATCGTACAGAACGATTTTGAAGTGTTCAACCGAAGCTTTCGTGCCCGTTTTGTATCCTTTGGTTTCAGCTATGGGTTCGGTAAAGGTGAAGCCATGCAGTATTCCGGAGGAAGGAGAAGGTGAAAATTGGAGAACTTCTATAGCGTTTCTTCCCATATCGTATTTACTGAACCATCGGCATATATTTCTCCCTATTTTCATAAATTACCCAAAGGTTAATTGCAAAAAGTGCAGCAGCTACCGGCAAACCTGAGGTATCTGTGATGGTATGGGTCAACATTATTCCAACCATAATTGGAAACATCATAACGGCTCCTAGCGCACGGTATTTAGGGATTATAAAAAGCAATCCTGCTACAACCTCAACTCCACCAACCAAGGGTAGTAACCAACCAATTTCTGTCAATGCCGCTATTAGTCGTGCTAAGCTCTCAGGCATATCTTCAGGCATGGGCATGAAGTTTAGGAATTTATTCAATCCAGAATTGATGAACATTAAGCCAAATAATACACTTAAAACGAATAGGATTTTCTTTTTCATGGTTTTAGTTTTTAAAGTTGATCCTTAATTAGCCCATAAGGTATAAAATAATGTTCGTTCCATGGTTGAGAGAATGTGCCCTAAGGGTCACTGTTGTCCATCAGTTTTTAATTGCGTATACCCTATTGTCGGCAGGTTTTTTCTTTTTTAATGACTTAATTGCTACCTGTTCGTGATATCAAAAAGACCGGAAAAAGGATTTTTCTATGCGGATTACTTGCTACCCTCGACCAAAAAATTCTTTAGATCGAATAGCAGTGGGCCAGCAGTATTGGCGTTTGTAAATACGATATACCCTGTTCTTAAATCATCGTACATCTCAAACATACAACGAAAATCCCCATTATTTCCCCCGTGTCCAAATACCAATCCAAAAGGAGAGTCGCGTAATGCAACGCCTAGCCCGTATCCAGACTTATAACCATTCATCCAGTTCTCTTGGCCTTCCAAAGTATGGAAACGAAACATTTTTTCGGCCTGTTCTTCTGTCAATCCTTCTCGATTTAACAATGCGAGAGCAAAGGGTATAAAATCCTTTGCCTCTGTATGCATACTAAATGCCATACCAGGGCCATCGGGACAATCAAACATATTCGGAATTCCATCAAAGTGGCCAGCTACTTTAAGATTTGGGAGTTTGTCGTTGCACATAAAATAGGTGTTGGTCATCCCTAGAGGCTTTAGGACTTCTTTTTCCAGATGGGATTGAATGATTTGTGGCCATTCATTAGAGCTACCTCCTGCAAGTACCCTTTTTAGGTATTCAAAACCTTCACCGGAATATCCATAAGTAGTTCCCGGTTTGTTGATTATTCTGGTTCCCCAGTTCGGCAGCCCGCTCACATGTGTCAGTACATGTCTACCAGTCATTAGCGCATATTCAGGATATTCTTCCAATTCAGGAAATGCTAAGGTTTCATATAATGGTTTGTCAAGGTCAAATTCCGTACGCTGAACCAGGAGATTCATCAGGTAGGCAAATATCAATTTGGTAATGGAAGCTGCTTCAAAAACGGCCTCATCCCTAAGCGGTTTTTTGGTTATATTGTTCTCTACGCCATAACTACGGTGATACACCAGGGCACCATCCTTGACTATGGCAAGCGATACGGCAGGGATATTATAATGCTCCCTGTACCTGTCTACAAATTGGTCCAATTCCTTAATGGATGTAGAAGTAAATGGCGAGTGCAATATCCCCTTCCCAGGAATCAGTTTTGGTTTGGGAACCAGGGCGATCGTAATGGTATCTACTAGCAGTGCTTGGTTTTTGGATACTGTAATATCGGAAACACGACCACTATGCTTTACTAAATCGATATCAAACCATTTGTTCATTTGCCAACTGGGGGGTATGGTCATTGCATAGGAGCCAGCGGGTAACTTTAAGTCATACTGACCCAATGAATCGACGCTCACATCAAAAAATACGTCAGGTCTTTCCGTATTACTAAACTTAACCGTTCCTGGCCATTGGTCTCCGGCTTCGCCTTCCCATTTCAATGCTCCCTGCACCATCCCGCTAGCATCATTGGCTTCCGACAGTACCAGATCACCAATCAAATTAGAGTTCATGAACTTATTTCCTTCAGTTGGGCCCCAAGTGATCATGACATGTTCTTCATCAGTGTCTTTATCAAAGACTGCATAGTCGAACCCGATTACTCTACCGGCGCTTAACGTACCTGAGACCTGAATTTTCCATTCGTACGTAATTAGATTATTTTTCTTTGCGATAGCCAATTGAACTTGTTCAAAGTTGGCATTTTTAACCTGCGGATAAAAGTGAAGCCCTTCCTGTTCCACTATTTTTCGGTGGTGTTCGTCTATTTCATAGGCAATTACTCCTGACCCTTCAGGGCTATGTCTCGGGTCAAGATACAAGACTTGAAAATCATGGCTAGCGAAGTGGCTATTGTCAGGGGTTTTTACGTAATCATTGTCCACCATGGTTACAGCAATGTACAAATGACCCGATTGCGCATGGTAACCTCCCCGCCAGAATGCCAAAGCATCCTCCGGCCCCTCGATGCCGTTTCCATAATGGATATGTTGCATCGCGTTGCGATGAATTTCTGTGGGCCAGTCATCGAGATTACCGTCTATGGTTATATTTGAAATGGGGTAAATATAGGCGATCGAGCCGTTGTTGGCTTTCAACGCATTGCTCAATAATAACAGCCATAAGAGTAAATAAAGGGGTAGGTATTTCGTTGTCATCATCTTTAAAGCGTTTAGGTTACGCTTTAAAGATTCGATTGCTAAAGGATTGTTACACTCTCTCTAGTTTGGTGCTTGCCGCTAATGGTTTTTATATGGTTTGTTAGGTGAAAATCGGCTACATAGGCTAGAACTAGCAATAAATTAAATAGGGTGTTGTGCTATATTATTGCGTAGATGCCAATTCAACACTATGTTGGGCATATCCACTTCCCCTATCATTTTCAGCATTGGCACTGATGACCCCATTCCCTGAGTAGTCAGAATTGAATTTAATTGTGGCAATTGACTTTGCGATCAGCCCATCGACGGTATTTTCCACATCTATGATTTCCATACTGCCAGATTCTACGGTCCATAAAAATTGAGCATTGGAAGGAGTGTCATTTTTGGAATAAAAGGTTGATACAAATTTTATAACTTCATCTGGTAAGGCAAAATCAGCTCCATCTACACATATTGAGATTAAAAGATTTGGTTCAATTGCTATTTCACAATCAGTTACATTGTTTAAATTTTCAGGAGTAACATCAGTATCGTCATCATTTGAACAAGAGATTGTAAAAGTGACCAATGTGAATAACAATAAATAAATTGTTTGCTTTTTCATGTTACTTTCATTTTTTAATTAAGATACTGTCTTTATAGTCTTTACAACTTAAAATGGTTACTTCTAAATTTATTTTGTAATCAAATAGTTGTCTTTCGTTTTAGTACTATTGCTAACGGTCTAGGCTATGATTTGTTGTGGCCTTGGAACTCCGTAGGATTTTCAGCCGCAGACTACACTTGGTAAAGATACATAGATTTTCTGACAGAAAAATACTCAGTGAATTCCGTTTTGACTTCATTTGAAACCCAAACTTGATTTCCGCCATTGTTGTACTTATCGAAAAAGCTCGAATATATGTCCAACGTGGTGTCATTTCCTTTTATTTCTGTCCTCCAAACCCGATTTGATTCTCATTTTAAAATGCGTTACAACAGTCTCGGTTACGGTTACGTCACGCCCCTGCGGTGATGAAATATAGCCATTGCTGTGTGTAGTTTTTATTTACTTTTCGATCTTATAATGATTTTTCAGCGTTTTCAACGTCCATAAGGTCTGTATGCCAGCCCATTCCAATTTCATTCCTTCACTAAGTCCATACCAAGTGTGCCATCCGCCATCGCTCTTTTGACGATTGATCAACTCATTTAGGTCGGCACTGATCATTTCTTTAGAAAATATTGGATATAGGATACTCTCAGGTGATGGGGCATAACTCAAGCTATGCGGTTTTCCGTATAGCCCCCAGCCCTCATCCGATTTATCCTTGCAGAGTACGCCGTCGGCCAATATCCATTTCTTTAGATCGTTGAGCGCTTTTCCCGCCTTATCCTTGCTTTTGGTGTACTGCAAAAACTGTAATCGCCTTGGCACACACAGATGGCAAAAAACGTGCTTTTCTTTAATTCGTTCAATTTCTCCCCACACAAACTGCTCTGCTTTTTGCATCCAAGGAATCTCAATCCTGTATTTCTCTAGCATTCCCAACAAAGGCGCAGTTGTGCTCAAAGCGGCCCATTCCTTAACGGTTTTAAAATGTGCTTCACAAGGATAATCGCTTTTCGGGCGAAACATCCATGGGATACCACCTTTATCAGTGGTTATGCTTTCAAAATAAGGCATAAAATCATCTAAAATGATGTCTTTTGTGAGATAAGCCAACTTCGTCCAATGTTTCAAGCGCCATGATGCTAAAAAGCGGTTGACTTTCAGGGGATGCTGTATCCGGTTCCATCCCATGACCAAAACCGCCATCAGCATTTCGGTAGGCATAAACTGCATGAAAAACCCCTTCGGGACCATCATTTTCAAAATGAAATTGAAACAAGCGTCTTTCTATCATTCTCGCATTGGTCAGTATAAAGTCCCTCGCTTTGATATAATTCTTCTTTGATAGTTTCATGCTGTATTTATGGGTGGTTCAAATTATAGGCGCCTGTTCAGCTTTGATTTCGTCACGCCTTTGGTGTCAAGGACCTGCCTCCCGCTTCTAACTGTTGCTAACACATCTGTTTTTTATTCCATTAACTGACATTTTTTAAGGTCTTCGTGTAGTTCTTTTTTATCATAATGGATTTGATACTTGCTGGGCACAAGTTGATTTATAAGGTAAATTACCTTGCCGATGTCTTCTTGATAATAATTACTCAAATGAACTGACTTTATATTTTCACCTTTTTGAAAACGAACATTAATTTGTGAACCATCCGCGATACAAGGATTTAAATATCTGTCGTTCAATTTATCAAATTCAATCTTGCCCACATTCTTTAATGGCGCTGATTTTTTAAGCCGTGATTCATATAGTGTGGTATCCTTTTCGCCTTCTAACTCACCCTTAAAAATAATCCGTAAATCTTTGTGGGTTATTCTATAAGCTATCCCATAGGCCAAAGAATAATCAAAATTGGTCACGGTCAATTCGAAAGGCTCTATTTCTTTTTCCGCCGTTGATGCATTTGCTTGTTTTTTATCACGCCCACATGATATTAGGGAAATGATTACTATTACTAATAGACTTCTATTCATTTGTGTGTCAATGGTCTCAGCCATGATTTTGTCACCCCTTTGGCGTGATGAACCAGCCTGCCTTTTATGATTGTTGTTGCAACACCTTATAACCATTTTAATTGCTTTATCATAGATCCATACAAGCAAAAGTCTTGGGAATAACGTCTTTTTTTATTTGATTTTTGTTTAATTATAATGGTATTTCTTGACTTTGGGTTTTGGATATGGAAGGACACTTCCCAAAACCTACCGTCAGTGGCTTCCTTATTATAAGATTCTATCCAATATGAAAGAGTCTCCGCAATTTCTTGAGTTCCTATTCGCAACCCAAATTTGTTATCCAGGCAGAACCCGATTGCTTGATCGAATGAAGCTTCTGCATCGATTGGTTTTTTCGTATTAAACCAAATCTCCATGACAATGTCAGACTTACTCTTTTCTATGTCAGGATAGAACCTCATAATCCTAAAATGGTCTTTCTTATAAATTTTCAGATGATGTCCCCTAGGGACAACAATGGAAAATCCATGTATGGAATCTTCAATGTCTCGAGTGTCCAACAGTCCGTTTATATAGCAATCATTCCATGTTTCATATGAACTTTGAAGTCGCTCTTTTTTAATTTTACGTATTCGGTCGGAAGCCGTATCGTCTTGTGAATAGACAAATGACCATGTAAGATTTAAAAGAAGAAATGCTAGTATTTTCGATTTAGCGTTCATAATGTGCTACAACAATCTCGTATAACCATCGGTTACGGGTTTTAAGTTAGTGATTTTCGGTTAAGCAATGGCGTTAGCAATTCTGACCTGCCCGACTGGCAGGTGGACCCTGAGGAAATTCCACAGCAATTAATTATACACGGTGGTATAAAACGTTTTTAATTTAAGTGATGTTCTTCAAGTGGCCAAACTTAGTAAAGATATTTCGAATCCATAGGTTGCTTCATGGAATAATCCATTATTTTAAGACTTTCTGATCTAGCCTTCTATTCCCCACAATTTCAGGATAGGACAGTAGTATCAGAGCAAGTAAAACGGTAATTGTACATAGTAAACCTCCTTCAATACCAAATTCCCCACCAGTCCACAAAGTACTTCCTGAATTTTCAAATGTGTAAATTGATACTATCGATTTTTTACCGCTATTGGCAAATCCAAATATATTGTTTTGAAATATGTTCCAAAATGCATGTAGCCCTATAGCAAAATGTAATTTTCCAGTTTTTATCACCGTCCAACCCAAAAGGAATCCAATCAGGATCAAGTTCAGCGAAGATAGCCATGATGCATTTTCATTGGCCAGGTGCAACAGTCCGAAAATTGAGGAAGTCAGTATGTAGGCTATAATTACGGCTTGGGTGTTATTAATTTTCCCCTTAAGTCCTTCGGCTATGTTCAATAACAAATAGCCACGACTAAAGGCTTCTTCAAAAACACTACCGCATAAATACCTAAAAACTTGGCCCATAAGGACGACTAAAAAAGGAAAGGAAGAGAATTTGTTAAATTTTATTTCATCAATAGTTAACCAACCAAGAAAATATTGGATCAAAAAGATAGTAACCTCCAAAAAAGAGCCGAACAAGGAGCCATAGATGAATTGTTTCAAGGGAATCACAGAAATACCGAAATCGGCCCAATTTCGCCTATCGATATACTTTCCAACCAGATATATGGATAGTAGTATGGCTAGCATAATCAGGAAATTCATAATGGATTTTTCCAACAACTCGTTAAAATCATTCGAGATCCAAGAAATCATGGCGGCAAAAATACCGGCAAGAAAAATCAGTGAGAGAATTCGAAAGAAGGCCCTTATTCTTTTTTCATTACTGTTCCAAATAACAGATTTTATAAATTTCATTGGGATGGGTTATACTACTTGAGACGTTTCTTTTCTGTATCGGGTTACATCGCATTTGAAAAATATAATGGTAATATGAAGATTGGTTTTGACTTCAAAACCCTATTTAATGCGTTACAACGGTCTTGGCTAAAATTTCTTCACGCCACGGCATGATGAAATATAGCCATTGCTGTGCGTAGTTTTTATTTACTTTTCGATGCTATCGTAATTCCTCAGCGTTTTCAAGGTCCACAGGGTCTGTATTCCGGCCCATTCCAATTTCATCCCAGGGCTAAGTCCATACCAAGTGTGCCATCCCCCATCGTTCTTTTGACGATCGATCAACTCATTTAGGTCGGCACTGATCATTTCTTTGGTAAATATTGGATATAAGATACTCTCAGGTGAAGGTGCATAACTCAGACTATGCGGTTTTTCATACAGTCCCCAGCCCTCATCCGATTTATCCTTGCAGAGTACGCCGTCGGCCAATATCCATTTTTTTAGATCGTTGAGCGCTTTTCCTGCCTTGTCTTTACTTTTAGTGTACTGCAAAAATTGTAGCTTCCTTGGCACACACAGATAGCAAAACACATGCTTCTCTTTAATTCGTTCAATTTCTCCCCACACAAACTGCTCTGCTTTTTGCATCCACGGAATCTCAATCCTGTATTTCTCCAGCATTCCCAACAAAGGGGCAGTGGTGCTCAAAGCAGCCCATTCTTTAACGCTTTTAAAATGCGCTTCACAAGGATAATCGTTTTTGGGACGTAACATCCATGGGATACCGCCTTTATCGGTCGTTATGCTTTCAAAATAAGGCATAAAATCATCTAAAATGATGTCTTTTGTGAGATAGCCAACTTCGTCCAATGTTTCAAGCGCCATGATGCTAAAAAGCGGTTGACTTTCAGGGGATGCGGTATCCGGTTCCATCCCATGACCAAAACCGCCATCAGCATTTCGGTAGGCATAAACTGCATGAAAAACCCCTTCGGGACCATCATTTTCAAAATGAAATTGAAACAAGCGTCTTTCTATCATTCTCGCATTGGTCAGTATAAAGTCCCTCGCTTTGATATAATTCTTCTTTGATAGTTTCATGCTGTATTTATGGGTGGTTCAAAATTACACACAACGGTCTAGTATAGCCTTCCGTTTTTAAATGCGTTTATATAATGTTTTCTTTTTATCCATTAGGCTCAGGTAGTCCATTTCGTTTTACAATCAACCAGATACTCAGTGCAAGTTCGCCAATGGCCATGATCAACATAGTACTCAGCATAATGGTTTTAGGTAGATTAGTATCTACGAAAAAAACAATGTAGGTAAACGAGGCAAATATCAATAATACGCCAAGACTTTTCGGGATATATCCCGACTTGAAAACCGAATAACCAAGTACAAGGATATGTAAGGCAAAAAATAGATATCCAACAAGTTTTAGGGATGCATAGCCGTAAACATCGATACTTTGAAATACTAACGCAAACAATCCAATTATCAAAGTAAAAGCGTATAGTAGCCTGAGAACAGAGGTAAGCGAAGCAAGCATCTTGTCCGCGGGCTTAAGCACTACATAAAGCGCGAGACCAATGGTAGCGTCGAGCGCAAGTACGAGTAGATAGCCAACAACAGCAAAATAAAACACCCTCCTGTTCGCCTCAATATCATGGGCCAATGCTTCCGTATCCCCAGGCACCACAAAATTGGCCAAGAGAAAATCATCGACTATGGTTACGATGACAACCGAAATTATAAACGCAACTCCTACAACCATTGCCGCTTTGCTCGTTGATAGATTGAGGATATAATTTTTCATATGTCATCCTTTCTGTTCAGGTACGCCATCAATAAATATCTGTTACTTTTCCTTTCATTTCCGGTTTTGATATCATGCCATGAAGCAATTGGATATCGTTATGAACTAATATAGTGATATATAGTCAATGACCTTATCCAGGGTAGATGGATTATTGATGGGGATTTTTAAAGTCCCATGGGAAGGCTACATTGTGAAACGGGTTTGGAAGGTCAGTATGGTTCCCGTATATCTTGCAAAAGGTATATTCAATTTCGCTGACCCATCCCAAAAAAGTGTTTGATGATTTAAATCATTTTTTAAATAGCTGATAGATAGTAGCTTCCGTGTTAGACTAAAAACATAACACTAATGAAAACTATAACTATTTTGCTTATTGCACTCTGTTCAATGGTTTCTTTTGGCCAAGCAGGGAATGAAGGTGCTATCTTAATCGATAAGGCACAACAAGATGATACGTATCGTGCAGGAGAAACCATCAGGGTAAATGCCGCTATACAGGGGGACTTGGTCATAGCTGGAGGAAATCTTATGGTGAATGACAGTATTAATGGAGACTTAACGGCCGCTGGAGGCGAATTACTTCTCAACAGCTATGTAGCGGATGATGTGCGCGTAGCGGTAGGAAGGGTAACCATTGACTCAGAAATAGGTGATGACTTGGTTGTTTTTGGTGGAGAAGTCATTCTTACCAAAAACGCCGTAATACACGGGAACCTTGATTGTTTTGCCGGAAATATTGAAATATATGGCGACGTAATGGGAAAACTTGAGGTTAAAGGAGCCGATGTTCTCATTGATGGAACCGTAAAAGAAACCTCAAAAATAATAGGGGAAGCCATTACCATCGGGTCAAATGCTAAATTTTACCAGGAAGTTCAGTACTGGAATAGCGAGGGAGAATTGGATTTTAAAGACGCCCTGGTCAATACGGAAGCGCAATTCAATGAAGATTTTGGTGAAGATAAATCCCAATTGTCCTTAACTAGCTTTGGGACAGCGTCCTTTGCATTATGGATGTACTACATCCTATCTGCATTTCTAGTTATTCTAGTGTTGCACGCGCTCTTTAAAAACGCATTTTCAAATGCTGTTGAAGGTTTGGAACACAACTTGTTAAAGAGCTTTGGCTTTGGATTGATTTATCTCATAGGTATTCCATTACTGATTATCCTTGCTTTGCTAATGATCATTGGTATCCCTCTAGGCCTCTTCATGACCACCGTATTCATTTTTAGTCTTCTGTTTGGTCATTTAATCGCTGCTTTGATGCTGGTGTATTATTACAAACATAAGAAGGAAAAGCGTTGGGGCTTTTGGAGTGTTACATTCTTGGCATTATTGTGCGCTGTCCTATTGCGTTTGCTCACCATCATTCCCTTTGCCGGGATATTGCTTTCTGTAGTTATACTATCAATTACGTATGGCGCACTGACTTTAAAGGTACTTCATGCTAAAAAACAACGGGTTAAAAATTAAGATCATGATGGCCCATTGTTAGACGATCATTATATAAGCGCAACACGATTCAAAAATATTTTGAAGAAAGAGCTCAATAGGGCAAAGTCACATAACGATTTTGACATCACCTTATAGAATAGGCTTCTCAATGGTGAGCGTTGTGACACACGAATATGGCGTTGACCTGGTTCGTTCACAAACCATTGCGGATGATTCCGGGCATTGCGACTTCAGAAAGGTTCGTTTTAAGAGACTATTGAACATTAAGGATTTCGGTTCAGGCATGGGATAAAACTGGGAACATCCAATGCTGGTCTTTGAAATCATCAACCTTGTCCTTTAGGATAAACAGCGTGTCTTCTTCCTTTATCAAGCTTTTATCATAATCCGTTTCGTCCAAGGGTGTAAACCCCAATACCACCCGCTTCACATCGTTGCCCGACATGACCCGAACTACATCGTTTAAATGAACATACCCCCTGGAAAACACATCGTTTAAATACAGGGTATCGCCATCAAAGTCGGCAATAACTATGGCTTCCAGTTCATCTATATAGTAAATATTGCTTTTTTTGATCCACAAACAATAAAACATTAGTAAAGGCACATTATCGCGCATGGATATCTTCGCTATTGGGGGTGCCATCTTCATAGTTTCTACAAGAAACGCTTTGTCTTTGGCATCATCCATATTAAGTTTCTTCACCGATGCGCTGTCGCTATTTGAATGGACTGTTTTTGAATAGCTGTATTCAGCTACTTTCTCAAAATTAAATTTAGGATAGAAGTCCAGCACACGGTCATTGGCAAAGAGATAGATAAAGCCCTGCCTTTTTTTCCATTCTTCCAGTACCTGCTCCATAAGAAACTTGCTAAGACCTCGGTTTCGGTAGGCTTTATCGGTCATCACGGTACCGATTTGAATGCCTACCTTTTTTTCTTCCCCAACTAAAAATTCGATTATGGTCACTGAAACATTGGATATCACCTTATTCCCATGTAACAAGGCATACGGAATATATTGCGCTCCCCAGTAACCGTCCAAGTACCATTCTTCAAGGGTAAAACCAAAGGTAACCTCCGTTAACTCATTAAAACTTGTTCTTAGGTCTTTGTTGTGCTTAAAGTCGCTGATAAAACTATAAGGGATGTTGTGCAGTAGTACATTTTTCATTTGGTAACCCATCTTTTCCAAAAATTTGGTGGTCTTCGTAAATAAATATAGACTTCGCTGGTCAGTACTTATAGTTAGGTTTGATACACTGTGTTGTGCAACGGTTTATTTTGTTTTAGTCAATGCCATTTTCACAGCAAGTCCCGTTAATACCGAAGCCATAAACCATTTTTGAATTCTCAACCAAATAGGTTTTTTTGAAAACCAACTCGCCATCTTGGCAGCAGATATAACGATCAAAAAGTTGACCGAAAAACTTATTGTTATTTGTATTATTCCGAGTTGAAAACTTTGTCCCAAAATGGAACCATATTCGGGTTTTATAAATTGGGGGAAAAATGAAAGGTAAAACACCGCCATTTTTGGATTCAGAATATTTGTTAAAAGCCCAATATTAAAAAGTTTAAGAGGTTTGTCCGATTTTAGATTTTGGTCAGCATCAAAAATTTTGTTTTTTGATGTAACGGTAGTATACGCCAAATACAATAAATACGCCACTCCAAGAAATTTCACTACTACAAAGGCATAAGGGATTGCAAAAAATATTGCCGTAAGTCCAAAAGAAACCATTAGGATATGAAATAAAAAACCACACATTACCCCTAAAAGGGAGATAATTCCAGCTTTTTTTCCTTGTGATAACGACCTTGAAATCAGATAAATCATATTCGGTCCAGGAGAAAGAACCATAATTAATGCAGCCAATCCAAACAGTAATAAATCGTTAAATGGAATCATGTATAATTTTGAGTATTATTTTTCAAGCAGTTGCGTAACCAATGGTTACACAGCAAACCCCATATGACCGTTCTATTTTTGGCTAAATTTAATACTTTTAGATTTGCCGGTTTAGACGACCCCTATAGAAAAATGTAAGGCCTCCCCTGCTTGCAATACATGATCGTTGGAAAATTGATTACTTCCTTCTTGCGGGACCGCCATCCGTAATGGTCCAATTATGGCTGGTGATGAGCCTTGTTCTGACGGCTGGCTTTTCACATCCACCTTTCTTGGAATTTGATTGAATGGTAAATTATTTGTTCAAAAAATCAACTTTGTTATGATATCTAAAAATCTTAATTAGCAAACCCGCAACAGACAGAAAAATTAACACGTTAATAATTCCGCCAATTAATCCTAAAGTTATTGGTTCTATCTTTAAATTAAGGAGTAGTAATGGCATTACTAAGTTCATTCCGATTCTAAGAATGAAGCTAATTATTACCAGGTAAACTAAATATTTTGCTTTCATAAATTAGTTAGAATTCAAGATTAAAGAACATTAGGTCTGAAATCATCAGTTTGTGAATTCCCAAAATTAGGTACAATGGGCTTTACATGTGTCATGTGCCTTAGCGCCATATGTAGTCACCATCACACCTCATGTGCCATAGACTGAGTGGGTGGCAGTGCCTTCTGTTGTTTGCCTAAAGTAAATATAGTAAAACTTGGTATTGGCATGTAGGGTAATTATCCTTCAAATGACAACAATTTTTTTTGTAATCTTAAAGTCACTCCCAGAAATACTGACAATGTATAGCCCTGGATATAATCTTGAGGTGTCTATCTGTCTAATCAAACCATTTTGATAGGTACGTACAAGTAATTTACCTGATAAAGAGAACACTTCTATCAATAAGCAATCTTCGCTTGTGCTATAGAGTTGAATTTTTTCGCCCTGACAAGCAGGGACAGGTGATAGTATCATCATATTTTTGCCTAAGAATAAAAAATCCAACAGCTTACTATAGTATTCGGTGCCATCCTGACTTACTACCTTTGCCCTATAGGTATTGGTTCCATCATTGGGGGTTGGATCCGTAAAGCTATATTCGTGCCTGTCTATATCGCTTAACTTCGAAATTGGTTCAAAGCTCCCCCCATTCAGTCTTTCCAACGATACAGAATCCACTCCCATATGGCTATTAAGAATTAGGGTGAATTCGGATTTATCTGAAAACGGCTTTTCTAGAAAGAAGTCGTTAATGTAACAACCGTGGTCCTTGGAAATGTTCTTGCTCCTTGTTCTTTTCGTTTCCTCGCCATTGATTATTGGAGCTACAGCCACAACCAATCGGTGGTTCTCTTCATGAGCAATATTAAATACGGTATCCGCTGTAGTGCCTATAACCTCCATATATTTCTTATCTACGGCATATACCTTATAGCCTTTTGCACCCGGCTCCGAATGCCAAGAAATCAATGACCTGGTATTACAATGATATTCCAAATTGAAGTCTTGGAAACCTGAGACCATAAAAACTGGGGATTCAATGTCTACTTTTCCACCAATTAGTCTAAGTTTTCCTGTTGCACTTTTTTCAGGGGTTTGCCACAAAAAGTACCCTAAGTTCGGATCAACCTTGTTTGCAATGTTCACCCATTTTTTTTTTGGATCTCCAAAATCTAACCACTGGAGAACCCCAAAGGTCTGGACAGAATCCTTTAAATCCCAGCGCAGATAGTAATCTGCGCCTGATTCCAATTTTTCGTGTTCGGGGGGAAATATCCACTCGTCTTCCGTTTCATACTCGTACACCACACTATACTCTTGATCTTCACTATTCATTAGCAGAAATGGGTTTATGTGAATAATGTATTCGCCGGCCATAGGCCGGTTAACGGAAATCTTTTCAACATTATTTAGATTGTCTCTCTTTCTTGTAGGCCGTAAATTCAATGAATCCAAATGGGGATAAGTACTCAATACCCATGGGTGCCATATTTTTCCTCCTTCTTTATGTTCAAGTGCCAGATCTAGATCGTTCACCAGCATTGAAGAGCTCCCCATGTTGGTGGGAGGATCATTCCATGCTAGGGTAATATTAATTTTTTTTGTTGTTGCAGGTACTACTATTCTATGCTCTTTCACAGTTCCGGAACTAATAATGTCTTCGAAGAATGATCTACCAAGTATAGCATCCAAGGACCCTACTGCATCGACATTTCCAAACCCTGATCTATGGGTCAATTCATAGGTGTCGCTATCCGCACTATTTACAACGGCAGCCTTAATCAACGAAGTATTGGGCATTTTACCATATAGTTCCAAGTGAGCTTGCTGTAGCACTGCCGCCAAACCTGTAACAAGTGCGGCAGATTCGGAACTTCCGTTGGCACCATAGGCTACCACCTCCGGTTTTATCCGTCCGTCATTGGTGGGGCCTTTTGAACTGAATTCCCAGATTTCTCCAAGAGCATTGGAGGCACCCACGCAAATGGTATTTTTGGACGTTTTGAACTGACCTGTTATATTGGAAAAGCCTTGTATTTTTTGGTAGTTTCCGATGACCGACGTCATCTTGCCCTTGTTGCCAGAGGAAAAGACATGAATTAGGTTTTTATCCTTATAAGTCTGTAGATCGTAAAGATAGGCCTCAATCCCATAATAGTTCTCAACACCGACGCCATATGAGTGGTTTTGTACAGAAACACGATTTCGCTTAAGAAATTCTTCATCGTCTGGTGTTAATTCATCCGATATCGAAGGTAATAACATCGTCCCCCAAGCAACACCTCTAAAATCAGGAGAGGTGTTGCCCGCACCAGCCGCTATTGTGGCCATTTCCGTAGCGTGTCTTGAAAAAATAGGGTTACTAGGAAAGTAATCATAAAGCACCCTACCTTTAAAATCAACATCGTCAACATCCAACAATCCTTCCTTTATCGAAATAACTATGCCATCTCCAAGATAATTGGGATAATTTGAGTGGAGCAACGAAACCTTGTTTAGGGATAGGTCATGCCCCAAAAGAGGGGTTTCCACTTGTTTGGGCATAGTGGACCTGTCCACATAAATCACAAAGGGTAATTTGACAAGTTCCAGTACTTTTGAACTCAAAACGTTTGCTTCGTACACCGCCTCGTTTTGGGAAATCTCCATAATCATTTTATGTTGAAACGCATTAAACGAACACCAACTGCTTAGCAAGGGTTTGTTCGTGGTAAGTATCCTAACGCTTAAGATTTTATTTGGTTTCTGAAGTTCAATCTGTGTGCTTAATGAAATTTTAGGCTCATTAGAAGTCGACTGCCCTATTGAACTAATGGGAGATAAAAGGAACAACAACAGTAAGAGACCGTTCCCAACCAAAAACCTTGAAACGATTTTGTTTATAAACATTACACCCACAGTTTTGAATCTAAAAGAATGCCGATTGGGTCGAATATCAAAACTAGGGGTCGCTCAAAAAATGGACAACCTCACATTGCTATAGGATTATCTATAAACTGTGAAGGAACCTAAGGGCAACCACATCATTGTTTGTGAAAGGTCTATTTTCGTTAGCCCCTATGCACGCCAACATCCAGGATCGTGCCTCTGGGTCCGTAGGGGTTCCTGGAATGGGAATGGCACCGGCTGCACCTTGGCCTTCATTGCCGGTAATTCGACAATCGCTAAATGATCTATTCATAAAATCCGTGTGCCGAAATCCAATACAATGGCCTATCTCATGTGCTATGATGGTTGTTAGATGGTTCTGGTTGTTTGAGTTAATTGCTGTTGGGTTTACCAGTACCTCATTATACGGCACAATAGTGGTTCTTCTACCCACTGTTCTTTCAAAAGGAGGGCCTGCTGCAGCGAATGCACTACCCTCTCGAACGGTAATCTCCACCGTTCTCCGTTGACGTTGACTCAAAAGGAATACATTTAACCTAAAGCTTAGCCCAAGGCTGTTGTATCTGGTTGCGACTCTCCTTGTCGCATTATAATAAGCGACAGGTAAGGCATCATCAACCGCAACATCAAGGGTAGTATGGCTATTTCCTCGACGGGACCTTCTACGGAAGTTTGGTATCAGAGTGGTTCGATACTGTTCAACTTCCGCAATTCTCAGGGTCACACCCTCTT
This sequence comes from Eudoraea algarum, assembly GCF_050589645.1. NCBI lineage: Bacteria > Pseudomonadati > Bacteroidota > Flavobacteriia > Flavobacteriales > Flavobacteriaceae > Eudoraea > Eudoraea algarum. The sequence continues at coordinate 432,614 of NZ_JBNGOQ010000002.1, read as the reverse complement.
CTGGATCAAGGTTTAAATCCCTTTCGTGCAAGATAAAATCCCCCTCGACTACATACCCAATCCCATTTTCTTGGGTATTAATGATTTTTACATTCTCAGTGCTGTAACCCAAATTGCGGATTTTGTCGAGTACTTCTTCCGAGGCTTCTGGAATATGACCTTCGCTAGACACTTCATCCTTTGCACAAGAAAGGACCGCCACTACCATAACTATGGTAATTGATCTTTGTAAGTGAGCTCTTTTCATTTTCAGTTGATCTAGGTTAACGGAATATTCATGTAATCATTAGCACAATATTTGTTAAGAATAGGAGCAAGCAGCCCAAGCCCGGTTTAATTACCATAAAACTCTGGATTAATTGTCAGGAAAGAAAAACCTATGTAATAAGTGGGCTTGTGAGGGGATAGGTGGTACATTTTCGCTTTCCTCATGTCGTCGAAACTTTAGTGAAGACACAAGCTTTGGCGGTGGTACGAGCTTCAGCGTATGTAGGCGGTTGGGACTTAAATGAAGGATGTTTTGGGTGCGAAGGTGAAATTATGTTGATTCAATGAAGGATTAGGTCACGAGCGGGACGGCCTACCGGCCTGTGGAGAGCTCGCGACACCGGGGTAGAATACTCGGCTTTTCCATGGAAAGTTAATATAACTTTGTCCAACATAATTTGGTCAAATATAGTGTATCGACCCTATGGCATCAAGGTTTAGAATTAAATAATCTTTTTAGCCAAAACACATGATAGTCCCTTGTTTTGTAGTGTTCAGATATTTTATCACTTAAATTATCGAGTTGAAATTGATGACTCTTTGGATTGATAAACCTGCTGTGTTCTGATACATCTGCAATAAATCCGATTCTTGCGGCAATCTCTTTCTCTTTGTTGTCTTCCCAATTAACCCTAAAGAATATCAATAAGACCAGAGTAATAAAAAACAATATTGTAAATCTAAGATAAAAACTTATCGCCTTAATTTTTCTCCTTCCTTTATGCATTGTAAAAATCAATGGAAGCAATAAAAGGTAAAAAAAACCATAGTGAAAGTATGCATTGTATTTATTCGCTTTCTTTTCTATCCACCCAACTCTGGAAGAATATAAATCTGGATATTCGCTTTTCAAAATTTGGGTTTGTTGATTGATGTATATGTTGATATTGTTGATTTCCGAATAACTTACATCATTCATTGTGCTATCGGTATACAAAGCAACCCGAGCTAGGTTCCTATTGTAGGCTTTAGAAAAAAGGTCTTGACTGCTCCAAGATAAGTCAATCGGATTAGGAACTATCCTACGGACATTTCTAGCGATATCATCAAAAACAACTAGATATATTATTAGCGAAATTAATATTAGGAAGGGTATTTTAGACCAAAGTTTAAATTCTTCGAGTAATTCTTTGTTTTTTAAGTAAGAATCGGTTTTTATATAATCTTCTATTCCACTTCTAATGTTAAAGTTTATTTTACCAATTCGTTGTAGCAGAAAAATTCCAATCAAATGAAATACTAGGACAGGCAAGATTCTATTCCAAAAACCGCTGAACTGGTTATAAATGTCATTCAATTCCATTTTTTTAGATATCTTCTACGCATTGACTATTTTACCCGTTGACACCCATTGCCCTATATCTTGATTATACACTCCTAACGGGCGGCAGGAGTTACATTCCCCTCCTGTCCTTCTTTGTTAAAAATCCTCGTCGGACAAGCGTTTCAAATAAGGTAAACATGTCCGTGCAATGGGTATTTACAAACCTTGACAAGGTACATGTCCCCATAAACTAAATCAATACCCACTGATGGGTATTCTTTAAAGTCTCTAGTAAGTGCAATAGAAAACCACCCCCCCACCTTCCCTCCTACGCTAAAAATAGCTTTGGAGGACAGGCTCCGTCTATCCATAGGGTTGCGAAGGGCAAGCTTGTAATGTATATGTACAAATTCAGCCCCCATCTCCGCTCTAACGAGCTACGGTGGATAACTTCCTACTACATCCGTTCCAAAATCAGTTTGTTGGAGAGGTACATATAACGCGTATAGGGTTTGGAGCGTTCCCCGGCAAATTCATAGGCCTTGCCAAAATGATGGGTGGCCCTTTCCTGGTTCTTGTGCTTAATGTAATACTCGCCCATGGCCAGGTTGGCGATCCAATTATCCGGCTCCTTTTGGAGCATTTCGGACAATAGGTCAAAGGTTTTTTGGGCATCATCCTCCAACAGCATAAAGCTCAAGGGGTAGTAATAATAGTAGGGGAAGCCCTTGCCAAGTTGTATGGCCTGCTCCCTATGGCTTTTGCTCTCCTTTTTATAGCCCATCTGGGCCAGCAGGTCGGCCTTTAGCATCAGGTTCCGGAAGCCTTCGCCCAACTTTAGGGATTGTTCCACATATTGCAGGGCCTGGGCCGCATTGCCCGGGTCCTGGGCCCTGGTGAGCTGGGCTATCTTAATGTAATCGTCCACCGTTTTTTCTTCCTTGGCCTTGAGGTCCGTCAGCACATGGGCGTTGACGTCCACCGTGATCTCAATGCCGCACTTTACTGTGGACCATTGCAGTTCCAATACGGCCCGTTCGGGTTCCCGGGTTACAAATGCATAGCTAAGCCACTCCTGATAAGCGTTCTCTTCCGGGATGGCGGTAACGCGGAGCGCATCGTCGGTTTTGTCATAGCTAAAACTGCCCCAGCTTTCCGAGTTCTTGGAGAAGATATAGGTCCACTCCCTTTCCTTTACGAAAATATGGAGGCCGTAGGTGCCCTTGGCCAGGGGCTTGCCCTGGATCTTGACATCATGGGTAAACGTTATCGTGGTGTTCTCGTTGGAACCGGCCCGCCAGGGGTACTCTACCCCATCCACCACAAAATCATAGGGCACGATGCCCCCAAAGATCTTCCGCTGCTTGGCAGCCGGACTGTGGTACACCACGGTAACATCGGTAGTGCCTATACGCTGCTCCACACTGGCCCTGGGACTCACCTTGGTGGCCACCAACATATCCTGGGCAGTGCCCATAAGGCAGCCCATTAAAAACAATACGGTACTTACTATCCTAAATTTCATCTTCATCATTTTATATCTACTTAATTTTTAAACCTTCCGGGGCCGTAAACTTCCCGGTCACCAACCAACCCCCAAAATCCTCCGAAACGGCCAACAAGAGGGTGTTCTTTCCTTTTTTCAGGTTTAGGTACACGGCATCAAAGAGCCCTACCGTACCCAAATAGCGGTAGTCCCGGGAACGCCATCTATTGTTGCCGCTGTACATGGGAGTGCCGTTGAGGATCACCACTACCCTATCGCTATAGCCAAATTCAAAGCGTTTAAACCCACTTTTGGCCGCAGTAACCTCGATCTTTGCAAAAACGGTATTGCCCTCGGTATCGTCATAGCGCTGTACTGCCCGTGAAATATTGGCCGCCGTGCCTTCTTCTACTGCAATGGTTGCTCCCCACTTACGTCCTTTGATCAGGCCATCGACCTTGGAGGGGTCATCCAGCAGTTTTTCATCGAACTTGTCGGACAGTTGCCATTCCGGGACCAGCCCCTCAATGGGCTTTCTGTCCATCGGTTGAAAGTCCTTTAGCTCGTAGTTGTTTTTATCGATCTTGATATTGGCCAGGTGCATGCCCTGGGCATTTCCCCCGGTGATGGAGATACCGCCTGCTTTGGCCTCATGGAAGAGTTGCCAAGAAAGATGGGGCGTTTCCGAATGGTCCAGAAACACCTGGGCCCTATCGCCGTTAACGACGACTTTTACATGCGTCCAATCGTCATAATGATATTCGTAGGGGAAAGAATACCGTTCCCCAAAATAGAGTTGCCATGCCGTAATGCCCTTGATGAGCGGTATGGCCTGATTGGCATCGGGGTTGCCCGACTGGTGGGGCCGCACATAAAACTGTTCCGCATTGGCACCGTTTACCCGAAAATAAACCCCAGGAAAGGACTGCACCTCCTTTAGATAGATATCGTACTCAATGGTGCCGTTCAAAAAGGTTCCATCCTTTAGGCTAAGGGAGCCGCCCTGCAGGTAAACGGCCTCTTGGCCCTTATAGGTCTCCAGCACATAGGATTTTGCCTGTATGTCCCAATTTAGGGTATCCAAGGGAATAATGTCCTGGGCACTGCCCCAGGAAGCAAGGCATAGCAATGCCATTGTAAGGATTGTTTTTTTCATGATGAATGTGTTTTTCTCCCGAAAAGATCTTGCATTATTGCTTGGTAGGGAAAACAAATTGGTGCAAGTTGGTGCATTTGGGTTCAGGGCTCGCATTCGCCCGCCTTTCAAGAAACCATGAACCTCCTACTTTTTTTAGAGGGAAAGGGGTTGCCCACTTGTTTCATATACCCTAGGCTTTGTATCTTATAAGTGATTAAAACATGACCCTTTGCCTTACTTTGCCCGCTACTTTTTCGCCCTTGGAATCTTCCTGACGCTCACACCAGCTTGGGCCCAGGACGCGTTTGTCCATGGCAGGCTCCTGGATGCCCAAACGGAGGAACCCGTGGTGTTTGCCACCATCCGGATCAAAGGGAAGGCCATCGGGGTCATCTCCAATCAGGATGGGGGATTTAGGATCCCGAAAAGGTTTGAGGCAGAGGGCGATTCGCTGATCATCTCCAGCATGGGCTATGAAAGCAGACAGGTCTCCTTGGCACAGTTGTTCCAAAGCCCATTGAACCTCATACTGTTAACACCCAGGATCATTCAATTGGAGGAGGTGTTATTGGAGGAGAAACGGAAAAACCGCAGGAAGTTATCCGCCCGAAGAATCGTTCGCAATGCCATTAAGGCGATCGGGGAGAATTATCCGGTTACCCCCTTCTCTGCCATCGGATATTATCGGGATTACCAATTTGTGGACGGTGCCTACCTGAATCTGAACGAAGCTATCTTGGAGGTTTTCGATTCCGGTTTTGACACCGTGGACGACCTTGAAACCAACGTGAGCCTCTACTACAAAAACCAGAACACAGATTTTGAGCGCGATACGGTAGCGGATAACAAATACGGGGACCATACGGCATCCAAAAAGTATATCAGCAATGCACACCTGTCGGACTATGGGGGTAATGAGTTTACGATTTTGAGAATCCATGACGCCATCCGCAATTACAACATCAACGCCTTTGATTTTGTAAATAAGTTCGAAAAGAATCTGATCAAAAATCATGCCTTGCGAAAGGAGCGTGATACCTATACCGAGGAAGAAGTGCTTTACACCATACGCATGTCAAAATCAGTACCAGGTTATCAAGTAGCGGGTCGTCTGTATATTTCAAAACGGGACTTCGCCATTCATAAAATGCAATATGCCGTCTATGAAACATCTGGTCAAGGCGCTAAAGACCCTTCCAGTGAAAAAAACAGATTGCTTTTTGAAGTGGTCACCGAATATAAAAGGGAAGATGAAAAAATGTACTTAAATTACATTTCCTTCCACAACGACTTTCAGTTGATCGAACCTCCCGGTTTTGTGGTGGATGCTGTAGTTTTGGTGTTCAGTTGCGAGTGTTTTGAAGTGCGGTTCAACGAGAACATTGATCCCAATACGGCTGGTGACCTGGCCAACTATGATTTTAGTTTTAAAGGAAATAAAATAGCATTCAACGAGGTAGTCGTTTATCCCAAAGCCGTTCGCCTGTTTCCCAAGGTGGGTGCCAAGACCTTCAATACTATGGTAAAAGAGGTCTCCGCACATAACAATGACCCCAATAGGTTACCAAGTGCTTTCAGAACAGCCATTGGCGGTGTGTTGGATGAAGTGCGGGAGCAGTTGGTCAATGAGGACAAGCATCGCGAGATCCAACAGTTTCGGGAGTTTTTTGTTCAAAAATTAACTATCGGAAAAACTACTGGGAGCGCCAGTCCGACCTATATGGACAAAAACAGACCCATTTTTGAAGATCAACCTGTTTCACAGCCAGAGGGTGCGGCCGACTATTGGATCAATACACCTTTGCAGAAGGTACCGGAATAATGCGGCTGTAACGGGAAACTTTAAGGTTCCGTAGGAGCCACTGTGTTTGGAACAGGTTAAAAATAACATCGTGCGTTGGGTTGGAACGGGCCATTTTAGAAACGCTCAATGCGATTTTCATCAATCTTTCTATAGTCTACAACAAAGAAAAAAAGCAGTACTTTAATAGCGGTTTTTCAAGGGCTGTACAAAATGTTATTTATAGACTTCTATAACGCTATTTTAAATACTTCGTTTGCTTACGATGACCTACCCTTTTCCGTGGAAACCATAAAAGTTACGAAAGGAACGCGTTTAACGGTATACGGACAGCTTGAAGATTCCCTATACTTTATGAACAAGGGTGTGGTTGAAATGGCGATCAAAAGTTATATGACCGAAAAGATAATAGACTTTTTCTTTGAAGGCGAGCTGTTCTGTGGCTACACTTCCTTTTTGGACCAGCTTCCCACAGATGTTCAAACAACTGCTTTGATGGATTCAGAAATGGAGGTCATAAAACGCAAAGACCTGTTGCCCGCATATGACCATTCCCTTGAAGCAAACAAATTTGGAAGGATTGCTACCGAACAGGGGTATATAAGAAAATCCAACAGGGAAAAGGATCTTTTGACCAAGACCGCAGAGGAAAGATATGAAGAAATGTTCCGGACACATTCCGATTATATTTCCTTTATACCCGTTAATAAAGTTGCAAAATACCTAGGGATACACCCCGAAAGCCTCAGTAGAATAAGGAAGAAAATGAATTCCTAACATAGGTCAAGCCCAATTTTTAGTTTAGGCTTTTTGCCGCATATATTTTTGCGGTGAAATTATTTAAACTAAAAATCATGGAACATTTTATTTCACAATTGCCCACTCCCTTAGAAATTTTACTGGACCCCATTTCCTTAATCGTTTATGCCATTTTTGGAAGCTTGTTTCTCTGGGAATCCCTATTCCCGGCCAGAAAATTGCCCAAAATGAGGTTCTGGAAAACCAAGGGCCTAACATTCTTTATTGCCTACATGCTGCTCACCACCTACATCCCTTTGCTCTGGGACGACTTTTTTGCGTCCTATCAATTAATGGACCTAAGTGGTTTGAGCATTTCTGCGCAGGTTATCTTGGGCATATTCTTATTTGAACTGGTGCAATATGGCTGGCATATAAGCATGCACAAATCCGACTTTTTATTTAGGGTGTCCCACCAGATGCATCATAGTTCCGAAAGGCTGGATGTTCCGAGTGCTTTTATGCTAAGTCCAAACGATATGATCGGACTGTCATTGGTGGGGTCGGTCAGTTTTGCCCTGGTCATGGGGTTAACTCCCCAAGCGATCACTATTATTATACTATCGCTCACCTTTTTTGGCATTTTTCAACACGCCAATATCAATACGGCCAGATGGATAGGCTATATCATTCAGCGTCCTGAGAGTCACACCATCCATCACGCCAGGGGCATACATAGATACAACTATACCGATCTGCCGGTCATAGATATGCTGTTCGGGACTTTTAAAAACCCCAGATCATACGAGCACGAAACGGGATATTACCTGGGTGCCTCCAATAGGATATGGGACATGTTGCGCTTTAAGGATGTAACCTCAAAGGAAAACAAATGAAAAAAATAAAAATCATTTGGTTCGGTTGGAGCAGTCCTAATAAAATGGTGCTCCAACAAAGAAGAACTTACGCAGCAGGTCTGATCCTTTATTATTACAAATTCATCGATCATTAAATGCTTACGTCATAACCACTAAAAACAAAATTCTATGAGCAACGAATTTAAAAATAACCGTATTCTAGGGCCTATTAACGCTTGGATGTTCAAGATGCTTTCCGGTTACATGAACTATCTTTTTGGAAAATCAAAAAGAAGCCTTTTTAAGGATCATCCGGAAACCGTGGTGGAAATAGGTCCCGGGGCCGGGGCCAACATGCGGTACCTTAAGAAGGGAACGAGCTTGATTGCTATAGAACCCAATATCCATATGCACAAAAACTTAAGAGCAAGCGCAAGAAAATATGGGATAGCGCTTGAAATAAAAACCCTTGTGGGCGAATCCATTGACCTACCCGACGATTCGGTCGATTTTGTGGTGTGCACCCTGGTTATGTGTACGGTGTCCGATCCTGTCAAATGCATGGAACAAATAAGGCGCATCCTAAAGCCTTCAGGTGTTTTTGTATTTATTGAACATGTCAAAGCAAGGGAGAACACAGTGTTGGGACTAATTCAAAACCTGATGCATAAGCCCTGGCATTGGTTTTTTGAAGGATGCCATACCAACAGGGACACGAAATCCCTATTGGAATCGGCCGGTTTTAGTGCTTTGACCTTGGAAGAGTACAGCTCGTACTCTCCCTTTGTTCCCATTATCCCCCAAATTAGGGGAAGGGCCATAAAATAATAGAGGTCATGGCACTCTTTCTGTTTTTTCATCAGTTCTTCCAAGGATCGCTTCAATGAAAAAATTCAAGTGGTTAAATCAATGGCTTAATTGACTAATTTTATTGTGCAGGTGGCGCATGTTTCGTCATTGGCCGTAAACGCTTATTTACCATTATTTAAAACTGGATTTTGATCAGCATAAAACCACTTAATGACCTCTCTGTCTATTTAAGCCATTTGGTAAAAGGCCGTTTATGGTTAAAGGTGACCCTTGGAATCCTTTTTGGTGTGGGGGTCGGTATACTGATCAACCCGGCCTTTGGCCTGGTATCCCATGAAATGAGCACCACGCTTGGCAGTTGGTTAAACTTACCGGGAGAAATATTCATGAAGCTTGTCCAAATGGTGATGATCCCCTTAATATTTGCCTCCATTATTACCGGATTGGCGAGCAATGTTTCGGGGAACCTTAAATCTTTTGGTCTTTGGCTCCTGTTGTATTTTGTTTTTACCACCGTGGTGGCGATTTTCATTGGCGTTGTCATGGCGTTCTTGTTCCGTCCTGGCAAATATGTAAGCGCGCTCGGTGGATTCTCGGAAAACGACGTTCCACAAGCGGTTCAGGAATCGGGCGCTATGGTCCTAAATCTCCCGGAATCCATCTCCAATCTTATTCCGGTCAATCCGCTGGAAGCCATCTTACGGGGAGAAATGTTGAGCATTGTCATCTTTACCATCATTATTGGAGTGGCCATCACACAACTGGAAGACCGGTTCGCAACTCCAGTGATGCGGTTTGTGGAGGCCATGCAAAAGATCTGTATGATCGTGGTCGGTTGGGCCATGAGACTGGTTCCGTACGCCGTATTTGGATTGATGGCCGCACTGCTGTCCAAGACAGGATTTGCCATTCTTACCGGGCTCGGATATTATATCTTGGTCGTGGTTGTGGGACTTATGATCTTAATGGGATTTTACCTATTGCTCTATTTCTTGTTCAAGAGGGAGAATCCGTTCACCTTCTTACTGCGAATAAAGGATGCACAGCTACTGGCATTTTCTACGGCCAGTTCGGCCGCCGTAATGCCGCTTTCCATGAAAATTGCGGACGAAAAGCTGGGGGTTTCCTCTAAGGTCAGTGATTTTGTAATCCCTATTGGCGCAACCATAAACATGGATGGAACGGCCCTATTCCAGTGCGTGACCGTACTTTTTATGGCACAGGCCTATGGAATGGAATTGGCGGTTTTTGAGGTGTTACTCATCACCGTTACCGTTGTAGCGGCTTCCATTGGCACACCCGCCATCCCGGGCGGAGGCGTTATTGTTCTGGCCTCGGTACTAAAAAGTAGCGGCATACCGGTAGAGGGCCTTGTCGTTATTATTGGAATAGACCGGATTTTGGGAATGCTTAGAACAGCCGTCAATGTAACAGGGGATTTAACGGCTACCGCCATTTTCAATACCTGGTATGGAAATACGGCCAGTACAAACTAAAACTATGTCGAGGCTGATCTAACACCTGACCCATAGGCCCTGGCGTTGGTCTTTTGAAGGATGCCATACCAAGAGGGACACGAAATCCCTTTGGAATCGGCCGGTTTTGGTGCTTTGACATTGGAAGAATACAACGCTTACGCTCCCTTTGTTCCCATTATCCCCCAAATTAGGGGAAGGGCCACGGCTAACTTATGCCAAGACAGAAGACAAATACCGGATGGAGTCGGTCTATTGTATCACATATAGGTATAGACAATAGCTCCCCAGACCAGAACCAGGTTGACCAACAAAATAACAAAAGCATAAAAGGAATAGGTTTTTGGGGACCACTTGTCCTGAGTCAAGTGTTTTAATGAAACGAAAAAAGCGACAGGCAGCACAACTAGCGTCATGGGGATAAATAATGATTCTGCTATAATACCCATCAAATTTTTAGAAAACTTTGATCCTACGAAGTAATGGCTAAAACAGATGAGTAAAAAGAAGGAAGATATGATCAGACTGATGTAAAATACCTGTTTGGGTTTTAATCTTTTCAACATGACCTTTTTATATCGCCTTGGTTGGATTCAAGGTATCCCATTGGAATGGAAAACTCAAAAACAATGTAAGCGCTGGGCGTATATGGGGATAAGTGGGTAAATCGAGACGTATCTGTATATACAAAGGAGGTGTTGGTGGGGAAGCTGGAGGTTTGGTCCCCTACCCTATTGGTCTAGCTGTTTACTCCCTTATGTTAAAGGTAATTTTCACTAGGGTAATTTCCGTATTCGCACTTGCACCGTCAGAACCGCGTGCTGCAGAAATTTCAACGAAGTCGGTTCCCACATATCCCGCAAGGGGTTGGTAGGTATAGATGACCTGTCCGCTATTAAAATCCCGTTCCAACTCGCTGACTTCAAAATGGCCCGCCTGCGTACGGATGCTAGCGCCTTCCTCATCTCCGAAACCGCCTAAATTGTAAGTGAAACTTTCGGTATTGGAGATAACCACATTCTCTGCAATTACTTCGGTATTGGTATCGTCATCCGAGCAAGACGAGAACAAGACGATCATCGATACTAGCAAAATTACTTTTTTCATGATTCTTAGCTGTTCGTTTCTACTAGGATTTTCAAAGTACGTGATGGTTGCGTCAAATTGCTTGCAAGGGGAAATAATTGTTTTAGAAATACGCAGTATTTTTTCCCTTGGTTATTGGGATTTCAATGTGATGGTTTGAATGATCATCCTATGGAAATCTATTTAGTCCGATAAAATCTCGGCCCAATTGAGGCTTCTTTTCAGAAAACCCGCATAAGCACTTTTTTTTTCCGTGCTGATTACCTCAGGTCAATGCTCTTTCAAAATACATTGCTCCTTCCATTGGGTTATATCGGTAGGGTTCAATCTCATAGAAGCCATAGCTTTTGTATAATCCGATGGCGGGTCGCATTGTAGACAAGGTGTCCAAACGTATCTTCGTATATCCCAATTTGTTTCCTGCCCTTATCGATTCTTTCATCAGTAAATTTCCTATGCCCTGCCCGCGAAACTCAGGATGTATGTACATCCTTTTTAACTCGCAGATTCCTTCATCCAGTTTTCGTATCCCAAAACATCCGATCGGTTGTTTCTTGTTCGAATAAGCGATTACCAAGCTGCCTTCGGGCTCGCTATATTGCCTTGCTATATCTTGAAGTTCATCCTCAAAATTCTGAAACGTCAGATCGATTCCCAGTTCTTCAGCATATGCCCTAAACAGGCCTTTTCCGATTTCAAATTCTTGATCGGATGTTGCTTTTTTGAATGTCACCATCAATTCCTCTTTTCCCAGTGGCCGTATAGGACCTATAATCTTAATATGTTCCTCTAACCGGAACTACATTTGCTATTAAAGATTAAAGCGGCCTGCATGGATTTTACCCTACATCACGATGTCATTTTTCCAGGTATAGGCGCTTGGAATATCCGTATCGTCTATCAATTGCCGGATATCGATTTCAATGCCGCGGCTCATATCGGTTATGGGCACGTCATTGGGCCCGCCCTCGAAGGGGTTTTCGGTGTTCTCCCCTATGGCTTCCATGGTATGAAAGACCCAGGCGATCATGGCGCTGAACGGAATGGAGAACCATACAAAGTGCTTGCCAATAAAAAGCTGCAGGTTTTGGGTTACCTCAAAATAGGCCGGGTTCGCGGTTAAATCTTCGATAATTCGATCGCCGATGACTTCAAATCCTTCCATAATGCCAAAGGGGACCAACAAAATGAATATCCAGACAAAAACATAGTTCAAGGTGGCGAACTGCCGGGGATACGGAAAGTTTTTGATTCGCTCGCTTTTTCCCTGTAGGGTGTAGAACTCGGTGAGCATGGCCATCATTTCCATATGGCGAAAATCTTCGATAAGTCCGTCGTTCATAAGCTCGCTCAATCGCTTTGATTGAATCCCCAACAACTGGGAAGCCTGATTTCCCTTGGCAAAAATCTCGTCGACCTCCTGTTGTGAAATATAAGGGCCAATCGCTTCAGCAATGGGTACCGTATCTTCATAAACGGTGTATTGGCTGGCCCGGAACTCTCTATTGGATTTTTGATTTTTTAAATGCGTTTCCCAGGGCTTGTCCTGCCGTAATTGGTAGCGCAGAGCGGTCAACCAGGCAACATGACGGTGCACCAGTTCCCTTTTGATAGCCTCCAGTTCCTCCGCGCTCCTGGTATCTTTTGAATGTGTGTTGGTAACAAAATCCTTGACCATGATGGTCCACGAACGGGAAGCATTTACGATCCCGCCCCATATTTTCCTGGCTTCCCAGAGTCGGTCGTAGGAGGCATTGTTCTTAAAACTGACGATAAAAGCCACAGCCGTACCCAATACTCCCAGGGGAAGCCATGGCACATGTAGCCATTTCCACCGAAGTAAGTCAAACAGCAAAACGGGTACGGCGGCCAATAAGAGAAAAATAAAAATGTGTCTTCGGGTCCATTTGATAACCCCTTTGATCGGGAATATTCGTTTTGTGTACATAGGCCAAAATGGTGTGTGTTCAGTTTTCATACAAAATAGGAAAATTAAGTAAGAATACTAAAACTGGAACGCATTTAAGTGGTATGCTCCCCCCTTGGGGAATTTTCCAACATGCTCTTTATGGATCCGCGCTAATCCAATTGGATCAGATCGTTCTTTGTCCTGGGTTGGGCCACGGAGATCTGTGCTATATATTCGGCCAGGGAGCCCACCTCCTTCTTTGCCAAAAACTCGGCCATTTGGCCCTCCTGTAAAATGCGAAGACGTCGCTCCAATTCCGTTTTGAAGGCGTCCGTGTAGATAAAATCAATTTTCGCGGAAAAGTGCAGCTGGTCCAGGGGCTTTAAGAAAATCAGGGCGTCGTACGCATCGTACATGGTCTGCTCTGCCTTTACATTTAGCATATGGTTCCCTACATATGCCGCCCTGCCAAAAACATTGTCCTTCAGCGAAAAAGCAATGGGCTGGTTATTGTTCTCGGCAAAAGCATGGTCCCAAATTCCATTTTGCATTTGGATCCATTTATATTTATAGCTCCCCAGGCCATCTGAAGTGGCATTTTTGTCGGCCTCCTTTTTTCGTTCAATGGAAAGGGTAGCATTGTGGATCCTTACGGAATAGGTCTTATCCGGATGCCATTGGTTAAAAAAAGTCCCGGTATTCCAATAGAGCGCACCTTCTTTATTCCTTATATGCTTATAGGCGTGACGGGTATTGGTCAAAAAAATGCCTTTTCTTCCTTCTTTAAAGGAGGCCATCATATCCAAAATCGTTTTGTACATGAAGTAATCCCTGCCCACAAGGGATTTTAAGAAGATATCGTATTGCTTGCGATTATGGATCCCCTCCCAATAAATGGGCTGATCTACAGCTCTTACCTTTATTTTTTTATCGCTGGAGCGATTAATATCCCAAATGGTGGAGAGCAGTTCATAATAGGTCTCATATTTCCATCCATATCCGCTAAAATCATCCTGAAATACTTTTAACAACAGGCCATCATCCTTATCAGCGCTTTCCAAATACGCATCAATCTGCGGTTGGTGATTGATACCGAAAACTTCTAGAAAAACATAGGCTATTTGGTTCTCCTCCGCACGCAAGAGGTCCTTGTAAAATTCAAAAGGCTCCACGGCGTTGTGCAGCGCATCATCAAATAGTATCAAGTCATGGGTGTCCAGTTGTTGTTGAACAAACTGTAAGGGGTGCTCCCCTTCCCTCTTTATCACCTCATAATACGCATCAACGGTTTCTTGTGAAAAACCAAGGGAACTGAGTACTAAAAAGAAGGTTTGGACCAGGTACAGCGTTCTTTTTTTCATGATCGGTGGATTGTCTTTTTGATAAAGACCTAAAAAAAAAACCAACGTTACAAAGCTCAGTCTAAAATTGAACGATTTTTATACCAAATCCAGTCCAAAACACATGGGGTTTTAAAAACCGAAAAGCCCTTTGAAAGTTTCAGGACTTTCCAAAAAAAAATTAAGTGGTATGCCTATACGTTTCCTAGCTTATAACCAAAGCTGGGTGGTCCAAGAAAATGATAGTAGGTGTAAATTATGTAGCCTATTGGGTTATATAGGTACCTAATAATCGCTTGCCCCCCTTTTTGGGCTGTATGGTAAAGGGATCGGGCTTATTTTAGCAAGGTAACTTTAACGGCATTCATGCCTTTCATTCCCTTTTCCAGTTCAAAGGAAACCTTGTCATTTTCGGCGATTTCATCAATTAAACCACTAACATGCGTAAAGTATTTCTCCTGATTTTCCGCATCGATTATGAACCCAAATCCTTTGGAAGAATCAAAAAACGAAACTTTTCCATTTCTGACGGGGTCAATTTCCTCTTTGTCGCTCTCCAATGTTTTTGGAATGCTTATTTCTATGCTCTCTGCCTCTACTTTAATTTTTTTTGAGGGATCTGGTGGCGTATCCGTTAAGTTCCCATCATGATCTACATAAGCGAATTCAATTCCCTTTTTTCCACTCTCCTTTGCCGCAGCCTTGCGGGCCTCCATTTTCTTTCGCTTCTCCTCACGTTTTTTTAAACGCTTTTTTTCTTTTTCACTCTTATTAAATGTTTGTTGTGATTTTGCCATTCGTTCAGTTAAAATGTTTAGGTCAATACTTGCAATAATTCCCCAAAGATATCTCTTTACATTAAATTAATGCAAAAGTTAGGGCTAACATTCTAATTTAATGTCCTGTGGTCCATCCTTTTTCTTACTCTCCCTCCAAGGTTACCCCTGTCGCCCATAGCCGTCCAAATACGTAGTTTATGCAAAAATTAAAACCGATGATAGCCATATAATTAGTACATTACCTACACAAAACCAGCCTGTTTGTTTTCATGGATAACCAACCCACTACAACAAGAAAGTTTGGAACCTTCGGAGGTGTTTTTACCCCTACCCTCCTTACCATTTTGGGGGTAATCATGTACCTGCGTTTGGGGTGGGTCGTGGGCAATGCCGGACTTTTGGGTGCTTGGCTGATCATTCTGATTTCCTTCTTGATCACCCTGTGTACCGCCCTGTCCATGTCTGCCATTACCACAAATATCCGCATCGGTGCCGGAGGTGCCTATGCCATTGTTTCCCAGGCGTTGGGTCTGGAAGTTGGCGGTAGCTTGGGCATTCCCAGATATATTTCACAAGGTTTGGCCGTTACCATGTATATTTTTGGTTTTCGGGAAGGTTGGCTGGGAATCTTTCCCGATCATAATGCGTTCTTGGTAGATATTACGGTTTTCACACTGCTTTTTACCATTGCCTATATAAGCGCAAATCTTGCCATTAAGACCCAATATATCATCATGGGCATCATTGTGTTATCGCTCATTTCCATTATCGTGGCCGCTTATGGGGGGTCTATGGAAATCCCTACAAATGATGCTTTAAGTTGGGGATCGTTTAAAGGTTCCATTGAAAATGGGTTCAGTGGCAGCAATTTCTGGATTGTTTTTGCGGTCTTCTTTCCCGCTGCGACCGGTATCATGGCCGGCGCCAACATGTCTGGCGAATTGAAACATCCCAAACGCAGTATTCCCACGGGGACACTTTGGGCCATCGGTGTCAGTTTTATCATCTATATGTTCCTTGCCTTTTGGATTGCTAGAAGTGCCTCGGAAACAGAATTGTTGAACAATTACTATATCATGGTTGAAAAAGCCTATATAGGGCCTTTGATCATTGCCGGAATACTCGGTGCCACCTTCTCTTCGGCCCTGGCTTCCATTGTGGGTTCATCCCGCATTCTATTTGCTATGGGCGAACATAAGGTTTTGCCCTATTCCAATTTTTTAGCGGGTCAAAGCAGCAATGGGCAGCCAAGAAATGCCATGATGGTCACCGGAATCCTGATTTTTATAACGCTCCTATTGCGAAATATAAATGCGGTGGCTCCTTTGGTGACGCTCTTCTTTTTGATTACCTACGCCATGATCAACATTGTGGTCATCATTGAGCAGAACCTGGGATTGATCAGCTATCGACCAGTGTTTAAGATCCATAGATGGGTACCCTGGTTCGGACTGGTTTCCTCGGTCTTTGCCATGTTCATTATAAACCCCGCCGTTAGTCTGATCTCTATCATGATCGTTTTAATGGTGTACTGGTACCTATCGCGACAAAACCTGGAGACCCCCTTTGAGGATGTGCGTTCGGGCCTGTTCGTTTCCTTTGCCGAATGGGCGGCCAAGCATACCTGGGGCATGAAAAAAATGCAACAACGCGCCTGGAAGGCCAATCTTATGGTGCCCGTTCGTGACGTCAATGGCCTCAAGGGAACTTTTGAATTCTTGCGGAACATTGCAAAGCCCAAAGGCTCCATAAAGTTATTGGGCGTTGAACCCTTTTCGGAAACCAGTACCCTGGCCAAGGAATTGGAGGACATTTCCGCTTCCTTCAGGGAAAAGGGCGCCTTTTCCTCCTCTTCCGTGATTCATACGGATCAATTTGCCAATGGCATAAACTATAGCAGCCAGGCACTCCAAGGGGCCTTTTTTAGACCCAACATCGTCTTTTTGAATTTACAGGATCACGATGATTATGAAACCGAGTTACGTCCCGTGATGAAGGAATCCATCAGGCTGGAAGTGGGTGTCCTCTTGTATTTGTCGCATCCCACCGCCTTATTGGGCCAGCGCAATACGATCAATGTTTGGGTGAGCGACCGGCAGAGCAAATGGGATCTGGGCTGGGATATAGGAAATTTGGATCTTTCCATTCTGGTGGCCTACAAGCTTAAAATGAATTGGGGCGCACGGATTAGATTGATTACGGTCATCAAGGACCCCGAGGAAGAGGACAATGCCAAGCAATTTTTGAGTTCTTTGATCAATCTCGCCCGATTGCCGCAAACCCTGACCGAAGTCCATATTGGCGATTTCGGTTCGGTCGTAAACAAAGCCCCTTCTGCCGATTTGAACATCTTTGGAATGGACGAGGGCCTCCCCTTTGGATTTGTAAAGGAAATGTCCGTAAAAACCCAAAGTTCCTGCCTTTTTGTCAAGGATTCAGGGCATGAGAGTATTTTGGCGTGATGGCCAGCTCCCATTCTTTTTTGAAGGTGTCCTCAAATAAAAGCGATGTTACACACCTAGGCCAAATCTCAGCTGGGCGAATCTTCCGCCATAACGATAAGCTTTAGGACATCGTTTTCGGTATGTACGATCCGGTGGATATAATAGAGTTTGTTATTGATCTCGACCCATTCCCTGTCCCTGGGTTGGGTCTTTAGTTGTAACTCCCCTATCCGTTCATTGCTTTGATAATCAATTAAAATAGTTTTCATAATAGAGATTGATATTAATTTTATCTGTTTTAATAGTCCTTGACGGTGCGCTTATTCCAAGCTATAAATTGATCGCCATTCCGATTTTAATAGGGCCCGTGGGGCTGTTTTCAATAGTAAATTTCTGAGTCCGGTAAAATGTTTCCAATGTCCCGCCTTGCCCATGATCCACGATCTTTTAACTATTCTTGCAACTTTTTTTGCTCGTAGTTTTTGAAACCTTGCAAAGGCACTCCCAGGTCCTCCATTTTTAATGGCCCTTGTCAAAAAATAGGCGTCCTCAATGGCTTGCGCCCCTCCTTGGCCCATGTTTGGTGTTGTGGCATGGGCTGCATCGCCAAGAAGGCAAATGTTTTCATGGTACCATTTGGTCATGGTCAAAACCTCATAAATATCACTCCTTATGATGTCCTGCTCATCCGTGGCCCGGATCAACGTTTTCACAATGGGATGGAAGTTTTTGAAGCTTGTAGATAATCGGTCCTTTACCCTTCCCTTGTCCTTTTCATCAGGCGGACTCAAAATGACCGCAAACCAGTAAAATTTGTCCGTTTCAATTTGGGAAATTCCAAACCTTAGCTGTTCGCCCCACATCTCTATTCCCCTGTAGCGGTATTCTTCCGATATATTTTGATCCAGCGTGCAGATGCCGCGCCAACACGTCTGTCCCGAATACCTTGTCCCGCTTGTCGGGAAAAGGCGTTGTCGTATTCTGGAGTGGATACCATCGGCCCCGATCAAGAAACTGGTCATGGTGGCCGTTCCATCCTCAAATAACATCCTTACCCCATCGTCTTCTTGCTCAAATCCGGACAAGGATTTTCCCAGATGTATTTTTTCATTTGAGAGTCCCTGCAGCAGTATTCGTTGAAGCTCCCATCTGTGGATAGAAAGGGAGTAATGTCCATATTTTTCCTTTACATCGTCCTGTTGGTAATCGAACAAGGGTGAAAGATCCGGTTTCGTAAGGGTTATCCGTTTCATGGGGCTGCCGCTGCGCACTATATCATCGAGTATTCCCAACCATTCAAAGACTTTCAAAGCGTTTGGGGTGAGCAGAATACCGGAGCCTATGGGTCGCAATCTTTCGGCCTTTTCAAAGAGCTGGTATTCCACTCCCATTTTCTCAAAGGCCAAAGCTGTCGTAAGTCCCCCTATTCCGCCACCGATAATGCTGTACATTATTTTTATTTCAGCGTTGATAAAGCACAAAGCATGCCGACCCAATGGACGGCATGCTCAGCATCTAAAAAAAAGCAATCACAAACGAACCACTATTTTGTCTGCAAACCTTTCCAGTTCTTGTTGGCAGTAGGCAAAAGCTTGGACTCCTTTTCGGCAATCCACAGTTGTTTTGCATCCACTTCAACATCGTTTAGGAACAGATAGTATTTTCCATTGCTCACCACGAATTTGGTGGGATCTACCCTGAACTTTGCTCCTGCATAAACCCCAAAGGCACAAAAACCACCGTATTGCGGCATATATTTTCCAGGATTGCTGTCAAAGGTTTTTTTCTGCTCCGCCGAGGTAAAGTAATAAGCAATTTTGTTGTGGGTAGATTTAAACTGCTTAGATCCCCTTTGGGCCAAGCCCAAATCCAAATAGGATACCGGGCTGTACCCCTGTAGGCCTATTTTGCTATCATCAATGTTGTTGGCCTTTTTATCTTGTGCAAGACCTATTGTACTTACCATTATAGCAAGTGCAATTACTGTTGTTTTGAATACATTTTTCATTTTTCCTATTGTTTTTGTTTATACGCGTTTAATTAATTATTGTGCATTGAAATATTCTTCATGCGACACTTTTCCTTCCTCGTTCCAGGTCCTACGGATGACTTCGTGCCAGTAGATCTTACTACCGTCCGCCATGTTGAAATCAAAGGTGAATTCCGAGGCGGATTCGTTGCCATCCACTATAGTATTGTGATGGGTAATGCCGTTTACCTGGGCAATTGCTCCGGCAAACCCTTCCATCTTTTCCACCATCTGCTGTTTGTTGGTCGTTGCTAATCCGTTGTAGTCGGATGTAGTGGCATCCTCTGCAAAAAACTGTTGGACCGCATCTACGATAGCTCCTTTTGAAACTACGCCGTCCATCTCTGTAACTATTGCTTTAATGTTCATTTTTTTAATTTTTAAGTTTTACTTTAATTGTTTTTAATTACAGTACAAATTTCAGCACAACAGGGGGGTTCCTACGTATGAAAAAAGCGCAAAGAATTGTACTTTTTGAATCAGTGAATTGGCTGTCGGGTTTGGTTCCCATTGGGTTTAAACTCCTTGTCCCATTTTTCGTCCTTGGCGGTTCTGCAAATAAAAAAAGGTGTGGAAATCCACACCTTTTTGGTAAAGCCGTTCTTATTTTAGCAGGTCCTACACCGCCAATTCCGGTTTGTGCAAACTCACCACGGTAAGTACGGCAGCACCGTTTAGCCAGTAGTAATACGCATCGATCCCCTGAAATGCAAAGGCAAAGGGTACAATGATAAAAACCACGGCTACCAACAAATCAACCAACAAATGAATTTTATAGGGAATCACACGTAGTGCTCCCAAATGATGGTCTGTCAATAAGGTCAAAACAAAGGCCGCAATACCTGTGGCCACCGAGAGCTGCAAAGCCAAGGGATTTGAATCTCCCAAGCCCAATAAAAAGGGAAGGATCATTAAGGCAACAGCAACGGGATAGTCCAAAAATGCATGTATTCTTTTTGTTACAAATTTCATGATTACAAGTTTTAAAAGGTTAAATTTTCGTTTTATGTGAGTTAAAATATTCTTCCTTGATTACCTGGCCCTTTTCGTTCCAGGTACGACGTATGATCTCATGCCAATAAATGGTACTATTGCCGCTTAGCTTAAAATCGAACGTGAATTCCGAGGCAGATTCGTTGCCATCCAACAGTGTGTTGTGATGGGTTATGCCATTTACCTTGGTCACCGCATCTGCAATAGCCTGCATCTTTTCCAGGGCCTGTTTTTTGTTCCTGGTCCGTACCCCTTTATAATCCAGGGTAACCGCATCATCGGCAAAGAATTGCTTCACGCCATCTACCATGGCGCCTTGGGACACGAGTACGTCTAAATCTTCTACCAGGGTTTTAAGGTTCATTTGTCAAATTTTAATGTCATGGCATGTCATCGCCATTCACAGTGCAAATTTGAAAATGATCGGAGGGATTTTACGTATGAAAAAAACGCAAAAAATTGTACTTTTTATCTTCTATAGGTAGAGGGGGCTGCACCAGTCTGCTGCGCAAAGAACTTGGAGAAGTTGCCGGGTTCTTCAAACCCCAGGGAATAGGCCACTTCCTTGACAATCTCTCCCTGGCCCAGCATGGTCTTGGCCGAATCCACCAGTTGGGCGCGAATCATCTGGCCTAAGGTAACGTTCATCCTGTCCTTGACCTTTTTGGAGAGGGCCTTCACGGAGATGTTCATCTTATCGGCATAAAAAGCCAGGGCGTGCTCTTCCTTATGAAAAAGCTGCACAAGCTCAATGAGGTTCTGGGTAAAGGAATCCCTGTTCCCATAATCAAAGTTGTTCCGGAAGTCCTTAGGAGTCTGACCCAGTTTGTTTTTGAAGACCCTATTGAAGTAAGCAGGGTCCTTAAACCCCTTTTCATAAGCAATTTCCTGGATGCTCTTGTCCGTAAAGGCCAGTTCTTTCTGGCTTTCCACCAATTGTTTGCCCGCAACCATTTTTTGAACGGATATCCCCAACTTGTCCTTTAGCAGGGCCTGGATGTTATGTTGATGCAAATGGATAAGGTGTTCCTTTAACTGCCCAATATTGACATGGTTGGAAAACTCATCATCAATCACCTCCTTAACGTCAAAGATAATTTCGTATTCTTCCTTATTGGCGCTGAAAGGATTCTGCCAGTACCATTGATCTACCGAGGTGTCGATCAATTTATCCATATTGACATTAAAGACGGTCTTTTCCAAAAAAGATTGGCAATCCTCGCATTCACTATAGTTTATATAACCCAAGGAGACCAGATGTTTAAACAGGATCCTCACATCCTTGGACTTGAACAGGATTTCATCGGGAAAGGTGATAAAGCGGACCAAAAAATCCTCGGACAGGAATTTAATGTACTGCCCTTTTTCCAAATAAATGATCTTATCATCCCAGTCCGAATAGAACTTGAAATCGACTTGTATGGCACCGGAACCCTTAAGAATATGCACCAAGGTATACCGGTCTATGAAATAAACCTTATCCACCTCGGCATTAAACTTTTTAACGGTCGTGTTTTCCATGTCGGTCCGTGGTATCGCCCACCTGATTAACGCATCTGTACATGTTGTTTTCCCAAAATTGTCGGCACATCCTGAAAATTGCAGCAAAGGTTACCAAAAATCTACCCCTCTTACGTATCCATTAAACGCTTTTTCTTGCACTTTTTCCTTTGGATTCTCATTGAGACGGGGTTTTCCAAGACGTTCTTCCTTAGTCCGTCGTATAAAAATGCCCATAATTACTAACTTAGTATGGCCTAATACGGGAACGCATTAAAATTTTCAGCATTGGAATCAACGGTCAACATCCTATTCACCTCCATTATCACCAGCTTGGGGCTGGGGCTCAGTTTCTTCTTTGGGATTCTTTTCTTGAAAAATGCAAAAATCCAAAATCGGATACTGGGACTGCTTTTGATCGTTATGGCCCTGCGGATCACCAAGTCCATTTTTTACAATTATGTGGAGCTGCCCCTGTTTGTGAAAAACCTGGGATTGGCCGCCAATCTGGCTGCGGGACCTCTACTCTACCTCTATGGCCATCATCTGGCCAATGTGAGCAAAACTCTTGGAAAGGCCGATCTAATCCACTTTCTGCCTACGCTGGTCTATGTACTGGGCTGCACTGTATTGCCCAATGCCCCGGACAGTGTTTTCTGGACGTACAGCTATGTTTTTATTCTCCTCCAATCGTTCACCTATGTTGGGCTTAGCCTATACCTGCACCATAAAAAAATGCATATGTTGGGAAAGAAAGTAAGGTTATGGTATTTAAGACTCACCCTGGTACTGGCCACGATATGGGTCGTTTATACCTTGATATTCATGGACATCCTCCCCATATATACCGCAGGTCCCATAGCCTACTCCCTGTTGGTAGTGCTATTGGCCTACCTATCGGTCAATAAAAGAAAGATCGAGGGGTTGAACATTTTGGGGAAATATGGCAATTCCAAGTTGTCCTATGAAGAAGGAAAACGATATTTTGATAAAATTGAACAGCTGCTTCGCGACCAGAAGCTGTATTTGCAAGCCGACCTAAGTCTGCAGACCCTTGCTAAAGCAGTAGGTGTTTCACCCAGACAGGTTTCGGAGACCATCAATCGGTTTTCGGACAAGAATTTTGCGAATTATATCAATAGTTACAGGGTCGAAGAGGCCAAAACCTTGTTGAAATCGACCGACAAAAAAAACAAGATCATAAGCATTGCCCTAGACTCCGGATTTAACAACCTCTCTACCTTTAATGTGGCGTTCAAAGCGGACACTGATCAAACCCCTTCCGAGTACCGCGAAAAATTCAATCGGCAGCTTATTTAGTGTTTTCCTTTCAGGATTCATGAATCCAATAGCCTTGGACCTGTCTTTTTGAGTTATTTACCCAAAAAAGATATGGGTACGATAAACAGAAGACAGTGGTTGAAGCAATCAGCTGCAGCATCGATCGGGATGGGCGGACTAAGCATTACCGGCTTTAATGCCTTTGGTGCCGTCACCAAGGAAAGGAAAAGGTTTGATCCGGCGTCGGAAGCCGGTGTAACGCGCCTGCTCTACAATGAAAATCCTAACGGACCCAGTGATGCCACAAAAAAACGGATAGCACAGCTTATCCCTAGAAGTAACCGTTACGCGACCTTTCATAAGTACGATTACCTTGCACTAAAAAATCTGATCGCAGAACAGGAGGGTCTGGAACCCGAAAACGTAATGCTCGGGCACGGTTCCTTTGACCCGCTCATATCGGTCGCTACCCACTTTGGTAGTAAAAAGGAACACCTTGTGGTGCCCAGTCCCAGTTTTGACGTGGTGGGTTCCTTTGCCCGAAAACTGGGAGCGGACGTGGTTCCGGTGGAGGTGGACTCGGCCTTTAAGATCGATCTGCCCGCTATGCGGGAAGCCATAAAAGACAAAACCAGCTTGGTGACCGTCTGTAACCCTAACAACCCCACCGGGACGGTGGTCGATACGGACGAATTGAAAGCATTTTGCAAAGAGGTGCCCAAGCAAACCACCGTATTGATCGATGAGGCCTACATTCACTATCGCGATGCCTGGCGGCAGCATACCATGGCGCCACTGCTGAAAGATGGTGCCAACGTTCTGGTGACCCGTACCTTTTCCAAGATCTATGGGATGGCCGGGCTGCGCATAGGTTTTATGCTGGGGCCCAAGGAATTGATCAAGGAATTGGAGGCCAAATTTACGATGGGATTTCCCGGGAATATGCCCAATGGCCTGAGCGTGGCGGCTGCTTGTGCTGCATTGAAGGACAAAGCTTTTGTTTCCCGATCGCGGGAACTGAACCAGCAGGCGCGTACCGATTTTTACAAAGCGCTGGACCAGCTTGGTCTGCCCTATATACCCAGCGCTGCAAATTTCGTATACTTCGATGTAACCGATTTTGCCGCGTATAAAAAGTTGATGTGGTCCCACAAGATTTTGCTTGCCGGCGGATGGCCTACAAAAAAGAACTGGGCCAGGGTTACTATGGGTACCCAGGAGGAGCTGGACTTCCTACTGGAAAAAATGCAGGGGAAGGCCTGGTTGTGATTGCTGATGCTTATTGGTCCATGGATTTTGGGTCGTAGAATTATGAATGATGAATTGGGAATTAGGAATTGTACTGTGCTTGGCGCTTAACGTATAGCACAGTACGTTGTAGTGGGTGCGCCTACGCCATCCGCATGTCGCCATCCGCATGTCGCCGTAGCTTTAGCGGAGGCACAAGCTTTAGCGGAGGCACAGGCTGTGGTGCATGATACAGTAGGCAATAAACATTTATCGATCCGCTATTTGGTCAGGAAATACAACTAGAGATTCTTCGCTCCGCTCTGAATGGCAACACACATTGATTTGTCATTCCGAGCCTGCGAGGAATCTTTGACCGTAAACAGCGGACAGTTCTCGGTATCAAATGCTGAGTTTTGGGTTAAGGGTTACGGGTTATGAATGATGAATTAAGGGTTTCGCGTTCGGAATTGGACCCTTTTCGCTAATCCCTTTTCGCTATTCGCTAATCCCTCTTCGCTTTTTCACTAATCTTCGGCCAGCTTTAGGTAAAGGGCTGTGGTTGGTCCCATTGGCGGGCATGGGATGGTCAAAACCGATACCCCACGGAGAGGTCCCCTTGAAACAGCCCTTCAGGAGCCCGGCGACCCCCTGCAATGGTCCTGGCCCCTCCTACCAAAAACTGGAGTACAAAACCTTGCTTGTTAACCCACTTCCACCCAAGTCCAACTCCTGCGCCAAAACTGTGGTACTTCTTCAGATGGCTATTATGGTAATAGTAGTAGTCTTCCCCCGTATAATATCCCATAAATCCCTGTATAAAAAGGCCCTTGGTCCCATATTGTTTCCGCTCCGTAAAGTAGATCCGATAAAATGGGCTTAGGGAAAAATCATATTCAAAATAATTCTCTCCAACATTAAAAACAATGTTCCCGCCGTAGGAAGTATAGGTATTGGCGATGCGTTCATATTCCAAATCCAAAATGGGACCGGCCAATAGTTTAACCAAGCCAATTTTCAGTTCGTTTGCTCTGTCTTCAATAGGCACGGGTGTTCCCTTATTGGTATGCAAACCGATTTCCTGAGCTGTACAAAAAACAGCAGCGAACAACAAAAAGAAGCATAGCACAGTACTTTGGTACTTGTTCATAACATGTGATTTTAATGGGGCCATGCCTTGCGGCAGGCAGGCGCACCCTAATTAGTTCATAAAACTGCGCATAAAATGAGAGGGAAGAAAAACCCATGTAACAAGTGGGCGCATATGGTGACAGGTGGGGAGTTTTTGCTAGGTGAGAGTTGGCAGGAGGCGTTTCGCAGTCGGGAGTTATGGGTTATTGAATTAGGAATGATGAAATGGGAATTGTGATGTGCTCGGCGCTTGGCGTTTAGCGCGGTGCATTGTAGTGGGTGCGCCTACTCCATCCACATGTCGCCGTAGCTTTAGCGGAGGCACAGGCTGTGGTGTGTGATGACAGTAGGCAATAAACAGTTATCGATCCGCTATTTGGTCAGGAAATACAACTAGAGATTCTTCGCTCCGCTCTGAATGACAACACACATTGATTTGTCATTCCGAGCCTGCGAGGAATCTTTGACCGTAAACAGCGGACAGTTCTTGGTACCAAATGCTGAGTTTTGGGTTGCGGGTAATGAATTATGAGTTGTTGAATGATGAATTAGGGGTTGCGATGCGCTTGGCGCTTGGCGTAAAGCGCGGTGCGTTGTAGTGGTAGTGTCGAGTCATTGGTTATGAATCCCTTGTTCTTCTGTTGATGAAAAAGCCTTAATTTGGTAGGGACAGTACTTGGTCAATAACGATGTTCCTTCGTTGACGCTACTCAAAAACAAATGAAAAAAATACTACTACAGGGGATACCATATGATGAAAAATCGTCCTACGAGAAAGGGCCAAAATTGGCACCACCACTCATTAGGGAAGCTCTCCACAGTGGTTCCATGAATCTGTTTGCCGAAAACGGCATATCCATGGCCCATGCTTTTGAGGATGAGGGCGACTTTGAGGTTTCCGAATATTTTGATATTGAAGACATAACCAGGGAAAACCTTAAGTCGGACAACAAAATTTTCACCTTGGGCGGGGACCACTCCATCACTTTTCCCATTCTCAAGGCATTGGGGGAAAAATATCCGAAGATGGATATACTGCATATCGATGCCCATTCCGATTTATACGATCATTATGAAGGCGATAAATACTCCCATGCCTGCCCCTTTGCCAGGATCATGGAAAACAAACTGGCAACGCGACTCGTGCAAGTCGGCATCAGAACATTAAATACCCATCAAACGGAACAAGCGGAAAAATTTGGGGTGGAAATCCACCAAATGAAGGCTTTGGATCTATCCCAAATCCCTGTATTTGAAAATCCCTTGTACATCTCCCTGGATATGGATGCATTTGACCCCGCTTTTGCACCCGGAGTTTCCCATCACGAACCGGGCGGACTCTCCTCAAGACAGGTTATAGCATTAATTCAGGGTATTGATGCCGTTGTTATAGGCGCAGATATTGTAGAATATAACCCCAACAGGGATTTCCAAAACATGACCGCTTTTCTGGCCGCCAAAATGCTAAAGGAGATTATGGTGAAAATGATGTAAAGAACAACTATTGGGACAACATATATTATCGCATTGGATTTGCAATCCTTTCAATTCCGTCTCAGTTCGTACTCAAACGGTCTAGCATCATAGCCCTTCCAAAGTAAGATCAGTTCCTTTCCGTTTTTGGAATAGTCCGTTTAGAATTAAGCTCCAAACTTGGGGCCAAGACCTATTCAACACAGCCCGGAGAGCTCTAAAAGAGAATACCTACTAATAAATTAGTATATCTACTAAATATTTAGTAGTTTTGATGTTCAATCCAGAAATTATGAATAAACTTGCTAACAGGGAAGAACAGATTATGCAGATTGTTTGGCGGCTAAAGACTGTTTTTATCCGCGACATTATTGAAGAACTCCCGGCACCCAAACCGCATTACAATACCGTGGCAACGATTGTCAAAATACTGGTCAAGAAAGGATTTCTAAAATCGGAGATGCTGGGAAACACCCATCAATACAGTCCAGCTATTGATTTTGAAGCGTATCGCGATGAGCACCTGGTGAATATAAAAAAGAAATACTTTGGCAATTCATTTCCCAAGATGATCGCCCATTTTGCCAAAAAGGAAAAGCTGACAAATGCCGAAATCGAGGAATTGAAGCGAATAATCGAATCCCAAAAACCGTAGATCATGCTGACACTATTGTTAAAGGCTTCGTTCGTCATCATCATCCTGTTGGTTTTCTATAAAATCGTATTGGAAAAAGAAAGTTTTTTTGGCGCAAACCGTGTCTACCTCTTGGGGTGCCTGGTGCTAATGTTTGTGCTTCCCTTCGTATCCTTGCCGAAACTTGTTCGGGACCAAGGATTCATTTCGAAGAAAATAGCCCAATTGGAGCATAGTTCGTCCAACACCTCCCATCAGGAATTTCTTCCCAAAAGCCATAATACCGAGTCCAATTCTTCCACCGTGCAAGCTGCCCCTAGGTCCCAGGAACCAAATGCTGCATATCATGAAAAAGGGGTGCTCTATTGGCTTTCGTTGATCTATTATTTTGGTGTCCTTGTCTTATCGTTGAACCTAATTACCCAAATGGTCAGTTTATTCATCAAAATCAAAAAAAGTACGGAAAAGATAAGGGATACCGATTGTACCATCGTAAACACCTCCCTGATCAAGGAACCTTGTTCCTTTTTCAACTACATTTTTATCGACCCGGAAAAATATGATTACGATACCTATGAGCAGATCATTGCCCACGAAAAGATCCATGTTCAAAAGGGGCATACGATCGACTTGCTGCTCTCTGAAATGGCCATAGTGCTGCTTTGGTTCAATCCGCTGATCTGGCTTTTCAGAAAGGAAATAGAAAAAAACATAGAGTACCAAACGGATGCCCTTTTGGTAGCAAAAACATCGGTTCCAAAAGAAAGCTATCAGATGAATCTTCTAAAGATCGCCACCTTACAAAAACCTCTGGCAATTACCACAAATTACAATCAATCATTAATCAAAAAAAGAATTTTAAAGATGAGCACAAAAAAATCAAATCCGCACAACAACTGGAAATATGCCTTTATCGTACCGGTCCTGTTTGCCTTGCTATTATCCATGAACATGCCCATGGACGACATTTCCCTAAATGACGGTGAGGAATCCATCATCCAAATGGTAGATGGGGAAAACACGGCTGTTGTTGACGGCGATTGCCAGCAACTGCTGAGAGCGGTAAAAAGCCAAAATGTAAGTCGGGTCAAAGAACTGCTAAAAACGGTGGACCCCGATTGTCGGTACAGGGGTGATGGGGAACCGCGCACGCCTTTGGTGGCAGCCGCCAGAAAGGGAAATCTGGAGATTGGAAAACTCTTGGTCGGCGCAAAGGCCGATGTAGCATATCACGATAGTGCGGATGAATCGCCCTTGATAGCGGCTTCTGCCAATGGCCATCTTGATTTTGTCATCTATTTAATGGAAAAGGGAGCTGACGTAAACAGAAAAGTGAGCGGTGATGGTACAGCGCTATTGGTGGCCTCCAGGGGCGGACATTTGGAAATCGTAACTTATCTAATCTCCAAAAATGCCGATGTTAACGCACGGGTCAGTGGTGATGGCACACCCCTTATCTGTGCCACAAGAAACGGGCACTATGACATTGCCAAACTGTTGTTGGAAAACAATGCCGATCCCTACCTCTCGTCCCCTGGGGATGAATATCCCATGTACCACGCCCGTATGGCGAACAACAAGCGCATGATAGCTTTATTGAAAAAATACGAAAGCGAGAACTAGTACCCCAGCTTGGATAGCTAAATTCCCAACACTTAAAAAGTAAACCTATGAAAAAAGGGTTGCTCCTATTGGCAATGTCATCGGTCCTTTTCTTGGGATTTGGTCAACAAACCGATCAGGATCGGGAAGCATTGGTCCGGTCCATGGGCGAAGCACTTATCGGTAAAAAATGGATGCCCCCCGGAATCTCCATAGCCATAATGCAGCACGGAAAAATGGTATATGCGGAAGGATTTGGGTACGCCGACCTCGAAAACAAAAGGCCGGTGACGACCAAAACGCAGTTTCGTGCCGCCTCGGTTTCCAAAATGATGACCGTAACCGCCCTGGCCCGATTGGTTCAGGAGGGGCGCGTGGATCTTGATGCCCCAATTCAAAAGTACATTCCGGAATATGACCAAAAACGCTATCCGATTACCGCTAGATTGCTTGCAGGGCACCTTTCCGGTATGCCCCATTATTCCTCAGGGGACAACATTCAAAAAAAGTTCTACAACTCCGTTGAAGCATCGCTCAGGGTATTTTCGCACCACGACCTTCTTTCCGAACCCGGCACGGAATACAAATATTCAACACACGCCTATACCCTATTGTCCGCGGTAGTGGAAGGGGCAGGGGGAACGCCCTTTTTGGATTACCTAAAGAAATCCGTTTTGCAACCCTTGGAAATGCGCCATACCGGTCCTGATTTAAGGGCCCAACCACCACAGACCATGACGGAATTGTACGGGCTAAAGGACGGAATCCCAGAGAAAATTGAACATCCTGAAGATCCCAGCTACAAATGGGGCGGCGGTGGTATGGTGTCCACGCCGATCGACCTTGTTAAAATGGGCAATGCCTATTTGAATGGTTTTATACGTTCAAACACCGTAGCCCTGATGTTCAAAAGTCAGCAATTGAAGTCGGGCAGTGAAACCGGTGTTGGAATCGGATGGCGGCGCAGTTGGGACATGGACGGCCGCCCTGTCTTTGAACATGCCGGTGCTATGGGCGGTGCCAGAAGTATTTTAAGCATTTTTCTCGACGACGGCTTGGTCATCGCCATTATGGCCAACACCTACAGCCCTGGAAGTATTGAGGAAACGGCACACATGATAGCACTACCTTTCCTTGGGGAAGCAAAACCGCTACCACAACCCAGGGGTATGTCAGAAATAACCATTACGACCTTTAATTCCGAAGGGGAAGAAATTATAGCTGAGGGGCTGCTTATCCTGAATGGGAAGACGGACCGCCTGGTGTTGCATCCCGACAGTCCCGAAAAGCAAACCTACCCTTTGATTTACATGCAAAGTGACAATATCTATGCGCTTGCCCACCCCCGTGGTCTGTTATATACGAAGATCGTCCTAGCACAGCATAAGGTGTCCGGGTTTACGATGCGGTATAGAAGCCCTAGAAACGAACCCCCAACATCCGACCAGCCGTTTTTAAGATTTGAAGGGAAGTTACAGGGTTTGAAGGGCGATACACCGGAAAAATAAGGCGTGTTTGTATATTATCAAAAAGATCCACCTTAATTCCGTCTCAGCTCATATCGGTACAGCCCAACATCATTGCTGTCCCTGGATAAAACCAACTCATCTCCTCTGATCGAATAGTCATAGGTTCCATTTAGAATTAGGCCCCAATCAAATTCGGCTGTCCAAAAGTTTTCATCACTGAACAATACCACCGATTTTTGCACCGTAAACGTGCCGCTCCCCCCTGCTGGAAACCTTCCAGGCCCGGAGCTGCTTGAAAATTTCCCACTGGCAAAGTTGACGGTAACGGGATTGGAGTGGGCCTCCCCATTCTTGTATTGGACCGTAAAAATACCGTCGTACGTACCGTTTATGTTATTTGGGTTCGTACCATCGTCGCTGTTACAGCCTAGGGTCAACAAGAGCAGTCCGATTAGCAGTACTGGGAAAAACTTGGATTTCATCGCTTGTTTTTTTTTAAGATGTGCGATTGCGCCAAGGTTGCGTCCAAGGGCAGTAAACCACTCCGGAGGTACCCTAGGTATTTAAACCTTAATCCCTTATTATTTCGGTCACAATATAGGTCAAATTGGATGGCATGGCATGATGATATTTAAAGTCCGTATCCAACATTGGCCTACCCCCTATTTTAAGTACCGCCCGTTGCGAACGTATATTGGTTTTATCCACGTAGAGCACTACCGTGCCGCCCTTTTCCAAAATATGATTCACCATAAGCTTCTTGATTGCCCTGTTGTAGCGTCCGCCCCAATATTTCTTAGCCAGGAAGGTCCAGCCGATTTCCACGATTTTTTCCGCTTCGTCTATCATTTTGAAGCGACTGCTCCCAATAATCTCGCCAGAAGTGGCATCCACTATGACCATGGCCCCGGAAGCATTTAGCGATTCTTCAAAGAAGGGTAAGAAGCCTGCAGGTGTATATCTATCTTTTGTAGGGTGTTGTTCCCAAATGGATACGTCCGAAGCCACGGCGAACAACGCCTGATAGTCCTCTGCCCGTAAAGGCCTAAGGAGGACGAGGTCACCTTCCAGATGCGGTTGCAGATCGACCATTGTTTTTACTGTTATACAATGAGGTTCATTAAACGGTGTCCTGCCCTATAAATTTTTTCCATGCCATCTGTTTGGCGTCTGAATCCAGAAGAGTCGGGTGCCTACGGTGATAATTGATCCCTGGGGCGGTAATACCACGTTGCAGTAAGGAAACCAGCATTTCATCTTCCCAATTACCACAGTACATCTGTGCTATGTCCTCATTGGACAGGTCTATTTGGGGCCCTATATCTTCCATGGCCGCAAAATCCCTACAGCTATAGTCAATACGGTCCAGAAAGG
Organism: Eudoraea algarum; assembly: GCF_050589645.1. Classification (NCBI taxonomy): domain Bacteria; kingdom Pseudomonadati; phylum Bacteroidota; class Flavobacteriia; order Flavobacteriales; family Flavobacteriaceae; genus Eudoraea; species Eudoraea algarum. The sequence continues at coordinate 400,507 of NZ_JBNGOQ010000002.1, read as the reverse complement.
CACAGTTGGCGCAACTCTTTTCTATAGTAATGGCGAGTTCATAGTGTTGGGATATTCGGTCGCGCTCAACATCAACGAATGTCTTGGCATGGGCAATGGCCTCGGGCAAGCTAAGTTTACCCGCTACCGTGGCCCTGGAAAGCATCGAATGGATTCTCTCACCAGAGCAGCGCTCCAACGCTGTCCTCCCTTGCCCGTCCCGTAGGTTGGGGTTGGCTCCACAATGCAGCAAAGTTTGGGTAATAGTAGGGTAATTCGACTCAGCCGCTATCATAAGGGCGGTGGTCTGTTTTTGATAAAGATCGGTCCAGCTAGCATCAGGATCCGCACCATGTTCAATTAAGGTACGCACAATTTCTGCCATGTTTTCCGAATCCCCTTCCAATACGCCCACGGTTATCACAGGCACTTTCTGGTCGCCCGCACAGGTGTTCGGATCCGCTCCGTTGGCCAAAAGCTGTTTTACGTCCTTAACGTTGACATTCTGAACCGCGCTGATCAAAGGACCGGAAAGCTCTTTGTTGTACTGCGGCTTTGGTGTTGGTCTTGGCGGTCTGGTGCCCGCTTTCTTGCTCGCCGGCATGGAAACGCTGTCCTTGGATTCCAGTCCGAACCATTTTTTCAGGAGTTTTATCATTTTTTGAGAAATTATGGGTTGCCGGGAACACTATTGCTCTTCCTAAATATCGGAAAATAAAGTCAAAGACGGGAGTGTCCTTTTTTCAGTGTTCCAGTCTAACAATTTTAGTAACGGTCATACATCTCAGGTCTCGATGAATCGGATCCATGGTTGTGCCGGATTTTCCATAGGAGTCAATGGTTCAAATACTTCTTAGGGATGTCTTTCCCGTCATTGGCGCTCATTGGGCTGATTGAATCGATGTCCAATCTTTTGCCAAATGACAGCATTCCCGAAAGAGCAATTGTCCGAACATCTCTGGACGGGTCAGATTTCATTGATTTTTGTTATAGTTCCGATGCTTTAATGCCCAAACAAAGTTTAAAAGGAAAATGGCTATCGATATCAAGTTTAACAACCAAACAACTCGGGGTTCAACATGGCCAACCTTCAAAAGAACAATTGTCAGGACAATGACGCTTAAGTGAGCAATGGAATACACCTTGTTCGTAATGGCCTTGATCAGGGCCAATAGACCGTAGCCCAATAGAAAGAGTAGCCACTGAATATTATTGGTCCAGAAAACCCAGTTCGAAATATCCCAAGCCCAACCAACCGTTTTGTTTATGCCATATTGAAGATCAAACAAGTAGACGAATGCTATGAATAACAAAACAATAAGAAAGAACATTCTCTTCTGGATAATATCCATAGGCTTCATAACTAATTAGTATTTTAACATCATTGGGTATTCATAATTACTATAGCCAGTTTAAAACGGTCTTTGATTGTTGGATTTTACTTTTTAGCAGATTCTTCCTGTACCTATCTGCTTTCCTTAATTATATAGAGGCTGTCCATTGCCCATACATAAATTGGAACAGATACCCAGCTCGTTAAGACCATAGCCCATGTCCAATTCCATTTAATGGACCGTTTCAACTGCTTGTATGACCAGATTCTTTTGAGAAGGTAAATAACAGGTATGAGACCCAGCAAAAATACCATAATGTTTTGCACATGGTAAGCTTTCATACTTGGTGCAAGCCAATGAAAATTGGTTGGGAAAAACAACATAAGCATATACGTCCACGTGATAAATGCAGGAACTGTAAGGATTATTTTTTGTCTTGTGCCCATAGGTTGTCGTACGTCAGTCCAAATCCATTTTATTCCTGTTTTTAGTAAACCTGATCAGCAATCTGGCCAGTCGCCCCAAATTGGCAAGGATAAGGTATCCAACTATGAGATTTACGCCTGATATGAACCACCTAAAATAATCCCAAAATTCGGCAAGTCCTGGTGCCTCAAAGGGACTTAGCCCTGTGGCCGAAATTTCCTGTTTAAAACCTAGGTAGCAATAATGCAGGAATTCGGGTAGATGATCCAGTATTAAAAACCCACTGATGAACAACAAGGCTATCTTGACGATTTCAAGGCTCCCCAAGTTTCCAAAATCGATTCGGTCATCATCAAAACTCTTATCCAATTTTAGCACATCAATTATGAGGTCCGTTTTTTTAAGCAGCAACAGAAACATCAATAGCATAAAAATGGCCGAACCACCTAAGATGAGAAAGGGCCAAAAAGACAATTCATACGTAAAATAGCTTATGTTGAGAGGTAGGTAGTCAAATACCAGTAGTAATAGAAGATACAGTGCAAATAGTCTAATAATTATCCTAAAAAAATCTCTTTTGGTCATTGGTATAATTTTTTTTTAATGTAGCCTCGAGATCTTTGGATTGCTTAGGGCAATTTTCAGCACCACCGAATCCCCGACACGCACCAAAAGCCTGTTCTTCCAGATTTCAAAATCCGTTGTATATTTTTTCCCTTCCACCATATAATCGCAAGTAGCCTCCTGATAATAGTTGCCCCTGCCCCAATGAACCATTCGCTCATTGGTCACCACACCGCTTACATATGCCGTTTTTCTTCCAAAAAACTTTAGGTCATCGGTCCACCAATAATAGGCAATCACAAAACCAATTACTACAATACATGTCGCTAAAATGGTTTTTCGTCTTTCCGCCTTTCTAAAAGCCGCATAGCGTATTCGCCATTCATCGATTTTTTTTCCTTTTTGGGACATCCGTAATTATGCCTATTGGATTGGTAATAATCGTTTCTCAAACTTTGCTAAAGTCCTATTAAAATGTATGGACCGCTTGCAGTGCCGTTCTGATTTTTAGTCATTAAAGGTTTTTCGCCTTGTCATCAATTCGAAAATAAGGGCTCACTATTGTCCACACCACTTTTAACAAACCAGGTTATGGTATGCTTTTGGGGTCTTCGCTCGGTTACCGTTCCTTTGTTCCTATCGTACCATATCGCATCAAACTCTCCCTTTGTGGTCAGTACAACCCGCCATTCCAGGTCTAGCAATGTACTATCTGCATACGTAGCAGTTAGCTTGTCCCAGTCTGTTTTTGACAAGACTTGGGCATCCAAATGCGCTATGACCTCTGTTTCATCCAATACGGCGATCCAGATAGGTTCTGATAAATGTTCTATACTATGCGTTTTTCCCTTAAATCCCCATCCGATTTTTATCTCGGCTCCACCTCGTATATGTTTGATCAACGCTTCCTTGCTGCCCATCAGCGTGTTGCCTTCCCTATCATTTTTGTAGGCAATTTTGTAGTTCAAATCTGTTTTTTCCGGCTTACAGGAAATCACCAAAATCATTATGAATACAATTAAAACTCGATACATTTTTTGATATAATTTGTTAAACAATCACTTTTATTAATGAACCCATTTGTTTTAATCCTTCTAATTTTCAGTTGTGAAATTGCTTCTCCCGATCACCCTTTTCTTGACTTGTTATTTTTCTATTCCCTTTTTGAGACTACTTCAGTGCATCAACGCTTGTTTAGCGTGGTTGTTTCTTCTCCGTTCCCAACGATCAATATATCCGTAGACTCCAGAAAAAGCCCTGTTTCAACAACGCCCGGGGTTTTTAAGAGCGCTGTGTTTAACTTGCCCAGGTCCTCATAGGCAAGCACATCGATGTCTATAATAAAATTGTTTTCGTCCGTCCTATAGGTAATTCCATTGACCGATCTTAGGACAGGTTTCAGTGCCTGCGCATGCAATTGGGCCATAATACTGCCATGGGCAAAGGGAATAACTTCTATGGGCAATTTGAACTTCCCCAATTTATCGACTTTTTTGCTCGAATCGGCAATAATGATGTTCAACTTGGAATTATGGGCCAAGATCTTTTCTTTTAACAAGGCCCCACCTCCCCCTTTTATCAGTTGTAAATTAGGGTCAAATTCATCCGCGCCGTCTATGTTTATGTCCAACATTGTTACCTGGTCCAAGCCGGTCAGGGGTATACCAAAATCCCTTGCCAAATTTGCTGTTTTTTCGGATGATGCCACTCCTGTTATCGTAAGGCCTGTGGCAATTTTCTTCCCCAGTTTCCGAATCATATGTTCAGCGGTAGAACCAGAACCAAGCCCCACAACCATTCCGTTTTTAACATACGTGAGCGATTCCTGGGCAACCCGTTTTTTTTCATTTTCTATGCGGTCCATTCCCATTTAAATAGCTGTTTCCCGTTTAAAGATATCCAATCCGCTTTAGTTAGGGGTAATCATTTGGTCACAAAATAAGGTTCGCTTTTTTCAATGGGCTCTTTTCAAATCCCTTAACTTTATGGAGCGATATGATTTAGAATGATAAAAGCCATAATTTTTGACCTTGACGGAACGCTGATCCAAACCGAAGTACTGAAAGCGACTTCCTATGCCCAAGCCATCAATCAGTTGACCCAAGGCGACATCGGTGAGCAAATAGTGTTGGACAGTTTTGGACAGTTCGTAGGGCTATCAAGAAAGGAAGTGGTACATGGTTTGACCCAACACTTTGTAACAGAGCTCGGCAACCATTTGAAAACAAGCAATTTACAAGTGATCCAGGAACGACTTATCGAGAAGCGGTTGGAGATATACCGTGCTATTCTCGAGGATACCGAGCGTTTATCCAAACACTTTTGTCCATTTACCCTTGGACTTTTCCACAAGGTGCACGCGGATAATTTCCGTGTTGTTCTGGCTACAATGTCCCATTTGCCTGAGGCCAAAAGAATTACCTCCATTATGGGGGTTTATGAGAAATTTGACCTGATCCTTACCCGTGATGACGTCAGCAAAGGAAAGCCCCATCCAGAAATTTATGAAAAAGTGAGAACCATCCTAGGTTTAAGGCCGGAAGCGTGTCTGGTGATCGAAGATTCCGTGAATGGCATAAAAGCCGGTCTCCATGCGGGGATGCATGTTTTTGCCGTAACCAATAGTGTTACCAGGGAATCGGTCCATAATTGTAACCTGCTACCGTCAGCATATATTGTTGACAGCCTGGGCGATCTAATTCCAAGGGTATATGGCTTTATCGAGGGCCAGAAAAAAATTCTCTAGGACCTAAATGCCCTTTTAATTCCTTATGGGCGTTTTAAGTTTCCCTTGCAAGCCCGTCCAGCTCTTCCTTCAATACGGCCATCCGTTTGGGCACATGGCCTTCCATACCTTTAAAGGTTTCCATGTAGTTCGCTATTTGAGGCCCGGTGGCCTTTATGTGTTGCGTTAAACGCGTTCCCGCACCCTTATCCCTAAATTCCCAGGAAAAGCTAAGCGACATATCCTCATTCTCTGTATGGCCCGTAATCGTAAACCGTTTGCCTTCAACAACATCGGTCAGTTCCCATTCTTGTATGGATGTCTTGGTTATGGTCCGCCCCTTGGTGCCCGTGGCAAATGCACCGTCCAGTTCAATATTTTCAATGCCCGGTTCCATCCTGACCTGATTGGACATATCCGACAAAAATTCCCAGGTCGTTTTTCTTGAAGCCCGTGTATGAATGGAATGTTTAAAATTCCAAGTGGTGGGTTTGTTCATGTATTTCTGGATTATACCCGTCCGGTTGTGATTCCTGCCTACAAGTTGGTTCCTTATGTGCTGGTTTTTTTTGTCCTTCCCAGTACCTGGGCCAATACCAGGAGCGTAAACGCCATTCCAAATCCCAAGACCCCAATATTAATTCCCAATAGGGTCTTTTCGCTTCCATCCAAATACTTCATAGAGCCCCCATAACTGTCCTGAAGCATATAGGCCAATAAGAATCCTCCAGTAACCAGCATGCTCAAAAGCGTGCTTATACGGGTCTCTTTTTTGAACCAGACCAGCCACAGGCACAAAACACCAATGCCCGTATTGGTCATCAGCTGCCACACCTCATGAATTCGTACATGTGGCGTCCAATCCGGATTGAACACGTGCGTCCCGTTGATTTCCAAAAAAGGGACTGCCACCGCATAGAGAATGATACTAAAAGTTATGGCAAATCTTTTCATTGTTTATTTATTTTGCTAACGGATATCTCGGCTATGATTCCTGCCTGCCAGCAAAGCCCGCTAAAAAGGAACGTTATAGCCATTGTGGTAGCATCTTCTTTTTGATGAGCAACAAGCCTACCAATACCAATCCAACTCCAATACTGATTAAATTCAGCCTTATTCTGTTGTTTTTTTGAATTTTGTGATATTCCCAAATTCCATCAAATGTGTTCATAAGAATGATAAAAAGAACCGGTATGACGGAGAGTACTAGCAGTTGAAAGAACATTGCCGTATCCTCTATTTTTTCACCAATCTCATTTCTAATCAAATTAACGCAAACAAAATAGAACCACCCTGTAATAAGTACCCATCCAACCCTATTTTTAAAGAATAGACCTATACCAAAAGATAGTGCAAGCATAGATGCACTAAACATGTTCGTAATCTTAAATGAATAGAGCATGTTCGGAAAATAGTATTTTTTATCCCATTCCCACATATTGGAAAGTACCTCGTTGAATTTACTTATTTCCCATACCCATATGCCAACAAAAAACACGAATAGCAATCCATAAATGGCGTAGGTGATGCGTTTTTTTGTTATTGTTTTATTCATGCTTTTCTGGTCACATAGGTCTCAGCCATGATTCCTGCCTTTCGGAAAAGACCGCAAAAAAAGAACGTCATAGCTATTGTTATTTACTGGCTTTTAATCCAGTTTTATTTCTATTGTTTTATTCCCAACATCAATTTCAATCCATTCAGCTTGAGATTCCAAACCAGGAATACATTCGGACAATTCTTTTCCTTTAGCATAATTGCTTAATGCCTTTTTTCCGAAATGAATTGTTGCTTGATAAACGTCCTGTCCCGCTTTTCCAATCCATGCTTTGGTTTCGATTTTCCGTTTGTCATTAAGGTGTTTTTTAGTCGATTGTATATCTGGAAACCAAGAAATTCCATCACACCAAAACCCTTTTAAATTTGGGTCGTCCGATTTTTCCAATTCGTGACAAATTCGGTATTCCAATCGTGCACAAAAATCTTCATTAAACGGCGTTTCGATATTTTGTTCGGTGTTTGTCATTTTTTAGCTTGCAACCAACGATCCTGGCTATAATTTAAATGTAGGAAGAATTTTTATCCTAGGTGAATTGCCTGCTAAGTTATGGGGTTTGTTAGAAATACTATTTTTTGATTTCGGACAGCTTCGGATTAAATTCAACCTTGGTTTCCTTGAACCAGCTAGTTTCAATTTTGGCCCAGGTCTGCCTGGATTTATTATTTTTTGTTTTCAAGTCGACTATTCGATAAAAAGTTTTTTCATACCGCACGGCACCATTGTTGATTTGAGGCTTACCAATGGTTACCTCAATTTTTTTGAAAGGCCCCACCCTAAACACGCCAGGGTATTTTGAACTGACATAGGTAAACCCTTTTTTGTTTAGCAACGGTTCAATGACATCCTTAAAATCGCGCTTTGTATTGACCTTCCAATAAACAAGCCCAAGGAAGGATGCAATTAAGGCTGAAATAATAAAGGATGTACTCATTGGTTATTAAATTATCGGATTAGTGAATTGGATTTGGTTGAATTGCAGCAATCGATGTGCGTTGTTTTTATAACCCATTTATACTTTTCCAAGCACCCATAGTCTTCGGATGATCATTATCATTCGGGTAATATCTGCTTACAAAGTCAAATAGTTCCACAGTCAACAAGACAAAGGCTCCATCATTACCACAGCTTATAGGATAGAACTGCTCATTAGAGCCCTGTATTCTCAATTCCGAATTAAGCATCTCTATAAAGTTTACATAAGCAATTCCCCAATCCAAACCTGAAAATTGTCCCTCGAATGCAATATATTTATTTCCGTTTAGCTCAATGGTATGTTTCCAACCGTTCTGTTCTTGTTCACTTTTTTCATTGCTAAACTCCAATTCCAATCCGAGTTTTTTAAAAGTCCTTTGGACTTGGCCCAAGTATTCTGTTAATCCGCCAATTTCGAAAAGTTCTTCACAATCCACCCAGTAATATCGGTTATCCATAAAATCTAGCGTTTCTCCTCTCAATTTACCTTCGAAGAAATTCAGATCTGTATATGATTTTTCAAAGTTAGTTTTTGTTTCGTCAAGTTCAGACACGTCAGTTAGCTCAAAAAAGTCCAGTCTTTCCAGTTCGGACACAATCTCTTTTCCATTGAGTTTTTTCAATGTTTCCTTCTTCGGATTGACGTTCCGAATTTTAGAGCTTGCGTTGTCCTTTTTCGAGTTACAACTCAGTAAAATAGAAACCAGGATCAAGAGAATACTATGTTTCATTGGCTCTTTCAAGTTGTAGTAACATATGTATATGATCAATAATCATATATCCCTTCTACATACATGTAATCGTTTTTATATAGCATAGCGAGCAAGCCGGTGATAGTACACGTTCACTGTATCAGACCAGATACATTATCCCAAGTGAGGTCTTTTTCCATGTTGAAGTTAACCCTGCGTTTTTCCTGAATCGCATCAAAAAAGGTGCTGGTCTCTTCCTGATTAAACCGAGGCAGGTCAATATAAAATATTAAATCTCTAAATCCATTTTGTGTTACTCGACCTATGAAATGGGTCTTGTGCTTCTTTAAAATAAACTTTTCAATGGAGTCTTCCAGTTCATCCAAAAGAATTGATTCTGCTTGAAGTGGCATTTTTCTATCGTCAACTTCTTGAAGTTCAAGAGTTACCTGAACCCACCAAGGGAAGTATTTTTTGTTCGGATAATTGTCGTATGCCTTATTGATATTAGAAAATCCGAAGAAGCCATTTTCATCCGAAATTTCACTGACTTCAAATAATTCATCGGGATAGATCGGTTCAACCGGTCCATACTTCTTGGGTTCCTTTTTTGAAAATAGATTTTTAAACATTTTGGTCTTTTAATGCGTACCAACAATTGGTTATAATTATTTCCTAATATCGGAAAATATAGTCAATGATGGTGTACAGTTCTTCCATATTGTTTAAAAACCTACTTTGCTCATCCAAAAGCACGCTTGACTCATTATGCCTTTCCTGGGTTTGTGAATCGGTTTAATTTTAGGAAACCAAAATCCACCCAATGAGGTTTCTTACAACATTCCTGTTTCTAAGTTTAACTAGTTCGATAGCCAAAGCACAAAACGACTCGATCAAACCGACAACAATGGATAGTATTTATGTGGAAGCTGAACAGCAGAGTGGATATATTGCTTTCAAGTGGATGGACTTATGTGGAATTAAATGAATATGGGAGGCGAATAAAGGACAAAAATGTATCCGATGGATATATATTTCTTTCGACCAAAGAACTGATCGATCTATCACTCAAAAAGAAAAAGACCATTGGCGTGCTTCGAGTTGTACATAGAGTTGCGGCCCCGGACACCGTCGACATAAATTTTGGTACAGTACACATAACAACTACCAGAAAAGTGCATTTTTATAAAGGACTAAGGTTTAAAAAGGCGGAATTTACCATTGGTTGTGGTGGAACAGACGGATACCAGCCCGATATACGATTTGTACTTGATAAACAGAAAAACAGTTGGGAAATACTACATAGTCGGTATGTTTCCAAGTCGCAATGAAATGGTATAGAAAAAGGTATTTGACCTACCTACTGGTAAACCGGCAGGCCTTGGCCCCAGAGAGAAAGGGTTTTTGCAATCCTTTCATAGATTTGCGTTTGTTCGGTAGAGGGTCTACGGCAAGGGTATAGCAACGTAATCCATATATTGGCTAAGAAAGGGCGTGGACCTCTCCGCAAAGTGGAAAAAAGCTGAGCGCTCCCCCGATGCTCTTGTTTATTCCTAGATGATCAACAGCTTTGAGAAGAAAATACCACACCCTATTTTGGATTGTCCCAAGTACCCTGCCGAATAACTGAACACCTTGTCCGCCATTGGTTTGGTTGTTTTAGTTCAAGCCTGTAAAATAAGCGTAGATCTTCATCCAGGAAATACCCATTTAAGGGGATATTTTTCCTCCTTCGCGTAAACGCTTCGGAGGAGTTGTTAGTTGACAGTTTGGCGATTAAGAGCGGGTGTGTGAACAGGTCAAGGAAAAAAGCGTTAACTCAAGTGGGATTGTATAAAAAACATTTATTAGGTAAAATGCTTTAATTTGCACATACCGTATAATGGATGCATAAACAATAATCAGCATCTATCGTTAAACCAACATTTAGAAACACCTATGGGAACTTGGGGAACCGGAATTTCTTCAAATGATGTTTACGTAGACATTAACTATGCTTTTTTTGAATTTTACAATCAAGGACTTGAAGTTACCGAAATAACGGAACGGTTAATTGCGGACAACAAGGATTTGGTCAATTCATACGAAGAGCAGAATAATTTTTGGATTACCATTGCAAAAGCGCAATGGGAGTGCAAAGCCTTGGATCCCAAAATACTTGACCGTGTAAAAAACATCGTAGAATCGGGTAAAGACATTGCCCTATGGAAGGAACTGGATGCCGGTCAAAGTGATTTGACCAAGCGAGAAAAAGTATTGGCAGCGTTTCTTGCTAAAATTCAAACAGAGAAAAAGAGCGTCAGAAAACGCGTAAAGAAAAGGTATCGAGATGCGATATATGAAAAAGGAGACTGTTTGATTTTTCAACTATCCGATAAGGACTACTGTGGGGCCTTTGTCCTGGAAAGTGAAAAAAATACGGAGTTCGGACTGAATTTGATAGTACTTACTGATATTAAATCGAAAAACAAACCTTCCGCAACAGACTTTGAAAATGCTAATGTGCATTTTTCTATGGAACAACAGATAACCAAGGCATTTAAACCTGTAGCACAGATTTTTTGGTATCATGCATCGCTACACAAAAAATCCCAAACTAAATTTGAGGTTGTAGGGCGATTAAAAGTCTCCAAATCTTTTGACGCAAACAAAGACTATCCACGTTTTTCCAGTTGGGATAATATGCCCCATTTTTTGGATACCTACTATTCGGACTTAGAAAATAACAACTGTAACGTTAAACTAAAGCTGAAAAAACTAAAGAAAAAATACCTGTTCTAGTTTAACTCAGAATTAGTTGCAAACAATTCCCTCCTTCGCGTAAACGCTTCGGAGGAGTGGATGGTTGGCACGCCTTCGCCAAGGCTTCGGAGGAGTTCTTAGTTGATGGTTGATAGCCGGAAATGTGCAGTAGGCAGTGGGTAATGATAGTGGAGATTCCTCGCAGGCTCGGAATGACAAATCAATGCGTACTGTCATTCAGAATGCAGCGCAACATCCCAAACCTTGAACTTGCGCTTGTACCTGAACTTTGGAATACTCAATTCCATTTTGTGAAAGGGATTAAAATAATTACTTTTCAGAAACACATTCCTATAACCAATGAAAACCCGAAAGATTATTGCCACCCTGTTTGTCCTGATCGCCATTGTGCTGGGCGCCATCCTGTTTTCCAAGATTGCGTTCCCGGATACCTTGGACGGCTATTTCAAAAAAGCGTATTACAACCAATTTGGACCCATGGCCATCAGCGTTGAGCTTTTGATTGCCGGAATATACCTGTTCCGCGGACACCCCAAAACCAATTTTGTCCTGGCCCTGTTCGCTTTTACGGCCTTGCTGGACCCCTTTTTTAACCTGATCGGATTGTTCACCAGCCAAGTCCCGTTCTATGCCATGGTACTCTTTGTGATTTGTGCGCTGGTGGCGCTGTGGTTGGCCTTTTCCAACGCCTTTCAACTGGGGCGTATCTCCTTTTTCGCGGCTTTGGGCAGTTTTATCCTGGGAAATGCCGTAGAGCTGTTCTTTAACTACTTCTAAGTGGCTCCGAAGGATGATAGATCGATCAATGCTCGTTTATTCCTGGCCTGACTTTTTAGACAGGTACTTGTCCGGCAAGGGCGTGTCTTCCGCTTCATGGGTGAACATGGTGCTGGCAATCCACCAGCGGCCGTTGGAGTGCACGAGCTGATAGCTATTGATGCCCCGTTTCTCATAGGTGCCCTTTAGGTTTTTGCTGTAATAACTCTGGAACACATTGGCCATGCCGTTGAATTCGTTTACCGTTAGGCCTATGGCGTATTCCTCAAAGCCATCGCGCTTGTACAAGGGTCCCACATTGCGTATAAATTGTTCCAGATTCATGGCCAGTACCCTACTCTTGCCCTGTTTATTGGTTTGTTTGAACATTTTTTGGGCTGTGGGCAGAAACAGGCTGCGGTATTCTTCCCAGTCCCTGGCTTCCCCAACATCGCCGGATATCAGCTCCAGCATTTTATCGGTAATGCCCTCTATGGTCTTTACGGCAAGGGTGTCCTTTTGCGCTTGCAGATTGGTCTGAAAGGCGATTATGAGTACGAGTAAGATGATACGTTTCACGATGTGTTCGTTTAGAGGTGTTGTCATTTTGCGGATTGTTTTTATGATCGATGATTTCAAAAGTTAACTGGCGCTCCCTATTATCGGGTAGGTGCTCCAAGATAACCAAATTTGTAGCGTCGCGATCCAACGCGGACGTTATTTTAAGGGAAAGCACGACTGTTTTTCTGCGGAGGTTAGGGATAAACAACTAAACCTGGAGCGCCCAACAAGCGTTTGGAGAAAAATTGGTCTTTATTTCTTTTCCGATGTTTTCCAGTGGAATATGCCCTTTGGTGGTGCCCTTAGGAGTTCAGGGAACGGATGTCGCAGGAAGCGGCCTAATTAGTGGTTTTACCCGAAATAACGGTTTTTGGGCAACCCTATATCGAGAACAGCTTTTCTTTTTCATTGCATTTATTTCCATACCCTTAGGAAATAAAATCGTACCTTATAGGGGAAGAAGGGGTTATGTTTCAGGTCCAAAAAATACTGTTTGTGTGGAGCCTCGCTGCTTTGGTAACCTTGGCGTTTACCTGTAATGAACGGCATAACAAACCTGCCGTGGAACAATCCATTGAGCCGCCCATAGAAAACGTGGAACCCCTTACCGAAGCAACCCCCACATTTTCGCAAGCCTCTGAAGGTACCCGTCTGGCATTGATCCAACCCTGCGGCCGCTGTCATCAAAGTACCCTGGCATCACATAAACCCAAGGCCATTGCTATTTTTGACCTTGATGGGAGGGAACAATGGCACGATCAGCTTTCGGAGGAAAACTTGGAAGGCTTGGGCAGGCGTGCAAAAAACAATGATGGGGTCTCCGAAGAGGAATTCGCCCTTATCGAAGCCTTTATATCCCAGAAGCGCTCGCAGTTACAATAAATGACGATTTAAAAAGCGTATTGGTACGCCGTCCCCACTTTAATACTTATTGTCCCTTCTTTTCTTTACGGCCTGCTTGATCAGTTTTCCCAATGCCTTGTCCTTCTTTTTGCGCTCCTGTACGTCCGATTCAAAAAAAGACTTTTCCCTTTCCATTTTTAGAAAATTGGTATAGGAATCGGCATCTATCTCCCCACTTTCAACTGCCTCCAAAACGGCACAACCTGCCTCATTGCTGTGGGTGCAATTCTTGAATTTACAGTTTTGGGCGTATTGGAGAATACCGTCAAAGGTTATTTCCAGACCGCTTGGCGCATCGGTAATGCCCACTTCGCGCATGCCCGGATTATCGATCAAAACACCTCCCTGGTCCAGGACGATCAGCTCCCTATGGCTGGTGGTATGTTTTCCCTTGTTTACGCTGGCGCTTATTTCGCTTGTTTTCATCCGCTCTCCGCCGGAAAGCGCGTTGAGCAAGGTAGATTTTCCAACACCCGAAGAACCCAGTAGACAATAGGTTTTTCCGGGAACAATAGCATGTTCCAAAGCATCATATCCAGATTGTTGGTTGCTTACCGCTAGTATCGGTATCCCCTTGACCCGAGCATTGATTTTGGTTTTGATAGATTCCAATTCGGACGTGTTTATCAGGTCGGTCTTGCTCAGTACAATAATCGGATCCACCTTGGAGGCATTGCAAATGGTCAGGTACCTTTCCAATCGGTTCAGGTTAAAGTCGCGATCTACGGCCTGCACGATCAGGCCATAATCAATATTGGTGGCAATGATCTGCAGTTGTCCGGTCTTGCCCACGGCCTGTCTTTCTATAAGCGAAGTCCGAGGATATACGGCATGAATAAGGGCCTTGCCCTCGTCATATTCGGAAAAGGCCACCCAATCCCCCACAGCTGGGAAGTCGGCTCTGCTAGCCGCGGTAAAGCGCAAATTGCCAATAAGTTCGGCATCAAACTCGTTTTCAGGGGTTTTTACCACATACCGCTCCCTATGTTCAAGTACCACACGGCCCACTTCAAAGGCGTCCAAATTTTGTGCATTTCTGTGCTGCTCTAGCGCTGTGGTATATCCTAAATCCTGATAGGTCATGGTGCTTTGTCGATAACAAAATGGATGGCAAAGATACTATGTGGGACCTAAAACCCTGTATTTTTTACGAGCTTTCTTGGCGTGATGGTATCCCAAGGTCCATATCCAATAGACAAAGGAAAAGCAAGGCGGCAACCTAGACCCCCCAACCCTTCCATTTGTCCATGGCCGTCCGGTAGGTCTTGTCCCCTTTGATGAACACTACATCGTTGTTCCGTTTGATTTTGAACTCTATGGGCTGGTTGGCGATTTTCCCCTCCTTCCATTTTTCAAAGCACTCCAAAAGGGCATGGATCTCCTCATCTTTGGCCAGATCCATATCAAGGGCATACAACTTGTACAAAAGTGGAATCACCTCTGGAGGCGTATTGGAGTCGCTATGGATCAGGGGCGACAACCTAATGAAATTGTCATCTACGGACTTAGTGGTCGTAGCGCTTAAAAACATCATGGCAATGTAATTTGCCGTGTCCGGTGGCTGGTACAAGATGGTCTTGGCCTGATTTAGAACGGTTTCCTTGAAAAACTTGGCCTGTGGCATCAGTTTGTTAAGGTTCCATTTTTTCCTTCGGTTCTTTATGGCGATCTGCTTCCACCTCCAAAAGGTTTTTTTGTCCTCGATCGACATAAGCTTGTTCCCCGTACCTACCGAAACGATCCTAATGTCTCCCAGGGGTACCCCCGTTTTGTACGCCTCAATGATTCCGGCCAGGA
Organism: Eudoraea algarum; assembly: GCF_050589645.1. Lineage (NCBI taxonomy): Bacteria > Pseudomonadati > Bacteroidota > Flavobacteriia > Flavobacteriales > Flavobacteriaceae > Eudoraea > Eudoraea algarum. Next base: position 385,474 of record NZ_JBNGOQ010000002.1, on the reverse strand, counting down.
CCGGATTGTTGAAACCGCCCAGGGCCCCGTCCCATAATTCGTAAAAGACCTCGTTCTCCCTGGCCTTGAACCGTGCCGGAAAATCAAAATACTGTACCGGTGCGTTCGATGAACCGTGAATGGCCTGGGTCAGTTTTACGGAGTCAAAATCACTGGGATCGGAGCTGTAGGATTTAAAGAATTTTGCCCGATTGTTGAGCGCGTCATAGGTGCAAACCACGATTTTTAGGGATTCCCTGCCAATAAAAGCGGGCAGCTCGGACATCTGCCTTTTATGTACTTCCCGAAACAAGCCTTCAAACGCGTTCTTTTTCCTGGTAGAACTGTACTTGGGGCCAATACCCAATCCGAACAAGCGCAGATAGTCTACCGGAAAAAAGCGATCCCTAAAACTGTTCTTACTGAAAATACGTTCCCGGTTGTCTTTATCCTTAAAGAGGGAAAGCGCCTCGTCCAAGGTCCAATTTTCGGCCAAAGCCGCCAAGACGATACTACCACCGGAGTTGGCGATGACCAGATCGTATTTTTTAAGTATTTCGTGCCCGGCAACATTGCCATACCGATCCCTGAGCGTCTGCATCTGCAGGATGGCCCAACTTCCTCCCCCATCGAGTGATAAAATATTGTACATCGCAAGAATTTTATTGAGACATTAAAACAAACCGTATTGCTGGTACTTCAATATGCCTTTGGGGGAAGCGATAAAAAGGCAGGAAGTCCGGCGTTTAGTGAAGTAAAAGGTACCGTATTTGATCGGAAATGAGGTACAGTAAAACCTTATTAAAACTAAGGTTTTCGTTTTTCCTCCCTAGTGTCCAAAAGCAGACACTCCAGTTGAGGTCAAATCACACCACTAATTTGGCTATCTTTTACCCAAACAAGCAAGAGCGATATGAACGAGGTGCTCCTCCATTTGGCGAATGCCTTTTTTTACGTATTCCATACGGTACTGATCCTTTTTAATCTGTTCGGATGGCTGTACCCCAAAACACGGAAGCTGAACCTGATCACCCTGCTGGCAACCTTTGGTTCCTGGGGATTGCTGGGACTGTGGAAAGGCTGGGGCTATTGTTTCCTAACGGATTGGCATTATGAAGTCCTCCGGCAATTGGGCGAACAGGGTATGCCCCATAGCTATATTGCCTTCCTGGTAGAAAAAATAACGGGCTGGTTGCCGGAGACCGGATTGGTAAACGCCCTTACCCTAGGGTTGGCCGTTCTTGCCCTGCTGTGTTCCCTCTGGGTAAACCTGCGTATGCGAAAATAACCCATAGGGTTTGTCCGAGGCACTTGGGCTATGGCTGTCTTGATAAAAGTATATCAGGATTTAGCCGATTGGGGTCATCTCGTTCAGTGTAAACTCGGCCACGGCCCCGTCAGTGGCTTTCATATACTCCGCTAGGTGTGCATTGTTCATATGTTGTTGCCACAGTTCGCGGCTCTCCCAGTTTTCAAAGAACAAAAAGAGGTTGGGATTTTCGTTGTCCTGGTGCAAATCGTAGTTGATGCACCCCTCCTCTGCCCTAGTAGGTGCTATAAGTTTTATCAGTTCTGCCTTTACCAGATCCCGTTTTTCTTCTTTGGCCCAAATTTGGGCCACTATGGTCAATTGCTCGTTTTTCATCTTACTGCTGTTTTAGATTATTATACCGTTACCACTACTTTTCCCACAGTCCGGCCACTTTCCAATTGTTCATGGGCCTTGGCCATGTCATCGAAAGCAAAGCTTGCCGAAATATGGGGCTTTAAGTGCCCGCTTTCCAATAGTGTTTTAAGCGTGTTCATGTCCTTGCCGTTTGACCGTACCATAAAATGGGAAACCTTTACCTTACGTGCTTTTGCCAAAGCCAGTATTTCCTCAGAAAATTGGAGTGTAGATATCGTGACAACGGATCCGCCTTCTTTCGTCACAGTAAGGGAATTGTATAGCATGTCCCCATTGAACATGTCGAACACAAAATCGATGTCGGTCAGCACCTCTTCAAAGGCCTGCGCCCGATAGTCAATATGCTCATCGGCACCCATGGCCAGGACAAAGTCCCTGTTTTTGGCAGAACTGGTAGCCACTACATAGGCACCCAGCCATTTGGCGATCTGTACGGCAAAATGCCCCACACCCCCCGAACCTGCATGTATAAGGACCCGATTGCCTTTTTTTACCCTGTGTTGCAACACCTGTAGGGCGGTCAACGCCGCCAAGGTGGTTGCTGCTGCTTCCGCAAAGGAGGTGTTGGCCGGTATTTTTGCCAGATGGTCCTCTGGAGCCGTCACAAATTCGGCATAAGCATTTCCACTTCCTGGAAAGTTGACCATGCCAAAAACCTGGTCACCAAGCTCAAATTGGGCAACCATGTCTCCTTTTGCCACCACCGTTCCTGCTATATCCCAACCCAGAATAACCGGACCCAGCGCCCCATATATCCTAGTGAGCACGGTTTCATTGGCCCGTACCTTGTAATCCACGGGATTGATCCCAATGGCCTTTACCTGCACCAGTACCTCATGGTCCTTGGCTACCGGCCTTTCAATTTCCTTGTGGGTCAGATTATCAATGGGACCTGTTTTTTCCAATAGGATTGCTTTCATCATCGTCTTTGTTTTATCGTTGGTAATGTACTATCAAAAGTATAGTGACGAAAGTAAGCCGATTTTCATCACCATGCAATAACGGTCAAATTTGATAGTATGAATAAAAAAGAAAATAAATATACTATATTATTGATATACAAATGTTTACATATTAAAAATTTTACTATGAAAAGTATAGTTGTATACATTGTTATAGTGTGTTATTTTTGTTCGATAAAAAATAACGCCATGGACGTAAAATACAAGAAAAGACTCATCAGGTATAACGACAAACTATTTTCCTGCACCACAAGTATCGCCATGGAACTCATTGGCGGGAAATGGAAGAGCGTGATCTTGGTCTATTTAATCGATGGTAAAAAAAGATATAACGAACTGCGAAAACTGATATCGACCATTACGGAGCGTACCCTAAGTCTACAACTAAAACAGTTGGAAAAAGATGGATTGATTTCCCGAAAGGTATACGCCAAAAAACCACCGCTAAAAGTAGAATACGCCCTTACTCCCTTTGGTGAAAGTTTGGCCCCCGTTCTGACCTCCATCGCGGAATGGGGCATGAACGTTGCACAAGACAAAGGGGAGTTTCTTAAAGCGTAACAGTGGTACAAAAGATATATGCCCTTCCTTCACTGCCACCAGGTGGGAAGGACCTGTCTACCATAAATCCGAACGTTTGGAATATTATTTTATTTTTTAGGTGATTGAGTGGTTTCTACTATATTTACTGAGCAAACTAAAACCAAGTAAATGAAACTAACCGGAATGCTCGTTCTTTTTTTATTCGTTCTGAATGCAAATGCCCAAAGCTCCTATTTCAATGTTAAGGAAAGTCAAAAATATAAAGATCAATTTAGTGCTGCAACGGTGCTTAGTGTGAATACAAGTGAAGATAACCACACCATTATTGCAAGAAGTTCTAAAGCCAATTTGGTTTTCGAAACTTTTGATGATAAGGTTCAGGGAAAAAAGATATTAAATACCACATTGGAGAGGAAAGAGGTTTTTGAAGGGGAACTTTTTTACGACAATAAAGTGATGATCTTCACCGTACATAGCCCATCAAAAATAGAACGTATAGTAAATTGTCACATATACCATATTGACACCCATACACATGAAAAAGTAGAATTATTTAAAACATCGGTAGCAAAAAACGGTTCGTTGTTTTCTGGACAGAATAAGAGGCAAACAAATTTTGCAATTTCCCCGGATAAAAATTTTATTGCCGTCGCGACCGACAACATTAAGAAAACCTCGAATTCCTACCTTATTCATGTTTTTGATGCGAAAACATTAAAATTAAAATATTCAAAAAACTATTATTCCAACCCTGAAAAGTTCTTCAGGTCGTCCGATATGAAGGTAGATAATCAAGGTAACGCTTATAGTATCGGTAAGGCGTACTTTAAGGGAAAACGGGAAAAAAAAGAAGATAAGGCCAATTATTCCTTTGTTTTAAGTAAGATTACGGAAGAAGATGCTGTAAATACCCAGCAAATCGAGTTGCATGAAAACGAATACATTCAAAACCTGAGTATGCAGATCAACGGGAACATTCTAAACCTAATAGGATACTACTCAGAAAAAAATGCCTACGGTATTAAGGGAGTAAGCCAATTCAAAGTAAGCTCGAAAGACCTTACCGTTTTAGATAAAAAGAAATCCAAGTTGCCCATACAAGTCTACGAGGACATATACGGCCAGAATAGTGCAAAAGACAAAAAAAATAGGGAACTTACCAGCTTTGATTTAGATCATGTTCTGATGGATGAAGAGGGGAATACCTTTTTAGTGGCCGAAGAGTTTTTTATTACCCAGACCTATGTTCAAAATGGATTCAACACAGTAGGTACTTACCATATAGTCTATCATTACAATGACATCCTAATCACAAAATTTAGCCCCAACGGGAACTTAATATGGGGAAGAAGCATCTTTAAAAGATCAAACAGACCCTCATACAGTGCATTTATACAAGATGACAAATTACATGTACTGTTAAATTCTGGTAAAGATTTAGCCACAAAACAAGATGGCCGGTTAAAAGTATCCAAGGGTTGGCTCGAGTCGACCGCTTTGTACGATTTTGTGTATGACAAGGAAGGAAACCTGACGCGAGAAAAAATTCAGGACAATAAGGGGAAACCTAAATATATACCCTACCGGGGGAACTATGTAGACGGAAAATTTGTGATGTACAACAATTCTGGAAACAGCAAACAACTTATGATGCTGGAAAGTAAGTAAGTGGAGCAATGCCATATTCAGGGATTGGTTATGCCTAAATCACATACCGCCGGTATTATTTATATTTTTCCGCTGTTCCGATAATTTGTCCCCAGCGGAGTGATGGAAAGGAGCTACCCATGGCCCGGACGGTCAAAAGGGAGGACAATAGGACCAGGCCGGCGAAACCAAATTTGAAAATTGGAAGGGTATCCAACCAAAACGCTAAAAAGAGTCCAACATATCCGGCGCACGCCAGTATAAGCGGTACATAACTCCCTGATTTTCTTGTATGGGTATACATAAATATCAGATTGATCCCGGCAAACAGAAAAAGTGCCCATATCATGTTTGGACTGTACTGCAACCAAGAAATACCGGTAAGTCCCAGGGCACTGATGTAGGTGGCCCAACAGAGCGGACACTTGGGAAAAAAAAGAAAGAGCAGGGGAAAAAGTGTATTATTGCCCGAAATGGCAAGACCAGTTGGTCCGATCAAACTTCGGCTTTTACGCTTCAGATCTTTCAGAATAACCGTATTGTCGAATTCCATTTTTGAATACTCCCGTATCTTGATGCCCTTTTTATTTAGAATGAACAGCTCAATGCTGTGCTGGTTCACAATGGATCCCATGTAGTTGACCTGGAGGGTCAGATGGCGTTGCAACAGTTCCTGATCTTCCTCGCGCAGCGTTCTAAACACTTTGCACCCTGCATTATGGACCAGTCCCCTATTGGCACTGTATTCCTTGATTCGTTTAGGGGTGTCAAAAACCGGGTCGTAGGTGATGGCGGCAATCTTGATCGAGCTTAAACCTGTATCTGCCAACATGCGTTGTAGCTGCCCCAGTCGCGTTACGGTCATGGAGCATTTATTGGGATTGTCGCAGCGGGTATAGAAAAAGGCCAGGACCGAGAACGATCCATTAAAATAATCGCCGAACGGAATACTATTCCCGTCCTGGTCCTGGAGCATAAGCTCCTTTACGCAGGCCAAATCCTTATTGTCTACATGCTTGGACGGACGCTTTGGAAAGTCGCAGCAGCTTTTGGGCAACGCCTTGGTATCGGCCTCTATGGTGGTCAAAGTTTCACGGGCCTGCTTTTGGATGCCAAAGTTAATGGAGATAATCTCGCCCTTGATATAGCGCTGCAAAAATGGGATGGCCTCCTTGGCATAGGCACCCAACCACGCCAGGGATTTTAGAATTTCCTGGGTGGCCGTGGTAAAATCCTTTAAGGGCCACTCTGGATAATAGGAAGAAAAAGACAACGCCTCGTCTTTGTGTCCCACGTTTCGCAGGGCCTTTGTCAAAAACAGGCCCACACCGGAGGCAGGTTGCGCCAAACCGCGTATAGCCTTGGCCGAGGCGGCAATTACATAGGGAGAATGGCCATTGTCCAGTTCCTCACAAACATACACCAGCGCTTCCTCCGGAAGGCCCACATCCTCAAAAGCCGCCAGGGCATATCCCCTGATTCGGTTCACCTGATTGGTTCCCCTACCCTTGTATACCTCATGGTTCCTGGAGAGTAGGTTCACCACAAGATCCCGCTTTTGACGTCCTGCTTTTACGTCATCGATCAATGCCGCAATAGCCTGTTCGTGCAGTGCACCATCCAAAGAAGGTGAAAGCTTATTTTTTGGATTTTTTAGCGACATAGGACTTGTACGTCTTTTTTAGATTCCTGGAACGGGTCTCCTGTGTAATGTGCTCCAGTTTTTCCTGGAAATCCTCATCTTCATCTATAAGTTCGGTGTTATCCGAATAGTTCAATGTATTCAACAAAGCGGCCTGAAGTATGGGGTTTTCCGTATTGTCCGTTAAAATTCCCTTTAAGCTGTTCTGCAGTACATCGGGTTCCATGGATTGCAGTCCCACTGCGGAGACGTGCCGTATTTCTTCATCTTCGTCCTTGTCGTTTAGAATCTTCTCCAGCAAGGAGGCCGATTCCTGATCGGCCGCCAAGTTGCGAAGCGCCTCCTTTCTGGCCTTTTTATTGGGGGATGCTTCCGCTATTTTGCGCAAAGTCGGATAATGGTCGGCATGCAGGTCATAGGAAAGCAATTGGATGGCGATTTCGGGTTTTACAAAGGACTCCTCGGGGTTCTCCAATCCGCTGAGTAATTTTCGTTGAATATACTCGTCCTTTTCAATGGCCAAATATTCCGTGGCCCTTAACTGCAACTTCTTGGCTGCATCGGATTCCACTAGATTTTTCAGCGCGTTCATGTAATCCGGCCTTTTGGTCGTCAGGAGGGAGGAACTAAAGGTATTGGCATGCAAGACCGATAAGGTTGCTTCCTTTAGCTCCGTGGCGGCCGTCTCCGTATTGAGTAAACCGATAAGTTCATCTATAAATTCTTCGTTTCCCGTGGCATAATTGATCAATCCCTGAAGGGCCGATGCCCGTATCGCAGGATCTTCGTTTGGGTCCCTAAAGACGGTCAATGCCCTTTTTATATCCGCTGCTGCATTAAAAGTACCGCATATCCCAAAGGCGCCAAGCCGGTCGGCTTTACTTTTTCCGGGATCAAAGAAGATAGCAATGGCCTTTTGGGTAGCCTGTTTTGCTTTCTCGAGATTCTCTTTTAGTGTTTTTTTATACGCTGCCATGTCTTTGTTGCTCTATTGGTTTATACGATGGTATTATCAAATGTATAGGGAACATCCTCATAGGAAAAATGAAGGTTGTTGTCCCTTGAATGCTGTCCCTGGTAATCGATCATATGTTCCACTTTTGGTTGTGGCCCAGGAACATTGGTCAGCGGTGATGTGGGCAATCCGCCGCCCGGAGCATGATTTGGTCGCGGGTTCCCCGAAACACCGTTCCATGGCCACATGGTATCGCCGGTAAAATTTCCTATCCCGATTTCCGAATTGTTCGTAGGATCCCCGGCGCCTTGATTTGGGTAGGCGTCCGGGTTTATGGGTTCAAACAGCTCGTTGACCCATTGCCATTTGGCCCACAGACGATCTACATTGCAATGTAACATAAAAAATAATGGGTCGGCCGGAGCTGTACCTATACTGCTAATTTCACCCCCAAAACTTACGTGCGCACTACCGTGGGGGTCACCTTCTATTCCCCCAGGGTCCAAAAAAGTGGCGCGCCTTGAAAAAACAGAAAAAATATCACCCAGGTTCAAGGTCTGGCCTTCATCGTTCTGAACATGTGCGGCGCGACTAAGGGCGGGATTGATTCCTCCGGAATAGGACCGCATAATACGCCGGTTGCTCCCAACGCCCAAAATCTCTACCCGCCAGTTTACCATGGGGTTGGCTCCCGAAAAATCGACCGTACCTGCTGCATCTCCCGGCACTCCCATAAAGTCGCGTCTAAACACGTTGGGAGCGGGTTCATCAAACTTCCAATACGGCAGGGTAACGGACGGCTCTATCTCTTGTAGTTTTCGCTCCAAATCTAGCAAAAATGAACGGTGCCAGGGTAAAAAACAACTCCGTCCATGAATTTCCCGGCTGTTGCTGCTAAGGTGCATGTTTTGAAGTTCAACATAGGCCCCGGCCTGATTTAAGTCGACAATCGCATCCAAAAACCTATCCCGTTCGCCTATGGTCAAGGTATTGGCATTTTTACGCACCCTGACCATCAAGGCTTTTTCGCCGAGCAGATTTCCGGTACCTGCCTCTGTAATGCCGATAATGGTATCCTTGTCTTCCACACTGGGAAAACCTACTCCCGTTTGATCGTCAAATTTACCGGCAATATGAAAATCAACGCTTCCATTGGGCGGTACGATAAACTGCAGCGACCCAGCCGGTTGGGTCATTTGGTTTTGGAAAAACACGACCTGACCACCTTGATTCGGATTTTTGTTGTTCAGCACCACCTCCACGGCATTGGGTTCATCGGAGGTAATTTTACAAGGCGTTGGACACCACGTAATATAATCCGCCTTGGGATCGTCATTGTTATTGATTAGAATCTTTACGCTCATAATATCGTTTGTTTACTAGTATTGCAGCATAACGGAGAACCCTGTTTTATAACACACTGGTTAAAACAGGTATAAAAGCGACCTACTTTATATTGACGGAAATGTCAGCTAAAGAGGGACAATCGATCTGTTGAGGGGGAATTGTACTAAACTTACGGTTTATTGTTGAAATCCGGTTATAGAAAAACCTTAAAAGTTTTATGGTTTTTATGCTTCCACAGGTCTTCGGGCCATAAATCGGCTTATCACTTCCCTTCGGGTTCTTGGAAATGTGTAATTCAGCCAGATTTTACAATTCCGCTATCAAGTATTCTTGTAACTTGTCCAAACCTATAGGACCGCCATATGCACAAAGGAAATGAAGGAGACACCTCCGCGCTTTATGTTTGGAACGGGTTCTCCCTTTTTTGGGGCACTTCTTTTCGGACCGATCCGCACCTGCACAATACGCTGCAGTTGGTCTTTGATATCGACCGGTGTTTTAAACTAAAGGACGCCACGTCTGACTGGACCGCGTATCCTGCCGCCATTATCAGGGATGGTCACCTACACCAATTGGATAGCTGTGGAAGCATACAACTGTTCATCTATCTGGATAGGGATAGTCACTATGCCAAGGAACTGGGAAATCGCTATTTATCCCGTTCCGGAATCGCAGGATTGCACCACCCGAAACTATCGTGCCTGAGCACCAAATTTTTTAAGGAACTTCTGGTCAAAAGTGACTGTGAAACCCTGTTGAAGGGTTGCCAATTTATATTACAGACCCTATTGGATTCGCCGCCACCCAAAGCCTTGGATGATCGGATAAAGCGTGCCATAGCCTACATTGGCAATGCTCCGGACAAGCAATTTAAGGTCAAGGCCATTGCGGACCACATTTGTTTATCAGAAAGTAGGTTGCGGCACCTATTTAAAGAGCAAATAGGGCAACCGATCCAGAATTTCGTCCTTTGGATGAAGGTAGTGGACTCGCTTAACCTGGTACTAAAGGGTAGACCTATTGGCCAGACAGCCTTGGACACCGGATTCTGGGACAGTTCCCATATGAACCGATCGTACAAAGAATTGCTAGGAGTAGCACCCGGTAAAATAAAGGCCTTTGAAAAGGAGTTGAAAATTGTCGCCTGCGGACGGGGAAATCTTCACCTGCTGCGAACAGAGATCACCACTTCGTGGGATCCAAATCAAATAAAAAAAACCATTGAAATCTAATATGCAAAAGGTATTACTAAAAGCCTCCCTACTCGTTTTTGTTCTGGGAGCATGTACATCGAGCCCAAGAACTTCCTTCAATGAAGCCGAAGTGAAGGAGGAAATAGCGACGCGTTTCGGGGAATTTGTCACCGCTATGAACGCACTTTCCACGGACGAGCTAAAAACGTTCTACTCCAATGACCCACAGTTTTACTGGACGGAAGACGGACAGATCCAATATGCGGACAAGGAAACCCTGGTGGCTTCCCTGGACGGATTGATACAATCCTTGAAAACCACAGATCTAAAAGTTCTGAAAACAAGGGTCGATATACTCAATGGAACCTCGGCCATGCTCTTTGCAGAGTATGAGCAAGCCATGGAAATGCAATCGGGCTTCAATTTTCAAATCAACGGAGCCATGACGGTATTACTACAAAAAGAAGAAGGCATCTGGAGGTTTCTTGTGGGCCACAGTTCAACAAAAAAACAAAGAGGCAAGTAAACATGGACAATCAACTGCGTCATTTTGCAATTTTCACCGAGGATATGGAACGGGCCAGGTCATTTTATGGGAAGGTGTTCAACTGGAGCTTTAACGCCTATGGTCCTTCGGACTTTTCACAGATAAACACAGGCGCCGAGGGCAATAAGCAGCTTATAGGTGCCCTACAGGACCGTAAGTACCAGCTTACTGAGGAAAAAGTAATCGGTTTTGAATGCAGTTTTAGCGTGAAAGATGTGGATGCGGTAGCTAAACTAGTTCAGGATAACGGGGGCCAGATATTACTGCCCAAGACCGAAATTCCAAAGGTTGGCTGGTTGATCAAATTCAGGGATACCGAAGGCAATATCCTCTGTGCGATGCAGTACTTTGACAGTGAACAGTAGGCAGTGGTGGTGAACAATTATCAATAAGCAGTAAACGAGAAACCTGAAACAGTTTACAGTGGGCAGTTCCCTGTGGTGAGTTATGGGTATATGGTTGATGGCTGATGGTTGGTGGTAAGAATTAATTATGAATTCTGAGTTCTGCCAACAGTAAACTAGCTTTTGCTAACTGATCACCGAAGGAAAAAATAGTTTTTTGGTTACGCTCAGGGCATGTGTGGGTAGTCCCTTGCTGTATTCGAATCCACTAAAAAAACATTACTTATCTTAGAAAATCATTATCAACTGTCCATGGACACGAAACTGCAATCTAAATTTCAAAAAAGATTGGACCATGCCGTCAATGATCAAAAGGCATTGTCGGACCTCATCGAGGAATGGCTTGAAATGGACGGTACCTACGAGCATATTTTTGAAGATGGCACTTCCTTCCTATCCTATCTGATTATGGCGGGCAATCCGAAACAGTTACAAGAGGCCAAGGAACAGGTCAAGGATTGGAAAGGACCTTTGGGGCTAAAGGCGCTGAACACGGCCATCCGAGAGGATAATTCTTCCTTGGTGCATTACCTTCTCAGGGAAGGGGTGGATCCCAAGGAAACCAATGAATACTTCCCACTGATGAGGGCAGCAGTTAAAAACAACAAGGAGGTTGTACAAGCGCTCCTCAACGCGGGCGCCCATGTAGACCAGTCGGACGAAGCATCAGGCTGGACAGCCCTTATGTGGGCCGTACGGTTGGAAAGGGCCGCCATGGTAGCCTTTTTGATAGAAAACCAAGCTTCGTTGGAACAAAAGAACCAAAAGGGGGAAACGGCGCTTCAAATTGCCTACAGGACACTGGAAGAATATCAAGGGAAAAGCATGATTGGGCAAGATTTTGCCGAAAAAAGGAAAAGGTGTTTAGAGATCATAGACATCCTGACCGGTGCAGGTGCAAGCGTTCCCCAAGAACTGGAAACACACTTGGCCACTATAGATCGAAAGGAAGATGCAGGGACTTTGGCCCCGCCACCCAAACCCGTCTATACCGGTTATACCATCGTATGGTGGAGAGTGGTGGGCGTATTGGTGCTCTTCTTTATCTTTGTGCGTTCCCTTCGCCCTAGGGCCGAGCTGAACAATTATGAGCCGAGTGATGCCACCAAAATAGGTTTGGTATTGCTAGCCATAGCCTTGGCGCTTTTAGCCGGTTATAAAAGAACAATCCGTCCATCGGGCGGTGAAAATAAAAAGAGTGATAATCCAACACCTGGCGAATAAATGCAGCAGGGGCAACAGCTTGTATTGCTGACCATCCTATCAGTAACTAGTGTAGTTTATTGTTTTTTCGGTAATCCCAGCTTTCCTGAATCGTAATTTCACCACATCTCCTTTCACGTTCAATTGGATAATGGAATCAAAAGCTAGGGCACATTCAACATCAGCTGAACATGCCCTAAGGAACTACCTAATAGGATTATAGCCCTTTTCTTTCCTATCAAACGTCCTGTTTTGAAACTTTTTTTAAGCGTAAGCTTCTTTCTTTACGGATTCTGAACACCAGGTACACCAAGATCGCAGCATTTACTAGGTGCCAAAAATACCATCCGTATAAAATAAGCCTTTCTGCCAGTAGCATTTCTTCGGACAAACCTGAACCTTTGGGTTCACGCCTGTACGTTCCATACCCATCAAGGAGCAGTTCCAAATGCACATAGGTCAGGGTATCTGCGATAAGGATCATGCCCAGAAACAGGCCATGCACCAGATAGCTTTCTCTTTTTTTTACAAGCTTGGCATAGGTTGAACGTCTTGTTTTTTTCGCCGTTTTTCGTGTCATTCTTAAATGATATTGGTATACACATTGCATTGTTGTTTATCAATTATCCTCTATCTTTCGGATTCTATGGTTGCCATTGTCAATAACATAGATGGCACCCTCGGCATCTACGGTAAGCCCCAGGGGGGTATGGAACTTGGCGTTTTCCGCTTTTCCGTCCACTAGGCCAAATGTATTGCCCGCCACCGTGCTCACTGTCCCGTCTGGCGCTAGTTTTCGGACCTTGTGATTAAAGGTATCCGAGATATAAAAGCTGCCCGCTCCATCTGAGACCAGATAACTTGGGAACAAAAATTTTGCCTCTTCCTGCGTTCCGTCCGCAAAGCCCGGATCACTGCCCGTCAAGGTTCCGGTGGCGCCGTCCAATGTCAATATCCGTATCCTGTGGTTTTCCGTATCCGCCACCAGCAACCGGCCGGAATCGAACATGACAATCCCTGTGGGTCTAAAGAACTTGGCAGCGGTCCCCACACCGTCGGCATGGCCTTTTGAGCTGCCTGCTAGGGTAGATACCAGAAAATCGCCGGGTGTATCTACAATCTTTCGGATACGGTGATTCCCGGTATCGGCTACATATATGGTTCCCTGTGCGTCTACGACAATGTCCCTGGGAAACTTGAACAAGGCCTTATCCGTAAGTCCGTCCTCAAGGCCCGGCCCTATTCCAGCTATGGTGCCCACCGATCCATCCGGTGTTATTTTTCGAATCTTATGATTCCAGTTGTCGGCCACATATAAATTGCCCTGTAGGTCTATGGCAAGGCCCATAGGATGATCAAACTGGGCCGTTAACGCCGGGCCATCGTTATATCCCTGTGTTCCCCCAGCGAAAGTGCTAACGACGCCCTGAGGAGTGACCCGCCTGATCCTATGATTTTCCGAATCCGCTATATACATATTGCCCTGGGAGTCCATCACCACATCCATCGGGCTGGCAAATTTGGCCTCGGTAAGGGTTCCGTCCGCTAAACCCTTGTCCTCGCCCGCCAGGGTGGATACTTCCGTAGTGAATTCATATGTGAATACCGCAGCCAGCAGCGCAGAATTGGCCGTATTCACCTGAATATTGCCACTTAGGGCCCCTGCTGGAACTTCAACCTCGATCAGCGTATCTTCCAACTTCAGTATTGAGGCCGCTTTGCGGTTAAAAGTAACCTTCACGTTTTCAAGGTCGGTACCAAAATTGGCTCCTGTGATAGTGACCAGGGTTCCTTTAGGTCCCCGTAAGGGGGTTACCTCGTCAATAGATGAGGTAGGGGTCTCCGGTTGGGACTCCGGTTCCGGGTTTTCCTGTACAGAATCCGGGACCACCTCTATACCATCATCTTTGCTACATCCCAGAGCGAAACAGACCAATACGAGAAGCCCAAGTACCTTTGAAACCCTATTTTTTTCAAGGTGTTTCCGTTTTTTTTCTTCCCTTTCCCTATTCAGGTCTTTAAAGGACAACATCTGCAAAACCTTGGCCGATGCCCCATAATAAAACCCCGTTGGGTGTTCATAGTCCTTTGGGTTTTGGAAGGTTCCGAACAAGATGTCGAATACCGGCAGGTCGGAATAATTGTGTTTGTGGATGCCTTTGGCATGATGTACGGTATGGCTTTCCGGCCTTTGAACGATATAGCCCAGCCAGCGTGGCGTTTTAATGTTTGCGTGCTGGAACATCCCCAAAAAGTTGGTGACCAAGAGGGTTACGGTAATGGCCTGTGGCGATAGCCCTACCAAAAGGGCAAAACACACACTGCCAAGGACGGTCCATCCGATCATGTCCATAGGACTAAAATAGAAGGCCCCGTAGGTATCCAAGCGCTCCGCGCTGTGGTGCATCTGATGAAAAGTGCGCCAAAGAAAATTGGACGTATGCAAGGCCCTATGCCAGACGTAAACGCCAAATTCATACAACAGCACACCTAGCAGACCTCCTCCTAAAGCACCCAGACCCGTTAGGTCAAAAAGCCTATAAGGTTCTAAATACGGATCGGTAAAAAGAGGTAGGTAGGATGATAAATAAAAGAAAAACGCAAAGGCCGTTAATCCTCGAACTTTCCAAAATTTGATTTTAGGTAACTGTCTTGCGGGAAACAGAGCTTCCCAAATCATAAGTATCATATAGATCGCTAATACGGCTAATGATACGGGGTCCAATAAAATTTCCAATGGTGTTGGCATAACATTTGTTTTTAAAAAATTTATACCGCAAACCTAGGCCGACCACCCTCCATGCCACAACCCGTAATGTGGTATACACTTTAAAAGATGTTGCGTATAAATCATTGATTTTCAATTCATAGGAAAATAGGAAAGAAATGTTGCACCCTTTATAAGAGATGTTGCAAGGTGTTAAAATGTGATGGGGCGATTTTTTACAAAAACGGAGGCGTAGATCCGGGTACTGATATCATTTGGAAACCGTACTTGGTGCCATGCCAAATTGCTCCTGAAAGCATTTTGAGAAATACGAAGGGTTTTGAAATCCGGTCTCATAGGCTACTTCGGTAACCGTGGCACCTTGTTGCTTTAGCATATCCATAGCCCGGTGAAGTCTAAAAGATCGGATGAACTCGTTGGGGGTAAAATTGGTGATCGCCTTAATTTTTCGGAACAACTGCGATCGACTAAGGCCTACGGAATAGGCGAGTTCCACTACTCCAAATAAGGAATTGGAGATTTCCGCTTCCAATTGTTCGGTTACCTTCTCCATAAAAACGGTGTCCATGGAGTTCATCCGAATCTTCTTGGGCATCAAGATATCCCCGGTACCAAAATGGGTCTGTATCTTTTCGCGAAGTTTAATCAGGTTTTTTAGCCGAATAAGGAGCTCTTCGGTATCAAAAGGCTTAGTGAGATAATCGTCTGCGAGACTTTTTAATCCCTCTATCCTATCCTCTTTGGACGATTTGGCGGTAAGTAAAATAACAGGAATGTGGCTGGTGCGCATATCTTCCTTTAATAGTTTACATACTTGAAGTCCATCCATTTTGGGCATCATCAAATCGCTCAAGACAATATCCGGGGTATGTTCAATGGCCATGGCCACCCCTTCTTCGCCATTTACAGCTTCCAGTACCATGTACGATTCGCTCAATATATCCCGAATATAACTTCTTAGGTCCTGATTGTCCTCGATCATCAAAACCACGGGAAGTTCCTGGTCCACCTTGCTCACCATCGCGGGTTCTGAAATGGTTTCCGCTACCTCTATGCTAGTGACGGTTTCCTTGACCTGGCTTATACTAACAATCTCCTCCTCCTTTAAATGTGCTTTTCCCAATGGCAACAATACCTGGAACGTACTGCCCTTTCCCACCTCGCTTTTAACCTTCACAGAACCTTTGTGCAACTCCACCAGTTCCTTTATCAAGGCCAATCCAATTCCAGTACCTGTAACGTCCTCTGCATCCGCGTTGGAGGCTTGGTAAAATCTGTCAAAAATGTGTTCCAGTTCCTGTTCGGGAATCCCGGTGCCCGTATCCGAGACCGAAATGGCCAGATATTCGCTTTTTTCTTTGTTTTTTTCACGAACTTCCACGGAAATTTGTCCCCCGGGAGAGGTATACTTAAAGGCATTGGACAGGAGGTTAAGGATAACCTTCTCTATTTTTTCCTGATCTACGTACAAAAAGTGGGATGCTTTTTCTGAAGTAAAATGCAGCTTTATTTGCTTGGTTTCCGCAAAGGAATTGAAGGACGTTACCCAACCTTTTAACAGCGGCACTACGTCTATCAGCGCGGTTTTCACCGTTATCTTCCCGGATTCGATCTTAGAGAGATCCAACAGTTGATTGATAAGTTTTAGCAGCCGATTGCCATTGCGCTCTATAATGTCTACCGTAGGTTGCAATGAACTGTCCACATGCTTTCGAATACTGTTGAGCGGCCCTAAAATTAAGGTAAGCGGTGTTCTGAACTCATGGGAAATGTTGTTAAAGAAGCGCGATTTTAACCGATCCAATTTCTCCAGCTCCAAGCGTTGGGTCTCTTCTGCAATCAGTAGTTCCTTGTTCTTTTTGTTGCGGTACATTAAAAATTGAAAAAGAAGCAAGGCAAAGGCCAGGACAACAAGTATACCCACCGCAAAGATATTTCGCCAAAGGGTTCTATTCTCATTTTCCTGTTGCAGGTTTACAATTTCCTTTTCCTGTTTCTCGGTATCATATTTCGCCTGGACTTCGGCCAGTTCCCTATTTTTTCGCGTCTGGAGAAAACTGTCCTGAACAATCTTAAAACGTTTAAAATACGCAAGGGATTTTTTGTAGTTGCCCTGTTTTTCCTCAAGGCTCGATAAATTTTTGTACGTACTGCGTAGACCAAAGTACTTGTCCTTTGCAAGCCGTATCTCCAAGGCCTTATCCAAATAGTTTGATGCACTGTCCAAGGTATTGGTGCTCAGATATATTTCTCCCAATTTATCAAAGATGAACTCCAAGGACCATTGCTGTGGGGTGGGTTCGCAATAGGATTTGGCCTTTAGGTAATGGCTTATGGCTTCATCGTATTTTTGTTGAAATTGATAGGTCTCCCCCAAATTGGAATAGGACCTGATGATGCCTATGGGCGACTTAAGGTCTAAATTTATGTTCAGGGACTTTTTGTGGTAGATCAAGGCACTGTCGTACTTGGCCCAATCTACATAGGCCACACCCATATTGTTGTAGATTCTGGCAATGCTGGATTTGTCCCCTATACTTTCATATCCTTCCAAACTTTGGCGATAGTACGCCAATGCGGTTTCAAAGTTACCTTTCTCCTCGTGCAGTACCCCTAGGGATAAATTGGAATTTGATAGTCCCCGTATATCCTGGATGGTCTCTTTGATCGCCCGGCCTTTTGTAAAATACTCCAGGGCCTTCTCCTCATTGTTCAAATCGTCATAGAGCACGCCCATTCGGTAATAAATATCCGAAATACCCTTTTTGTCGTTCCCTTTTTCATAGATCCTGAGGCTCTGATTGTAATGGTTCATGGAGGCATCGTAATTATCCAATACCGTCTCGTGCTTTCCCAATTCCAAATAGGCATTGGCCAAGGTGGTCCCGTCCCCCTGTTCTTCCAGAATTTCCAAACCCGCTTTGAATTCCTGTTTCGCTTCGGTATGCTGTCCTTTTCTTGAATAGACCCTGGCCTTGGCAATGTGATTTTTTGCCAATAGCAAGCTATAGTTCAACCGTTTGGCGATGGTAATGGAATGGCCCAAAGCCTGAATAGCGGCTTCATAGTTGCCTTTGATAATAAGTGCCTGACCCTTTACATAATGCGCTGTGGCCTGGGGTTCGGGAAACTGTTCCATTACTGGGGAATTGATGTTGTTTTCAATCAATTCAAGCGTTTTGGAAGCATCCCTATCCAGATATAGTTCCGCCAGACGGTTGGTAGCAATTAATTGTTCCTCACCTGTTGCCGAACGTACCACTAGGGCCAGACTATCTATTTGTTTTGTCTGGCAAAGCCCTTCGGATAGGAAAAGGGAAACTATTGCACCCACCAAGAATAGGTTTCTCCTCACAATATACCGGTGTTTGTTGAAAGCCTAGCTAATTTAAGGCATTATCAACAATAAAACATCATGGTCAAGGAAGCTAACCCATTTGCAAGTGCGAAAAGGTTTGGGTATTTTCTAATCCCTATCCTGGTCTGCAAGATAGTCGAAAATCGCCCTCAGGCAGGGATCTATATTATGTTGGTAATCCCAGATGGTCAAGGGCGCGCCCAGTTCCGGCGCTATCCATTTTCGGGTGTCGAGCGAGTTTAACCCACCTATCCAAGCCGTATTGGAGATACTGATGTTAAGTCGACTATAGGGTAACCGAATGTTTTTTTCCTCACCAACAAAGTTGGGGCTAGACCCTGTGGGCTCCCCTACAAATATGGCATTCGTCCACTTTTCGAGTGCTGAGGACAGGTTCATGGCGGCCGAAAAGGTATTGCGGCCGGTAATGACAAATAAGCTGCCTCTTTGGTTTATACGTTCATTTTTAATAATCGATTTGATTAGAGGCTTCATCAAACGGGTATTCCCTCCATTGTTTAATCGCAAATCAATGATCAAAGCCCTTGCATTCTTTTCTTCCAATTGACCCATGACCTGTTCCATATACCTTTCAAGGGTAAGGTCTTTTTTGTTGCGGATTTTGTTAATCTGCAGGTACAATAGGTTGTTGTCCCGGAGCTGGGTGTGCCAAAAAAGGCTATCTGGATTTTGGAGATAATACGGGACATCTCTCCCGGCATTGTCCCTCATATTCACCCAAGATTGGGGCGCAGTACTTTTTTGATAGCGCTTTGTCAGCAGTTGGTCGGTCTGCAACACAACGGTTTCCTCAGCGCCTTGGTCGTCTCCGAGGGTAAATTCAACGTTCCTCAATGAGTTAGTGGCACCGTAGTACTTCAAAATTTCGGGAAGTACCAAATACCAGGGTGTTTGCCAATAAAACTGCATCCGGTTGTCATTGCCGTGGTGGTAGCGCCACAGATCATCTTCAATATCCCTGATGTCCCTATCCCCTATTTTTAGAACGCGCTTGCCCACCAGGTCCTTATATTTTTCCGAAGCCGACCTTACATAGAGCTCCGTGCCAAAATAATAGAGCATCAGGGGTAAATGGTGAAAAGCCAGTTTTTCATGGGAAGGAAGTCGTGGGTTATATACCACAGTATGACCGTCGTTGACCATAGCGGCAATACGTTGAAACTCGCAGACAATTTCGTAATCCTCCAGTAACGGTATGAGCTTTCGAGTCCTTGCAATAACAGTTTCCCAATTGTTCCTGTCAACATGGGCAAAAGGTGCTATATGGGTATCCTCAATCAGCAATTTCAGATAATCCAGATCGGCCTCCCAAGCCTCGTTTCTTGTATGTTGTTTAGGCAAGGTCCTGCCTGTAATGGTTTTTACATATCTCGAGTCATTTCGAAAGAAATCAAAAAGCGGATCTTTGATAATACGGCCCTGCAGTTCAATATTTAAGGTAAAGGCCTTTAGCAAATAGTCCAATGCCTCTTTTTTGTTTCCCTGCTGTACGTGTGCCTTACTCAAGGCCAGATAGGTATAACTTAGTCCGTTCGTGGAACCCTCCAGCGCAACATTTCTCTGGAAGGCCTCTATGGCCGCCTCAAAGTTTCCCAGTCGGTATTGGACATCCCCAACGAGATAGTGAAAATCATCGTTATAGGGACTTTTGTCCGAAAGTTGAAGCAGCAATGGCAGGGCTTCCCTAAGCTTCCCCTCGGTGTAAAGTGTATACGCATTATCCACCTCCAATTTCGTGCTTGTAGCCTGACCCATGCTTACATTGGAACCTATCAAACAGGACCATAGCAACCAAATCGGGGGGCTGAACAGTTGTTTAAAAAAAGAGGCCATTTTAAAAAGGTATACTATGAAGATGAAGCATACCTGGTTTTGTTACACTATTGGAAGATTTGTTCCAGGATTTTATCCTGATTATCCAAACATACTGTTGTTTAATCACCAAACTGAAGTTGGATGTTGGGAAAATACGTTTTGCAGCTATTGGGCCGAGTTTCGGTTACCGGATCAATACATTTTTATAGCGTTCCCTATACTTAAGTGCCATACCTGTTCCGCGAATCACCGCCCTCAGCGGGTCTTCATCGATAAAGACGGGCAGATCTGTTTTGCGGGACACCCTTTTGTCCAGACCCCGAAGCATGGAACCACCGCCCGCCATGTAAATGCCCGTGTTATAAATATCCCCAGCCAATTCGGGAGGAGTCCGGGAAAGGATTTCCATAATCGCATCTTCTACCCTACTGATGGATTTTTCCAGGGCCTCCGCTATTTCCTTGTGGCAAACCTGTACCTGTTTTGGCTTGCCGGTCAATAGGTCCCTGCCATGGACCGATTTTTTATCGGGGGACTCCTGCAGATCTTTGATTGCCGAACCAACGTCTATTTTGATTTTTTCTGCGGTACGCTCCCCAATGTACAGGTTATGTTGCCTGCGCATATAATAAATAATGTCGTTGGAAAAAACATCCCCGGCAATTTTAATGGATTTGTCACAGACAATGCCGCCCAGGGCGATAACCGCAATTTCCGTTGTGCCCCCGCCTATGTCCACGATCATATGCCCCTTGGGCAGCATAACCTCCAAACCGATACCAATGGCCGCTGCCATAGGCTCATGGATCAGATACACTTCCTTACCGTTGACGCGTTCCGCGGATTCCTTGACCGCCCGCATCTCCACCCCTGTAATGCCCGATGGAATGCAGATGACCATACGCAACGCGGGGAGAAACCACCTTTTCTTAAGGGCAGGAATATTTCTGATGAGTATGCTGATCATCTTTTCGGAAGCATCAAAGTCCGCGATTACCCCATCTTTCAAGGGTCGTATGGTTTTAATGTTTTCGTGGGTCTTCCCCAACATGGTATTGGCCTCCTTGCCTATGGCAATGATTTTGCCCGTTAACTGGTCCCTAGCCACGATCGAGGGACTGTCCACAACCACTTTGTCCATGTGCATGATAAGGGTATTCGCCGTCCCTAGGTCGATTGCGATCTCCTCGATCAAAAAATCAAAAAAACCCATTTTATTCGGTTTGGTTCTTGGTTTTGCACCTGCGCCTGTGGCGCAATAGTGGGCCCAAGTTCACGATTAAATGATTGGAAAAGAAAGTCGGTGTAATAAATGGTCGTGTATGGGGATAAGTGGGCAGTGAACAATAAACAATGAACAATTAGCAATGGATGAGAAGCCTGAAACGGTTTGCAGTTGGCAGTGTTAAGTTATGGGTTAAGGAGTTATCGGTTGACTGTAAAAAGCAGCAATGGTCAGCTGTTAGAGTCGAGTGTCAATTGTTAAGTTGAGTGTTCAAAATTCTTAGTTCATCATTCGTGGTTCCAAACAGCTCCTTCCCTTTGTTAAGGGAAGGTGGCACCGACCGAAGCAACGCGAGCGTCGGGGGCGGAAGGGTAGAAAAGACCTCCCCTTTCTCACGCCAGAGGCGTGATTCATTCCCCTCCTTGCTCAAGGAGGGGAGCTTCAATACCGGCCCCCTTCCAACTCAAATCATGCTATGTGAAACAGTATAAAAGCATGGGGCCCTTGGCTAAGGGAAGGTACTGAAGCAACACGAAGCGCAGAATCTTGAACTTTGAACCGTGATCCATTCTTTTTTCTGACCTCTGACATCTGACCTCTGACATCTGACTTCTGACCTCTGACATCTGACTTCTGACCTCTGACATCTGACTTCTGACTTCTAAGTCCCGAGCTCTACATTCTTTATCGGCAACTTTCGTATACGTTGGCCCGTAGCCGCAAAGATGGCATTGGCCAGCGCGGGTGCCGCTGGCGGCAAGGGAGGTTCGCCCAGGCCTCGAGGGGGCAGATCGTTTTCGATAAATTCAATACGCATTTCGGGCATTTCGCCCATTCGCATCCATCGGTAATCGTGAAAATTGGATTGTACCGTGGCCCCGTCCTTCACCGTTATTTCCCCGTAGAGCGCCGCGCTGAGCCCATCCAAGATGGCTCCTTCCACCTGTGCCCGGGCACCGGAAGGATTAATTACCACACCACAATCGACTACGGCGTCCACCCCCAAGATCTTTACTTTCCCATTTTTATCCGTGGATACGGTTATCACCTCGGCAATGAAGGATCCTGCACCCTTACGGGCTGCAAAGCCCCTACCCTGACCTTTTGGCAAGGATGAGTCCCAATTACTGAGCTGTCTCACCTTTTCCACAACGGCGATTAATCGGCCCGCGTCAAAGGCATATTCGTCTACTACTGGAACCATTCTCGCTGGGCCAAGGAATTCCAGAAAATAGTCTATGGGATCCCTTTTGTTCAGAAAGGCCAACTCATCCAGGAAACTATGCACCGCAAATGCGGTAGCGGAATGGCCTACGGCCCGCCATTGTCCAAGAGGTACATCACTTATTACATGTCCATATTCCAGCTGTAGGTTAGCGATGAACCCCGCTGGGAACTCATATTCGTCAATTTCTGTTCCGGCTGGTCTTCCGTCCCTCCCCAATGATGTTTTTCGAGATGCGTTGGCCAAAATGTGCCGCCATCCGGATACCTTACCGTTCCCGTCCATGGACGCTGTCATTTTATGCACACTTGCCGGACGGTACCAGTCGTGTTTGATGTCTTCTTCCCTAGTCCAGGTAAGCTTCACGGGCCGCCCCATTTTTTTGGATAGGATGGCAGTATCCATGGCATAGTCCACATAGTACCTTCTACCAAAGCCGCCCCCTATCCGCGGGAGGTGTATTTTGATCTGCTCGGGCTGTAGACCGAACAACTTGATCAGCCCCTGCTGTAGCGCCTCGGGGTTTTGGGTCGGGGCCCACACTTCACACAGGTCTTCCCTAAAGTCTACCGTACAGTTCATGGGCTCCATGGGTATATGCGCTAAAAAAGGCACTTCATAGACCGCTTCATAATTGGAAGCCGCCTTTCGTTGCGCTTGGATAATATCACCATCCTTCCGCTCAACAGTGGTATGGTCCAATTGGGCGCGAAAGCGTTCCATTAGGCCGTCCGAACTTTCCCTTTGGGCACCATCATTGTCCCAGACCACCTTGAGTTTCTCCGCGCCTTTAAAGGCCGCCCAGGTGGTATTGGCCACCACCGCAATACCGTTTACAAAATTGGGACTGTTGGGCCCGATGAGCCTTCCGCCATAGGCTTTGTTATTCAATTCTACGATATCGATTACCCCGTTTACCGCTCTAGTCGCTGTATCGTCCCAAGTGCCAGTACCACCATTATGTACGGGGTTTTTAAGGACGGTGGCATAGACCATTTCGGGTAGTTTTATATCTATACTATAGCGCATTCCCCCGTTTACCAGGGTATCCAAATCTACCTGGGGAACATGTTTCCCCACAATTTCAAAAGCATCAAGGGGTTTAAATTCCACCTCTTCCGGCAAGGGTATCTGCGTTGTTTCGGTCAGAAGTGCTTCAAAAGGCAATGCATCCCCTGATTTCAGATGCCGTACCTCGCCATTGGCCGTGGAAAGTTCCGATACCGCTTTGTTCATCTTTTTTGATGCGGCCTGGATGAGCACCTGCCGCACCTTGGCACCTGCAGTTCGCATCAGGTCCCAATTGAGGATGATGGCATAACTGCCACCCGCCCATTGTTCCTCGTAGATTTCATCATAATCGGCCTGCACTACCTTCACTTTGTTCCAGGCCGCCCCAAGTTCTTCCGCCAAAATCATGGGAAGCGACGTTTTGACGCCTTGACCGATTTCGGGATTTTTTGCAATAAGGGTTACCCACCCATCGGTATCGATCTTTATCAAGGGCGAGAAGGTATGCACCATGGCCGGTGGTTTATCCGATTCACAGGATTGTAGGTATACCCCAACAAGCAGAGCTCCGCTGGCTGCGGTGGTAAGTTTTATAAACGTTCTTCTGTCTACTGTACTTTTCATATCCCAATGCGTTTAAATTCTTTTCCTTCAATAGCCTCATACACCGTGTTTGGCACTACCTCCGTGGTCGATTGTTTTTGGCCTGAAGGCCATTCGATCTCTAGGGTCTTGATTTTGGCCGAAGGACCTATGCCAAAATGAATCTCGGGGGCATTTTCGCTGCCATAACCTGTTTCCCTGGCAAAATATCGTGTCTGCACCCTGCCATCATCCAGGGTAAGCTTTATCCAACTGCCTATGCCATAGCTGTTTGACACCTTTCCCCGTAAGTGAAGTTTGATCCATTGGTTGCCTTGGTTCAGGTTCATATAGCAATCATTGGGCTCGGCCTCCCCACCCCAATTGCAGACAAACAAATCCAACGATCCGTCATTGTCAAAATCCCCTGAGGCGGTACCTGCGGATATATGGCCGTCAATGGCGGGAAGGGTATTATAAATCCGTTTGAACGCATAGTCGGCCGTTCCCAAAAAGAAAAAGTTCTGAATCTCCGGATAGCTCTCGGTTCCGTTGGCAACGTAAAGATCCAACCAACCATCATTGTTAAAGTCGCCCCAAGTCTGTCCCTTGGAGGGTCTATGGATTTCATAGGCGATTCCACTGCTTGTCAACTTCTCGAAGGTGCCGGTGCCTAAGTTTTCATAAAAAGCATTCTCGTCGGCGACCGACACATTGGTCACGTAAATATCCAAATCGCGGTCGTAATCATAATCCACAAAGGAAACACCGTAGGAAGCATTCGTCTCTTCCACAAGAACCCCCGTCCGCCGTTCTACAAAGGTTCCATCCACGGAATTCATATACAGGTAGTTCCGATGTTTTCCCTGTACTTGCCCATTTTTATTGATTACAAAATTCGCCACATAAAGATCCGGCTTCCCATCCCCATTGAGATCGCCCCAGGCACAAGATCGACCATCGCCTTCATTCCCCTTCCAGGGGCCGTTGCCTGCCTTGGTAAAAATCCCCTTGCCCTTGTTTATATAAAGTTGGTCGTCCGCGCCATCCCTGTTGACCACAAAGACGTCCATATCGCCATCCAAATCATAATCGCACCAGCAGGCGCCGGGCGAATTGGTCAGGTCCGTAGCCAAATCTCCAGCCTTCACTTGGGAAAATTTTCCAGCGCCATCGTTCAAATACAACAGATTGGGCGTTCCGAATTGGGTGGTAAAAAAGAGATCAAGGTCATGGTCGTTGTCCACATCTACTGTATGCACGGATTCGCTCCAAGCATGCACATTACCATCAGCGATCGCCAATTTTCGAAACCCGTCGTCGTAATTGAAATAGATTGTATTTCCCAAGAGTTTTAGGGAATCTACCTGGTTGGCCACAACAATATCCTGGCGTCCATTGCCATCAAGATCGGCCACGGAAACCCCTCTGGAACCCTGAAGGTCTGTAAAAGATAGGGCTCGATTAAATTGTGGATCCTGCCCGTGGGATTTCAGAGCGGTACAGACCAATGCAAGAAGTAACAACATGCGCATTATTTCTCTAATTTGCCTGCTGCCAAGTGAATTGCCTTGCGTATACGTGAATAGGTCCCACAACGGCAAATATGCCCTTCCATGGCAGCGTTGATATCATTATCTGTGAGGTTTTCGTTTTTGGAGAGCAAGGCCGCAGCTTCCATGATCTGACCAGATTGGCAATAGCCACATTGCGGTACGTCAAGTTCCACCCAAGCGCGTTGCACAGGGTGGTCCTCCTTAGGTGAGAGTCCTTCAATAGTGAGGATATCACCCTCCAGGGCCGAACTGATGGCCAAGGTACAGGACCGTACGGGATTTCCCTTATACTGCACCGTACAAGCGCCGCAGAGGCCCTTTCCGCAACCAAATTTTGTCCCTGTCAGGTCAAGGAGGTCGCGTAAAACCCACAGCAAAGGGGTATCCGGGTCCGTAGAAACGGTTTTCTTGACATTATTGATCCTTAAGGTGTAGGACGGCATAGCTGTGTTCAAATTTTAATGTGGTTCGGCAAGGTTCAGGCACATTTTTCAGGATATGTACAACCTTGGAATCCACTATCAAACTTAGCCAATAAGGCAAGTGGAAAACAGCTGTTGCAGTAAACGGTCGGGATTTTGATAGCGAACGGCGCTAATAGGTCCTATCCTTAAAAAATTGGGTGATTTCCTTAACATAACTTCTACTGACCCGCCGCCTTGTGCCATCCTTCATAATTACCTCCAAGCCCTGGTCATTACCCTTGGCGAGTTCGGATACCTGGTTTACATTTATGATCGTAGATCTATGGATTTTCCTAAAGGCGTTCGTGGGAAGCAGATCATGGAAATATTTTAAGGGTTTTCGCATTACAAAAACGCCCTCACTGGTAAATAACCTGGTATAGTAGTTTTCGGCCGCCAACAAGTGGATTTGTGCAGGACTGCAAAAATATTTGTTGTTCCCCCTTGTAAGTTCAAATAGTACCGGTGGAGCCGTTTCCTCAAGTTCAAGCTTCCATAGTTTATCTATAACGAACCACATAAGACCAATGTCTATCAGGGTCCAGAAAATAAAGAAGTAGCGGTATACCCCAAACCTGGAGCCGGGCAGGTTCAGATACGGGCTAATCGTAGAGCTCAGAAAAAAAAACCATCCATAATGCAAAACTACCCAGACCACGGCCGAACCCAATACGATGACTATTCCAAATTGAAGCTTTCGGGTCTTCGCAATGATACGTTCCATTAACTTAAAGCCGAGAATCCATGGGGCCCAGATCCCAATCTGCCACGCTAGTACGTGGAAGAGCGCTACCTGATCTCGAGTCTGGTATTCCCTCCAATAGATGAGTAGAGCCAATAGCATGGCCATGGACAGGGTTAGGGCGATAAAATTTCTGGTCTTCATCCTGTAAGGGTAGCAAAAATGTGTTGGTCCTCTTTGTATTTTCCCGTAAAGTTAATCAAAGTGATGCATTCGTTTATTTACAATATGGGTTGATGGAGGTATCAGCAGTGAACAATTAACAATGACCAATTAACAATGAGGGATTAGGGAAGAGCGAAGCGGGGTTATTGGTAAACAGTTGGCAGTTAGCAGTGGACAGTTGACAATAATCAATGAACAATAACCGAGAAACATGAAACAGTAAGCAGTGGGCAGTGGTCAATGAACAATAATCAATTATCAATTAGCAGTAAACGAGAAACGTGAAACAGTTGACAGTGTGAATTATGAGTTATGAATGATGAATTGCATTATGCACAATGGATGGTAGCACTCGGTGTTTAATGCCAAGTGTTAGACCATGGGTTATGTTCTCTTCGCTATTGCCCGTTCCCTCTTCCCGTGTAGACTGATACTAAAGATTCCTCGCAGGCTCGGAATGACAAATCAATGCGTATTGTGATTCAGAACGCCCACCTTCCGAAGTCTCCTACGGAGGGCAGGGAGCATCGCGAGGCGAAGAATCTCAAACTTCAGGCAGCGGGCAGGTGATAGTTGTAAGTGTTAAATACTAAGTTCCGTATTCGGAATTCATCATTCGTGGTTCCCAGTAGCTCCTTCCCTTTGTTAAGGGAAGGTGGCCCCGACCGAGCATAGCGAGCGTTGGGGTCGGAAGGGTAGCAAAAGAGCATTATGCCCCAGTGAGAAAGGGTTTTTATCCCCATACTTATGCCGAGATGTCTCCACTCCCCCCTGGAAAAGGACCGAGGTGAGGGCCTTTTGAACTGTATACTCCCAATTCTACATCCGTAATTCTTCATTCAAATCGTCCCTTTGGATGTATCCGTACAAATTGATTCCGGAACAGCGTAGCGGCCTGGTAAAATTTCTGCTTTTTTGTACTTGATAACCAAGATGTCTTGCTATACCAAGTAATCTGACCCGATGAAAAAACCACTCTTTCCCATGCTTATGGTCATCTTGCTGGCCTGCAACGGTCCCTACCGGGCAGGAGAGGTATTGCGTTTAACCGACATGGAGGGCGAAGAGGAACAGCTGGCCTTTTCCCCCAACGGAGATCGTATTGCCTTTAGCTTTTGCCAAAAAGGCAACTGTGATATTTACTTGAAGTCCATCGAGGAGGACGAGCCCCCCCTGCAAATTACAAAATCGGAAGGTCGGGAAAGCCGACCGACCTGGTCCCCAAATGGCAAAATGCTGGCTTATACCGTTACCGCTAAGTCCAGGACCTATATCACCATTCATGAGCTTGCTTCAAAGCAAAGGACCTTGGTGCAGTTGGAAGGGGCGGCTCTGTACAAGCCCGGATGGTCGCCCGACGGGAAGCGTATTGTCCTGAATGGAAATGACGGCAGTTCCGAAGATATCTACCTCTATGAACTGAAAACCGCCAAATTTACAAGACTCACGCACGAACCGGGCCGAGAGGTGCATTTTGGTTTTTCTCCTGATGGACGCTACGTGGGCTATAATAAGCGGGGTGGGCCAATAGAGGATCTGTTTGCGATTTCCGTAGACGGGAAGGAGCTGATCAATATAACACAGCATGCCGGTCACGAATGGTACCCCCATTGGTCGCCCAAGGGCGATGGGGTCCTTTTCTATTCCACTTGGGGCACGGAAATGACGGAGGTATGGGTGGCCAACTTCCCAGGCACGGGTCTAAAAAGGGTATCGGACCACATCGTAGAAGATTACGGACCCGTCTTTTCCCCAGATGGGGAGGAAGTGGTCTTTATTTCCAAGCGCGATGGCCTCAACGACCTTTATGTGTACCATTTTGGGTCGGACAGCCTAAGACACCTACATATCGGTGAAAAATTAAAGGAGGGTTGGCCCTTATGGTCGCCGGACCGTACCAAATTGGCTTATTCCGCCAATCTGGAAGAACCCCATCTGTACCAGATAACCATCGCTTCGGGCAATATTAGAAGATTGACCGACTCGGCCCAGGCCGAGGAATTCCCAGCGATAGATCCGGAAGGGAATTATATAGCTTACGTGACCAAGGGTGCGGGAAGCGAATCCAATATTATGCTCTTACATCTGGGTACGGGGGAAACCAGCCCCTTTTTGGCCGGTTACCAAGGACAGACCCGTCCCCAGTTTTCCCATACCACAAAGCGATTGGGCCTAGTTCAGAGTCCGGGCGGATCCATAGTGACCAATAACATTATCACCGCTTCCCTGGACGGGACCGATTCTTTGCAAGTAACCGATTTTGGAGGGGTACGCCATTTTATTTGGACTGCGTACGACAAAGAAATCATTTACGCCTATGATAGTGTGGCCAATTATGCCTATGACATCTGGAAGCTCAATTTGCCCACTGGTGAGCGGCAACCGCTTTTTGAATCCCCGGCCGATGGGATACCTACCGATGTATCGGTCAATGGAGCGCACTTTCTGTTCCACAGCAATCTGGGCGGACAAAACAAGATCTATAGGATGCCTGTTGCCGGGGGCAGTCAGGAGCCTATTGCGCACGAGCTGGTTAACGGATGGGACGCCAATTACTCCCCGGATGGTGAACAGATCGTTTTTTTATCGGACAACAATGCGGAGAAAACCACGGATATCTATATCATGCACAGGGATGGTGGGCCCGCGCAACGGTTGACCAATGACCGTTATCGGGAGACCTCGCCCAAATGGACGGTAGATGGCAAGAGCATTATCTTCAGTGTGCAAAAAGGTAGCAAGGATATTTGGGTGTATACCTTCTAATGTCATGGTGGTTATTGTCCTTCACGTATGCTGAACAGCAAGGTGTATGTTACACGTCCTACCTACACTAAAAAACACCTTAAGGAGTGAACAAGCATGCACCAAGTTTTAGGAACTTGACCAAAAACTAAAATTGCACCAATTCCGGTATTTCCTGTAGGTAAGTTCGCTAAGTTCAACTGAAAAAAGGAACTTCCCATTTTTAATCCAAGATAGGCAGTGCTAGATAGTACTACCATATTATTTCATTTTTCCCGCCTATCACCGAATATTCCCGAGTATTACGTTGGTTTTTCGTTTTAAGTCTTTAATCACGAGTTTCGTTTTTGAGAGCACATAATGGCACTAACTCAATCTTGGATATTAATCATTACAAACTAAAAACAAAAATGAAACAAATGACTCAAATTCTGTTTGTGATAATGGCAGTTGGATTGACAAATTGTGGACCAAAAATTTCATCTAATCTTATTAACCCTCAACTAAAATTGTCCGTTGAAGAAAAAGTTGCTCTTCTAGATGTCCACCATGAATTGCCAAATAATATTATCAAGGTTGGAGACCTAAGGTTTCAAGATTCGGGCTTTTCAACAGATTGCAGTTTTAATAGTCTAATGACTAGAGTAAGAAATGAGGCAAGAAAAAACGGAGCAAATATTGCAAAGGTCATTGATAAAAAAACACCGGATTTATGGAGCAGTTGTTATCGGTTAAAAATAGAGCTATACAAATACGTTGGAGATGTTTCAACTTTATCACAATATAAATTAACCCTAGATTAAATGAAACAGATGAAAAATATTTTTAAAGTCCTCATAACTTTTCCTATGCTACTGTTTATGGGTTGTGCAACAATTATTTCAGGCTCAAGACAAACAATCAAAGTAGCCTCTATACCAAGTTCGGCAACAGTTTACATCAACGAAGTGGAGGTCGGAAAAACACCTGTAGAAAGAAGTTTGAAAAGAAATCAAGAATATCAAGTTCTAATAAAACTTGACGGTTATCAACCCTACGAAACACTTATTTCAAAAGAGTTCAATGCGTGGTACCTGGGAAATATATTAATTGGTGGGATTATTGGGTTAATAATCGACCCCATTACTGGGGCAATGTACAAACTAACACCCGAAGAACTTACTGCAAACCTGACACACGGAGGAACGGCTTTTAGGACTGAAAAAAAAGATGTTTATCTAATGGTAAATATGGACATAGACCCGGGTTGGGAAAAAGTCGGACAACTTATAAAAATGAAATAAGGTAAGCACAAAACAAAGTTCGGCCGACTAATCCCAATGCATCCGCTGTAATCGTACCGCATTTAAAATGGCCAATAAGGCGACGCCTACATCGGCGAAAACGGCTTCCCACATGGTGGCCAGTCCGCCGGCACCTAAGACCAACACCAGCAGTTTTACGCCAAAGGCCAAGGTGATGTTCTGCCATACGATACGTCGGGTAGAACGCCCAATTTTAATCGCCCGGACAATTCTAGAAGGTTGATCGGTCTGTATGACCACATCCGCGGTCTCTATGGCCACATCACTGCCCAGACCGCCCATGGCCAAACCCACATGGCTGGCAGCAAGCACCGGTGCATCGTTGATACCATCGCCAATGAAGGCCACTTTGGTACCGGATACTGCTTTTAAGGTCTCTACCTCCTGGAGCTTGTCCCCTGGCAATAGACCGCCTTTTGCCCAGTCCACACCCAAGCGTTTAACTACCTCCTGGGTAATGGTATCCTTATCCCCGGAAAGTATGATGATTTCAGAAATTCCCAATTGCCTAAGCTGTGCTATGGTCTTATGCGCATCTTCCTTGAGTTCATCGGCAATAGTGATATAGCCAGCCAATGTTCCTCCTATGGCCACCAAGACGATCGATTCCACAATGTCATCGGTCTCCTGGGGCACTGTAATTTGATGGGAAGACATCAGCGCCTTGTTGCCCACCAGGACCGTTTCACCGGCTACCTTGCCCTTTAGGCCCTTGCCTGCAAGCTCAGTCACCTCAAAAGCATCAAGTGCATCGGCCTGCAGGTTGTACTCCATGATGGCTTGGGCTATAGGATGGGTAGATTGTGCCTCCATAGCCAGCACATAGGATATCATCCTAGTTTCATCCATATTAAACGCCCGTATTTCCTTAATCTTGAACACCCCTTTGGTAACCGTACCCGTCTTGTCCATCACCACCGTATTTACCTTGGTCATGGTATCCAGGAAAGCGGCGCCCTTGAACAGAATGCCGTTTCGGGATGCTGCACCCAAGCCCCCAAAATACCCCAGGGGAATGGAAATCACCAGGGCGCAGGGACAGGAGATGACCAGAAATATCAACGCCCGGTAGAGCCAATCCCTAAACACATAATCGTCCACAAAAAAATAGGGCAAGAAAGTGAGTCCAACGGCCAAAAACACCACAATGGGCGTGTAAATGCGGGCAAATTTCCGTATAAACAGTTCGGTTTTTGACTTGCGCGCGGTGGCGTTCTGGACCATATCAAGAATTTTAGCTATGGAGCTGTCCTTGAAAGATTTAAATGCCTCTACCTCAATTACTTTTTCAAGATTTATGCTCCCTGCGAAAACTGCATCTCCTTGGGCAATGGTGTCGGGTTTGCTCTCTCCAGTAATAGCAGCAGTATTCAGCGAAGCTTTTTCCGAAAGTAGGATGCCATCCAACGGAACCTTCTCCCCTACCCGCACCTGTACTTTTTCGCCTACGGCGACATCTTCCGGGTGTACGGAGACAAAATCGTTTCCACGTTGTACGAGAGCCGTATTGGGACGTACGTCCAACAGGGATTTGATATTGCCACGGGCACGGGTCACCGCGGCATGCTGAAACAGTTCGCCTACGGTATAAAAGAGCATTACGGCAACACCTTCGGGATACTCACCTATGGCAAAGGCACCCAAGGTGGCCAGGGACATCAGGAGGAATTCGGTAAAGAACTGGCCCCTTGTAATGCTTTTCCAGCCCGCTTTGATAACGGGCCATCCCACAGGAATATACGCAACGGTATACCAAGCCACACGCACCCAGTTCTCAAAAAAGGGAGCGCTATCCGCATAGTCCATCGCGATTCCCACGATCAGCAGTACAAAACTGAAACCGGCGGGCAAATAGGTCTTAAAATTGGACGGGGCATCGCCATGGTCATGGCCGTTGTTGTCCGTATGCCCACCAGAACCATGTTTTGGAACGATATCCCTTAAATTACGCTGCCTCTTTTTCATGGGTCCAATATCCTGATAAAAGGCGTGCAACAGAAGTGCATTTTATCCGCTACATTTCTCGCATATTCCCGTTACTACCAAATTTACATCCTCTGCGAGATATCCTTCGGGCAGATTGATCTGCGGTATCTTATGTGTCGTTAAACATGAGGTCTCATGGCAATGGTTGCAATGAAAGTGCAAGTGAAGGTCCTGTGCGATCTCACAATTGCAGCCGGGTTCGCACAGTGCGTATTTGGCCACCCCGGTACCATCATCTATTTGGTGCACAACCCCATATTGTTCAAAAGTTTTAAGGGTACGGTACAAGGTGGTCCTATCCGCTTGGGTAAAGGCATTTTCAATATCGGTCAGCGCCATGGCCACTTCCTTTTGCGCCATAAACTTGTAAATAAGCAACCGCATAGCGGTAGGGCGTATCTTTCTTTCTTCCAGTACTTTTTCTATTTCGTTCATAACACCTAAATCAATGGCCATGGCCACCCTCTTCTTCACTGTTTTTTGCCTTGGCCAAAAGCACAAAGGCGTCGTCGATTACCAAATCCATAGTGGCCAGTTGCTCGGTATCGCCCTCCAAGGCGATTCCCACAAAACCGTCTTCCTCGGTTCCCAAGGTAATGGGGGTCATTTCAAAATCGTGCATCTTCATGCCTGCTTCCATGCGCTGCCCCAGAGTCTTAAAGATATAATGATTTCCGTTAAACCGCACTACCGCTTCCTCGGGAACGGCATAAACCTCTTGCGTGGCCACTTCAACTTTTGCATTTATAAAGATGCCGGGAAGCAAATCCTCGTTTTTTTCCTTGAGGTGCCCATGAATGGTGATGGAGCGGTCATCCCTCACATTGTGGCCGATCAAAAACACTTCGGCTTCCATCCATACCTCAGGTGCATTGGCTAAACGAAAACGAATGCGCTGTCCAATTTTGATCAGGGGTATATCATCCTCGTAGACCTTGAGTTCCACGTGCAGGTCTTCGGCATTGGTGATATCCATCAGCACATCCTGCGGACCAAAATATTTCCCGGTGTTGACATAGACCTCACGCACTACTCCGTTAATGGGCGAGTAGATATTGACCACGGCGGAAAAGTTGCCAGCCCGTACTGCGTTTGGATCTAGGCCCACCAGCCTCAATTTACTTTCTAAGGCCTGAATATTGGCCTTGTTCGTCAAATATTCCTGCTTGGAACGTTGAAAGACCTTGGTACTGCTTACGTTTTCGTTGCTCAGCGTCTCCTGACGCTCAAAATCGGCCTTCAGATACTCGTTCCGTGCCAGTGCCTCCACGTATTCCCTTTGAAATTCGATAAAATCCGGGTTTTCTACCCGGGCTATCAATTGGCCCTTGGTAAGCCGGGACCCAGGCAGCATATTGGTATACTTTAAAAAACCGCCATAGGGCACGGTTATGGAAATATTGCCCTGGGGAGGTACGTCTATCATTCCATTGACGTTAAGCTCCCTTCCAATGATTCGCTTTTCGGCCTTGCCGACCTTGATTTCGGTCTGCGCAAGCTGTGCCTCGGTCAGTTCTACTAGGTTTTCATTCTCTTGGTGCTCCTCCATTTTGGATTCGGACGCTCCCTGTTTACAGGAAGTTGCTAATAGCACTAGTGAAAGGATGCCGATAATATATATCTTCGTTTTCATTGCTTATTGGATTGCGATTAGATTCTGGATTTCGATGAATTTTTGGTTGTATGCATTGATAAAGGCTAAATAGTTCAGCTGTATGCCCAAAGCTCTGTTGAGGCCCTGTACATATTCTATGTACCCAATGGCACCAGCGGAAAAGCCTCTTTGTGCTTGATTCAAGAGCGCCTGTGCCTGGGGAAGTCCGTTGATTTCGTAAGCGAACAAATTGGCTTTACTTTTTTCCAGTTCCCCTTCTAAGGTCTTTAAACGGGTCAAGGTCCTATTCTCAATGGCCTGCAAGCTCGCCTCACTTTCCATACTATGGATTTTGGCCGCTTTAATCCTGGCGGAATGTGGTTTTGCCCATAACGGAATGGCCAGGCCCAAAAGGACGCCGGTAAATCTATCTCCCGAATCAAAAACTACGTTTTCGCCAGACATGGTCTGCCCTGGACCGTTAAATGACTGGTTGAAATAGCCCAGGGTAATATCGGGCAGGGTCTTGGACACGGCAACCGACTTTTCACGCCTGGCAACCTCCAATTGCTGTTCGTAGAAACCGACCAGTGGATTACTTTCCAAAGCGGTGGAATCCTTAATTTCCTTGGGAAGAACTTGGGATATGGTCTCCAAACTTCCTACCGAAATAGCAATTGGAAAATCCACATTCATCAAATTTTGCAGCTGCAGCCGTGCCGCTTGCATCTCGGCGATGTTCTCCCGAATCAAAATCTGAAGATCGGCCAGTTCTGCATTGGCAGTGGCCAGTTCCAACGCATTGCTTTCCCCAGTTTTGAATCTGAGATTGGCGGCATAGGCAAAGCGCTCATAAATGCTGTCCTGCCGCTGAAGTAATTTCTCCTTGTCCTTTAAATACCAAAGTTGGTAATAGGCAGATTTCACTAGAGCAAACAGTTCGTTCCGTACCACGACCTCCTGCAATTGCCCACTTTTGATCCTGGCCTTTGCCAACTGGTTCTGTTGGGCATAGACCGTGGGAAAGGCGAAGGTCTGACTCACATTAAAACGGGAATCGTTGTCAAAATCACTATTGGTCTGCCCGTATTCCAATCCAAAATTGGTCTTTGGCACATCAATACTGGCTCCCTTTAGGGCCTGCAACCGTT
This sequence comes from Eudoraea algarum, assembly GCF_050589645.1. Taxonomy (NCBI): domain Bacteria; kingdom Pseudomonadati; phylum Bacteroidota; class Flavobacteriia; order Flavobacteriales; family Flavobacteriaceae; genus Eudoraea; species Eudoraea algarum. The sequence continues at coordinate 349,693 of NZ_JBNGOQ010000002.1, read as the reverse complement.
CGGTCTGCAATTGTGCTACTTTAAGATCGGGATTGTGCTCCAGGGCAACCGCCATGACCTCCTCTAAGCTCTTGTATTCCTTAGGTGGGGCAGTTTGCGCATTCACCCCGGAAATGCCCGTTAAAAGCGTTATGCCGATAAAGGCAAGGGTTTTGTTCACTTTCATTTTTGTTCCTTGTTCAAAATAATAATACAGTATGGGCAATACCACCAAGGTAAGGAAGGTGGCTGTCATAAGTCCCCCAATGACCACAGTGGCCAGGGGCCGTTGCACTTCCGCGCCCGAAGTCTGGGAAAGGGCCATGGGCAAGAATCCCAGGGAAGCCACGGAAGCGGTCATAATAACCGGCCGCAAACGCGTACGCGTGCCTTGATAAATGCGCTCTAGAACAGAGTTTACTCCGCTGTTTTTTAATCGGTTAAACTCGGCTATCAAAACAATTCCATTCAATACGGACACACCAAAGAGGGCGATAAAACCAACCCCGGCCGAAATACTAAAAGGCAGGTCTCGAAGCCACAGTGCAAATACGCCGCCAATAGCGGAAAGCGGAATGGCCGTAAATATCAACACTCCTTGTTTAAGCGAGCCAAAAGTGAAATACAAGAGGACGAATATGAGCAGCAGGGCCAAGGGAACGGCAACGGCCAATCGCTTGCGCGCCTTGACCAGGTTTTCGAACTGCCCTCCGTAGCTAATGGTATATCCGGGGTCCAAATCCACGGTTGTCTCGATCTTTCCACGTATTTCATCGACCACGCTTTCAACATCCCGATTTCGGACGTTAAACGCGACGATAATGCGTCTACGGGTGTTATCGCGCTGTATTTGGTAGGGTCCATCCTTTATGGATACCTCTGCCAGCTGTTGCAAGGGAATTTCCCGTCCGCCACTGCCATTTACGGTCATGTTCTGGACATCCGAAAGATTGGTCCGGCTACCGCCCTCCAAACGTACTACCAAATCAAATTGCTTTTCACCTTCATAGACCAAACCTGTGGAAGCCCCTGCAAAGGCCGCCTGAATTGTTTTGTTTACCGATTTTATGTCCAGGCCATATATCGCCAACTGGTTGCGATCATAGGCAATGACAATTTGTGGAACGCCTGTAACTTCCTCCACATATACATCGGCTGCGCCATCAACGGTGCCGGCTATGGAACCTATTTGCTTCGCATAGGCCGAAAGTTGTTCCAGGTCTTCCCCATAGATCTTGATGGCGACATCCTGGCGAACGCCGGTCATCAACTCATTGAACCGCATTTGTATGGGCTGTTGAAACCCAAAGGTCACCCCGGGGATCACCTCCAGGGCTTCTGCCATTTTATTGGCCAATTCCTCCCTATTGGAGGCCGACACCCAGTCGGACCGGTCTTTGAGTATAATCATCAGATCGGCCGCCTCGGGGGGCATGGGATCTGTGGGGATTTCCCCTGAACCTATTTTGGATACCACCTGCTGCACTTCGGGAAACTGGGCCAGTATGATAGCCTCGGCCTTGGTCGTGGCTTTTATGGTGTTGTTCAGGGAACTTCCGGTCATTACCCGGGTTTCCACCGCAAAGTCGCCTTCTTCCAGAGTGGGGATAAACTCGCCCCCCAAGTTGGAAAATACAAGATAGGCAAGCCCGAAGAGTGCCAAAGTTGCGGCTAAAATTGCAATCTTTGTACCCATGGCCCAATGGATGAGCGGATCGTAACATCGGTGAAAGAAGGTCATAATCCTATCCGAAATGTTCTTCTTATGTTCCGTATTCTTGCTCAGGACCAGGGCCGACATCATGGGCACATAGGTCAGGGACAGGAGAAACGCCCCAAGGATGGCAAAACTTACGGTTTGGGCCATTGGACCGAACATCTTTCCCTCCGTGCCTACCAGGGCCAGGATAGGGAGGTATACGATAAGGATAATAATTTCCCCGAAAGCGGCCGAATTTCTTATTTTACTGGCTGCATTAAAGACTTCCACATTCATTTCCTCCTGACTGAGCCTTCGACCCAGTGTTAAGGCCCCTAAATGAAATAAGGTGGCTTCCACGATAATGACGGCACCATCCACGATCAAACCAAAGTCGATCGCCCCGAGGCTCATCAAATTGGCGGAAACACCGAATAGGTGCATCATACTAAAGGCAAACAGTAGCGCCAGAGGTATTACGGAGGCCGTTATGAGTCCGGCACGCCAATTCCCTAAAAGCAACAACAAGATGAAGATAACGATCAGCGCTCCCTCAACAAGATTAGTGGTTACCGTTCCGATGGCATTGTTCACCAGTTTGGTGCGATCCAAAAAAGGCTCTATTACCACCCCTTCGGGCAGGGTTTTGCCAATAACAGCTATTTTTTCCTTGACATCCTTGATGACCTCGGCGGAATTGGCTCCTTTGAGCATCATCACTATGGCACTGACCACCTCGCCCTGGCCATTACGGGTAGTAGCACCGTAGCGCACCGCACTGCCTATCTGTACCTTGGCCACATCACTGACCAGCACAGGGATGCCATTGGGGTTCTGACGGACAAGGATATTCCTGATATCGTCCAAACTACCCACCAGCCCTTCGCTACGGATAAACAGTGCCTTGTTGTTTTTCTCGATATAGGCACCACCGGTATTTTGGTTGTTGGCCTCCAGGGCATCGAAGATTTCTGAAATGGAAATGTTCATGGCATTGAGCCGTTCCGGTCTAATGGCAATCTCATATTGTTTAAGATAGCCTCCAAAACTGCTGACATCGGCCACGCCAGGGGTTCCCAACAACTGTCTGCGAATCACCCAATCCTGTATGGTACGCAGTTCCGTGGCATCGTATTCCTTCTCGTAACCTTCTTCTGTGGTGATTACATATTGATAGATTTCCCCCAGACCCGTGGTCAACGGGGCTATCCCAGGTTTGCCGACACCTTGGGGGATTTTGGACTGTGCCTCGGCCAAGCGTTCGTTGACCTGTTGCCGTGCCCAGTATACATCTACTTTTTCTTCAAAAACAATGGTCACCACGGACAATCCGAAACGCGAAAAGGAGCGGATTTCCTCAATCTTTGGAATGGTGGCCATAGTAATCTCCACTGGAAAGGTAATAAGCCGTTCTACCTCCTGGGCAGCCAGCGTGGGCGAGGTAGTAATGACCTGTACCTGATTGTTCGTGATGTCTGGGACCGCATCAACAGGAAGCTGTTTTAGGGAATAGACCCCGACTAGTATTAGGGCAAAAGTGAGTAGACCTATAACCAGTTTATGGGTTATGGAATACCTGATTATTGTATTAAGCATAAAACGTGTTAATAGGGTTAAACTTTCCAACACAATTCCGACCTAAAGTGGGAATCATAGGGATGAGCTTGGACCTAATGCAGGTCAAAAAAGGACATAGGTATCCTTATAAAAAATGTATTATGCTTGAGGGGGATGCAAAAGGGAAAGCTGAATGTCCTTGCCCACACTGTCAAAGTAGGCAAAACGTTCCTGTAAAATGATGGGTTGAATGGGTTCAAAAACCACGATGTCCAAGGTAACACTATGGGTGTGGCAGCAATGGCATTGACAAAAGGGCGAGCATAGATCCCCATGGTCATGGTGGTCATGGTCCCCATTGAAACCAATAATCGTGGTAAGTTCCGTATCATTACCGCTTTCATCCCCATCATTGCAGGGTACAATACCGAGTGCCAAAAAATAGATGGATAATATGACGGCGATGTACTTCACAAGACAAAGATAAAAAAGAATTACATGCAATCCCGTTGCAAAGCACCAAAGTCTCACCTAGGGGATGTACCGGTACCAAGAACGGCCCTTTTGTCCTAAATCTGCAACCGATCAAAATACCAACGGGAAAGAACGCGCTTACAAATACTTCTGTAGGTGCTGTTTAAAATAGGCAGCGCTATCCGCTATGCTCTGCATAGAATCTTTGGCAAAATTGCCACCTTGTTCCAGGTAGTAGTACTCCAAACCACTAAGCTCAGCTTCTGGCAAAATGGTCGTGTAATCTATGGAACCATTGCCCAATTCGGAATAATCACGGGTTACTTTGTCCATGTCCTTAATGTGCCACATTACAAAACGTTCCGGGTCTTTGACAATCCATTCTGCCGGCCGTAGTTTGGAAGAATGCATCACCCAATACCAATCCAACTGCAGTTTTACCAGATTAGGGTCGGTTTCCTTAAGAATAATGTCGTAGCCAATTTGCCCGTTGTGGTCTTCAAATTCAAACCCGTGGTTGTGATAGGCAAAACCCAAACCGGCTTTCTTCACCCGTTCCCCGATAGTATTCAATTTTCCTGTGAGTTGTTTGAAGCTCTCAATATTCCTGAACTTGGGATCCAACCAAGGCCAGGTGATATAGTCCTGATCCAGGGCATGGGCGCCTTCAATGCATTGGTCCACGTATCTCATAAGGTCCGCTTCCGGTCGGTCAAAAAATGCGGGCAGACCGTAATGCCCACTAGAGGTCGTTAGCTCCTGATCTTCCAGTATTTTTTTGAAATCGGCCGTCTTAAAGCCATAATAACTGCCCTCTTCCCCATTATAACCATAAATCTCCAGGTCCTCATATCCCAGGGCCCTTACTTTCTTGAGGCTGCCGACAGGGTCTTTCTCCATGGCATCCCGTATCGTAAAGAGCTGAAGGCCCATTTTATATTTTTTGTGTTTTTTGGAGCGTGTCATAGGAAAACCATAAAACGGCACTAATGCTGCCGACATCAGTAAACCGGATTGTTGAATAAAACGTCTTCTGTCAAGTGTTTTGGATGCTTTCATTGGGCAAAGGGCATTATCGTTTAACGAATGTAAGGTATAAAGGTAACTTATATTTCCTATAACCCCGATGGGTTGGTTTCCCAATCTGCTATCTGCGGAAACGCGTTAAGAGTGCGCCCTTTTTCTTACTGTTGATAAAATACACCCCCGTAAGCAAAATTACCGCAGCGATTATGGATTGTAAGCTAATCGGTTCATCCAAAAAATACCAGCCCAGGAACATGGCCACTATGGGATTCACGTAGGTATTGGTGGCTACCTTCTCCGGTGAGACCGTTTTAAGCAGGTAATTGAAGGAGGTAAAGGCAACAATGCTTCCAAAAATAACCAACAGCACCATGGCCCATTGTGTTTGTCCGCTCCAGGCCAAAGGATCACTCCATGGCTCCCCAAAGGCCCTGCTCATGAGGCATAGCATGAGGCCCCCGGTGAACATCTGGTATCCGGTGTTTACAAAATAATTCTCGGGAAAATCGGCCTTACCAACAAAAAGACTGCCATAGGCCCAAGCTAACATGGCCGCAAAGATCATGGCAATGCCCCAAATCGAGTTTTCCTGGGCCATGACCGTTTTCTGGGTAATCAATAAGTACATTCCCAAGATGCCCAGGGCCACACCTACGAGCGACATGGGCTGTATTTTCTTTCCCTGTAGCAACCACATCATCAACAGGATAATCAAGGGCTGCGCGGAAATCTCCAAAGCCGCAAAATTACTATCCACGTATTTTAACGCCCATACCACTACCCCATTTCCGAAACTTAGGAAAAGAAAACCGGCAAGTATGGTATTCCCCAGTTGTTTTTTGGTAATACGGAGGCTTTTGCCCATCAGGGCCGCTATGGCAAAGATCAATACCCCAGCGGTTACAAAGCGCAGTCCCGCCAGCATAAAGGGAGGCAATTCCGCTACTGCAATTTTATTGAGCAGGTAGGTAGATCCCCAAATGACATAAATGGAGAAAAAAGCAGCGATTATCAAGGGTACCTTGGGACCGGTTCTCATGTGTCTGTTACAAAATGAACTGCAATATTAGCGCATTCCGGTGAGGAAAGGCAATGAAGAGTGAACAATTATTGGTTGGCAGTACACAGTGGGCAGTGGGCACACCTTCGCTAAAGCTTCGGTGTATAATGACAGTGAACAATAAGCAATTGACCTTGAATTTGAGCTTGCTATTGAACCTTAAACTTTGAACTCCAAACCCTAAACCCTAAACACCAAATTCCAAACGCTAAACCTTGAACCTGGACAATCGGCAGGGAATAATGAAACTAAAGATTCCTCGCAGGCTCGGAATGACAAATGATTCTATATTGTCATTCAGAGCTGAGTGAAACGAAGCGAAGAATCTCGAAGCAATAGTCAGTAGTCAGTAATCAGTTTACAGTAAGAAACAACAATAAACGAAAAACCTGAAACCAGAAACAGTTAACAATAGGCAGTGGGCACACCTTCGCTAAAGCTTTGGTGTATAATGACAGTGAACAATAAGCAATTGACCTTGGACTTGAGCTTGCTCTTGACCCCTAAACCTTGAACTTTAAACCTTAATGCGTGCTCGCCACACGGGTATCACTATAGGACACCCGATAGATGGCATCACCAAAATCGTCCGAGATCAATAGGGAGCCATCTTCCAGGAACAACAGGTCCACGGGTCTGCCAAAGGCCTCTTGGGTAGCCTCGTTGAGCCATCCATCCAAAAAGGTCTCATAGGCCACGGTTCCATCCTCGGCTTGGCTTACCAAGGTAATCCTGTACCCCACTTTGGAAGAGCGGTTCCAGGAACCGTGTTCGGCAATAAAGGCTACGCCCTTGTATTTTTCGGGGAACATGTCTCCTGTGTAGAATTTGACCCCCAGTGGCGCCACATGTGCGCCCAAGGCTTGTACCGGGGCCACAAAATCCGAACAGGGATGTTGATCCCCAAATTCGGGATCTTTTACCGTACCTCCATGGCAAAAGGGGTAGCCAAAATGTTGACCGGCCTCTGTCACCTTATTCAGTTCACAGGGCGGGATATCATCACCTAGCATGTCCCTTCCGTTGTCTGTAAACCACAGTTCTTCAGTTTCTGGATGCCAGGTAAAGCCTACCGTATTTCGAACCCCTTTGGCATAGATTTCCCTATTGCTACCATCAGGGTCCATACGGGTTATAGTGGCGTACCTTGCATCAACCACTGTACTGTCGCATATATTGCAGGGGGCACCTACCGGCACGTACAGTTTATCATCGGGTCCAAAGGCAATGTACTTCCAACCATGATGGAATTCCGTTGGGTAATCGTCATAAATTACCTCGGGCTTCGGTGGATCGGATAATTGTGCTTCTATATTGGAGTATTTAAGCAGTCGGTTGACCTCGGCCACAAACAGGGCGCCATCCTTGAAGGCCACGCCATTGGGAACTTCCAGGGTAGTGTCTAGAACAAATGTCTTATCGGCCCTGAAATCCCCATCCAAATCTTGGATGGCATACACCTTGTTTTCATTTCGGGTGCCTACAAAAAGGGTTCCATTCCCTCCCATGGCCATGGAGCGTGCACCATCTATATTGTCAGCGAACACTTCAATCTTAAATCCGTCAGGAAGGTTCAGGCTGTCCAGCGGCAAATGAGATCCAAGCTCCGGTACCTCCTTTTGGGTGTCCGTTTCGGCTGGAGCCTTCTTTTTTTGGTTACATGAAAAGGCCGATAGGGACAGAACCAGTAGACAGGCAATTCCCTGTAGTGCTTTAGTTGTATTCATTTACGTAGTTGTTTGGCTGCTAAAATACTATTAAGAACGATTCGCACATAGTAAAAACAGGACAAAGTCATCTTTAATTTTATCATCCTTGGGTGGGAACAGGCCTCATACCAACGAGTGTCATCAAATAATTTATGGCCTATTGGATGTAGACATACGCTCATATCCAACTTAGCAGATAACCGATCAATGCTCCTCCCAAAACAATAAACGCGCTGTTTAGTTTTTTGAAAACGAATACGGTGATCAATCCGGCAATCGCAATAACGATTGTTCTCCAATCGATAAGTGTATCCTTGCCCATTTCAAAACAGACCGCCAGGATCAAGGCTACCGCGGCAACATTCACGGCATCCAAAAAGGTGCCGATCCACTTTGATCTGCGCATTTTGGGGATTAGGGGGTTCAAGATAAGAACAAACAGGAAGGATGGGAGGAAAATACCAATAGTTGCCGCCAAGGCTCCCCAAGCACCCTGCATCTGCCATCCAATAAAGGTTGCGGTAGACAATACCGGACCTGGGGTAATCTGCCCTACGGCCACGGCATCGAGCAATTCTTGCCGTGTAAGCCACCCGTGGGCCACCAACTCCGAATCCAGAAAGGCAAACAGCACGTACCCGCTGCCGTACAGAATGGCACCGACCTTTAAAAAGGTCAAGAATATTTTTAAGGCTTCCAGTTTTATAGGGGCCGCTGCCTGCATTATCAAAAAGGGGGCAATACTGTTCAACCTTGTTCCGCCTCTTTCAAGAGCGTAGATCAGTAAACCCAGGAAACCACAACCAAACAGCACGGCAATTTCATTGATCCCCAAAAGGCTGGACGTTAGGGCCACTATTCCCAAAATAGCAAGTTTGGTGCTCTTTACGGCCTTTTTTCCCAGTCGATAGCCCGCCATTACGATAATGGCGATCACTGCAGGTTTAATGCCATAAATATACGGTGCTACCTGGGGTAATTGACCGTATTGCTGGTATAACCAGGCAAATACCGACGTGATGACCACCGCGGGAAAAATAAAACTAAGGCCCGCAGCAAATAACCCTTTCCAACCGGCTCTTTCATGCCCACAGTGCATGGTCATTTCGGTGGAATTGGGACCTGGGATCAAATTGGTAGCGCCTACGAGATCCAGAAAGTGTTCTTGGGTCATCCACTTTCTTTTTTTTACCACTTCGTCCTCCATCATGGCGATATGGGCCGCTGGGCCCCCAAAGGCAATACTTCCCAGTTTAAAAAAAAGTTTGGCAATTTCTTTTAGCTCACGCGTTTGGGACATTTTAAATTCGGTTCCGTTTGGTTCATAGCATCACAACGGTGTCGAATTTACTTAATTTTTAGATAACCGAGACCCGCGAAAACATGAACCCGTTTGCTATTACATCCTGAACACCAACTACCCTACCAGCTCAAAATCATGCCGGTCCGACTCCCGTCCATTGAGGATGATGGACAACTGGTGCCTCCCAAGGTGGAACCTCCGGGTGGTTATGGGTTTAAAGGGTTGTTTTCTTCGGATAATATGGGAGGTGCTTTCAGGATAATCCTTTTCGCTTATCTTAAAAACCTTTTTGGATAAGGTACCGTTGGCCTTTTGATAATACAGTCCGTATTCCAATCGCACTTTGGTTGGAATCCTGGCGGTATTGATCAGTTTACAGCTAAATTCGAGCGATTCCCCAATTTTTACCTTGGGCGTAAGGATCTGGAGGTCCTCCAACTTAATTTTCCTTACATCACCAAAACCGAACAATTGCATGACTTCCGGGCTTCCCTGTTTCAGGAGCGTCCTGCAAGCATGTTTGAGGAGCTTGTCTGTGTCCGGACGCTTTCCCTTCCATTTCTTTGCCAGGGAAACCACCAAATTGGGATGGTCCTTTGAAATATCGTTTAAGTTGTTGGCGACACTTCTGCGAACATCCTCCGATACATCGTTCTTTAGATTTTCCAGAATGGGGAGTATCAAAGCCGGGTCATCTTTTAAGGCCGGAATGGCCATGGCCCAAGGGAGTCTGGGTCTGCAACCCTCGGAGGCAAGCCTTCGAACTGCCGGATGATCGTGTTTTGACCAGGATAGCATTTGCGCCATCATCTCTTTTTCATAAGTAATGACAAAAGGACGGACGGCAAATTCACAGCTCACAAATTGGGTAAGTTGCTCCATCGTCTTCACGGAGGTCCCATAGGCTTTAAGGCCGTATATTTCCACAAAATCGGGGAGAAAGATAAACTCCAGCTTATCTGCCCTGAATCCGGCCTCCCGTAATTCCGGGATTATCTTTAAAATGAACTCCGCGTTCTGTTCAAAGTCATCTGATAGTTGGTCCTTTAGGACCAGGCTTATGTGTCTCATTCGCTGTTTCAGCTCCCTATTTTCCCATTCATCGTCATAGATCTGCTCCAGGAATGCGGAGCGATCAAAACGGGGAAGGTGTAGTTCTACAATTGCCGTGAATTTTTCAAAAAATTCCGTAGAATAGATGTTCTTGAATAGTTCTGCCATTACAAGTCGGGTTTAATGTATTGCACATACGGGTGGTGAGGATCAGACGTTGCCTTTTTCATCGATGGGCAAATAGGGGTTGTATGCGATTTCCCACAGGTTTCCATCCGGGTCGGAAATATAGCTGCTGTATCCGCCCCAGAAGACCTCCTCGGGCTTTTTTACGATTGTTACTCCCTTAGATTCCAATTGTTCGATCAAGGCATCCACCTCCTCCTTGGTCCGGGTATTGTAGGCCAGTGAAAAGGCCTTGAAACCACTGCCTTCGGAAGCTACCCCGGCATCCTCGGCAAGTTTTTCCCTTGGATAGAGCGATAACAGTAGCCCGTTCAGTTGAAAAAAGCTAATCCCTTCATTGTTGGTATCCATTTTTTTCCACCCAAAATTTTCCTCGTAAAACGCTGTCGAGACTTTAAGATCGGCTACGCCAAGTCCGACAATGGTAAGTCGTTGTTCCATATTTCTCCTTTTAGTATATTTTCAAAAAGTATTCTGCCATTTGTGGCCCGTTAAAACAAAAGTAGGACAGAAAAGTGACAGCGGTATGTCAACAGGAAATTCATTGTGTAACTATGGCCCATACTTTAAGTTTCGTTTAGATTTAAGTGGTATTTTTATGGATTAAGAAAGGACCGATGAAACTACTGATCGCAGAAGACGAAGTTGCCCTGCAGGAGTCCATTATCAAATTTTTAAAGCGGGAAGGTTTTGTGTGCGAAGCCGCATCCAACTATGACGAGGCACTGTACAAGGTATCCCTATACGATTATGATGTTGTTGTGCTCGATATCAATTTAATAAGCGGTAGTGGCCTGGACGTGCTAAAAGCCTTAAAGAAAGAAGGCAAAAAAAGCGGCGTGATCATCATCTCGGCCAATAATTCCTTGGACGATAAATTGGAAGGCCTAGATCTGGGAGCGGACGACTATATCACCAAACCCTTCCACCTAACGGAATTGAACGCTAGGATCAAAGCGGTGCTCAGGCGTGGCAAATACGGTGGGGATGTTTGTCTTGTCCATAACGAGATAACCGTGAATACCGAATACAGACAGGCTTATGTGAACGACCGTACCATGCCCTTGACCCGAAAGGAATACGATCTGCTGGTTTATTTTATGGTGAACAAAAATAGGGTGCTTTCCAAGGAGGTCATCGCGGAACACCTATGGGGAGATCATATTGACTTGGCAGATAATTTTGATTTTATTTACGTGCATATCAATAACCTGCGGAAAAAGTTGACCAAAGTGGCCGCAGACTACATTAAAACGGTCTACGGTATAGGCTATAGATTTACCGATGGCTAAGCGTATGGCAAACAGGCAAAAAAAAGTAAACCTGCTTAAGAGGACTTCCCGGAAATACCTGATTTCTGCGGTGGTGCTAATGTTGGTAAGCTTGGTACCCCTCTACTTTGTGACACAACATTTTATCCGTGACGAAACCGATGATTCCTTAAAATCTACCCTGTACAGAATAGAAAAACTCCTTGGCGAGGGACAGCCGGTAAAATCGATCCATCCAATTATAGAAGTACAGGAGACCGAATTGACCGGAGGCATAACACTAAAGGATACCCTGATCTATGACCCCTTAGAAAGCGAAATGGAGCGCTTCCGCCAACTCTCTGCCTATAAAAAGGCCAATGGCAAAATGTATCAAATCTCCGTACGGATATTATTGGTAGAGTCCGAGGACATTGTGCTTGCCATTCTTACGGCTTTTTTGGGCATCATACTTATAATTTTCCTGGCCCAGTATTACTTTACCCGCCAACATACCAAAACCATATGGATGCCTTTTTTTGAAAATCTGCACAGGATCAAGACCTTCTCCCTGTTGTCCGGAAAGAAAATAGAGCTGATCGAGACCGACATCCTAGAGTTTTCAGAACTGAACAACGAACTGTACACGCTCACCGAGAAGGTGGCCTTGGATTACAAGAATCTAAAACAGTTTACAGAGGATGTTTCCCATGAGATTCAGAATCCCCTGGCCATTATGCAGGCCATTATTGGGACCATTATAGATGACAATGCGGTAAACGACCAGCAGTTCCAACAGCTCACGGAACTGCAGCAAAATGTACAGCGTCTGGCCAGGCTCAACAAAAAACTGGTGCTGTTGGCCAAAATAGGGAATCAACAGTTTGCCTCTTCCGGAACCCTAAATATCGTTGAGGTTTTACAACAATCGATCGAGGACCATCAGGAAATGGGTTCCGTTTCCATTAACATGGAAGCTGCAGATCCCGTTGAAGTGCATATGGACCCGACCTTGGCAAGAATACTTACCGATAATCTCTTGTCAAATGCGGTAAAATACACCCCGGAAGATGGGCAGATCTTCGTCAATGTCACCAACACTTCCTTTACGGTTTCCAATACTGGGGATCAACCCATAGCAGCGCCCGAAAAGCTCTACGACCGCTTTTATAGGGAGGACAACACTAAAAAATCCCTGGGGCTGGGACTGGCCATTGTAAAGAAAATTTGCGACAGCTATGGCCTGAAAATTCAATACGCATTTAAAGCGCAGTACCACCAGTTTTCTGTCTATTTTCCGCAGCATTAGGTGTTTTTAGATTTCCTTTAACTCTCCTTCGGCATAGGGCCTTGTGCTTATGGTCATATTTAGAATCGATTCTTCTGTGCTGAACCAATGGAAAATAACCCTATTGTTCCTTCCCATGCATGCCATATCCAGAAATACAATCCTCAGATCCTACAGTTTTAGGCATTTCGGACCATATGTTTTTGATCAAACTTTACAATCGCTGTGAAGGAGGCTTAAGATTTCCTTTAGAATTCCTTAAAAGCATTTTTAGAATCCAAGCCCATATTTACAGAACCATTAAAACACACCCTATCCGGAGCATTTCTACTTCCTTGTTAATGCACTTTTAGATGAATCGTATACTGAAAACCGGCACAGCTCACTTGATATCGCTCCTGTCATTATTTTCCATGGGAAACCTCAGCGCCCAAAACGAAACCGTGGAAACGATAGGTGATGTTTTATTGATTACCATCCCTGCCACAGCGCTTGGGAGTACGGTTATTCTGGGGGATACGCAGGGTATGTGGCAGTTTAGTAAAAGCTTTTTATTGAACCGGGGCCTGACTTCTGGGCTAAAGGAAATTATTAACAAGTCGCGCCCTTTTGACAGTGGCGGAAGGGCGTTTCCATCGGGCCATACCTCTGCCACCTTTCAGGGCGCCTCCTTCATCCAAAGACGATACGGTTGGAAATACGGGATCCCGGCCTATGTTTTGGCCGGATTCACCGGATACAGCAGAATAGCGGCAGACAGGCATGATGGGTGGGATGTGTTGGCCGGCATGGTCGTTGGCGTGGGAAGTACCTACCTGTTTACCACTCCTTATCAACGGGAGCATTTTGAGCTCACCTTTTCAGCAAGCGAAGGCTCCTATATGATTGGGTTCAATTACAAGTTTTAAAACGACATACCATATTTTGAAAAAGCGACCGTCCATAAAAAGTAGTCTCTGTATCGTAGTTCCGTGCTACAACGAGGAAAAGCATTTCCAACGTGCACGCTACGTCGATTTTTTGGACCACCATCCCGAGGTATTGCTATGCTTCGTCAATGATGGCTCTACAGATAGGATCAAGGATGTATTGGAAGGCCTGCATATACAGTTTCCACAACAGGTAGATGTGGTTTCCTATGAAAAGAACATGGGAAAGGCAGAGGCAGTTAGGAGGGGTTTCATACGTTGTTACATTTGCCACAACTATACCCATATTGCCTATCTCGATGCCGACCTGTCCACCTCCCTTTGGGAATGCGCTGGCTTAACCGCCTATTTTGAAGGACATATAAGCTTCGTTTTCGGTTCCCGGATCATGAAAATGGGGTCTACTATCATCAGAAGCCCGTACCGGTTTGTCATCGGTCGGATTTTGGCCAGTATTATCGGTCTTTCACTTCAACTAAAGGTCTACGATACACAATGTGGCTGTAAACTTTTTACCCGTGAACTTTCAAAAACAATCTTTGAGAGCACCTTCACCTCGCGATGGCTCTTTGATGTGGAGATTTTTCATCGGTTGATTCATTTTTACGGAAGGGAGCGAGCGGTCCATAAAATGGTCGAGGTGCCCCTACAGCAATGGATAGACTATGGTAATTCCAAAGTACGGCCCTCCTACTTTTTACAGCTATGGAAAGACCTGTACAAGATTCGAAAAAGATATAAGGAACCGCTGGAAACCGATTTATCGGTACCTGCACCAATCACTACCTATGTACAGGAGAGCATCACCTAGTGCCCTAAATTATATACCCCTTGCGGTAATGGTGCTGTTGCTGTTGCGGCTTTTACTGGCAGCAACGGTTCCCTTATTGGATAAGACCGAGGCCAGGTACGCGGAAATTGCCCGACTCATGGTAGAGACCAAGGACTGGGTAGTACTTCAGGTAGACTATGGTTTTCCCTTCTGGGCAAAACCGCCCCTCTCTACCTGGCTTTCGGCCATGAGCTTTGAGGCCTTCGGAATCAGTGAACTTTCGGCAAGACTTCCTTCTTTTTTACTCCATCTGCTGCTACTGGTACTATTAGGGTTTTGGGTCAAGCAAAAAAGGATATCCATTTATCTACCAGCCTTTATTTTGCTTAGCACGCCGGAATTTCTCCTTCACACCGGGGTAGTTTCCACAGATACCGCTTTGGGATGTTGTACGGCCCTGGCCATGCTTTCCTTTTGGCAGGCACTGCAGGACAATGCTGCTCTTTATTGGAAGTATCTCTTTTTTGTTGCCTTGGGCTTTGGCTTGTTGGCCAAAGGGCCTATAACCCTCATGTTGATAGTTCCTCCCCTCTTGGTCTGGATAGCTTTACATAAAGTGGGATTAAGGGTACTCATCAAAAAATTACCCTGGGGAATAGGCTTGTTTACTACACTGTTCATCGCATTGCCCTGGTATATCATGACCGAACAAAGATCTCCGGGCTTTATAGATTATTTCCTGATCGGGGAACACTTTGAGCGTTTCTTTAACCCAGAATGGCCGGGGGATCGTTACGGAAATCCCAAATCCCAGGCCCTGGGCACCATCTGGGGCTTCCTGTTTATCTTCGCCTTTCCCTGGATACAGTTTGTGCTGTACAAATTTTGGAAGGAAAGAAAAACAATCCTGCAAAACAAATGGGTTTCCTTCCTGGGGCTTTGGCTGCTTTGGCTTCCTGTTTTTTTTACCTTCTCCAGCAACATACTGCATACCTATATTTTACCATCCATGGTCCCTATGGCCCTGTTGGTACTGCATTGGTGGGGCGATCTGAAACCTAGAAAAAGTTGGTTGGCCCTCGCTTCGTTCTTTCCTGTCTTTGTTATCCTTTCAACCATAGTTTTCTTCAGCTGGGACGGAACCAAAAAGTACCTCAATTCCGACAAGTACTTGCTATCGCACCGGATGATACGGACCTCGGACGTTCCCTTGTCCACTTTGTATTGGAAAAGGAAATCGTATTCCGGGCAATTTTATACGGGCGCTAAGATACAACTCATTGGCAGCGGGGCCGCTTTGGATTCCGTTCTTCAAACCAAGGATAAGCTATTTCTTGTGGTGCCGAACAAAATGCGCAAGGAGCTGCCGGTAAAATACCTCCCGAAACTCTTGCTCATTGATTCCAACCATAGGACTTCCCTATTTCTTTTGAACCAAGGAACCGAAGTTGACCAAGAACGGACCGTACTATTCAATATTGATGAATAGTGATAAAAGTCAAAATAGGAAGGTAACAACCACTTTTTAAAAATGTAATCCCTAATTTATACTTCATAGTATAGAACTGCTGTAACACCGCGCTGAATTTTTCATCTTTTAGGAAAACCAATCGACCTAATTTCCCATGAAAAAACCTTCCGAGCGTATCAGAAAATTTTTGTTGCTAAATGCCTTTGTCATCCTAATCCTCGGTTGCGGGCGACAAAAGCCGACCAATTCTGAAGAAAACAGCATACAGGAAACTATCGAAACCGTTACGCCCAAAGCAATGGGCATGGACAGTGCCATACTCGCAGCGATGGAAAAAGCGATTGCTTCCCAGGAATATCCCAACATCCATAGTGTTTTGATTTCTAAAGACGGCAAACTGATCCATGAAAACTATTTCCAGGGAAGGGACGAACTATGGGGAGATAGCCTGGGTATAGTTCAGCATGGCAAGGAAAAACTTCACGACGTACGTAGTATATCCAAATCTGTAGTTTCGACCTGCGTAGGTCTTGTCATTGAACAGGGCAAGATTGCGGATGTTCAGCAAAAGGTATTCGATTTTTTTCCGGAATATGCAAAATACAACGTGGGACTAAAATCGGATCTTACCTTGGAACATCTGCTGACCATGACCTCAGGACTGGAATGGAACGAAGACGTGCCGTATTCAGATCCGGAAAATAGTGAGATACAGATGACCGCTAGCCCCAATCCCATGGAATATGTTTTAAGCAGGCCCATGGAAGCACCTCCAGGCAAGGTATGGAAGTACAATGGCGGAACCACACAATTGTTGGCCGCCATCATCAAAAAAACCACAGGCCTCCAAATTGATGCCTTTGCGGCTAAGTACCTTTTTGAGCCCTTGGAAATAGAACGATTTGAATGGACCAATTTTCCTGAAACAGAAATGCCAGCGGCAGCGTCTGGCCTTAGGCTTACCTCCAGGGACCTATTGAAATTTGGAATGCTTTATGCGCAAAGGGGACAATGGCAGGGGAAGCAGCTGTTGCCAAACGCCTGGGTAGAAGCCTCGGAGCGGTCCTATGTTAACTTCGGACGCAACGGCCAAGTGGGATATGGGTACCAATTTTGGATTTTTGACGCACAGACCATCTACCAGGGCCAAAAACATCCCTTAATTGCCGCTGTTGGAAATGGCGATCAACGGATCTATATGGACCATACCCATCAGCTGATCGTTGTGGTCACCGCCGGGAATTACAACCTGTGGACCATTAAAAAAGACTCGGAAGCACTGTTAAGCGATTTTATTTATCCTGCTTTCCTAAATTGACACCTATTTTTATTCTTTTTTGGCGTCCTTAATATTCAGGATCTCCACCGTTTTTCTCATTGCATCATCTATAAGATCGCTAGAGATCTTCATTTCGTCAAAGGTGATTTTTTGCTTTAGATAATAGAAGGTGAAGGTATGGCTTATTTCCAATACCCTATGGATATAAGCAATAAACGCCGCGCTGGCTATTCCGAGGTCGTTCATGGATTTTCTAATGTGCTTTAAGGGACCTCTATATACTACGGCCAGCATCATCCCCACTCCGGTAACAAAGGATACCCCTACTCCATAGATCTTTTCCCCGCTCAAACTGCCATAGAGGATTTCCCAGGAAGACACCGTTAGGAGCCAGATTCCGGTAATAAAAACAATGACGCTCATTACGATCCTGACCACGAAAGCGCGCTGGGCAAATTTTATGGTCTTTTGCCACATGTTCTTAGTGTTGTCGTTCAATTCGGTGATGGGTTTTTGAAAATTCTCCCGTAAGTTGATTTCCAGAAGATTAATTATGGGGTCCAAGGCAATTTCCCCGCCGACACTGATCCTCAAATTCTTTAACTTATCGGGTGGAATCTTATTGCTTATTTCGAAATCCTTTATTTTTTGGCCCGCAATGGTTTGACTTCCACTACTGCATTCGATGATAAGCTTGGCAATCACTTGGGTCATTTTAGGACCTTGGTCCAAAGATTCCTTTATCAAATAGCTAATTAGGACATCCTGATTTTTAGGCCACCCTTGCTCTGGCCGAATAGCTTCCACTACCGCAAACGAATCAACATTTCCACTGGAAACATTTTTTTCTTTCAAAAATTGGACCATCGCCTTGAACCTTGATTCCCAATCGCTTTCCGCGCCCTGGCGAAAGGCTTCGGCCAAATACTTTTTTTTGTAACTATCGGTGAGATTAATAATCTGATCTATGATCTGGGGCCAGCAGTCCCTTACTCCCATTCGTGCCAATCCCTCAAGTGCCGGGGCTTTAAACTCTTTTTCTTTGGAAAAAGCCAATAAAGGGGCAATGACATCCTCGTGCTGAATTCCAGAAAGTTCGTATATCGCATTATAGTGAAGAGCTTCATCGGTTTTGTCCTCGAGAATCTGTAGCAGTTGCGGCAGGGCCTTTTCTCTGTTTAAATTGCCATATTTCCAAAGGGCTTCACGCCTAAAATCGGTTGATTTGGCTTTGTCGTTCATAATTCCCAACAAGGTTGCATTGACCTTATCAATGGTCTGATCGGTTGCAGTAAGACTTCTGATCTCTTCTATACTTAGTTCCGTATCCTTTGGTATCTCTGTTTCCATGGTTTTTGGCCTATCCCTATAGGCAAGTTTTTGTTTTTAGTATCTGGTAGATCTCCCATATGGGGTTATCAACCCATAAAAGGGTAAAAAGGTCTAGAATCTCCTAAGGTGTATTGAAAGAACCACCTAGGTCATTCGTTTTTGATCCTATTTCTTAGACAGGATGTCGAGCAATCAATGCCCCGTGATCAATTTGCCAATTACCGAACTCTAAGGTGTGATGGGGGAAGTACATAGTAATGAGCACCTCGAAGTTTGCAGAAACCATGTATGGCATCAAAAGCGTGCAATAAGTTAAGAAAAATTGACATAAAAAAGGCATTTTCCTATAGCTTTTGTACGGGAATGCGGAAGTTATTTTTTATTTTCAGAAATCAATGTTTTGGCCCTATCCAATTCCAGGTCCCTGCCTGCAAGAACATCCTGGATGGAATACTCCACCTCATGATCGGGTAGTACTCCCCTGCCAATAGGATGTTTTTGATACATATATCCCATCTGTATATTGGGCGAAATACGTACCATAATCTTGCTGTTTGGAAGTTGAACAACTATGCTGTTACCGCCGGTAGGTCCTTCAAAGGTTCCTCCACTTTCCTCCCCAATAAAAGTGGCGTTGGTGGTTTTTTTGATATCGGAAATGATATCGGCGGCACTCGAAAAACTGATGCCATTCATTAGCACATATAGTTTTCCCTTAAAAACATCGGACTTTGGGGGCTGTAACTTCAGGTTGCGGCTATATTCGTAGTTGTTGATCCACAAACTATTGCCCAGCTTTCTCATATACTCATCATCATTGTTGAACAAGAAATCTACACTATCCCGTTCAATCACCACCGGTTTTAATGGACGGAAATCCAAATGGCTCAAATAGATGTTCTGGTATAACTTAAAGGGCTTGTTGTACAAATAGGACATCAGTTCAATTTGGTGGTGCTCACTGCCTCCTTCATTGTTTCTCAAATCCAAGATCAGGTTCCCAATCTTCTTCTCTTTGAGCGTCTTGAAGGTTTCTCTTAGCACAGCATCGTAATCCGGATCGACCTTTTCATCGAAAAACGATCGGGAAACCGTCAAAATACCATAGTTTTCATCTTCAAACAATTCAAATTGTGGCGATGGTTTCTTCAACCATGCTTCCTCGTCCCGGTTATACAGGTCTTGCAATAATTTTTTACGTTCTCCTATGGAAACACCGTTCAATTTTACGGTTTTCCGCCC
Source organism: Eudoraea algarum (assembly GCF_050589645.1). Taxonomy (NCBI): domain Bacteria; kingdom Pseudomonadati; phylum Bacteroidota; class Flavobacteriia; order Flavobacteriales; family Flavobacteriaceae; genus Eudoraea; species Eudoraea algarum. Next base: position 330,084 of record NZ_JBNGOQ010000002.1, on the reverse strand, counting down.
TACCTCTTTATAAGGCTGATAGGTAACCGCAAAGGATGTACTTCTGTCCACATGCAAGTGATAGTACAGGTCAAATCCGTGAATGTCATAGAACAGATATCTTTCGATCAACCTTCTTTTCCTGCTTTCTATATGACCATCCGTAGCGATACCTTCAAACATCAATGCCAATATTTCGGCGATATCCTTTCCATTGATCGAAAGGATTTTTGAACCCTGGGGAATGGATTTTTCCTCGCTACAATTGTATCGTACGAAGAGTTCATCGTTGATTACCTTCAAATAAAGCGGCAGTACTTTTTTGTTCAACACCTGCTCCTTTAGCTTTCCCTGGGGAATGGTATACAGGTGGCCGCAGTTTACCGAGGCGTTTATTTTGCTCACCATACTCAAAAAATCCAACCCGGTCATACTATCGCGAATCGAATTATAGGTACTCTCGAATCTAGAATCAAAGGCTTCTCTGCTATCGTATTTATAAAGTCTTGGGTGAACGTATTCCAAGGAAGTTCGTAACCATTTAAAATCTTCCATGGCCTCTTCCTTGCTAAGAAATACCGGATTCTGGGCGGTTAGCGCAATCACCTTAAACAAAATAGCAAGAATAGGCAGTGTTTTCATAGTCATTCGTTTTATAAGAGATAACAATTTTTTCAAGCTGTTACATCGCTGTGGACTTCCGGACGGTATACCCATTTACTTTTTTTGGACTCCCAATCAATTTGTTCCAAAGTAAGATTTGCATTTCGTAACCGTTTTAAGATTATTTTTGAATCATTATTGTGCTTTCTCCTGGCCAATTTTACACGAATTTGGAAAATAAAAATGCTTCGGCTATATTACCGTCCTTATGGAATTGAACGTTTGCATCATTGATGATGACCTCGTGTCCCAGTTTGCTTCACGCTATAGTATTGAACAATCCAACAGCAGTTGCAGAATCATTACTTGTGACAACGGGGAGGACGGTTTGGACACTTTTTACAATCTCTTGCAGAACCACGAGGATGTTCCGGATATCGTGTTCCTAGACCTGCAAATGGGCGGAATGGACGGTTGGGAATTTCTAGAGAAATTCAAGTCGATCCCCAAGTGGCCCAAAACCACGGATATCTACATCCTTTCTGCCTTTACCAATTCCAAAGACCGGGCCCGCGCCAAGGAGCATCCCATGATCCAGGGTTACTTTGACAAACCCTTGTCCAAAAAGGATGTCGATAAAATTTTTGTTCCTAAAGCGGACTGATCCCTTCTTCCCAAATAGATCTATACTTGACGGAACTGTCCCTGATAAACAGTTAAAAGAGGGCTGTTATCAGTGAATGAATTATGAGTTTCAAATGACAATTTTAGCATATAGAAGGTGCCTTTTGAGTTGGCGACATGCTTTGGAAAGTTGTACCTTAGACCCTATGAAAAAAATTATCCTTCATCGCATCCTTTTGCTCGCGTTACTCCCTTTATTTTTGCAGTGCGGACAAAAAGAAACCAAAACACCCAGCATGAACACCTTTTATGTAGGAACCTATACTCAACAGGAAAGTCAGGGTATTTATGAATATATCCTCCACGAAAATGGGCAGTTGGAACAAAAGGGCCTGGTGGCCAAATCGGACAATCCTTCCTTTCTGGCCAAAAGTGCGGATGGCAATTATCTTTTAGCCGTGAATGAAGTGAATACCAAGGACAGCATTGGTTTTGTGGAATCCTTTCGCATCCAGAAAGACAGTCTCATCCTTATTGACAAGGAGTCCTCTGGAGGGGCCCATCCCTGCCATATTAACCTAAATACCAGCGGGCAGGTCCTAACAGCGAATTATACGGGAGGAAATATGGGACTGCTACAACTAATGCAAGATGGAAGCCTATCCGATTTATTGGATGTACAGCAGCATTTTGGTAATGGCGGTACGGAGCGCCAGCAAGGACCCCATGCCCATTCGGCCTGGTTTTCTCCATACAATGGTGACATCATTTCCGTGGATCTGGGCACCAACTCGCTCTGGTTCTCCAGAATTGATCAGGAGAAAAAAATCTTTTTGCCCCAAGCCCCCCCTACCCTGCAGCTGCCTCAGGGCGCCGGGCCCCGTCATCTGGTCTTTCACCCTACCGAGGAATGGATTTATGTAGTAAACGAGCTTTCCAACACCGTGACCCAGTTGGTCAAAGAAAACGATTCTACGGCCTATACGATCATTGCAGCGCAAACAACACTTCCAAAAGACTATACGGAACCCAGTTTCTGTGCAGACATACGCATTTCGGCAGATGGCAAGTTTGTATATGTGTCCAACCGTGGGCATAATAGTATTGCCATCTTTGCTGTGGATCAAAAGACGGGTGCTCTTGAAGTGGTTGGCCATGAAGCTACCCGGGGAGATCACCCAAGAAACTTTTCCCTCTCTCCAGACGGACGGTATCTCTTGGTAGCAAATCAAAACACCAACAATATTGTTTCCTTTAAACGCGACAAGAACACAGGACTATTGGAATACGCGGATACTGTGGATGCACCCACCCCGGTGTGCATACTGTTTTAATCCTTAAGGCATTATAAATCCTGTTCCTTTATACAATCTGCTCACTATTCTCGTAAGCGCGGTTCCTTGTCCGGAACGCCCCTGGCGTGATACCCGTGTTTTTCTTAAAAAACCGATTAAAATAAAAAGTATCACAGAAGCCCAATTGACCGGCAATTTCCTTTTGGGTAAGATTGACGGTGGACAACAGGCGTTTCCCTTCCAAAACCAAACGGTCAATAAGATGTGCCGAGGCGCTTTTCCCCGTTAAGGATTTGGAAACTTTACTTAGGTGGCCAGGTGAAATATGCAACTTCTCCGCATAAAAACCCACTCGGGCCCCTTGTGTATAATGTGCCTCGATCAAGGTCTGAAAGGTCGAAAAAATCTCCGTATATCGGCTTTTGTTCACTTTAAGCACCGGATGGGCCTCCAAATAGTGCATTTTGGCACGTAATAACAGGATATTCAGATAGCCTCGTATCAATTCTTCCCGTAAAGGGTTTTGACGGTGATACTCGTGGTAAATTTTCATAGTCAGTTCGGCATACTCTTTAAATTCATTCGGAGCGGGCTGTAAAACGGGATGGCAATCGACCTGATAGTATGGAAGAGCGACGGGCTTCCTAGGCATATTCAAAACCGTCCGGAGAACGTTAGCAGAGAAGACCAACAGGAAGGCCTTGCAGTTCTGGTTTCGTGTAGTGAGATGTACTTGTCCTGGTGAAATAAAATGAAGACTGCCTCCATGTATAGGGTAGTTTTTGAAGTCGATCAAGTGCTCCCCGCCTGCCGTAAGAAAGACCATAACTTCATAAAAATCATGTCTATGTGGTATCTCGGTCATCCCATGCGGCTGCTCAGGACGGCCATTCCTAAATGCACCTAACTCATAGATGTGGAAATCCATTGAAGGTCTATTTTCCATACCGTAGAGCGGAATACCCCCGATTAATCTGTGCTTTTTTGCTGTTCCCATGTGATTTATGTGGATGAAGCCTGCTCAACGGCTTGCCCCATGCTGAATGAAGATATAAAATATTGGAGGACGGAAGGATAAAAAATGATCGATTTACACAAAAACTAGCGCGTTTCGTGCTACAATAAGTTATACTGGCTGTTTACATTTGATGTTTTGATTTAAAATGGCACAACTGCACACTTCCAAAAACCATGGACCGGCATACACCGTACTGTATATGTTGAGCTTTGCCCATTTCGTAAATGATGCCCTGCAATCCGTAATCCCGGCCATTTATCCCCTACTAAAAAACAATTATGCCCTGAGCTTTACCCAGGTAGGACTAATAGCGCTCAGTTACCAACTTACGGCTTCTCTGTTCCAACCTTTGGTGGGCAGCATTACGGATAGGAAACCAAAACCTCTTGCCCTGATCGGTGGGGCATTGTGCACCCTGGTAGGTATTGCCGCCCTTTCGCGTGCCAATACCTTTGTATGGATTCTAGTTGCTGTTTCCCTCATTGGATTGGGCTCCGCTATTTTTCATCCAGAATCCTCACGGGTGGCCAACCTGGCTTCCGGAGGCAAAAGGGGGCTTGCACAGTCGATCTTTCAGATCGGGGGAAACTCCGGCAGTGCCGTAGGGCCTCTACTAGTGGCCGCGCTGGTTATTCCTTATGGACAGGGGAATGTCCTCTGGTTTGTTGTAGGTTCGTTCTTCGGTATTGTGGCCTTATACAAGGTAGGTAAATGGTACAGTACCTATTTGACCAAAAAAAACCTAACGCCTCGTCAGCAATTGTCCACTAAACCAAACCAGATTACCAAAGGTCGTATTAGGCTCTCCATCGCCGTATTGATCGTACTTATCTTCTCCAAGTATTTCTATATGGCCAGTATGACCAACTATTTTACCTTCTACCTCATTGAAAAGTTCCAGGTTTCCATACAACAGTCCCAATTATACCTGTTTACCTTTTTGGGGGCCGTTGCGATAGGTACGTATTTTGGAGGGCCTTTGGGGGATCGATATGGCCGGAAGAAAATTATTTGGGGCTCCATTCTCGGAGCCGCTCCATTTACACTACTACTGCCCTATGTAGGTCTGTTTTGGGTCTTGGTACTGTCTATCTGTATCGGAATTATTATCGCCTCGGCCTTTTCCGCCATTCTGGTATTCGCGCAGGAATTGCTACCGAACAGGGTGGGTATGGTCTCTGGCCTATTTTTTGGTCTGGCTTTTGGTCTCGGAGGTGTGGGCTCTGCCCTGCTGGGAAATCTGGCCGACCAAACCGGAATTGAATATGTGTTTCAGCTTTGTGCTTTCTTACCTCTTTTGGGTGTAGTGGCCGTGCTATTGCCCAACCTGAGGGAATCGGAGGACTAAGGAGGATTACATTAGCGCAATACCAACGTGGGTTAGTTTAAAAGGAACAAGCTTCGCCTAGCTCGATCAAGGAATTTCTTTCTTTTATGACGGTAATTTCACGTCGGCCAAAAACAACTTTGCGACAAAAGCAGCCCTTTCCTTTGATTTACGCGAAAATACCAAGTGATTTATGGTCACCTAAAACCGTTGCTCCTATGGATAGAAAGAACTTTATTAAAAAAAGTGCGTTGTTGGGGGGTATGGCCCTTAGTGCCCCATACCTGGTCACTGCGAACCAAATGCAACCCCAGGACAACCTTTACAGTACCGAGGCAATACTTGAATTTGTCTTCGCTGCCCACAAAAGTCTCGAGGAAACCAAAAAAATCATTGAGTCCCATCCGTTACTGCTCAACTGCACCAGCCAGTTCAAAAAAGGGGATTTTGAGACCGCTATGGGAGGTGCTTGTCACATGGGTAGAAGAGACATTGCGGAGCTTTTATTGGCCAAGGGTGCCCGTTTGGATATCTTTAATTACACCTTCCTTGGATATGATGATTTTATCCGAAAAATCACCACCGATCACCCTCATTTACTCAATGCTCCAGGACCACACGGGTTCACGCTTTTGCACCATGCCGAAGTGGGCGGACGAGCCAAACTGGCGGATTGGTTGCGTTCTAAAGGACTTACAGAAAAAATGTTCAAGGGAATCTTTGGATAAATTCAAAGGGCCGCTATCATTTTTCGCCCAAGCCAAGAAATTTTGCCGTTCGCTGCCTATATTTGTTGGAAGGTCCATTCTGGGTCTGATACCAAATGCGTTGAAATATCATAAACCATGTGGAAGATCGGAAGTGAAAAGCGGTTCTATTACCTAGCCACCATTGCATTGGTTGCAATATTTGTTATCACCTTGGTGCAGAACGTAATTCGCTATAGCGACCATTCGAGCTATAGTATCTGGGTTTCCATTGGTTACCTTTGTGTTTCCGTGCTCTTGTTTGTTCCTTTTTTGATGCTTGGCTTACGCATTCAAAAGATCATCCAAAAAAGATATCCTAAAATATATTGGGTTTTGATCGTGTGTTCCGTCCCGGTCATTTTGTTCGTTTTCTATCTTCTATCCAATGTGGTGCTGCACAGTTTTGGCTACTTTGATCATTTCATAGATCAGGAATACGCCCGTTATTATTTTGGTCGTGAGGCGCTCTATCATCTGCTTTTAATCATCGCAGCCGCGATATATGTCCATAACACCAAGGAAAAAAAACGGACGATTCTGGTCTCCAAGGGCCGAAAGACGGTTACCCTTCCCCTAGTATCGGTGCTTTGGGTGGAGGCCGATGACCACTATCTAAAATTTCATACGGAAACGGACACCTTTATTAAGAGGTACAGCATGGGAGCGATAGCCAAACAATTGTCCCCCGATTTTATACGGATCCATAGAAAATACCTGGTAAACAAGGAACATATCCATTCAAAAGAAAAACAACAACGAGACGCGTACCTCGTGCTCAACTCGGGGAAAAGGCTCAAAATAGGGCAATCCTATAAGCCGGTATCCTGGTAACCCTATTCCAAATTTCCCTGCTTGTCCTTGATCAGTTTAGAGAGTCCGTCCGCAATGGAAAGAAGCGTTGCTCCATGGGCCTTCCTTGCCCTGATTAAAAGCGTATCGAGTTGCTGTTGTCCCCCACCTTTTGGATTGCCATTCAATGCTTGTAGCGCATGCTTGGAAAGGGTGGACAAGTTTATGGAGTGGGGCTCAATTTCCCGCAGCAGTTCCATTTTCTCCGAATAGGCAGATATGGAAACAGTGATGTTATCATCTTCTATAAAATCGTCCACGGTGCCAAATAGTGGCATTAAGCGGTCATGATTTGCCGACCAACCTTCCAACTGTGCCTTGATCCGTTTCTTTGCATCGGGGTCCGCTGCTTCCAGGAAAAGGTCAACGTCCCTGTTGAAACGATAGCTCACATAACTTTCGGGTGGAGCGGCATCCACGATTCTGTTCAAGGGGGTGGTGGTATATAGCTGTGGATCGTATAGGGTCATCCTATTGAAAAACCTGTCCTCATTCAAAACATCCACCAGCTTGCGCAAAGGTTCCAAGTAGGTTGCAGGCACCATTTCCCGGAGCAGCGCCTCGCTGTTCGCTCTATGCTGTAATCCTCTTACCTCCAGGTTTTTGTCAAATTCCATAAGTCTACGGCACATATCGCCGTCAATGGTGGTCACCTGAAAAAAGGCATTGGTTTTAATTTCTAAGGCCTCTTTATACAATAAATCCCCGGAGTTTTCCGGGGATTTCTTTATTCCTTTGTAAACCGTCTTCCCTAGCAAGGCAGTTCGCGCAGGATTGTGGTAAAAATAATGGGGGAACTTTTCTTAGTCGGGGGTAAGATAGCCAGGAATCCCGAATACCCATTACAGAAAAACCATAGAAAAATTAAGGTTTTTGTTTCTGTTTTCCAGCCTACTTTTTGAATATCCCCATACTCCAATAACCTTCGATCCATCTTCATAAAACCTCCCGTTTTTAAGGCATTAAAAAAAGAAAATTGTATCTTATAAGTTCAATTCCCCCCTTGCTGGCTAATTCGTTAGCCCATCAAGAGGGGGTTTTTTGTTAATACATACCATTATGAGAAATAATTTTCCAAATGCCGTCTATCACCTTAGCGATCTTACCCCTGAACAGTTTTTAGAACGGGGGTTCCCGAATAAAGTGGTCAAAGACACCTTTGCAGCGATCAATGCCCTGGTAGATCACCGTATAGATCCCGATAAAAGATTAAAATCCTTCCAAACCCTGGATAAGACCTTGAGCGGGAAAAATGGCATATACCGAATGCCGATCGTCTATACGATTGCCTGTTCGGCAGATATGCGCAAGCAAGAAGTGAATGGTTGCGGTCCTTCTTGGTTACCTCCCCTCCCCTCCGGACCCTGGGACGAATGCTGTTTTGCCCATGACCGCTGCTACAATGCGGGAGGAGGTCATTTAGACCGGTTAAAATGCGATCTGGAACTTTATATCTGCCTTAAAAATGCAGGTTTGGACATCATTGCCGAGGTCTTTGGCGTCCTTGTAGTTCTATTCGGTTGGTTTACGTTCGACTGGGGAGGCGATGACGATGAAACCGGAACCACCCCTACCCCTGAACCACCACCATGCTCCGGAAATTGTCGGGGTATCGAATATCGGGTCACCAACTTAAGAAATTTCCAAACCGTAGGCCGAAGACCAAGCCAGGTGCTGTTAAATTTTGTTTCCAATAGCGGCAAGGCGGATTTGGAGGCAGAAGCAGAACGCATTGGTACCATAGATTATACAGAAAGGTGTTCCCAGGGATGTCGTTGCAGATGGACTTTAGCGGGGCCCTGGGACGGAAAGCCCACGGCTTTGATGGTTCCTGGCAACGACCCAAATCGTCATGTGAACTTCTATTGCGATGCTACCATGTGGAAACGGGAACTGAGTGGGGAATGTGTGCGATAGATAGCTCTTATGCCCTTCCCTCGTCACTTGATGAGCGCGCTCAGGTGGTCTCTTTTTTTGAGTAGGTGTTCTTTTTCCAGTTCATTGGTGACCCTAAGGATTGTCTTATCCAAATAGGATACGGCCTCTGGTATGTTTTTCACTTTGGTGTAGTACTCGGCAAAACATCCGTAATAGAGATAGGCCCTTTGTCCCAGTTCTTTGATGCGAACACGTTCCAGATTGGCACGGGCCGCTTCATATTCGCCTAGCTGAAGCTGTACCATGGCCATGTTTACCAATGAGCCTTCCGAAAACTGCAATTCGTTCAATCGTTGATAGTAGGTAAGAATCTTGTGCCAATTGGTCTTCTCAAAGGAGGGAGATCTAACGTGTTCCGCCGCAATGGCAGCCTCAAAATGGTAGGGTGAAAACTCCTCTGTTTCTATGGCTTTGTTCATGGCATCATTACCCAGTACAATGAGTGGAAATAGCCATTTGCTCCTGTCCTGATGACGTAGGTCGATAATTTCGTTGTTCGCGCTTATTTTGCTCTCCAAACGCGCCGCATGGAAACACATTAGGGCGAACAGCGCATACAGTTCTCCCGATCTAAGCTTTTCTTTTTTTAGCATCAATTTGCAGAGTCTAATGGCCTCGCCGCACAAATCCTGTCGTACCAGAATCTTTTTATTGTTGGAGTGAAAACCCTCGTTAAAGGTCAGGTAAATGACCTCCATTACCCTAGCCATACGTTTGGGTAGTTCGTGGGCATCGGGAAAGTTAAAGCTAATGGATTTCTTGACAATTTTTTTTCTCGCCCTGCTCAGTCGTTTGCTAACCGTATCCTCATTGATGAGCAAGGCCGAAGCGATCTCCCGGGTACTGAATCCAGATATTGTTTTTAGCGCAAAGGCGATTTGTTCCTTGGAATCGAGGTTTGGATGGCAGGCCACAAAGATCATTCTAAGTTGACTGTCCTCTATTTCATGGTCCAAAAACATTTCGTTGAGTTGGCTCACAGCAGGACCGCTTGCCACCCGTTCGATCCTTTTTTGTGTCGCTTTGCTTTGGCGCAAAAGATCAATGGCCCTGTTTTTGGCCGCCTGGGTAAGCCAGGCCTCGGGATTTTCGGGAAATTGGTTCCTCCATTTAAGGATGGCCTGTGCAAAGGTATCCTGAATGGCATCTTCAATAATCTCCAGGTTGGAAAGGCCAAAAATACGGGTTAAAATAGAGACCATCTTCCCATAGTGATGTCTGAAAAGATGGTCTACGACTTTTGGGTTCATCATTGATCAAATACCATAACCTCACGAATCTCTACCGTACCCCCCAAATCATAATCTGGATAATCCTCGGCAACTTTCACTACCTCATCCGCGTTCTCCGCTGTTATTATATAATAGCCCCCCACTAATTCCTTCCCTTCAACAAAAGGGCCGTCCGAGACGGTCCTATCCGGTCCGGAAACACGTTTGGCCGTAGGTATCAGGGCATTGCCGCCCTTTAGAATTCCGGCGGCTTCCATTTTATTGTTCCAGGCCCACCATTTGCCCATTCTTCCCTGCAGTTCCTCCGGTGATAGACCCAACTCCTCATAGTCGGCCCCGATGAAAATCATCATAAAATCTTTCATTTTAAATCTGTTTTATACGTTAATAAATACATTCAAACCTATAACGAAGCTGCGGATCAAATTGGGGACATATATTTGAACCATTCTTTTTGTTTTGGTTCCATTTCCCCTGCTTTTATTGAATTACAAGGTAATGAAATTCACGGGCAAAAACCTGGTGCCCCTTGCAATTAATCTGCAGGCACACAAGACAGACCTCCGTATGCTTCAAAGTGGGACCGTCCTTGCCTAATTTTATGTAAACTTGCCTTTCTACAACAGGTTTGGTAGGTTTTGCAACAAAACTGGGGTCAGTTTCACGCAACTGCCAAGTTTTACGTTTCTATACGTAAAACCAAGCCAAATGAAACATATTTTTTTTGTATTCTTCCTGTCCGTAATGGGATTGGGAATGCACGCCCAACAAGGATTCAAGGTTGGGATACAAGGGGGTCTGCCCTTTAATGATTTTAACGACGAGGTAGGTGTTGTAGTTGGTGCCGATGTAGGATATATGTGGGCGTTGGGGGAAGTGGTAGACCTGGGTGTGAGCGCAGGATACATTCACGGATTTGCCGAGACCTTTCAGACCGGGACGGTGCTTACCGGCCTATCTGACGTCCAATTTGTACCTCTGGCCGCTTCCCTGCGTATATGGCCTTCGGATTCGTTCTCTTTTGGAATTGACGGGGGGCAAGCCTTGGGCATTAATGATGGAAACGATGGAGGCCTTTATTATCGCCCACTCATCGGATTCCTTTTAGGCGCCAAAACCGAACTGAATTTTTCCTATACCACGATAGACCTGGACGACCGGTCCTGGACAACCGTTACCCTGGGCATACTATATACCTTTACCCCTAAGAGATAGCCGATGGTAGGGTCCAAACCTTTCCGTGCTGCGGCTAAGGCTGTAATTTCTTGGTGGAATCCCTGACAATCAAACTGGTCTTGACAATTTTCGTCTCATAAGGTCTTTCCGGATTCTTGTTCTCTATACGGTTTATCAGCACTTTGGATGCCATCTCCCCTATATAGGTACCGTGCTGACTTACCATAGTGAGTGCCGGGCTAACATAGCGGGAAAGTTCCCCATTGGTAAAACCTATGATGGCGATATCCTCTGGTACGCGATACCCCCTGGACTTGACAATGTTCATGACCTTGACGGCCGTAATTTCGTCAAGTGCCATTATACCTTCAATTTTTTTGTAATTCAACAGAAAGGACATGGTCAGTTCCAGGTCCTCCTTGGAATCTGTCGGAACAATCAGTTTTTCATCAAAGGCAATGCCGTATTCTTCCAGGGCCTTCTTATATCCCTCAACGCGTAATCTGCTGATGATGGAATCATCTATGGGTGTAACTATGGCAATGGTACGGCAGCCCGTATCCACAAAAAATTTAGTGGCCTTATAACCAGCCTCAAAGTCATCAACGATAACCTTGTCGCATTCCACAAGATCGGTTACCCGATCGAACATGACCAAGGGAATCTGATTTTCCGAGAGTTCCTTCAGATGTTCTGCATGGACATCCAATTCTGATTCTTCGGCCGCCGAGGAAATGATAATACCGTCCACGGATCCTGCGCTCAAAAAATCCAGGTTCCCGGTTTCTTTCTCCAGGGATTCGTTGGTGATACAGGTTATGATATTGTATCCCCTTGCATCCGCTATTTTCTCTATCCCGTACAGTACCTGCACAAAAAAGTAGTTTAAAATATTCGGAATAACCACGCCTATGGTCTTGGTATTTCGGTTTACTAGATTAAGCGCCACCTTGTTGGGCCTGTAGTGGTTTTCCAAAGCAAATTTCTGGATCTTGGCCTTGAGGCTCCTACTTATTTCATGACTATCATGAATGGCCTTGGATACCGTGGATACGGAAACCTTGAAGTGGGCGGCTATTTCTTTTAGGGTGAGTTTGGACATGGCATCGGGCGTTAGCGTTTAAATGGAAAATGAATACCGGCCTTCTCACGCACCGCATCAACAATCGTTATTAGTTCCAGTGAATTTTTATGGCTCCAAAAATCACTTTCCTGTTTCCTATTTTCCACACATTGGTTTACCTCCATAATTTCATGGGAAAAGCCTTTTCCAAGCGTAGGTAGCTCATATTTCTTTTTTTTACCGTGCCTTACCAACGTAAAACCTTGTGTCTCATGCCAAATGGGATGAATGAACAACTCCCCTTCTTCCCCACAGATTTTGGCTTTCATATCCGTATTGTTGGCAAAGCCACTGTATAGCAAGGCTTGGGCCTCCCCATAATCGAAAATCATGGAGGTCTGTATTTCGGCCCCCGTATGGAAAAACTTCGACTTTGCCATAATCTCCCTGGGTTTCCCCAATAAAAGATAAGACAAAAAAATTGGGTAAACGCCCATATCGAGCAGGGAACCTCCAGCCAAAGCGATATTGAGGGATCTGGCGTTGGGGTCGTCATCCAGTTTATAGAAGGTAAATTCAGCGTTGATATATCTTACTTTTCCAAGAGCCCCTGCTGCTACTAATTCCTTTACCTTGGCAATGGACGGATTGAACCTGCTCCAAAAAGCCTCCATAAAAAACACCTTGTTTCGTTTGGATGCCCTTATCATTTCCTTGGCTTCCTTGGCAGTTATGGCTATAGGTTTTTCACATAGCACGTGTTTTTTTTGGTCCATTGCCGCTATACTTACCGCAGCATGCGTATGGTGGAAGGTCGCCACATAGACCACATCTACCTCCCCGTCCTTAAAAAGTGCATCATAACTATCATAGTGATTGGGGACGCCGTACTGTGCTGCAAATACCTTGGCACGCTCCCGATCCGTGGAAGCTACAGCCACCAGTTCCGCCCGCTGTACGAGCGTCAAATCATCGGCAAAAAGTTTGGCTATGCGTCCTAGGCCAACAATCCCCCATTTTATTTTTTTTGCCATGCCTCCTTCTTACAAAACCCGTTCCTCAATAACTTCTGAAGTTGAAAACCTATAGCGCATATTTCTGTATACACAGATGTCCGTAATATCCTCGGGCGTATCCATTGGCATGGCCCTGAAGTTGGAGGAAACCCGATAGGCTGCTTTCACCGGCAGTACCCGATGCCAGCAATGGCCGTGCAGGAACACCACGGTTCCTTTCTTTGGCCGAAACACCTTTTGCCCCTTTAAATCGTCATGTGGATCGCCCGCAGGTAGTTCGCCCATGATATGGGCCCTGGGAAATATTACAATTTCACCCCCAGTATGTTCCGTAATATCGTGTGTATAGACCAGTCGGTTCAGATTAAATAGCTTGTTGTCTTCCGGAGGGCAGTCCTGATGCCAGGCCTGTCCCTTGCTTCCCTGTTTGGAATACATCATCATGCAGTACAGATTGTCCCAACCTTTACCCAGGATGGTTTCTGTGAGCCGATTGAACCTAAGGTCTTTGTCCACTCCATCAAAATAATGCTTGCCCTCCCTATACGGAAACCACGGCACTACCTCCACGGCAGACTTGCTGATAAACTCGTCGGTATGCTCCCAGTCAGGATCCTTTCCAAAATGCTCCAAAATCAACCGGTTATAGGTATCCATCAAGCTTTCGTCGAAGAAATTCTCCAAAACCAGGTAACCCTCTTCCCAAAACCGTTTTGCCAACTGTTGTGTGTTCATGAGATCTCGTTTATTCGTTGTATAGCTTATCATATAGCCCCGGGGACGATTTTATAAACCTGGGTTGGGAGGTAATCTCCCGCCATCGCTTGGCGATGGTATCATTCAAATGCAAGCGCGCATCTATCCCTTTGAAGGTGGGGTTAGCTTTCCACATGGGGTGGGAATCCCAGTGACAGTTGATGTAATGCACAGCCTTTACCACGTCGGGGTTTTCATCTATGGCCTTAAAAAATGGCACAAACCACTTGTCCCATGCTTCCTGGGCCTGTACCGGATCGCCCAATTGCGTTTCCTTGGTGAGCCCATAGAGTTTTCCCCCATAGTCGGAAATCGTTGGGGTAGCCTCAGCGATAAACACCGGTTTTCCTTTTTTTCTGGCGAATTCGAACATTTCAATTTCCTTCCATCGATTGAAGAAGGAAACCCCCAACCAATCTACATAATCGTCTCCGGGATACCATCCTTCCAAATGTTCTTGGCCTGAAATAAAACCTGTGGATTGCCAGACATAGGCTGTGTTGGTCACGCCCATGGCCCGCAACCTATCTACCATACGCTTGTAGGCCTTTATCGTACTCTCCCGGTCATAGTGGTTCCAGGGATCGCCATCGAACTCATAGGCAATCCTCAGAAAAACCGGTCGCCTGCCCAAGGACAACAAAAATTTGCCCAGCATATCAATGTAGGCATCGTGGGTGCCATCGGCAACCTTTTCTTCATGGTTTACAAATTGAAGGCCGATGGCCAAGGCCATATCCTTAAAATCCTCGTCTTGCAATTGCAGGGTGGCATTGTAATCATTGTCTCCCCAATCATGGGTGTCGAACAGGCCATCCAATCCCTCCTGCACACGCCCAAAGGACTCTTCCCCTGGGTTGATGTTGGTGTAAGTGGTCCATCCAGCGGGCCTCTCAAAATGATCTAAATATCCATCATTGTACGCTTCCAGACCCCCAACGGCCTCCAACTCCTGCCCTACAAAGAGCAATACCTCACCGTCTTTCGGTTCAAACTTGGCCAAATTTTGTACCAGGGGCATCCCCTCTACGGAAGCTTCCAGGGCATGCTGTCCCTCCTTTTTTTGTCCACAGGACAAGGCCAGCACCATGCTAGCTAAAATTGCAACTTTCTTCATAATCCAATTGTTATTCAATTTCCTTATATACAAACCATTCAAAATCGGCATGGTGAATGTTCATCGCCAAATCTTGACAACAAATACCGACAAAACTCCCCGTAAAGGCCGGTCGGTAGCGGCTTCTGCCATTGCGAACGTGGTCATCGGATAGAATGCTCGCATCCAGTGAACTTCCAATTTTCTTGAACTCCTTATTGTCCAGACTAAAATAAAACTGGAGACGGTCCCGATGCATATCCCCTCGAAGGACCACTCGGGTACTACTGGTAACATCTTCCAATTCCTCCTGAAAACTCATTTTGAAATTATCGGATGAAATGATACAAAGGAACTTCCGGGTTCCTTCCGGGTTGGAGGTAATACAGGCATAGTGGTAATGTCCGGCATTGTAATAAAAAACCAATCCCGCCATATGGTGAATGTTTTTGGGGTGGAATTCGAGCGATGTGGATACCTGCACATTAAAGCTCTGTATTCTTCGGCCTAATAAACTTTGGTGATGCAGGGAATTCAAGGATTCCTTGCCATAAAGTCGCAAAAATCCTTTCCTCACATCGAGGTTGCACCAGTCCTTGGTTATCGGTACACGTAACGATTGGAATACCATAGGGATTTGGTCCTGATCAAAATGGGTCCGGACCACGGGCTCTCCATTGGGTTGTTCGGGCAAGCGAGGGGACGGAATTTCCGGGCGGGGTACGCGACTTCCACTTTTTAGATAGGGCCAATCGTCCTTCCATACAAATTCCTCTATAGCCGTTTCACGGCCCAAGGTACATTTGCCGTGTGGGGTCAAGGGCCTGCCGACCAAAAAAACCACGTACCAATCGCCTTCCCGGGTCTGTACCAGATCGCCATGCCCAGATTTTTGAAGCGTATTGTTTTTATCCTCCGCCGCCGATACAAAAGGGTTATCCGGGTGAAATTCATAGGGTCCGTAAATCGATTTGCTACGACCCACGGTCATGGCATGCTCGTATTCGGTGCCGCCTTCCGCAAGCACTATATAGTAGTAACCGTCCTTTTTGTAAAGATGGGGCCCCTCGGTACGACCCAGTTCTGTGCCCGGCGTAAGGTAATGCGCCTCTCCTATCAATTTCTTTTTCGAAGCACTGTACTCCTGCAATTCGATACCCCCAAAAAACTTACCATTGCGATGATCCAACAACATGCTCATAAACCATTTTCGTCCGTCGTCGTCATGAAAGAGCGAGCCATCAAAGCCCCGTGAGGTCATGTAAATGGGTTCTGACCAATCGCCGGTAATGTCCTTTGTCGTAACCAGATAATTGGGGGTGTCCTTCCAAACACCATCAAAGGATTTTACATTGGTATAGACCAGATAGAAGGTGCCCTCGCTATAGGACAGGCATGGGGCCCAAACCCCGCAGGAATCGGGAATGCCCTTCATATCCAATTGAGAAACCCTATTTAAGGGCCTTGCGATAAGCTTCCAATTTTTCAGGTCCTTGGAATGATGGATCTGAACACCCGGAAACCACTCAAAAGTGGAGGTAGCAATATAATAGTCGTCCCCCACCCTGCAAATGGAGGGATCGGGATTAAAACCTTTTAGTATGGGATTCCTTATCATAAAACTCATTTAACCAATTCTGCCTCTATCTGTTCCAGGGATTTTCCCTTAGTTTCCGGCAGGATTTTCAGTAAAACAAAAAAGCCTAACAACGCGGTTACGGCAAAAATTAAAAAACTCATGGCATTACCAAGATTGGATAGTTCCCATGGAAAAATCTGTTGTACCAACCAGCTCGAAAAGGAATTGACAAATCCGATGAACCCTATGGCCAAACCTCGATATTTATTCGGATACAGCTCGGACAACATGACCCACATCACCGGCCCCAGGGAAAAGGCAAAACATGCCACAAAGCCTAAAATACCTATAAGTACCAAAGTAGCGTTCATATTGGTGGCCAGGGCTAGGATGTCTCCTTCATTTTTTCCATAGGTCTGGCTGCCCAACGCGGATATCATGGCTTCCTTAAAATCCAGGTCGTTGGCATAAGTCTTATTTGCTATCCCGTTCAACTTACTGGTATCGAACTTTTCCAATTGTGCGATCTCTGAGGTGGTAAGTTCGTAGGTAGCCTTGTTAAACCCATATGCACAAAGCCCTAGGCTCAACGCTATTCCAGCAATACCCACTAACAATAATGGCCGCCTTCCCATCCTATCGATCAATACCATGGCAACAAGCGTAAATAGCACCGTGGTAAAACTCAACAATACCCCGGAAGTAAAGGAAGCGTCCGTGCCGATCCCGGTTTGCTTAAAAATTGAGGTAGCATAGAAATAAATGGCATTGATGCCTGTAATCTGTTGCAGCACACCAATTACCAGGCCTACAACAACAATAAAACGCAAGGCGGGAGCAAACAGTTGGCCTATGCTAGCCTTATCCTTTTTGGGTCGTTCGCGTATGTTTTTTTCGATAATCGCTATTTCCCCGCGTGCCCTCTCGTTTCCATGAAGTGCGTTGAGAACCCTCTTTGCCTCTTCCACCTTGTTGGTCAGGTACAACCAACGGGGACTCCTGGGCACAAAAAAAAGTAGCGCCATGTACAGTAGTGCCGGTGCCAATTCAATGCCCAACATCCATCGCCATACGGTTTCATCGGTCAGAAAGCTTTCACCAGAAGTATTTAGGCTATTCAAATAGTTATTGCACAGAAAGGCGGCAAAAAAACCGAGCACAATGTTCAACTGTTGAATAGATACCAATTTTCCGCGATTCTCAGCTAGGGCGACCTCGGCAATATAGGTGGGCGCCAGGATAAGGGCCGCCCCAAAGGCCACCCCACCTATCATCCGGGCGATGTACAGCATTTCATAGGAAATGGCATATGCCGAAAATAAAGCGGAAACCGCATATAGCAAGGCCACAATAATCAGTATTTTTTTTCTTCCGATACGGTCACTCAGCCGGCCAGCAACCAACATGGCCAACATCGCCGCAAAGGAAGGAGAACTTACGGCCCAGCCTGTCTGCGCGTCGTTTAAATCAAATTCCGGGCCCGCATAGGAAATAACTCCTGAGATGATTCCAGCGTCAAAACCGAACAAGAATCCCCCTAGGGAAACCACAAAAGCGATAAACAACGTTCTCTTGGACATTTTTACTTTTTTTAACTATAGTTTTATGTTCAACCCTGTTCTCAACATATGGGGTTATCCTGTGAAATACGTGAGTACCATTACTATTACCGCCACCAAAGCCACCGAAAGGACAATATCGATACTATCAAAACTTTCCTTGTCCTGCTGCCGCTGCTCCTCGGTTAGGGTCCCAAAGGCCAAGCCCTTGATCCGCGCATAGTTGGGTGCAGTGGTCAGTGCGCTTACTCCCACACACACCAGTGTGGAGAAAACGAACATGAATATGGCCATATGGGCAAAGTTGATCGTAGCAAAGTCGTGCAAAAAGCCGGATAGGCTGTCCACATTGATCTCCGCAACAATCCGGAGCGCAGCCACGATCAGGCCAGAAAATAAGGTGACGATGGCCGCTTTGGCATTGACCCTTTTCCAAAGTATACCCAATAGGAATACCGCAGTGATAGGGGGCGCTATATAGGATTGTACACTTTGCAAATACTTGTACAGGGTACCTCCCCCGATCTTTTCCATTATGGGAATCCAAATGATACCCAATAACACCACGATGGTGGTGGCAAATTTTCCTATGTTTACCAAGAAACGTTCGGAGGTTTCGGGTTTGAGCTTCTTGTAGATATCCATGGTGAATATGGTAGAACAGGAGTTGAATACCGAGGCCAGGGAACTCATCAAAGCGGCCATCAGACCACCGGCCACTAATCCCTTAAGTCCCGTGGGGAGCAAGGTTTTTACCAACACCGGAAAAACCTCATCGGCTTTATCATAAGTCAACACGCCCTGTTTGGCCAGTGCAAACGCTATGATGCCGGGAATCAAGAAAATAAAAATGGGCAAAATCTTTAGATAGGCCCCGAAGATGGCACCCCGTCGCCCTATTTTGATATTATTGGCCGCCAAGGTACGCTGCACAATGTACTGATCGGTGCACCAATACCAGATACCGACGATGGTACCCCCAAAAAGCATCCCTGTCCAGGGAAAATCAGGATCGGTAATGGGCCGCCACATATTAAAATGCTCCGAACCCACGGTAGCTCGCAAGGTAGACCACCCCCCTACTTCCTGTAAACCTAAATAGGTAATCACAACCGATCCCATGATGAGAATCACGGTCTGTAAGGTTTCCGTATAGATTACGGCTTTCATTCCGCCAATGACCGTATAGGCCCCGGTAAAGACCACTATGCCAATAGCCCCGTACCAAAAGGGGATCCCCAACAATTCCGAAACCACAATACCCCCGGCATAAATGGTGACGGAAACCTTGGTGATCACATAGCCCGCCAAAGAAAATACGGACAGGAACCAGCGCGATCGGGCATCAAAACGTTTTTCCAGGAATTCTGGCATGGTAAAGGCATTGCTCCTAAAATAAAAGGGCAAAAACAGCCATCCGAGCAGCAGTACGATCCAGGCGTGCAATTCGTAATGGGCCATGGGCATACCCGACTCCGCTCCGGTGCCGGCAAGGCCCACCACATGTTCCGAACCAATATTGGAAGCAAAGATAGAGGCTCCTATAACAAACCAGCCCACATTTCGGCCCGCCAGGAAATAATCGGCCGTGTCTTTGTTTTTTTGGAGGATTACCCAAGCTGCTACGGCCATCAGTGCTGCAAAATACAAGCCCAACACCCACCAATCCGCTGTTTCCAATATAGAGTCCATACGCGTTTTTCTTTAGTTAGATATATTGATTTACAAGGTTCTCGAACAATTCCTGTTTGCCACTCCTTAGTTTCAATTCCCCATGCTCCCCAGCAAGTAAGTATAGGTCCTCCAAGCTCAGTTTCCCGTTTTCAAAATCTTTTCCCTTTCCCGCATCAAATGAAGCATACCGATTTTGAAGCATGGTGCTATAGGACGATGAGGAAAGGATGCTGTCCGCAACAAGTAAGGCCCGGGCAAAGGTATCCGCCCCGCCAATGTGGGCGTGGAATACATCGTCCATGTCGGTGGAGTTGCGCCGAATTTTGGCATCAAAGTTTACCCCACCACCTTGCAGGCCTCCAGCCATGAGAAACTGGAGCATCGCTTCAGTGGTTTCCTGGATGTTATTTGGAAATTGATCGGTGTCCCAGCCATTTTGATAATCGCCCCTATTGGCATCCAAGCTGCCCAACATCCCTGCATTGGCGGCCACAGCTATTTCGTGCTGAAAGGTGTGTTGTGCCAAGGTGGCGTGGTTCACCTCTATATTGATCTTAAAATCCTGGTCCAATCCGTACTCGCGCAAGAAACCGATCGCCGTGGCGGTATCAAAATCATACTGGTGTTTGGATGGTTCCATAGGTTTAGGCTCAATAAAGAAGGTGCCCTTAAATCCCTGCTTACGGGCATAATCCTTTGCCATGGTCAAAAACCGTCCCATATGGTCCAATTCACGGCCCATATCCGTATTCAGGAGGGACATATATCCTTCTCGTCCGCCCCAAAATACGTAATTCTCCCCATTCAGGGCCATGGTGGCATCCAAGGCCAGTTTTACCTGTCCGCCTGCCCGGGCCACAACATCAAAATCCGGATTGGTGGCCGCCCCGTTCATATATCTAGAATGGGAGAAACAATTGGCGGTGCCCCAAAGGAGTTTAATGCCCGAATTGGTCTGTTTTTGTTTGATGTAGTCCGTAATGGTAGCCAATCTTTTTTCGGAATCCGAAAAAGTGGGCCCTTCCTGGATCAAATCGAAATCGTGAAAACAGAAATAGTCAAAACCCATTTTACCAATAAACTCAAAAGCAGCGTCGGCCTTGTCCTTGGCAGCCTGCACCGGGTCCGAAGCGCTATCCCAGGGAAAGTTTTGGGTGCCCGGACCAAAGGGATCTGCGCCTTGTCCGCAGAAGGTATGCCAGTAGGCAACAGAAAATTTAAAGTGCTCGCGCATGCTCTTACCCGCCACTACCTGTTCCGGATTGTAGTACTTAAATGCCAGAGGATTGTCAGAATCCCTGCCCTCGTATTTGATTTCACCTATCCCTTTAAAGTATTCCCTGTCTCCCAATACTATCATTGCACTTGTTGTTTGTTAATTATTTCCAGTTCCTGTTTCCAATTTTCATAGGCCCGCGCATAAGGTTCTTTGTCCTTAAAGGGCATAAAGGTCATGACGTGATCGTTATCCATGATATAAGATCCAAATTTGGCATAGTCCCCATCACGCAACCCTACCGCCCTAGCTGCACCAATGGCACCTGTGGTATTGTAGACCTCTATTTCGTATGAAATTAGCGTGGCGATAGTATTCGCGAAGATCTCTGACCGGAATAGATTATCGTTCCCTACCCGGAGTACGGAAATATCGATACCATCGGATTGCAGGATTTCCATGCCATAAACAAAGGAAAAGGCAATCCCTTCCAGGGCTGCCCTGCAGATGTGGGCCTTGTTGTGGTTATTTAGGTTGATGTTGACCAAACGGGAACCGATATCCCGATTATCCAGCATGCGTTCCGATCCGTTCCCGAAGGGAATCAGGCAGACGCCGTCCGAGCCCACAGGGATGTCCGCGGCCAAATGGTTCATTTCCTCGTAGGACCGTACCGCAAGATTGTTCATCAGCCACCGGTACTGTATCCCTGCACCGTTGATGCAAAGGAGTTTTCCGATCCGTGGTTCGGCCCCTTTCGCATAGTTTACATGGGCAAAATTATTGACCCGGGAACTCTCCACTACGGACAAATTATCGGTCACTGCGTAAACCACCCCTGAAGTACCTCCCGTCGCCGCTACCTCCCCTGGCCGGAACACGTTCAGGGAAAGTGCGTTGTTGGGTTGGTCCCCAGCCCGGTAACAAATAGGGGTTCCCTCGGCGATGCCGCTCTCGGCTTCTCCCAGCTTGCTCACAGTAGACTGTATGCCAAAAGTGTCCACGATATCCGGTACCAGGGACGGCCTTATTCCGTGATGATCCAGTAAAAACTGGGCAATACCGGCTTGTTTAAAATCCCAAAGCACCGCCTCGGACAGCCCCGAAATAGTGGTGTTCATTACCTGGGTAAACCGATAGGCGATGTAGTCGCCCGGCAACATAAATTTATAGGCCCTGGTGTACAGCTCGGGTTCGTTTTCCATGACCCATTTCAATTTGGAAATGGTAAAATTCCCGGGGGCGTTCAACAGATGGTCGCTGCACTGTTGCTTTCCCAGTTGGGCAAGTGTCTTGTTGCCGATGTCCACTGCCCTACTATCGCACCAGATAATGGATTTTCTAAGACTGTTACCGGCTTCGTCCAATAGTACCAGCCCATGCATTTGATAGGAAATTCCGATGCCCAAAATTTGTTTTCTGGAAACGGCATACTTCTTCTTCAACTGCTGTATGGCCTGGCAGACATGGATCCACCACGCTTCCGGCTTTTGTTCTGCCCATCCATTTTTTAGCGCTTGCATGGACATTTCTGTCTCCGGTTCCTGTACGACCCCGATGCTCTTACCGGAAGAAACCTCTACCAAAGCCGCCTTGATGGACGAACTGCCAATATCCAGACCTAAATAATACATAGTTGTTTGTTGCAAATTTTCGATACCCTTTGGCTACTTTATGGTTAAATGCTCTTTTTCGCTGTACGGTTGCCATAGGTTCACCCATCCAGCCGTTTCCCAATAGCACTTCCCAGTTATTGATATGCTTTTAGTTTTTTTGGAATACCCGGACATAATCTACTACCAAAAAGGCGGGGAAATTAGTAGGCGTGGGCGCTACCTGGGGAAGGTTGCCCCCCACCGAAAGTGCAAAAATCAAATAAAATTCATCGTTAAATGGATAAGGTTGCCCGTTCGCCGCAGTCGTTGCCGGGGTCATGGAATGGTATTCTATATCATTGACCAACCATTTAATGCTATTTTCTTCCCAGATTATGGAAAACACGTAATACACTTCATCAAAACCCTCTCCATTCAGCGCATCAAAATGGACCGAATTAAAACGATGGTTGGCTGGGAAATCCGTACCGTAATGGCCTGTTCCGAGAATATCGTTCGGGTTTTCGCCCAAATATTCCATGATGTCTATTTCACCGCCACGGGGCCACCACAAATCAGGGGCATCTACACGGTAGTTGTGGTTCAACATAAAAAGTGCCGTCCAGGTTCCGGGTACCGAGGGCATGCTGGCGCGAATGTCTACCCGTCCGTATTGGAATTCGAAAATATTATCGGTATGAATCCGGGACGAAGAATAGGCACTCCCGGAGATGTTCTGATTTTTGGCCTCTATCACCAAGTTGCCCTCCAAAAGATAGACATTCCGATCACTATTGGTAAAGTATTGCGCTTCGTTGTTTCCCCATCCACAGAGATTGGGACATCCATTTCCCAAATGAAAGCCCCATTTATCCGTGCTTAGTTCGGTATCGCTGAATTCATCGCCCCAGACCAGGTCATAACCGGTGTAGGAGGTGGGCGACGTATAACCTTTATCGGGCAGGGACACCAGGGAAGGGCAATCCTTGCAATCGCCACCGCAATCCACTCCCGTCTCATTGCCATTTTGGATACCATCGCTGCAGGATGTGCAAGGGGGACAGTCCCCACCACAGTCTGTTCCGATCTCATTACCGTTCTTTATGGCATCCGAACAGCTCGCTGCAAGTTCCCCATCGCCATCCGAGGAACTGGATGAGCAGGAAGAACAAGAAATAAATAACATGAACCAGGAAAACAAGATGATCTTCTTCATTTTAGCGTATTTTAGGGCACTTTTTTAAGCGGTTTTAAAAAAGGAGCCGCGCAATGCACCAGCCCCTTTCTGACTGAATTAAACTACTAACACATTACTTATTCAAAGGGTACAAAGTCCTTGATAAAAAACTCCCCTGCCTCAACATGGCCGAAACCTCCGACACGCAGGGTGTAGTTGTCATAGGTATCGTTGGCGGGAAGTAAGGTTCCATCCGCCGCCGACATGGCATTGGTTCCATCGAACTCCACCGTTACCCAGGAGTCAAAATCCGCGGGATCCACGGTAACTCCAATGACCGTCCATCGTTGGAAAAAATTCCCATCTACATTATCGTGCAAAATAAGTTCTACCAAGGGCACCAAATTTCCCGAAAAGTCATTGCTCGAAGGAATGTAGACATCCAATTTAAACTTATGATATACAGAAAAATCTATGGGGTCCGATTGAGGTTGAAACTTAAAATCCTCAAAGCCGCCAAAGGGTCCGTTAGCGGGCCTCAATATTCTTGCCACCCCGTTGTCACTGCCTGCCGGATCGGCTACTCCATAGTTGGGTACTACCCCCTGATTGGCATCTGCAACAGGAATGAGGTTAAGTCCCGAGCTTGCATCCCCAGTTTCAAAGGTGTAGTAAACAGGCAGTCCGCTGCTGGCCAGCGCATCTGCCCTAGGGGTTCCAGGGGCTACAAAACTCGTGGTGGTCTTTAAATCCTTGATAAAGAATTCCCCGGCCTCGGTGTGGCCGCTTCCGCCAAATCGGAGAGTGATATTATCATAGGTGGTATTATCCCGCAGGAAAGTGCCCGTATCTGCAGATACCGCATTGGTACCATCGAACCTTAAGGTGACCCAGGAATCAAAATCGGAGGCATCCACAGAGACCCCAATTACCGTCCACCTTTGGAAAAAATTGCCATCCACATTATCGTGCAGAATAACTTCGACCAAAGGCTCCAAATTCCCAGAAAAATCATTGCTGGAAGGAATGTAAACATCCAAGGTGAATTTGTCGTAGGTAGAAAAATCTATGGGTCCTGGCTGTGGCTGAAATTTAAAATCCTCAAAACCTCCGAAAGGACCGTTCTGTGGACGAAGGATTTGACCCACCAGATCATCACTCCCCGCCGGATCGGCGGCTCCCAAATTAAAGGTAACTCCTTGATTGGCCTGGGGCAAAGGCACCAAATTTCTTCCCGAAGCGGCATCGTTTGCCTCAAAGGTAAAGTAATACGGAATGGTACTGCTGGCCAGGGCATCAGCCCTTGGGGTAGGAATGCACATCATACAGGGACCGCCACAATCTATGCCTTCTTCGCCCTGGTTCTGTATTCCATCGGTACAGGAAGGGCACACCACCCCACTACTGCCCCCACAGTCAATTCCTTCCTCATCCAAATTCTGGATGCCATCCTGATGTGAGGCCAATACAGGGCCCAAATTAAATTCTGTATCCTCCTCACAGGAAAAGGTGGTAAAAAAAAGCCCCAGGGTCAACAACCCTATACTACTGGCCTTTAGAAATGTTTTTATTTTGATCATTTTTTTCATTGCTTTCTTCTTTATAATTAGTAGCCAGGGTTTTGTTCCAACATGCCTTCCGGGTAGGTATCTATTTCTTGCTGAGGAATGGGGAGAAGTTCATCACGTCCCACAGTAAAATCCTTACCCACCGCATTTACGGCCGCCTGAATATCGCCCCAGCGAACCAAGTCCGTAAAACGATTCCATCCCTCTGTGGCCAGCTCCCTTCTACGTTCATCCTTTACACCTTGAAGCGTATAGGAAGGGGCTGCAGGATTACCGGGCCCATAGGCCCTATCCAAAACCTGTTGAAATGACGAGGCCCCATTACCGCCGCCGCCCATCAAGGATGCCTCGGCATGCATTAACAGCACATCCGCATAACGGAGTATTTTTTCATTCAAAGGAGAACCTTCCACATTCAATAAGGGCTGAACCTCCTCGAAGGTCAGAAAGTACTTCTTGGCCCCCGTGTTCACCCCAATGGCATAACCAAAGTTGTCCGGTACGGGGTCAAAGTTCAAGGCTGCCAAACCTGGGGAGTTCAACACTTGGCCTGGGAGTAGGAAAGTTGCTTCCTTCCGCTGGTCGCTGTCGTCAAAAAAGTCCACCAAATCCTGCCTAGGAATAAAATTGTTGAAGGAAGGATACGTCCCGGAAAGGAAGGGAAAGGACCAGCGCCACATGCCAGAACCTTCCTGTTGTTGCCCTGTACCGTTGAAACCTCCTGCGAACAGGCCATCTTGATAATTAATCTCAAAAAGGGATTCCGGACCAAATTCGGTTGTTTGCAGGAAGTTATTTCGAAAATCACTTTCCAACGAATACACGCCTTGGCCAATTACTTGTTCCGCGGCCGATACAGCGGCCGCCCATTTTTCCTGGTATAGGAATACCTTGGTAAGCAATCCCAGGGCTGCGCCCGAAGTCGCCGAACCCAATACCCGTTCACTATTTTTAAACGGTAATATGGCAGCAGCGGCCTGTAGATCGGATTCTATAAAAGCATAGACTTCCGATGCCGAAGACCTGGGCTTGAAAAGCTCTTGGTCCGCGGAGGTAACCGCTTCTTGAAAAAGCGGCACACCGCCGAATAAGCGAACGAGCTCAAAATAATAAAGCCCTCTAAGAAATCTTGCCTCGGCAATGATCTGCTCCTGCAATCCAGCGGTCTGAAAATCCTCAAAATCCTCAGCCAGTTGAATGGTAAAATTAGCTCTTGCCACACCTTGATACCACTTGCTCCATACCGAAGCGACCGATGGCAGGGTGGAAACAATGGTACTGAATTGGTCGTATTGTTGCCCGATGGCCCAGAAATTGGCCGACTGCGAATGTAGGTCATCAGCCCGCACCCCCTGTTGCATCAAAGGAAAAGTCTGGTTGTTCAAGACACTCTGCCATTGTAAGGGATCATAAGCGGCATTGAGGCTCGATAGGACGTCTTGTTCCGTTTTAAAAGCGGTTTCCGCAACAATTTCCGTTATGGGCTCTTTATCCGTGATATCATCCGAACAGGAACCAAGAAGTAGCACAGTGCTCAAGGCCAAAAACAGAAAATTTAGTGCATTGTTTTTTGATATATTTCTTTGAAATTTTTTCATTTTCCTTCTTTTTAAAACTTAAAATTAAATCCGAGTAGCACCTGACGGGCTTGTGGAAAAAAGCCCTGGTCAATTCCGATATTGAGCGGAGTGTTGATATTGTTCTGGCCTATTTCAGGATCTATTCCGGTGTATCCAGTAAGGACGAACAGGTTCTGGCCCGAAACATAGACCCGTACCTCCTTGGCCCCCAATGCGTCCAATACACTTTCTGGAAGGCTATAACCCAGGGTAACATTTTTTACCTTTAAATAGGTTCCATCCTTGATATGAAAGTCCGATATCAATTGCTCCCCGTTGTTGGGAGCGCTGCTTACAACAACATTTCGCGGAGCCCCTGGTTCGGTAACGTAAGATGCCGGTCTGCTGGTTCCTTGGGCGTCATATCTAATGGTCGCATCCAAAATATCGTTTCCTGCGGTTCCTGACATGAACGTGGTGAAATCAAAGCCCTTGTAGTTTACCCCAAAACTAAATCCAAAAGTAAGGTCAGGATTGGGATCTCCTATAATGGCCTTATCGCCCCCATCCGGGACCAATTGATTGTTGCCATTGCCATTAAGGTCCCTAAAGACCAGGTTACCGTTGGCATCCACGCCCTCTACCACAAAGCCATAAAAACTGGCTATGGGGTCTCCAACCTGTGTCCTGGAAGCAAAGTCATTGAACTGCGGTTGTATTTGAGCCGATGATATGAACGAAGTCTCACCGAGGTCTGTGACCTCGTTATCGTTAAATCCGGCATTTGCCGCAACATTCCAACCAAAACCACTGTTGTACGTATCCCGAAAGGACAGCAAAATTTCAAGACCCTTGTTCTCAAGAGCACCTATGTTTTGAACGGCGGGTGTTAGACCAGAGGTCAAGGGTGTCGTAGCCGAGAGCAATATATCTGTGGTTTCTTTGTAGTAGTAGTCTAACGTGAAGCCGAGCTTGTTGTTAAACGCATTGATGTCCAAGCCTATGTTGAACTGCGTCAACTCTTCCCATCCCAAATCTGGATTTGCCAAACCCGTCAATACAATTCCCGGTTGGCCTGCATAACTCGCGTTGGTGCTCACGGAAGATAAAAAAGCCAGTGCTCTGGACGAACGGTCATTACCACTTATCCCCCAGCTACCCCTTATCTTAAACAGATCTATGGTAGTAAGGCCCTGGAAAAAATCTTCCTCGGACAGTACCCAGCCAGCCGAAATCGCCGGAAACCATGCCTCTCTATTATCTGGCCCAAAGTTGGACGATTTATCCCTCCTCAAAACGGCACTGAACAAATACTTTTCCTTGTAGTTATAATTTAACCTGCCAAAGAAGGATTCCATTCCTATTTCAGTAGAAACCCCGGGGGTAAGCGTGGCATCACTATTGTCAACTGAAAGTGCAAAATTTACCTCTTTAAAATCGTTGGTTAGGAATTGTCCGGCGTCCCGTACGGTGGGTCCGCCAAAAAAACCTGTTTCAACCACCTCATATCCAAGCAATACATCCAGATTATGGTTCTTTTCCGCCAATTTTTCAAAGGCGTATTCCGCTGTTCCTCCATACTGTCTGTTAATCTGACGATTGGTACTCTCCTGATAAGCAACTCCGGTACTGGTATCGTACTGTTGACTTGGTTGCTGAATCAACGGACTGAAGGTTTTGATAAAGGAAAAATTATTGAAGGAGCCATAGGTCCCCTTTAGTTTTAAATTGTCAATGGGTTCCCAGGTCAAGGCAAAGGTCAGATTAAGCACATCCTGTATGGCCCGGGTATCGGACAAGGCAACGGAAAAGAGTGGGTTTTGAACGGCTCCCAAACTGTTGAGCGTTACGCCATTGGCTACGGGGGCAATACCCTGAAGGCCGGGATTAAAAAAGTTGCCCTGCTCATCAAATGCTGGATAAATGGGAGGTAAGGCATTAATAAAACTACTTATGCCAACACCTGCACCACCGTTGTTCTGGGCAATGGTAAAGCGGTCCTGATTCTGATATTGTGCTATACCGCTGACGTTTATGCGGTCCGTTAGATCAATGCTCAGTGCGGTCCTTATGTTTCTTCTATTGAACTCGGCCTTATTGTTGCCGCCCAATATGCCCTCTTGGCCGAAATAACCTCCTGAAACGGCGTAGGAAAGGTTCTCCCCTCCTCCGACCACGGAGGCATATACGTCCTGAACCGGCGCATCGTCGAAAAGGACATCATACCAATCCGTGTCGGGCAAAGCTGCGCGTTCCGCCTCGGTAAACTGCCCTCTAAAACCCGCAACAATCGCTCCACCGGCAGCAGCAACACCTTCGTTGTAGTATTGTACATATTGATCCCTATTCAACAAATCCGGTTTGTTCGCGAGGCTTTGGATACCGTAGGAACTCCGAACCGTAAATTCTGGTTTAGTACTTCGTTTGCTCCCTTTCAGTGTTTCTACCAAAATTACCCCATTGCCCCCTCTAGAACCATAGATAGCTGTTGAGGTGGCATCTTTTAGTACCGTTTGGGTTACAATGTCATTGGGGTTTACAAAACCTAGATTAGGCACCTGTACCCCATCTACAATAAACAGGGGGTTGGAGTTGTTCGGTGACCCTATACCCCTGACCCGAACGGTCTGGGGCGATCCGGGCGATCCCGAATTCTGTTGTACCACAACACCCGGTATGGTTCCCTGTAAAGCAGCTTCTGCCTGGGATATGGGTAAAAGTTGTATCTGTTCCGCCTTCACTACTCCTACTGCCGTGGTAACGGTTCTTTTGTTCTGGGTCTGGCCGTATCCGAGCACCACCACTTCGTCCAACGCCTGAGTATCCTCCTGAAGTATCACATTTATGGTCGTTCTGTTGTTTACCGCAACCTCTTGGGTCAGATACCCAATATAGCTGAAGACCAGTACCGCATCGCCCGAAACATCTTCCAGAGTATAGCTGCCGTCAAAATCCGTTTGGGTTCCGTTTGCCGTGCTCTTCATCAAAACACTTGCACCCGGAAGCGGTCCGGAGGTATCCGACACGTTTCCGGAAACGGTCTGGCCCATGCCGTTGAAACCAATCAACAACAAGGCCAGTGACCCCATAATTTTCACCTGTTCTTTTCTCATAAAGTTTAAGTTTAGTTAGCTAATTTTTACTTTGTCAGTAATTTTAAAATCGATAAAACATGTGCAGCAGTCCCTTCAAAATTATCGGATGTATGAGGCGATTTTCGATATTTTAACAATACGGGAGGGGGCACTCTCCATTTTTACAAGCCCAACAGGTAGGTATCTACTAAAATATAATTTATTGATTTTGAGTTTATTACAAACTCTTTGAAGGAGAGAGCGAAAATTCACGAAACCGTTTTCGTAAATTTTTTGAATTCAGGGCCCGGTTTTTTTAAAATGCCTGTTTTTAGGCAAACAGGCCGTGTTCCTGTTACCTACCCTTTTCACAAAAAAAAAGGGCAAGCCCAAAAGCTTGCCCCAAAACCCCATCGATTTGCCGAGGGTTTCCAATTTCTCTTCGCCTAACTATTGACGGTTTGGTTCCATACACCGCTGGCAGCCACTTTGCGTGTATATTCAGAAAAGTCCTTGGGCTTTCTTCCCAATACTTTTTCGATATCGTTGGTCACCACAGAGTTTTTGGGGTTGGTCAAAACTTCCGAGAAGAGGTAATTGATCAGCCAAATAAAATCCGATGGTACACCAAAACCTTCCAACATCTTGGTATAGGCAGGTAAGGAAATGGGCGTAAACGCAATTTCCCTTCCCGTAGCTTTTGCTATTTCACCTACCGCCTCTTCAAAGGTCAAGAGTCTAGGGCCCGTCAGTTCGTATATTTGACCACTATGCACGTCATCCAAAAGGGCAGCGACCACCACATCGGCGATATCATCGGTATCCACATAAGGAACCTTGGCATCTGCATGCGGCAAGGCTACATGACCTGCAAGAATGGGATCTAAGAAAAAACTTTCACTAAAATTTTGGTTGAACCAACTGGCGCGTACAATGGTATAATCTATTCCAGAATGGATGACCACCTGTTCACATAGTTCCGCCTCACGTTCGCCCTTGCCCGAAAGCAGTACCAACTTTACAATGCCGCTTTTTTTGGCTGCTTTGGTAAATCCTTCAATGGCCTCCAAAGCCCCGGGCACGGCCAGGTCTGGATGAAAGCAGAGGTATACCTTGTCCATGCCTTCCAATGCTCCTTCCCATGTTTCCGGTTGCTGCCAATCAAAGGCCGGACTTTCGGTTCGCGATCCAATGCGAACAATTTGATCTAATTTGGTAAGTCCTTGGGCAACCTTGCGGCCGGTCTTACCCTTTCCACCGAGTACTAATACGTTGTTTGTCATCATTTTACTGTTTTATATTTAATAATTGTTTCGATTTTTTTTGGAGTATAGTTTCTAATTCCACTTCCTGGCCTTGCCTTTCTAAACTGTTTTTACGCAACAGCCAAGGAGCAGCAATACGAAAGAAATAGTCGAAGAAACTGTTCGGATCAGGTGCAGCCGGTTCCATTTGGATTCGAACCTGGCCCTAAGGGAGTGGGCGTCCTCCAGACTTATTTCCATCAAATCTGTTCCGTCCAAGACCTCATTTAATGGGACATTGCCGAATAGGGTAACGAGGACAAGCCCCAGCGCATAGCAAGCTGCTGCGGCAAGAAGCAGCCAGAGGATATGACCAGGGTATCCCCTATAGGTATAGGCCGCCGCCAATATTAAAAGTAGCGGTCCAAAGAAAACAACAAAAAATTGCGGATTCAAAATGGTCCTGTTCATATGTTGAAAAGCCTGTAGATAATCAACATCGTCCAAACGTCCTATTCCCGGTGTTATAGCATTGGTCCATGTAAAACAAAGACCGGCCGAGAGTCCCGTCAGCAAGGTTGCGGTAAGCAGCAGTACAATTTTGATAGATAATTCCATGGGTAGTGATTTTAAGTTATGTTAGCCGTTATTTTCCGATGTCTCCTTTTCGGTTTTGAAATGGTGTGCAGGAAAGCCGATAACACTCCTCTTGTTAGTGGGTGTAAACGTGCCAAGGGTGCCAAAACCGGTTGCTACCCGGTGTATCCTTGAAGTGATTTCCCTATTGCCTTGCATGTCCATGTCCTTTAGTGATTTTGATAGGACAAAGTTGATGTATTGACAAGCGGGGAGCTTGTCCGAAAGGGATGAAGATTTGTTCGAAAGGGATTATTGCTTTATCTCACTGGGGCGAAAGCCGTATTTTTTTGAAAAAGCATTGGAAAATGAGCTTAGGGAATCGTATCCAACGTGCCAGGCCGCCTCTTGGACCGTTGCTTCACGATTTCTCAATAGCTGGTGCGCCCGGGTGAGCCGTTCGTTCTGAAGGTATTTAAAAACCGGAACCCCAAAGAGTTCCTTAAAGTGTTTTTTCAGTTTGAAGCTATTCAGCCCTATTTGCTTGGACAGTTCCGTTAGCGAAGGTGGTGTTTCAAGATTGTTGGAGAGGATTTCCTTGGCTTCGAATAGCTTTTCGCGCTCGGATGCCTTGATCATATCGGTATGCATCGTGGCCAGTTGCCCAAAAAAATGCGACAACAAAGCCGTCATCTGGCTCCTAAAGAACATCATTTTGGTTTTTCCTTCATAACGAATATTGAATACTTGATCCACGATGTGCTGCATTTCAGGGGTCATATAAAATCGAGGACCTTCCACGTAGTGATCTTCAGGATGCACTAGTTGGTGCAGCAATTGTGAAAACAATTCCCCTTCCTCATTGGGAAGTTTTTCCAGATTTCGCGTCGCCGTAGCGATGACAATGCATTGAAGGGGTTTCGTGGCTGAAACGGTATGGACGAACACCACCTTTTCATTTGCGTAGAATGAAAGTGCCAAGCCTTTTGTATGATTAAAATCCGTTTGCTTATCTGCATATTTTACAGAAAGGTCCACATTACCCGAACCATAGAACGCCACTGCAATTACGGGTTCATCAAACGTACAGCTATCTGTCGTAGATTGCTCCGAAGCGGATTCTTCCACTAGAATGGTAAAATCATTGATATCTATTATGTCCCTGGTCATAGCACCAGGGTAAATTACACAAAAAATATGATTTTTATGCGTGTTTCCCCGGCAGACATATCATCCGCGACCTTACCTATTTATTGTTTTGCCATAGGGTCTATTGCCCGGATCGCACTGCGCAACTGTGCATCGGTAAGTTTGTAGATCTGGACCAGGGCGGCTTGGTCGGTGTCATAGGCTGCAATGATATGGGCATGGTTCTCAATCCACTGCACCAGTTTTTTAATGACCCTTAGGTTGGCATTGCCGTGCGATGTTCCATCGCCAATATTCCTGGATAGCACGGCATTAAAAGAAAGTAAGGGTTTTCGAGAAAAGTAAATCTCTGACAGTTTTGCGGTATATTCGAGCTCTTCCGAGGAATAGGAATAGTTGTTTTTTTTGTCAATGGCATGTCTACCTTCATGCGCGTAGATGCTGGACTCCAAAACAATACGTTCCAAGGCGTTGATGAACTTTAACCGCAGCGCGCTACCGCTTAGTCCGGTATTCTTCAGGGAGTCCAGAATTTCCTTTTTTTCATTATAGTTGATCCATTCGTTTAAACCCGGCAGGTAGGCATGCTTATCTTCCAAAGCCAGGGAATCGTCCAGGGCGCGAAGTTTCCGTATCTTCTTTTGTGTTTTTTGGATTTCTACCGAATCCGTTACGGTCAACCAAGAAAGTATAGGTCCACCGGTATAGGCACTTCGCACCTGCAAAAAGGATCCATCGTCGTTTGCCCAGCCCCCGGTTTCTGCCTCCCCATCCCAAAACCAGCCGGAATAACCGTTGGATATCATATGGTCTATGGCCACATACCTGAACTCGGCTTTTTCCCTGTACTGCTCGATCGTTCTTTTATCATCCAACATCACGTGTCCCATATGTAGCCCATAATAGCCGTTGGCGCTCATGAATTTTACTACGGCCTTAAATCGCTTCCTAAGCTCCTTCACCAGGTTTTCCTCAGAAAGGGGTGGTTTATCCCCTTGCCATGACAACGCATCCCATAATTTTTTTCCTTCGGCGAACATGGCCTGCATATAGTGTTTTTTGTTTTCATTCCCGTTTATGGTCTTTATATAAAAGGCCTGGGTAACGCTATCTATACCCCGTAGAAAATGAACATAGGAGCCTATGTTATTGATGGTCGGATCGGTATGGAGCCCATCACCAAAGTGAACTTTCTTGACCATTTGCGAAAATTCATAAAACCCGGATTCCGCCAGACCTTTGATGATAACGACAAGGTCGGTTTCTGTTTTGTAATTGGGGGTATAACGAAACAGGGCGTCCCGGAACGCGTGGGGAGCTTTTAACAGGGAGGGATGCACCTGATCAATATCGGTGAGCCGGTAATAGGACATCCAGGCCGTAAAGGACTCCTCTCCCCTGCCCAACAGTAGGGAATACCCCAGGTACCGTTTCGCGATATCCACATCTCCAGGCTTATCACGGGCGAGATTTTGAAGCAGCTCATATGCTTGTTGAGACTTCGGGTTGGTGTATGTTGATACATCTTCGCCAGCAAGGGCAAGTGCTTTCTGCTTTTCAAAAAGGGCTTGGACGTAGAACAACTGGGCGTGATATTTTTCAGTTTCGGAAATGCCGTTTTCCAAGGCTAAAGAGGAAGCGGCAATGGCCTCATCCCACTTTAACTCCTTCGCGAGGAGCCTTGTCCGTAAAAGGTATGTCCAACTTAGGGCATGATCCAGTTGCTCCAGGGTATCCAGAAGGGCATGCGCTTTTTTGTTTTTCCGATAGAATAGCCAGTCCATCTTGGCCAAATAGCGGGCGGCGGCGGTTCGGTCTTCCAGGGTCTGTACCGTATCCTGCCAAACATTGGTAAAGACCGAATAGGCTACGCTATGATCCATGGAAAAATAGGCGTTTTTCCCGTCTTGAAGGGAATGACTCCCTGGGTCCACCCCACTACCTGGGTCGTTGTTGCATGCAAAAAGCATTACAGAAGATAAACTGGTAAGGAGTAGATTGATGAATTTCATGGATGTTGCTTTGTGACAAACATACAAAATTAGTTTTAATCTGTAATATTTTTTATAACAGATTTAATTACACTATTCCTTTTGGTTATATTTGAAACAGAAAACAGGTCCTATGGAGTTGATCAAAGGCAAACAGGCCGATATTGTGCAACATTGCATTTATGAGATAGCGACGGGCAAATGGCCATCGGGGCTCAAACTCCCCTCGGTTCGGGAAGCGGAGAAGCTTTGGGGCGTGAACCGGCATACTGTTCTGGGCGCCTATAGGGAACTGGAGAAAATAGGCTTGGTAGCCTCCAAGGACCGCAGTGGCTATTATGTCAAGGAAGATGCCGCCCATGAGGTAGG
This sequence comes from Eudoraea algarum, assembly GCF_050589645.1. Lineage (NCBI taxonomy): Bacteria > Pseudomonadati > Bacteroidota > Flavobacteriia > Flavobacteriales > Flavobacteriaceae > Eudoraea > Eudoraea algarum. Next base: position 295,033 of record NZ_JBNGOQ010000002.1, on the reverse strand, counting down.
CGATACCGGTTTAAACCAACTATATTTAAAAGTGAAAGCACTTATTGGCAAGCATTCCGACTTTGATCTTTCCTATACCTTCCGCTATTTTAACAACATGGCCATTTCCGAGGCACGGACCAGTCCGGCCTATGCTTTTTTGGAGTGTACACAACAACAGGCCGAGGACCATGCGGGTGAAATCTACCAAAAGCTGAACGCATATGTGTTGCCTGTCTGTATAGCGGATATTGAAATCGGGTCCTCCCAAATTCCGGAGAGTGTACGAACCTTGTTGACCACCGGGTTTCACATCCAGGAGGTGAAACAGCTTGGAAAGCAGTTGGGCAAGGAGGTAGTGAACATTCCTATAGAGGTAGACCCGGACCTTCTTCTAAAATTCGGAGGTCGCACCGATATGGACCAGGCCCTGGTCGTTGAGCTAGAAGGGCATATGTCCTCCAATATTGCCAAGGACGTGCAAGATTTGACCAAACATATGAAGATTCGGCAAAAACTGATCACCGATGTCGAGCGCGAGATTACCGAGATACTGCAGGACGCGGACAACCAACTTCTACTACTATCCCCCAGGGTTTGGGGAAGGTGCTCCAGGGCAATCAAAAAGGACAGTCGGGTAAAATTAATCCGCTTTAGGGTATCCCACAGTTCATGGAAAATTGTATCGGGAACGCTAAAAATACCCTTTTAGTCCGTATTCCAGGCGTGGAGGAGCGGTCCCAAACCTTCCGTAAACATCGGATGGTTGACAATGGGGAATGGAATGATTAAATTTGATAGTGCATTTCCATCCATCATGAGAAAGACCATACTGATCTTTGGAAGTCTAGCGGCCGCTATTTTTATCCTGTTCGAACTGAACAAACTCTCCCTATGGAGCACAGGTGATGCCGCTAACGTGTTCATTGTCCTCTCGGGGGCGCTGTTTATTCTGATCGGTTTTCTCATCAATAGGTTTCTCCAGCAAAAAAGGGAAAATCATAGACCGCGTATTTTACGGAAGTCAAATCTCACCAAGCAGGAACACAAGGTACTGCTACTTATGAACGACGGTTTATCCAACAATGAAATAGCAGCGCAGCTTTTTATTGCCGAAAGTACGGTGAAGACCCATGTTTCCAATATTTTGGTAAAGCTCAAGGCCAAACGCAGGACGGAGGCTGTCAAAATAGGACGCGACCTCCATATCATCTAGGGAAATATGCCCTGGTACTTTAGTAGGAAATATGCTTGGAACATAAAAATCCTACTTTAGGGGGATTTTTTTTTCGAGCCAATGGGCTATACTTGTGGCAACTATTCAAATGATATCCTATGAAAAATTATGTACTGCGTTACGGCCTATGGGGAGGCGGCATCTCCATTGGACTGGGTTTGATCAACTGGTTTACGGTCGCACAAATCTATGGCCCTGGGGTTTCACAGGCCATTGGCTATCTGTCCATTGTCCTGTCCCTAATGTGTGTCCCTTTGGGAATTAAGTATTTCAGGGACAAACTTAACAGCGGCAAGCTCACTTTCGTCCATGGATTCAAAATAGGGCTGGGCATCACCTTTATCGCCTCCTTGGTCACCTTTTTGTACAGCATGCTCTTTTTTGCGATGGCCGGTGACCGCTTTGACGAGTGGAGCAGAAAAGGGCTTTCCGAAACCGAGCTCGCTGAAATGCAGGCCCAAATAGCGCAAACACCCGATTTTGTCCTTACCCCCTGGTTCCAGGGTCTTGTCCTGTTCCTAACGGTATTCATGATCGGTCTGATCATCAATCTTATCAGTTCGCTCGTCCTAAAGCGTGCAGAAATAAATGACCAATAGTTTCAACCAAAAATAACGTACAATGGAAATAAAGGATTTAGTAAAAAAATGGTTTGCCGTCTGGGAAACGGGCAACTTCCAAGAAATCCCTGTAACCGACGATTTTAAGCACACTAGCCCATACGGAACCATACCATCAAAAAAGGAATACCTAAAGCTGGTAGAAGCCAACCGGGACAAATTTTTGGGCAACCGTATCCTCGTCCATGACGAGATCTATGGTCCCGATAAAGCCTGTGTTCGCTATACCGTATCCAAGGACGATTTTACCATGGAGGTAAGCGAATGGTTATACCGGAAAAATGGCCTGATACAGGTAATTATTGCCTACTACAATATTGAGGGGGAAATCAGCGATGAACGGAAACTTTCCGAGCCCCAAGCTTAAGTGTCCGAAAATTTCATCTCGTAGGACTCCCATTGGTAGCCCATTTTTACACGCCTAAAGGCAAATATCTGTTCTCCGTCTGTGCGTACATTGATCATTCCGGGCAGAACTTTCTTAAAACGTTGTCTCGCTTCCTTGTTGGATGCTGCCTGTGAAAAATCCAAATCGCCCATGGTGGTGATTACGACCCCGGAATGGTCCACAGCCTCCGGGTCGCCCGAATCTATGAACAAAGCGGATAGTTCCGTGGAGAATATCAAAGGTTTCTTCCCCCTCCCCGCCTTCCCGATACCTCCAAGAAAAACGGCCCTGGGATGTCCGTGATCTGGCGTTTCGCCCGAAGAAATCACGGTAATCATGGGATTGATGTCGTTGAAGAGTTCCTGGGAGAATTCATGACTCCCGTGATGGGGGGCTTTAAAGATATGGGCGTTTACTTTAAGACTGTTTCCTACCACCTGCAACAGGTGCTCACTTCCCTCTATGTTGATGTCACCCGAGAAAAAAGCCCTCACATGATCATAATCGATCCTAAAAATCAAGGAATGTCCGTTTATGGTATGTGATTTGTTTCCGAACCACTTAAAACTACCGTCCGTCTCCAAAACAGGTCCCAATACCTCCAATTTGATGTTGGGGTCACCAACATCCATAAAGCCTTCCGTGCTGTCCAGTCTTCTATAATTGGCTTGCGATGCCTTTACCGCATCGATCCAATTCTTAAACCCACTCTTGAGGTCAGCCCCATCCAGATCCGATAGGCTGCTATGGATGGTGGTGAGCTTTCCGTTGACCCTTGTGCCCAGCACCTCGTTGTGGCCCGACTCATAGAGTCCAATTCCGTTGTGGTAAATGTTTTTAACAGTAATCTGGGGATGGTTTAAGAGCGGGACCAGTCCCACGACATGATCCTTGTCCGCATGGCTCAAAAAGAGATGGTCAATAATGACAGAATTGGCAGCTTGGTCCAGTCTATATTTCCATATCAAAAACCCTAGGGCCCTGTCCTTGAGTCCTCCATCGACCAGTATTTTGGTATTGTTCGGCGTAACAATGAAGGAAGCATCGCCCTGGCCAATGTCCAAAAAATAAAGCTCAAGGCTCCTTTTCTGGACAAATTGGGTGTTAGCGGCAATTTCACCTGGCCGACCCCGGTAGGTAGCGTCACGCCGGTCGGCCGCCGTACCGTCCTGGGCGGTATCCAATTCAAATTGATCCCCATAGATGGCGACATAACTGACGTCTTCAACGCCATTATTAAAATAAAACCGTTTCGTTTTTTGACCGAGGAACTTTTTTGCCATGATGCGCAACGCTATTTGAACCGTTTAAACCGTCCCCTTCAGAATCCCATATTCCGCTCTTGTCTCCAAGCGGCTCACAAATTCTGTAGGAGATACCTTAAGTTACCTCAATGCATTAGGTTTTGGTTTGGAATATGTATAGCCAGCTCCATTTTGTGTATAGATGGCAATGGGTATTCACCCGCAATGCCCGGGCCCGTTCCGGAGCTTAGCTTTGATATAAAGTCCCCTGATTTATTTGATGCCCAACATCTTGTTAAAAGTGCGTACTTCACGCACATAAAATTCATGGAAGCGTCTTCTTAATTCCTTATACGATGGTATACGTTTCATATTCCTTTTATTTTGTGGTTATTCTATTAGTAGCCACAAGTTGGAAAATGTCACAAAAAAACCGATCTTATCGTATTTTATTTTAAATGCTGACGCAATGCCCGCGTCAATTCGTCGGCTTGATCGATCCAAAGAAGGTGCCCCGCATTGTCTATTTCGTGGAAGACCATATGTGGGATATCTGAGGTCCATTTTTTATTCAACAGATTTCCGAAGGCCAACCAATCATGGTTGCCGGAGATAATGACCACGGGGTAATCCCTTTTTCGAAATTCGGCAATGAAGTCCCAGCCATCCGGTGGATAGCTCTTCTCTGTAAGTCCGTAAACATGGGCCTTGTACAAAGCCCTCCCACCTGTCATTTGCGGCCATTTTGAAATATCCGAAAGCATAAGTTTCCCCATATTGATACGATACTTCATGGTTTCTTCCTTGGAACTCAGGGGTGGCGATTTCCGGTTCAATCCATATTTGTCCAATTCTTCTTCGGTTTCAGGTCGGTTGCGGTAGGCCACGGAAGCCAAGTATTCTTGGTGTTGAAGTTCTTTGTCCGTTTCTGGTAAGGGTTCCCTGAGCCGGGCCGGAGCCAGCAGTACCAGTTTCTTGATGTGTTCCGGATACCGGTGCGCATAGGCACTGGCCAATACCCCTCCCATGGAATGCCCCGCGAGCGTCATTTGGTCTAATTTCAATTCCTTCCGTAAAAGTTCCAGATCTTCAATATGGTGATCAAAGGTGATAAGGGAGTCCGGAAAGGGCGATCGCAAGGAACCCCGTTGTTCATAAAAGAAAAAATGAAAATCCTTCCCCAAATCCTTGACGGCGGTCACAAGACCACTGTGTTCGGCTCCCCACCCGCCATGAAGCACGATAATGGTATCCTTACCAGCACCGAACTCACGAACGTATAATTGTGGATCGGTCTCCCAATCTCCTGCGGAAAGAAACCAATCTTTCATTTTCAGGTGGCTGTTCTCAACGCTTTCTTCCACATCCCTCTGGGGTCCGCACCCGAGCAACAAACCAATAATCAAAAGCGGAAGTGCAAGGGTCGTGGAGGTTTTCATTTTTTGGATCATTTCCATGTTGTTGTAAAGGTGATGTCTTTTGGTCCGTGTTACAGGAATTTTCATTAGTCTTGGAGCCGTGCTATAAAACCCCAGTTGGTATGCTGCAGACGGCCCATGGTCTTAAAGCCTTCCCCGAAAAAAGCAGCATCCCCATCCGCTATGAACAGTAGTTCATTGCTTCCCTTTTTTAGGTCGAGGGTCGTCCGGAACATACCATCGAACATGCGCTCAAACTTGATCTTCCCATAACTAAATACCTCTTCACCATTTAAAAGGATACGTACCTTGCCTACAAAATCGAAATGCAGGATTTTTGTCTGGGCACTTTCCGCCATAAGCTGCGTTTTGGCAACCGCTACCCCTGTCGGGTATTCAAAATAACGGGATAGATTCACAAAGGCATCATCGGGTTCATACACCTTTTTCCACGGACCGGACATGATGTTCGGGTCTACTGTTGCAGCCAAATGACTGGATGTGGTATCCCTGGGAAATTGGACGGAAATCTCCCATTCACGCAAAAAAGATGCCGAGAGCGGCTTGGCGACCTTGGGTGCTACCTCCGGTAGGGCTTTGAAAGTGACATTGGCAAAGTAAGAGGGGCCGAACATACTACGCAATAGAAAATGCTCGCCGTTTAGTTCTTTGTCCAACAACCTTACCTCCATTTGTGGTTCCTTGCTATTGTTCACAAAGACCTTTAAGCGGTTTCCCTGAACTTCAAAGGCAGCATGGAACCATTCCAAGGATTCAATATCGGCCTCCTTCTCATAGGTGGGATAATTATAAAACACCCAACTTAGAGCACCGTTGTAGATTGGGATATATTGTATGGCCTCCCGGGTTCCTCCCAAACCGGGCCTAAAATAGATAAACTGATAGTTGTGCTCGTTGGCCACATGAAATCCTAGACCGGACATGACCGCCCCGGCAATATCCATCTCTACCCTAAAATTTTTGGCTTCTACCGCTTTTGTCAAAGCAATGGACTGTTTTTTACTGTCCAGTTTTAAGCTTTGTTTACCCTTAAAAATGGTATCGATATAGGCTGTGGGTTGGTTGTCTTCTGATAGAATGGTACATTTATCCTGCTCAAATAGGTTTTGCTGTCCCAGAGCGCAAAGTGTGTACCCCAGGGAAAATAAGGTAAGTACTGTTTTTGGAATTTTCATGTACAAGAGGTTTTAAAATCGTTTATTTTTATCCTAAACTAAAGGAAGTGTAGGAAGGCCTGTTTTCGTTTTACACTTATTTTAGGACCTTTTTTCGATCAATACTATACACGGCTGTAAATGAACACTTTGGCGACCATAGACCGGGAATTGTTGAAAAGTATCAAGCGGCGGATCGTTAAGGCTTCCGGCCTTGAGGGCAAGACCGATTGGGTGCAGAAAGACTATGAGTTTTTGGTTTTTTACATCGAGGACCAGACCGGGGTACCCCTAAGTCTTTCCACCATCAAACGGATATGGCGAAACGAATATCACCGACTGCCCCATATCTCCACCTTGGATGTACTTGCCCAATTGGCCTATCAAATGGACTGGCTAAGCTTAAAGAAAAAATGGCTGTCCAGAACGCCTTGGACAGATCCCGCCTTAGTAGGTGAAAAGAAAGGGAAGCGTAATCCGCTGATCTATATTGTGGTTATTCTAGGTCTGCTGTTTGGCCTGGGCGTCCTCCTTTCCTTGGCATTGGACAAAACCCCTACCCTATCCCCTGCTGAAAGGGAGGCTGTGACCTTCTCCTATAAAAAATCCGTGGAAGGAATAATTCCCAATACCGTTGTTTTTCATTACAATGTGGAATCCGTGACGGCCGATCGGTTTTTTCTTCAGCAAAGTTGGGATGAGAGCCGAAGGGTGGAAATCTATAAGGGCAATACGGAGCAAACCGATATTTACTACGTACCAGGCTATTATACGGCGCGACTCCTGGCCGATACCGTGGTCATCAAGGAAATACCCATCCATATTACACATTACGATTGGTTTATGGCTGCACGGCAACCCATGTCCACGATACGGGCCTTTGACCGTAAGTACTGGTCGGATGCCCCTCATATGGGCATTGATGAAGACGTACTTCGGGCAGGTCATATTGATCCCTCCCAAGCCTTTCAACTGGCTTTTTATCTAGTGAGGGATTTTGGTATGGACGGTGATAATTTTAGCTATAGTACCCTATTTAAGATGGACCCTCTGGATGCCGTTCCCTGTCCCAACATAAACCTCCATGTACAGGGAGAAACGGGTTACTATTGGATCATGTTCGGACTTAAAGGTTGTGAAAGTGAACTGTACACACGCCTGGGCGAAGTGCAACATCCTGGCAAATACCAGGATCTTACCATGTTCGGGACGGAAATGTATCAATGGCAAGAGGTGCAGCTTACTGTCGTGGACCAAAAGGTGAACTTTGTGCTGAACGGGAAACCCATCTTTACATCGACCTACACCGAACCTATCGGGGCCATAAAGGAAATAAGCTACTTTTTTAACGGGCTTGGGATGATCGATGATGTTCGGCTATGGGACCATACGCAAACGCTCCGTTTTTCGGAAGATTTTGAACCGCACAAAGCAAGGGAACCGGAAACCGTAAATTAGGCGTAAGGCAGTTTCGAGCGGCGTAGGCTGTAACAAAATCCCTTCGCAAACGTCTATTAGTTAAGGACTAAGACATAAATCGTCATGAAAACACTAAACATGAATTATGCGAAACGCAGCTTGTATTACAGCCAGGAAAACGGCTGGTGCATGAATCGCTACTATCGCTACAGATCTACATTTGGTATCCATTCCAAAGGCTAAACGCTGTTGGCCTTTAGCTTGGGCACACGCCACTTAGGAATTTGGACAAGGGCAACATAGGAACGTCAGTTACTTCTGTGCGCAAAGATTGCAGCAATTACCAATCCCAGGCCCAGACCGCTAAGCAGGGCCGCCACAAACAACATTGGGGAGTGCTGTACAAAGGCAAGTCCCACTCCGACCCCGGCAATGAGCATACCTCCAATGGCTACGCCCCCGCTATCTTTTTTCTTGATCGACATACTTTGGTTATATAAAAGTTTGGGCACAAGATATTCCGAACTGGGGGTTTTTGAAATGACCCTTGTCATGGAATTCACGGGTGGATGTGTTCCGGTAAAAGGCATTGTCGATGCCCTTAAATTTTCTTTGGCCTGGATTTATTTGGTTTTTAATTCCTTGATCAACCGGATGGAGCATTCCTTGAAAAAGTTTTCCAGCACATCTGGCGCCACATATTCGTAGGGGGTATCCTTGGTATCGGTGCTAATGGCATGCAACTTGTTGGACGTACCGGCAGCGTTTATCCGATACCGACAACCGTCCACACAAGGGGTATAATAAAAAGTATACGACCCCACCAGGTCGTTGTCCTTTACACTGATCAGTTTAAATTCTGCAGAGGTCCCCGTAAAGGAAAAATTGACCGATGCTGCTTGTTCGCTTCCATTCCCATCCACATATTTATTGGTATTGTGCTTAATATCCCCGTACGTTACCAATTCCAATATAAGGTCGGTCTTGGTGCTTCTATGGATACCTGCATAATCCGCAGAACTGTTCTCCCCTTCCAAGGCCTTGGCAAACATGGCCCGGTCCCGAACCACATAATCGGCCTTTAACAGTTCTTTCTCAATGGTACTGTAAATGGTATTGTTGATCTGTTTTTGAGCCTCTGTGATCTTGTCTTCCTCAGAGACCGGAACCCTTAACACAATGGATGTGTTTCCAGTGGTCTTCAGGATGTTGGACAGGGAGGGTTTGGTAAAGATCTCGTCCCGTTTGGGCTGTAGTATAAAGGTAGCCTGCGTATAGACCACAGGTTTTTTGGGCGCTGGAGGAGTACGCACTGCGGGTCTGGAGGTTTTACTGGCTACGAGTCCAAAAATGGCCAGGGCACATACTGCCAGGCCTACAAAATGTAATTTCAGCTTTTTCATGGAAAAGGTTTTTATGGAATAAAGGATTAACAAAAAAATATAGATGAAGATATCTATCCAATCAAAGGTTCCGTACAGTATACCCATGGCCTGCAACCCCTCGCTCACGACCGGAAGACTCCATAAGATTAAGCTGTACACCCTGGGGTAGCTTAAGGTGGCCAGATAATCCGCCATTAGATAGACTGCAAGGCACCAAGCTAGGTCGGCATAATGGTTCTTGACCCAAAGAAGGAATGGGTTATCTATAGTGATTGGATTAGGATTCCCAAACCCCAATACATCAAAGATGTAGATTTCTGGTCTGAAGCCCCAATAGGACATCAGCCCTGAAATCACAAGCAGCATGGCATATAGCGGTTTGTTCATGATGGGTTTATCCTAGTTTATACTCCTGTTCTTGAATCATTTTTGGAGCATACATATTGCCGCCTCCAGGAGGTTGGATTGGAAATTATCGTTTAAAATTTCATAATCAAAAAAAATACCCAGATCGTCCTTTCCCCGTTTGTCCTCCGCCACTTTATCCGAAGTAAAATAAACCTTCACATATTGAATGGGGCTGGTGGCCAATTCCTTCAATTGCTCTTCGGTTACCCTGTAAAAGGGTCTGTTGATCTCCGTTGTGGCCGGTAGGTTGAACTTTCCGGGATGATCCCGATCCGGATACAGGGTAACCCTAGCTTCGTTTGTAAGCTGAAAAACCAGCGGGTTATCGCTCATAATATGGATACGCCTGCCCAGTTCCCTCACCAATTGCAAACGCAGGTAAAATCCCTTGTCCGATTGTATCAAGGTAGCACCTGCGGCCTGACTAAACTTTGAAAATATGGGCTGGAGCTTGGTGGCTTTGATAATTTTTTCTTCCGTGAGATGTTTGGCCGCTTTTCGGGCCATTTTTGAGGACGTCTTACATTTTTGACCCGTGGCATATAGGGAAAAAAGGCAAAACAGCAAAAGAAGCCCTCGTTTTGGATTGTTCATATTGCCAGTTTTATTTTAAGGTTTAAACCATTGTATTGGGAGCTTAGCCCTAACCGCAGCGGTAATTTTTTCCCCACGAACTTCCCATCCGAAAAAATTGGTTTCCATTTGGGGAACAGAGAACCTACAAGCGCTCCCACCAGAGCCCCTCCAGCAGTAAAACCAACATAGAATTCTGCCCCTCGATCCCGCTCTATTCCCAGCGGATCGGGCTGTATGTCGATCAGAAAAGCAGTAAGTACCAAGGTCCCTGCACCAATAAGTCCGCCCGGTACGGCATGACTGCCTTTGGGTACACGGATAAGAGTAAGGTCATTTAAGTTCATCTTTTCATGGGCCCTGGTCTTCACATTGAAAAAATCGGCCTGTCCTTGGTCAATTGATAGGCGGTTGACCTTGATGATCCGGTAGTCCTTTGAATAGAGTTTGGCCCTTCGATATGTCTGTAAGCCTTCCTGGGCAAGGCCCATATTGGTGAGTATTAGTAATGGAAGGAAGAAGATAATTTGCTTCATTTATAGCGGGTTTAACATTAGTATCAGGGACCAAAGGGGTACACCGGGGAAAGTAGGTTTCTGGTACATTAGCAATGCGTTTCCGCAATAGGGCCAAGTATGTACCGCGGTCTACAGCGATGGCCGTAGTCCTCAGAATTCCTGAATTCGAGACCTGGTAAATGGGGATATAACAAATGTATCGTCTGTGCTATGGAGCAAAGAAGTGATATGTTCCAATTTTATACAGATATGTTTCAAAGGGGGTGTAGCGGAAAGAATTCAGCCCTTGTATTGCGAAGGTGGTACCCCAAAGGTCTCCTTGAAACATTTGGAAAAATACCCCACATTATCAAAACCTACCTTGTAGGCAATTTCGGCTACCGTTCCGGCCTTGCCCTTTAGCATCTGGGCAGCTCGTTTTAGGCGTATCATACGGATGAATTCGGTGGTGGAAAAACCGGTGAGGGATTTTAGTTTCCTATGGAGTTGCGTCCGACTCATATACATTTCCCGTACGAAAGTTTCCACACTGAAATCGGGGTTTTCCATATGCCTTTCCACAATGTCAACGGCCTGCTCCAAAAGTCGTTGATCGCTTGAGGTAATTCCTATTTTTTTTAGTGGCAGGCTAGGGACCGCGGTATCATTTTCCAAATCGCGTATTTTCTGCTCAAACCGTTGGCGCGTGGATCGCATCCGTTTTTCCTTTCGGTAAACAAGAACCACAAGTAAAAGCGCCAGCAAGGTATAGGAAGTATATGCCCAACCACTGCGCCAAATAGGTGCGGAAATAGAAATTTGCACCGAGGTATCCTTGGCCGGATTGTTCTGTATTCGTAGCCATAACGTGTATGAACCGGGAGGCAGGTTGGTAAAACTGATCCGTTGTTTCCTTTCCAGGGGCTGCCAATCTACCTCAGCGCCTTGGAGCCGATATTCATAGGTGTGGTCTACGTAATCCGAGTAGTTCAACTCCGAAAACTTAAAGGAAAAACTATTCTGGGTATAATCTAACTGTATGGCACCGGTATCTGATACCTGGCTCTGCCAAAACCTTGGAGCGTCTTGGTCTAAAATCCGAAAATCGGTAAATACGAGGTCTCCCAAGGAATCTGAATGATTCATGGTATTGGGGTAAAACAGGTTAAATCCATTGATTCCTCCAAAGAAGAATGCACCTGCCTTTCCATGGAAATATGCCCCTGCATTAAATTCATCTCCCTGCACCGCAAGGTTTTCCCTATAGTAGCTGATTTTCTGTGTATTGGGGTCTAACCGTCCCAGCCCCGTATTTCCGCTAAACCACACAAAGCCACGCTCATCCACCAACACGCCGTATACCACATCGTTCAAGAGACCATTGCCGGTATTGTAATGATCAAAGGTATCGGTAGAGGGGTCCAGGACATCCAGACCTCCGCCATACGTGCCTATCCATATAGCCCCCTTTTGGTCCTGAACGATACTGGTAACGTACTTGTGGCTCAAGGATCCGGGATTTAAGGGATCGGGAAGGTAGCGCTTGATTTTGCCTGTATTGGGATCGAGTCGATTGAGTCCATTTTGAGTGCCGATCCATAAGTTCTCGGCCTTGTCAAAGTAGAGGTAATTGATTGCGTTGGTGGTGGGGCTGTCCGGGTCCCCTTCCCGATGTGGATAGTTTTTGGACGCTTGGGTCTTTGGATTGAATCGCCAAAGTCCCTGTTGGGAATCAAACCAAATATTCCCCTGGCTATCAGCTCTCACAGCCCTAACCTGCCTTATTGAATCTGTTCTTCCCGGCAGCATATGGTAGCGCTTATAGGTATCCGTTTGCTTATCAAAACGTATCAGTCCGTTCAGCCAGGTACCCGCCCAAATAGCCCCTTGGCTATCCTGGCAGAGCGACCGAATCGTATGGGTTTGAGAAGTCTTTAATCCCGGTCCATCGTAAACCTTTATCCGTTTGAAGCGGGTATCAAAGCGATTTAATCCGTCATGGGTCCCCACCCACACTTCTCCATCGCTGTCCTGAAAAATGGACCGCACTGAATTTTCACTTAGACTGTTAGGGTCCTCCGCGATATGATAGTAATGCTGAAACCTTGGTGCTTTTGTGTCATGTATATTGATGCCGCCACCAAAAGTACCCACCCATAGGATACCTTGGTCGTCCAAAAGCAAGGATTTGATAGAGTCCGACCCCAACCCGAACCTATTTTGGACATCTGCCCGGAGCACCCCAAACTCCTGTGTAGTTTTGTTAAAATGCACCAGTCCTCCCCCTACGGTACCTAACCAAAGGTTTCCTTTTACACCTTCACAAATAGATAATACCATATTTTTGGTATCATACTGCTCCGGGGAATCGTAAAAGGGAAAAGTGGTCGTAGCCCGGGTATCCAAATTATACCTTGTAACCCCCTTGCTACTTCCGATCCAGAGATTCAAGGAATCCAAAAGGAGCGAACTGTTAAAATAGTCTTTAACGGGATGTAGCACCAAGGACGTGGCAAATGCACCTGCCTTCCACTCTATTTTTTCCAGCATTTGCGTAGTTAGGACCCAAAGATTGCCCTCGGGATCAGGTGCTATAGCCTTTACATTGTAGTCCAGGTCAATTCCAGGCGTATTATACTTTGTAAAACCCGTATCGGGTTCAAAGGCATAGAGGCCGTTCCAAGTGCCTACCCAAAGCTGTCCGTCCGGGCTCTTTTGTAGCGTATTGATGCAATTGCGGTCCAAGCTTGCAGAATTAGCAATGTCTTGAAGGTAGGTCATAAAGTTGTCCTGATCGGGATCATAGCGGTTGAGTCCGTTTTTGGTGCCTATCCATAGGAAACCATCTTGGTCTTCAACAAGCGTATTGATATAACTGTTGCTTAGACTCCGCTGATCGCCGGGTACAGGTCTGTAAACCGTAAAATCGGTACCATCGTATCGGTTCAGTCCATCTTCGGTGCCAAACCACATAAACCCACGACTATCCTTAAGGACGCAGGTAATGGAGGACTGGGACAGCCCATGTTCCATGGTAAGTTGCCGAAATCTGGGTGTGAGGTCCTGCCCAAAAGCAACTTGGACCATCAAAACGCAGATAAAAGATATCAGAAGTACCCTCATGGTTTGGTTACTGCCGGTTTGCTGTTGGAAATTTTATTAAAAATATAGAAAATAAGCTTGGGCCGTGGATTTTCCCTGGGTCACTTCATATATTTTTCTTGCATCTCCCGAATAAAATCGGCCGACATATAGTAGATATTTAACTCCCCATTGTCATGGGATCTGTATTTTTCCCTAACGGGCGCTATGGGCTGTAGGGGTTGCATTTCCACCTTTTGGGCTACTCGACTGCTGGCAAAAATAAACCATTTCCCGTCTGGGGTCACGTAGGGGCAAATTTCATGAGCGGCCGAGTTTATCGGTTCTCCCAAGTTTTCCGCTGCCGTCCAAGTGCCATCAATCCTAAAACTGATATACAGGTCGCCCCTGCCTAAATTAGGCGTCCCATAACCCCTAAAAATCAGGTAATCTTCTTCTGGAGAGATAAACGGATCCCCTACATTAGCTTTAGCATTGATAATCGTGTCCAGAGCAGTTATGGTATATCCCTCCTCTGTTCTTTCTGCCTTGAAGATATCTCCCTTGGACCAGATGTTAAAATAAATGTCCCCTTTGTGGGTAAGGGAACTATAATATTCACTGGCTCCTGAATCGGTCAGGGGAACCGGTTGCGGCTCACCCCATCCCCCATCGATCCGTTCCACATACCAAATACGGCTGTTGGTATTGTCCGGCATGGGCCTGCTAGAACTGAAATATAACTTAGAGCCATCCGGGGAAAACAAAGGGTCGTAGTCCGAGTAGGTACCGGAAAAAGCAGCCACACTCGGGCTGGTCCAGCTGCTATCAGCCTTCATCTCGGTAAATGTGATAAAGGCATTTTCAGGGATATCCGTGGTGTAATAGAACTCGTTGCCTTGCAAGGAAAAGGTGCCATTGTATTCCTCTGCAGGAGAGGCCAAAAGTTCAGGTGCCAACAACCGTGGGGTCTTTGTGGGCGTCATACCCAAAAAAACATGCTTTGCAAGGGGCGAATCCAGTGGCTCAACCTTTCGCTGACAAGCCGTTAGAGTGAAAAGGGTTATCCAAAAAATGATTGCGTATTTCATAGGTCGTGGTTTTTAGCTAACTTAATTCGATGAGCAGCCCTAACAGGGCAATTCCCAGACTTAAGGGCGAAAAAAGCAGGGTATCCCGCTTTCCAAAGGGGGTGTTTTTTATGTGTTTAAAAAATCCTATGTACTTAAAGTCCCCCAAGGCCCTGAGGAAAAAGAGCGTCATAATGCCCCAGCCAGTGTAATCCAACATCCAGGAAGGGACTTCAAAATCCACAAACCGCCCCTTTAGGATATAGAAGAACCCAAAGGTCCCCAAACCAAGGCCCACTATCCAACAGGCAGTTTTTGAAGGATACAGTACCCGTTCACCCTCCAAGGTAGTGGGCACGGTCAGCTCTAAGCCCCAATTACCACCCAAGGCCCAATAGATATGTAAGACGCCGAGGATAAAAAAGATAAGACTTAAGCACAGGGATAAAAACATGATTTTACGACCTATTCCAGTGGTGCCCCAATGTTTCTGACATAGGACAAAAGCTATTTATTTTTGATATCAATATCGGTCCACATGGAACGCCATATCTTCCAGGACCCATCACCTTGTTTTCTATATACCGTGGTGTTAACGCCTTTTTGCACCCTTCCAAACTGTAGTGTATCCTTTTTATAGGTCCAGTCCAACAGAGAGCTGTGGGTGGTAATCGCCAGGGTGTCCAACAGCTGAAAATTTAAAATTTCGGTTTCAAAGGTATTGATCTTGGTGCTGGAGCCGTCCTTAGGAAACCAAAAGGCATTGATCTGTTGTTTGCCCTCTATGGGCATAAGGGAATTGGGTTGGATCCGGGCATTTTCCTCTAACAGGCCCATAATTTGCCCCTCATTATTGTCTATCCATCCGTTCACGTAATCGGTATGCAATTGCCGAATCTGTATTTCGTCCTCCCCCATGGGAGGTTCCCCAGCCTGCACAATCCGTTCTTTGCATGATAATACAGTCAGTAATAAGAGAAGCGTAGCAATCCATTTGGTTGGGTCGGTTTTCATAAAAAGACATTTTTTTGTTGTTATCATCTACTCGTACAATTCAAAATAGGGATACGTTCCCCTGTCCTGTCACCTACCTATATTCCTGAAGACCACGGGCAATGAAAGGTTCAATACCTTTCACGCTTTCTTACAAAGGCCTTTTCAAAAACATCTTCGCAGCACTCCAAATTTCGCAAAAAAAGCGAGTCGTTCCCTTTGGAAATACTTAAAAGAACTTCCTCCTGGCCGTACCGCAAGGTATCTCCGGCGCAAGAAAAGGGAAAGGCCTCATGTTCTGCCCCGTCAATAAAAATCAACACACTATCCTTGACAAAGACATAACTCAGTTTCATGTTCATGGATTTTGGCGTTACATCATAGGTATTACCCTGTTCATGGCCCTTGGTATATGCCCATTGCCATTCCCCGACCAATTTTTTAATGGTCCGGCCCTCTGGGTTGCCACAACTTGTTAGTAAGAAAGTAAAGCTTAGGAACAGGAGTTTGGTAGAGTTGTATATTTTGTGGATATGTGTGTAAATGCTATGCCTGCTCATAATGTTTACGGTTCTCCCATCAATTTACCCATTCCTGAGTCCCATTGCTGTTAAGCCTTTGCCAAAAAAGAGGCCATTGCGTTAAAATTGTACATGACATACAGATATCCTCCAGGGCATGTAAGTTTTAATCCACATACTGTAACAAACACCGCAAAATGACCTCTTTTCTTTTATAATCCGATCAACCTCCACAGATGTCCAAAGCACGTATTTTTACTTTTATACTTCTATGCTGCATGAGCTGTTCCCGATCCACGAAGAAACAGCAAGAGGCCAACGAACAATTCTCAAAAGATCTTTTGGCCCTAAAGGCCTATTTTCAGATTCCCGGACTTAGTGTCTTGGTCAAGAGGGGAGACCAGGTGCTTTATGAGGACTATTTGGGGATGGCACACCTGGGGTCGCAAACCCCTATGGATTCCACAACCGGCATTCCCATGGCGTCACTTACCAAAATGTTTTCGGCCCTTCTTCTTCTGCAGTTGGAGGAAGAAGGCAAGCTAGCGCTCCATGAACCCATAAGGGCGTACATTGATGATGCCCATGTAGCGGATTCCATCAAAATTGAGCACGCCCTATCACATACTTCCCAAGGTATGCCCGGAAAAAATTTTTACTACAACAATACGCGTTTTATGTGGTTACAACGGGTTATCGAAGAGGCGGGAGAAAAGGATTTTAAGACCCAAATAACGGAAAAGATCATTGCCCCCTTAAAGCTGCAAAATACGTATCTGTTGGAAGATTCCCTACAACTTGCCCAGACGAACAGAAAACTGGCACAGCCATACTTTTTAGGAGGGGAACCAAAGAATGGGTATGTGGAAAAGACTTCACGGCCCGGTTTTATAGATTATGGGTATTCGGCAGCGGCAGGGATAACATCCACGGTCCGTGATTTGGGGTTATTGAGCAGTGCCTTGGACAAGGGACTTCTGTTGTCATCCTCATCAAAAAACAAGATGTTTACGCCCTACGCACCAGATCTTCCCTATGGCCTGGGAATATTCACGCAGCAGTTTATGGAGGAACAATTGATATGGGGTTATGGTCAATACGACTGCTATTCCAGTCTCTTCCTAAAAGTACCTGGGAAAGACCTTACCCTGGTGCTGGCCGCGAACAACAATCTGATGAGCGACCCTGCAAGGCTTATAGCGGGGGATCTTAGCTACTCCTTATTTGCACTTAGTTTTTTAAAAAACTATGTGTTCGACCTGCAAGAAATACCACTCTTTGAACATCCGGACATCCTTGCGTCCTTGGAACAACGGTTAAACCCGGTAAACATGGAGTTCTATCGGAAAAAACTACTGGCCCAGGCCTTGGCGGCAAGTTTCATGAACCGATACAACGATTCAGAAGGTGCTTTTAGCAAAAAGCTGTTGGGTCAGGTGTTCGATCGGTTTCCCGATTACGAAACCTATGGAGATCTGGTGCTCTTGCGCAATTTGTATATGCTCAAATTCATGGATGCCCATAGGAAAAAAAAGGAGTTCACGGCTTTCGATGAACAAATTGAACAAATTGGTCAAAAACTGTTGACAGCGGATAAAAACAATCCCTATGCCAACTACTACATGGCCAACTTCCATGATTTCAAGGGACAAGCGGACCTGACGGAAGTGTATTACCAACAGCTGCTGGACGCCAACAATTTTTCCCCCTGGTGGTATACTGCTGAGGCCAAACAATGGATGCACAAACGCCAAGAGGTGTTCCAAAACTGAAAGCACAAGGACCGTTGCTCTGAGATTGGGGTCAGAGAACCTGCCAAATGCTGGAACCTACCTCCATTGCCAAGGGAGCTCGCCATTTTTTGCAATGGAGGTTATACCTTTTTAGTGTAAATTAGGGCCCTTTAACACCTAAACACTCCGCTCCCATATGACCCAGATTATTCCTGCCCCCTATGCCCTTCCTTTTAACAACGGGATCTACCATCCCCTTCTCTATTTATGGGACGCCTGGTCCTATGCGGAAGACAGCACCTTCCATTTGTATTGCTTGGCGGTGGCACGAAAAAAGGCTGATGGAACGGCCATGGATCCTTCGGAACGAAACAACTTCCCATTTCATATTAGGCATTTCAGTTCCTTGGATGAGGGCAATACCTGGACTGACGAAGGTTGCTTTTTAGAGGTACGATCGGAAGAGGACAAGCATGATTCCAGGACCATTTGGAGCGGTTCTATACACCCCTTGCCCAAAGGAGAAAAACTTGTCGCCTATACTGGTCTGCATAATATGGGAGTAGAGCGTCCTTTTTTACAGACCATAGCACTTGGACTTTCAACAGACGGAGCTACCATGAGCTGGCGAGCTCAGGAACCCCTATCCTCCCCACTGCGCGATTGGGAAACCATTAGGGCCAAAGGCTATTATTTGGATCAGGTGGAAAAATTGGGACATAGGGATGGTGAGGGAGGTGGACCCATTATGGCCTGGCGAGACCCCTATATCTATTTAGATTCGGCAGAGCGGATACACCTATTTTGGGCCGCAAAAGTGGGTAGTCATAGCAATGCGATGGCCCATGCCCTGCTGGATCGGCGCGATGATAGCTTTTTTATAGACCGGCTCTTGGCACCAACCGTCTTGCCCGACGGAGCCGAGTTTACACAATTGGAACTGCCAAAGATTCATTTTGATCCGAAAAACAATTGGTATTATTTGATTGTTTCCAGTTGCAACCGACTCTACGAGGGGCAATCCGATGCCGAGGTGGATAAGGCGATACGACTCTATCGGTCCAAGGCATTGCAAGGTCCATGGGAGCCCTGGGGTATCAATGGAAGTCGCATCCTGGGGCCGGAACACCTTTTTGGGATGACGGTCATCAAGGAAGATTTTGAACAAAAACGCCTGCTTTGCATTTCGCCCTATACCGATGCCGCCCCCGATTTCTTGGGCCTCACATTTTCCAAACCTTTTTATGTATACCTGGATCCCGTTAAAGTCGTATTTCCTTAGCGTTCCGGAATAAGATGTCACAAAGGGATTTTGGGCTGGACCAACAGCGTATTTGTGCTAAAATTTGACAGAAAGGTACACCCCGGTAACGCCTTCCATATGGCTGGGCAGTAAGATAACGTCCTTGTAGCGTGTAAATGGGTTCCATGGAAACAGGTAGTCAAAATGATAGACCAGTTTGCTTACCATTACCCCTATACCAGCGCCGAAAAGCACATCGGAGAGCCAATGTTTGTTCTTTGCCATGCGCAGGGCTCCGGTGGTTGTGGCGAACCCATACCCACTGTAGGCAAGCAACGGGCTGGTATCCTTGAATTCCTCATAAAGTACCGAGGCGGTGGAAAAGGCTATAGACGTATGTCCGGAAGGCAAAGATTCCGCATTGAAGCCATTTGGCCGCATTTTGTGTATGTTCTTTTTAAGGCCTTTGGTCAATAGATCGGTGAGCAATATGGAAAGGGCCATATTCTTGGTTTGATCAAACCAATGGTTTTTTGCCTTTACCCCGGCGATATCCGCGATGTACAACTGTGCAACCGGTGCAAAGCGCATATAGTCATCAAGATTTGTTTGGAAGTTATCCCCTACCCGTTCCTGAATGTTTTGATTCAGCCTGCGCTCCAACCGACTATCCGAAAGCAGTACCCCGGTAATGATCAAAGAGGCCGGTAATGCGCTCTTTTTGAAAAAAGTTACTTCTGATTTTTGGCGTGTGCTGTCTACCTGCGCGGGAAGGTAACTTATATACAGAAACACGGCGATAAGGATACTACATGGTCTGGTCATGGTTGGTCTGGTTCTTTAGGCGAGCTTGGGTGCTATTTGTACTGGTCAGGTGAAAATTACACTGCGCCGTGGGACAATATATGAATAACGGGAAAAGAAGGAAAATATTTTTGGTGTAGCCAGAAACACAGCATGTTAGGTCTATGACACCGTGTTTTATTTTTGATCGGGCACAGGGATTCGTAACAAAAGCCCTCCTTCTTGTTAGATATAGGTAATGACTTTATTTATTGTAGGAAAATACATAATGATCTACTACCTTTAGCCTTGGCCTCCTCTCCAAAGCCTCAATTTTGAAAAAGCGGAGAACTTAATCCTATATGTATGAAAAAGTTAAGTTTAAAAAACCTGAAGGATCAGGCAATGAAAAGCTCTCAGATGAAAAAAATCTCCGGGGGCTGGGGTTCTTGTTACCCTGATTATTACTGTGGTGCTTACTATTGTGCCAATGTAAATCCGTCTGCCTGTTGTTGTCCATAGGACTCAGGTAATTCCCTTTTTGGGAACTCTAAAAGTTCAAGGTGTGCCTCGTGGCCACTTTGAACTTTTTTAGTTTATAGGCAATAGCGTGCGGTAATACAGGACCTGATTGGAGACAAATTCCAAAAAGCCTTCGTCCAATTCTTGCTTGGGAAGCGCCATCGCATCGGCCACCAAGCTTAGGAACTCGTCGTAGTTAAAGGTCTCCCGGTACGCCATGATATCCAAAAGCAAAGATCTAAGGTCGGTTAGGCATAATTCCTTGGGCGCCAAGGGTAGAAAACTGGGTATACAGAGATAATGTGTCTGGGCCATTTCGGGATATGAGCCACCTATACCATCCCATAAAAAGTTACTCTGCACCAAAAAATCGGAAAGTTCGGGATTCACAATGAAGTTCCCCTGACGTTGCTCACGTTCCGATTTGGAACAGAACCGGATGGCAGCATTTATTTGAGCAATGGTCCTGCTCTCGTCTGCCATATAGGTATCCATAATCTGATAGCGTTGGTCTTCCAGGTTTCCATAATCCCGTACAAAAGCCTTAACATTGGGGTTGGCCGTCATCACCTGATCCAATACCTTATATACGTACTCCCTTTCGTGGATATTGAAAAACTTCGGTTGGTTAATCTCCTCCACCGCTGCATAGGGCAATAACCCGACCCAATCCAAAAAGTTCTTCCGAGTTTTCATACCACCCTGTTTTTACAAAAATGCATGACCCGTTCGTAATAACCCGGATACTCTAACTGTAATCGGGCAACAATCTGTTCCATGAATTCCGTGGGTTTTTTCAGGTGACTGATCAAATGTACGTACTGTGATCGCTGTGGTATACCATGAAAAGCGGCAAAGTTATACGCGTGTACATCATCTGGCCCTTCATAGAGCGAGGTGATTTCCAGCTTGCGCTTGGCCACCATATTACTCAACAAAAACTGCTCGTAATAGAGGTTGAACAGGCCGCTGTTGATGTCATCCAATTTGTCCTGATTGTTATCAATAAGGGCAAAAGCCTTGGTGGTATACGTCTGGAACAGCTCAATATCAGTGCCCCCAATGACGCC
This sequence comes from Eudoraea algarum, assembly GCF_050589645.1. Classification (NCBI taxonomy): domain Bacteria; kingdom Pseudomonadati; phylum Bacteroidota; class Flavobacteriia; order Flavobacteriales; family Flavobacteriaceae; genus Eudoraea; species Eudoraea algarum. The sequence continues at coordinate 273,674 of NZ_JBNGOQ010000002.1, read as the reverse complement.
TACATTGATATATTTGATTGCATCGGTGAGTTCTGCTTGAAATTCTGACGGTACCTTTTTAAAATGTTCATGGATATAGGGATGTATTTCCGCATACTGAGACCCGTTATGGTTATAACTCTGGCAAAATACCGCCTGGTCCAAAAGTGGATCCAGTACCGGACCGAAAAGGAATACATCTCCGTCCAAATGGCAAAAGGGTTTTTTTTGCAATCTATAGGTGAATAATTTGCCCAGGGCCCAAGCGCCTCGGTGATATCCATCCAAGGCGTTAAGCTCGTTCGAAAAAGAGGTATAGGGCAAATTAAGTTCATCCCTAAAGATCTGTAGACCTCTATCATCCGTGACCAAATGAAGCTCCGGGTACCATTTTTTTATGGAAAGGCAACTGTAGATCCAGGCACAATAGAACAGGAAGGGATTGGGAAATCCCCCGTTATGCCTAAAATTCCAATTGTCTTTATGGGCACTATCAAAAAAGGGTTTGGACCAAAAGGATTGCACAAATCTCATAGCGTTTCTTCTTTAGCATTGAACACGGCTAGGATATCCTCCAAAAAAGAGGCATCGTAGAATTCCGGAATAATCTTGGCATCTACCGCCAAAATAGGTGTATGAAAAAGTTCATTTTTTTTACACCAGTCGCGTTGCTTTTTAAGGATTTGATAATCTGCTTCCGTGAACTGGCATGTCGTTTCCTTGGAGAACCGCTCTGCGTCGCGATGTGCAAACCAAGTATCCATGAGCTCAAGAAAGGCATCCGCACCCTGGGTCCTGAAACAGTGGATCAAGGTAGCCGCAACATCGTTGCGCACAGAGCTATCCGTATTGTAATGGTTCAAGATAAGGTGGAATTGATAAGTTTCGGTATCCTTGTCATATAGGGAACGGAACTTTTCAAAGGCGGTCTTGCAGAAACCACAGGTCGTGGACAATACCAAACGTACGATCTTTGAAGCATTGGGGTTGCCCAATACAATCTGGTCAGCGCCAGCCTCGAATGCCAGACTCTTGGTATTGGCAAGGGCCCGATCTATGGTGTCCGGAGACCTTTTAAAACGGAGCAACTCAATCTCTCTCGTCCCCAATTCATAATTCTGCGCCTTGATACGCCGATAGCTGTGGATACCGAATAGGGCAAGGAAAAAGAAAAGGCCCATGGATGCCATATCCTGAAGCCCCAAGAGGGGTAATGCCTGCCAGACAACCGCTTCTGAATAATAGGCTACCACCCCGATCACAGTGGTCTGGAGCAGCACAACCGCTGCGGAGAGCAGACAAAGGCGGCACCATGTTTTAAGCACAAAGGCCTGGATGACCATAGTACACAACACCGTCACGGTAGCAAGACCGTAGCTCCACAAGTGGGCCTCGCTCCATTGACCCACAACTAGTGTCTGTAAAAGCGTGGCGAGTATAAAAGCAAAGAACAAATCGTTCAGGGAAAAGGGACCCAGCTGGTATTTGTCCGACTGCAGTACCTGTTTACAACCACTTTCCTCATCTTGCCCGCAGATCTTTTGTCCAAAATCCGAGCCCCTGTCGTGCGCGGTTTCGAAAATCTCGTCGGAAAGATAAAGGCCCAATATGCCAATACTACAAAAAATTAGTGCGGGGATATGCGGCCAAAGAAGCAAGGCCGACAGCAGTAGTAGCAAGATTCCACTCCATGCAGGCCACCAGCTTTTCGTATTTTTTGCAGTGTGTTCCTGCTCTGCCAGCAACACCACGCCATTCCACTTTTTGGCGAATTCGGCTTTGGTCAAACGGGTCTTAATACTGTGCAGATAGACTTGGCTACCGTTCTGCTCCACATGGGAAAAGTAGGTGCCTCGTTCAGGATCGTCAACAAAGGCGACGAAATGTTCGGGGAGTTCCCCCAATTGGTCCTGATGTATCTGGGCCGCTACGTTCTCGATATTCAAAAAATCGAGGGTTTCAGAAATGGCGTAGAGGGAGGGGGTATCCGGATGGCTAAAGAGCTGTAATTCCAGCTCGCGTCGGGAAACCTTTATACGTGCTGCGTTAAAATAGGAGACCAGGGCATTAAGCAATACTTTGTCCATAAGCGTTCACGATTGGGCTTGAAAAAGATACAGAATTTTCTTATATATACCTAAAGAAAAAAATACAAAATTTAGATGGCATGCTTTTCCAAGATTGCGGAAATGGGTTTAAAAATCTAGGCGTTCCAAAGAGAAGTATCCATACATAATTGATTCTTGCGTAATGCTGTTTTACAGGCCAGTCGTACGATCTACCTTCTTATAGTGCCTCCATCCCATATATAGGAGCGCCAAAAGGGCAAGTACACCACATGCGTACAGCACATGGGGCACGTGGGCCAGCGTTTCCCGATAATACCATCCGGAAAAAAGGGCACCGAGTCCGATTCCCGACTCCAAGGCAATGTACATGGTGGCCATGGCCTTGCCCCGATATCTGGGATGGCTCATATCTATGGTCCATGCGTTCACAGCCGGGGAGATGATACCCATGGCCAGTCCGTATAAGGCCGCACCGGTCAATAGACCTCGGGTGGTGTCACGATAACCAATAAGGAAGAGGGAAACGACCAATAGTACCAATCCAACATGGATGACCCGGATGCGGCCGTATTGATCGGACATTTTTCCTGCCACAAACCGCACCAGGAGAGAGGCTATGGTAAAGACAATAAAAAATGTGCCTTTATTGACAAAGCCTACGTGCTGGCTCCAGTCCGGAATCAGGGTCAGGATAACCCCAAAGGCCACATAGGTAAGGAAGGTGACAATGGCCGCCGGGAGCACTTCCGGGGCAATAATATCGGTCTTCGAGATTTTAAGCAGCTTGCGTTCAAAACGTTGTTTTTGGACCAGGGTCTCTTTTAGGTTCGCAATAAACAGTAGGGATATCAAGGCAATGATGGAAGAGCTGTAAAACAGGACATCAAAGGAAAAATGAAGTTTAATAAGGCTTCCAAGTGCCGGTCCCAGAGCGAGGCCGGTGCTGAACGATATCCCCTGAATGCCCAAGGCCTCCCCCCAACGTTCCTTGGGCACAATATCGGCGACGTAGGTGGCGGTGGCCGTAGGGTTAAAACCGGTTGAAAACCCGTGAAACAAACGTAGGATCAAAAAGCCCGAGACACTGGTCAGTATCGGATAGAGAAAACCGGAAATCAAGCAGACCAGGGCGCCGAAAATCATAACGGGCTTACGCCCAATGGTATCGGTCAGCTTTCCGCTAAAGGGTCTGGAAATCCCTGCGGTAAGGGTAAACAAGGCAATGATAAGCCCTATATATGGTGCACCTCCCATTTGGCTCAAATAGGCCGGCAATTCGGGAATGAGCATATTATAGCTGGCCGAAAAGAATAGGGAACTAAGGCATATTAGCGCAAACCTTGGCGTGTAGATTGTACCTTTTTTGGACAGCCTTATGGTAGATCGCTTCATCTTGTTTTTTGATATCGGATTATTCTATAATTTTACCAAAACAAAGGAACCATATCCCTTTTTCAATAAAAAGGACATTTGTCCTACCCGTAAAAAATGATACGAACCAATTCGGAACTCCTTAGCTATGTTAGCCAGATCCAGCGTTTGGGGAAATGGGGAATTGTCGAAGAGGAATTTGGTCCCAAAAACAAGATTATAGAACAGGACCAGCGATATTCCCAGGTGCACCTTATCAAAGAAGGTATTGCAAAATGCTATATTTCCGATGACAACGGAAGGGAGTTTATCCAAGAGTTTTTAGGAGCTGGTATGGAGTTTGGCGAGTTGGAGGTCTTTACGGGTAGGCTGAGTATTTGCGCTGTGGAATCCATAACCCACTTGACGGTATTCTCTTTTTCCTATGCCGATTTTAGGGCCTTGGTAAAAACCGATGCGCGTTTTAACCACTTGGTGATGAAAGCCCTGGCCGACAAGATTCGGTACAAGGCCCCAAGACATTCCTACCAGCACTCCCACCCCATTGAGGATAATGTGCTACGTCTTCAAGAGCTTTTCCCTGATTTTACACGCGTTATCTCAAAAAAGGATATCGCCAACTACATCGGTATTACGGTAAGAAGCCTAAACCGGGCCTTAAAACAGCTGGAAGGAGCCGGTAGGCTCAAATAAATTGGAGCGGTGCCTATCTGTTTTTCCCAATCATCGAGCTATTCGACCAATAACAGTTCAAAATCTTGGACGGTCTTATTGCCAGCAGTAATCTCCACTCCTTCTTCGGACTGCATGGTATACCCCTCCAACTCGGCCGATACATCATAGCTGCCTGCCAGAAGTCCCATGACACCGTAGTTTCCATCAACATCGGTAAACGTGGTAGTATTCAAGGTATCCGCAGCAAAAATGGATATCTGGACCCCTTCCAATGCTACTGCCATTTCTTCCTCTAAGGTAGTTACAGTTCCACCAAGGGTTCCGGCGACCGACATATTGCTTGCCTTGATTACAGGCTTAAAATTAAATCCGGTAATGCCATTGGCCGATTTTATATTGCCCTTGGGAATGAAAGAACGACTTACGTCAAAATCCAAAAGCAGGTCGGCCGTAAGTCCGCCAGCCACCACAATACCCGGTTTAATAAAAACTTTAATCCCCGATTGCGCACCACTTGGTACTTTTAGATCGTAAGTAGTATCATCTTTGAGTACCACATTTATTCCTCTGACAAAGACCCTTACCAGGTCATAGGTTCCTTGGGGAATCTCGATATCAGCTAGATTCTGCGTGCTTCCATTGGTAAGTTCCAATAGATTTACCTGAAGCTCTTCTTCCATTAAAACAACAAAGGGAGAGCCGCTATTTTCACCCTCGTTATCCTCCATGCCTTCTTCCGTTTCCGCATTCATATCATCCCTCTTTAGCCGGGCATCTACCTTAAAAATGGTAACATTGGCCTCGGCGACCAAATCAAAGGGGAAGGGGGCATCGGTTAATTGAACCCGTAAGGTTCCCATATCCTGTGAACTTCCGTCGCTATCCGAACAGCTAGCGGAAAAAAGCAGTCCAATGACTAGCAGGATGCCGTAAAATCTATTTTTCATACTGGTGAGGTTTTTACCGTATTGCCAGTGTCCAGATTTTCTTACCTTTCTGACCAACAACTCGTTACCTGCGCAATATGGACAAAACGCTGCTAAAAATTCAGGGTTTCCATCGATTTTCGATGAAATACATATCCTAGTTCCCTTTAACAGACTTCCGGTAACCGTAGTTTGCAAAAAACAAAAAACTTATGGCGGCGAAGAGCAGGTAAATGGCATCCTCATAGCCCGTTCCGAATACAAGCCTTGTACCAAGGGCGCCGATCATGACCGCGCATAATACAAATCCTCCAATGTACCTTAGCTTGGGAATCAACAATACAATTCCTCCAAAAATTTCCAATACCCCGATAAAAATTCGGAACCAAACGGGATATCCCCAGTCCTCAAAGGCGGACGTCCATAACCCGTCCACATCCAGTTTGCGGACCCCGTTTAGGATCATAGAGTGTGCAAACCAAGCGCTCATTAACCAGACCATGATGGGCTGTACCTTCAACAGAGCGGCCCTCGCCCCATGTATTCTTTTAAGTAACATACCTAATGTTTTTAATGGAAACTAAAGTAGGACGATTTCCTAGGCGGTGTCCCAAAATGTGATGAGCGGCCTATTTTTTGTGATAAAACTAGGAAGGATCCTTTAACAAAGGGCGAAGTTTAGGTGCAAAGGACTTGCTTACCTTGAGTTGCTTTTTGCCCAAAAGGCTAAGGGAATAACCGCCATTGGGATTCGCTTTGTAGGAAGCTATTTTACCTAGGTGTACCATATGTCTTCGGTGTATCCTTTGAAAGATTTCGGGGTCTAGCTCCTTTTCCAAGCGGTGTAGCGGCTTTCGTATAAGCACCCGTTCCATGGTGTCCGTATAGGCAGAGATGTAGTTACCGTCCGACTCAAAAAACAGCACCTTTTCCACCGGTAGATAGTGGGTCTCGTTCCTGGACCGATAGGGAATACGTGCTGTAAAGGCCACAGGGTCCTTGCTGTTTTCGGGGATGCCCAGGGCAAAAAGTATAAGCGCTATGCAAGCGTACACCACAATGGATAACAAGCTGGAATGCAAGACCATAAACCGATAACCGGACCAAAAATCATAGCGTTGTCCATAAGCGTACCATTCTATAAACGACAGTATAAAGACATAAAGGAGCACGAACAACAAACAGCTGAGCCCTACGCTAAACACCCTTAAAATTTTATTCCCTCGGGCTAGTTTCCAACTCCAGGGAAAGAGGAAGGCCACCACCGCAAAAGCAGCATATTCAAAAAGAAGGGGATAAAATAAAAGTTCGGGTGGTTCATCGTATTGTGCGTAGATAATCTGGTTTCTAAAAAAAATGGACATGGCGGTTCCGATTGCACCAACGGCCAACCAAATAAATACCTTAAACGACCTGCTTTTTCCAATGAAACCCAAGATACCTGTTTTTAGCTACCGCCCACCTTGGGCTTAGCAAATTCCAAGGTATTAAATGCCCCTTTATAAAAAAAATGTGTTCGATCAAATTCCTTCGAACCATTGCTTAAAAGCACCCACTTTTTCGCGACTTACGACCACCTCTCGGTCCGTTTTTGGACGTAAGCTCAGTTTTAGGCGCCGGTTGGCGTAAACCACCACATCGTCTATGGTATTGAGTTGCACAATGAAACTGCGATTGATGCGAAAGAACTGTTTGGGAAACAACAGCTCCTCCAAGGTCTCCAAGGTGTATTCAACAAGGTATCTTCTACCCTCCGTATTCACAAGGAACACGTCCCTGCCTTCGGCATGGAAATAGGCAATATCCACGCTGGCTACGGAATGGATGTGGTTGCCAACGCGTACCAAAAAGCGATCTTTATAGGTCCGGTCCCTCAAACGTGGTACCAAAGGGGCAATATCGGTACCCTTGGAAAATTGTTCCTTAAGGGATTCCAGCTTGCGCAAGGCCCTGGAAAGGTCGGTAAAGGTAATGGGCTTTAATAGGTAGTCAATGCTGTTAACTTTAAAGGCATCAATAGCAAATTCATCGAAAGCGGTCGTGAAAATCACAGGCTTGTTCAACTGCACTTGGGAGAAAATCTCAAAGCTTAGGCCATCGATCAGCTGAATGTCCATAAAGAAAAGGTCTGCCTTGGTTTGGTGTTCCCTAATCCATGGAATAGCTGTTTCCAGGGCGTCCAGGACCTGTAGAATTTCCATATCCGCACTGTATTTGGACAGGTAGCGCGACAGTTTCTCGGCGGCCAAGGGCTCATCCTCCAATATGACTACTTTCATTCCAGTTTAGTTTTGGTATTTCAATGGTTCTATAAGGCGCCTCTTCCAGAATCTTAAGCGGCCGGTCCGAATAAAATTCATAGTTCCGTGCCACATCGGCCAGGTCTTCCATTCGAAATCCCTGTAGCAAGCGTTCCTCGGGCCTGTATTTTATCTTTATACTATCAGCATCTTCCCCGAGTTCAAGGAGCAACTTTTGATCTTCGGAAGCAATGGTAGTACGTATGATCCGTTCCACTATGGCCAATACACTGCCAGGCACTACCCAGGCCTTGTTTGGTCCCGCGCCTTTCAACCGTATTTTTCTATAGGGCAAATAAGCAAACAGACCCAGAAATTCGTTTAGGACATTCAGTTCTTCCCCAATGGGTACCAACTCGAGGTTCTTTTTGGAAAGGATATAACGGTACACCGAGGAAAAATAATCGGACTGAGCCTCAGCAGCATCGGGCCTTTTCTTCATGAGTACCAAGAGCGACTCCAAACTCTCGAACAAAAGATCCGGATTAATGCCGCGCTTAAACTTTAGAAAATCTGCTTCTACCTCCTGCTTGTTTGCCGTTTCCATGGCAAGGCGCTCCGTATTGATCTTGTACAAAAACTGATGGCTCAAGTATAAAATCAAATAGATCATCGTTACCACCACAAAGATGATGTTGAAGATAAACAACTCCCTGCCGTTGGGCGTATAGCCCAGCACTTCGGTAAAATAGAGGAACATGGCCAGGGAGACCAAACCTATACAAAGTGCAATGGAGCTAATAAGGTGCAACAGCAGTTTCGTGGGAAAACTGCTGGGTTTTTTTAAACGGGCGAACCCAAGGAGGGAGAGCCGGGCGTATTCTTGTATCAGGTAAGCCAAACCGATGCACACATACAATTCCTGGCCCAAAAACGCTTCCTCCAACTGGCCTATGTTGTTGTTGATCAACAGTATGAGCAAATACACCAAAGTGCCACTGAACAGCGGACTTAAGAGTCTAAACAACGGATGATGTATAAAAAGCTTTTTCATAGGATCAATGGCAATTGTACGGTAAATTCCTGGGCGTCCAATATGGCAATCGATTTATGTGCCAAAAGTTCGTATCGGGCCGCAATGTTTTTAAGCCCGATTTTTAAGGAGTCCATTTTTGGCCGTTTGCTGGTCTTGTTGTTGGTAACGCACAATTTTTTGCCCTCGATGGCAAGCTGTACCTTTAAGGGTGATGCAGCGCTCATTACATTGTGTTTGACCGCATTTTCTACCAACATTTGTAGCGTAAGGGGCGGTACCTTGCTTTGAAGCACTTCTGGCGGCAACTGTACATCTAGACTAAGATGGTTTCCAAAACGTGTTTTTATCAATTCACAATACGCCCTTACAAAGATTAACTCCTCGGTCACCGTCACCAAACGATCACCATAGGTCTGCAAGGTATATTGGTAAGAGTTGGCCAGGGCCCGAATGAAAACTTCGGCCTTTGCCGTATCCTTTTGGAACAGGGAGGAAAGCGTATTCATGCTATTGAACAAAAAATGTGGACTCAATTGGGATTTCAGGGCCTTCAACTGCAACTGGGTCTGCCTCCGTTCTTGCTGCAGTTCCAGTACCTGGCCCTTGGCATAGTGTTGATAGGAATAGGTGGCAAAATATATGATATTGTAGATAAGGGCCGCGCAGAAAAGCAGAATGGCAATTTTGATCAGCGGGTCATTGAGGTCCTCCCTTAAAAAAAAGGGCAAACCAGAAAGCTCAAAGTAAGACAGGAGCGCTATAACGATCAGGGCCGTCCACAACATCAAATGTGCCATCACTCCGCTGAGGAGCCTTAGTCCAGTATGTTTCTTCCAGGGAAGAAGTGCATTCAAAAGCGTATTGGCATAATGTGCCGCATAGGCCATAACAATGCCCAGCAGCGCACTGAGCAGTAGTTCCCAACTGCTTTGAAAACCACTGAAGTTGACAAAGCCGTAGATAAGTATCCCTAGTAGGGACCCTCCAAGCATTAGGCTCAAATGTCTTCGCATGTTTGGTTGGTATAAAAGGTAATCCCAAATCTGCTTCATCCTACCAAAATACTCAATATTATGATATCATAAGCTGAGCATCCTGGTAGCAGAAGAGGAAGGCTCAATTGTTAATGGCGCGGATAGCTTTTCCATAATGGGACCCCGATGAAATGTCATTGCACGCATTTCTATAGGCGTCCTTGACCTTGGTCCCTTTTTCTTTGACCGTAGGAGCAAAAGCGAGCAGTGTATCGGCATGATGGTAATCGGAACCAAGACTGGTGGTCGCCTCCAAAATACGAATCAACTGGGAATCCGTGAAGTGCTTTTTAGCCAGTTGTTTCAGCACAGCCGCTTTGTGGTTGTCCGAACTGATATCCCGTATGGCTTCGAGCAGCACAGCAAGACTACTGTCATCGATTTTTTGCTTTTGGATGGCCTTTTTTAATACGCTAGCCTGGTGATAATCGGAGCTCATACTACGGTCAACAAGTGCAAAAAGCTCTGAAAGCGAAGCCCCATCCATGGGTCTGTTGAGCAATTCGGTGAACACACTGGCAGCATGATGGTCAGAACTGATACCGTCAACGGATTTTAACAGTGTCCCATAATTGCGCTCGGACAGACCGGAAGTGGCCAAAGCGGTCTTCAACACCCTGGCCCGGTGATGGTCGGAACTGATGTCCCTGGAGGTTTTGACCAACAAATCCACATTATCCGTACCCAGAGATCGGTTCTTCAACACCGTCATAAGCACCTCTGCCTTATGGTGATCGGAACTGATTTCCTTGGTGATACCAAAGAGTTCTTTCATTTGTGGTTGGGAAATGTTATTATCGCGCACCGCTTTTTTGAGTACTTCGGCCATATGATGATCCGAATCAATTTGCTCGGCTGCCCTGATATAGGCAGCTGTTGAGGCTTCTGAGGCCAGGTAGGCGCTCGTGTTGTGTTTTAGGATTTCCGCCTTGTGGTGATCCGAGTCTATATCGTCTCCTACCACTTCCAAAATAGGAATCAGGTCACTGTTTTTGGGGTTTTTATTGAGCAGGAGTTTTATGTAGTACGATTTTACGTAATCGCTGTCCATATAATCCACTTCCTGCAATACGGCCTTGGTACCTCCTTTGCCGTACATACGATCCACCCGTTGCTCGGCAGCTATCGTGGACGACCGTAGGACCTCTGGGAGTATCTCGCCCAACCATTGACGACCCTCTTGTTCAAAGGCCCGTTCGGAACCGCCCACATAGTACTTTTTAATGAGTTTTCCGTTTCCATCGGCTTCCATGAAGATCCGCCTTCGGTTCCCAAAGGCAGATTTTTTAATTTCGAGATACCCTCCACGGGAAATTGCTACGATATCCTTGTCATCGTCAGACAAGGTAATCTCTCCTTCAAACTCGAGTTGAAAACTATTGCTCCTGCCATTGCTAAAGTTAATGGTCGTCTTTCCATTGTCGGAGTTAACGCTTATCGAGGTGCTCTTGCTCTGGGCCTGTGTTTCTGCATTGCAGATCAAACAAAGGACCAGTATCAGTTTTAAAAGAAGTGCGAAAAAAAGGCGTGCTAATTGTTGCATGACGTTCGTTTTTTGATTGATGATGTCACAAAGATGCTATGGGAATCGCTTTCCAAAAAATTAATTGTAGCGAACCGGACGTTCTTTGTATTGAATTGTACACACCTTGGGAAAACGAGCTTAAATTACATAGAAACATTATACCGATAAAGGTAAAGCTTGCACGGCCCAGTCCACCGCGGCATGAGCATGGATCTTTCCGGTATCGAAGGTAGGGTATCCCACTTCATCTGCCGTTACCAGGATTGGCAATTCCGTACATCCCATAATGATTCCCTGCGCCCCTTTATCTATAAGGTCGTCCATCAGTTTAAGACAAATCTCCTTGGAGGAGGTTGTAAACTTGCCCTTCACCAACTCGTTATAGATAATACGGTGGAGTGTCTTGCGATCGTCCTCCTCCGGGATGATGACGTCAATATCAAAGTTTTCTTTGATATAGCCCGTATAAAAATCCTTTTCCATGGTGAATTGGGTGCCCAAAAGTCCTACTTTGGTAAGTCCCTGCCGATGAATTTCCCTACCGGTGGCCTCCGCTATATGTAAAAAGGGAACCGATATGCTTTCCTCAATGGCGTCGCTAACCAAATGTATGAGATTCGTGCACAGCAATACCATGTCTGCCCCAGCCCTTTCCAGTTGCTGCGCCGCCGAGGCCACGACCTTCCCGATGCCCTCCCAATCTTCCGCAAAGGTGAGTTTCACGATTTGCGCAAAATCCACAGTGATCAGGATGCTCTTACAGGAATGGGTATCCCCTAATAACTGCTTTGTCCGTTCATTCACAAATTCGTAATAAAATTTTGAGGACTCCCAGCTCATGCCCCCAATGAGTCCTATGGTTTTTGTCTGTTCCTTCATCTTTATGGTTTTATCCGCACCTAGGTGCGGGTTTGTATTATTTTGTTTTGGACATGGCTTCGGCCCCACAGATATGTAAGCCGACCAGCCAGCATTCCAGACGTTTTGCCAGGCCTTGTCCTTTGTCGCAGGCAGTTCGATAGCGTTTGGCCGCCTGTTTTTTCAGATTATTTTCCATGACTTTTGTTTTAGTTAAACTTATTTATATTTCTAGAAATCTAGATATGATAAAATCAAAAAAAATTACAACTCTTGTTTTAATCCATCAATATAAGCTTGGATCACTGCTTCATCCCGTCGGTAGTAGGTCCACTTTCCATGTCGCGTCGGGATGATGAGTCCGGCCTGCTGCATGGCGGAAAGATAAGTCGATATCGTGGACTGGGACAGTCCGGCCTTGTCCTGTATATACCCTACGCATACGCCGTCATCAAAATGATCGATATCCTGATGTGGGGGGAAGTGCTTTTCAGGTAGCTTTAACCATTTTAGAATGTTTACCCGGGTGGTATTGGATAATATTTGACTGATTTCGGTGATATCCATAGGCAAATATATACAAAATATTTATATATCTAGAATTATAGATATGTTATTTCGTCAGATGCACGTTCGTGGCCCTTGAAGCCCTAATTATCGTCTGTTGCCGGGAGTAATTCGTAACCTTGATTGATACCTTTTTCCAAGGCTGGAACGCCACGTTCCATCCAAAGAGGCTTTGGCGCTCCCTTTAAGTAATGGTCAAAGTATTGCGCCATGCGTATATTAAAGTCTTTCCGGTTTTGGCGCTTAAGTGGCCAATGGGGCTCCCCATTGTAATTGAGAAACCAAGAAGGTTTTCCCAACCGCCGTAAGCTCACGAAAAATTCGATGCCCTGATACCAAGGCACATGGCCATCGGCATCGTTGTGCATAATGAGCAAGGGGGTGTTTATTTTGTCTATATTGAATATCGGGGAGTTTTCTATATAGCGAGACGGATACTCCCAGGGCGTTCCCCCAATCCTACTTTGGGTATGTTCGTACTGAAATTGCCTGCTCAGTCCGGTCCACCAACGGATACCGCCATAGGCACTGATCATATTGGGGACGGGTGCTCCGGATTCGGCTGCTTTGAAAATATCGGTCTTGGTCACCAGATAGGCAATTTGATAGCCTCCCCAACTATGTCCCTGCACCCCAATATTGTCTTTGTCCACAAATCCCTTTTCAATCAAGGAGGTAATCCCCGGTATCACACAGTTATAAGCACTTTCCCCGGGATACCCCTCCCTATAGTACACATCGGGATTAAAGATGAGGTACCCCCTACTCGCGTAGAAACTGTAATTTATGGTAGACCTGCCTGGAAACGGTGCCCTGTGGGTATGCAGACCATTGGAGCTCTTCTCATAGAAATTGACCAATAGCGGGTACTTCTTTTTGGGATCAAAATTCTCGGGTTTCACCAGCATGCCCGTAAGTTCCTTGCCATCCAAGGAAGTCCATTTCACCAACTCGATGGTTCCCCAGTTATAGCCTTCCTGCTGGGGATTGGCATTGCTGATTACCGTCTGTTTTTTGAGGCGTAAGTCCGATACCCTGATATCTGGAAAGCTAGTGAAGGACTGTCGCGAAAAAATGAGCTTATCACTGTACAAAGCCTTTTTGGGCGGCGAATAGCGGTACGGTTCCAGCACCAAGGTGGTGGCACCTCCCGTTTTGGGGTTATAGGTGGCATAGCCACTGTCCTTATTATCCTCGTCAAAGAGTCCCAGCAACCAGTTCTTGGTACTATCCAAAAAACGCTCTTCCTTATCAAGCGGTAGGTATCGGTATCTGATCTTGCGCTCTCTGCCCTTTGTTATCCTAACACCCTCAGTATGCTCCGGAGAGAACTTCCAGATATCATAACGGTCATAGAGCAAGAGTGCCCCGTCATCTTCCGTCCAACCAGCAAGTCCATAGGATCCAGGGTGATTTGGGACATCATTAATCTCGTTGTAGAAGACCTTGCCCTTGGTGAGGGCCGTGTATTTGCGCGACTTTATACCGTAGGTGAACCAGGTGCTGTCTACCACGTTATAGCCATACACATAATTGCCCTTGGGACTTAATTTTACAGTGCCCGAAAGCTTGCTCAAAATCTCGGTAATCTCACCAGAAACGGTATTCACAATGGCATAATCATGCGACAAGTTCCCGGTCCATTGCCGCTCCAGGGCATAGGGTTTTGAATTCCGTACCAGCGCATAAGGGGCATTGCCCTCATCACCCAGCTCCGCATTAGGGTATTCGGTGGTAGCCAGTTGTACCAACCCCCTACCCTGTGTCAGTTGTATAGTGGATGGGTAGGATTTAATACTGTCGTTTTTGAGCTGCAACTCTTGTACCGTGTAGAGTCTGGGCTCGTTATAGGTCCAGACCTCTACATTTACAATTTCATCCTCCACCAGGGTGGTGTCCTTAAGGACCTTTGGACCGGCCAGCCCAAAGAACAATTTTGATTCATCCTTGGAAAAGCTAATTTCCCCGTGTGCCGATACACGATATCCCTTGGGTGCGGAAGCGGCATCCACCAGTTTTTCGGCCCTTTCTTTCCCTTCCTCCCAATAGAACAATTCGGTAGGCCTGATCTGAACTTTCGTAGAATCGCTATCAGCCACAAAACCCAGCCGTTTCCCGGATTCGCTAAAACCAAGTTTAAAATATTTGGCCTTTGGTGCGCTGTGTACCTCGGTAAGGGTGTTGGTCTCCAAGTTGAGCATGTATACCCCTGCCTTGGATTTTTTATCCGCTCCCGAGCTGGAAAAGGCCAGGCGTTTTCCGTGTTTGGGAAGCGCATAATCCGTAACAAACTTAAAGGTATCCTGTTTTTGGGTCTTTAAATTATGTACCACCAAATGGTGGCCGTTTTTCTTGCCCACTTTTTTCTTTTTTTCTTTTTTGTCCGCCTCCGGTTCACCGGAAGCTTTCTTTTCCGGTTTGATCTCCTCTAGGTAATAGAACACGTGTCCAGACCATTTTTGCGGAATACGGTACGATTTTACATTGGCTATTTTAACCAACCTTGCCTGCTTCAAATCATAGATGCCCAAACTGTCCTTTGGAAGGTCTTCCTTCTTCACCTTTCTGCGCTTCATTTCAAGGACACTATCACGCCAAGGTTTTATCGTAAACAGCGCATAATTGGAGTCGTGCGTAAACTGGCCCTTTTCCGAACGCTCATATTGAAACACCGTCGTGGCCTTGGTATTTTTGATCTTTAGTGTCTGGTCGCCTTCACCCTGCTGCAAGGAAAACAGCACAAAATTTCCATCGGGTGCAATGGATTCATCCTCAATCGTATTCCAAATCTCAAAATCTGGATGATCTAAAATCTTCTTCTGCGCAAAAGTGGCCATTGTGGTAATCAGAAAAGTAAGAGTGACGAATACTTTCATTTTGCTCGTTTATTTGGACTATAAATATAATGGTAAACCAAGGAGTGTAAAACAGTTACCATTCTTTTTATTTGCTTCAAGGAAAAGCGTCCTAATATAGTAGCCTGAGCGCTCGTTTCGCCACATTTTTGGGAAGGAATGTTACTCAAAAACCGCAATGGCCCGAACTGGAGATCCCGTTCCTCCCCGAATCCTTAGCGGGAGCCCAATAAACCGAAAACGGCCCCGTCCTACAAGCTGCTCCAGGTTGATCATATTCTCGTAATGCGTAAATCCCAGTTCCCCACAAATACGGTGTACTTCCTTGTTGGAACGACCGGGGATTCCAGGCGCCATGGTCTCCACCCCAAAGGCAGCGACCTTTTGTTCACCCAACCAACGGGCTGCCGCGATGCTAAGTCCTGGGCCCTTGGACCAGTTGGCACTGCCGTACGCCCTTCTGTAATGATCTGTATGGAGCAACACAGTATCTCCGGACTTGATCTTTACAGCATCCTTGGCACAAGCGGCTTCCAGATCCCCAGGTTCCATGAATTCTTCCAGGCCCTTATGGGACAGGTCCAGACAGATTCCTTCTGTGTAGAACATGGACAACGGCATGGTTTCGATAGACTGTGCCCTATATTTCCTGCCCATATGGCTTAGGGCGTCCACATGGGTACCTGTATGCTCGCCCATTTCCAGTTTCAGTACGCTCGGTGAAACGGTCTTTGGATTCTTGATTCCCTCCCATTCCTCATGGGTGGCATGGGTCTTTATCCTTACCTGGGGCAATTTTTTGTACACGGGCATCCCAGAGAAAATCTCCTGGCTTAGGTCAATAATTTCGGGCAACTTTTCTTTCTGATTTTTTTCCATGCATGCAGCTTGGTCAGGTTTTATACCCTGGTAAATTGAATAATGATGTCTCTATGTTCCGGAAACTCCGCCAATAGGACCTCACGTTCGGGAAGTTCAAAGTCGGCAAAATCAAAACCCGGGGATACGGTGCATCCCACCAAGGCATAAGCGCCTCCATCTAGGGTACGTGCAGCAAACCAGTATTCCGCAGGTACCACAAATTGGGGTCGATGTCCTTGAGCTAGGTCGTTTCCAATGATTACCTCGGAATGTTTCCCAGTATTCGAAATCATATGGAGTTCAATGGGTGTACCTTCATAGAAGTGCCAAATCTCATCCTGTCTGATTCTATGGAAGGCCGAAAACATATCTGAAGTCAAAAGAAAATAGATACAGGTGGCAAAGTTCCTTTGGGCATTCTTTCCAAAGTCCGCTACCGTAGTAGCACCCTTGCTTCGGTAGGTCTCCCTAAAATACCCGCCCTCTGGATGCGGGACCAGCTCCAGTTGTCGGATGATCTGTTGTGCCCTATCCATCAATCTGCCGTTACTATCCCTGTTTGGTCCGCATTGAAGCTTGCCCTTTGCCCGGACCAGTAGGCCGCCGCGGCCAAGTGCGACGGCTTAACGGCCTGCAGGCCTATATCGATTGGGGCGGTGAGTTTGGCGTCGCCTTTTAGCGCGTCCAAAAAATTGGTGACATGGGCCGTATCCAGACTTTCGGTGGCCTTCACTTCAACGGCTTCCCCGCTGTGGGGCGTGTAGATGTACCCTGCCCGAAAGAGTTCCAGTTTACCCTCCGTGCCGTGGAACAGGACCGAGTCGTGGGTGTTTTTAATGGGTAGGACAGAACATTCAAAGGTAAAGTTCCATCCGCCCTTGTACTGTAAAATGGTATTTACCGTATCCGGATTGCTCCTACCGTCCTTGAGGTGATAGATGCCCCCGGATGTCACCGCGTTCAAGGGATCCGCATCGTCCATCATCCACTGGGCCACATCGCCCCAATGCGTAAGAAGGTCGGACAGGATGCCGGTGCCGTATTCCTTGTAGTGACGCCAACCATCATACCGGGCCCATTCATAGGGTACTTGGCGGGAATCTCCCAAAAAGGTCTCCCATTTGAAGTTCCTGGGCCGGGGCTGTGGTTCAATTTTCCTACGCTGCCAGCCAAAATTGCTCCAGACCGCCCGTACGAATACGATATCTCCCAGTTTTTTGGAGCCTCCAAAAAACTCTTCTTTCACCTGCTTGTACAGTGCACCGCTGCGCTGTTGGGTACCGGTTTGGCAGAGCACCTGGCTTTGTTGTACGGCGGCTTTTATTTTTGTTCCTTCCCTATAATGTAGGGTGACGGGCTTTTCCAGATACAAGTGTTTTTTGGCAGCCAAAATCCGCTGAGCATAAGCGGTGTGCAGATGATCCGGGGTGGCCAGGATTACGGCATCCACATTTTTATCTGCCAGGACTTCCTCCAACTCGTAAGTTCTGGCAATCTTGGGAAGTGGCAACTGCGCCTGAGCCCGGTTCATTTGCTCGTCCCAAACATCACATAGGGACAGGGCCGCAATCCTATCGGTCTCCAACATTTTGTTCAACACCCATCTCCCCCTCCTTCCGGAACCCACCAGGGCAACACCTACGCGGTCGTTGGCACCTTTGATTCGGCCATAGGAGGCCGCGGAGAGCACCATGGCCCCTGTGCTCATTAAAAAATCTCTTCTTTTCATATCGTCCTGTGCTTTAGATTCCGGTATTTATTCCGCCGCCGCGGCATGTCGCCATTCCATACCAACGGAAGTACGTGGTTTGAAGCCCTTCCAATTGCCCGTATTGGCATCCTCACTAAGATCTAAGTATTCCCCATACGCTTTGTCCTGCAAATGGATGCCCAAAAAAGCGGTAATAAAATGTTGATTAACATTATTGATCCGTCGCATATCCCATACGGAATCCGCGTAGCGTAAATATTCGTTGATGTCCAGACCGGGTTTCATGGTAACTTCGGCAGGCGGATTGGGCGCTACGTTATGTCGGGCATTGACATACGTGAGCAAATAGCGGTCGCTGTTCACAGCGCCCTCATAAATGGCCTTGACTCCTTTCTCATAACCGGAAATATCATCCTGGCTGCCCGAGACGAAGAGCGTGGGTGTTCTTAGGCCTGCCAATCCCTTGGCATCCCATACCCCGTTGGCCATACCCCAAGGCGCCAGGGCCACAAAGGCCTTGATCCGCTGGTCTATTGTACCGGTATAGGCTTCATGGTCCATACCGCGTTTATCCAGGGCATCGCTACCGCCCGTTTGTCCTTTGAAAAAACCTAAGGCTGTGGCACTGTAGCCTGCACCACACGTATTCAGTCCCCCATAGCCGCCCATGGAATATCCTATGAGCCCGGTACGGGAAGTATCTACCTTTCCGGAAAGAAAACTATCGGAACCACTTTGGCCCAGACGGTCCATTTCGTTGAGCACAAAAAGTTGATCCAAGGACCGATTGACCAGCGTACTGGTAAAATGACCGGCATCCCTATAGGTGGAATCGGTATGATCTATGGACGCTACTACATAGCCTTTGGAGGCCAGGTTTTCTGCCAGATAGGTAAACAAAAACCGGGAGCCCACATAACCATGGGAAAGAATGACCAAGGGATAGGGAGTATCCGTATCCATGATCGCTGCATCGCGCAAAGCCCTGCCTTTAAAGGTAAAGGGCGTCACAGGTCGCCCCGGTGTCCCGTTCCTACCAAGTACCTGGGTATATTGTTCTATTGGTGTGATGCCCACCGGAATGGTGGCGGGATACCACAACTCTATGGTGATGGGCCGGTCATAGAGGGGCGCTTTTCCCTCCTTTATATTCAAGATATCGGCTTGGTTTTTATGCACCAATTCCAAGGTTTGTACCCCTACCCCATAAGCACCACGTTGGGCCAGTTCGGGTGCGTCCGGGAGGGCATCCCCGAACACAAATTTGTGCTCTTCTTCCGGTATGGTAACGGCCCTGTTCCAGGCAATTCCCAAGGCTATTGCGATGCCCAAAAGGACAAAAAGATACTTGGTACGTGCGTTCATTTGTTTTGGTTTTGGCGTGATGCCCCTAAATTTAGTAAAAGTTTTGTTGTCCCCTACAGAAAAAGGAGAATGGAGGCTTGGGAAGCTGTATTAACGATAACGTTCGGAATGTTTGGTACCCAGGAGCCGTTTGGCCGTGCGCCAGAAAAACTTGGAGGTAGGATTGGGATCCATGGCATTGTCCGCATCCTGGATATAGGAACCCACCAGAAGTCTGAGGAACTGAAGTTGGTCGTTTTCGCCCATAAAATTTTCAAAAGCCATTTCCCATTTTTTGAATTCCCTCTTTTCGATATAGCCGTGCGAAAGTAAAATAAGGTCCTTATGGCGGGGATCCTTGTTGATCTTATCAAAAAGGGTCAGCACCTTTAGCTGATTTCCTTCAAGATATTGGATAAATACGCCGTCATAATGCAACAGGCAGCCCGTAATCCCTTGGGTTTCATTGAAAACCCTGGCCTTTTCGAGCATTTCCTGAATTTGGACCGGTTCAAAAATAGGGTCGGCAATGGATTTATAGACCAGGCAGAACATAAATGATTGGTAATTTGTTTTTAGGTGAACGACTTCATAAATATACTTCTTTCGTACAAAAAATCATAGCAATACTCTTACTTTAAGCAGTAATACGGTCAACAGGTCGGATTAAAACGTCCACTTTTCTACTCCTCCCGTGTGAAAGGCACAAAACGTACGGCCATAAGGTTTTTGGTCACTACCTTGTCCTTCTTTTTGATGGCCAGGACCAGTTGTTTAGTAGTATAGCGACCCAACGGGATAATGAGGCGCCCCCCTATTTTAAGTTGCTCCAATAGGGGTTCCGGTATGGTGTCGGCCCCGGCGGTAACCATGATGGCATCAAAGGGGGCCTGGGCCGGCCAACCATGGTAGCCATCTCCACGTTTCACTTTTACATTGCCGTAGCCCAAACGATCTAGGCGTGCCTTGGCGCTTTCCGCCAGTTCCTTCACGATCTCTATGGTATATACCGAATCCACGATCTTTGCCAATACCGCGGCCTGATAGCCCGATCCGGTACCTATTTCAAGCACCTTTTGTCCCGAACGTAGTTGTAGTGCCTGCGTCATAAAAGCCACAATATAGGGTTGGGAAATGGTCTGCCCCTTACCAATAGGTAGGGCATTATCCTCATAGGCGTATTGCTTGATCCGCTCCGGTACAAACTCGTGTCTGGGAACATTCAACATGGCAGCGAGGGTGCCCGGATCTGTAATATCCCTGGCCTGTAACTGTGTTTCTACCATTTGCTCCCTTTTACTTTCCTCCGCGGTCTGACCAAAGGCCATTGCTGTCGCAAAAACAAGGGCCGCCACTATACTGATCCGCTGTTTTACTTTTAACATGGCTTACAAGACATTGCATGTTAGTAAGTTACGAAAATTAGGGCAAACAAGCACCTTCGTTCCTAGGTGGTATCCGTATTGGTCCCCGTAGCGTACTTTTCCTTAAAATAGAAACCGATGATAAAGCCCAGCGGTCCTGATAAAATGGAGGACACGGTAGTCAATAGGTCTTTGTAGTCCTGGATCTGAAAATCTTCGGTGGTATAGCCGATGATGAAGGTCACGAAAATGACGCAGAAGAAAAGAATAACAAACACCATGGCCAGGGTGCCCCGATTCCTTTCCCGCTTTTCGTCTACCGTAGATTTTTCCACGGTTACTTTATGGATCCTCTCGCTAAGATCGGTAAGTACATTACTTTCCATGACTATTTCTTTCTTTGAATTTTAAATCTGGGATAGTCCCGCTCCAACTCGGATCGCAGTGTGGCCTCGATCTGGTCTACCTCCTTGGCATCGGGGGTCTTTAGGTCCTTGTTCATCTCCAAGATGCGCTGTAGGATTTTCTTTGTGAGCCGAAGTTCGTATTCCAGCTCTACCCTAGTTTTTTCAATCTCCATATTACTTATTTTTAGTGGGTTAGATTCTTTTATTTAAGCTAACGATGCAATAAGGTTTGGTGGAATTTGCTGTTGCTTATCGGCAAGCCCTGTACGTTCCAAAAAATCATTGGAGAACAACTGTTGCATGTTATCGGAAAGCAGGGCGCTTCTATAGGTCTTCCAACTGGTGGCGTCGTTGCCGTACATATGGGGAATGAGTCCCGGAAAGTCCCAATCCGAATTCTTGCCCCAGTGAATGGTAAACGGAATGTTGTGCTGTTGCAGTACCTGTATCATACGTCGGGAATATTCCGTTAGGCTCATAATACTGTTCGTTTTTTTCCAGAGTACGCCATCGATCTCCAACATACAGGTGATGGGAAAGCGCGCAAAGGACAGTGTGCCTTTTGAGCGTTTGATGAAGCGCATGGCGAATATACCAGGAATGGGGCCCTCGTTCTTGGTCATATCGGTTAGCACCTGCAGTGCCTTGGGAGAATCCGTATGGCTTACCCCTACCGAACAAGCAAACGCCGGACCCTGATAGGGCGCGTCCCAAAAAGTCTCGGCCAAGGTACCCGTAGAAACCTCGTTCACTGCAGGAAGGATGGTCTTCTCCAACCGTTTAATGAACCAGGGGATACTCTTGGGAAATTGCTCACTGATCTTGATCAAGAGATAGATAAGGTCCTTGTAGATCGAGGTTTTGATTACCGGAAAGGGGTCGGGATAAGGTACTGCATAGGGTTTTTTATAGATCAGCTCCACAATGCACTCATCCGTATTGGGGTAGGGATTGATGAATACCTTGTAATGATAGGGCCGTTTGCCCTTTCCCTGGGCATCGGTCTCCCCTGCGATGGTAAAGGTGGAATTTTTGAAATCCATCGTCTTGGCCAGGTCAAAGGCCGTCTGTTTTTTTACCTTTCGCACGTAGCGTTTTAGCAGAAAGCGATCTTCCGCCTCAATGACCACGCCGTGAATAAACCCAAAGGCGCCCAGGCCTACGAGCACGGCATTAAAGAGTCCGTCGTTGCGGATTACCTTGGCCTGTATTTTTTGGGCAAAGGCGTTGCTCAGGGCCGGTTGGGTGTGCCGCTCCAGGTACACGATATCGCCCGGATCCGGACCAATAATCAGGTTAAGGCCTACCACATAGTCCTGCACGGAACCTACGTCCAGTGCGGAGCCGTGCACGCCTGTGGAAATACAGCCCGCTATGGTCTGCCCGTTGCTGGCCCCGGTGGTCTTTAAGGATTTCCCATGGGTGGCGAGCACCTCGGAAACCCGTTTGATTGTGTTTCCGCACTCAAAAAGAAACAGGTTAGCGGCATTGTAAGGGCTGTTTTGGTGAAGGTCCTGGGGAGAAAGTGACATCCCAATGTTCATAAAGCCGTTGTAATGCATCTGGTCCTTTTGATGGGCGATGCTAGACATGGACCAGCGCGAGCCATAGGCCCTAAAGCCCTGGTTGGCATTGTGGGCCTCTTTGATGAGTCGGCGTATTTCCTTTGCCGCATCGTTATAGCGATCGATCTTTGAAGGCAGGTTCCCCTGCCCTTCCAATTCAGTGATATGGAGGCTTTTTAGTGGAAAGGGACCGTTGTTGTGCAGCGTGTCCCATTCTGTTTTAGGGTGTGTCTTGGTGGTGGCCATGGGTTTTTAATTGGTGGGTTTCATACATACATATTTAATCCTTACCCTTCGTTTTCTTCCAAAGGTAATGCCGCTCAACAGCACGCCGCCCAGGGTGCTGCGGTATTCCACGGTGTGCAGTTTGCCCGTGGGGCAAAGGTCGGTTTCCTTGATCAGGAGGGTAAAATCCTTGGTAGTTAGATCGATACCGATGGTCGTGTCGAGCTCTACTACCTGCATATCCCGATAATAATCGGTCCGGGTACTCAATGGGTCGGGCATGGGCGCACCGTTTACGCTTCGAAGCCGAACGGAGTAGCACGACTGAAAGAGAAGCAGGACAAAAAAGGCAAACAGGAGGATGGGAAGGACAATTCTCAGGAACTTCATGGTTTGGTTTTTAAGCGTTCAAAGAAAAGTACCTTTTTTCCCTATGAGCTGAAAGAAGATTTGTACGAATGGTGGGAAAGCTTGTGTAAATCGTGGTTGTGCACAATTAACAATTAGCAATAAACAGTTAGCAATTGGCAATAAATGAGAAACCGGAAGCAATGAACAGTTGACAGTTGGCAGTAAGCAGTTTTCAGTTGGCAGTGAACAATAGCGGCTGGTATTGAAATGTTAGATTCCTCACAGGCTCGGAACGACAAATCAATGTGTGTTGTCATTCAGAGCAAAGCGAAGAATCTTGAACTTGCACTTGCACTTGCACTTGAGCTTAGAAAAATTAATTTTCGGCATTTGCTTCCCTTTTACCCATACTTTTTCGTACTTCGTACAAATATTAAACGATGACCTTATTTGTAGATATGGACGAAGTCCTAGCGGACACCTATGGCGCACATATAGCACTGTATAACCGTGAGTTTGGAGAATCGCTTTCCCTGGACAGCTGTAAGGGGAGCGAGGTATGGCAAATGGTACCTGAAGACCGACAGGCCAGTGTACGCAAGCACGCCTATACCGACGGATTCTTTTTGGACCTGGCCCCTATACGGGACAGCAAGGACGTCTTAAAGGAACTCGCCGCCAAGTATGAGGTCTATATTGCCTCGGCCGCCATGGAATTTCCCAACTCGCTTCGCGAAAAGTCGGAATGGCTGGATATGCATTTTCCCTATATCCACTGGAAAAACCGCATCCTCTGTGGGGACAAGGGCATTCTAAAAGGGGATATCCTGATCGACGACCGCAGTTACAACCTGCAACAATTCGATGGCCGATCTATTCTCTTCACCTCACCACATAACGTGAATTCCAATGGTTTTGAGCGGGCCGATACCTGGCTGGAAGTGGCCCAGAAACTGCTTTAGCCTGCTTTTGGCGGGACCATTGCTTGTTCATAAACCCGTTAAAAACTAATTCGGGACCACAAAATGTCGGGGGGCTCAATGGCTATCTTTATAAAAACTTCTTGCGATGTCCACTAGGTCACAAAATCTCTTACAGATCCGTCCAGAGATTCCTTCCGCCAAAGTTACCGACGATATGAGTGATGATGAACGTTTTCAGAACCGGACCCTCCGCCCTATCATCAAACTGCAAAACTATCTGTTGATCGCCGCTTTTTCCAACTATGTAAGGAAGTACAAAAACGCCTTTTACGAGCTATCCTTGGAAAGGCAGCTCCTGTATATAGAAAATGCGGTGCAAAAGGACATTAAGTTCCGAAACTCCCTGAAAGGGATGATCATTGGGCAGTTTACCCTGGATGAATACGAAACCTATATCCTGAATTCCTCTGCTCTTAACAAGCGGATGATGAACATGGTCATAGAACGCCTTAAGGACCAGATACAACTATTGCAGAACGAGCTATTGGTCCAATAGGGACTCGCCGTTAAGGTTGGTGGTCAGGATATCGCTCATCAGATCAAAATAGGGTCGTATGGCCTTAAAGGAATCGTCCACTTGCGCCAGAAAATTGGGTGCCAGCACCTCTTTATCGGTAAAATTCCGCACAAAGATAAACTGCTTCCTTCTGATCAGGTCAATATTGGGGTCTTCCTTGTCAAAACCTTTGGGGGCCGTTTTCACGGCATCGCCCTGGATTTCGCCCCATATTTTTTTGAAGGCAGTGTTGTCCAGCACCTTGCGCATGGGTGCCGCGTCCATTTCAAACTCCTTTCGGATCCGAAAAAGATCTTCCTTATTGGGTTCCCAAAATCCGACCGCGATAAAAGTCTCCTTGGGTTTGATACGCAAATAATACCCGCCGCGGAGCCTGGCCCCAGCCCGGGAAAAAGAGCCTGCAAAATGGGCCTTGTACGGGGTTTTATCCTTGGAAAATCGCACATCGCGATAAATGCGGAACATTTTTAGCTTTTCTATCTCATCATGGCTTCCCATCCGTTCCTTTAAGGCCTCGTAGAACGACTTCACATTCGCTTCATGTGCCTTGAATTCTTTTTTGTGATCGGTGAACCACTCCCTATTGTTGTTTTTGTCCAATTGCCCGAGAAAATGTAGGGCTTCTTTAGTAATTACTGTTGTTTGCATACGACCTAGGTCCTGAATATTTTAAGCTAAAGTTAACCATTTTGAAGAAGGCGCTTTTAAAATATTGGTTAATTTTGGTACTCTAATGTTAAAGATATGGACAAGTCCGGCATCATAAAAAAAATAAACCAGCACAAAAAACAACCCAATCTCCGGTATCAATTAAAGCGGAATGTGGAGGCCTTTACGGATCGCCTCTTTTATACCTTGTTCGATATTGAGACCCCTGTGGAGAAAAATTTGGATCTTCTGGAAGCGGAGTTCGACACCCTGATGAACTTGGCGTGCTGGGATGCGGAGAAACCGTGCAGCAAAATATGGGAAAAGTATGTTTCCCAGTTGCCTGCCGTTTTGGAAAAGCTCAATAAGGATGCGGAGGCCATTGTAAGTTGCGATCCGGCCTCGCTTTCCATTGAAGAAGTGTATATGGCCTATCCCGGTTTTTATGCCATAGCCATTTATCGGCTCGCGCACGAACTCTATGTGGAAGGTTTTCCCATGGTGCCCCGTCTTATGACCGAATATGCGCACAGACAAACGGGAGTGGACATCAATCCCGGAGCGCGTATAGGAAACTCCTTTTTTATAGACCATGCTACCGGTGTGGTCATCGGAGAGACTGCGGTTATCAAGGATAATGTAAAACTGTATCAGGGGGTTACCCTGGGCGCGCTCTATGTGGCCAAGAGCCTGCAGCGTGTAAAACGCCATCCCACCATTGAGGACAATGTCACCATTTATGCGAACGCCACCATTCTGGGCGGTGATACGGTCATCGGGGAAAATTCTGTCATTGGAGGTAATGCCTGGCTCACTGCTTCCGTGCCCGCCAATTCCACAGTCTTCCACACCCCGGAAATTAAGATAAAGACCCTACCGCATGTCTCATAGCTTATTGGATTTGATCGGGAACACACCATTAGTGGCCTCCAAAGCGCTGAACCCGAACCCCAAGATACAGTTATTCTTTAAACTGGAAGGGCATAATCCGGGTGGGAGCGTAAAGGACAGAGCGGCCTTTAATATGATTAAAAGCGCTTTGGAAAGAGGCGATATAAACGAAAAATCCAGACTGATCGAGGCCACCAGTGGTAACACTGGCATCGCCTTGGCCATGATTGCCGGTATCTACAATCTTAATATCGAATTGGTAATGCCCGCCAATTCTACCAAGGAGCGGGTGCAGACCATGCGGGCCTATGGCGCCAAGGTTACCCTCACCTCGGCCGAAGTTGGCATTGAAGGTGCACGGGACTACGTAGAGACCAAGGTAGCACATGAGGATTTTGTAATGCTCAACCAGTTTGCCAATGACGACAATTGGAAATCGCACTACCAGACCACGGGTCCTGAAATTTGGAACGATACCAAAGGGGGCATTACACACTTTGTCTCTTCCATGGGAACCACGGGAACCATCATGGGGACCTCCACTTTTTTAAAGGAAAAAAGCAAGGACATACAAATTGTAGGGGTACAACCTACCGATGGGTCCAAAATCCCGGGCATACGCAAGTGGCCAGAGGAATACCTGCCCAAGATCTTTAACCCCAAAAAGGTAGATCGCATTATGGAGGTCAGCGAGGACGAGGCCGTGAAGATGGCCCGAAGACTGGCCAAGGAAGAGGGTATCTTTTCGGGGATGAGCAGCGGCGGGGCCGCCTGTGCCGCCGTGCGGTTGGCGGAAAGTCTGGAAAGCGGGGTCATCGTTTCCATTGTCTGTGACCGTGGTGATCGTTATTTGTCCTCCGGACTTTTTGACTGACCCAGTACCGTATCGATCCCATCGTGATAGGGGCGAAAATCAATCAGGTTATTATGTCCGCCGCCTTCTATCGTATACATTCTTTTTTGTGGACCGGGTATAGCTTCAAACAAGCGTTGTCCAGAGCCATAGGGCACTACCCTATCGTCCGTACCATGGAAAATGGTAATAGGACATGTGACCTCCTGTACATAGCTATGGGATGGTAGTTTATATTTCAACAACCACTTCATTGGCAAAAAGGGGAACCGCTCCTGGGCAACATCCATTAGGCTATAATAGGGTGTTTCCAGGATGAGCTGTGCGGGTTGGTTCCCAGACGCGAGACGCGCTGCAACGCCGCTTCCCAGCGAACGTCCGTACAGCACGATCTGATTCTCGTTATACCGTTGCAAGAGATAATCGTAAAAACGCTGCGCGTCCTTATGCAGGGCCGCTTCGCTCAATTTGCCTGTACTTTTACCGTACGTCCTGTAGTCCATCACCAGAACATCATAGCCCTTCTCCATAAATAAAGGGGCGACGGTACCCCAACGCGAAAGGTCGCCCGCATTGCCGTGAAAATACAGGATTACACCTTGAGACCCAGGCTGTTTAAAATGGAGTGCGTTGAGCCTTGCGCCGTCTTCCGTGGGCAAAAAAAGTTCCTCAAAGTCCGACCTAAAAGTATAGCCATAATCTGCAGGCAGTCGCGTGGGTAAAAAAATAAGCTTTTCCTGAATAAAATAGAGCATAGTTAGCAATAGGCCTGGGAGGACAAGTAGGAGGATGACGGTCTTCCTAAGCTTCCGCATTGGTTCTTTTTGAAGTGTGTTTTACATGAATACTGGAGCCCTCCAGATTAACCGGTTTGGGCCTTGTGGTAATAATTTCATTGAGCATCCTATGGTAGGATTCAAAGGTGTTCAAGTTTTTGTGTCCGCCCCCGATCACCGTATACAGCCTAGTGAGATGCGGTTTTATTTTGGACAGTTTTACGCTGGTCTTGTACGGTATGAGCCGATCGTCCGTACCATGGATGATATGGATGGGGCAGTTCACGTATTTTAACCATTTGTAGGTGGGCATGGGAAACTTGATCAAAATGGAAAGCGGCATAAAAGGGATAAACTTCTTGGCCACCTTGCTTAAGCTGTAATAAGGTGCATCCAAGATCAGCATTCGGGGATTGTTCATGGAGGCCAATTTTGTGGCAAAACCAGAACCCAGGGAACGCCCGTACAGAATAATATATTTTTCCGCAACACTTTCCTTTAGTTTGTTATAGATGACCTGTAGGTCCCTTTTTATGGCCTTTTGCGTTCTGCGTCCAGTGCTCTTTCCAAAACCGCGATAATCTACCATGATGACGTCGTAACCGTGCCGTGTAAAATCTACCGCAAACTTCCCCCACCCCTTGATGCTCTTGGAATTGCCCTTTAGGTAAAACACCACGCCCTTGGGATGTTTGGCCTTAAAACGCAGCCCGTTGATTACTGCACCATCCCTTGTGGTTACATTATATTCCTGAATCTCCTGGTTCTCGTAATGGAATTGAAAGTCCTTGGGCAATTTCTCAGGTTTGAACATGAGGAAATCCTGCAGAAAGTAGAGCAGAATACTAATGAGCAGATAGATGCCCAGTACGAGCAACAATATGAACAACCAAGAGGGCATGGACCTACATTTAGCTCCAATGTACAAAAAATAATAGTATAGCCATGGCTATTCGAACTCGAGGCGGTGTAACAGCAAACCCGATCCAGGCGCCACATAGGTAATCTGCACCTGCGTATCCTCCTGCAAGGAGGCCTTGATCATATCCATGGACAGTTCTCCCCTGCCCAACTGTATCAGGGCTCCCATGATCATCCGAATCTGATACCGCATAAAACCCGCGCCCTGTACGTGCAGTGCATAAGACCTTTCAGGAAAGAAATTGGCCTTGAGCACCTTGTTTTCCCGTATTTCGCAAGAGCTTATCGTACGCAGCAGTAAGGTATTTGGCCTTGGCCGGGACGTATAGGCCTTAAAGTTATGTGTGCCCTCGAACAAGCGAGCGGCCTTCTGCATCAGTTCAATGTTGAGCGGGCCTATATGATTGGCCATAAAGGGTGCGCAATAGGGGTGGTTTTTTGCGCCAAAGGAAAACAGGTAGATGTATTCCTTGCTCTTGCTGTGCTGAATGATATTGAAGCTATTGTCTACTTTGTTGATGTTAATAACCTTAATATCAGGAGGTAAGTTCTCATTGCATTCATTCAAAAATTTAGAAAGGTCCGGTATGGGGGCATCCTCGATAAAAAGCTCAAAGGCCGCTTCCAGGGCCGATACCTTGGCATCCGTACGGCCTGCCCCCAGAATCTTAAACCGGGCCTCGGGCAGTACAAACTTCAAGGTTTTGGTTAGCATTCCTTCAATAGTCCTTTCCCCGGGTTGTTTTTGCCAACCGCTATATCTAAACCCCAAAAACTGGATACGAACCAAATAACAATACCGATGTTGCATGGGTGAAAATAAGGCTTGGCTAAAGATACGATGGCAAGGGTGCAAAAGACAACTTTTTGAATCGCTCTTTTGGTTTTTTTGTATTTTGGACATATGAAAATACTCATTATAGGGGGCCATGGCACCATTGGCAAAAAAGTAGCCCAGGAATTGGAAAAAAGACATACGGTCATCAATGCCAACCGCTCTTCGGGAACTGAACGGGTAGATTTGGCCGATTCCAAATCCATCTTGGCGCTCTTTGAAAAAACAGGTAAGGTAGATGCCGTGGTCTGTACGGCCGGTGAGGCCAAATGGGCGCCCTTTGCCTCACTGAGTGAAGCCGATTTCTATATTGGGATAAAAAGCAAGCTCATGGGGCAGGTCAATGTGGTGCGCATTGGAAAGGACTATCTAAATCCCAAAGGGTCCTTTACGTTGACCACGGGAATACTCGCGGACCAACCTGTGGATATGACCACCAGTGCCGCCATGGTAAACGGGGGCATACACAGCTTTGTGAAAGCGGTTGCCCTGGAACTGGAAAATGGCTTACGGATCAATGCGGTTTGCTCGGACCTGGTCGTTGACGCCTACGAAAAATACAAGGATTATTTTCCGGGACACACTCCGGTGCCCATGCACAAGGTGGTGAACGCCTACCTAAAAAGTGTGGAGGGCAAGGTAAACGGTGAGGTTATCCGGTTGGTGGAATAGGTTTCCCTTAGAAAGTGTAACGATCGCTACTGAGGTACGTCTTATGAGTATCAATCTAAAAACAAAGGGTCATGTCAGTAGCCTCCCCTCCCAAAAAACGCATCGAAATTGTGGACGCCCTGCGGGGCATAGCCTTGGCAGGTATTGTCATTGTCCATATGGTAGAGAACTACGTAGGCGCACCCACGCCCGAAGGGGTTATGGATGCTACCCATGCCGGTGTAGCCGATTCCGTTGTCGATGTTTTTATAGGCCTTTTCCTTCGGGGCAAGTTCTTTGCGCTCTTTTCCTTTCTTTTTGGGCTTAGCTTTTTTATCCAAATGGACAACGCCAATGCCAAGGGTGCCCAGTTCGGAGGACGTTTTTTATGGCGGCTTCTCATCCTCTTGGCCATAGGATATGTGCACCATCTTTTCTACAGAGGGGATATCTTGACCATCTATGCACTGCTGGGTATTTTGCTCATCCCCTTCTATCGGGTAAAAAACAAATGGATATTGGGGATTATATGCCTAATCTTTCTGGGTCTTGGACGCTATATCGTATTTGCGCTTACGCAGGGTGAAAGCCTCTTTATGGAAACTGGGTTTGCCCCTGATAGCCCAGAAATCGTTTCCTACTTCGATATCATTAAGAATGGGACGCTGGGCGAAGTATTCTATTCCAACGGCTATCAAGGACATATCATGAAAGCCGAATTTCAATTGGGAATCTTCTCCAGGGCCTATCTCACCTTTGCCTTTTTTCTTTTGGGACTCTATGTGGGCCGACTCCAGTTTTTCCAAAACTTTTTGGATCATAAAAAATTGGTAAAAAAGGTGCTGATCTGGTCCCTGATCCTTTTTGTGGTTTCACTTGCGCTATTGGCACTTATTTTCATGCAATTGGGCCCCGAGGTACAGTTTGATAACTGGTTGGCCATGGCCGGACTCACCGCCATTGACCTGAACAATATTGCCATGACCTTTATACTCCTTGCCCTTTTCACAATGGGCTATAGGACCCTCAGGGGCAAAAAATGGTTGGGCAGTTTTGCACCCTATGGACGTATGGCCCTTACCAACTATGTGGCGCAGAGTATCCTCGGAACCTTTTTGCTCTTCGGTTGGGGACTGGGTTATCTGGGAGAGCTTCGAAACATCTATACGTTCCTTATTGGACTGGCAGTCATTGCTTTACAAATGGCTTTCAGTGCCTGGTGGTTGCGGAATTTCCACTATGGCCCACTAGAATGGGTATGGAGAAGCCTTACTTATTTTAAATGGTATCCGCTTAAGAAATCACCTGCCCCAGCCGAAACTCAAATCGGTTAGTGAAGGGGTTGTACACGATACATTTCACCACAGCTTTTTGAACATACCCAACATTGCCATCCGTTCATCGAATTTTTTAAAATAAAGGAAATCGGGTGGCGTTCTAAAACCCGAACGGGGGTTCCCCAAACCTTGAAACCTACTTACTATGAAATTTTTGTTGCGGCTGCTGAATTGGAAACGGAGTTTGGTCCTTTCAATAGGAACTCTTGGGCTGTTGGTGCTACTTAATTTTTACGGTCTCCATACCAATAAGTTCTATTTTTTTAAATTCGACAATTATATCTTTCCGTTGTTGACCTTGGTACACTTTACCTTTCTGTATGCTATATGGTTCAAAATCAAGGAAGAGGAGATCGCCGATCCGCAAATGCGCAATTTAGAATATACACTCTACGTGATTTTCCTAGTGTATCTCTACAAAGCGATGGAAACACTTTCCATTCTACTGAGCTATTCCGATTATGCCGATCATGTTATGCCCGTTACCTTTATTCCCATGGGGATTGCCATATTTGCGCTGTATCTTTTGCTCATGGGTCTTACCCTAGTGACCTTTGTACATCGAAAAAAAATAGTGGGCAGCTATAATTTTGAACAAATGAACCAACATTTTGATTCCTGGGAATAACCGGGGTTTGCATGGATAAAAAAACCCCGTGGAAATTCTTCCACAGGGTCCTTCCGTAAAAACAAACACAATTAATTTTCACCAACACTTCAACATTTGTTGAGCAACATCTATCCTTGGCTAACCCTTATTCAAAGAAGGAAGATGTTCCAAGCGCGGCTTTTAGTTGTAAAGGCCCCATCCGTAAGCTATTGTAAGGTTATAGGTCCTTCCAACAAATTAAGCGATAGCGTATAACGTCCTGATCACAAAAAGGTACACTTCTATAAACTTTTTGTAAGGACTCTGTGAACTTTTCGCCTATATAAAACAAGGGGGCTTGCCATCCCAACGAAATGGGCTGTTGGCAAACCCCGAGTAGCAGTATTTTTTATAATCCTGTGATATCCCTGTGATATCTTTTAACTTCTTTCGCATTAGAAATTATGAAGCAGATCCTTATCATAGAAGACGATCCCGAAATCGTTAAACTGTTGGAGATACATCTCACCGACCTTATCTACCATACCACGAGTGCTATGGATGGTGAAAAGGGCCTGCAAATGGCGTTGGAGAACGATTATGACCTTATATTACTCGATTTAACGCTTCCTATTATGGATGGCGTGGAAGTCTGTAAAAAATTGCGCCTTAAAAAAAATACCCCAATCATTATGCTTACCGCAAAATCCGAGGAAATAGATCGGGTCCTGGGACTGGAGATCGGAGCGGATGACTATATCACCAAACCTTTTAGTATCCGGGAACTGCTGGCCAGAATAAAGGCCGTAATGCGGCGGGTTGACGTAAAGACCGATACCGAGACCAATTCCCAATCGCTTTCCTTTGAAAATCTGCATGTGGATGTGGAGAAGCGAAAAGTGTTGTTGAATCAAAAACGGATCGAGCTTTCCCCCAAAGAATTTGAACTCTTGGTCCTTATGGCCTCCAACCCTGGCAGAAACTACTCCCGAACAGAATTGTTGAACATGATATGGGGCTACAATTTTGAAGGTTATGAGCACACGGTAAATTCACATATAAATCGCCTAAGGGCCAAGATCGAGTCCGATATGGCCAATCCTACCTATATTCTAACCACCTGGGGTGTGGGGTATAAGTTTAACGAGGACATCGCGGTATGAGCAAAACAGAAAAGACCCTGACCCCAAGACTGGTAAAGAAATTATGGGTAGCCTTTATCCTGATTATTGTGCTCATGGGCGCCTCTTATATCTTTATTACAGGCTACTTTGCCAATAAGTACAACCAGGCCACGGCACAACGGGTAAACGCCAATATTGCCGACCATCTCATCGAGGAGAAGTTCCAGAATGCGTCCCCATTTTTGGCAGATGGCAGCGTGAACAAAGCACTTTTTGGGGATGTGATGCACGATATGATGGCCGTAAACAGAAGCATTGAGGTCTATCTCCTGGACAAAACCGGGGAAATACTCTATTCCGTGGTCCTGGACCATAGCGAGAACGCCCCGGAGAAAACAGTATCGCTTGCCCCTATCCAGTCCTTTATTGCAAACAAAGGGCAGGAATATGTACTGGGGGACGATCCCAGGAATCCAGGGAAGCAAAAAATATTTTCGGCCGCCGCCTTTAATGTGGACGGTAGGGAAGGCTTTATCTATATTATTTTGGCCGGAAAGGAATTTCAACTGATCAGTGAAAACCTGTTGGGGCAATACTTTATGAAGCTGGGCATTGGCGCTACGGTGCTCACCATGATATTTGCCGCTGTGATCGGGATGTTGAGTATTTGGTTCCTGACCAAAAACCTTCGCCTTATAACCCGTACCATCCGCAAATTTCAGGAGGGGGATTTGAATGCACGGATCGAAAATGCCGAAAAATCGGATATTGAGGTCTTTGCCCATTCCTTCAACGATATGGCAGATACCATTGTGGGCAATATTGACAAGATGAAATCCGTGGACCAGTTGCGCAGGGAGCTCATCGCCAATGTTTCCCACGATCTTAGAACGCCCCTGGCCATTTTAAAGGGGTATGTGGAGACGCTGCAGATCAAGCGGGATTCGTTATCGGAGCAAGAGAAACAGGAGTACTTGCAGATTACACATACCAATATTGACAAGCTTTCCAAGGTCATTGACCAACTCTTTGAATACTCAAAATTGGAGGCGGAACAGGTGACCCCTGAAAAGGAACCCTTCTCCATTACCGAGCTGTCGCACGACCTGATCGCCAAGTTCAAGGTCATTGCCGACAAGAAGAAAATAGCACTCGTACTGGACAAGCCGGAAAAAAACAGTATGGTATTCGCCGATCTGAGCTTGGTAGAACGCGCGCTGCAGAACCTCATTGAGAATGCCGTTAAATACACGGAGCCGGAGGGCAAAGTAACCCTTTCCATACAGCCCACAGGTAAAAATATTGAGATAAGCATTGCCGATACCGGCGCAGGCATCCCGCTAAGCGAGCAGCCGTTTATTTTTGACCGTTACAAACAGGTAGATCCCTCGACACAAAAACAAGGTTCCGGGCTGGGTCTGGCCATCGTAAAGAAAATTATGGACCTGCACGAAACCACCATCACGGTTCTGAGCAGTCCGAGGGAAGGGAGTTCCTTTATTTTTAGGCTCCCCGCCTATCCGGTATAGGATGGGAAATTGATTGTTGTGAAATGCAAGGGAGGTGTCTGAAAAGTGCCAAAAAATGGCTGATTGTCTCATCGAGCGCAGTCGAGATGTCTGGGAAAACAAGAGTGCAAAAAGTTCTCGACTGCGCTCGAACGGACAACAAAATGCTTTTCAGACCATCTCTTTTGTTTAGTGCGATTTAAAGTTCACTGATAAAGCTACCGTACAGGTCCTTAAACTGATATCCCCTTGTAAATCGGTGCTTGCTCAGTTTTTTATGTGCCACAAGGCCCCAGAGCAATACTTCCTTGAGGAAATAACTATCTTCTTTGGGTACCTGAGGCTGGTATGACTGCACAAGTGCATTGAGCGGCCCAATTCTATCGAGCTGTTTCTTGTACACTTCTTCGGGAGCATCATCGAGCAATTCGAATCCTTCGCCATCAAAAAACCAGTTGATCAGCGCATCGTAGGGACTCTCGGCATCCTTGCGCTCCAACTTATCGATCTTTGGGAAATACAGGGGAAAAATGGATTTTACCGCATCATCGATCAGAATGGCCGCTACGCCATCGGCACCTTCCTGTTCCCCCTCGTACACCAACTCTATTTTACCGGTTATGGACGGGATAACGCCCATAAAATCGCTGAGGCGTACTGTGGTCTTATCCATGCCCAGTTTTAGGCAACGGCGTTCTGCCGTGCTCAACAGGTTCTCAAAGGCCGTGATACTTGTACGGGCACTGACCCCGCTTTTGGCATCCACGTATTCGCTCTTCCTGGCCTCAAAGCTGATCTGTTCCAGCAAGTCCTTGGCCATATCGGGAACGTGTACCGAATGCAGTTGTCGCTCGTCCAGTTGGGCCTCTTGGACGGTAATTTTTCTCGCGGTGGCAATGTCCTCCGGATAATGCGTCAATATCTGCGAGCCTATCCTGTCCTTTAGCGGGGTAACAATGCTGCCCCGGTTGGTGTAATCCTCCGGATTGGCCGTGAAGACAAACTGAAGATCTAAGGGCAATCGCAATTTAAAGCCCCGGATCTGGATATCGCCCTCCTGTAGGATATTGAAAAGGGACACCTGTATGCGTGCCTGTAGGTCCGGGAGTTCGTTGATCACGAAAATGCAACGGTTTGCCCTGGGAATCATCCCAAAATGGATGACACGGTCATCTGCGTATGATAGTTTGAGATTCGCTGCCTTAATGGGATCCACATCACCGATCAAATCGGCCACGGTGACATCGGGGGTGGCCAGTTTCTCATAGAAGCGATCCTTACGGTGCAACCAGGAAATGGGTGTGTTATCCGCTTTTTCCTTGATCAATTCCTTGGCGTACCTGGACATGGGCCGTAGGGGATCATCATTGATCTCCGAACCTTCCACCACGGGTATCCACTCATCCAAAAGCTCTACCATGAGTCGGGCCAGCCTTGTTTTGGCCTGCCCGCGAAGTCCCAACAGGTTGATATTATGTCTGGAAAGTATGGCGCGTTCCAACTCTGGAATTACAGAGTTTTCAAAACCCCATACGCCCGGAAAGGTAGCTTCATCTCCTTGTATTTTTTCCCTGAGATTATCGCGGAGTTCATCCTTGATACCTTTGCTGCTATAGCCTGCTTGTTTTAGTTCGCCAAGCGTAGCGATTTCCTTATGGTTCAATTTCATAGTGTCTTCTCGATGGGATCTCTGTCTCCAGTTAATCCGCTTATTGATCTATCCTTTTAGTCGTTTTCTTCTGTTCTGCTCGTAGTCCTCAAAAATCATTTCTCCCAGTCCTTTAAGTCCTGTAAAAAAGGCCTTTCCTTTGTTCGCTTCGGTAAAATGCCTTACAAACTGCATCAGATAGGGGTCCTGGGCTATCATAAAGGTCGTGATCGGAATATGTAACTTTCTGGCCTGCCGTGCCATATTGTAGCATTTTTCCACAATATGGTCATCTAGCCCCACGCTGTTCTTATAGTAGGTACCGTCCGGAAGTCGCAGGCAGCTTGGTTTTCCATCGGTAATCATAAAAATCTGCTTGTTGGTGTTCCGCTTTCTTCGCAACATGTCCATGGCCAATTGGAGTCCGGCCACCGTATTGGTATGATAGGGCCCCACTTTTAAATAGGGTAGGTCCTTGATGGGTATGGGCCAGGCATCATTGCCGAACACCAGAATATCCAGCGTGTCCTTGGGGTATCTGGTGGTGATGAGCTCGGCCAGGGCCATGGCCACTTTTTTGGCCGGCGTAATACGATCTTCCCCGTATAAGATCATACTATGACTTATATCAATCATAAGCACGGTACTCATTTGGGCCTTGTACTGGGTATCTTCAACCACCAAGTCATCCTCGTTGAGGGTAAAATTGTCCATCCCATGGTTGACCTGGGCGTTCTTTAAACTTTCGGTCATGGAAATATGTTCCAACCCATCGCCATAGCGATACTCTCTGAATTCCCCGGTATGTTCATCGCCCAAGCCTGATTTTCCGGTCTTGTGGTTGCCCGAACCGCTACGTTTTAATTTTCCAAAGATTTGGTCCAGCGCTCGCTGACGTATCATGCGCTCCAATTTTGCCGTTATGGACAAATTGCCGCCACGATCCCCTTCTTCACCTTCACCCTCTCCGCCC
Source organism: Eudoraea algarum (assembly GCF_050589645.1). NCBI lineage: Bacteria > Pseudomonadati > Bacteroidota > Flavobacteriia > Flavobacteriales > Flavobacteriaceae > Eudoraea > Eudoraea algarum. The sequence goes on along the minus strand of NZ_JBNGOQ010000002.1, from coordinate 236,457 downwards.
TCTTCAAACTCCTCACGTAAATACCCTTTTGCTTTGAGATCTTCGATAAAATCATCTATGGTGTAGTCTTCATCCGTAAGCTCGTATTCCTTGTCGAGTTCGCGCAACCAGTCCAAAGCTTCATCCACATCTCCCGAGGTATGAGTGATGAGTTCCTGGAAGATTTCAAAAAGCTTTTCAAAAGGAGTTTGATCCGGTGCTTCGTAAGAAGAAAAACGAAAGCCCTTTCTTAAATTCACAGCCATAGTATAAAAATAACACATTTCGGAAAACCGTTGGGTGTTTTAGAAAAAACTTAACGGTTTGCCAGCCGTGCTATTTGTGCCGTTGCCTCAAGATTTCCATAACGTCCTTCAAGGTATAGCCCTTGGCCTGAAGCAGCATGAGGTAATGGAACAACAGATCGGCGCTCTCATTGAGGAATAGCTCATCGTTATTGTCCTTGGCCTCTATGACCACCTCTACCGCTTCCTCCCCCACTTTTTGGGCTACCTTGTTAATACCCTTTTTGAAAAGGGAGGCCACATAGCTATTCTTCCGATCCGGGTCTTCCCTGCGTTCCTTGATCACCGCCTCCAAATGGGTCAGAAAACCAAAACTTTCCTCATTTTCCTCGTTCCAGCAAGTATCGCTCCCGGTATGACAGGTAGGCCCTTGGGGATTTACCGAGAGCAGCAAGGTATCCGCATCGCAATCGACCTTAACATCCACTAGATGCAAAAAATTACCGCTCTCTTCCCCTTTGGTCCATAGGCGCTGTTTGCTGCGGCTATAGAAAGTGACTTTTTGGCTCTCCTGTGTCTTTTTAAGGGCTTCCTGGTTCATATACCCTAACATCAATACCTTCTTGGTTTGGGCGTCCTGTACAATGGCCGGGGCCAGGCCGTCCGCGTTTTTGTCGAAATCTATTTTCATAATTGATGGTTTAAGGTTTAAAGTTCAAGGTTTCTCGTTTCTGGTTCACTGCCTGCTGTCTACTACCAACTGTCAGCATACACCGCAGCCTTGGCGTAGGTGTGCTCACTGCCTACTGCCCGATAAAACGCATCGTGCCTTACGCTAGGCGCCAAGCGCATTGCCCATTCATAATTCATAACTCAACATTTAACACCTAACACTGCTTACTGCCTACCGTCCACTATATCGGGCTGGAGATTCTTCGTTTCGCTACGCTTCACTCTGAATGACAAGATACTATGATTTGTCATTCCGAGCCTGCGAGGAATCCCTGGTTCAATAACCCGCCACTCATTGATAATTGTTTATTGGTTATTGTTCACTGTTTATTGGTTATTGTTTACCGCTTACTGTCTACTGCCAACTCTCAGCATACACCGCAGCCTTGGCGTAGGTGTGCTCACTGCCTACTGTTTACTGCCTACTGCTTACTGTTCATTGTCCGCATAGGTATTCCCTGCTTGCTCAGTTCCTCCTTGAGATCCCAAATCGCTATTTCCTTAAAATGGAATACGCTGGCGGCCAGGGCCGCATCTGCCTTACCGGCTGTAAAGGTATCCGCAAAATGTTGCATATTGCCTGCACCTCCCGATGCGATTATGGGAATGTTACGCTCTGTCGAAAGTTTGGCCAGGGCCTCGTTGGCAAATCCGTCCTTGGTGCCATCATGATCCATGGAGGTAAACAAGATCTCGCCGGCCCCTCGTTGTTCCACTTCCTCGGCCCATTGGAAAAGGTCCAGTTCTGTGGGCACCTTGCCCCCTATCAAGTGTACTTTCCATTCTCCCTTTATTTGTTTGGCGTCTATGGCCACCACGATACATTGGGAACCGAACTTGGCGACCAATTCATTGATCAAGCCAGGATTTTTTACCGCAGAGGAATTGATGGAAACCTTATCCGCTCCGTTCTGCAGGAGTACGTCCACATCGGCGACCGAGGAGATACCGCCCCCTACCGTGAAGGGAATGTTCACTTTTCCTGCCACGCGCAATACCAGGTCGGCCAAGGTTTTTCTACGCTCCTCCGTGGCCGAAATGTCCAGGAACACCAGTTCGTCGGCTCCCGTACGGGCATAGATTTCCGCAAGTTCTACGGGGTCTCCTGCATCACGCAGGTCCAAAAAGTTGATTCCCTTTACGGTACGTCCGTTCTTGATGTCCAAACAGGGAATGATTCGTTTTGTCAACATGGTTCGAAGTTTGATTTACGATTTTAGAATTACGAATTGTTTCTTTGATTTTTCCTCGCTGTATTGATTGAGGCTATGATTACTTGGTATTATTTCATTATCACTATACTTCTAACTTCGTAGTTCTAAATTCTAACTTTATTATTCATTTTTTACATCCAGATCCATCCCATTATAAAAGCCCAGGTCTTGTTCCTTCATCAGCTTGGTCCAAAAGGCGATCTGCCCGGTATGATAGGAATAGTGTTCTACCACATGGATTATGATTCCTATTCCGGACAAGGTAAACCCCTGTACCTCCCGTTTTCGCAACAACGCTTCCCTTGAGGTATTTTTTATCACCTCTTGGGCCTGTTGTACGGTAGCATCGAGTTTGGCCCATAGCTGCGCTTTGGTCCGTCCACTGTCCACAGAAAACTCTTTTCCCCTTTCCCGGGTGTCCTTGGTTCCCCCTAGGCTGGCAATGGCATATTGGGTGATATTGCCGCACAAATGCAGCATCAAATTTCCAATACTGTTGGATGCCTTGTTGGGCCTACGCCACATATCGGCCTCGTTCAACCGTTCCAGACTGATCTTGATCATACGGCTGCTTTCGTCCATACGGTATAGGGCCTGTTGTACAAATTCCTCTGCGATGTTGTCTTCCAATGGTTTCATTGTGCTAGGATAAATTGTTCCAATTGCTTTAAATTGATCTTGTTCTCATAGATTGCCTTGCCCAAAATGGTGCCCTCACAGCCCATCCGCGCCAGTTTTGGCAGTTCTTCATAGGCAGAGACCCCTCCGCTGGCGATGAGCTTAACCCCCAATACTTCCTTGTCTTCTACCCCACTGGGCCCTACCGTGGTCTCTATGGTGCTGGTTTTCTTCAATATTTTGGCGTACAGATCAAAGGAAGGGCCTTCCAGCATACCGTCCTTCCCTATATCGGTACAGATGACATACCGGATGCCCTTGGCCAGATACCCCTTGATAAACGGAATCAATCTTTCCTCGGATTCCTCGACCCAGCCGGAAACAGCTACCTTTTCGTTCAGCGCATCGGCGCCCAAAATAATCCTATCCGCCCCATAGGTCTGAAGCCATCCCTCAAAAGTGGTCCTGTCCTTCACCGCAATACTGCCGCCTGTAACCTGGTTGGCCCCACTCTCGAAGGCAATATGCAGATCCTCGTCCGTTTTGAGTCCCCCGCCAAAATCGATCTTTAAACTCGTATTGCCCGCAATCTGTTCCAGTATTTTGTGATTGACAATGTGGCTGGACTTGGCCCCGTCCAGGTCTACCAAATGCAGATGGGTAATGCCGTGGGCCTCAAATTGTTTGGCGACCTCCAAGGGATTTTCGTTATAGACCTTCTTGGTGGCATAATCCCCTTTGGAAAGCCTTACGCACTTGCCTTCAATGATATCTATTGCTGGTATGATCCGCATAGCGTATTTTTTACGTTCTTTTTCTTATCATCCAGGTTTCCGTGTCCTGTATCTCCCCAAAACCGAACCTTTGGTACAGCGCATGCGCATCGTTGGTCCGCAGACCAATGCCCTTCACCTGGTCCATCCCCGGATAATCCAAAATATGCTGTACGAGCGATTTCCCAATACCCATTCCTTGGTATCCATCAACCACAAATACATCCATGACCCAGGCAAATACCACATAATCGGTTACAAAGCGTGCAAATCCGATCTGCTTTCCCTCCGGGGTAAAGGCACCAAGGCATACCGAATGTTCCAGCGACCTTTCAACGCTTTCCAAGGTCCTGCCCTTGGCCCAATAGGAACGGTTGCACAGATAATCATGAATAAAATTAACATCCATTTTGGACCGGTCCGTAGATATGTCGTAGTTATTGTCCATCTCTATAAGTCCAAAAAGTTCTTTAAGATCTGGGCACCTGTGCCACTACTTTTCTCCGGGTGAAACTGCGTCCCATAAAAGTTGTCCTTACCTAAGGCGGCGCTATAGGTAAGCTCGTATTCGGACGCTGCAATGGTTTCCGCACAAAGTGGTGCATAAAAACTGTGTACAAGATAAATATGCGCTTTCTCCGGTATGGCATCAAAAAGTGGAGACCTCAGATTGGTAATCTCGTTCCAACCGATCTGTGGCACCTTCACCCTATCGGAAAATCTGACCACGTCCACATCAAATATGCCCAAACCCTTGGTATGGCCCTCTTCCGAGGCATTGCACATGAGTTGCATACCAAGGCATATGCCCAAAACAGGTTGCTTTAACTCGGGGATAAGTCGGTCCAAGGTGCTGTGCCTTAACTTTTCCATGGCGCTACTGGCTTCGCCCACACCGGGGAAAATCACTTTGTCCGCCGCTTGGATCTCAGCTGCGTCCTCACTGAGAACGGCCTCATAGCCCAAGCGTTTTATCGCGAATTTGATGCTTTGTATGTTTCCGGCACCGTAATTTATAATGGCAATCTTCATTTATAACACCCCTTTGGTTGATGGCAAGATCATTTTCTCCGTATCGCGTTTTACCGCCATTTTAATGGCCTTGGCAAAGGCCTTGAACACTGCTTCTATCTTATGGTGCTCGTTGGTGCCCTCTGCCTTAATGTTCAAGTTGGCCCTGGCACCATCGGTAAAGGACTTAAAGAAATGGTGGAACATTTCCGTGGGCATTTGCCCTATTTTTTCACGCTTGAATTCCGCTTCCCAAACCAACCAATTTCTTCCGCCAAAATCGATGGAGACCTGTGCAAGACAGTCGTCCATGGGTAAACAAAAGCCGTAGCGTTCCATCCCGAGCTTGTCGCCCAAGGTCTGGTGAAACACTTCACCCAGCGCAATGGCCGTATCCTCTATGGTATGGTGTTCATCCACTTCCAGATCACCCTTCACCTTTATTTCCAGGTCCATCTGCCCGTGGCGTGCCAATTGATCCAGCATATGATCAAAAAAGGCTAGGCCGGTATCGATATCACTTTTTCCGCTACCGTCCAGGTTTAACCGGATCAGTACGCCCGTTTCCTTGGTGGTCCGGTGTACCTCGGCAAAGCGCCGGTTTAATTTTAAAAAGGCATAAATTTCCTCCCAATCATTGCTTTCCAAGGCGATAAAGTCCTGTAATTGTGACTGGGCCACGGTAATCTCATCGGTTCCCAATTGGGTGTTATCATTGATAAAGATGCCCTTGGCACCTAAATTTTTGGCAAGCTCCATATCGGTAAGACGATCCCCGATTACAAAGGAGTTTTGCAAATCATAGGTGTCGGAGAAATAGTCTGTCAGCAAGGCCGTCCCCGGTTTTCGGGTCGGGGCGTTCTCATGGGGGAAGGTCCTGTCCAAAACCACCTTTTCAAAGGTGATGCCCTCGTTTTCCAAGGCCTTTAGCATAAAATTTTGCACGGGCCAGAAGGTCTCCTCCGGGAAGCTATCGGTCCCCAAGCCATCCTGATTGGTGATCATGACCAACTCGAACTCCAACTCCCTGGCTATTTTCCCCAAATAGCTAAATATCTTGGGGTAAAACTCGAGTTTCTCAAAGGAGTCGATCTGTTCGTCCCCGGGTTCCCTGATCAAGGTTCCATCCCGATCAATGAACAACACTTTTTTCTTGCTCGTTTCTGTTTTCATTCCAAAGATTTTAGCGTTGTTAACAGTTTTCTGTTCTCTTCCACGGTTCCTACGGTAAAACGCAGGGTGTTTTCACATAAGGGCTGCGACGATCTGTTCCTCACCACGATACCGCGTTCCAGCAATTGGCGATATCTGAAGTCTGCATCATCGACCTTGGCCAAAACAAAATTGGCGTCCGAAGGGAAGACTTTGTGCACATACGCCACATCAACCAATACTTTAGATAACATATCTTTTTCTGCTATTATCAAATTGATTTCATCATCAATTTCAATTTGTCTATGGAGTCTTTGGGCAGCTCGTTGCTGCGTAAGCTCGTTTACGTTATAGGGCGGCTTTATGGTGTTTAAAATCGATATAATTTCTACCGATGCCATACATATGCCCAAGCGTATCCCGGCCATACCGTAGGCCTTGGACAAGGTCTGTGTAACGATCAGGTTGGGATAGTTATCCAGTTTTTCGGCCCAACTCTTAGCTTGCGAAAAATCGATATAGGCCTCATCAATAATCACCAAACCAGGAAAGGTACGCAACAATTCCTCTACTTGCTGGTCGGAAAAACGATTGCCTGTCGGATTATTGGGTGAGCATATGAAGAGGAGTTTTGTACGGGCATCGACTACCTTTATTATACCAGGCAGATCGGGCTCGAATGTCTCGGTGAGCAACACCTCCCTGTTGGCCACATCATTGATACCGGCCAATACCTTGTACATCCCATAGGTAGGGGGAAGTGTCACAATGTTGTCCTGTTTTGGCTCGCAGAACGCCCTAAAAATAAGGTCCAACACCTCATCACTACCATTACCTAATAACAGTCTGTCCGTGCCCACACCATTCTTTTCTGCCAACATCGCTTTTAAGCTTCGCTGTTGCGGGTCGGGATAGCGGTTTACCCCATTCTCAAAGGGACTCTCGTTAGCATCGAGAAAGACCATGTTGGAACCATCGGAAACATACTCGTCCCTCGCAGAAGAATACGGGCTTAGGCCCCTTACGTTTTCCCTGACCAAATTTTGTATGTCGAAAGTTTTCCTCACCCTAGTTCTCTTTCTTTGTGACCTTAGACAACTCTTTTAACCTTATGCTAACTGCATTTTTATGCGCCTGTAGGCCTTCGGCCGCGGCCATGACCTCTATGGTGTTGCCAATATTCTGTATCCCATGCTTTGTAATCTTTTGAAAACTTATACTTTTCAAATAGCTATCGAGGTTCACTCCGCTATATTGCTTGGCATATCCATTGGTAGGCAATGTATGGTTGGTTCCGGAAGCATAGTCCCCTGCACTTTCCGGGGTATAATTCCCCACGAAAACAGATCCTGCATTTGCAATCCCATCTACGTAAAAATCTTCCTTGGCCGTACAGATGATAAAGTGCTCCGGGCCATAAGTGTTGATCAGCTCCAAGGCGGTTTCATCGTCTTCCATATAGATCAACTTGCTATTCGCTATCGCCTTTTGGGTGATTTCACGTCTCGGGAGTTCCGGTAACTGCCTTTGAACCTCCTTTTCCACCGCTGCGATTATCGCTTTGGAAGTAGATACCAGGATGACCTGACTATCGGGACCGTGCTCGGCCTGACTCAGTAGATCGGCCGCGACAAAGGACGCATTGGCCGTATCGTCGGCCATCACCAGCAGTTCACTGGGGCCTGCGGGCATATCGATGGCCACGCCAAACTTGGTGGCGATTTGCTTTGCCACGGTTACGTATTGGTTTCCGGGACCAAATATTTTATATACCTGAGGTACACTTTCAGTTCCAAAGGTCATGGCCGCAATGGCCTGTATACCCCCAACCTTATACATCTGCTCTACCTCGCATAGTTCTGCGGCATAGCGGATTGCCGGATGGATCTCCCCCTTGGCATCCGGGGGCGAGCAGAGTACAATCTGCCCACAACCAGCTATTTTGGCCGGGACGGCAAGCATTAATATCGTGGAAAACAATGGAGCCGTACCTCCGGGTATGTACAGCCCCACCTTTTGAATGGGCCTTTTTTCGGACCAGCACTGTACACCTGCTGTTGTTTCAACGGCTACCTTCGAGGTCCGTTGCGCCTTGTGGAAACGTTCTATATTTCCTTTGGCTGTCTCTATGGCCTCTCGTAAGGCCGCGGGCACCTTCTCCTTTGCTTTTGCAATCTCTTCAGCACTTACTTTAAGGTTGTCAAGCGATACCTTATCAAATGCTTTTGTGTACCGCTGCAGTGCCCTGTCCCCTTCTTGTTCCACGGCTGCGAATACCTGGTTGACCGTTGCCTCTATGTCGGCCACAGTTTGGGTAGGCCTGCTCAGCACCGTTTTCCAATCACCTTTATTTGGATTGTATATCTTTTTCATTTGTTAGGCTTAAAGCACCATTTTTTCTATGGGACATACCAGAATCCCCTCGGCACCGGCCGATTTTAGTTCATCGATGACCTCCCAGAACTTGTCCTTTTTGATTACTGTATGCACGGAACTCCATCCTTCCTCGGCCAAGGGAAGTACGGTGGGACTTCGCATCCCGGGCAGAATTTGGATAATGGTATCCAATTTTTCATTGGGCGCGTTCAAAAGTACGTATCTCGACTGTCTGGCCTGCAAGACCGAATTTATCCTGAATTGCAATTTTTGAAGCACTTCTTTTCCGGCTCCCGAAATTTTTGGGGATACCGCCAGCACGGCCTCACTGCTCAGCATTACCTCCACTTCCTTTAGATTGTTTTTGAACAAGGTGCTCCCACTGGATACAATATCACATATGGCATCGGCCAAGCCAATGTTCGGTGCAATTTCTACCGAGCCATTGATGATATGAAGATCGGCCGTTACCCCCCTATCTTTTAAAAAGTTCTTTACGGTATTGGGATAGGAGGTAGCAATGCGTTTTCCCTGCAAATCCGATATGGCCCTGTATTCTTTTGACTTGGGCATGGCCAAGGAGACCCGGCACTTCGAAAATCCCAATTTTTCCGCAATGGAAATGTCCTCCCCTTTTTCAATCAGTACGTTCTCCCCAATAATGGCTATGTCCACTACCCCATCCCTCAAATACTGCGGGATGTCCCCATTCCTGAGATAGAATACCTCCATCGGGAAATTCCGAGCGGCCGCCCTGAGTTGGTCCTTGCCGTTGTCTATTGAAATACCACAATCCTTTAATAGCTTTAGGGAGTCTTCATTGAGCCTCCCCGATTTTTGAATAGCAATCCTAATTTTTGTCATTGTTTTTTTATTGTGTCCAAAAAACCAAACAAGTATCAAAAACAAAAACCCGTTTGATTTCTCAAACGGGTTTAATATATCTTGTACTACTACAATACATTTTTACCTCGCCTGAGCGCAAGAGTAAAAATGATGATGTGTAGTATTATTTCTCATAAGTCCGGTAAAATTAGAATTTATTTTTAATCAAAAAAAATTTATTTTAATTATTGCCTAAAATTAGAGGCAGCCCGTCACCGCTGGAACCTACGATCACCACTTTGGAATTGGGGGATTGAGCCAACCTCAACGTAGCATCGATTCCTTTATCCTGGAGAATTTTATCCGTCAAAGATGCACTCAAAATTCTGTTGGCATCCGCTTTTCCTTGTGCTTCTATACGTACTTTTTCAGCTTCCTTTTGAGCGGTGACCAACCTGAATTCGTATTCCAGGGATTCTTGTTCCTGTTTTAATTTGCGCTCAATAGCTTCCTTGATCGTTGGAGGCAAGGTCACATCCCGCACCAATACTTCGTTCAACTGGATGTACTGTCCATCAACGATCTTCTTGGTTTCCTCATAAATTTCTGCCTGTATCGCATCTCTCTTACTCGAATAGAGTTGTTCTGGTGTATATCGACCCACAACGCTCCTCGCGGCAGATCTTATAGTAGGTAACAGTACCCTTTGCACATAGGCTTCTCCTTTTTCTTGGTGCAACTTACCGAGCGCCTCGCGCTTTGGCTCAAACCAGGCCGAAGCGTCCAATTTAATCTCCAATCCGTTGGAGGACAGCACTTGCATTTTTTCAAATACCTCCTGCTGCCGCACCTCGTATATAAACACCTTGTTCCATGGTGCAACAATATGGAAGCCTTCGCCCAGCGGCGGCTCATCGGTAACCACACCGTCACCAAAGGTCTTGTAGAGCACACCTGCTTCACCGGAGCCAATGGTTATGGCCGATTTTGAAATCAAAATAATAAATAGAATGATAATAACTATTGCGGGCAACGCAATTTTGGGTAATTTGTCCATTACTTTAGTTTTTAGATTAGTCCGTTATATTTTCTGATAAACCACTCGGCTGCAAGGGCCGCAATGATTACTCCCAAGAGGAATCGAAAATCTATCAAAGATACGACATTTTGCTTGCTTTTTTGCGTAGGCAAAAATTGATTGTTGTTTAATAAATCGGCAATCATGGTATCGGTTTCTTGTGGAAAGTACAGTTTACCTTTACTGCGTTGGGCCAGGCGGTCTAGCTTTTGATAATCACTGGATAGCAGTTGTTTTTCCACATCAAAATCGGAAATGGAAAAACTTCCGGATTTGCTCAGGTTCTCCTCGGCCACGACCACTGTAAAGGTATAACTTCCCGCTGGCAAATCGCTTAGATCTGCCTCGTAATAGGTGCCTTTCAACAACATGGGAACTTCCCTGGAAATCCCGTTCCCGATACCTTTTAGTCTCAGGGAGAGGGTGGCATTGGCATCAAAACCAAAGGCCTTGTCAAAATACGCGGCACTGACCTTGGCCTGGTTGGCCCCAGAATAGAGCGGTTCGTATTCCACGGTAAGTCGGCTCTTGGATGTATTGGTGGATAAATAGCGGATGATCCGACCGATCATATCGTCAAAATTTGAAAAGTGCTGTTCGTTCCTGTAGCTCTGTACCCTCCATTTCCAAAGGTGTTCACCAAAGAGTACCGCCTCCCTTTCCAGATCATTGCCAATGACCGCCAACAAGGGTTCGTCCAATTCAACACCCTTAATGCGTTGGTGCAAAAGAACTTCATGCGGGCGACTTATAATAATTTCACCGAGTATCCCCGTCAAAGGAGGGAAATCCGCAACGGAAAAATCCACATTGTTGAATACGGAAAATCCCGGATTGGGCACCGGGGTAATTTCTTCAACCTGGTTGTAACTGTTCTTTTCAAAACAGTTTTGGATCTGATTTAGAAAATTCCAGTCCGTTTTTGAACCCGTAATGGTAAAAGTATTCGCCTTTTTTTGGTCAATATAATCATATACTGCCTTGAAGGCCGCATTTGGTTGATATAGGATAAACAAATCCGTATCGTCCAAACCCTGTATCCCAGAAGTCACTTTCCGGATGGTAACGTTGCGCTGTTCATTGACTTCAATAGCCTTCTTTAAGGCGCCTATATCTGGGTGAAATACAGCGGTCATAATCGCTATATCAGTTTTCTCGTCAATAATCTCTACCGCCAAGTTCTTCTGGTTGTTTATCGTATTTCGCTCATTATCAATAGCTTCAACACTCACTCGAATATTTTTGACTCCTACGGTATTGGCCGTGAGCAAGGTATTGATTACCTTGGTACTGACCGTATTGGAGAGCGCAACATTTTCCCTAAAAACCCGCTTCCCGTCCACGGAAACGTTTACCCTTGTAGTAACACTTCCCTTGCCTTCATAGGACACATAGATTTCCAAAGGATACTTATTTTTCAGGAAGGCGTATTTGTTGGCATTGACCTGTCCTATCCTAAGGTCTTCGTACCGGGTAGTATCGCCAATGGCTACCGGGTAGATCGGAAACTTTTGATTTGTTCCGTAAAACTCATAGTCTTCCCCTAAGGTCTGATTGCCATCTGTCAACAGGAGTATGGAGGTATTGGAATGGCCATATAGTTGGGCTATTCCCTTCATAGCCTGAGCTATATTGGTATTTTGTTCGCTAAATGATAGGCTGTCCAAAAGGCCCAAGCGAGTCCCAAAACTGTGTTGTTTAAGATTGAATCGGTCGCCCAAGGGCGTACTTCCCTTGATATGGTCGATTACCTGATTCATATGTTCTTGCCCGTCCGAGGCCGTTATAGAAGAAGAATTGTCGGCCAAGAGCACTAGATTGGCCTTTTCCAATTCATAGGTGTTTTTGGTGAATTTTGGATTGATCAAAACCAAAAAAATACAGAAAAGTGCCAAAAATCTAAAAAAGGAGAGCATAATGCCAAGCCTTCCCCTTCTTTTGGTTTTGTGGTAATATTGGAACAATACCAAGGCCAGGGCCACTATTGCGGCTACTACGATCAACATTAGAGTTCCCGACTGCATAGGTATTCGTGTTCATTGATGGCCTGCCATTTTAAGGTCAAAGGCCATGGAGCAAATAATCTAGGTCAGCATGCCACCGTCTACATTCAATACTTGTCCGGTAACATAGGCGGATAGGTCAGATGCTAAAAATAAGCAGGCATTGGCCACGTCTTCAGGAGTCCCGCCCCGCTTCAACGGAATGGCATCCCGCCAACCCTGTACCACCTTCTCATCCAGTTTATCCGTCATTTCGGTCTCGATAAAGCCGGGGGCTATGGCGTTGCAACGAATGTTCCTGGAGCCCAATTCAAGGGCAACGGATTTCGTAAAACCGATCATCCCAGCCTTTGATGCTGCATAGTTGGCCTGTCCGGCATTTCCTTTAACACCGACTACGCTGCTCATATTAATAATAGATCCCTTGCGCTGTTTCAGCAGGGTGCGTTGTACCGCTTTGGTCATATTGAAAACGGATTTTAGGTTGATTTCTATGACACTATCAAAATCTGCCTCGCCCATCCGCATCAATAAATTGTCCTTGGTGATGCCCGCATTGTTGATCAATACATCAATACCGTCAAAATCCTCCAGTACTTGGGCCACCAAAGCCTCGGATGCTTCAAAACTGGCGGCATTGCTCTTATAGGCCTTGGCTTTGACCCCTTTTGCGCTTAACTCCTTTTCCAAGGCAAGGGCAGGTGCCTCACTGGAGCTATAGGTAAAAGCCACATTGGCACCATGATCGGCAAATATCTCAGCTATTCCACGACCAATACCACGACTGGCTCCTGTTATAATTACATTTTTTCCATCTAAAAGTTTCATCGCTACAAAGTGTTTGCTTGGTTGTTTTTCAAATATAGCCTTTGTTTGAGATAAAGGCGAAAAAAAATCCCGCCTCTTGCGGGATTTATAATAGGTTTAACGATCAGCTAACCAACGACCTCTTTTACCTTAACACCAATTTCTGCTGGAGAATCCACAACGTGGATGCCACATTCCCTCATGATGCGTTTTTTTGCTTGGGCAGTATCGTCGCTACCACCTACAATGGCCCCGGCGTGCCCCATGGTCCGTCCTGCGGGAGCGGTTTCTCCGGCAATAAATCCAACAATCGGTTTGTTGCTACCACTCTCTTTGTACCATTGGGCGGCGTCGGCTTCCAATTGTCCTCCAATTTCTCCGATCATCACCACACACTGCGTCTCCGGGTCATTGATCAATAATTCCACAGCTTCCTTTGTGGTGGTTCCAATAATGGGATCCCCTCCAATACCTATGGCTGTGGTGATACCCAATCCCTGGCGCACCACCTGATCGGCAGCCTCGTAGGTAAGGGTCCCCGACTTGGATACGACCCCCACATGTCCTTTCTTAAAAACAAAACCGGGCATAATGCCCACTTTGGCTTCTCCCGGGGTAATTACTCCGGGACAATTGGGGCCTACTAGACGACAGTCCAAGTCCTTGATGTAGTCATAGGCCTTTACCATATCTGCTACCGGGATACCCTCCGTAATGGTAATAATGACCTTGATTCCTGCATTGGCCGCTTCCATGATAGCGTCCGCTGCAAATGCGGGCGGCACAAATATAATCGTAGTATCGGCGCCCACTTCCTGTACAGCCTGCTCTACCGTATTGAAGACAGGTTTTCCCAAATGCTCCTGCCCTCCTTTTCCCGGAGTGACACCACCAACAATGTTGGTGCCGTATTCGATCATTTGTTCGGCATGAAAGGTGCCTTCACTACCTGTAAATCCCTGTACGATTATTTTGGAATCCTTATTGACTAATACACTCATCTTCTAATTTTTTAGCTTCACAAAAATATGGGTTTGAAACGGTTTCAACGATATTCTTCCTTATTTGTTTTTATGTTTTTTTACCAGGGCGGGAATCTCCTTTACATAGGCCATCTCCCTAATTTTTTCCCGCGCTTCCCCAGCTGGACTGCCCAGATAACTTTTCCCGCCTTCCAGGGATTTACCTATGCCAGATTGGGCCAAAATGACCGCTTTCTTGCCTATTGTTATGCCACTTATAATACCCACTTGTCCCCAAATGGTGACTTCGTCCTCTACAACCACACATCCTGCGATTCCGGTCTGGGCAGCAATCAGGCATTTTTCCCCTATGATGGTGTCGTGCCCTATTTGGACCTGATTGTCCAATTTGGCTCCTTTTTTTATGGTGGTATCTCCCGTAACTCCCTTGTCAATGGTACAGGAAGCGCCTATATCTACCTGATCCTCGATGACGACCCTTCCCCCAGAAATTAATTTGTCATAGCCTTCGGGGCGATTCTTATAATAGAACGCATCGGCCCCCAAAACAGTTCCAGAGTGGATCGTAACATGGTTCCCAAGGACACAGTTGTCATAAATGGTGACATTTGCGTGTATGAGGCAGTCGTCGCCGATAACCACGTTGTTCCCAATGAAGACATTGGGTTGTACCACGGTATTCTTTCCAATTTTTGCGGAATCGGAAATGGCATTGTGCGCCGGTTCAAAAGGCTTAAAATGGCGGGTCAGCACATTAAAATCCCTAAAGGGGTCGTCCGATACCAAAAGGGCTTTTCCCTCCGGGCAATCTACCTCTTTATTGATAAGCACCACGGTGGCTTTGGAATCCAACGCCTTTTGATAGTATTTAGGATGGTCCACAAAGACAATATCGCCCCTTTCCACAACGTGTATCTCATTCATGCCCAATATCTCAAAATCATCGGGACCCACATAGGTACATCCAATGATATCGGCAATCTGCTTTAGGGTAAATGCGCTTGGAAATTTCATTTATTACGGTAAATACTGGTCTTCTGCTTTTACTTCTTTGACTCAAACAAAATTGAACGGAGTCACAGTGTTAGCCCTTGAAAGGTCGGGAAAACCCCTGTTGTACGCCATTATTCCTTGACACGCTCCATATAGGAAGCCTTTTCCGTGTCTATTTTAATCTTATCGCCCTCATTGATAAAAAGGGGCACGTTTATCCTGGCACCGGTCTCCACGGTGGCAGGTTTGGTGGCGTTCGTAGCGGTATTTCCTTTGACCCCAGGCTCTGTATGCGTAACCTCCAATATAACACTGGCCGGCATATCAACAGATAGGGGCAAACTGTCTTCCGTGTTGAACAAAATGGTCACTACCTCGCCTTCCTTAAGCAATCCAGGGGCATCCAGGGTACTTTCCTGTAGGGAAATTTGGTTGTAATCATCGGTGTTCATAAAATGATAGGTCTCTCCATCGGCGTACAAATACTGGTAGGACCTGGTCTCTACACGGACATCGTCGATCTTATGGCCTGCGGAAAAGGTATTGTCTATCACCTTGCCGCTGGTAACGCTTTTTAGTTTGGTTCTTACGAATGCGGGACCCTTTCCGGGCTTTACATGTAAAAACTCTATTATTTTATAAATGTCATGGTTGTACCTAATGCACAAGCCTTTCCTTATGTCCGATGTTGATGCCATATATGCTCTTAATTTGTACTAAAATATCCTTTCATGATACCGCGTTGTGAATCGCGGATAAATTGTAGAATCTCATCGCGTTCCGGCGTAGCTTCCATTTCTGCCTCAATAATCTGAACAGCTTGGGAATTGTTGTAGTTCTTTTGGTACAGGATGCGGTAAATGTTTTGGATCTCCCGTATTTTATCCGAACTGAAGCCCCTTCTTCGGAGGCCTACCGAATTGATGCCCACATAGGACATGGGTTCCCGTGCCCCCTTAACGTATGGAGGAACATCTTTACGCACCAGGGAACCCCCTGTAACAAAGGCGTGATTGCCAATGGAAACAAATTGATGCACAGCAACAAGGCCTGCCAATACCACATTGGCACCAATGGTGACATGTCCGGCAAGGGTAGAATTATTTGAAAAAATGCAGTTGTCGCCTATAAAACAATCGTGCGCAATATGGCAATAGGCCATTATAAGGCAGTTTTTTCCGATTTTGGTCTTCATCCGGTCCGCGGTACCCTTATTGATTGTGGCGCACTCACGTACTGTAGTGTTGTTTCCGATCTCCACGATGGTTTCCTCCCCATTATACTTTAGGTCTTGGGGCGGGGCAGAAATGACCGCACCGGGAAAAATATTGCAATTTTTACCTATTCGGGCCCCTTCCATAATAGTGACATTGGACCCAATCCAGGTACCTTGTCCTATGGTAACGTTATTGTGAATGGTGGCAAAAGGTTCTATGACCACGTTTTTTGCGATCTTGGCCCCTGGATGGACGTAAGCAAGCGGTTGATTCATCTACTCTTTTTTGATTTTTACGATCTGGGCCATCAATTCTGCTTCCGAGACCAATTTACCATTGGCGTAGGCATAGGCTTGCATATGGCAAATCCCCCTTCTGATCGGCGAGATAAGGTCGCACTTAAAAATTAAGGTGTCTCCCGGAACAACTTGTTGTTTAAACTTAACATTGTCTATCTTCATAAAAAAGGTAAGGTAGTTCTCGGGGTCCGGTACGGTACTCAATACCAGAATACCACCGGTTTGGGCCATGGCCTCTACCTGTAACACTCCTGGCATCACGGGAGCGCCGGGAAAGTGACCTACAAAGAAAGGTTCGTTCATGGTCACGTTTTTGACCCCCATCACATGCGAATCCGAAAGCTCCAAAATTTTGTCGACCAATAAAAAGGGAGGCCGGTGCGGTAGCATCTTCATGATTTGCGTTACATCCATTAAAGGCGGCTGGCTTAGGTCTAATTGCGGTACCTTGTTCCTTTTTTCGAGCTTTATAATTTTGGCCAATTTCTTGGCGAATTGCGTATTCACATAGTGCCCGGGCTTGTTGGCGATTACCTTTCCCCGAATCCGTGTTCCTGCCAGAGCCAGATCCCCAATGACGTCTAGCAATTTATGACGTGCCGCCTCATTGGGCTGGTGCAAGGTTAAATTGTCCAGGATACCGTTGGGTTTTACCGAAAGCTTTTCCTTTTTAAAGGCCTTTTCGAGCTTTTTCATCGTTTCCTTGGAAATCTCCTTGTCCACATAGACGATGGCATTATTTAGGTCACCACCTTTGATCAGCCCGTGCTCCAAGAGCATTTCCAATTCGTGCAAAAAGCTAAAGGTCCTAGCGTCTGCCACTTCGGTCTTAAAATCGGAGATACGTTCCAATGTGGCGTTTTGGGTTCCCAGTACTTTGGTACCAAAGTCGACCATAGTGGTCACCTGATATTCATCAGAGGGAATTACCGTAATTTCGCTTCCGGTGGCCTCGTCCTTGTAGCTGATGACATCTTTGACCACGTACTCGTCGCGCGGTACCTCTTGCTCCACAATGCCGGCCTTTTCGAGCGCTTCCACGAAAAACTTGGAAGAACCGTCCATTATGGGAGGTTCCGGAGAATCCAGTTCTATGGAAACGTTATCTATTTCCATACCTACCAGAGCGGCCAGCACATGTTCCGATGTCTGTATTTTAACACCTCTTTTTTCAAGATTGGTACCTCGCTGCGTGTTTACCACAAAGTTTGCATCTGCCTCAATAATGGGCTCACCTTCCAGGTCTACCCTTTTAAAGGTGTAACCATGGTTTTCTGGTGCGGGTATGAACTTCATGGTGACATTCTCACCGGTATGCAGCCCTACTCCCTTTAGCGTAACCTCCTTTGCTATGGTACGCTGTTTTGTTACTTGATTACTCACCGTCAAATCTTTTTTCAATTTCGTCAACTCTATTTATGATCTTGGGTAAATTTTTAAAGTATACGTATGATTTGTTGTAGTCTCCATAATTCAAGGCCGGGGATCCCTGAAGTACTTCATCGTCCTTAACGTTTCTTCCTATTCCGGATTGGGCCTGAATTCTTACCCGGTCACCTATGGTGATATGCCCAACGATGCCTACCTGTCCCCCGATCATGCAATGTTTCCCAATTTTGGTGGAACCTGCAATACCGGTCTGCGCCGCTATGGCGGTATGTTCACCTATTTCTACATTATGCGCAATTTGTATCTGGTTGTCGAGCTTCACCCCTTTTCTCAAGATTGTGGAGCCCAAGGTGGCTCGATCTATAGTAGTACCGGCACCGACATCCACATTGTCTTCCAGAATTACATTACCGGTTTGTGGTACTTTGGTATATTCCCCTTTTTCATTGGGCGTAAATCCAAAGCCGTCGGCTCCGATAATGGCACCGCTATGGATTACACAGTTGTTGCCGATGATGGACTCGGAATAAATCTTTGAACCGGCAAACACAACCACATCATTGCCAATGGTGACATTGTCGCCCACATATACATTGGGATAGACTTTTACGTTGGTGCCAATGACCACATTATTGCCCAGATAGGAAAAAGCCCCGAGATAAAAGCCCTCGCCATAGGCAGCGGATTCGGACAAAAACACCGGTTGCTCAATACCTGTCTTATTGTTTTTTACCTTATTGTAGTATTCCAACAGTTTGGAAAAGGACTTATAGGCATCCTCCACTTTAATAAGCGTGGTATCCAAAGCCTGCTCGGGTACAAAATCCTTGTTGACAATGGTTATAGAGGCTTTTGTGGTGTAAATAAAGGCGGTGTACTTAGGGTTGGCCAAGAACGTTAAGGACCCTTTTTCCCCTTCTTCTATTTTGGCCAATTTGTTAACCGCTATTTCAGGGTTTCCATCAACCTCACCCTCTAAAATACCTGCAATTTGGCCTGCTGTAAATTCCACGTTTATTGCTTTATCATCCTAAAACGGCCTATCGCAAAATGCGTGCATACCCGTTTCATGCGCACAAAAGTAAGAAAAATTGTTAAACGGCATCCTTAGGGTAGCACATATAATATTTGGCAACGGTTTTGGAGAGTGCCCTTAAATTTAGATGGTCCGATGCTTTGGCCACATCGGTGATTTTTCCGTTGCGACGAAGAATATTAATGTTCTGATAATGCTCGTTATACGCCCGATGTTCAATGACACCTGTAAAGACAAAATACGCGCTTTCCTCATCAGAAAGTCCATGCTTTTCCTTTAGTGCCCTTAACTCTTTCCGAAATTTGGCATCCTTAATAGGTCTATCCTTGAGCTTTATGGTCAATAACCTCCTGTTAATAATCATTTTGCACAAGTTAGACAACACAAAGTCCGGGTGTCCCCGCCATGATTTAATGGCGGCCAAAAGGTCTACATCGTCCAGTTGGGCATATGTATCCAGCACCTTACGATTAAAATTTTCCTTTTTAATCTTAGCTTTCATAAAAAATTGCAGTGCGTCACTATAATCCAAAACCTCCCCGGCCTCGGAAAGCGCCCTGGCCCGCTGTAGTATCTTTATCAACAACTGTTCGGCCACCAAACCGGTCTTATGAAGATAGACCTGCCAGTACATAAAACGGCGAGCCATTAAAAACTTCTCCACGGAGTAAATCCCTTTTTCCTCTACCACCAATTCCCCGTTCACCACGTTCAGCATGGTGATGAGGCGCTCCGCGTTTATGTTGCCCTCTGCTACACCGGTATAAAAACTATCTCGTTTAAGATAGTCCAGCCGGTCCATATCCAGTTGGCTCGACACTAACTGGTTCAGGAATTTTTTGGGGTATTCGCCCTTGAAGATTTCCATGGCGAGCGTTAAACTTCCGTTAAACTTATCGTTGAGCGCTTCCATAAAGAAGAGGGAAATCTCCTCATGGTGAACATCTTGCGCAAGACTGTGTTCCATAGCATGCGAAAATGGGCCATGCCCAATGTCGTGCAAAAGGATCGCTGCAAGAAGCCCTTCTTCTTCGGCCGATGTGATTTCAACCTGCTTAAAACGAAGGACTTGAATGGCTTGTTGCATCAAGTGCATACTGCCCAGCGCATGATGAAAACGGGTGTGATGCGCCCCCGGATAGACCAGATAAGACATCCCCATTTGGGAAATTCTTCTCAAGCGTTGAAAGTACGGATGCTCGATAAGGTCAAAAATAAGCGTATTGGGTATTCCAATAAATCCGTAAATTGGATCATTGAAGAGTTTAAGCTTTTTTGATTGTATCAAAATCGATTTGTTTTGATTGAATAACCAAAGTTATGCAATTGAATTGAGACCCCTGCACCCCGGGCCGGGGTTTGGTCAGCTAGATAAATACATAGGTAAATGAACAAGATCACCATATTATGGGTCGATGATGAGATCGACCTGTTAAAACCCCATATCATCTTTCTGGAAGGTAAGAATTACGAGGTGGTAACCTGTAAGAGCGGACGGGAAGCCCTAGAAGAAATCGCACAAACACGGTTCGACATTGTTTTTTTGGATGAGAATATGCCGGGCATTTCCGGACTTGAGACCCTCACCGAAATAAAGACCATGGATGCCACGCTCCCTGTGGTCATGATCACCAAGAGCGAGGAGGAGTACATCATGGAGGAGGCCATCGGGTCTAAAATCGCCGACTACCTGATCAAACCCGTAAACCCGAACCAAATTCTACTGTCGCTTAAGAAGAACCTGGACAATTCGCGCTTGGTTTCGGAAAAGACAACTGCCAATTACCAGCAGGAATTTCGTAAAATAGCTATGGACCTATCCATGGTAAACGGTTATGCCGAGTGGGCCGATCTGTATAAAAAACTGATTTTCTGGGAGCTGCAATTGGAAGAAATCGAGGATTCGGGCATGTTCGAAATTCTTGAATCACAGAAAACGGAGGCGAACAACCAGTTCGGAAAATTTGTGGACAAAAATTATGCGAGCTGGTTCCAGGACGAGGACGCGCCCGTCATGTCACATACCCTGTTCCGCGAACTGGTGCAACCCGAACTCCAGGATGGGCCAACGCTTTTGGTGGTTATCGATAATTTACGGTATGACCAATGGTTTGCCTTTGAGGATACCGTGACTTCCTTTTATAAGAAGCGCAAGGAGGTGCCCTATTTTAGCATCCTGCCCACGGCCACCCAATATGCGCGCAACGCTATTTTCTCTGGCCTTACTCCTTTGGACATGGAAAAAAAATACCCCGATTGGTGGAAAAACGATACCGACGATGGTGGCAAGAATTTGTTCGAGGATAAGTTCTTGGGAACCCAAATCAAACGTTTGGGATTGGACATTCAATGGGAATACCACAAAATAAGCAGCCTAAAGCAAGGGAAACAGCTTTCACACAACTTTAAGTCGCAAAAGGGCAATAATCTCACGGTAATCGTCTATAATTTTGTAGACATGTTGTCACACGCCAAGACCGAGATGGAAGTGATCAAGGAACTGGCTTCCAACGACAAAGCGTATCGATCACTGACCCAAAGTTGGTTTAAAAATTCACCATTGTTGGAAATCATTCAACAAGCCCAGACCATGGGATTGAAATTAATCATTACCACCGATCACGGCACCATTAACGTAAAGCAGCCCTCCAAGGTAATCGGCGATAAGGAAACCAGTTTAAACCTACGGTACAAGACCGGGCGCAGCCTTACTTATGATGAAAGGGATGTGCTCGCTGCGGAGGATCCCCGTAACATTTATCTACCCCGTATTAATATGAGCAGTTCCTTCATTTTTGCCAAGAACGATCTTTTCTTTGCCTACCCCAACAACTACAACCACTATGTAAGCTACTATCGCAATTCCTATCAGCACGGCGGTGTCTCACTCGAGGAAATGGTGATTCCCTTTGTCGTGTTGGATCCAAGGTAAGCCATATCCCGTCTTTGGGTCCATGTCCAGGCTTCCCAATTTAAGTTCCGGTGGTGTCCGTTCGGCCTTTGATAAAATAACTACCTCCCAAAAGTTGGGTAACCGCCTTTTTAGTTATAATAGAAATGGAGAAATATACCTGTAAATCAAAGTCTTCTTCATAAAAGTATGTCTTTCGGCTTCTATCATAGCCTATTTGGGCGTCAAGATCCCTTAGTTGTGCCAACAGCAGATAAATGGATCTTGGACTCAGCTTTAGGCGAGTGGCCAGCTCATTGGGCGCACCGGTACACTCCTTTTCAATAAGCAGGTGCAAGCGTTGTAGCCGTTCTAGATTCTTGAGCGTATGCAAGGGGTACCGTCTTCAGTTGTTACGGGTTAAATACAAATCTTCTAAAGGGAGACGTGCCGTGATCTTAGCAAGGGAGGGTTTAAAACACTTCAATGATATGGATTATTGACGCGGTTTCAAAATTTTGCAAGGCATAGTTTTATGGTTTACAAAAGACAAGGGTACCTATTACAGGTATTAAGGCGTACGTAAAAGGGGGCTCAGTCCCCTAGCGCTTCCATTAGTTCCGGGGCCAATAAACTTGATGTTCCTAAAGCACTGCCCACCCATGGATTATGGGGTAGTATAATCATTGCCCAATATGGATGTTCCCCCAAGGTCACGGGCTTATTTTCTTTGCCAAAACGAAGGCATACTTCGCTATCTTTGCGCGGGCAGGATTTTGCAATACCCTCTAATATTATGTATTTTAATCCGCAAAATGAAGGAAATAGTCTATACCCAAAAACAACTTCCGGAAATCGCCGACCGCCTGATCGAACTGGCACCCACCAAGATACTTTGTTTTTATGGAGAAATGGGAAGCGGCAAGACCACACTCATAAAAGCGTTGGTCAAGACCCTAGGTGCAGGGGAAATCGCAAATAGTCCCACTTTTGGCATTGTTAACGAGTACCATAAAGCGACCGGCGAATTGCTGGGCTATCATTTTGATTTTTATCGTTTAAACTCGGAAGCCGAAGCGCTGGACCTTGGTCTTGAAGATTATTTACAGTCCGACATATGGACCTTTATGGAGTGGCCCGAAAAAATTGCCTCGCTGTTGCCCGAGGATACGGTGGATATCTATCTGGAGGTAGTGGATGACCAGACCCGTAAATTACGGATATAAGGTCCTAAGTAGATTTTGATGGGTAAACGGTGGGCATCAATCCACATCCTCGAACTTGGTGTCTGCTGTTCCAAAGTTGCCCGAAACATGAAGTTGTAGAAAGCGTCTCTTTTCAACTAGGGTATCGCTGCCATCATAATCAAAAAGTGCAAGATCCGTAGGGGTTCTTCTTTTTGTAGCCGTATCCGCAGTAAAGTTGTTGTGCTGTAATTGCACCAACTGCAGTTTGGGCAATCTAAGCAGTTCTTGAGGAAAACTGCCTGACAGTCGGTTATCGGATAGCGCCAACATTTGTAATTGATCAAGCCCGACAATGCTTTGGGGAACTTCACCGCTGAGCTTATTGTCTGCCAGCTCCAATCGCTGCAGGGCTTTCAACTCTCCCAGGGTTTGGGGGATGGACCCGGACAAGAAGTTATAGGAGAGTTGCAAGACCTGTAGTCTGTTTAGTAGTCCTAAACTTGTTGGGATCGTTCCGGACAGTTTATTGTGAAAGAGGTCCAAAACGCGGAGCTCTTTTAGCTGTCCTAAATTGGGGGGGATAGTTCCAGTCAATCGATTCTTTCCCAACCGAAGAACCTCAAGCTGGTGCAGGGCGCCAATACTTTGGGGGAGGGCTCCCTGCAGGGAATTAAAGGCCAAGTTCAAAACTTTTAAATGTTTCAATGCCCCGATCGATTCGGGCAAGGTACCCGATAAATTGTTGTTAAAAAGATCAAGTGTTACCACGTGTCCCTTGTCTACCGTTACCCCTGACCATTCCGATACGGGATTGGATAGGTCCCAGGATACCGTCCACTGTGTACCCAGGGTGTTGTGGTAGAGGTCTAGTAACGCCTGTTTTTCTATAGGAGAAACACCGGAACGCACCATACCATAACTAAGCTGTGTAAGTAATAAAAAAGGTAGAAGCTTCCTCATAAGTAGGGTTTTGGCGGTTTACTTTGTCTGCGATTTGGGCGCTAAATTCAATATATGTTCGTCAAATACCACAATCAAAGAAACAGCTTTGTTAGATGAAACGCAAAAATAATCGATGAATTGCACTACGCCCCTATAAGTTAAAACCTACGAAAAGTACAGACAGGGGTCAAAATGGTATGATGTTATAGCTTTTTGAGTCGAAATAGACGTCGGTACCCTCCTGATGTAGGAACAATCCTAGCCTTCCGATCAGCCAAAAAAGAAAATATCAGTGGCTCCGAACAATCAACGTATGATTCCTCTCGAAAGGTGAATTGGTGATTTCTTACAACTTGAATGGGCCGGTACGTATCGTTTTCGACTCATTTTTATTGTCTATTTTTCGATGAACGGTGTGTTTTTCGATAAAACGATTGTTTTTTACGATAAAGTGTCGTATTTTGCCGACAAATAACTAAATCTTATAGGTTTTTTTCCTACATTTAATGTGAATAATGGAACAAATCTTTAACTAAAAACTTTAAACGATGAACACAAAGAAAATTTTATTTGGTATTCTGGCTTGTGTAACTTTTATGGCAGTTTCATGTGAGTCAAGTAGTGCTGAGGACGATTTGTATGAGAATGGTGTAAACAAAACTCAGCTGATCAATGGAGATAAGCGAAGTGTAAACAAAACTCAGCTGATCAACGGGGATCGAAGAAGCGTGGATAAAACACAATTGGTAAACGGAGATAGTAGAAGATAGGACAACCGATTTACCACATTTAACATTTTTTTTGAAAAGGGCAATCATAAATTGTCCTTTTTTTCGTTAAAGGTTTTTAGAAAAGCCCCATTTCTACTAATATGAAAGACCAAACAATCGAAAAAAGAAGAAAAGCTAGGAAGCGAATTATCTTAGAATCCCTTATGGCTTTTTTTATTGTAGTTTCTCCTTTTATTTTCAAAATGCATGAGTATGTATCCAGTGATCCAGATGCTACGCTTAATTTTTTAGGGATTACCATAGATAAAAATGGTTTTCCAAACATCAATGTATATATCTGGTTTCTCTTGGGCAAAGTTGTTCCACTGTACCTATTACTGATTTGGTTTTTTACCTGCAAACATTGGTGGTATCATATTATTTTAATACCCATTTTGATGTATGCCTTTCAAATATTTGAAGGTGTAATTTCAGAAGATGATTATATAGATACCGAAAACATATTGTGGATCTTGCCTTTTTGTATGATAGTTATTCCCTTTGTATATTTTGTAAGGGTAAAACTCTATGACAAACATGTGCACGGCATTGACCTGGAAGCTATGGATGCAGAATTGAAAGCGCTACACGCAAAGCAACAATCCGGGCAGGACGATAAAGTAAATGAAACCGTATCTACCGATTCATCTACTTCCATTGAGGAGGATCTTACAGAAAAGACTTCCAATAAAGCCTTGGGTGAATTGGTAAAACAATTTCGTACCGCCATGCGCAGTTTTTTGAATCTGTGAGCCGCTAAAAAACAAATCCATTATAAAATATGACCCTGACCAAAAACGTCAGGGTTTTTTCTTGGTCAAGATCAAATGCATCACAGGGGTTTAAACGCGGTATTCATTAAAAAGTCGTAAATTTGAAATTGACCTAAACCTGATCAACAGATTTACCTTATTTATGGACCAACCCTCCTCGCCTTTTAGCAAACAACAACTGCTCCCACAGGAAGAAACCTTGGAAGTCCTAAAGCAAAAAGGAGAGCTTTTTATCGGCATCCCCAAGGAAAATCAATACCAGGAAAAGCGTATTTGCCTAACTCCCGATGCGGTGAATGCCATTACCGCCCACGGGCATCGGGTATTGATAGAGGCCGGGGCCGGCGAAGGTTCCCATTTTTCGGATCTGGATTACACCAATGCCGGCGCCGAGATTACCAAGGATACCCAGAAAGTATTCTCTTGTCCCCTACTCTTAAAGGTGGAACCCGCGACCATTTCCGAAATTAAGATGCTCAACCCACAGGCCACCATTATCTCGGCCCTGCAGATAAAGACCCAGTCCAAATCCTATTTTGAAGAGCTTGCCAAGAAACGGATTACGGCCGTGGCCTTTGAGTATATCCGCGATGAGGATGGGAAATACCCTGCCGTAAGATCTTTAAGCGAAATTGCCGGTATTTCCTCGGTCTTGATCGCCTCCGAGCTCATGGCCGCCACCAATAAGGGCAATGGACTTATGTTCGGCAATATCAGTGGTGTTCCTCCCGTGGAAGTGGTTATCATAGGTGCTGGTACCGTAGGTGAATTTGCCGCCCGTTCCGCTATTGGTTTGGGGGCCAATGTCAAGGTATTTGACAATTCCATAACCAAGCTGCGCAATATCCAAAGAAATTTAAAGCAGACCATCTACACCTCTACCATACAACCCAAGAATTTAGTGAAAGCCTTAAAACGCTGTGATGTGGCCATCGGAGCGGCACGTGGCAAGGACCGATCACCTGTGGTGGTCTCCAGCACTATGGTGGAACAAATGAAAAAAGGGGCCGTTATCATTGATGTGAGTATAGATATGGGCGGCTGTTTTGAGACCAGTGAGATTACCACACATGACAAGCCTACCCAAGAAAAGTTTGGGGTAGTACACTATGGCGTACCCAATATTCCATCGCGCTATCCGAAAACTTCCTCCATCTCCATCAGCAATATCTTTACTCCCTACCTCCTTAAAATTGGGGAAGATGGTGGTTTGGAAAATTCCCTGCGCTTTGATAAAGGGCTTCGGAACGGGCTGTATATGTACCACGGTATCTTAACGAACAAGTCGGTCGGCGAATGGTTCGACCTTTCCTATAGCGATATCAACTTTCTTATTTTTTAAGCTATGGCCTTTTTAAAACGTTTGGGCTTTTACCTCTTCGGCCTTTCCATCGGGTTGGTGTTCCTGGTATTTTTTCTCAAAAAGAAGTCAGAGAAAACCGGCGCAGAGTTCTGCTATTTCCCCAATTGTAGAGTGCTCAAAGATCTGCGTTCCAAACCCATGTTTTATTCCGAGGAAATACAGCAGCAGTTAGGAAACCAATTGCTCGATTCCACAGATATCGCTTCCTTTCTCCAAGAAGGTGATATCGATTTTGACGCAAGCGATACAAAATCCAAGCCTTGTAAAACCTATGTCATAGAAACTGAGTTAAAGGGCAAGGACGCGGTGATGCGGATAAAGAATTGTGCACAAAAAGTGGAGGTAGAGGAAGTTTCCTTTTAGGCCCTATTGAAGATATCCCCAATAGTGCCTTTATATGGATAAGCCGCTAGGAAAATACCGTTTATAGCTATTGGTAAACTAAAAAAAACGACCATGAGCATACTCAAAGACCTGCCCAATCTGGTCAATGCCGAAGTAATCTCCAAGGAGACGGCCGATAAGATCAGGGCCTATTATCAAAACAAAGAGGGGCCACCCTCCAATAAACTTTTTGTCGTTTTTGGAATCTTGGGTGCTATCCTGGTCGGACTCGGAATTATTCTGATCATAGCGCACAATTGGGACGAACTGTCCCGGGGCACCAAAACCATCTTCGCCTTTTTACCCCTTATTGTGGGACAGCTATTCTGCGGTTACACCCTGCTTAAACGGAAACAGAGCGTAGCTTGGAGGGAAAGTTCCGCGGCCTTTTTGTTTTTTGCTGTCGGCGCCAGTATCTCCCTGGTAAGCCAAATTTATCACATCCCGGGCAACCTGGGTTCCTTCCTACTGGTATGGATGTTGCTTTGTCTTCCTTTGATATACGTTATGCAATCCTCAATGGCCTCCCTGCTCTATTTGGTGGGAATTACCTATTATGCCGGCGAAGTCAGTTATTGGTCCTATCCGTCCTCGGAATCCTATTTTTATTGGTTGCTGTTGTTGGGAGTTTTTCCACACTATTATCAATTGATCAAAAAAAGAGCGTACAGCAACTTTGTGTTTTTCCACAATTGGCTGATTCCGATCTCCTTGACCATTGTATTGGGAACTGTTGCCGAACATATGGACGAGCTCATGTTCATTGCCTATTTCAGCCTTTTTGGGCTGTTCTATCTTATTGGTGGGATGGATTTCCTAACACAGCAAAGGCTAAGGAACAACAGCTATAAATTGCTCGGTGCACTGGGCACAAGCATTCTGTTGCTCTCCCTAAGTTTTGATTGGTTTTGGGAAAGTTTAAGAAGAAAAGAGTTTCTGTTCAATGAAGTGATTATTGCTCCCGAATTTTGGGTGTCCGCTTTCCTTTCGGTGGTGGCCGGGGTACTGTTCTTTTTACAGTATAAAAACAAGGGTATTCGGAAGGTGAAACCGTTTGCACCCGTGTTCCTTCTATTTATCTTGACCTTTCTGCTGGGGCTTTACTCTCCACTTGCCGGCGTGCTGATCAATTTTTACATCTTTATCCTCGGTATTTTGACAATTAGGGAGGGAGCGCTACAAAATCACTTGGGCATTCTCAACTATGGCCTGCTGGTCATTACCGCTTTGGTTATTTGCCGGTTTTTTGACACCGACCTAAGCTTTGTGATCAGGGGAATTTTGTTCGTATCCGTCGGGATAGGATTTTTTGCAACGAACTACTGGATGCTCAAAAAAAGAAGAACAGATGAACAGTAAACAAATCCTATTATCAGTGTTTATTTTGGTGGCCATAGTACAATTGTACGTTCCTGCCAAAATGATTTGGGATCGGGAGGATGTCTTGTCTACCGGGACTGCGTATAAATTCAGGACGGCCCCCATTGACCCTACGGATCCGTTCAGGGGTAAATACATTGTACTACGCTATGAGGATAATAGCATCTCGGTCAAAAATGGGCAGGAATGGACCGATGGCGAACCGATTTATGTCCTTTTTAAAACGGATAAGGAGGGTTTTGCCCAAATCAAGTCCGTATCTCGAGAACAGCCGGACCAGGACCACGCCTATTTGCTTACCACGGTGGATTACATTGCCAACATCAACACCGAACTGGTGATCGACTACCCTTTTGATCGTTACTATATGGAGGAGTCAAAGGCCTACGAGGCCGAGCAGACCTATAGGGAGTCCCAGGTCGATTCCACCCAAGTGGCCTATGCCCTGGTAAACATAAAGGAGGGAGATGCCGTTTTAAGGGATGTCTTGATTGATGGGGTCCCCATACGGGAAATCGTCAAAAAAAACTTGCAAGATAAGGAGTGATGGTTTGAAGTTCAAGTTCAAAGCCCAAAGTTGATGGTGAGCGATTGAGATTCTTCGTTTCGCTGCGCATCCCGCCTGCCTTGGGCACGGCACTCTGACCTGCTCGTGTGGATTACGGTAAGAAGCTGTCTAAAACTGTCACATCGAGCGCAGTCGAGATGTAATGGAAGCTAGAACCCTACAGGAGTTCTCGACTGCGCTCGAACGGACATCGCAGTGCGCTTTGGGCAATTTCTTTACTACCCTTCCGTCCCCGACGCTCGCTTTGCTCTGTCGGGGCCACCTTCCCTTAACAAAGGGGGGGCGCTATTTAGAACCGCGAATGTTGAATTACGAATTAAAAGCGCTTAACCTAACATTTAACACTCACAACTATCAACCATCAACTGTCAATCGCCCGCTGCCTGCTTTTAGCTGCCCACATTTAATTGAATTGGATTCCGCACTGAATGCGGAATGACAAATCTAACTACGATTTCCACATGGTACCGTTGATATATGCAATTCATCAACCCCTAACCCTTTAACTCATCACTCATAATTCATAACTGAACACTGCCCATTGATTATTGGTTATTGCTAATTGTTCATTGCTAATTGTTCATTGCCAACTGCCCACTGCGACTGTCCACTGAACACTGTTTAGATCTTCCGCCGTTTCCGCTCTTTCTTAATCAGCTCCAACTCCCGATTGGTCTGTCCGGCCACCGAAGTGTTCTCCTCCGCCCTTCGGATAAGATAAGGCATGACATCTCGCACGGGGCCAAAGGGTACATACTTGGCCACATTATAGCCCCGGGCCGCCAGGTTAAAAGAAATATGATCGCTCATGCCGTACAATTGTCCAAAACCGATCCGTTCGTCGTCCTTGGCAATGTTTTTGGCCTCCATAAGGTCCATTAGGCGATAGCAACTGGCCTCATTGTGTGTCCCTGAAAAAAGAGAGATGTTGTCCAGATGATCCAGAATATAGGCCACGGCCGCATCAAAATTGTCGTCCGAGGCTTTCTTTGAAGCACAGATGGGCGTTGGATAAGCCCGTTCTTCCGCCCGCTCGTTCTCTTTTTCCATATAGGCGCCGCGAACCACCTTCACCCCTATTTTAAAATGGTCCTTAAGCGCCCTGGTGTGTAGTTTTTTCAGGTAATCCATACGGTCCCAACGGTACATTTGCAAGGTGTTGAAGACCACGGTCTTTTCCTTGTTGTATTTGCGCATCATCTCCTCTACCAATTGATCCGCGGCATCCTGCATCCAGCTTTCCTCTGCATCTATCAGCAGGGAGACCCCCAGTTCATGGGCTTTCTTACAGGTGGTGTCAAACCGTTTTACCACCCTGTCCCATTCCTCCTGTTCTGTATGGGTCAGGGGTTTTCCCTCCCCAATTTTCTCGAACAGGGCAAACCTCCCGTAGCCGGTGGGTTTAAAAACGGCAAAGGGCATTGCTTTTTTTTCCTTTACAAAATCCAACAGTTTTAACGTCATTTCCAGGGCATCGTCCAAGGGATCTTCACTGTCCTTTCCCTCCACGGAGTAGTCCAAAACGGAATAGACGCCCTTTTCCCACATTTTGTCCACTACAGGCATGCAATCCCCTTCGCTTACCCCTCCGCAGAAATGGTCAAAAACGGTGGCCCTGATCAATCCGTCTACCGGGAGATGTGCCTTAATGGCAAAATTGGTGACCGCCGTGCCAATTTTCACCAAGGGTTCATTGGCGATCAACTTGAACAAAAAATAAGCGCGCTCCAGTTCAGAATCTGTTTTTAGGGCAAATGCCGTTGCGGTATCTTCAAAAAATCGTGACATTTTTATCAATTTTCAAACGATTCAAATATAATCAGCAAAATTGTATTCCTATGATTAAAAATAAGCTTTATTTTGCGGGTTGGAAGCCGTAGTAAATGGAATCGATTACCACATCCGAATACGCCGTACATTTTAATGACCGGGCCTTTGAAGCTTTGAATGCCCACCTGGCCAAGACCGGGTATTCCAAGCTTTTTATCCTAGTGGATGAAAATACCCATGAACATTGTTTGCCCACCTTTTTGGCACAATTGTCCGGGGATTATCCTATAGAGATTATAGAGATCGAATCGGGGGAAATGCATAAGACCATTGATACCTGTACCCAGGTCTGGGGGGCCATATCAGATCTGGACGGAGACCGCAAAAGCCTTATGATCAATCTTGGTGGCGGAGTGGTCACGGACCTTGGTGGCTTTGTGGCCTCGGCCTATAAACGCGGCATCGCCTTTATCAATGTACCCACTACCCTACTGGCCATGGTAGATGCCTCCATTGGGGGAAAGACTGGTGTGGATCTGGGCAGTCTGAAGAACCAGATCGGAGTCATCAATCAGCCGCAAATGGTGCTGGTGGTTACCGACTTTTTGCAAACCTTGGAGGGAAGGCAACTCCACAGCGGCTTTGCCGAAATGTTGAAGCATGGCCTAATTCGGGATCAGGCCTATTGGGAAAGCTTAAAATTGGTTTCGGACTTTCAGGATATAGATCAATTGATTTATAATTCCATACAGATCAAAAACGAGGTGGTATTACAAGACCCTACGGAGCAACATCTTCGTAAGATTTTGAACTACGGACACACCCTGGGCCACGCCATTGAATCCTATTTTTTGGAAAGCAAGGAACACGACCTTTTGTTGCACGGGGAAGCGATTGCCGTGGGCATGGTACTCGAAGCCTATCTGTCCTCCGTTCTGGAAGGCCTTTCCAAACCCGCGTTAAACGACATCAAAAATACCTTCCTCTCCCGTTATGAACAGGTGGACTTTTCAGCGGCAGACATCGATCAAATTTTGGATTTACTCAAATTTGATAAGAAAAATTCGCACGGAAATATTAATTTTGTATTGCTCCGGGGGATTGGTGAAACTGCCATTGACGTACAAGTACCCCATCAATTGTTTGCAGAGGCCTTCGCTTACTACAAAGAATAGGAACTACATATACTTAAAATATGCATTTGACAACTCTTTGAAACAATCAAAGGGAAAAATTTATAGTTTAGGAATAGCAAATGCCAATTAACCATACTCCCGACTATGAAACGCATACTTGTAGATTACAAAAAGTTGAGCCATGAGGTCGCGGCCCTATTGATCGAGACCTACCCACATGGATATGGGGACAGTGACATCATCGCATTCAAAAATGCTAAAGGTGAGATTATTGAAACGGTAGAGCTTAGAACAGAGGATACGCTCTATTTGGTAAAGATCAGCAAAAGCCTTTCCAATTTCATTGCCAATTTTGAAGATGCCGTGGAAAAGGAATTAGGGGATAAACAACTTCCCGATGAATCGCGTTTGGGTCCAAAGGATATTGAATTGGAATTCAACGGGGATCAAGATTTGGAAGAGGACAAGGATTTTGATTGAAGTTACAGATAGCGCTCCGCAATGATCTTTCTATGGTGTTCCTGATGCCCACAGATCACGAAACCAAGACCACCCACGGTCCATGGGATTTCGCTTGCAATCCCCCCACGTTTTAGTTTTTCCACATCCAGTCCATCAAATACGGCTAAAGTACATTTCCTGACCAAAGTATATTCCGCTATAAGGTCCTCCTTGCTTCGTTTGCCTGCATTGGATTCCTGAATATAACCGTTCTGTTCAAAACCCGCCAAGGGCGTACGGTCATTTCTGGAAAAGCGAAAGGCCCTATACTGAAATACGCGTTCCGCATCAATGATATGTACCAGTACTTCGGCCAGTGTCCATTTGCCTTCGGAATAGGCGTATGGCAATTTTTCATCCGGGATGGCCTCCATGAAAGCCAGGAAATCATCCATGCCCAGACTTAGGCTAGGCATTAGTTCCACATCGGCCTCCAGCGCATTTAGATAGGTAGTATAAAACTGCTCAAACTCGTAGACTTCCAGTTCTGATTTTCTCATGCATAAAAATAAAAAACCCGTACGTTTTAGTGCACAGGTTTTGTGTTATTTTAAAGGACGGGCTTACATTTCGTTGAAAATGGTATGCATTAAACGTTTTTTGTCGTTAATGCTCTCCTCTAGGGAAATCATAGTCTCCGTCCTACTGATACCGTCTATATCATCAATTTTAAAGATAATGTTTTTGGCATGGTTCGTATCCTTTGCACGGATCTTACAAAAGATATTGAATTTTCCGGTGGTGATGTGGGCTACGGTAACATAAGGTATCTGATTGAGCCGCTCCAAAACAAATTTGGTCTGGTGCGTCTTCTCCAGAAAAATGCCCACGTAGGCGATAAAGGCGTAGTCCAGTTTTACATAATCGAGTGTTAGGGAAGAGCCCCTAATAATACCTGCCTCTTCCATTTTCTTTACACGTACATGAACGGTCCCTGCCGAAATCAGCAATTTTTTGGCAATATCGGTAAATGGAGTCCTGGTATTGTCGATCAACATATCCAAAATCTGGTGATCTATTTCGTCCAATTTTACTTTTGTCATATTTTCATAGTATTTCGAACAAAAATAAAAAATTAAGAAAATAAATGTAACAAATATTGGTTTTTTTTATCAAAAATGTAATGTTTTGCAGATTTCCAAGCGTTTCTATCAATGCTTATAACAGCTTCATAAGCTTCATATTAGCTCTTAGCAGGGTTAAATCCTTGTCATTTAAACAGTTATACCTTTCATGGCCGTAATATTGATCCAGCTTCCCGATTTTCTCAACATGCGGCTCAAATACTATCTTCCTGTCCTGCAGTACCTCCTTGAACAGAACACCCATGGCCTCATCCTTTTTGTAATCCGTATTAAGGACTGCTATGTTTTGGATAAGGATGTCTACGAAACGCTTGCCATTTTCCGGAATATTATGGTATGCCTCCTGGGTATATCCCGAAAGTTCTCCGTAGGCTATCGCCTTAACTCCACTTAATAGGGCGTGCCAAATGTACTTTCTGGTATGTTCCCTAGCATAGTCCCCTGGAAAATGTCCCGCCTCAAAAAGGACGGTAGGGGTATGTAACATCTGAAAGGTATCGCCCACACAGTTGGGGTTAAACGCGTCATCATAACGTCCTACTTGACCAGGGATCAGCGCTTGTAACTCCCGGTTCATCGCCACGACCAACTTCATGCTTAAGGCCCGGGTCTTTGAAACGGTACGGGCCTCATCGTGTGCCGGTGCCAAAAAGGAGACCGTAGCCGGCAAGGACGTTTCCCCTACATTGAAAATAGTCCTTTGGTCATGCAGGTTAAAGCAGTAATCGGGACCAAAGGTATCATAGACCTTTCGCAAAATCCCACTTTCAGGTTGAGTGAGTGCCTGCGCATCCCTGTTAAGGTCTACCCCATTTGCATTGACCCTGGTATAGGCCACTGCTCCATCCGGATTGAGCATGGGGATAATCTGAAAGGTGCACGAGACTTTAATGGTCTCGGCCAAAGGCGAGGTGCCCAAAAGGAAATTTACAAAATCCATGGTCGCTTTTGTGGTGGTGGACTCGTTACCGTGCATTTGCGACCACATCAAAATCTTAATGGGACCCTTACCAAGGGTCCAAAGTTCAATAGGTCTTCCTTGAACCGAACGCCCCACCAGGGTGGATTTGATCTTCACTGGGGTATGTTCCAAAAAAAGTTGTACATCCTCCCATACCACATAGCGATCTGTTATCGCCTTTGCCTTAACCGATTCAAAACTGACCATTGTCCGTATACTTTGTGTCCACAAAAGTAACTCCAAAATTTATTACAATTGTAATGCTTTTTTACATTTGTATACAGCATTTTGCCTCGGAAAGCCGGTAAAAATATACATCCGTAAACATTTTTTACATCGCCATAACAAAAAGTTATTTTGAACACATAACTATTTTTAAAAGAATCTATTATTTATTTTTATATAAACTTTTACTTTATATATTATTATTAATTGATATCGTTTATTCGAGCGAAATATCCCGACTTTTGCTTATTTTTGGGGAACAAATGTTACAATGGTAAACTCGTCGGATTTTATTGAACGTCTGGAAAAAATCATGGGGTATTACGGGCTTTCCGCCTCTGCTTTTGCCGACAAGATTCGGGTACAGCGTTCCAGTATTTCACATCTACTTACCGGAAGAAACAAACCGAGTTTGGAATTTGTGATGAAGGTGATCAAAACTTTTCCCGAAGTTAATCTCTATTGGCTTTTAAACGGCAAGGGGGGCTTTCCCGCTTCGTCCAAACCAGATTCCCCTACCCCTAAAGTTGTGGATAGCATACATGAAGGTACTGTTGCTGGCGCCAGGACCATAAAAAAAATAGTGATTTTCTACGATGACGGCAGTTTTGAGTCGTACGAAACCAAAAAATAACCTCCCCTTTTTATTGAAATTATTCCATGGTAGATCAGGGCTAATTTCTTAATTTGTGACCATGATAAAACCCATTATACCCCTCCTTTCCCTGTTACTGTTTTGCGTATCGTGCTATAGTCCGCAACGTGATTGTGAATCGTACAGAACCGGGACGTTTCGGTTCGACTATGAACTGGAAGGCGTACTCAAATCAGGGACTTTTACCAGAACAGATGCATACAGCATTGAATTTTTTGAGCATAAGACCGATAGTGCAAACGTAAAATGGATAAATGATTGCGAGTTTGTCCTTAGACCTTTGGACAACAAGGCCGCCATACATTACAAGATCATCTCCACAACGGATAGCAGCTATACCTTTGAGTATAAAAGAGCCGTCAAAGATCCTAAAAAGAAATTGATCGTCAAAAAAGGAACCGCCATAAAAACCGACTAAAATGTTTGAAATTTTTGCAAGTGCCGACGCTTGGATCGCGTTGTTGACCCTTACTTTTCTAGAAATTGTATTAGGAATAGACAACATCATCTTTATTTCAATAGCTGCAGGAAAACTGGAAAAGAGTCAGCGAAAAAAAGCCACGAACCTTGGCTTGTTCCTTGCCATGGGCATGCGCATTGTACTGCTTTTTGGCATTACGCTCCTAACCTCCATGAAGAAGCCTTTTTGGATTCTTGATGGAGACTGGATCTCTGGCGGCATCAGCGGCCAGGCGCTTATTTTGTTCGGAGGGGGGCTATTTTTATTGTATAAGAGCACCCGGGAAATCCATGAAAAAATAGAGGATAAAGGGCATGACGAGCGTGAGGTAAAAAGTCAGCGCTCCTCCTCCCTGAGCAGCGCCATCCTGCAAATAACCATCATTAACATCGTTTTTTCCTTCGATTCAATTCTGACGGCCATAGGGATGACCAACGGGATATCCCCTAATCCCAATGACGCCCTCATACTTATGATCGTAGCCGTGGTGATCTCCGTTATCATCATGATGTTGTTTGCCAATCCTGTGGGCGAGTTTGTGAACCGACACCCTTCCATTCAGGTATTGGGGCTGTCCTTTCTGATCTTGATCGGTTTTATGTTGATCGCAGAATCGGCCCACCTATCACATTTGGTGGTATTTGGCAACGAGGTGGGCACCATTCCAAAAGGGTACCTATACTTCTCCATTACCTTCTCCCTTATGGTGGAATTCTTTAATATGCGAATACGAAAAAAACCCATTCCCCAGGAGATTGATGAATAATAAGAAGGGATTAGACCAAAAAATTGCGGTACGGGACCTTAGGTGGACTAGTTGGGCCTACTGAATACCATTTCAGGATTGGACTTCTTGGCCTTCTTAAATTCCCTGAATTGCTGTTGCTGCTGTTTTACGGTAAGGGTACTACCATCCGGGCTCCAACCGGGTGGGCCAAAAATGTACATGAGGGCATGTGTAAGTTTTTTGGCCTTTTTAACGTCGTTGAAAATATCCTTGAATTCGTGTGTTAGGATGACCACTGGGTTATGTGAGTTAGGTGCGTGGATTACGCCGTACTTAACATCGATGGTATCATCAAGTTCTTTCCAAGTGCCGAATATCTTGTCAAAAATATTCAAAAAGCCCCCATGGTTCTTATCCAAATACTCCACGTTCTGCGCATGGTGGACCTGATGCATCGTATGGGTATTGAAAATCTTTTCTATAAACCCCATCTTGGGCACGTATACCGAGTGCAACTGAAATTGCCATAAGGCCTCAATACCCAAACAAACCACGACCATTTCCGGAGGAAAGCCCAAAGCGGGCATCCACATGTAGAAGAGTGGTTTGTACAAGATAGTGAACCATCCGTTTCGAACGGCGGTCCCCAAATTGTAATTGTCCGAAGAATGGTGCACGATATGGGCGGCCCAAAGGATTCTAATCTCGTGATTGGCCCTATGGAACCAGTAGTAGGTGAAATCGTCCGCAAATTGGCACAGCAACCACACATACCAAGCATAACCAAAGGAGGCATAGCCCAATATATTGGTCCTTACGCCCGTAGCATCCATGGGATTAAAAAAGTCGTAGACGAAGTTGAAAATAACGATTGCGGAAACCACTTTGATCAAGGGCGCTATGATGGCCGAGCCCAGGCCCATAAAACCACTGGCAAACAAATCCTTCCATTCGTATAAATGGTCATCACCATGGGTCTTGCTATACGTTAATTCCAGCAATATAAAAGCAATAAAACAAGGTACACCGTAAACTAACGGGTTAGTAAAATCCATATAAGGGCGATTTTTGACGAATATAGTTATATTTCATATAAATGGGTCGCAAGCTTTTCATAAACCACTAAAAAAGTGTGGTTTGGTCAGTGCCCTGGCCGTTTGGACCCCCATTTTTTTTATCGGGCACTACGTTTTCCTCATCGATCACTTCAATATCTTTGGTGTCGTGAGGTTCGGGTTCCTCATACGGCAAAGGGTCCAACGAATTTACACTCTTTACCTTATCCGTGGTCAGTTGATTACCTAAAGCTTTTATTCCTTTTATCGTTATAAAATTCTCTAAATCAATTGTTTGATTTTGTTTTGATTCTTTCCCTCTTGGTTTGCTAAACTCCACTTCAGCTACTGGCCTCCAATCCGTGGAGACCAATTCCAAATAGGATTTTGGATGTTCCGTAATAAAGAGTTCCTCTTTGTTTCCGCTCTCAATGATAAACCGCTTAACATAATAACGT
This sequence comes from Eudoraea algarum, assembly GCF_050589645.1. NCBI lineage: Bacteria > Pseudomonadati > Bacteroidota > Flavobacteriia > Flavobacteriales > Flavobacteriaceae > Eudoraea > Eudoraea algarum. The sequence goes on along the minus strand of NZ_JBNGOQ010000002.1, from coordinate 198,437 downwards.
TCTTTTTCACCATCATAATATATGGCGGACAAAGGTTTTTTGGGATTCCACTTTTCCAGCACTAACATCTCTTCGTCAAACCGTGTTGAAAGGTTGGGCGCCACTGTCTTGGCAATTCCTTTTTGCGTTATGATCAGCAAGAGGTCCTCTCCCCTAAATTCACCGAGCAATTCACCCCTTCCATCCACGTTTAAACGTCTTACCACCTCATCGAACCAAATTTTTCGTGGCTTTAGGGTAGATACACCCTGTTCCTTTAATTCGATGCGTTTAACAGCATATTTTGTAACTAGGTTCCCTTTGGAAGCCCTGCCTTTTATGAGCACATCCGCAAAGTCCAGGTCCCACTTCAATTTTTTGATGCTTCCCACCTGTCTTAGGTTTACCGTAATGGTCTCTGCCTCCCCATTGGGATTGGCAGAAAAATAATATACCGTGGTAAGTGGCTTTCCATTGGCCAGGTCATACATTTTATCCCGAGTTATGGAGGTGACATTAAAGCGTTTAATGTAACTAGGGCCGCCTTTTCCATCCTTGTAGACCATGTTATAGGTAGTACGGCTATCCCGTTTCTTGAAAACGGCGACATGTATGATATGCTTCCCTACAAAGGTCTTGGCATCTACCTTGGTCACCATCATTTTGCCATCTTGCGTAAATACGATGATATCGTCTATGTCACTGCAATCCGTTACATATTCATCACGACGCAGTGAGGTACCTACAAAGCCTTCTTCGCGGTTTACATAAAGTTTAGTGTTCCTGATGACCACTTTGGTGGCTTCGATGTCATCAAAAATTCGGATTTCCGATTTACGTTCCCGGCCTTTACCGTATTTGGACTTCAAGCTTTTGAAATAGTCAATCGCAAAATCTATCAAATGGGCCAGATGATGCTTTACCTCGGCAATTTTTGCCTCGAGGCTCTCAATATGTTGTTGGGCCTTATCAAGATCAAACTTGGAGATCCGCTTGATCCTAATCTCGGTCAACCGCACAATATCATCCTCGGTGACCGCTCTTCTCAAATGTTTTGTATGCGGTTTTAGACCTTTATCTATGGCACCCAATACCCCCTCCCAGGTTTCTTCCTCTTCGATGTCCCTATAGATTCGATTCTCAATAAAAATACGCTCAAGCGATGCAAAATGCCACTGTTCCTCCAACTCGGCCAACTGGATCTCCAATTCGGCCTTCAACAGTTCTACGGTAAGGTCCGCCGATCGTTTTAGCATTTCCGAAACTCCGATAAACAGTGGTTTGTTATCCTCAATAATGCATCCCAGTGGAGAAATTGAGGACTCACAGGAAGTAAAGGCATATAGGGCATCAATGGTCTTATCCGGAGATATCCCGCTTGGCAGGTGGACCAAAATTTCTACTTCGGCGGCCGTATTGTCCTCAATTTTCTTGATCTTGATTTTACCCTTGTCATTGGCCTTGAGGATGGAGTCTATCAGCGAGGAGGTGTTGGTCCCATGCGGTATTTCACTGATTACCAGGGTATTTTTGTCGAGCTGGGAAATCTTGGCCCGTACCCGAATCTTGCCGCCCCGCATCCCGTCGTTATAATTGCCCACATCGATGATGCCCGCCGTAGGAAAATCGGGAAACAACTTAAAACGCTGCCCTCTTAGGTGTTTTATGGAGGCATCGATCAACTCTTTAAAATTGTGTGGTAGGATTTTGGTAGAGAGCCCCACCGCTATTCCTTCGGCACCTTGGGCCAAAAGCAAGGGGAATTTTACCGGAAGGTTTACGGGCTCCTTCTTTCTTCCATCATAGGAAAGCTGCCACTCCGTAATTTTTGGACTAAAGACCACCTCCAGCCCAAATTTGGATAGGCGTGCCTCTATATATCGGGAAGCGGCCGCCCTATCCCCTGTTAAGATATTGCCCCAGTTTCCTTGGGTATCTATCAACAGGTCCTTTTGCCCAATTTGCACCATGGCATCGGCTATACTGGCATCGCCATGCGGGTGGTACTGCATGGTATGGCCCACAACATTGGCCACTTTGTTGTACCTGCCGTCATCCAGCTCCTTCAGGGCATGCATTATCCTGCGCTGTACCGGTTTAAAACCGTCTTCTATGGCGGGTACCGCACGCTCCAAAATAACATAGGAAGCGTAGTCCAAAAACCAATCCTTGTACATTCCCGTAACCTTGGTCAGGGTTTCCTGGGAGCCCTCGGGATGTGCGTTTTCCGCTTCGTTCAAATCTTCATTCTCTTCCATAAAGGAAAATCAGGTATTGTATTGTTTTATAGTTTATTATCTTCTACTAAGTCTATTTCCACTTTAAGATTTTTTATGATAAATTCCTGTCGGTCAGGCGTATTTTTTCCCATATAAAACTGCAATAATTGCTCTATGGACATGGCCTTGTCGAGCATTACGGGTTCCAAACGAATATCATCCCCTATAAAATGCTTAAACTCATCTGGAGATATTTCACCCAAGCCCTTAAATCGGGTAATCTCCGGTTTTCCGGATAATTTGTCCATGGCCGCCCTTTTCTCCTCTTCACTGTAGCAATAGATGGTTTCCTTTTTATTCCGCACCCGGAACAGGGGTGTCTGTAGAATATACAAATGGTTCTCCTTGATCAGTTCCGGAAAAAACTGCAGAAAGAAGGTAATAAGCAAGAGGCGTATGTGCATCCCGTCCACGTCTGCATCGGTAGCGATCACTATATTGTTATAACGGAGTCCTTCCATGGATTCCTCAATATTCAGCGCTGCCTGCAAAAGATTGAATTCCTCGTTCTCGTAAACAATTTTCTTGGTCATGCCATACGAGTTCAAGGGTTTTCCCCTAAGGCTAAAAACAGCCTGGGTATTGACATCCCGGGACTTGGTAATGGAACCTGAAGCGGAATCGCCCTCCGTAATGAACAAGGTGGTCTCCAAATTACGATCGTTCTTCATATCACCGAGATGCACACGGCAATCCCGTAATTTTTTGTTGTGAAGACTGGCCTTCTTTGCCCGTTCCCGTGCCAATTTCCGTATGCCGGAAAGATCTTTGCGTTCCTTTTCGGCCTGAAGGATCTTACGTTGCAATTTCTCCGCGGTCTCCGGGTTCTTGTGGAGATAGTTGTCCAGATAGCGGCCTATAAAATCATTGATATAAGTGCGCACAGTGGGCATTTTACCGCCCATATCCGTTGAACCCAATTTGGTCTTGGTCTGGCTTTCGAATACCGGTTCCATTACCTTTATGGATATTGCGGAGATGATAGACTTGCGTATGTCCGATGCTTCGTAGTTCTTGCCGTAAAAGTCCCGGATGGTCTTAACAAGGGCCTCCCTAAATGCTGCCTGATGTGTCCCCCCTTGGGTGGTATGCTGTCCATTTACAAAGGAATGGTACTCCTCGCTGTACTGCGTTTTACTATGGGTTAAGGCCACCTCGATATCATCACCTTTTAAATGGATGATCGGATACAGCATATCCCCTGCACTGTTGTTGTCCTCCAGGAGGTCCTTTAGGCCGTTTTCAGAAAAGAACTTTTCGCCATTGAAAACAATGGTAAGCCCTGGGTTCAGGTATACATAGTTCTTGAGCATTCGCTCTACATACTCGTTCCGGTACTTGTACTTTTTAAAAATATGCTCGTCGGGGACAAAGGAAACTTTGGTACCCTTGCGCTTGGACGTTTCAACAGGGCCCTCCTCCAAGGTAAGATTCCCCTGGTTGAACTCGGCCGTCTTTAATTTGCTTTCCCGGGAAGACTCTACCTTAAAGAAGGAAGACAGTGCATTAACGGCCTTGGTACCTACGCCGTTGAGCCCGACCGACTTTTTAAAGGCGCGGGTATCGTATTTGCCCCCTGTGTTCATCTTTGAGACCACATCCACCACCTTTCCCAAGGGAATGCCACGTCCGTAATCGCGCACATGGACTGTATGGTCCTTTATGGTAATTTCAATGGTTTTCCCCGCCCCCATGACAAATTCATCAATGGAATTGTCAATGACCTCTTTTAGAAGAATATAAATACCGTCATCCGCAGAGGAGCCATCGCCCAACTTGCCAATATACATCCCGGGACGCATACGGATATGCTCCTTCCAATCCAGGGAACGGATGTTTTCTTCGGTATATTGGGAGTTTGCTGACATAAATGGGGGCTTTAAAGCTAATGGTCGCTAATATAACAAGTGTTCCAAAAAGATAAAACCTATCCCTGTTAAAGTAATTAACAAAGAAAAACAGCTTTTTGTTGATATAGTTATTAGCGGGGAGGGTGAATTGGACAACTACACATTGAATCTAAAATGCATCACATCGCCGTCCTGGACCACATAGTCCTTGCCCTCTACACGCATTTTTCCGGCCTCCTTAACTTTGGCCTCGCTGCCGTAGGACTCATAATCCTTATAGGAAATGACCTCGGCCCGGATAAACCCTTTTTCAAAATCGGTATGGATGACCCCGGCCGCCTGTGGCGCTGTGGCACCTACGGGAATGGTCCAGGCCCTCACCTCCTTTACCCCGGCGGTAAAATAGGTCTCCAGATCCAATAAGGTATAGGCGCCCCGTATCAATTTGGCCGACCCAGGTTCGCTGAGTCCCATGTCCTCCAGGAATAGTTGCCGTTCTTCATAGGTCTCCAGTTCCGCAATATCTGCCTCGGTGCCTACGGCTAGATAGATGACTTCTGCATTCTCACCAGCAACCGCTTCCTTTACCTTTTCCACATAGGCATTTCCATTGACCGCCGAGGCTTCGTCCACATTGCAGACATACATGACGGGTTTATCGGTGATGCACTGCAAGGGATTCACATAGGCTTGTCGGTCGTCCTTTTCAATGGCTATGGCACGTACCGAGGTGCCAGATTCCAGCCCTTCTTTCAGTTTCAACAAAACGGCCTCTTCCTTTTGCGCTTCTTTATTTCCGGTTTTGGCGGCACGTTTTACTTTGTCGAGTTTCTTTTCTACCGTTTCCAGGTCCTTGAGCTGCAATTCCATATCTATGGTCTCCTTGTCCCTAATGGGATCTATGGAACCATCAACGTGCACAACGTTATCATTGTCAAAACAGCGCAGCACGTGTAAAATGGCATCGGTTTCACGAATATTTCCCAAAAACTGGTTTCCCAATCCTTCACCCTTACTAGCGCCTTTTACCAATCCGGCAATATCCACAATTTCTACCGTGGCAGGCTGTACCCGCTCCGGATGTACCAATTCCTCCAGTTTTTCCAAGCGGGAATCGGGTACGTTTACCACACCAATATTGGGTTCAATGGTACAAAAAGGAAAATTTGCGCTTTGCGCCTTGGCGTTGGACAAACAATTAAAAAGGGTCGATTTTCCTACATTGGGCAATCCTACGATACCTGCTTTCATTCCTTAGGGTGCTATTTTGGGTGCAAATATAGTTTTTACAACGGTATTTGGAAGCATCCCCGGTAAAACAAAAAATCGGCTTAGTTTATCCGCTCCAAACCGATCGGAAATTTTTTCCTTTCCACATCCAATCTATCTTTGTGACCGTAACAATTTTAGGGATGGCTCGTCTACCTCTCTCAATCACGTGACAAATGAACAAGACCCTAATTTTATCCTTTTTACTGGTCCTCAACGGCCATTTCCTTCAGGCACAACTGCTTAGCGGTAAAATAATCGATAAGGAAACTAAGGAACCGGTGCCCTATGCCACGGTTCAGCTCAGTGACAACAGTGGGGTAATCTCCAACGAGGAAGGCTATTTCACCATAGACCTTGGTAATACCCTTGCTCCCAACCTTAGGATTTCCTGTTTGGGCTATACCCAAAAGGTCCTTTCCCTAGACGCATTTGAGAAGGCCAATTACATCATTGCCCTTGACGAGTCTGCATTGCAACTCAACGAAGTTTTCGTAAGTAACAAAACTCCCAATGCCGATGCCATCATCGCCAAGGTGCGGTCCAGGGTCAAGGAGAACTACGGGGTGGGGCCCTTGAGCCACGAGCTGTTCTATCGGGAGTCTGCCTATATCGACTTCGCCCGTCTCGATGTGGAGGTAGAACGGGCCTCCCATGTGGAAAAAGACCAGATCAAAGGGGCCAACATCAGTCTGGATTCCCTGGCAAATGTCATTGTGAACAGTAAGGCGGTCCACTTCACCGACTTCAAAGGGGATTTGCACGTAAAGGACAGGGAAAACCTGAAGCTGAGCGTGGACAAGGCCACAACCCTAATCGACAGCAAACGGGATTTTTCCATTGAAAATGTCCAAAAGAAAGCGCAGGATATCGTGCTCAAGTATCTGGATACCACCAAAACCTATAAATTAAAGACCGGGCTGTTCAAAATAGAGGATTCCCTCTCCTTAAACGAGGAATCGGGAAGCGACAAAGACGAGTATAAGATTTCCTACCTAAAATCAGAGACCGAGGAAGTTCTAAAAACTTCACAGCTCTACGACGGCTCCTTTCTGAACCGGATTTTGGATGCCAAATATTACAACTATTCCTTCTTGGATGCCACTTTCTTTAACGATGAGCTTGTCTATATCATCCAATTTTCCCCAAAACGGGCAAAGGCAAAATTTACGGGAAGATTATATGTTTCCGATGATACCCATGCCGTGATCAAGACCGACTATCGGTATGGCAAGGGAAAAAGGGGACAGAAAGTCAACTTAAAATTGATCTTGGGGGTAAAATATATCGAAAACGCCAGAACGGGCACGATCATGTACAAAAAAAGAACGGACAACACCTACGTTCCCCATTACATCAAACGGGAGGAAGGCAGTTACTTTTATGTGAACAGGCCCTTTAAATTCATAGAAAACAGTACGGAAAAAAACAAGGTGGCGTTTGATCTCATGTTGGAAGGAGACGCCAGGAACAAAGAAGAGCTCCTGTTCATTACCCATACCGACTTGTCATCTGCAACCTATGACGCTTTTGAGGAGAAGGAAAAAACGCCCTATCAGGTCTTGACCAAATACGATCCCACCATTTGGCAAAATAGCAAGGTCATAACACCTTTGGAAGAAATGAAAAATTTTGGAAATCCAGAATGATCGTTAATCCTCTGGGTGCATAAACCGTTGTTTGCCCAATAATACTTCTTCGGACTCTACCCTATCTTCATCGGGGATACAGCAGTCCACCGGGCATACGGCAGCACATTGCGGCTCTTCGTGGAAGCCCATACATTCTGTGCACTTATCCGGTGCTATATAGTAAATTTCATCACTTATGGGTACTTGCACATCATCGGCGTTCACTTCCTTACCGTCCAGGAGTACTACATCGCCGGTAAGAGACGTTCCATCGCTATATCTCCATTCATCGGCTCCTTCGTAGATCGCGGTATTGGGGCATTCCGGTTCACAAGCACCACAATTGATACATTCATCCGTTATTATAATCGCCATAATTTTCTTTTTCCATTCGTGCTGAATTCGATTCAGCATCCCTATTTTTGCACAAAGGTATATCCTAATACCATCTTGTACAAATATAATGGCCGACCTTGAAGAAAGATTAGAAGCTTTTGTTAAACTTGGAAGTTTCCTCAGGGAATTTTGTGAAATCTTCAACAATCCCGAGGAAAATCTGACCAAGAACCCTTGGACAGAAGAGCTCCAAAAAACAACTTCCGCGGCAAACCACCAGAATGGATGGTTTACCAAAGAAAATGTGCTTTTTAGCCTAGCGCGTTGGGGCGAAGTACTTACGGAGGAAAGATTGAGAACTTGGTTGGCATCCTATGACCTATCACAGACCAAAAACAAGACCGTTGCCCTGATCATGGCCGGGAATATTCCCATGGTGGGTTTTCACGACTTTTTGACGACGCTCCTTACCGGAAATCGTGCCCTGGTGAAACTATCCTCCAACGACACTGCCCTACTACCCTTTATGGCCAGCTACCTATCTGCCGCAACGCCGGCACTGCATGACAAGGTGAGCTTTTCCGAGGGGAAATTGAACAACTTTGATGCCGTAATCGCAACCGGAAGCAATAACACCGCCCGCTACTTTGCGTATTATTTTGGAAAAAAGCCCCATATTATCAGAAAAAACAGGAGCTCGGTGGCCGTACTGACAGGAAAGGAATCTTCCCAGCAGCTTACAGCACTTGGGGAGGACATTTTCAGGTATTATGGGCTGGGTTGTCGTAGCGTCTCCAAACTTTTCGTGCCCAAGGACTACGATTTTACTCCTTTTTTTAAGGCCATCTATTCCTATGGCTCCATTATTGATCAACACAAATACGCCAACAACTACGACTACAACAAAGCGGTATATCTTATGAGCGAGTTCAATATCCTGGAAAATGGATTCCTGATGCTCAAGGAGGATTCTGGCTACGCCTCTCCCATCGCTACCTTGTTTTATGAATACTATGATGACGTAGAAGGGCTTCACAAAAAATTAGAGGAAGACCGGGACCAACTGCAGTGTATTGTTGCGGCAGATCTAATGCCCGGGGAGGTACCATTTGGGAGGACCCAGTACCCCGAGCTGTCCGATTACGCCGATGGGGTGGACACTGTTGAATTCCTGTTAAAAACCTAACAGAATAATTTTATTTCCATAGTACTCTTTCCATAGTTTTTTAGGACCTTTAGGGCCTAAATTTTTATCCAAAATGAAGAAACATAATTTTAGCGCAGGCCCTTGTGTACTGCCACAGGAAGTGATGCAAAAGGCCTCGGAAGCCGTTCTGGATTTTAACGGTTTGGGACTGTCGCTTATCGAAATTTCGCACCGCAGTAAGGATTTTGTGGCGGTTATGGAGCGCGCACGATCCTTGGCCTTACAATTACTTGGATTGGAAGGCAAGGGATATCAAGCACTCTTCTTGCAAGGAGGCGCCAGCACCGAGTTCCTTATGGTGGCATACAACCTTATGGAAAACAAATCGGGTTATATCAACACCGGCACCTGGAGTGATAAGGCCATAAAGGAGGCCAAACTTTTCGGCGAGGTGGTCGAAGTGGCCTCTTCCAAGGATAAAAACTTTAATTACATCCCAAAAGGCTATCATATACCCGAAGGTTTGGATTATTTGCATATGACCTCCAACAATACCATATTCGGCACTCAGGTGATGGAATTTCCACAGGTGGATATTCCCCTGATATGTGATATGAGTTCGGATATTTTCTCGAGACAGTTAGACTTTTCACAATTTGATCTGATCTATGCCGGCGCACAAAAAAATATGGGTCCGGCAGGTACTACTTTGGTGGTGGTGAAAGAGGATATTCTTGGAAAGGTTTCCCGAAAGATCCCTTCCATGTTAGATTATAAAGTACACATAGGAAAGGATAGCATGTTCAACACCCCATCGGTATTCGCCGTTTACGTTTCCATGCTCACTTTGGAGTGGTTGCAGGAGCTGGGTGGTATCGCTGGCATTGAGGAAATCAATGACAAAAAAGCGCAACTGCTCTATTCGGAGGTGGAACTGAATCCCTTGTTCACCGGTTTTGCGCAAAAGGAGGACCGTTCCCATATGAACGCCACCTTTAATCTAACCGACGAAAGCTTAAAGGACACCTTTGATGCCATGTGGAAAGAAGCGGGAATCAATGGAATTAATGGCCACCGCTCCGTAGGGGGCTACCGCGCCTCTATGTACAATGCCCTCTCCTTGGAGAGTGTGGGTGCTCTTGTAGACGTAATGAGTGAATTGGAACGGAAGGCGTAACACCGTTAACACCTGGTTTTAAGTGTTCGGTTTTAGGTGGTAAGTATCGCTTGTGAGAAAGGAAAAAAAACAGTCGTTATTGAAGAAAAAAGTTTCCGCTAATCAATTGCTATGATCGGCAACTAGCATAGGAGCTAATATTGCAGAGGCCGGTGCTGGCCAATCGAAGCAGGACTTTATCGCCAAAATGGCGATTGCATCAAAAGAGGCTAGAGAAACCAGATATTGGTGGCGATTGCCAAAGGAAGGAAAAGTGATCAATGAAACTCTGGTGGATCATATAAGGGAAATTGGACAAATTATTAAGATTTTGACCAAAATTGTCAAAACAAGTCAACTTAATTCAAAACGTTAACACTTAGCATTTAAAACTTAAAATCTATAATTTACCATGAAGATATTGGCAAACGACGGTATATCATCCAGTGGTATACGGGCATTGGAACAACAGGGGTTTGAGGTCTTTACCACCACAGTGGCCCAGGAACAACTCTCGGATTTTATCAATGAAAATCAAATTGTTGGTCTGCTGGTGCGCAGTGCCACCCAAGTTAGGAAGGATCTCATTGACAGCTGTCCATCCCTACAGCTCATTGGTCGTGGTGGCGTGGGTATGGATAACATCGATGTGGAGTATGCCAAAGAGAAGGGCCTGCACGTAATAAACACGCCGGCCGCTTCCTCGGAATCGGTAGCTGAGTTGGTCTTTGCCCACTTGTTTGGAGGCGTACGGTTTTTGTACGATGCCAACCGGAATATGCCCTTGGAAGGCGATAGCAATTTCAAAAAATTAAAAAAGGCCTATGCGGGCGGTTTGGAATTGCGTGGAAAAACCTTGGGTATCATTGGATTTGGAAGAATCGGCAGGGCTACGGCGAGGATTGCCTTGGGCGTAGGGATGCATGTACGCTATTATGATCCCTTTTTGGAAAAGGCCACCATAGACGTCCCCTTTTTCGATGGGCGTTCCGTTTCCTTTGAATTTGAAGGTGTAGCCAAGGAAGAGGTGCTAAAATCAGCGGACTTCATCACCCTTCACGTACCAGCACAGAAAGCATATGTAATTGGTAAACCAGAGTTCGAATTGATGAAGTCTGGCGTGGGCATTGTTAACGCTGCCCGTGGTGGCGTCATAGACGAAGTAGCCCTTATCGACGCCCTGGAAAGCAAAAAGGTATCCTTTGCCGGTCTGGACGTTTTTGAATCCGAGCCTTCACCGGAAATCAAAATCCTTATGCATCCCAACATTTCCATGACCCCGCATATCGGGGCCGCCACTGGGGAGGCGCAGGACCGTATCGGTGAGGAATTGGCGTCCCAGATCATCGCTTTATTGAAGTAAGGACCATATTGTCGGAACAATGCGCTTATTTACCCTCTTTTTTGTACATTGGGTACAACTATAAAAATCAAAATAAACATGTCTGGAATATTAGATTTATTGAACGGGCCTATGGGCCAGCAATTGATTAGCGGTGTTGCGCAGCAAGCGGGACAACCTGCTGACAAAACAAGCAGTGTACTAAGTATGGCACTTCCCGTATTAATGGGCGCTATGAAAAGAAATGCGGCCTCGCCCGATGGCGCACAGGGCTTAATGAATGCGCTTTCTAGCAAGCACGACGGGGGTATCTTGGACAATCTGGGCGGACTCTTCGGAGGCGGTGTAGATCAGTCCGTAATGGAGGACGGTGCCGGTATTTTAGGGCACGTTTTGGGCGGCAAGCAACCCCAACTGGAAAATGCACTTAGTCAAAAATCGGGTATGGATGCAGGCTCCATTGCTACTATTCTGAAGGTTGCCGCTCCAATTTTAATGGGATTTTTGGGTAAACAGACCAGACAACAAAATATTAGCGACTCCAATGGTATTGGCAATCTACTAGGCGGTTTATTAGGGGGCGATAGCTCCGGTGGTCAACAGCAATCCCTTATCGAATCTTTTTTGGATTCCGACGGGGACGGCAGTATTTTGGACGATGTGGCCGGTATGGTACTTGGAGGAGGTAGCAAGAAAAAGAGCGGCCTTGGCGGACTTTTGGGCGGTCTATTCGGAAAGTAAAAAACAGCTTCTTAACTATATTTAACAGGACCATTCGCCAAGGCGAATGGTTTTTTTGTATCTTCTAGTGAATTTGTTGGCCAACGGAGAAGCTTTGGCATATTTTCTGATGCTGTAATTCCACGGGAGTTCTGTTTTAAGAGTTTCCCGTACGTAAAAGTCGAACCAAAAAAAATGAAAAAAATGAAAAAGATTGTACTACCCGTAAGCCTTGTGCTGTTTGCCGTTCTACTTTCCGTAGCGAGTTGTACCAGCACCAAGGAAACTGTGGAGATTTCCGATAGGGAAAAATCATATTTTGATCAAAAGGAAGGCGATACCATTACTATAGCCAGTGAAGAGACCGAATATGAAATCATCATCATTGAGCCGGGCTTTAACATCTGGTTGCAAGGAATTGCCCGTCCACCGGGTTATTACAGCCAATCCTTTTTGGAGACCCGCAATCAGTTATTGGTGACCAATTGGAACATACGCGTTCAAAACCCGCAATTGTATGACCCCAACCTGTATATTCTGACGATAGACTACAATCCGCGAATAGATTATGGGTATGAGGTAAACTATAAACTCTATAACTATTTTGTCTTTTTCCAAAGGAAATACGGACAGCGTTTGGGGCCTTTTTTTCCACGCATATAAGTCCTATCTTCGCCACTTAGTTAGCAACTAGGTATGCAAAAATTCAAGGAACGCTGGGGCATAAGCTCCAATTTTCAGTTGGTGGTCATTTTTATCGTCTTCGCCGTTACCGGCTCTTCTTCGGTTTATGTGGCCAAACCTTTTTTGGATTGGATCGGATTGCACCGTGAGGTGTTCCCCGAAGGTTTTTGGTGGGGTGGTCTGGTTTACTTTCTATTGCGACTCTCCTTGATCTTTCCCTTTTATCAAATACTATTGGTCATCTTTGGGTGGCTCTTTGGACAGTTCCGCTTTTTTTGGAATTTTGAAAAAAAGATGCTCAGCCGGATGGGGCTAGGTTTTCTTTTTAGACAACAATAATGGCCAAGGTATAATATTAGTATTTTATTAACAGCTTTCGTCTTTCATATTTCCCTAGTTTTGTAGGGTGAGCACTGAAGTAAAAAATATACTTTTCCCGCTTGTTTCCATGGTATTGGTGATTTCCATTGCCTTGCCGTCTATGGTAAAGCTTTCTCACGCCATCCATGATCACTTACAGCAGGAATGTACCAAAAGGGGTGCAGTTCACATTCACGAGGTAGAACTCGATTGCGATTTTCAAAAGTACAAATTGTCTTCCCAGTTTTATCCGGCCCTGTATGCTTTTACCGTATTCCCAGTGCCCAATTACGATACTACCAATTTCAGTGCTTACTTCTTTTTAAGCGACTATCAGGCGCTGCATTTCTCCCTTAGGGGACCCCCCAGCCTTTCATAACAATCCCGATTTACATTTTATTAATCTTTTTTAAATCCAGTTATGAAAAAAATAGCATTTTCATTGCTCTTGGCAATGTCACTTACCTATAATTATGCACAAAACACCCTGAATGGAACTATTACGGATTCGGAAAGTGCCCTGCCCTTGGAACAGGTCACCATATACTTTCCACAGCTCGAGAAGGGTGCCATTTCCGACGCGGAGGGAAACTATCGCATCAACAACCTGCCTTTGGGCACCTACAAGCTGGTAGTTTCTTATATTGGCTATCAGACCTATTCGCGCAGCATCACTATTTTAAGTGGTGCCAATTCGCTCCGTATCGATTTATCCCCCAGCGCCATCGAGATGGAGGAGGTCATTGTGTCCACACCCTTTCATAAGCTACAACGTGAAAACGTGGTGAAAGTAGCCCATGAGACCGTGGCCAATCTGAAAGCCCGTGGAGCCGTTACCCTGGCCCAGGGCATTACCAATATTCCCGGAGTGGAAACCGTCTCCACAGGTCTTGGGATTGGAAAACCCGTGATACGCGGATTGAGTTTTAATCGTGTACTGGTATATACCCAAGGGATTCGATTGGAGAACCAGCAGTTCGGCGATGAGCATGGACTGGGTATCAGTGATGCGGGTATAGAAAGCGTAGAGGTCATTAAGGGGCCCGCCTCCCTACTCTACGGATCGGATGCCCTGGGCGGGGTACTCTATCTAAATCCGGAAAAATTTGCGATTCCCAAGACCAACTCAGGGGATATCAACCTAAATTATTTTTCAAATACCGAAGGCCTAAATGCCAATGCCGGATTTAAAGCCTCCAGTGAGCGGTTTAAATTTCTATTGAGAGGGAGTGTAGCCTCACATGTCGATTATAATACCGGCGAGGACGTTCGTGTTACCAATTCGCGTTTTCGGGAGTACGATATCAAAGCGGGCGTGGGGTACCAGGCCGCTACCTTTAAAACGGAGTTGCGATACAACTACAACCGGTCGGATCTGGGTATCCCCGAAGAGTTAGGGGAACAGACCAAAAGCCGCTCTCCGGGACTGCCCAATCAGGAGATAGATAACCACATCCTCAGTTCCAAGACCAGTATTTTCTTTGAACGTTCCAGTTTGGATGCCACCTTGGGCTATACCTTTAACGACCGCAGGGAATTTGAGGAGGAAGAAGGTACCGAGGAAGCTGCCCTGGATATGGACTTGAAAACCTTTAGTTATAACGTCCAATATCGCCTACCGGAATGGCGTAATTTGGAAACCATTTTTGGCGTGCAGGGTATGCATCAACGCAATGAAAACTTTGGGGAAGAAATACTGATTCCCGATGCCATTACCAATGACATAGGGTTTTTGGGAACCTCCCACCTCCATTTTAAAAACAATAGCGACCTACAACTGGGAATTCGGTACGATCACCGTGCAATCAACGGGGAGGCCAGTGGACTGCCTAGCGAAGAGGATTTTATTCCGGAACTCGACAGGAATTTCAACAGTTTCAACGCGGCCATTGGCTATAAAATGGGACTTTCCAAAAACCTTGTGGGGCGTTTGAACCTGGCTACGGGCTTTCGAGCCCCCAATCTGGCAGAGCTTACTTCAAACGGCGTGCACGAAGGCACCAACCGTTTTGAAATTGGTGACCCCGATCTGGGCAACGAGCAAAACGTTCAGGTAGACCTGGCTCTGGAGTACAGCAGCGAGCACCTGGAGCTTTCGGTAAACGGCTTTCACAATACGGTCTCCGATTTCATATTTATTGAGCCCAATGGGGAATTTGTTGGTGAAGATGCAGTCTTCCTCTACCGACAGCAAGATGCCCGGCTATACGGTGGCGAGGTGGGGCTGCATCTGCACCCCCACCCCTTGGACTGGCTGCACGTGGAGAGCAGTTTTGCCATGGTCATCGGGGAATTGGACGATGACAGCTCCTTGCCATTGATTCCGGCCAATAGCATTACCAATACCGTCCGGGTGGAGTTCAATAAGACCAATACCTGGCTATTGAACAGCTATGCCTTTGTAAGCCTGCAATCGGTCTTTGATCAGGAAAGAGTAAGCAGTTTCGAAACCTTTACCGATGGTTACAACCTTTTGGATGTGGGCTTGGGCGGAAATTTGCTGCTCTTTGATCAGGAAGTGTCGTTGCGCCTTACCGCCAACAACCTTCTGGATAAAACCTACATCGCCCATTTGTCGCGGCTCAAGACCGATGGTATACCCAATATCGGTAGAAATATATCGCTAGGGCTCAGTATTTTGCTCTAGGCAATGTGCTTATCATAAGAAAGTATGCGATAACAACTGTCCGTTCGAGCGCCGTGTCACCTGCATGGCGCTCTACGTGATGGTTGATGGATTCACCATACGTAATCGACCTATATATCCCATAGGGTCTCACCCAACACCATCGAGCTATTTGACATCGATGAATTTCTCGGCCTTGGAGCCTTTTAGCACATAGGTGTACAACCACATTAAGGTAAAGGTGGGAATAACATCGAGTCCGGGGAGCATTTCCTCAACGAAGGTAATCACTCCGGCCGCCTGCCCAGCCCTGCCCTTGTACAGGCGGGTCATCAGCCATCCTGCCATAGGTGCCCAAATGATATCGGAGAATTCACCTATACCTGGTATCAGGAAGGAAACCATACCCAGGGCGTCAAACAGCAGCCCCAGCAACAGGTTTCGATATTTAGGATCTTTGTTTTTTGACATACCCAAAAATAGGTATTCCCACTAAAGTAATGGATGGAATGCTAAAAAAAGTATGGACTTGGATTCAGTTGATGCCGTCAGAACGTTTTATGACACCCTCCTCATCGGTACTGCTTATCAAGGTTCGCGTAGATTTGTAAAGGATCTCCCCGCCATGCAGGGCTTTGGCCACCAAATTTTTGAAATCGATGTTGGACAGGTCTGCAGTGGCTCCTTCAATTGCCGAAATCTCAAAGTTTTCAATTTGCGAAAAAGCGCCATCCATGGTGAGGATACCCCCATAAGTAAGTGCAACGGCGGTTATGGAAGGGGTATACACGGTTACCTCCACGGTCCTGAAGTCCATGTTGGGGGTAGTTGACCAAATGTGAAGTGTATTATCCGCAAGTTCCCATGAAATCCGATCTACCATCTCTGTCTCCCCGGAAAAGGTAAGGAGATACTCAGGGGACTTCATGATGCGCATCTTGGCTCCAACATTACTGCTGAAGGTCTCAAACGCATCAACCACCATCTCTTTTTGCCCAAAGGAAAGGGTCATAAAAAGAAGGCTGAAGGCCAAAAGTAACTGCTTCATGGTCGGTTTCTTTAGTTTGTCCTATAATATAAAGACTATTAAAACCAGAAAATGTTACAGTTTTGTTAATAATTTTTTTTTTTATGAAAGACTGGAGCTTATCAATTTTAGAAACTCGTTCCGGGTTTCCTCCTTCTCAAAAGATCCTCTAAAACCCGAGGTAGTAGTGACCGAATTCTGTTTTTGAACCCCCCGCATCATCATACACATATGAGCAGCTTCAATGACCACCGCTACCCCTTGTGGTTTTAGGGTGTCATTGATGCAGTCCAATATCTGTTCCGTTAATCGTTCCTGCACCTGCAGCCGTCTTGCAAAAATATCCACTACCCGGGGCAGTTTGCTAAGGCCTACGATTTGTCCGTTGGGTATGTATGCGATGTGGGCCTTTCCAAAAAAAGGAAGCATATGGTGTTCACACAGGGAATACAGTTCAATATCTTTCACGATGACCATTTCGTTATAGGACTCCTTGAACATAGCACTTTTTAATACCTCGGCGGCATTTTGTTTATACCCTTGTGTTAAAAAAAGCATGGCCTTGGCCGCCCTTTCCGGAGTCTTGGTCAGTCCTTCGCGATCAACGTCCTCCCCTATTTCCTTGATAATTCTTGAATATCGATCTTTAACATCGTTTGTTATTTCCAAATTGTATTCTTCTAAACTTCGATATGGTGGTGCCATGTTCTCTTAAGAATTTAATTTATCGGTATAGTGTGTCTGTAGTTTTTTTAGTTTTGGGTTGATGATGACCTGACAATAAGGTTGTGCCCTATGGTCGTTATAATAATTCTGATGGTTCCCCTCGGCTTCGTAGAAAGGCTTGGCCTCCGATATTGCAGTTACGACAGGATGATCGAATACGCGTTTTTCCTCCAAAAACCGTACATATTTCTCCGCCTGTTCCCTTTGTTCCTCATTTTGATAGAAAATTTCACTTCGGTATTGGGTGCCCACGTCATTTCCTTGACGGTTAAGAGTAGTGGGATCATGTGTGGCAAAAAAGACCTCAAGTAGGTCCATATAGGAAACAAGATTGGGGTCAAAGGTAATCCTAACCGCCTCTGCATGTCCCGTTCTTCCGGTGCAGATCTCCCTATAAGCCGGATTTTTAATGTTCCCGCCCGTATATCCGGACACAACTTGCGTAACCCCGTTTAAGCGCTGAAAAACAGCTTCCGTGCACCAAAAGCAGCCTCCGGCAAATACAGCAATTCCAGGTGTTGATTCTATCGACATACCTTTTGATTTAAAATTTTAAATGTACCCATTTCCTTTGGGATTTGGGCAGTGGTAAGTTCAATTAGTCTTACTGTACCATAGAAAATTACTATGGTGGCGGCAAAATGATAAAATATCATGGAAATGAATTCTTTTATTTTTGGAATGTCTCTGCTAATGTTTACTTTCATCCCGAAAATTCCATGGCATGATCCAAGCGACCAATATCCAGAAATTCTACGGGGAACTACAAGTTTTAAAAGGGGTTGATCTGCATATTGAAAAAGGAGAGATTGTTTCCATTGTGGGCGCCTCCGGAGCCGGAAAGACTACCTTGTTGCAAATTTTGGGTACCCTGGATACACAATCCAACAAAAGCGATAGCAGCCTATTGATCAATGCTACAGATGTGATCAAACTGACGGACAAGACCCTGGCCAAATTTAGGAATGAACATATTGGCTTTATTTTTCAATTTCATCAGCTGTTGCCCGAGTTTACCGCCCTGGAAAATGTCTGTATCCCGGCATTCATCAAAAAGACGCCAAGAAAGGAAGCCGAAAAGCGCGGTAAGGAGTTGTTGGATTTCCTAGGGCTGTCCCATCGGTTCCATCACAAGCCCAATGAACTTTCTGGAGGAGAGCAGCAACGGGTGGCCGTGGCCCGTGCGCTGGTGAACCACCCTTCGATCATTTATGCGGACGAACCCAGTGGGAATCTCGATTCGGAGAGTGCGGACAAACTGCACAAACTGTTCTTCGAACTTAGGGACACCTTTGGACAAACCTTTGTTATCGTAACCCATAACGAGGACCTGGCCAACATGGCCGATCGCAAGTTGACCATGGTAGACGGACTCATCACCGTTTAATATGACCAAGAAGGAACTCAAGGATTTTTTGGACACCAAAGTGGCCCAGTATAACCATCCCAGCTTTTTGGAGAGCGACCCCTTGCAAATTCCGCATAGGTTCCTTGCCAAAGAAGATATAGAAATCAGTGCCTTTTTGACAGCGACCATCGCATGGGGCAACCGCAAAAGTATCATCAACAATGCCTACCGTATGATGGAACTACTGCAACAGGCTCCTTTTGATTTTGTGATGAACCATCACCCCAACGACCTAGATCGGCTTGCCCCTTTTGTACATCGGACCTTTAACGGTGAAGATTTGTGCTATTTTGTAAAAAGCCTTCAAAACATATATCGGAACCACGGCGGGCTGGAAAATATTTTTTCCCAATATGCAACAACCACCTCTACGCAAACTGCCATTTCGGCCTTTAAACAGGTGTTTTTTGAACTTCCCCATCCCCTACGGACCACCAAGCACATCTCGGACCCGGCCAGGGGATCTGCAGCCAAGCGCATCAATATGTTCTTGCGATGGATGGTACGCGACAGTGCTACCCAAGTAGATTTTGGACTTTGGAAGAAAATTGGCCCAGCGCAGCTGTCTTGCCCCTTGGACGTACATTCCGGGAATGTGGCTAGAAAGCTTAAACTGCTAAAGCGCAAACAGAACGATGCCAAAGCGGTGCTGGAGCTCAACAAAAATCTAAGGGAATTGGACCCAAGAGATCCAGTAAAATATGACTTTGCGCTTTTTGGCCTGGGCGTTTTTGAAAGGTTCTAACGACCAGCAAACACATGGTACTTCAATGCTTCGTTCCAATGACGTATAGGACATATGGTTAGCCCGGGCATGTTGACAAATTATATCAGGAATCGGTGATTCCCATATGGCCAAGATCTAAGGCGATTTTTTTGTTGCCCCCAGCAATGGAGTTGTAAATGGCTTCTACAATAATCATATCCCTTTTCCCCATCTCGCCTGGAGCTTTGTTAGGTGTTCCTTCCAACACATGCCGTGCAAAATCGTCCATTTGTAATTTTTGCTGGCTCTCTTGGGGGAAATTCAACTCGCGCCTGGAGGTCCTTCCTGCAAGTGGGATATAGGTACTTGCCGGATCCAGCTCAAACCAGCCCTTATCACAGGAAGCGAACAGCCTATTGGCCCTAACGTTATGGGAGGTCATCATCTGGCCCACGGTGCCACTAGGGAATTCAAATTGCGCCGTAATGGTTTCATCGGTATCCTTAAAATAGTCCGGACGGGTACTGAATTCCTGGGCGGTCACGGAAACTGGGTTTTGGCCGCTACCATATATAAGGCTCTGAATGGAATATACGCCCATATTCATTAGGGCTCCACCTCCCGAAAGCGACTTATTTAAACGCCATTGGTTGGGATTCGTTAAGGATTGATAGGCCGCATCCGCCGATATGTAATTGATGTTGCCAAAGGTCTTTTCCCTGACCAGCCGTTTTACTTCTTGCGTATAGGGTTCGGAATGTAAGCGATACCCTATACCTAGTTTTACCTGGGCTTTTTTACAAGCGTCGATAATGGCATTACATTCTTCCACGTTCATAGCCATGGGCTTTTCACAGATGACATGCTTACCCGCCTTGGCCGCGCGGATTGAAAAATCCGCATGCATACTATTGGGCAATACTACATATACAATGTCAATATCATCATTTTGGGCGATTGCATCAAAATTTTCATAATTGTAGATGTGGGTCTTTGGAATATTGTACCGTTTGGCCCACTGTTGTTCCTTCTCTGGAGTTCCGGTAACGATACCCGCCAAATGGCAATAGTGTGTATCTTGCAGCGCTGGGGCCAATTGGTAGGTGCTGTAACTGCCTAGACCAACAAGGGCTATGCCCAGGCTATTTTGGTTCTTTGAGGTTCCGTTTAGACCACAGGCGGCCAAGGGCATGCTGCTCACAAGGGCCGCTCCTCCCAGGCCCTTGGATAGGGTTTTGTTAAAAGTTCTTCGTGATATTTTTTTCATGGCGCGGTAATTAGGTGGTGTAGGTTTTAAAGATAAAGAACACCAAGGGTAATATAACCTAATAAATTGTTATTTTTAGACTATGCCTAAACCTGTTTTTAAAATGAAATACAGCTATGCCCTCCTGATCTTATCATTCGTGTTATTCCTGCAATCCAACCAAGCCCAAGAACGGGTGCTACCCGTCGATACCACTGTAGTGACCCAGCACAATGTAACCGTGAACGGGGTAGCTTTTGGCTACACGGTCAAGACCGGGACCCAACCGGTTTGGGACGACATGGGCAAACCCATAGCCGCCCTTCATTATACTTACTATACGCGAAACAATATTAGGGACAGAGCGGCTAGGCCCTTGCTCATTTCCTTTAATGGAGGACCTGGATCGGGTTCGGTGTGGATGCATTTAGCGTATACAGGACCACGAATCCTAAAAATTGACGATGAGGGTTATCCCGTACAGCCCTATGGGGTACAGCAAAACCCCTACTCTATTTTAGATATTGCCGATGTGGTTTATGTAAACCCGGCCAACACAGGGTATTCGCGTACCATTCCGACAAGCGGTGAAGAGGTGGATCGCAGTAAGTTCTTTGGTATCAACGCCGATATAAAGTACCTGGCCGAATGGTTAAATACTTTTGTAAGCCGCAACGATCGTTGGCGCTCCCCGAAATATTTGATCGGTGAAAGTTATGGGGGCACAAGGGTCTCCGGTCTGGCCTTGGAACTGCAGAACCAACAGTGGATGTATTTGAACGGGGTGATCTTGGTCTCTCCGGCCGATTATAAGGTGATCAGGAACGACGGCCCGATCGCCGCCGCCCTTAACCTGCCCTATTTTACGGCCGCCGCCTGGTATCAGAAAGCCCTGCCAACCGAATTGCAACAAAAAGACCTGCTGGAAATATTACCAGAATCCGAGGCCTATACGGTAAACACCCTGATCCCGGCGCTCACCAAAGGGGGCTTCATAGGGGAGACCGAAAAAAATGCCGTAGCCAAAAAAATGGCTTATTATTCCGGTCTAAACGAAAAAGAAATACTACAGCACAATTTGGCGGTACCTACCGCCTATTTTTGGAAAGCGCTCTTAAGGGATCAAGGTGGGTATACCATAGGGCGGCTGGACAGTAGGTATTTGGGAATTGATAGACAGCTGGCGGGCGAGCGGCCCGATTACAGTGCTGAGCTCACTTCTTGGTTACACAGTTTTACGCCAGCCATCAACTATTATCTGCAGGAAGAATTGAAGTTTAAGACAGACATCAAATACAATATGTTCGGACCGGTGCATCCCTGGGACAACAAAGATGACAATACCCGCGACAATCTTCGTCAGGCGATGGCTCAAAATCCCTATTTGCACGTTATGTTCCAATCCGGGTACTATGACGGGGCCACCACTTATTTCAATGCCAAATACACCATGTGGCAAATAGATCCCAGTGGACGTTTGCAAGATCGTTTTAGCTTTAAGGGCTATCGAAGTGGGCATATGATGTATCTGCGAAGGGAGGATCTACAAAATGCGAACAACGATATTCGCGATTTTATTAAAAGAACGATGGCCAAGGGGCAATCGGCAAAATATTAAGGTAATTTTCTAAAATAGATACAATGGAAGCAAGACGAATTTATTTAATGACATTTTTATTGTTGATGATGGTAGTAAGCTGTGGACAGGATATTCCACCCGCGGAATGGCAGATAAAAACAGCTGTTCTGGCCGCTCCGGAAGAGTTTAGGGACCAAGCAAAAGTATACGGCTATGATGCCAGCGGAAAACTCGTTGTGTTAAGGGAGGGCAACAATGCCTATGTATGCATGGCAGATGACCCTAATAAGGAGGGATTTTCGTCCGCAGCCTATCATATGGAACTGGAGCCATTCATGGCCCGAGGGCGGGAGTTAAGGGCCCAGGGTAAGGAATCCAAGGAGATTTTTGATATTAGGGAGGAAGAGGTAAAATCCGGAAAGCTCAAAATGCCCGATAAAACGACACTTTGCGTTTTTTCCGGTACAGTAAACGATCAGGGGGAAGTTGAAAATCCCTATGTCCGGTATGTCTTTTATATGCCCTATGCCACAGGTTCATCCACCGGATTGCCCACAAACCCCATGCCTCCAGGCCATGCATGGTTAATGGATGCTGGGACCCATAGGGCACATATTATGATAACTCCGCCGAAGGAGGAAAACTAGCTGTTCAAGTAAGCATGTAACAGGCTAACAGAAAAATGCCAAATCTAAAAATTGTCATATCGAGCGCCGTGTCTGAGGCAGGTGAGTGCTCGTACGGACATATAAGTGCCCTTTTGCAAGACCAATATTTTCCACCTCAGATGTAACAAACTGGTTTTTTTTACTACCCATATTATAAAGCAAGTCGCTTTTACCAAATCGTAAAACCTACAACTATGGGAGGGGAAGGAAGCATGGCGCACGCCATTCAGAGTCTAAAACAAAACCGCAGCTTATTAAAAAAGAGCCGTAGCTTTAAGGAGTTGCGCAACAGCTATCTCAAGTGGTCCGGAGATACCCAGCTTAAATTTAAGGAGGTGTCCCCGGAGGAAATGGCGCTTATCCGATTGAAAATAAGGGAACAATACAAAAAGGATGTCCGAACCGAGATTATCATCTACCTCATTTCCATCCTTTTAGCACTGGGCATACTCTATTTCTTGTATTGGTGGATTTTTGTATGAACTGAACCATCGGCTCACTGCACGACTAAGTTTTTACGCTATGCTCAAGGGAATAGATTATGTGAAATACGTAGTTTATATTTGTGTGAAACCTCCATACAAGAAAACGTATAGCCCATGCACCTTAAAACGTTCCGGCCATCTTTTTTTCTAATTGTAACGATCGTACTATCTTGCTTTGTAGGCACGGGCATTGCCAAGGACATGAAAATGGTAGGGAATACAACCAACGCAGAACATACCGAACCTTCCGTAACACCTTTAAGAGTGGGTGTCGTGGGTCTGGTGCACACCCATGTACACTGGATATTGGGCAGAGATAAAATCGGGGATATAGAAATCGTGGGCATTGTGGAACCTAACAGAGACCTTGCCCAAGAGTATAGCACGCGGCACGGGTATAGTATGGATATCGTGTTTGATACCTTGGAAGAAATGGTGTCAGCCGCAAAACCCGAAGCTGTCACGGCCTTCAACACCATATACGACCATTTGGAAGTTGTACAGTTTTGTGCTCCGCGCGGTATTCATGTCATGGTAGAAAAACCCCTGGCCGTAAGCCTGGAACATGCCAAAAAAATGAGCAGTCTTGCCAAGAAGCATCAAATCCAATTGCTCACCAATTACGAAACTTCCTGGTATGGTAGCAATTACGAGGCTAAGGACCGTTTGATGAAAGGAAGTATCGGAGATCTCCGTAGAATAATCTTTCATACCGGACATCCCGGACCCATTGAAATAGGGTGCAATCCGGAGTTTTTGGAATGGCTTACCGATCCCAAACTCAACGGGGGCGGTGCATTGACCGATTTTGGATGTTATGGCGCCAACCTGGCTACCTGGCTCATGAAAGGAGTCCATCCTGAAAAAGTATATTGTACCACACAACAACTAAAACCCGAACGCTATCCAAAGGTAGAGGACGACGCAACGATAATCCTGACCTACCCAAAGGTCCAGGTAATCATACAAGCTTCTTGGAATTGGTCCCATAATAGAAAGGACATGGAAATCTATGGTACAACGGGTTATATCATTTGCAAAGATGGAAGCCATATGGAAATCCTGGAAAAGGAATCGGATGGTCCATTTGATGTGGTGGCCCCACCACTCTCCAAGGGCATCGATGATCCCTTTGCCCTCTTGCAAAAAGTAGTCAAGGAAAATTACCAGCTCAACGCATATGACGTTAGTTCCCTGGAAAATAACATGGTGGTCATGCAGATCCTGGAAGCGGCCAAACATTCGGCCAGGACAGCTAAGACGGTAGAATGGGAAAAGTTCTTTAAGGAGTAAAACCATGAGAGAAGGAAAACAACAAAAAATCACCCCAAAACAATATATGCGCCTACAACGGCTGTTACACCTATTTCTTTTGGCAGCACCTAGTACTTTGGGCCTTCTTGCCTATTATCAAAGCGAGGGTATCCAAGTCAATTTTTCAGGTTCAGGGGATGTCTTTATCTTCATCGTTCCCGTGATGGCCCTAGCCTGCTATTTTGGGAGCATGTATGTGTTCAGGCAACAGCTTCGCAAGGTGTTGGAAGGGGAAAGTCTACGTCTTAAGTTGGCCCGGTACCAGTCTGCAAATATAATACGATATGCGTTCTTGGAGGGTTCTGCCCTACTGGCGGTCCTGGCATTCATGCAAAACAGCTACCTGCTCTATCTCCTTATCGCACTGCTATTGGTAATTTACCTGATACACCTAAGACCAACCAAAGAAAGGTTGTTGAACGAGCTGCCATTGACATCTGAGGAAAAGCGTCGTTTTGCCAATGAAAATCATATTTTGGAATAATGGGAAATAAAAAATTGAAGTTCGGTGTTTTCGCCTGCCTGCTGGGCTTTATGGGAATTGCCACTGCACAGGACTGGCCAGATCTGGAGCATTTTAAGGAAGAGAACACCAAGATCGGACTCCCTGCCGAAGGAGAGGACAGGGTGGTGTTTATGGGCAATTCCATTACCATAGGTTGGTTAGCGCACGATCCTGATTTTTTTAAGGGAAAGTCCTATGTAAATAGGGGCATAGGCGGACAGACCACTCCCCAGATGCTTTTGAGGTTTCAACAGGACGTCATTGCCCTGCGGCCCAAAGTGGTGGTCATATTGGCCGGGACAAACGATATAGCCGGCAATACCGGCCCAACTACCGTGCCCGCGATTATGGACAACCTCAAATCCATGGCCCAGCTTGCCAGGGCGAACCAAATAAAGGTCATTCTCTGTTCCGTACTTCCGGCCTTTGATTATCCCTGGCGTACGGGCAAAGAGCCGAACATAAAAATTCCCGCACTGAACGAACTAATACGGCAGTATGCCAAGCAAAATAATTTAATCTATCTCGATTATTTTTCCGCCATGGAAGATGGCAACAATGGCCTAAAGGATAGCTATACCTATGACGGTGTACACCCGGATAAAAATGGCTATAAGGTCATGGGACCCTTGGCCGAGGAGGCCATTGCCAAAGCCCTGGAACCGAAATAGTCGGCCACCTATGATCACGGGTTGAAATCCGTATCCAGCACGGTGGTTTCGTCGGCCCGGGTAACACGTAAATACGCCACTTCACCGGCACCCAGAAAACGGAATCGAATGCCTACAAACCTACCTATGGACTCGTTATAATTCCCCTCAAAGATTTGCTGATGGTCCAAGGTCACGCTAAGTTGTCTGTTCCTTAGATGGATGGCTACGTCCCTAAACTCCGAAAAATCCGCACCAAAAGCCGATAGGTCATGTTCCTTACCGCTAAGGTAGCTATCATTGAGCATGATACCCAAGTCCGAAACGCAACCGGGAATGGAAAAAGGAACGATCAAAGCGCCCTTGGTTCCAAGGATTACTATGCGCACACTTTGACAGACCGCCCATTTATCTTTATACACATTTCTAACGGCGGTTTCCAGGCTAAAATTGTCTCCCGATATGTCCCCAAAATCGCGTACCAGGTGATAACTTGAGCCCAAAGGCGAGGCTTGTGAACTAATTTCATCCATGATTGCCTGGGAAAAGGACAACTTGCCGTGAAGAAATGCTTCCGCAGGTATGTATTTGGGTACCGGCGAATAATCAAGCGTTCCAACCCAGTCCTTGGAAGTGACATAGAGATCATGTTGTTTAACCAATTGCCCCTCAACCAACAATTTTGACCTAAAATATCCGGGATAGTAGTAAATTCCGGTCGCTTGGCGCTGTCCCGCCCTTATCTTGATCGTTTTTGTGGGGTCCCAATACTGCTGAATATAGATACTGTCCGAATCAATGTCAGCAAGGTCAAAATCAAAAACTACGGAATTCGGCAGGCCTTCCGCTATGGGCCGACTGGAAAATTCGACCTGTGAAAAATCGAAAATTGCAGGGGGATCGGTTTTCTTGAATTTTATCATGGAAAAAAGCGAGATAATCACAATCCCCGCAAAGGCAGACGACATCACCACGGTGGTGGCCCTTGCCCGTGTTTTTTTTTCTTTTTTCCTTTCGGGACAACCGGCTGCGTTGTTCTTAAAATCTCGCCAATTCCTGTACCCTATGTACTGCGCAAGCGTATTTAAGGTGCTGATGCTGGGAACGCCATCGTATTTGACCTTGCCCCATACACGTTTTAGGGTAGTTGGACTCAGCAGGACATGGGTTTTTTCCTGTATGTGCTCACTTAGCTCAACAAAAACACTGTTGTGCCATAACTCTGAACTTCCCCAGCCCAACTTTTCCTCTATTTGGAGGCGGCATTCGGTAATAAAGCCTTGCTCGTCCTTATGTTTCATCATGGTACAAAAATTACTAAAATTTATGAGCTGAACAATATTGCACCAACTTGAACCAATTTGGTCCAATATTCCCCTTACAATACAGGAATTTTAAAACAAAAATCATGATTCGTTTATCCTCTTTGATCCCCGTTCTAATCCTTGTTATCCAGAACAGTTTTGCACAGCGCAGTGTTCCCCTTGATACCCTGCATTGGGAAATTAATGCGCAAGCCCATGTATTCGAGAATTATCAAGGCCAGGATGCCATTTACATTCAACAGGGCAGTGCCGCTCTTAAAGATACAAAATTCCTAAATGGTACTATAGAATTTGACATTTACCTTACGGAGCGACGAAGCTTTCCAGGCCTCCGTTTTAGGGCCTTTGAGGACGGAAATATGGAATCTTTCTATTTTCGGCCGCATTTATCGGGCATGCCCGATGCCAATCAGGCCACGCCAGTGGTCAACAGGCTTTCGGCCTGGCAACTCTATTTTGGCCCGTCTTACTCTTCACCTTACGACTATAGATTGAATGAATGGACCCATGTAAAAGTGCTTGTCAATGGAAGAAAAGCCCAAATCTTTCTGGACCATTCGGAAAAACCACTGCTGTCCTGGAACCTAAAACATGAGCCAAAGGCAGGAAAGGTGACCATTGGTGGCAGTGCCGGTGCTATGCACTATGCCAACTTCAAAATTAGTACGGATACACCGGAGATAAAGGATTTTAATGTGGTAAACCGGGAGAAAGTCCCGAATATCGTTCAGGAGTGGGAAATCTCCGATGTGTTTGATGAAGCGCTCCTGAACGATCCCACAGAACTCAGCGCTGTAATAAAAGGTAGGAAGTGGGGCAAGCGCATACAGGTAGAGGAAAACAACGTCTCCAATATCTCTTGGGCCGCTACACCCGGCCAGAATGGGGAAAATACTGTTTTTGCCAGAATAGTGGTCCATTCAGAAACCAACCAGACCAAGCTATTTCATTTTGGGTATAGCGATAGGGTGGTCGCCATTCTCAACCAAAAAGCCATTTACAAGGGAACCAATCAATTTCGCACCCGGGATTACCGGTACTTGGGCACGGTTGGGTTGTTCGATGCCGTTTATTTGGATTTGAAAAAGGGTAGGAATACCCTGCTCCTGGCAGTTTCCGAAAATTTTGGGGGCTGGGGCGTTACCGGAAAATTTGAATCCGAGGCGGGCATTTCCATAAAATAAGGCAATACCCTCCACCAGGGTTTGGGCACTTAATAAAAAACCAGTGTTTGACAGGGAAGATTCTCCTAATGCCTTGCTATTTGCCAAAATGTTCTAACTTGCTGGCAGCGAACCGTACAAAACATTAGGAGATGAATCCCTGTTATTCTTTAAGGCCGCTCTTTTTGGTGGCCCTCTTTACCCTCTCAATAATGAACGCACAGGAATCGGTGGTTCCGGCATTGGAAACATTGCTAAAGTATCCCAAGGTGAGGGACTTTACCATGTCCATTTCCCAGGACGAAGCCTATATAACCCTACAGAGTCCGTTGGAGGAGCTTTCCGTTATTGCAAGACTTCATAAGGAAAACGACGATTGGTCGGCCCCTGCGGTGGTAAGCTTTTCAGGCGACCATAAGGACCTGGAGCCCTTTCTTTCCCATGACGGGTTACGTCTCTATTTTGCCTCCAACCGTCCGGTGAACGATTCCATAAAAGAGGCCAAGGATTTCAATATTTGGTTCGTGGAACGTGCCGACAGGAAAGCGGCATGGTCGGCCCCAATAAACATTGGCGCACCCATTAATACCGAGCATAACGAATTTTATCCCGCCCTTGCGACAAACGGGAATCTTTATTTCACCAGTGATGCCCCAAATGCCAAGGGAAAGGACGATATCTTTTTTAGCGAATGGAAAAATGGGCACTACGGCCCTCCTGTGTCCATGAGCGATTCCATCAACACCCAAGGGTACGAGTTTAACGCCTACGTGGCCCCGGACGAATCCTTTTTACTTTTTAGTGGGTACAACCGAAAGGACGGTCTAGGAAGCGGGGATATGTACATAAGCTTTCGGCGGACGGACAATAGCTGGAGCACCGCCAAAAATTTAGGGGACGGTATTAACTCCAAGTATATGGACTATTGTCCTTTTATGGACATGGCTTCCAAGCAGCTTTATTTCACCAGCCGCAGGAGCGCGTTGGACGCTGAGCGGCCCAAATCGATAAAGGCGTTCGAAGAAGCAGTGAATGGGTATGAGAACGGAACAAGCAGAATCTATATGGTTTCATTAAAAACCCTCCTTTCCAAACAATAGCGGTCATTACCGATAACTGGATAATTTTCCGATGGAAGGATTCAAACTTGCGGGCATTTCCCTTTTTTTATACCTATGGTCCACCTAAAGTTTTCTTAATAAACCCCGGATAATCGAATCATTTTAGGGCTTCCTTTATATTTGTAATAGATAATCGGATATGGGCCATTTTTATTTTTTGGCAATGACGTCCAAATACATATTTATAAAAAACAGACAAATGCGATTTAAGGTTTTCCTATTTTCGATCATGGCCGGACTCCTCAGTTCGTGTCAAACACAAAAACCCTTGGTCCTGGCAACCTACACCTATGCGGACAATACCAGGGTGGCCAATCTACAGCCGCTATCCGATAATTATAGCGCTATTTTGGGAAGGTCGGTAGAAACAGTCAGCTACCCCGATGTGATGTCCTTGATGGACGGTATTAAAAAAGGTGAGGTAGATATCGCATTTATAAGCTCCTTTGGGTATCTGTTACTGGAACCGGAAAACCATGGCATGCGTCCGGTGGCCGCGCTCAACGTGGGCAAGGACGTAAAGGACAACTACAAGACCGTGCTTTTGGCTTCAGGAGCTTCGGGAATCAAGACCTTGGACACTTTGAAGAAAAATGCACATGCACTTCGGTTGATGCTGGTGAACCAAGGTTCCACCTCCGGAAATCTGGTGCCTCGCCTTTTTCTCAGTGCCCTGGACCTCAGAACACCGGAGTCCCAGTTTAAATCGGTGCGCTATGGGGGTAACCACACGGCCACTTTTGAAAAACTACTGCGGGGCGAAACGGATCTATGTGCCCTGGGCAGCAATGAGTATTTTAAGCAGGTACAAAATGATGCAACTATTCCAGACCGCACACATATGTTATGGATATCTTCGGAAATACCGCTAGGACCGGCCCTGGTAAAAGAAAGCCTCTCCGAGTCGGAAAAGGAAAAAATAACCCAGGTACTGCTCAACTTGCACCAAAGTGATCCCAACATACTCGATTCCATAAAAAGGGGGTGGTCCGAGGCTCAGGGAAGCGAGAGATTTGTTCCCTTTGCCGAGAGCCACTATGACAATTTTCGAAATTTTAACGGAAATCCAACAGATCTCACCAACATTCTCAAGTTTTTTAATCCCGTAGATGCCGGAAAAAAGAATCCCTAAAATGTAGCCATTCGAGGGCAAAACGGTAACAGGCCATAAGGAAGGGGACTACTGGTTTGGGACGTAATTTATTCGGGGATTAAAAAAAGGGTTCGTCATTATTCCATAAATTGGCCCAATGGAGCACGCGCTGATCAGCATATTGATTCCGTTCAAAAATACGGCACCTTTTTTAACGGAGTGCCTCAATTCTATAGTGACCCAGACCTACAAACATTGGGAAGTCCTTGCCGTGGACGATCGGTCCACTGATGAAAGTCGGTCCATCGTAGCGGCCTTTGCCCAAAAAGACCCTAGGATCAAAGTCTATACCAATACGGGAAAGGGAATCATAGCTGCACTTCGTACCGCCTATAGCTATAGTACGGGAGAGTTGATCACCCGAATGGATTCCGACGATATTATGGAGCCCCATAAATTGGAACTCCTAGCCAAATCTTTGATAGCAAACGGCAAAGGCCATTTGGCGGTTGGCCAGGTACGTTATTTTTCAGATCAAGGCATAAGCAATGGGTACGCGCGTTATGAGGCCTGGTTAAACGGGCTTACCCGCCTGGGTACCAACTATTCCGAAATCTACAAGGAATGTGTTATCCCCTCCCCTTGCTGGATGTCCTATAGGGAGGATCTGGAAGCCTGCGGGGCCTTTTTTCACGATCGCTATCCCGAAGACTACGATCTTAGTTTCCGTTTTTATGCCAAAAGGCTTCAATGTATTCCGTGCCAGGAGGTGGTACACCTTTGGCGTGATTATGATACCCGTACCTCGCGTACCAGTGAACACTACGCCCAAAATTACTTTTTGGATATTAAGCTCCATTATTTTTTACAACTCAATTTTGACCCTGGGCGGCCCTTGGCAGTTTGGGGTGCGGGCAACAAAGGAAAGACCATTGCCAAAGCCCTGACAGAGAAAGGTGTCCCCTTTTATTGGTTATGTGACAATCCTAACAAAATTGGGAAAAAGATTTACGGATCTACCCTATTGCACTATGAGGAACTTGCAGGATTAAACCATCCACAAAGTATTGTTACCGTGGCCAATGAAGTTGCCCAAGCCATGATAAAAGATCACTTTTTACATTTGGGACACCGACCCATGGAAGATTACTTTTTCTTTTGTTGATAAAACAAGGGGTTGGCCTAACGTTAATTTTTTCAAAAACATGGAGGTATCCGGGGAAAAGCTTCATCATTGAACATTGAATTCATTATATTTGCCAAATCAAATTCAGGAATGCAGTTTAAATATCCAGAACTCCTTTGGGCCCTATTTCTACTACTGATTCCCATTATTATTCATCTCTTTCAACTCCGTAGATTTAAAAAAACCCCTTTTACCAATGTACAGCTGTTGTATAGGGTGGTTTCCGAATCGCGTCGGAGCAACAGCTTAAAAAAATGGCTTTTGCTCTGCACCAGACTACTGCTGCTGTCCGCATTGGTCATTGGCTTTGCTCAACCCTTTTTCGCGGGAAAATCGGCCTTGACCGCCAGGGAAACCGTTATTTATTTGGACGATTCCTTTAGCATGCAGGCCAAGACCGAAAACGCCACCTTGCTGAGTACGGCCGTACAGGATTTGATAAAGACACTACCCAAAGAACGTACCTTCAGTCTATTTACGAATGAAAAAGTCTTTAAAAAGGTTACGGTAAAGGATATCCAAAATGAACTGCTTACCTTGAGTCATACTTCCAAACAGCTAAAGCTAGGTGAAATAGGATTAAAGGCCAGCACGCTGTTTACAGATTCGCAACACACCATCAAGGATCTAATACTTATTTCAGATTTTCAGCAGTGGATGGCCACAAACCCATCGGACACCATAGATGGGCTGCGACCACGCCTAGTGCAACTGGTTCCCGAGCGATTGGAAAATATCGCTATTGACACGGCCTTCATAAGCAGTCGTTCCCCAGAAAATATAGAGCTCAGGGCCGTCCTTTCCAGCAGCACGGAGACAGAGAACATCCCGGTTTCGCTTTTTAATGATGATAAGTTGATCGCGAAGACAGCGGCGGCTTTTGGCCCAAATAAAAAGGCCGAAGTTTCCTTTTCGCTGGCAGCCAACGAGGTAATTAACGGAAAAATTGAAGTTTCCGATGTTGGACTGGCCTATGACAATCAACTCTTCTTTAATATTAATAGGAAGGAAAGGATAAAAATACTTGCCGTTAGCGATACGGAGAGCGATTATCTGGCACGTATTTTTACCAAAGACGAGTTCCAATACGCGGCCTTTAGTCCGAGGAGTTTAAATTACAGCATGCTGGAAGCTCAAAATTTGATTGTATTGAACGAGTTAAAAGCAATTCCCAACGCCTTGCAAACGGTGTTAATATCTTTGGCCGATAGGGGAAAAAGCATCGTGTTCATTCCAGCTGTTGAAGGCGACATGGCCTCGTACAACCAGCTTTTGGCCAATTTCCACAATACCACCCTGACCCAAGCCGTAAGCGCAACACGAAACATCACCGATATTGCATTTTCCCATCCCTTATATCAAAACGTCTTCGAAAAAAGGGTGACCAATTTTCAGTATCCGAAGGTTTCCGAATATTTTCGGCTAAGGTCGCGCGCGCCCAAAGCACTTTCCTTTGAAGATAAGGACGCATTTCTGGTGGGTACGGACGGTGTTTATATATTCACCGCTCCGATTTCAAAGGAAAATTCCAATTTCAAAAATTCTCCCTTGATCGTACCCACATTTTACAATATAGGATTGAACAGTCTACGCTTGCCCCAATTGTACAACATCATTGGTAAGCGGGTCTCCATTGATATTCCGGTAGCCCTTTCCAAGGACAACATTCTACGGGTGGCCCAGCCAGGGTATCAATTTATACCCTTGCAACGTTCCTTTGGCGACAAGGTTAGCCTTACGTTTGATGAAAGTCCGGCACTAGATGGTATCTATGGTATCATGGAAGGGGAAACAACCCTAAAAAGTGTAAGCTTCAATTATCCCAGGGATGAAAGTGCCCTGGTATATCTCAACATGGACAACTTTGGAGCTGAAACGAAACACCGGTCTACAACAGACCTTCTTGAAACTATGGAAAAGGCCACCAAGGTAACCGAGCTTTGGAAATGGTTTGTTATTTTAGCATTGCTTTTTATACTGACGGAGATCCTTATTCAAAAATACCTTAAATGAGTATACTTTTAAAATCGGCCAAAATCGTTGATCCCGGAAATAGGGCGCTGCATTTAAAAAAGCGCGATATTTTGATCAAGAATGGCGGTATAGAAAGAATAGCCTCAAAAATAGAGGCCACGGGCAAGGCCAAGGTAATCTCCAGAAAAAACCTCTGTGTATCCGCAGGGTGGTTCGACAGCAGTGTAAGTATGGGGGAACCTGGCTATGAAGAACGGGAAACCATCGCGAATGGACTTACCACCGCGGCGAAGAGCGGTTACACCCATATTGTGCTCAACCCAAACACCCATCCTATTCCGGACAGCAGCTCGGACATCGTCTTCCTAAAAAATACCGCCCAACCCTTCGCTACGGCACTTCACCCTCTGGGAGCATTAACCATGGGAAGTGAAGGAAACGATCTGGCCGAACTCTTCGACATGCAAAATGCAGGGGCAGTAGGGTTCTATGATCACAAAAAGGCCATGAAAAATGCAAATCTTCTAAAGATTGCGCTACAGTATGCCCAAAATTTCGGCGGCTTGGTCTATTCTTTTCCGCTAGATACGCATATCAGTGGCAAGGGTACGATGAACGAAGGGGCGATTTCCACAAAATTGGGACTTAAGGGAATTCCTTCGCTTGCAGAAGAAATTCAAATTGCCAGGGACCTATTCATTTTGGAATATGCCGGGGGCAGATTGCATATTCCCACCATATCCACGGCCAAATCTGTGAGTTTAATTGCTGAGGCCAAGAAAAAGGGGTTGGATGTAAGCTGTAGCGTGGCCATTCATAACCTTTGGTACACCGATGAGGTTTTGGAAACGTTTGATACCAACTACAAGGTGATGCCACCCTTGCGGAACAAAACGGATATAAAGGCACTCTTAAAAGGCCTCAAGAACGGAACAATCGATTTTGTATCTTCGGACCACACCCCTATTGATATTGAGGAAAAAAGAGTGGTATTTGACCATGCCGAATATGGCTCACTTGGGCTGGAAAACGCTTTTGGACTCTTAAACCAAATCTTTGATCTTGAAACCACCATTGGGCTATTGACCAAAGGCAGGGAACGCTACGGCATGGAGACACCCAGCATACGGGAAGGTGAAAATGCCTGCCTTACTTTATTTGACCCCGACCTTGAGTATACATTTGGAATGGGGCATATCCTGTCTACCTCAAAAAACAGTATGTTTCTGGATACTCCTCTACGAGGCAAGGTGTACGGGGTTTTTGCAAAAAATCAATTGGTGCTAAGCGCATAGAAAATGGAAAACAAAGTAAAGGAAGGGAAAACCACGGCCATAATTGCCTATCTCACCATGATCGGTGCTTTGATAGCCATTACCATGAATCTAGAGCCCAAGAATGCCTTTGCGCGTTTTCACACCAGACAAGCTTTTGGACTACACCTTATTTTCCTGGGTTCTGCCCTATTCTTAAGCCAATGGTTCAACGAATATGCTTGGGTAGGATTATATGTTTTTTATATTGTCCTTTGGTTTTATGGATTTATCGGTGCCTTGAACAATAAAAAACAATCGGTACCTGTGCTGGGTCCTTATTTTCAAAAATGGTTTACCTTTATCCAATAGTATGACCACAGCGCCCCTATCCCTTGAACATCTGATTCGTCCTTCTTCCTTAAGCGATGAGAAGCCCCCGGTCCTCTTTATGTTCCATGGGTACGGAAGCAATGAGGAAGATCTGTTTTCCTTTGCACCGGAACTTCCGGAAGAATTATGCGTCATTTCCGTACGAGCTCCTTTTGCACTTGACCCTTTTGGTTATGCTTGGTATGCCATTAATTTCGATGCAGAGTACGGCAAATGGAGCGATGAGGAGCAGGCCAAAATTTCCCGCGATAAAATCGTGCACTTTATTGATGAGGCCTGTGATGCCTATCATTTGGATACAAACCATATCAATCTATTGGGATTTAGCCAGGGTACCATCCTCAGCTATGCGGTAGCCCTGTCCTATCCGGACAAATTCAAGAATATAATAGCGTTAAGTGGTTATATCAACGAAAACACGCTTACGGAAGGGTATCGGGAACTTGACCATGGGGGGCTTAAAATTTATGCATCACATGGTTCTGTAGATCCCGTAATTCCGGTAGAATGGGCCCAAAAGACGCCGGATTTGCTCAACAGCCTTAACGTGGAGCATAGCTATGAGGAGTTTCCCGTGGGCCATGGGGTCTCCCCTCAGAACTTTTACGCCTTCAAGGAATGGCTAAAGGACAAAATTTAATTGCTCCTGGTGTATAACAGATGATCCACCAGGGTAAAATCTACCCCATGGTTATCCTTCAGCTCATAACGCAACAAGAGTTCTCCCCAAAATTTGCCGTCTGAAAAATCCGCTACGATCCATTTGTGGTTCAGTATTTTAATTTTGTTGATTTTAAAGTCGCTTTCCATGCCCTCGTAAGGTACTAAGGGGTTATCGCCCTTTTTTTCATTGGTTTCCAACAATTTATCTGCAATGTAACGTGATGGATCCCTAATTTCCAGATGGTCATAATAGGCCAACGCATCATCATTGTTCTCCAACGAAAAATATTGCATGTCCAACACCTTCAGTTGCAATTGCTGCACAGAATCCTGCAATTCGGAGACCTCTCCCCGTAATTTATTGGCAGTATCATCCTTCGCTTCCACCATGTTGGCGTTGCTTACGAACAGGTACAATATGATGAGTGCGGCAAACACAAAAAGATAGAGAAATATGTTTTTCTTCATTGCACGTAGAATACTTAAAGGTTTATGACTAAGTTATCGTAGGCCAAATGTACATCTTTTGGCAATTCTTTTTCTACCTCATCGTGAAAACCCAAAAGATGGCTTATATGTGTAAAATAGGCCTTTTCTGGTTTCATCCTATGCACAAATTCAAGTGCTTCTTCCAGATTAAAATGCGAATGATGGGGTTCTTTTCGCAGGGCGTTGACCACTAGAGCTTTTGCTCCTTTCACCTTTTCGCTTTCCTCCTCAGAGATGGTCTTGATATCTGTGAGATAAACGAAGTCCTTGATCCTAAAACCGAACACCGGCAGCCTATTGTGCAAGGCTTCAATAGGTAGAGCTTCCAGATCGCCTATTTTAAAGGGACAGTCTTTTTCTATCAAACGTACGTCAACCGCCGGTGCGCCCGGATATCTGTTTTCATCCGCAAAGATGTAATCGAATCTGGTTTTTAGGGAATTTGCTACGCGCTTATGGGCATAAATGGGTATATCTCCCTGTCTGAAGAAAAAGGGCCTAATATCATCTATTCCCGCGGTATGGTCCGCGTGCTCATGCGTAAAGAGGATACCGTCCAATCTATTCACTTTATGGGTCAGCATCTGCTGCCTAAAATCAGGGCCGCAATCAATGACATAATTGTATTTTTCCCATGAAATCAACACGGAGACGCGAAGTCTCCTATCCTTGGGATTTTCACTTAGACATACCGGATGCGTACTACCAATTACAGGGATTCCTTGTGATGTTCCAGTGCCCAAAAAAGTGATTTTCAACCTATCGTCTATTTATTTCAAAATTATAACTTATTTATTTAATAGATTACCCAATCTTCTTAACTTTGTTGTACCTAAAACCCAGAGCATGGCTTCAGTTTTAAAAAGGGATACCGCTTTTGAAAATATCCCATCCATAAAGGCTAAGACGCTAAGGATCAATTTAAATCCAGATATTTACGGAACATTTGCAGAGATAGGTGCCGGTCAGGAAACTGCTCGGCATTTTTTTAGATCTGGAGGTGCTTCCGGAACGATTGCCAAGGCCATGAGTGCTTACGATAAGGACTTTAGTGATGCCATATACGGTATTGAGGACGATGGGCGTTACGTTTCGCAGGGCAGGCTAAAGACCATGCTTACCCATGAGATGCGTCTCATGGAGGAACGTATTAGCCGTAAAAGTCACCCCGATCGTTTGTTTTTTTCCTATGCAAACACCGTGGCAACCATAGATTTTTCCAAACGTTATAAGGGTCATGGCTGGTTGGGCATAAGGTATCAATTAGATCCAGGGCAAAAGGAGCTCGACGAAATTATCCTTCACGTACGCTTTAAACAAAATGAGGCAAGATTGCAGCAGGAAACCTTGGGAATTCTTGGGGTTAACCTTATTTATGGTGCTTTTTACAAGTACCACAAGCCCAGAAAGCTGTTAAAATACCTCTACGACCACATAGATAAGGATACCGTTGAAATAGATATGGTGAATTTCTCCGGACCAAATTTCAAGGATGTGGACAATAGACTCATGAGCCTACAACTCATCCGAAACGACATGACCGATGCGGTCATGTTCGGCCCTGATGGTAACAACTTGTTGCCCGCTACAGTGCTGTACAAGAAGAATATATTGGCGCTCAGGGGAAGTTTTAGGCCAGTTACCAAGGTGAACATGGACATGTTTCAAAAATCCTATGACATCTTCATTCGGGACCAAACGGTAGAAGAGGAAAAAAGCATTGTTATTTTTGAGATTACCCTATCCAACCTAAAGGCTTCAGGAGAAATCGATGAACGGGATTTTATGGACCGGGCAGAACTACTGTGCTCTCTTGGGCATACGGTGATGATATCAAAATTTCAGGAGTACTACAAGTTGGTAGAGTATTTCAACAATTACACCAAGGCCAGAATAGCACTGACCATGGGTGTTAACAATTTGGTGGACGTATTTGATGAAAAATATTATCGACACCTCAGCGGTGGCATCCTGGAAGCCTTCGGCAAGCTGTTCTTTAAAGATCTTATTGTCTACCTCTACCCCATGAAAAATGCAGAGACCGGGCAGATCATGACCAGCAACAATGTTAAGGTACATCCGAGAATGAAAGAATTGTACAAGTTCTTCAAATACAATGGTAAAGTGATGGATATCTTTGACTATGATACCGAAATCATGCATATTTTCTCCAGGGACGTACTAAAGAAGATTACCACGGGAGAAGAAGGCTGGGAAGAGATGTTGCCCGAAGGGATAGCGGAAATCATCAAAGAACGCAAACTGTTTCTTGGAAAAGCGGCCAAGGAAAAGGAAAAAGTGGGTAAGATCTAACGCAACCTAATTTTTAGAGAACAGTGCACTGCCCGAAGCTATCTTAAAAATATCTGGCTGTTGGGGCGCCGTGCCCAAGGCAGGCACCCGATGTGACAAGTTTTAGTTTCAACAGCTTTTAGACCAACAACTGGGCAGCGTGGTCTTTGGTCTTCACCTTATCGATTACACGTGTCACCACACCTTCCTCATTGATCATAAAGGTCTTTCTGTGAATACCATCGAATACCCGGCCCATAAACTTTTTGGGGCCCCAGACGCCAAAGGCGTTGATTACGGTATGGTCCCTGTCGGCCAACAAGGGAAAGGGGAAACCGAACTTCTTCCTAAAATTGGATTGCTTTCTTTCAGAGTCGGCACTTACCCCAAGAAGTTCATAACCCTGTGCCTGTAATTCGACATAGTTGTCCCTTAGATTGCAAGCCTCCGCCGTACATCCTGGAGTATTGGCCGCCGGGTAGAAAAAAACAATCAATTTTTTTCCCAGGTAATCAGACAGATTTACGGTATTTCCGTCTTGGTCCGTGGTGGAAAACGGGGGTACTTTATCGCCCTCTTTTAATGTATTCATAGTCTATTTTTAATTAAATTCGCTGTTCTGTTAGCGCCGATAAAACTACGCAAAAATGACAAAACCCGAAAAGGTCGATTTCGCCATAAAAACCCTTCAGGAACTCTACCCCACCATACCCGTTCCCTTGGAACATAAAGACCCGTATACCTTGCTGATCGCCGTACTTTTGTCCGCTCAAAGTACGGATGTACGGGTAAATAAAATTACCCCCCTCCTATTTGCCAGAGCCGATAATCCCTATGATATGATTACCCTTTCGGTGGAAGAGATCAGGGAGATTATCAGGCCTGTGGGACTATCGCCCATGAAATCTAAGGGAATACATGGGTTATCCAAGATTTTGGTGGAAAAATACAATGGGAAAGTGCCTTCAGATATCGAATTGCTGGAAGAATTCCCAGGAGTAGGCCACAAAACGGCAAGTGTAGTGGTTTCGCAGGCTTTCGGTATCCCGGCTTTTCCGGTAGATACCCACATTCACCGGTTGATGTACCGCTGGGGGTTTTCCAATGGAAAAAATGTAGTGCAGACAGAAAAGGATGCCAAACGTCTCTTTCCCAAAACCCTATGGAACGACCTGCATCTGCAGATCATATGGTACGGACGCGATTATTCCCCGGCCCGCGGGTGGGATCTGGAAAAAGATATTATAACCAAGACTATTGGCCGCAAGGAAGTGATTTCGGCTTACCATAAAAACAAAAAAGCCCGCTAAAAGCGGGCCGAAATGTCTTAGTTCAGATTACTTTCAAACTGCATCCCTTGATAGTCCACAATTTGCAGGGATTTTGAGAAGTCCAGCAAAAACCGGATAGTTTCCGGGGAGGCAACAGAAAGTTTACAAGTGTTCCGTTCTTTAGCGTAAATTTTTTCCATATAAATAGTATTGTTATATACGTATAACGCAGCCAAAATGGAAATATTGTTTTACCGCTAATAGGACCTTTTAATTTGTTAGTACAATATTATGACGGTCTATTATCTTTCTTAGGTTGATAAGCGCGTACCGCATACGACCCAGGGCCGTGTTTATGCTTACTCCAGTGTTTTCAGAGATTTCCTTAAAACTCATGTCCTTGTAGATACGCATTAGGAGCACTTCCTTTTGGTCGTCCGGAAGTTCCTCGACAAGAAACCGCAGGTCAGAATCGATCTGGTTCTTGATAATCTGCTTTTCAGCGTTTAATTTTTCGTCTCCGATTACGGAGAAAATATTGAAATCGTCGTTTCCCTCAAACTTGGGCATACGCTTGTTCTTTCTAAAATGGTCTATGATAAGATTGTGTGCAATGCGCATTACCCATGGTAAGAACTTGCCCTCCTCGCTATAGGAACCTTTTTTGAGCGTACGGATAACCTTTATAAAGGTATCCTGGAAGATATCTTCAGTAATGTCCCGGTCCATTACCTTGGAGTAGATAAAACTGCTAATACGTTGGTTGTGCCTGTTGATTAAGATTTCCAGTGCTTTTTCGTCACCACTGATGTAGTCTTTTACTAGTACCGAGTCATCAATCTGTAGTTCCATACAAATTACTTTTTTTGGTTAAGATTAGGGGCCATCCCAGGGGATGGGGACTTTTAAGTTTTTAAGTAATTAAAAAGTAGTTGGTGTCTATACGCCTGTTCCTTTTTATTTATGACCTAAAACTAGATAAAAGCACAGGATTCAAAAAAACATTGTTGTAAAACGCCCTTTTTCCGATGTCAAACCACCAATTTGTATTTCTGTATACAATAAATGCGACAAAAAAAAGTTGCAAAGGCAGTTCGCAATACATCAAGGGATGGTCTATAGGGAATGTTTATTGGTCCTAGGTGATAAAAAAAGAACCCCGGCCTGTTTTAAGGGCCGGGGCTCGGATATCTTAGTGGGTATCAAAAATCAAAAAAACACGCACTTAATTAATATTCCCTTCGAACTTCATGCCTTTGTGCTCCACAATGGACAGTGATCGGGAAAAGTCCAACAAGAACCGTACGGTTTCGGGCTGGGCCTTGATAAGTTCGCAAGTCGCTACGTTTTCAGGGTAAATTTTTTCCATATGCTTCAGTTGTTATGATAAAATAACGCAAGCAAGATGGAAATAGTGATTCTACTCGACCTAAGTCGTATTAATTCGTTAAAACAATATTGTTCTTTTCGATTAGCTTTCTAAGATTGATAAGGGCATAGCGCATACGGCCCAAAGCGGTATTTATGCTAACCCCGGTGTTTTCTGAGATTTCCTTAAAACTCATGTCTTTATAGATACGCATAAAGAGCACTTCTTTCTGATCTCCGGGAAGTTCCTCAATAAGTTCTCTTAGGTCTGTGTCTATTTGGTCCTTAATAAGTTGTTTTTCCGCATTTAACTTTTCATCGCCTATGATGGAGAAAATGTTAAAATCATCTCCAGCTTCAAATTTGGGTAGGCGTTTGTTCTTTCTGTAGTGGTCTATAATAAGATTGTGAGCAATTCGCATAACCCAGGGCAAAAACTTTCCTTCATCAATGTAGGATCCTTTCTTAAGGGTACGTATCACCTTTATGAAGGTATCCTGGAAGATATCCTCCGTAACATCACGGTCCATTACCTTGGAATATATAAAGCTGGTGATACGTTGGTTGTGTTTGTTAATAAGGGTTTCCAGAGCTCTTTCGTCTCCGTTCATGTAAGCACTAATCAAAAATGAATCGTCAATTTGTAGTTCCATACCAATTACTTTTTCTGGTTAAAATTAGGGGCCTTTCCAAACAGAAAGGGCATTAGGGTCAGAATCTAATTTTATAAAAGTAATTGTTCGCGTATAGGCGTATTAACGTTTTGTTATGACTCAAATATAGAAAAAATATAATATTCCCAACAAAAATTTATGGTATCATACTTTTTTTGGGCTTTGGACAAAGGGATGCTGGCTATTGAAATGCGCTTATTGTATCTTTGCACTTTTTATATACGAGCATGACCCTGATCAAGGACGTAAATCCCAAAGAAAATATTATCATCAAGGGGGCCAAATTACACAATCTTAAGAATATAGATGTTGTAATTCCCCGAAATAAATTGGTGGTGATCACCGGATTATCCGGTTCTGGCAAATCCAGTTTGGCTTTTGACACCTTGTATGCGGAAGGACAAAGGCGTTATGTGGAAAGCCTCTCTTCCTATGCCAGGCAATTCCTGGGAAAGCTCCACAAGCCCAAGGTAGATTATATTAAGGGCATTGCACCGGCCATAGCCATAGAACAAAAAGTGAATTCTACCAACCCCAGATCTACCGTAGGGACCACAACCGAGATCTATGACTATTTAAAACTGTTGTATGCCCGCATCGGGAAGACTATTTCCCCAGTATCCGGCAAGGAGGTGAAAAAACATACCGTCACCGATGTCATGGGTCATATCGATACATTTGAACCCGGCACCAAGCTCTTGCTGCTCGCACCCATTACCATAAAGGAAGACCGTGACCCCCTTAAGACACTCGAAATGTTTGCCAAGCAGGGCTATGCCAGAATAAAATATAAAGGGGAAGTGCTTCGGATTACGGATAGTATTAAAACGATTGAACGAAAATTTG
Source organism: Eudoraea algarum (assembly GCF_050589645.1). Lineage (NCBI taxonomy): Bacteria > Pseudomonadati > Bacteroidota > Flavobacteriia > Flavobacteriales > Flavobacteriaceae > Eudoraea > Eudoraea algarum. The sequence continues at coordinate 155,633 of NZ_JBNGOQ010000002.1, read as the reverse complement.
ACCTCGTACTGGATCGGATCATCACCAAAGAGGATGAAGATTTCCGGAATAGGTTGGCCAACGCCATAGACACAGCTTTTTTTGAAGGAAAGGGCGAGTGTATCATTGAAGAGCTTGCCACCGGGAAACAAAAAGGCTTCAGCAACAAATTCGAGTTGGATGGTATGAAGTTCCTGGAGCCCAACGTGCACCTGTTCAGCTTTAACAACCCCTATGGCGCCTGCCCCAAGTGCGAGGGATACGGTGATGTCATTGGAATAGATGAAGATCTTGTTATACCCAATACTTCCTTATCTGTATATGACAATGCCATATTTCCATGGAGGGGCGAAAGCATGGGCTGGTACCGTGACCAATTGGTAAATGCCGCCTATAAATTTGATTTTCCCATACACAAACCCTGGTTTGAACTTAGTGAGGAACAAAAACAGCTGGCTTGGGAGGGCAACGAATATTTCACCGGAATAACGGCCTTTTTCCAAACTTTGGAAGAAAAGAGTTATAAAATCCAAAACCGTGTGATGCTTTCTCGCTATCGGGGAAAAACAAAATGCAATCTGTGCAAGGGTAAACGATTGCGACAGGAAACCGACTATGTGAAGGTAGGGGGAAAATCCATTTCCGACCTCGTTGAACTGCCCATTGCCAAATTGGAGGCTTTCTTTGGTGAAATTACTCTTGGAAAGCACGATTCCGAAATTGCCAAGCGATTGTTGAAGGAAATTAACAGCCGCTTGGGCTTTTTAAGCAAGGTAGGCCTAAGCTACCTCACCTTGAACCGAAAATCGAACACGCTCTCCGGCGGGGAAAGCCAGCGTATTAATCTGGCCACCTCGCTGGGCAGTAGTTTAGTGGGCTCCATGTACATTTTGGATGAGCCCAGCATAGGACTGCACCCCAAGGACACCGAAAACCTGATCGGCGTCCTGAAGTCGCTCCGCGACCTCGGCAACACCGTTATCGTGGTGGAACACGACGAGGACATCATGAAAGCCGCCGACGAGGTCATCGATATTGGCCCCGAGGCGGGCACCCATGGCGGGGAAGTAGTGGCTTGTGGACCCATGAGCGAAATACTTAAGTCCACATCGCTCACCGCCGGTTATCTCAACGGCTCCAAGGCCATAAACGTGCCCCAGCAACGCCGTGCCTTTAAAAACCATATTAAAATTGTCGGGGCCCGGGAGAACAATCTCAAAAATATAGATGTAACCTTTCCACTGAACGTATTAACAGTAATAACGGGGGTTTCGGGAAGCGGAAAAAGTACCTTGGTAAAAAAATTGTTGTATCCAGTCTTGCTCAAGAAAGTAGGCGGATATGGTGAAAAGGCCGGCCAGTTCACCCAGGTAGAAGGAAAATATCAATCCATTAAACATGTGGAGTTTGTGGACCAAAACCCCATTGGCCGATCCTCCCGCTCCAATCCGGTAACCTATATCAAGGCCTATGATGACATTCGGGCCTTGTTCTCCTCACAAAAACTAAGCAAACTAAGGGGTTACCAGGCCAAGCACTTCTCCTTTAACGTGGATGGGGGCCGATGTGAAAAATGCAAGGGAGAGGGCGAAATTACCGTGGAGATGCAGTTTATGGCCGATGTGCACTTGGAGTGCGACGTTTGCCAGGGCAAACGCTTCAAAAAAGAAGTACTCGAAGTTAAATTTGAGGGCGCCAGTATTGATGATGTCCTGAATATGACCATCGATGACGCTATTGACTTTTTTCAAAAGCACCAACAGACCAGAATTGTCACCAAATTAAAGCCTTTACAAGACGTAGGCCTAGGGTATGTAACATTGGGGCAGTCCTCCTCTACCCTCTCTGGCGGAGAGGCCCAACGGATTAAATTGGCCTCCTTTTTGGTCAAGGGCAACAGCAAGGAAAAAGCACTGTTCATTTTTGATGAACCCACAACGGGGCTACACTTCCATGATATAAAAAAGCTACTGAAATCCTTTGATGCCCTCATTGATCGCGGGCATTCAATCGTGGTCATAGAACACAATATAGACCTGATCAAATGCGCCGACTACATTATTGACCTGGGCCCTGAAGGGGGCGAAAACGGAGGGCAATTAATGATCCAGGGGACGCCCGAGCAAATTGCAAAGGATACGGCTTCCCATACGGCCCATTACTTAAGGGAAAAGCTGTAAGCCTCCCTGTCCCCATTTGTGCTTCTTCACTTTTAAAAAAATAATTCAGCTTTAACAATCTGTTAATCAGTTATTTAATGGTTTACTAAAATTTGTGGCACGCTGTTTGGTATGTACTAAGCGAATGTAAATAGTTGCATTCGGAAACTTAAAACCTTATGGTATGAGAAATTTAGTACTCCTTTTTACAGCTTTGATCTTAGGTACCACCGGTACCATGGCTGTTACCGCCGAAAATAAGGTTGCACCACGCAATGCTTATGATTACAACAACTCTTTCATCTTTGTTGAAAATGGCATTACGTTTTCAGTATATCCGGATGGCGAGTTTGATTTTTACATTGACAACCGCGTAAATTTTGGCGCAAGCCTTAATTTTAGACGTGCCAATATCACCTTTAACTCTGGCTACAATTATGACGCCTACGTACAGTACGACGATTACGGTGCGGTGATTCAGGTAGAGAACGTACCGATCTATTATGACCATTACGGACGTGTTACCCAAATAGGCAACGTGGATGTTTGGTATAGAAATGGCCGGGTACGAAGGGTAGGTGGATTGCATGTGTACTACAACAACAGGGGATATTACAGTCACCATGCAGGTTTTATCAATATCTACAACAGGCATTATGTATACAGGCCTTATTACAGGTATTTTGCCCGACCTGCCTTAAATTTCTGTTTGGTCTACAACAGGCCCTACAGAAGGTACTATAGCCCTGTACGCTATACCTACTACAGGCCCTATAGATATAATACCCGAAGGGCTTACGCTAGGGTGGGACACCGATATGACTATGGTAAAAACTACCATAGAAGGTCCAAGATCTATAGAAACGACCGACGGGTAGCCGTACGTGACAATGGGTATAGAAGCTCCAGGACCGTAGGAAGACGAGGTGATGTGGGAAGGAACGACAGGAACATTTCCAGAAGGTCCGAAAGCGTTCGCAGTAACCGAAGTGTTGATCGTGGTAACAGAACCTTTGATCGGGGAACCGTTAAGCGATCGTCGGACCGTGGCACTACCGTTCGAAGAAACAGTACGGTAAAGCGGAACGACAGAACTATCCGAAGGGGAGATGCCAGGCCTACCACCAGGTCCAATGCCAACAGAACGGTGACCAGGCGCGAGGTAAAGACCACCCCAAGGAGCAAAACGGTGACGAGAAGTACCACTACCTATAGGAAGCCCCAAAAAAGGTCTAGCTCCAATAGGTCTGTTAAAAGTAGTACTACAAGAACGCAAAGAACAGTGGCGACGCGTTCCAATGGGAGAAGCAACAAGGGATCCAAAGTGGCCCAAAGAAGCAACTCCGATAGAAAGATAAATAAAGCGTCTTCTAGAAGTAGCAGAAGCTCAAACAGTAGAAGCACAAGGAGCAGTAGCTCAAGAAGGCAATAAGAAATAGTTTTTAGGTTGGTTAGTTGTTTAGCCCCGTAGCGAATTCGTTCCTGCGGGGCTTTTTTTATCCGGACGGAAGCCTACTTAGGGTTCTATAGGAATATACAGGTCTACTATAAATTTGTTTTCGGGGTGTTCCCTATAGTCGTTATGGTAAATTTCAAATGGGTTTTGTGCCGCCTTCCTGTACCCCTCTTCGTTCATCCAAACAAAAAGACTGCTCCAGGCCTGCTCAAAGGAATGTGGAAGTATTTCAAAACGACCCACGATAAACTTTCCCTTTTCAATTTGGGCCGGTCCAATTTCCCCCTCGGCACCCATGGGTTCATCCAATAGGATGCAGGCGCTCATCCGCACTTTCTCGGCTGCGGTGACCTTGAAACTATCATGAAATACACGGGCCAGTTTAGCTTCCGGATTTTGTAACAATCCCTTGGGCTTTGCCCACTTGACAAGTCGTTCAAAAGTATTTTCCAAGCCTTGCTCCCCGATATGGGTAATACAGGCCAAATGCTGTAGCGGGCGTTCCACAATCTTAATCTTTGCATTCATTTTAATCCATTTTTTATGATTATCAATATTGCAAAGGTATTTTTCAAAAGCTACTTTTTCTTGACCGTTCTTGCTATCCGCTATACAAATCTTGCTAAACTTTCCAGGGCTTAGTTTTCTAAATTCCGTCGGACTAAGGCCATAGAATTTTTTAAAGGCCCTGCTAAAGGAAGAGGGACTGTTAAAGCCATATTGCATGGAGAGCGTAGCAAGGCTTACCCCCTTTTGTGTAATCAGCACCGTAGCGACTTTTTCGATTCGCCTCCGTATAATGTAGGCATTTAAAGGTTCGCCAATTACCGCCTTGAATATCCGGTGAAAATGGAAGGGCGAATAGTACGCAATTTTGGCAACCCTTTCGAGCGATAGGTCCGAATCGAGATGTGCATCGATAAATGCGAGTGCCCTGGTGATACGGCCAAAATAATTTTCCTCCAATTTGTTTTTTGAATCCCCCATCCTATCGCGTCAATACCAACATTATTTCCCCAGAAATTTAGAAACTACCCCGTCTACATCCTCCGATATCCTAAATCGATATAACAACGCCACGTAAATGAGTCCCATGAGCAAACACTTTACCGCGATATTGAGCAAGGGATGCAGCGAAAGTGGAAGCCAATAAAACGGAAGACCTACCAGCAGCAATAGGGCCAGCACCTTAAGGGTGGCCCAGGTAAAGGGCTGTATATTGAATTTCATTTTTACGTACACCAATTTTATGAGGTTATAGGTAGCAATGGCCATAAAGGTCGCCATGGCAGCCCCTTCCATACCGTAGAGGGGAATAAGCCACAAATTGAGCAGGATGGTAAGCGCGGCCAAAAAAATGCCCATGACCAAGACCGCGCGATAATGGTCAGAATTAAAGAGAATGGAGTTGTTATTGCCCAACAGCGCATCGAACACTTTGGCCAGCCCAATCAGCAATACTACCAAAAATCCACCGCGGTACGCTTCGGGAACAAAGCTGTACAGGTCGTGCAGGTTCACCAGGATCAACAGAAACAACAATCCAGAAATGATAAACAGGGTAAGTGAACTTTTTTGATACAATTGTTTTAAGGCCGTGTCCTTCCCTTCGTTAAGGAGTTGCGCTGTTATTGGGTATGTGATTTGGTGCATGGCCCTTGATGGTACGGCGATTACGGTAGCGATATAAATGGCCACACTGTAATAGGCCACATTTTCGATGCGGATAAATTGATTGATCATAAACCGGTCTACTTCCAACAAGACCACCGCGGTAGACCCGCCCAGAATGATCAAGGTGCTGTAATTCAATATGGGTCTTATAGTCTTGGGAAAAGCAAATTGCAATCGTATCGGTTGAAGTCTGTGGGCATACCATTTCATCAAAAGGGTACGCAGCAAGTAAAGGCCTACCAGGGCTTTTAAAAAAACACCGACCGAGATAACCTCAAAATAGACCAGTACTAACAGGACCATGACCCCCAGGCGAACAAAGATTTCCTTCAAAAAATTGCCGAAAACAGATTTCATCTGAACCTTGGCCCAAGCGTAGAAAACTTCAAAATAGGCCATCGCCATCCCTATGAGGAAGATGTACCACACATAGTCTTCCACAATGGGATTTCTATGGGCCAAAAAACCGGCGATCAGGTCGTGTGCCAAATAGCTGATCACCGCTATCGGAATCAGCAGGGCCAGGGGCAGCAAGAGCATCAACGTTAGAAAGCCCTCCGTGTCCTTGTTGGTTTTAAAACTACTGTAGTATTTTACCAGGGTATTGGGCACCCCAAAGGCCAGTAAGGGCATTAGGATGGCCGAGGTAGATAAGATAACACCCACTAGGCCGTAATATTCATCGGTCAGGAAACGGGTATAGAGAAAAAGCGTATTTACCGCCCCTATGCCAAACCCCAGGTAGGTGGTGAGGGTATTGTTTAAGGATTGTTTTAAAACTATGCCCATAGAAGCTCCGTCGCTAATTTTTTGGTAAGTTCCCTTCTACTGTACGCCTCGATTCCTTTGGAGGATACTTCCAACCCATTCTGGCGGTACCGTTGAAACCATTTCAAAAGTAAACTTTTCAGATCGGAATCCGCGCTATAGCCAAAGGTGGCTCCTGCGTTGGTCTGACCGATAATATCACCGACTTCCCAATCCTTTGGTCCCAAGCCCAAAATGGGTCGCTTGGCGGCCATATACTCGAACAGCTTTCCAGGGATGATGCCCTTGGTCTCCCCGGTATCTATTTCCACCAGCAGCAACACTTGGGACCCTTGCTGGTATGCCAGCGCTTCCTGATGGCTCACATAACCGATGACGGAAGTACAACCTTCCAGGCCCGCATCCCGGATACTCTCCAAAACATCGGCACTGACTACCCCGATCAGCTGAAGTTGCAGTGCACTCTTAAACTCTGGGTGCTCCGCAGCCAATTCTGCCAGGACCTTCCAGAGGTTCTTGGGGTTCCTACCGCTCAGCAGCGAGCCAATATGGGAAATGGTAAACTTGGTATCCCGTGCGGTTTCTTGCGAAATGTCCCCATCATACCCATTGGTAATCACCGTGATGGGTACCTTGGTCAAAGCCTCGAATTCTTTTTTGGTGGTGCCGCTGGTGACCACAATAGCATCTGCATCGTTCAAAACGGTATGTTCCAACTGCTTATGCCTTCGTTGGGAAGCTTTGGTGAGCTTCAACTTTTTGTGGTAGCCTATGGAAGTCCAGGGATCTCTAAAATCGGCCACCCAACGCAGATCCAATTGCTGGCAAAGCCCCAACCCGATCAAATGCACACTATGAGGAGGACCTGTAGTAACCATAGTCTTGATATTTTCTTTCTGGAGCAGCTCCGCCAGAAAACGTACGGAAGGCTTCACCCAAAATTTACGGGCATCGGGAATAAAGAAATTACCCCGTATCCACAAAAGCAAACCTTCTGTGAGGGACTGGTTTTCCGATCTGATTATTCCTGAACTGATACGCTTGGTCTTTTTCCCAAAAAGACTGCCCGCCCATCGATAGGGCTCAACGATGGGTTGCTTATACACCTTTAGGTCTGCTGGTATGTCCTCTAGGAAAGAGGGGTCGGTGATGGGGTAATTTGGATTTTCCGGCACGTAAACTATAGGTTCTACATTGAAGTCCCTAAGGTATTTTACAAACTTCAGCCACCGCTGAACCCCCGGACCTCCGGCAGGAGGCCAATAGTATGTGATGATGAGTACTTTTTGCATTAGGCATCCTCCTTTCTCCTACCGCGCCAAAATGAAAATACCAATCCGAACAGTATCAAAGCGCCTAGGGCGATGGAGCTTCCCAGGGCGATCTTACTGCCCCGTTCCACCACTTCCGGTTCAAATTTAAATTCCAAGGTATGGTCTCCCGCTGGTACCTGAAGCGCCCTTAAGACGTAATTTACCTTAAAGTGGGGGGTCAATTTTCCATCAACATAGGCGTTCCAGCCCTGAGGGTAGTACATTTCCGAAAATACGGCCAGCCCGTCATGCGCGTTGGAGGATACGTATGTAAGATGGTTGGGCAGATATTCCTTTAAAGCGATCAATGCTGTTGAATCTTTCCGAAAGGCAAAGCGACTGATATTAGGAAAGGCCCGGGTATTCACTACGGCCATCGTTTTGACGTCTAGACTGTCCAGGGCCCTTATTTCTTCATCGGCCGTTTGTACTTTTTGGAGCTGTTCCACAAACCAGGCATTGCCATTGGCATTGGGGTTCAGGGCCGGATAGCGCTTGCCCTCCTGATCCTGTTGTACAATGTATTTCACATTGAGCATATCCAACACCCGGGTATTGTTTTTGTACACCTGATAGTCGAACAGTTCCATAAGGCCAGCCGGTTTTGCTGCATGGTAACCGCCTACGGACTGGTGAAAGTACGAGGTGCGTGCGCCATTTAAACCTTCGGACGGGTCATAGACCCGGTAAACCGTCTCGTCCTCCAAAATCTGTTTATCCAACGCCGTCTCCTGAAAAGGTTCCAGCATGGTGCGCTTCCGCACAAAATCGTCCTCGTTCACATAGCGGGTCGCTACACCCGCCAGATCAAAGAGCACGAGCAGCCCTAGGGCCACGATGGTCAAATTTTGTTTCATCCTCCCCTTTAGGAACAGCCAAATGACCAGGGCCGCTAACAGCACATATACAAGGGAACGCAGAGAATCGTTGATGTACACGGCTTCGCGATCCAACTGTATCATGGTCATTACCTCCTCCCCAAAATAGCGGGTATAGGTGCCATCGCTAAGGCCTGTAAAATCAAAGGTGCCCTTGAACAATAGCAAGGCGATCGCCAATCCGCCCGCAATAAAAAAACTGAACTTCAGGGCGTGTATTTTTTTCTTGGTCTCTATGGATGGCTTAAAGACCTCCCTTAAGGCCAACACCGCGAGCAGGGGCACGCAGAGCTCCAATATCACCTGGATAGAGGAAACTGCCCTGAATTTATCGTAGAAGGGAAAATAATCGATCATAAAATCGGTCAGCAGGCCAAAGTTCTTTCCCCAGGACAGTACCAACGACATAAGGGTACCGCCCAACAACCACCATTTTAGCTTTCCCTTGACCAGGAAAAGCCCCAATACGAAAAGGAAGAAGATGATGGCGCCAATATAGGCCGGTGCCGACACCCCGGGCTGATCGCCCCAGTACAGGGGAAGGCCACTGGTAAATTCCAAGGCACGGGTCCTCGGTAGGCCTTGTTCGGTAAGGTAATCATAGGTCTTGGCATTTTCGCCCAGGTCCTCATTGTTGGATCCACCGAACAAGCGGGGAACAAACAGGTTGAACGATTCGGCCTTGCCATAACTATAGGCCGTAATATAGTCCTTGCTAAGGCCGCCGGTATTCTCTTTTGGAGAGCCGTCAGGGTCCAGGGTCAACTGTGTTTTGCCCCGCGTGCTCCAGTCCGCATATTCCTTGGTGGCCATAAGCCCAGTGGCGTTCGTAGTAATACCCAAGGCCACCGCCAAGATTAAAATGCCGACGGAAATAAAAAAATGCTTTAACTTCCTCTTTAGGATCGCATCCACAAAATAAGCCACGCCCAAAATTAGGACCAGCAACATAAAATAATAGGTCATCTGATAGTGGTTGGCACTGACCTCCAGTGCCATCGCTACTGCCGTGAGCAAAAACCCCCAGAGGTATCGTTTTCTAAAAACCAGTATAATACCACCCAACAATATGGGCAGGTAGCCCAGGGCATGTGCCTTTGCGTTGTGCCCTACCCCTAGGATGATGATCATATAGGTAGAGAAACCGAACGCCAAAGCACCTAGGACGGCCAACCTATAATCCACCTTAAGACAGCATAACAAAATGTAAAATCCAATAAAATACAGGAAGAGATAGTCCGCAGGGCGCGGTAGGAACCTGATGATCTTATCGAGTTTCTTTACATAGTTGTGGGGGTAGTTGGCCCCCAATTGATAGGTGGGCATGCCCCCAAATGCGCCGTTGGTCCAATAGGGCTCCTCCCCTGTTCTTTTTCGAAAATCGTTCTGCTCCTTGGCCATGCCGGTGTATTGAACGATATCCGATTGGGAAATGACCTTTCCTTGAAGTACGGGGTGAAAGTAAGCAAGGGCGGTAATGAGGAAGAAAACAAAAACAAAAAAATGGACAAATAACGCTTTAACGTTGGTCTTCATGAATTGGTATTGTAGTAATATTTACTCAATTTCCTCAAAATCTATATATTCTCCAACTTTTTTTGAAGTATTGGTCTTTTTGGTCGGTTTCTTATCAATGATGATATCCCCTAGCTGTTCTTCTTCTTGAGGCGCCTGCTCATGAAATTGTCCATATCGTTCCCTGAAGTGCGCCTCCGTTTTTCTTGCAGCATAGCTGAACAGTTTGGGTGCAAACCACCTGCCAAGTATTTTCAGCAGATAGTATACTAATACGATGACCAGGACCGTTTTTAATAAACCCATATTCTTGCAAAAATTTATATCAAAAGTACGATTCTAGCGTTGTATTAAGAGTGCAAAAGTCATAAAATAATAATAAAACAGCCTTTATGGGGCATCCTATTAGAATGAAAAACATAAAATTCCTCCTTTTTCGGTTACTGCTTGTCCTACCTTTTTTGGGTTTCTCCCAATATACGGATGTCATCAATTCTAACAGACCCGGTTTGTCCGTAAGTGCCTATGCGGTAGGCAAAAACGTTTTGCAAGTGGAGTTCGGGGCCTTCTACGAACAGCAGGATCACAATACATTGGATACGGAATCTACTATTTTGGGGGCCGATTTTTCCATCCGTTATGGTCTTTTGTTCGAAGAACTGGAACTGAATTGGGAAGGCACCTTCCAAAACCAGGACATTACGTTTACCGGTCTGGGCACAAGCGATTCCCGTACCGATTTTGGACGGAACCGTATAGGACTCAAATACCTGCTATACGACCCCTACAAGAGCGAGGAACGCACTAAACCCAATTTGTACAGCTGGCGTGCCAACAACGTCTTTCAACTCCGGAATTTGATTCCAGCGGTATCCGTTTATGCCGGGGCTACCTTTGTTCTTGGCGAGAACCCTTTTTTTGTGGGCGATCCTACGGTTTCTCCGCGTGTTATGGTGGCCACGCAGAGCACGCTTACACCCCGCTTTGTATTGATCAGCAACATTTCCTACGACCGGATAGGCTCCGATTTTCCGGAATGGGGTTATCTTATTTCACTGTCGCACGCCTTAAAAAACCCGAAGTGGAGTGTCTTCCTGGAGAACCAGGGGGTCAACAGCGACCGTTATTCGGATATACTCCTGCGCGGTGGTGTGGCGCATTTGATCAACGATGCCTTTCAGGTGGATCTTAACCTGGGCGCCAATTTTAAAAATACGCCCTCCCGACTCTTTGCCACGGCCGGTTTCTCCTATCGATTGGACATGCACAAGGACGAGCTGGTTCCCATAGAGGACCAAAAGGCCGGGGAAAATGGCGGCCCCATCAAAAAGAACGCCATGAAAAAGGGAAAGAAAAAGAAGAAGAAAAAAAGAAAAAACAAGGGTAAAGGCGCTGAGGATATTGATCTTGGCCCTACCAAAAAACAGCTTCGCAAGAAGAAAAAGGACAACGGGGCGATCGACTTCTGATCTGCTCACTTTTGCGTAAAAAATAAAGCGCTGCCGTTTTATCTTGTTGATTAATATTCCTAATATTGATGGCTTAAAAGCAACTGCATGGTCACCATCAAAGAAGCTACCTCAAAGTCGGATCTAAAAAAATTCGTAAAATTTCCCTTTTCCCTTTACAGGGATTCACCCTATTGGGTACCCCCTATTATCAAGGATGAACTGGAAACCTTTGATCGGGACAAAAATCCTGTCTTTAAGGATGCGGATGCCTGGTTCTTTCTGGCCTATAAGAACGATGTTCTAGTAGGAAGGGTCGTGGCCATCATCAACAACATAGAAGTAAATCGGCAGCAACTCCGAAAAATGCGGTTCGGTTGGTTCGATTTCATCGATGATCCCGAAGTGTCCGAACGCCTGTTGGAAAAGGTAGCCGAAATAGGCAAGGATCATCAACTGGATTATATGGAAGGACCAGTAGGCTTTTCAAATCTGGATAAGGTGGGCGTCCTTACCGAGGGCTTTGACCATATAGGCACCATGATCACCTGGTACAACCATCCTTATTACGCAGGTCACCTGGAACGTTTGGGCTTTGTGAAGGAAAAGGAATATCTGGAAAATAAATTCCCCTTTGGCAATGCCGATCCAGCCCTCTTTACTAGGGTACAGGCACTCATAAAAAAAAGATATGGCCTGCGGGAAATAAACTGCACAAAGACCAGCGAGGTGTTGCCCTGGACCGATCAAATGTTCGATCTTTTCAACGAGACTTATTCCGCCCTGGCCTCCTTTGTGCCCATCACGGATATCCAAAAGGCCTATTTTAAGAAAAAATACATAAGCCTCATCAATCCGGAATACATCAAGTTTATTGTGGACAAGGAGGACAAGCTCGTTAGCTTCGCCATAGTGATGCCCTCTTTTTCCAGGGCCTTGCAAAAAGCCAAGGGAAAGCTGTTCCCTTTTGGGGTCTTTCACCTATTACGGGCCAAAAAGCACAATACGGACGTTATCTTCTATCTGATCGGGGTACACCCGGAATATCAGAACAAGGGGGTAACCGCTATTGTCTTTAACGAGTACTACAAGACCTTTACCAAAAACGGAATCAAAAACTGTATTCGTACGCCCGAACTGGAGGAAAATACGGCCATACGGCAAATCTGGAAGCATTTTAACCCTATAGTGCACAAACGCCGCCGGACCTATCGGAAGAACTTGGGTTAAGGTTGGTTGATGGTGAACAGTTGACGGTTGATGGTTGATGGTAATCAATGAACAATTAGCAATTAACAGTTGGCAGTAGGCAGTCCTCGGTTATGAGTTGTTGAGTTATGGGTTCGGATAGTGGTTAAAGGTGATGTGTTCTCGATAGCTACCTTGAACCTTAAGCCAGAAACTGTAGGCAGTGGGTAGAGATTCCTCGCAGGCGCGGAATGACAAACCAATGTATATTGTCATTCCGCATTTAATGCGGAATCCATTTCAATTAAATGTGGGCGTTTGATAGTATGCAGTTGACTATATCCCCTCATCCCTGCCTATCGGCAGACCTTCTCCCTGGGGAGAAGGGATTTTTATTGCCATCCTTTTGCAGATGTACCTCCTCTCCCTCCTTGAACAAGGAGGGGAGCTTTAATACCTGTCCCAATTCTGGCCTCTTACTTCTGAATTCGGTATTTGAATCGATGGATTAGGGCTCTTTTTTAAAATCCGCCAAAGATTTATTCTAAATCTGCTAAAGATATTTTATGAATCTGCCAGAGATTTGGTTTGAATCTGCCAGAGATTTGGTTTGAATCTGCCAGAGATTTGGTCTGCATCTGTTAGAGATGTGCTTTGCATCTGTCAGAGATGTGCTTTGCATCTGTCAAATATGTGCTTTGCATCTGCCGGGGATTTATTTTAAATCCGCTAGAGATTCCTCGTGGTCTCGGAATGACAAACCAACGCATATTGTCTCTTAGCGCTTAACGCAGTGAAGCTAGGCGTCTCCACCTTGAACCTTAAACTTTGAACCTTGAACTATTACTCCCCCATTGCCGCTGCGACGGCCGCTGAAAGTCTTTTGTAAGTACCGTTCTTAAGGCGGTCCCGAATGGCCGAGAAGGCCTCCAGGGTCTCCGCAATGTCCTCCATGGTATGGGTAGCCGTAGGAATCATCCGTAACAAAATAAGTCCCTTGGGAATTACAGGATATACCACTATGGAACAGAATATGCCGTAGTTCTCGCGCAGGTCCTTTACCAGGGCCATGGCTTCCGGGATACTTCCGTTCAGGTACACCGGGGTGACGCAACTGGAAGTGGTCCCTATATCAAAACCTCTTTCCTTAAGGCCATTTTGAAGGGCATTTACATTTTCCCAGAGTTTTGCCTTAAGTTCGGGCATGGTACGGAGCATGTCCAAACGTTTCAACGCGCCCTTTACATAGATCATGGGCAGCGACTTGGCAAACATCTGTGAACGAAGATTGTATTTTAGGTAGTCTATGATTTCTTTATCGGCGGCCAAAAAAGCTCCTATACCGGCCATGGATTTGGCAAAAGTGGCAAAATAAACGTCAATATCGTCCTGGACGCCCTGTTCTTCACCGGCTCCGGCCCCTGTTTTTCCCAAAGTTCCAAAACCATGGGCATCATCCACAAGAAGTCTAAATCTGTATTTTTGCTTTAAGGCAACGATTTCCTTGAGCTTGCCCTGTTCCCCGCGCATGCCGAAAACACCTTCGGAAATAACAAGAATGCCACCTCCGGTCTGTTCGGCCAGTTTGGTGGCACGTTCCAGGTTCTTTTCCAGGCTCTCAATATCATTGTGCTTAAACGTAAAACGCTTGCCCACATGCAATCGCACCCCATCAATGATACAGGCATGGGAATCCACATCGTATACGATAATATCATCCTTGGACACCAATGCGTCAATAGCTGATAATATACCTTGATATCCGAAATTTAATAGGTAAGAGGACTCTTTATTGACAAAAGCGGCCAGTTCTTGCTCCAATTGCTCGTGGTAGTCCGTGTGGCCACTCATCATACGAGCGCCCATCGGGTAGGCAGAACCGTGCTCCAAAGCCGCAGCACCATCAACCTTTTTGACCTCGGGCAGGTTGGCAAGCCCTAGGTAATCATTGATACTCCACGTAATCACCTCTTTTCCCTGGAATTTCATCCGATTGGAAATGGGACCTTCCAATTTTGGGAAAACAAAATATCCTTCCGCCTGTGAAGCCCACTTCCCCAGTGGCCCCTTATTCTCGGTAATCCTATCAAATAAGTCTCTCATTAAGCCTAGATTGGTTTAACTGCAAAAGTATATATTTTTGCCAAGCATTCATAAATTATTTTAGGCGCAAAAAAAGCAGCGACCGTGCGGAGCGCTGCTTCCCATATCGTTTTCGAAAGCGATTATTTGATGAACTCTACACGCTGCACCGCCTCTTCGCTCTTACTGTCAAAGAAACCTTGATCGTTCATCCACTGGTCGCTATAAACCTTGCTCATATATCTGGAACCGTGGTCAGGGAAGATAACAACCACATTGCTGTCCTCATTAAATGTACCCTCTTCGTCCAACTGCTTTACCGCCTGCATTACAGCTCCACTGGTATAGCCTACGAACATCCCTTCGGATCGTGCTATTTCCCTTGCGGTATGTGCGCTTTCCTCATCGGTAACCTTGATAAACTCGTCTATACAGTTAAAATCAGTGGCCGTTGGTATTAGATTTTTGCCCAATCCTTCAATGCGGTAGGGATAGATCTCATTGGTATCCAATTCCTGGGTCTCGTGGTATTTTTTAAGCACGGAACCATACGCATCTACCCCAATGACCTGAATATCCGGGTTTTGTTCCTTTAGATAACGTGAGGTACCCGAAATAGTGCCCCCGGTACCGCTACAGGCTATGAGGTGGGTAATTTTTCCGCGGGTCTGTTTCCAAATTTCAGGACCTGTGGTCTTGTAATGCGCCTCTATGTTCAAATCATTGAAATACTGGTTGATATAAATGGATCCCTTGGTCTCCTCGTGCAGCCTTTTGGCCACCTGGTAATAGGAACGGGGATCGTCTGCGCTAACATGGGCGGGACAGATATATACTTTGGCGCCCATAGAGCGCAACATGTCAATCTTATCCTGTGACGATTTGGAACTGACCGCTAAAATGCAGTCATAGCCCTTAATAATGCTTACCATGGCTATGCTAAAGCCCGTATTCCCGGAGGTGGTCTCTATAATGGTACTCCCTTCGGTCAAAATCCCCTTGCGTTCCGCCTCTTCGATGATATAGGCGGCAATACGGTCCTTTGAGGAGTGTCCGGGGTTGAAAGCCTCTACCTTGGCATAAAAATTACCGCTAAGGTTTTCGGCTATTCTGTTCAACTTGATTAAGGGGGTGTTTCCTATGAGTTCTAGGATATTGGTGTAAGCATCTATCTTATCTTCCATTGCTGGCTGTATAGGTTAAGGAAAGATGTTGCCCAAGGGAACGAACATATTTCGGTGACAAAATTAATACTTTTTTTGAATTAGGGGGTTTTACCTTCCAAATCGAGTAAAAAAGCATATTCCTTGGCGGTTTCCTTGAGCGCCTCGAACCTTCCCGAAGCGCCGCCATGGCCCGCATCCATATTGGTATCCAAAAACAACAGGTTGTTGTCTGTTTTATATTCCCTGAGCTTGGCCACCCATTTGGCGGGTTCCCAATACTGCACTTGCGAATCGTGCAGGCCCGTAGAAACATAGAGGTTGGGGTAGTCCATGGCCTTTACGTTGTCATAGGGCGAATAGGATTTCATATAATCGTAATATTCCTTGTCATTGGGGTTGCCCCATTCATCATATTCCCCCGTGGTCAAGGGAATGGAATCATCCAACATGGTAGTGACCACATCCACAAAGGGTACCGCTGCAATGACCCCATTGTACAATTCCGGGGCCATGTTCACCACGGCGCCCATGAGCAACCCGCCTGCAGATCCCCCGTAGGCGTAGTGGTGCGACGGACTTGTATACTTGTTTTCAATAAGAAACTTGGAACAATCTATAAAGTCGGTAAACGTATTTTTCTTCTTTAACAGTTTCCCGTCCTCGTACCAAGGTCTACCCAGGTACTGGCCACCCCTTACATGGGCAATGGCGTAGACGTACCCCCTATCCAACAGGCTTAACCTAACCGTTGAAAAGTAAGGGTCCGAAGTACTGCCATAGGAACCGTAGGCGTATTGAAAAAGCGGGGTATCCTCGTTGAGTTCGGTGTTCTTGTGATAGACGAGGGATATAGGCACCTTAACACCATCCCTGGCGGTGGCCCAAACACGTTCGGAGGTATAGTTCTCCTTTTTGTACTTGCCGCCCAATACTTCCTGCTCTTTTTTAACCTCCTTTTCCTTAGTGCGCATGTTGAGGTCTATGATCGAGTAGGGCGAGGTCATGGCATTGTAGACATAGCGCAAATATTCGGTATCAAAGTCCGGATTGGTATAGGCGTAGGCGATATAGGTCTCATTGTCAAAGGGCAAATAGTAGCTGTCTTTGTTGTCCCAACGGGTAATCTTCAATTTGTTCAGGCCATTGTCGCGCTCGGAAAGCACATAGTAGTCCTTGAAAATATCAATATCTTCAAGGAGCACATCTTCCCGATGGGGAATAAACTCTTCCCAGAACTCGGCAGCGGTATTGTCCTCTCCTACGCGCATCAACTTAAAATTAGTGGCCCCATCCTTATTGGTCAGTACGTAAAAGTCGCTCCCATAATGGTAGATGGAATATTCCAAACCCCGTTCCCTAGGTGAAAAGGAACGAAATTCCCCATCGGGCTCATCGGCCTTGAGTATCCTAAAATCGGAAGTAAGCGTACTGTAGGACCCAATAATAATATACTTCTTGGACTTGGATTTATACACATAGGTGCCAAAAGTTTCGTCCGCCTCATGGAAGACCAGCACGTCCTCGTCTGCCGATGTTCCCAGTTTGTGTTTGTATATTTTGTCAGACCTCAAGGTTACGGGATCTTTCTTGGTGTAGAACAAGGTTTTGTTATCACTGGCCCATACCGCACTCCCTGTGGTATTTTCGATCTTGTCCGGATAGACTTCCCCGGTGACCAGGTTTTTGATCTGAATATGGTACTGTCTGCGAGAAACCGTATCCGTGCCAAAGGCGGCCATGGTATTGTCCGGACTTACCGTTACGCCCCTCAGATTAAAGAACTCGTGTCCCTTGGCCAACTCGTTGCAGTTGAATATGATTTCCTCCTTGGCCTCCAAGCTTTCCTTTTTTCGGGAATAAATGGGGTATTCCTTCCCGGTCTCGTATCGCGTAATGTACCAATAGCCATTTTGTTTGTAGGGCACCGAGGAATCATCTTCCTTGATGCGCGATTTCATTTCCTGGAAGAGTTCCTCCTGAAAATCCTTGGTATGGGCCGTAAGCGTATTGTAATAGGCATTTTCGCTTTCCAGGTACGCTATAACCTCCGGGTCTTCCCTTTGATTCATCCAATAGTAATCGTCTACCCTTACATCTCCGTGCAAGCTAAGTTCCTTGGGTATTTTCTTGGCGGTCGGGGTTTCCAATGCAGGCATATCCTTTTTTTGATTTTGGCAAGAGGCCGCTAAAATAACACTTAATAAAAGAACAGTAGGGTATTTCATAGTAGGAATCGTTAAATGGATTTTGCGGGCAATTTACTAATTTTGCCTATAGCAATTCTAAAACGCATAGATATGTTTGGAGATTTAATGGGTATGATGGGGAAGCTAAAGGAAACCAAGGAAAAGGTGAAGCAGACCAAGGAACGTTTACATACGGTAACACTGGAAGAGCGCTCCTCGGACGACTTGGTAAAGGTGACCCTTACGGCGAATAGGACCATAAAGAAAATTGAAATGGACGATAGTCTATTGAAAGATAAAGAACAATTGGAAGACTATTTGATCCTTACCCTTAACAAGGCCATCGAAAAGGCCACGGCAGTGCAGGAAGCGGAATTGGCCGCAGTGGCCAAAGAAGGCATGCCCAATATTCCCGGGATGGACGGCCTTTTTAAATAAAGAGGTACGCGTTTCAATCCCTTTCCAGGCCAGGGCCTGGCTTCTGGTAGTGCCCAAGACAAAAGGACCTCAAACCCCGATTTAATCGGAATGAAGTCCTTTTTCAGGTTGGTTAGTGTTCTCGTTGTCTTTTTTCTGGCAGTACGGGATAAATTACTGCAGCCTTGAACTGAATTTTGGTCATCAACCGTCCTAAATGTAAGGAAATCATCGATAAAAGCTATAAATTATCGATGAAATGCACAATTTTTCATAAAATCCCGGGGACAGGCTTCGGTAAAAATATCGTACATTTAAGACAAGGGCCCTTTGCTATGATCGAAATAAAAAAAGAAAAAGATAATACCTATAGGTTCAACCTGAGGACCACTGGCGGAAAAATATTGTTGAAAAGCGTCCATTTTCCAGATAAGGAAACGATACAGAAAACGGTGGTAGGCCTGAGTCCCATGATGGAAAGTGCGTCCGTCTTTGAACGAAAAACGGACCATAGCGGCAAGTTTCTCTTCAACCTGAAGGATCGCAGCGGAAAAGTCATTGGCAGCAGTCAGACCTACGGTTCCGAAGCGGGCATGGAGAATGGGATCAAGAACCTCAAAATCCGAATCGCCGCCCTGGCCGATACCAATGCCCTATAGTTCTTTCAGGACCGTCAGCAGTGCAGTATGCATGGCCTTCGTGTAGTCAAGATGTGTTACGATCCGTAACTTGCCCTGTCCCATTCCGATAATGAGTATCCCCTTTTCCTTGAGCTTTTCCACAAAAGTGTCTCCACTCATATGGTTTTCATCAATTTCGAAGATGATGATATTGGTCTCTATGGGCTCTACCTTGCTGATGAAGGACAGCTTTTGCAACACCTCCCCTATTTCCCTGGCCCGTTGGTGATCTTCCTCCAGACGTTGTATGTTGTTTTCCAAGGCGTACAATCCGGCGGCTGCCAGGAACCCTGCCTGTCGCATGCCGCCTCCCAGTACCTTGCGCACCCGTATGGCCTTTTGGATATGGTCATGATCTCCTATCAGCAGGGAACCAACAGGGCAACCCAGCCCTTTGCTGAGGCAAACACTAATGGTATCGAACAGTTCGCCGTACTGTAGGGCCGACTCGTTTTTGGCCACCAGGGCGTTCCACAGGCGCGCGCCGTCCAAATGATATTTGAGGCCATGTACATCACAGACCTGCCTTATCCTTTTCAATTCCTCAAAATCCCAACAGGCCCCTCCGCCCTTGTTCGTGGTATTTTCTACACACACCAAGGAGGTCAACGGGCTGTGGTAAAAATCGGGCGGATTAATGGCCTCCTCTACCTGGGCAGCGGTCATCATGCCCCTATCGCCGTCCACCAGCTTACAGGAAACCCCACTATTGAAACTTACCCCACCGCCCTCATAGTTGTAAACGTGGGCATATTTGTCGCAAATAAGCTGTTCGCCCTGTTGGGTATGCAGTTTTATAGCCGTTTGGTTGGCCATGGAGCCACTGGGGAAAAACAGGGCGGCCTCCCTCCCGAACATCGCTGCGGCCCTTGCCTCCAAGGCATTTACCGTAGGGTCCGCTTTAAAAACATCGTCTCCAACTTCTGCTTCCATCATGGCCTTCAGCATTTGGGGGGTGGGCCTGGTGACCGTATCGCTTATTAAATTTATTTCCAATTTGTTCCTGGTATTATTTGTTTGTCAATTTTTTAATGCAAGCAGTCCATTCCTATAGGGGAGCCATCGGGAATTTTGGGCGATGGACTCGGTGTAAACGCATCCGGTTTTTTTTCAAAGGCATTGATACGTCTCAGCATTTCTTTTTGGTCTAAGGTCGATGCGCTTCCCGTGAGCGCTTTCTTCAGTTCCCCCAATTTTTGGAAGGCCACGGCGTTCACTTGGGGGTGCACCCCTTTATGGGCCGCCAAGTGCATCAGATGGTCCAGAACTACAAAATTGATGCTTGTCTGTACCGTTTTAAGATAGGCGTCCTTATGGGATTTTTTGATCGTGCCATTGACAAGCTGGTCCATAACCTCTGCCAGTCCCAACTGATCAGGGTCCAGGGCTTTTTGTTGAATGAGTCGCGAGGCCCTTTCTGGATGCAGCAACAGGGTCAGGGTCATATCCGCAGCCGTCTCAGGCGCCGAAAGCGCATCGAAGGAAACGCCTGTCTTGCCTTTGAAGGATTCCCGTGTTCTACCATACCCTATGGCCCGTGGTGGGAACAGTGCTAATTTTTCCTTGGGAATGGCCAGAGGTTCGGCGTTCAGGGTCTGTATGATGCTGCTTAGGGCATCCTGCTGCACGTCCTTGGCAACGGTACGCACCGTAAGTTGGCCGTCCCCTTTTACCGCGTAGTTGTAATCCAACCCCCCTACGACCTTGGCCACCGCTTCCGTTTGGTATCGGTGAAAGAAGTATAGTGGTGCAAAAACATCTTCCAGGACCGAGTTGGGCTCATAACTGCGAATGTTGTCCATGGAAAAATTGGCTATGGCCTGCTCACGCACCTGTAAAACCTTTTGAAGTTCCTGACTTGCACTTTTTCCGTTGTCCCATAAATGGGCCAGGGCATGCGCGCCTCCCTGGGGCCGGGCATCCTGGTCCGAAATGTACCTAAGGCCATCGGATTGGGCCTTGGCCAAGATAGCGTTCAGCCCCTTTTCTACATCGGTGCCTTCCGGGAAATCGGTATAGGAATAAGCCACGGTGACCTTGTCCCAAGCCCCGATCTTGTTATCGTACGCCCTGGAAAAATCGATCTCCCCATTGTTTAGGGAGAACTGTGGGTGCGGGTAGTCCATAACGGATGCCCTACCATTGGTACTGGCGGCAAAATTGTGTGCAAAACCTAGGGTATGTCCAATTTCATGGGCAGAAAGCTGGCGAATCCGTGCAAGGGCAAGGTCCAAAAGTGCTTTGTGATTGTCATCCCGTTCGGCAAAGGGTTTGTTGGTCAGAGCCTGGGCGATCAAAAAATCCTGCCGTATACGCAAACTCCCGAGACTTACGTGACCTTTAATGATCTCCCCCGTGCGTGGATCGGTAATGCTGCTGCCGTAACTCCATCCCCTTGTAGACCGGTGCACCCACTGTATCACATTATAACGGACATCCAAGGGATCGGCGTCATCTGGGAGTATCTTTAATTGAAAGGCGTTTGTATAGCCAATGGCTTCAAAGGCCTGGTTCCACCATGCGCCACCTTCCAAGAGTGCAGAGCGCACAGGCTCGGGCGTACCGTTGTCCAAATAATAAATGATAGGCTCCACCGCCTCGCTTACAGTTGCCTCCGGGTTTTTCTTCTCTAGTCGATGCCGGGTCACAAAACGTTTTAGAATGGATTCCTGTACCGGGGTGGCGTAGTCGTAATAAGAAAAGGGATAGGAACCACAACGCGAATCGAACTTTCTCTTTTTATATCCCCCATCCGGTAATTCTATAAAGGAATGGTGTTGGGCCACGGTCACCAAACCGGGGTTGGGTGTTACGGAACGTATATAAGCCCCTTTGGGTTCGCCCTTAAAGGTCAGGGTCACATCGAACTCTACATTCTTTGGAAAGGCCTTGGTGCGTTCCAGGGCCATAGCGCTCTTGGAACTATCCAGGCTATAGTTGCCCTGGTCCGCATCTTTCAATCTGGCCGATACGCCATGAGTGTCCTGCTTAAGAAAGTCGGTAATATCTATAATAAAGGTTCCGTCGGTTTCCTCCTCGATCTTAAAGCCAAAAAGAACGGATTTCGCGAAAGCCTGTTCCACCGATTTTCGCTCCAAGGCATTTTCTGTCAAGGCCCTAAACTTGAGGTTCGGCTGCACCAACAACAACTTATTTCCCGCTCTCCTAAAAAATACAACTTGCTCATTTCCAAGTTGTCCCCTATCCAAACCTATATCATTACTTCCTATTCCACTACTGAGTGCATACACGTATAAAAAATCCTGTTCCAGCTGGTCTACCTCTAGATAAACCTTGTCTGTTTTCTGGTCGTAATAGAAGTCGTACAGTCCTTCGTACTTCTGAAAATTCTCCTTGTTTTTTGAAAATTGACCGCAAAGTGTCTGTGCACCAATAAGAAAGCTGAGCAAGTATATTGTTTTTCGCATGTGTTCGGATTAGGCGTTAAATTTAGATAAAAAAACAATTAAAAACCCTTAAGTTGGTAAAAGCCTAAAGGAAGCTTTAAGGGAGGTCATAAAAAGGAGTTCGGGTTGAGGGTAATCTTAAAAAGAGTAGTATTTTTGGTCAAAATTTGAGTTCATGATTACAACGGATCAGCATAAAGATCTTATTGAGCGCCTTGGTGCGTTAAGGAGGTATCTTTGACATTGATGCCAAGCTTATTGAGATAGAAAACGAGGAGGAGAAGACCTTGGCGCCCGATTTTTGGGACAATCCGCAGCAAGCCCAGGAACAAATGCGGTTTATCCAATCCAAAAAGAAATGGGTAGACGATTTTAACGCGGCCAAAACGCTGGTCGGAGACCTTGAGGTCTTGTTAGAGTTCCAAAAGGAGGGCGAGGTGAACGAGAGTGAAGTGGAAACACATTTCGATAAAACGGTCACATCCATTGAACAGCTCGAGTTCCAAAACATGCTTTCGGAAGAAGGCGATGACCTTACCGCCGTACTTCAGATTACCGCAGGTGCGGGAGGTACGGAAAGTTGCGACTGGGCGGCCATGCTGATGCGGATGTATATGATGTGGAGCGAAAAAAACGGCTACAAGGTAAAGGAACTCAACTATCAGGAAGGCGATGTGGCCGGAATAAAGACGGTTACCCTGGAAATTGATGGGGATTTTGCCTTTGGTTGGCTCAAGGGTGAAAATGGTGTGCACCGATTGGTAAGGATTTCTCCTTTTGACAGTAACGCCAAGCGCCATACCTCCTTCGCATCGGTCTATGTGTACCCCTTGGTAGACGACAGCATCGAAATTGACATCAATCCTTCAGATATTGAGATAACCACGGCCAGATCCAGTGGTGCCGGGGGCCAAAATGTGAACAAGGTGGAAACCAAGGTGCAATTGGTACACCTGCCCACGGGGATACAGATTTCCTGCTCGGACTCCCGATCTCAGCACGATAACAGGGCCACCGCCCTGAAAATGTTGAAATCGCAATTGTACGAAATAGAACTGCGCAAGAAGCAGGAGGCCCGTGCCGAAATTGAATCCTCCAAGATGAAAATCGAATGGGGCTCTCAGATACGGAACTACGTCATGCACCCCTATAAACTGGTAAAGGATGTGCGCACGGCCGAGGAAACCGGTAATGTGGACGCTGTTATGGACGGGGAGCTAAACCCCTTCCTAAAGGCCTATCTCATGATGATGGGACAAAAGGAAGCTTGATTTGGTTCAAGGTTCAAGGTTCAAGGTTTAAGGTTTAAGGTTTAAGGTTTAAGGTTTAAGGTTGATAATAGAAATAAAACGATTAGCATGATTAAAATATATCACAATCCACGCTGTAGAAAATCCAGGGAGGGACTGGAGCTGCTAGAGAATTGCGGACAGCCCTTTGAAACAATCAAATACTTGGAAGACGTACCTACCAAGGAAGAATTGCAACAGGTATTGGGCTATTTGGGCCTGAAGCCAGAGAATTTGGTCAGGAAAAACGAAGCCATCTGGAAAGAACACTACAGAGGGCGCCTGATGACCGATGACGAGGTTGTGGAAGCCATGGTGAAATACCCTATCCTGATTGAACGCCCTGTTATCATCAAGGGCAACAAGGCCGTCATAGGAAGGCCTAAGGAAAAAATTAATGAGATTTTAGCATAGAATTGTGTATTTTGCGTCGAATTATGTTCACTAAAAAGCACATGGCACTCGCCATTTTTACCTTGCTCCTGAGCACTTCGCTGTTACAGGCCCAGTATGGATATGGCAACAGGTATGGTCGGCCCCAAAGTTCGGTCCCCAGGGCGCAGACACCCCCGGAAAAACAAGAGCCCCTTACTGCTGAGCAAATAGTGGAACAGGAAATGCCCAAAATTACAGAGGCGCTGGAACTCAGTGATTTTGAACAAGCTGTGGTAAGCAGTATCCTGGTAAAATACGTGAGGGAGCGCATTCAATTGCAATTGTTGAAATTGGACCCGGATAAGACGCGTGAATCCTACGAAAACATGATAGAACGGCAAAACGAGGAGCTAAAGGCCGGATTGCCCGAAGAAAAATACAAGGCATTCAAAGAGTTGGAAGCATCGGGCTTCAAAGCCGTGAAGAAGAAAAAGAAGAAGAAGAAAAAGAAGAAAAAATCCAAAGAATAAGGATTCCATAAAAATGAAAAAGAAGCCAAATGGCTTCTTTTTTTATTCGTTTCGCTTGGCCCTTTTGGCCTCGCGTCGTTCTTTAAAGAATTCGATAAGATTACCACCCAACCAATAGGGAATTACAAAGGTCAACAAAAATATCATTAACCAAAATCCGATGGTGAGAATGGTCAAAAAGGCAAGAAATCCTAAATATTGGTCAAATTCGAACATGTACGTAACTTTTGCTGAGACAAAGATACTTTGAAAAGGGGGAAACCAACAAATCAAATTCAAAAAAAATGGAAATAATTCCCCAAACCCCTACCTTTGTTAGAACAAAAATCAGATAAAAAATGGGTTATAGAATAGAAAAGGACACCATGGGCGAAGTCAAAGTCCCGGCCGATAAATATTGGGGCGCACAAACGGAACGTTCCCGGAACAATTTTAAGATCGGTCCCGCGGCCTCCATGCCCTTGGACGTAATCTATGGGTTTGCCCATTTAAAGAAAGCCGCCGCCCACGCCAACCACGAACTTGGAGTGCTGGCCCAGGAAAAGCGAGACTTGATCTCGCAGGTCTGCGACGAGATTCTGGCCGGTAAACACGACGATCAGTTTCCCTTGGTCATCTGGCAGACCGGTTCGGGCACGCAGAGCAATATGAACGTCAACGAAGTAATCGCCAATCGGGCGCACGAACTGGCCGGAAAGAAAATCGGGGAAGGCGAAAAGACCATTCAGCCCAATGACGACGTCAACAAATCACAATCGTCCAACGATACCTTCCCAACAGGGATGCACATTGCCGCCTATACAAAAATTGTGACCCACACCCTTCCGGGTGTGACCCGGTTGCGGAACACGCTGGACAAAAAGGCGAAGGAGTTCGCCAAAGTGGTCAAAATAGGGCGTACCCACCTAATGGATGCTACTCCACTAACACTAGGACAGGAATTCTCGGGCTATGTCTCCCAATTGGACCACGGACTAAAGGCCCTGAACAATACCTTGGACCATTTAAGCGAAATGGCCTTAGGGGGTACCGCTGTAGGGACAGGGCTGAATACGCCAAAAGGATATGATGTTTTGGTAGCCAAGTACATTGCCAAATTTACCGGAATGCCCTTTAGGACGGCCGACAACAAATTTGAGGCCTTGGCGGCCCACGACGCCATTGTGGAGAGTCATGGCGCGCTGAAACAACTTGCGGTTTCCCTGAATAAGATTGCCAATGATATACGTATGATGGCCTCAGGGCCACGTTCGGGCATCGGTGAGATCACCATCCCCGCCAATGAACCCGGTAGCTCCATTATGCCGGGGAAAGTGAATCCGACGCAGTGTGAAGCGCTCACCATGGTTTGTGCACAGGTCATGGGCAACGATGTGGCCATAAGTGTGGGAGGCACCCAGGGACATTATGAACTCAATGTCTTTAAGCCCGTTATGGCTTACAACATTTTACAGTCGGCCCAATTGATCGGGGATGCCTGTGTGAGTTTTGATACCCACTGTGCCAGCGGAATAGCGCCCAATATGGCGGTTATTGAACAGCTATTGAACAATTCCCTTATGCTGGTTACCGCACTGAATACCAAAATAGGCTATTATAAGGCTGCGGAAATTGCCAATACGGCCCATAAAAATGGGACTACCCTAAAGGAAGAGGCCATACGGCTGGGGTATGTTACCGCGGAGGAATACGATCAATGGGTACGACCAGAAGATATGGTGGGCTCCCTTAAATAAGTACTTGGGGGATTATGGAATAAAAAAAGGGGTCAGATCTTGCGATCGCCCCTTTTTTATATTAATGGAGAGTGTTTATTACTTTAAAGCGAACTTAGAAGTTCCCAATAATTTCAACCTATCATCATATACATTTACCATGTAGTTTCCTTTTTGGAAATCACCGGAAGGCTTGTTGATGTAGTCACAAACATCCAATGAGCTGTTCTCATAGTAGAAGTTTGTTCCTTTGCTATAGGTCACCGAAGCACCGGAATCGTTAGATTTAGAATAACTCTCACCCAGTACGTTACCTTGGGGGTCAAGAACTTCTACAAAGAATTCCCTATCTCCGGCTTCAGCGATTACGTTGTCAGCAATGGTAAAGCAGATTTTGAACTTGTCGGTTCTGGTAGCTCTGGAAGTGGATACCAATTTACCACTGCTACGCTCTTTAACGGCGTCAACGGTGAATTTGGAAAGGTTAAGTGCAGAACCTCTTTCAACAGCATCGGCCAATTGGGTGTTCTGTACTACCAAAGAATCGTTGAAAACAGTTTGTTTCTCCAACTCTACAAAAGTACTGTCCCTTTGCATGGCGATCAAAGTGTTCGATTGCGTCAAGGAATCTACCTGCTTCAATAATTGCTCTCTTTCCTTTTTAAGGATGCTAACTTGCCTTCTGTAACGTGAAAGGGAAGAAATGTCCGCTTTCATTGTTTTCACAGAGTCAATGTACTTGGCAATATTATCCCTGGCAGATACCAATTCCTCATTGGTAGCATTGCTTTCCAAAATAGCTTTGTCGTACTCAGACTTTAGGCTATTTAGATCCTCAACCACCAATTCTTTCTCTTGGGTAAGCTGATTTGTAGTCTTTTGCTTGTCCTGATAAAGACTAACGGTGTAGATGATTGTACCTAACAATACTACCCCGAGCAAACCTGCTATCACTTTTAATCCGTTGTTACTCTTCGTTTCAGTCATAATGTAAAGATTAATTAACTTCTTGTTTACGCTATTAAAGTTATTTGTTTTCTACGACTATATACGGTGCAATCTTCCATATGGATTTTTTGGATGAAAAAAAGTGAATATTGTCCTTCCCAAAAGAAATTGATATACTAACTTTATAGAGGGGCCAGGGACGCCCTGGTGAAAGAAAATTAAAATTTTGCAAAGATGAAAAAAATATTGCATATCCTATTGTGTTGTTCCATGGCGCTCTTGGGCTGTAAGGACAGAACCAAAACTCCCACACTAAACGAGGTGGCCGAAACCCTGGAGCCCGATGTTGTGGAAGATATCAAGATTATTCCCATATCCCACGCCACAGCGGTTCTGGAATGGAACGACACCACCATTTATATTGACCCGGTGGGAGGCGCGGCCGCCTTTGAAGGACAAAAACCGCCCGACTTAATTTTGATAACGGACATCCACGGCGACCACCTCAGTGTGGAAACCCTGGAGGAACTGGATACCAAAAAGGCAAAAATTGTAGTGCCACAGGTCGTTGCGGATAAAATTCCAACAGAATTTACCCCGCAAATAGATGTTTTGCACAATGGGGACACCAAGGAACGCTATGGTATTACGGTAACCGCCATCCCTATGTACAATCTTAGGGAAGAGGCCCTGGCATTCCACGCCAAAGGGCGCGGAAATGGGTACGTGCTAAGCAAGAACGGGCATCGCATATATTTTTCGGGCGATACGGAGGACATTCCCGAAATGAGGGCACTGCAAAATATAGACAGGGCTTTTGTTTGTATGAACCTCCCCTATACCATGACGGTTGAAAGCGCAGCAGATGCGGTACTTCAGTTTAAACCGGTGCAAGTATACCCCTACCACTACCGGGGAAGGCCCGAAGTTAGTGATGTGACTAAATTTAAGGCGCTTGTCAACGCTGGCGACCCAAATATCGAGGTGGTACAATTGGATTGGTATCCCAATGAGGACTATTAAAAACCTTAACGGATCAGTTTTTTGTATTTGATGCGCTTGGGCAAGATATCCCCACCCAATCGTTTTCGTTTGTTTTCCTCATAGTCCGAAAAGGACCCTTCAAAGAAATAGACCTGTGAATCGCCCTCAAAGGCCAGGATGTGGGTACATATCCGATCCAGGAACCAACGGTCGTGGGAGATGACCACCGCACAGCCTGCAAAGTTTTCCAGACCTTCTTCCAAGGCCCTTAGCGTATTTACATCCAAATCGTTGGTGGGCTCATCCAATAAGAGCACATTGCCCTCTTCCTTTAAGGTCATGGCCAGATGTAACCGGTTGCGTTCCCCTCCCGAGAGCATACTTACTTTTTTGTTCTGTTCGCTGCCAGAAAAATTAAACCGGCTTAGATAGGCCCTGGAATTTACCTGTCTACCGCCCATCATAATCAACTCTTGCCCATCGCTAAAGTTTTGCCAAATGGTTTTTTCGGGATCAATATTGGTGTGACTTTGATCTACATAGGCAATTTTTGCCGTATCGCCCACACTAAACTCGCCCTTGTCCGGGTTTTCCTCGCCCATAATCATGCGGAACACGGTAGTCTTTCCGGCGCCATTGGGACCTATGATGCCCACAATGCCCGCCTGCGGCAAGTTAAAATTCAAATCTTCGTAAAGGAGTTTATCGCCATACGCCTTGCTCACCCCTTTGGCCTCTATTACATTGGTGCCCAGTCTGGGACCGTTAGGGATATAGATTTCCAGTTTCTCGTCCAGTTGCTTTTGGTCCTGGCTCAACAGTTTGTCATAGTTCTTTAAACGTGCCTTTTGTTTGGTCTGCCGGCCCTTTGCGCCTTGTCTTACCCATTCCAACTCGCGTTCCAGGGTTTTTTGTCTTTTGGAGGCCTGCTTGCTCTCTTGGGCCAAGCGTTTCGATTTTTGATCTAGCCAGCTAGAATAGTTGCCCTTCCAGGGAATACCTTCGCCCCTATCCAATTCCAAGATCCAACCCGCCACATTGTCTAGAAAGTATCGATCGTGGGTAACGGCAATGACCGTGCCCTTGTATTGTGCCAAATGATGTTCCAACCAATGCACGGACTCGGCGTCCAAATGGTTGGTAGGCTCATCCAACAATAGAATTTCTGGTTCCTGCAGCAACAATCGGCATAGGGCCACCCTTCTTTTTTCACCACCGGATAGTACAGAAATTTGTTTGTCCCCATCAGGCGTGCGGAGGGCGTCCATGGCAATCTCCAGTTTGGTGTCCAGTTCCCAGGCGTTGGAGGCATCGATCTTGTCCTGCAGGTCGGCCTGTTTGTCCATTAGCTTTTGCATCTTGTCCGCATCCTCATAGACCTCGGGCAAACCGAACATATCGTTGATCTTATTGTACTCGTCCAGGATGGCGACCGTTTCGGCAACACCTTCCTTTACGATTTCCAGCACTGTTTTTTCCGGATCCAGCTGTGGATCCTGTTCCAAATAGCCCACCTTATAACCCGGGGAGAAGACCACATCGCCCTGATAGTTTTTGTCCACCCCGGCTATGATTTTCAGCAAGGTGGATTTACCGGAGCCGTTGAGCCCCAAAATACCGATCTTGGCACCGTAAAAGAAGCTTAGATAAATATTTTTGAGAACAGGGGTATTTGCTGTTTTGTAGGTTTTGGTCACCCCGGACATCGAGAAAATGACTTTCTTATCGTCGGACATAAATAAAACGGATTACATTAAAAAAAGAGGAAAAGTGTTAGACCCTACCCTTGAGGGCGTTAAAGACCCATGCTATGGCAAAAAAACCGACGCCTACTGCGGCGAATCCCCATCCGGCAACGTCATCATATCGAAAGGCACCCAGTGCGATCAAACACATTCCTACGACAATCATAATAAACGTAGCCCATGCTAGCACGGTATTCTTATTCATTCCCATATTGTTTTAGTTTGGTTGGTGGTACTTCCAAATATCGTAAATTTTAGAGGAACAATTCCAAATAAAAACAAAACTTTAGGATTCAAAGGGGAAGGTGATGTTGTTCTGCGCGCGTACCAGATCCATTAACTCGATCAGGTCCAGGCTGTTCTGGTGCGACCAGAGCATGCTCTGGGTCTTGTTTGCCCGCAAACAGGCCTGCACCTCCAGGATCTCATGAAAATACCCCTTTCCGGTAGGCGGCAGTTCAAAACGTTCCTCGCTCCCCTCCTTCTCTATTGAGTAAGCGCTGGCCTCATGCCAGCGGGGTTCAATGAAAATAGACCCCTGGCTGCCGGAGAGCTCCGCCCGCATTTCAGATTTTGATTTTAGGCCACTGTACAATACGGCCTGGGCATTCTTATAGCTGAAAATCATAGAGGTCTGTGCCTCTATGCCGGTGGTATGGAAGTTGGCGGCCGACAGTACCCGGTCCGGTTTTCCCAATATCAGATAGGCCAAAAAAATGGGATATATCCCAATATCCAAAAGCGATCCCCCGGCCAGGTCCGGATTTAGAAGTCGGCTCTTTTCGTCCCGATCCAGGGCGTAAAAGGCAAAATTGGCATGTAGATACGCAATATCGCCTATGGTACCCTGATCTACGAGTTCCTTTACCTTATATATCGTAGGGTTAAACCGGCTCCATAGGGCTTCCATGAGAAAGACCTCCTGCTTTTGGGCCACAGCGATCATCTGCTCCACCTCTTTCCTGTTTACCCCCATAGGTTTTTCACAGAGCACGTGCTTTCCATGCTCCATACAAAGAATGCTCAATTCGGCATGGGAGGTATGGGGCGTGGCTATGTAGATCACATCCACTTCCTTATCTTCCATTAGCTCTGCATAACTGCCATAGGCGCTACCCACCTGATACGCCTTGGCAAACTCCGAAGCCTTGTCCTTATTGCGGGAAGCCACTGCTACCAATTCGCCATCTTTTACCAAACCCAGGTCCTTGGCAAAATGGTGCGCTATATTGCCCAAACCGATGATGCCCCAACGTATTTTTTGATCCATTTTACTTTTGAAATTTGTCAAAGTTAATCAATATTACTCCTTATATTTATCCAAATCAAAGAAACAATTCAGTCCATGGACATCAACTTCAATAAAAACGAAGATCACAATAAACTACTCCTCTCAGATTTTAAGAAAAAGCTTGCCCAAATCAAGTTGGGCGGTGGTAAGGCCCGTATAGAAAAACAGCACGCCCAGGGCAAGATGACGGCCCGGGAACGGGTAGACTATCTATTTGATGACAACAGTACATCCATCGAAATTGGGTCGTTTGCCGGTGATGGGATGTACGCCGAGCACGGTGGCTGTCCTTCCGGTGGGGTCGTGGTCAAAATGGGCTACGTAAAGGGCAAGCAGTGCATTGTCATTGCCAATGATGCCACGGTAAAAGCGGGTGCCTGGTTCCCCATTACGGGAAAGAAAAACCTTAGGGCCCAGGAAATCGCCATGGAAAATCGTCTGCCCATCATCTATCTGGTAGACAGCGCCGGGGTGTACCTGCCTATGCAGGACGAGATTTTTCCGGACAAGGAGCACTTTGGACGCATTTTTAGGAACAATGCCGTCATGAGCAGTATGGGCATTCCGCAGATTGCGGCGGTCATGGGAAGCTGTGTGGCCGGCGGGGCCTATTTGCCCATCATGAGCGATGAAGCCCTGATCGTGGATAAGACCGGGAGCATCTTTTTGGCGGGGAGTTATCTCGTAAAGGCCGCCATTGGGGAAGATATTGACAACGAGACCCTAGGGGGCGCCACCACCCACTGTGAGATCAGTGGGGTGACGGATTACAAGGCGAAGGACGACAAGGCTGCGTTGGACACCATTAAGGGCCTTATAGACAAAATGGGGGATTTTGACAAGGCCGGGTTCAACAGAGTCAAGGCGAAAAAGCCCTTGGAAAAACCCGAGGACATCTATGGCCTACTCCCCAACAACCGAACGGGACAGTACGACATGCTGGAAATCATCAAGCGCTTGGTAGACAATTCCGAATTTGAACAATACAAGGAAGGTTATGGCAAGACCATATTAACGGGCTATGCCCGGATCGATGGCTGGGCCGTGGGCATCGTGGCCAACCAAAGAAAGGTAGTAAAGACCAAAAAGGGAGAAATGCAGTTTGGCGGCGTCATCTATTCCGATTCCGCCGATAAGGCCACACGCTTTATTGCCAACTGCAACCAGAAAAAGATCCCGTTGGTGTTCCTTCAAGACGTTACCGGCTTTATGGTGGGCAGCAAAAGTGAACACGGGGGCATCATTAAGGATGGTGCCAAAATGGTGAACGCCGTGAGCAATTCCGTGGTTCCCAAGTTTACCGTGGTCATCGGGAACAGCTACGGGGCCGGGAATTACGCCATGTGCGGCAAGGCCTATGACCCCAGACTTATTTTTGCCTGGCCCAGTGCCGAACTGGCGGTCATGGGCGGCAATTCCGCTGCCAAGGTGTTGCTTCAGATAGAAAAGGCCTCCCTGAAGAAAAAAGGGGAAACCATAACCGAGAAAAAGGAGAAGGAGTTGTTCAACTCCATCAAGGAACGCTATGATGCACAGGTGTCCCCGTACTACGCCGCCGCCCGTTTGTGGACCGATGCCATCATAGACCCGTTGGATACACGTACCTGGATCTCCATGGGCATAGAAGCGGCCAATCACGCCCCTATTGAAAAGCCCTTTAATCTTGGGGTCATTCAGGTGTAGGCACCTTTCGCAAAAAAACACGCGCAGTTTTAAAATAAAACACCTGCAGTTTCAAAATAAAACACGTGCGGTTTTAAAATAAAATACGTGCTGTTTCAAAACAAAACACCTGCTGTTTTAAAACAAAATACGCGCAGTTTTAAAATAAACATCGTGCCGATTTTAAAAAGAGGCCTGAACAAGGGCCCAGGATTCCCTACAATTATCTGGCCACCACCGTCGGGGTGTTGGACACCGAGAACAGTTCCTGATTCACCTCGCGGATCCCCATTTTAAATACTTTGGTCTCCTGGCGCTGTGCCGGGGTCCCGTAATGATAGTAGACCGTGGCCTTGATGTAGGCAGGGGTAAGTCTTTTATTGCCCTTGTACTTTACGTTCACCTGCCAATCGCCCTTTAGGGCACCATCGATCAGGTACTCCTCGCTGGAATATCCCAGCTGTCGCTCTTCCTCAATGCGGTCGGCATTGGCCATTTGGGAGCGCTCCCAAGTATAGTACTGCCCTTCCGGATTTACGAATTGAAGTGCAAATTCGGCCTCACTATCGTTCCATTCAAAGACCAAGCGGGTGCCTTCAAAATCGTCCTTCCAAGTGTACAGCCCATAAGCCCTGGAGGGTAAAAATTCCTTACCGTGCAAGCGCACCAGGTTGTTCATTTCCCGTTTCATGAGCGCAGTGAATTCCCCTTCCTTGAGCATGCCTGTACGCAACAAGTGGTTATAGCGATAGTGCATGGCCGCGGCCTTGGGAAACTCCCCAATATCGCGGTAGCTACAGGCCATATCCAGGTAAGACTGCGCATGGTCCGGGCGCAGGTTAAAAATTTGTTTGTACAGGGCATTGGCCTGCTTATGGTCATTGTTCTTTTGGTACATATAGGCCAAGGCCTTGAGCGCCACGGGGTTTCCTTCAAAATAGCTCCAGTGGTCGTCCAGCACCTTTTGGGCCATACGCCTGTTGTTCCATCGATTTAAAAAATAATCATAGGTATCTATGGTAAAAAAATAAGAGCTGGCATAGGCCACGTTTTTCCGTTTGTATATGGCAATGGCCTCCGCCTCGTTCTGTGCGGAATGGAGTGCCCTCAAATAATTGGGCGCGTTTTTGGCGATCCCGGTTTCCTGCAGCACATCGCCCTTGAAATAATTATCCC
This sequence comes from Eudoraea algarum, assembly GCF_050589645.1. NCBI lineage: Bacteria > Pseudomonadati > Bacteroidota > Flavobacteriia > Flavobacteriales > Flavobacteriaceae > Eudoraea > Eudoraea algarum. The sequence goes on along the minus strand of NZ_JBNGOQ010000002.1, from coordinate 121,602 downwards.
TGAGCTTTACGCGATCATAGGGCTCGTTGGTCCCAGGTTCGGTGCGCAAAGTTCCCATGGAGGTGTTCACCACAATCACCCCACCGGAGGCAAAGGAGCCGTATTTGGCCGTGGCCACCAGCGAAGGAATAAGAGCTATACGTTCTACCTCCGTGACCTGGATAAAATTGGGCGCGTTTACGTAAACGGCACCGTCCACATCAAAGATGGCCGACCGGCGGTTGCCGCTGCGGATAAAGACCCTGGGAAAGGGATCCCTGGGCGATTGGACCACCCGAACAAAAGGCAGTTTCGACCGAAGGGCGGTCACGAAATCCACGCTGGCCAGGTTAAAATCCCTGCCCTCATACATACGCATGGCGTAACCCGTGCGGGCCTTGTCAATGATACCAAATGCCGTTTTAATGAGATTTTTATTGGTGGGATATTGCTTTTTTAGGGCTTCCTGCGTCCTGGATCGCTTCACGGCCTCTTTGCGTTCGGTCTCGGCCAGCCGATATAGATTGGGCACCCGCGGCCCCTGTTCCGTCAAAGTTTCTAGGGCCACCTTTGCCATAGGTTGCCCTTTTTGGGAATAGCCCGAAAGGGCGATGGATAAAATCAGGAGGGTCAAAGAAGTTTTCAAAGGTGTCATAGCTGTAATTTTTTTGGATTCGTAACTGTCATGTATCAAACAAATGCATCAAAAATTATACCCAAATCCGTAGGGCACCCAAGAGCCATTATCTGCCCTGATGCGTCATAGGTCTGGGAATCAAGAGAAGTTGGGTCTGCCTGCCATTGACATAGCGGAAACCCTCTTCCCCATAAAAACCTGCCTCTTCCAACATAATCCGGATATCCCGTTTCCATTGGGGCAGTGTTACCGTCGTATTCAGTTCTATTGCATAAACCGTATTGGGGCGCAAGGGATAGGCCTCCCCATCGTCTTTCATTACCCCGGTCTGGGCATCCCACATGCCTATGGTGGTCCCGGCAGAATGCCCGTACGAACCTAGGGGATGCGTATAGATAGCAGGACGCAACCCGGCCTCCCTGCCCGCTTGTAGCGCCTTGGCCAATATCTCGTTGCCCGTGCGACCACTGATCATGTTCTCCGTTAGAAAGTCCTGCACCCGATTGCCCTCTTTTAGCGCCGATACCAAAAATTCCGGAGCCCTTTCCTCGTTTGGCCTTAGTACATAGGCCAGTTCTTGGCAATCCGTGTTCAGGCGCAAATAGGTGATGCCAAAATCGCAGTGCAACAGGTCTCCCGGGCGGATTACCATGTCCTCTGGCCTCCCGGAGAAGGAATACAGGTGCCCCACCAATTCCTCACTGCTGCGTTGCACGTCCACCGTAGGGTGAAACCAGGTTTCCAGACCCAGATCCGTTACTTTTTGTCGCATCCACCACTCTACCTCTGTGGTCGTGGTGATGCCCGGACTGATCACCTTTTCCGAAAATGCCTCGGCGATAATACTGTGGGTAAGGCTGACCAATTTATTGTAGATGACCATTTCGCGTGGCGTTCGGGTCTCGATCCAGCGTACGGCCAGTTGTTCGGCCGTGGTCACTTTGGCGTGATAGGGCTTGGGAAGATACCGCATAAAGGCCTCATAATCGGTCTTGTCCAGGCCATCAGCGATGTTGAAGTCGTCCGAATAATTTAGGCCTATTTTCTTCGGTTTTCGCTCTTCTATCAATTCCATGAGCCGCTTCCATTGGTCGGGCTGCTTCTCCTTGTCCCAGGCCGAGCTGATGTTCTCCCCTACGTCATAACGGGCCACCGCCAATTTTTCAATGGCATTCTTGGCCTTGTCCCTATAGAACAACAGTATGGTACGTCGGCGTGCGTTGAGCCAAGTGGCTGGCAGCATGGTCCTGAGCACAGGGTCTTCGTTATACTCACGCGATATCAGGATCCATAGGTCTATTCCTGTTTCGTCCATTAGCCTGGGCAGTAGGGTATTGAACCTTTCCTCCAGAATTTCATCAACCACTCGGGCCCGGTCCTTTTCGGGAAGGATCTGTTGTCCCATTAGTGTAAATGAAAAAAGGAACATCAAAAGGGCAAGCTGCTGTCTCATACGGTATTTTTTGCCTTATGAAAATACGCTTTTTTGACCATTCCGCGAAGTGTTCCAAATTTTTGGGCTTTCGGCGTTAAAAGAGAACCGCCCTTTGACTATTGCAAAGAGCGGTTTGAACACCTATAAGCTACCCTTTGACGTTTTTACCAACCGAATAAACTCTGCTCTATAACCAAGCTTATCCCTACCTCTACCCGCTTCCGCCAGGGTAATGACATCGTCTTGGGCGCTATTGTTGGTAAACTGTGATTTGCGCAATTGCATACCGAACAACGCCACCGCGGAGGCAAACTTAAAATCGGGCGACATCTCGGTTGTCCGATCCGTGACAACCTGTACCAATTCTATACTTTTATCGCCATCCGGTTTTTTATATCGAAACTTTACCGTGAACAGTTCGTCTGAAAATCCTGTATTGTTCTCCAAAGTGGTATATTTTAAGTCCGCCGTTTTCTTTACATAGTCGGAGTTGACACCTGGGGCGATGATTTCATAGAGTGCAGTCACCGTATGCCCGCTTCCCAATTCTCCTGCGTCTTTAGTGTCATCTATAAAGTCCTCATCGGCAAGCAATCGGTTCTCATACCCGATCAACCGATAGGCCTGGACTTTGGCAGGATTAAATTCCAACTGTATTTTAACATCCTTTGCTATCGTATAGAGCGTACCGCCAAATTCCTTCCCAAATACTTTTTGGGCTTCCTGCATGGTATCTATATAGGCATGGTTCCCGTTTCCCTTATCCGCCAAGGTCTCTAGTTTTGAATCTTTGTAATTCCCCATCCCAAAGCCCAACACAGATAGAAACACGCCCGATTTTCTCTTTTCCTCAATGAGTTTCTGCATCGCCTTGTCGCTCGAGGCTCCAACATTGAAATCCCCATCGGTCGCTAAAATGACCCGATTGTTACCTCCTTTGATAAAATGGTCTTGCGCCAATTTATACGCAAGTTTAATTCCGGCTCCTCCAGCCGTAGAGCCTCCTGCGCTAAGTCTGTCGAGCGCATCTAGTATTTTTTCCTTGTCCATTCCGCTGGTAGGTTCCAGAACTACACCTGCCGCACCAGCGTAGACCACAATAGAGACCCGATCTTTTTCCCTAAGCTGATTGACCAACAGTTTAAAGGCCGATTTTAATAATGGTAATTTATTGGGCGAATCCATGGACCCCGATACATCGATCAAAAAGGTAAGGTTGGAAGCGGGCAATGTATGGTTTTCATATGTCTTTCCTTGTAAACCTATACGTACCAAACGGGTATTTTTGTTCCAAGGAGTTTGCGACACTTCAGCGTTGATGGAAAAGGGATGGTGTTTGGGCTGCGGATAGTCGTACCCAAAATAATTGACCATCTCCTCTATTTTTACGGCGTCCACATCTATTTTTTGTCCCTTGTTTATCATTCGCCTGATGTTGCTATAAGAAGCCTTGTCAACATCTATGGAAAAGGTGGAAAGTGGTTGCAACTGCACTTTTTGAAATTGGTTTTCAGTGATTGCAGCATAGTTTTCATCTTCCTCCACTCGATATTTTCCACTTTTCGTGGTGATTACAACACAGCCATCTTTCGCTATGTTCCCAAACAGTTTCCTGGCACGGGCGCTTTTATATACGTTGACCTTCTCAATCTTATCTGGGCTTATTTTAGCAATGACGGCATTCTTATATTTTTCTATGGGTACACCGTCAACAATATAAAGTGGTTCCTTTCCCTGCTTTACGGAAGCAATTCCCCTTATTTTAACTGTAGTTCCGTTTCCGACCAACCCACTGGCTGCTGTAATCTGCACGCCGGCTGCTTTTCCCTGTAATTGTCTGCTTAACTTATCGTGATAGGCTTGTCTTTTACTTTTTTTCTCTGAAACCTGAGTAACTGAAGCTGTTATGGAACGCTTGGTGCTTATGCCATGTCCTACCACAATAACCTCGTCCAATTGGCTGCTATCTTGTTCCAGTAGGAGGTTGATCACCTTAGCGTCGCCTACCAAAACTTCACGGGTCTTAAACCCGATATAGGAAAACACCAGTGTATCAGCCTTGCTTGCCAGAATGCTATAATTTCCATAGAAATCCGTTTGTGTCCCTTTCTTAGTTGACTTAACTACCACGGAAACGCCCGGCAACGGACCGGTGGCATCGGAGATTGTTCCGGTAATGGTCTTTTCTTGGGCCCTAGATATTGACCCTATAAATAACACGATTACAATGAGTATACTTTTTTTCATGATATGTCTAGTTTCTATTGTTCAACAAATAGTTCGTGGCCGCCACACTGTTAGCGATGGTTATCTGTTCAATATCCTGCGGATTAAGGGCGTTTAGGACAGAGGTGTCCTGGTACTGGATGCCATCCACGATAATCACGGGCCGGTCATGGCCCCGCATGGCGATAGAGGGCTGTTGGTTAAATTGCGTATTGGCAATCCTTAGTCCGGGGACCTTGGCCTGCATGCTGTTATAAATATCCTGTTGGGTATACCAGTTTTCTTCCGATGCATGGAGTTTGTACAGGCGGAAAACAGCTTCTGCTGGATTACCGGGAACATCCCTTGGTGTCACTTTGGATGGCAGCAAAGCAAATTCCCTGGGCAAGGGTTGCGTCTTTAGTACGATGTCAGCCATGGGCTTTATCCCTTGTACCAGTCCGGGGACCAGGGCTACTTTTTGTTCTTGGGCCTCTGACAGCGTTGAAAAAAGACCGAACAGCATTAAAATCATCACATTTTTCATCTTTTAGGTTTTTAAAGTTTGGTATAAACCTAAACATGAACCGCCAGGGCCACAAAGGGAAATGAGGGAAGTGGTGTTTCTCTTGAGGGAAATCAGAAATCGAAGGCCAGAGGTCAGAAATCAGAGGTCAGAGGTCAGAGGTCAGTAGTTAATACTGCCTTCCGCAGATGGCTTAGGTACTGCCAGATTTACTATCTTAGGGGTGTAATGGGACTATAGATAGCAGCAATACAACTATGACAACAGACCGTTCTAAAGTAACCCTGCACATGGTGGCCAGCCTGGACGGCTTTATTGCCAAAAGGGATGGAAATGTTACATGGATGCAATCTACCGACCGTTACGAACAGGGTGTTACGCTAACTGAAGAAGACATAGTGGCCTATCTCCAAACCATAGACTGCTATGTGATGGGGTCTGCCACCTATGAACACGCCGTGGAACTCGGATGGCCCTATGGGGATAAGCCAGTCTCTGTATTGACCCATAGAGATCTGACAAGTGATAGGGAAAACGTGACATTTTACTCCGGCGATCTGGGCACTCTGGTAAACGATCAACTAAAACCGAACCACCGGAGTATCTGGCTGGTGGGCGGGGCCGTGCTCGCCAAGGCTGCTATCCGGGCACAGTTGGTAGATGATATCATCATCTCCATTATGCCCGTTCTCCTAGGTGAAGGCCTACTGTTTTTTGACCATATTGGTCGGGAACAAGCCCTGCATCTCAAAGATGTAACCGCCTACAAGGACGGGATGGTAGAATTGTGGTATGAAGTGAAGAAGGAATGAAAGAGTATAATATAACATCTAAACTTAAATGAAATATCGAAAAGATGAAATATTAGAGATGTTAATCTCATCTTATAAATTTCAAGCTGAATTTGATTCAGGTGTTAAAAGTGGAATGTCACTGAATTACGAAACTACTATTTTGGAATGGATGGACATTTGCGATTTGTTGATGCCAACCAAATTGGCAAAGTATTTTCACAAATATTTTCAACTCAATAGACCACTAGCTGAATTAGAGTGCCTATTGAAGAATTTTGAGAAAAACACCATATCTGATTTTTGCGAATATATATCAGAACATGCAGAACGGCAGAAAATAGTGTCGATTACACTTTTGCGGCAAAAATGTGAAACCGCATCAATATTTAGGAGGTTAAAACAAAACTTGTCAAAACAAGTAGCTTATGCAACGGAATTAAAACCTAGTAGTAAGGTTAACGATTTTTTTCTTAAATCTGATGGGGTTTTATTCGAGGAAGTGAACAGAATTGCACCAGGGACACTGTCTGAGTTTGAATACCGCGCAAATAAATTGGTATTGACGGGACAAACGGTAATCTTGCTTTCCGCATTTTTTGCATATGTATTTTGGGCGATATGGTTTTTTCATTGGCTTTTGATTTTGCCAATTGCAATAGGCATAGCGCTGTATCAAATTGGAATGAAAAAAGAGCCTGAAAAGTTGAGTCTTGGCGGATTTGAAGATTTCAGAGAGTTGATTTATGGTATGAAAGAAAAATTGGAAAAAGTAAGCACTTAATCACAGCTATTGTGTATCGCAGCTCTTGCACTAGTATAAAATTTGCATCTTTAAGATGGTCCACCTCCCCGTCTTCACCAAGGGTACTATTTTGTGCTGCTTTTAGAAAGTAACAACAAATGAAAAAACTCTTTTTGGATGATGTGAGAACCATAGAAATGGTCTATGACAAATCTATGGAGGTGGAATTTGATATCGTTCGAACCTACCAGGAATTTGTTCACTACATCAAAACCAATGGACTGCCCAATTATATAAGCTTTGATAACGACCTTGGACTCGGGGAGGATGGAAAAGTGGCTCCAGATGGATTGGCCGCTGCCAAATGGCTTGTATACGAATCCGGACTGGACCTTCGGAACCTAAAATTCAAGGTACATTCAGCGAATCCTGTTGCAGCGGAACAAATAAGGGGGCTTTTAAATAATTACATTACCCATTTAAAACGGACGGAATAAAGCTGCAAACTGCAACTGCCAACTGAAAAAGACGACGGAACTTATTAGGCCAGCAACGCCAAGCTTGCCGCTCTCCGAATCTTCCCGTTTTTGGTCTCCTCAAATTTTTCCACCACCACCACTTCTTTGGGTACCTCAAAGGCCTCCAATTTCTTGGACGCTTTGAGCTTGGCGAGTAAATCTTCCTCGGGGGTACCCTCCACGACCAAAACCAATTTTTCCCCGAGCTTGGAATCCGGGAGCCCGGCCACAAAGAACCTACCTTCCACGAAGGGCGACAGTTTGGCCTCGATGGTTTCGGGCAGCAATTTGACACCCCCGGAATTGATGATATTATCGTATCGGCCCAACCATTGGAACTCGGTCTCGGAGACCAAATCTACTACATCATTGGTCGGTATGGTTTCCTTTAATAAATGTGGTGCATTGATTACCAGGCAATCGCGTTCATCTTTAGAAATAGCCACGCCGGGCAAGATGGTAAAAGGGCGGTCCGGGCCAGTAATCTTTTTTGCGGCTATATGGGTGATGGTCTCCGTCATCCCATAGGTTTCATAAATAGCCGTTGGCATATCCCCTACCTTTTCCTTAAGCGCATGGGGTATGGGTGCTCCGCCCACGATGAGCTTTTTTATCCTGGATAGTTCATCCAGGGAGGCTACCAATTGCAGGGGGACCATGGCCACGAAGTGGTACCTGCCACGGGCTGCTTGTAGCGGTTGGGCAGTGGGTTCCACATAGTATAGTTCCAGGCCCAAGATCATGGCCCTGACCAACATCATTTTTCCCGCAATATAATCTGTGGGCAGACAGAGCAGGGCGGTATCGCCCACCTCCAATCCAAAAAAGTCCCCGGTGGCCAGGGCAGAGTTCACCATGGCCTGTTTTTGCAGTGTCAGTCGTTTGGGTTTGCCGGTAGATCCGGAGGTCATTACTTCGAGGGTTGGCACATCGGATAACCAGTCCAAAAGAAAGTCGCCCATACTCAACTCCCAAGGTGCTCCTTCCTTGATCAGGCTATAGGCCACCTCCTTGAGCTCTTCCCGGCTAAAGGAAATCCCGTTGAGCTTAAAGCGGTTGTGGATTTTATTATAGGCTACTTGCATCGGCTTCCTGGGCTAAAAAAACATCCTTGGACTGTACTTTTCCGGTCAAGCGCTCGCGCCATTGTTTCCAACCGTATTTTTTGGAAAAGATAAAGAGAAGCAGCGGATAAATGATCAGTACGGGAACAAAAATATCCCATCCCAAGGTGGGTGTGGATACATCCTTGTAGATCGAATTGGTCTGGAACGCCGTCCAGTCTGCCGTCAATAACAGGGCCGCGGTAAGATTGTTGGCCGCATGAAAGCCCAGGGCCAGTTCCAGGCCCTCGTCCATAAGGGTAATAATGCCCAAAAAGAAACCCGTACCAATATAGTAGACCATAATGCCATAGCCCAATTTTTCCACTTCCGGATTGCCCAGATGCATTAGGCCAAACAGGACCGAAGTGATTACCAAGGGCACCCATCGGTTCTTGGCCATCAGGCCAATACCCTGCATCATATAACCGCGGAACATATATTCCTCAAAGCTGGTCTGCAATGGGATCAACAGAATACCTATAAGGGCCAGGCTTAGGAAAGGCCCTAATTTAAAATTCAGCACATAGTCGTCCGGTGAAAGGAAAATATCTACCATAATCAAGGCAATGGTAACAAGGCTCCAGAGCGAAAAGGCATATAGGATGCGTTTCCAGTCGATTTTTTTCCGCGAGGTGGTGAGCGAGGTTATGGATTGCGCATGGATCAGTTTTACCCAGCCCAAGACCACGACCAGCCCTACGGCCAATGGTGCCAACAGGATGACCAGCACAGTATTGGATCCCAATTGCTCTATGAGTCCCTGCATCATTTCATCTACCCCGACAGGGGAATAGAGCATGGACACATAATTGAACACCATAAATGCAATAAACCCCAGCGGGAGTATGAGATATTTCCAGAGGCCTATGGTGCCCCTATACCCTTGTTCTACGTACATAAGTTTTGTATTAAATTGATTTTCCACTCGTTCGTTTTTTTATAAAACAGTTTCCCGTTCTCCACCGCCAAAGGGCTGTCAAAATTATTGGTGAACAGGTCGCCGGTCCCCAGGCCCTGAGGCAAGGCATTCTGCAGGGTATGGGTCCACTGTGCTATGGCATTCAATCCTATATTGCTTTCCAACGCACTGGTGATCCACCAACCGATACCATATTGCTCACATAAACGGATCCATTCCTCACTGCCCCTAAACCCACCAATTAGGCTGGGCTTTACTATAATATATTGCGGCCGTATGGTTTGTAGCAATTCTACCTTTTTCGTTACATCTATGACCCCGATTAATTCCTCGTCCAAAGCAATCGGTATGGGTGTGTTTGCACACAACTGCGCCATCTCCCTATGATTTCCCTGGCGTATGGGCTGTTCAATGGAATGCAGCTCGTATTCGGAAAGTGCTTGGAGCTTGTCCGGAGCCTCTTGGGGCGCAAAGGCACCATTTGCATCTACCCGAAGCGTTACCTTCTCTTTGGAATACTGCTTTCTTATGGACGCAAGCACTTCGAGTTCCTGATCAAAATCGAGCGCACCGATCTTCATTTTGATACAGTCAAAACCGGCTTCCAATTTTTGTTGGATCTGTTCCTGCATAAAACCGATATCGCCCATCCATATAAGTCCGTTAATGGGGATAGGGCTTTCCTTTTGGGTAAAATGGGACGGAAAAAGTTCAAAAGGGTCTTCGGAAGCTAGCGATATAAAGGCCTGCTCCAACCCGAACTGGATGCTCGGAAATTCGGTCAGCGCCGTCCAGAGGGCATCCTTTCCCAAATGAATATTCTGGCAGGTCCATCGCAGCTTTTCCTCGTAACGAGGTACATCATCGCTACTGAGTCCCCTAAAGATCCCGCATTCGCCTATGCCCCATTTGCCATCCGTTTCCAACAGCAAAAACCAGGTTTCCTTTTGGGTCATACGCCCACGGGAGGTTCCGGCCGGACGTTTAAAATCGAGAACATATTTTTTGTAGGATGCCTGCATACCGATGAATCCAAATTTAACTATATTTTAGCGGATAAAATCAAAGAAATGGAAAGGATTGATGGGAAAGTAGTATGGGTAACCGGGGCTTCCTCCGGAATTGGGGAAGGCTTGGCCCGTGAGTTGGGCAAAAAAGGGTGCAAGCTGATTCTCTCCTCCAGGAAGGAGGAACAGCTGCAGCTAGTAGCTACACAATGTGGCCCTACCGAAAATGTAAAAACGCTGCCCTTGGACCTAGGGGATTTTGATGCCCTACCCCAAAAGGTAACGCAGGCCCTAAGCTTTTTTGGCAGAGTTGATGTCCTGATCAACAATGCAGGGGTTAGTCAGCGTTCCTTAATTCTAGATACAGATTTTGAGGTCTATAAAAAACTTATGGACATCAATTATTTGGGCACCGTAGCACTTTCCAAGGCCTTGCTCCCCTATTTTATACAACGGCAAAAAGGGCATTATGTAACGGTGACCAGCTTAATGGGGAAATTCGGTTCGCCCTACCGGTCGGGTTATTGCGGGGCCAAACACGCGTTGCACGGTTTTTTTGATGTGCTTCGCATGGAACACGAAAAGGACGGCATTGCCATTACGCTGGTCTGCCCGGGATTTGTGCAGACCAATGTGGCCAAGAACGCGCTTACCGCCGATGGCAGCCCTCAACAAAGCGATGATACCGCCACACAGCAAGGCTTGCCCGTAGCTGTCTTTGCAAACAGAATGATCAAGGCCGTGGAACGCAAAAAATATGAGGCCTATATTGGGCGCGGCGAGGTAAAGGGCATCTATTTAAAGCGTTTTTTTCCGAAAATGCTTCATAAGGTAGTACTAAAAAGTATCGTGAAATGAGCGTATCCTGCTAATTGAAATTGAACCAAAAACGGACACCTTCGGCCGTTTTATCTATGTTCAACATAGATTGCAGTTGGTTCACCAAACGGTTCATCAGGCGAATTCCCATAGAAGAATTGGTCCGTTCATCAGTATCCTCAGGAAGTCCCACCCCATTGTCGGTATATTCAAAGAAGCCCTGTTCCCCGTTTTTTCTAAGGTGGATGTAGATCTTTCCGTTCTCATCATCTTCGGGAAAGGCATACTTAAAGGAGTTGGAGACCAACTCGTTCAGGATCAGCCCAAAAGGAATGGCCCGATCAATGTCCAGTTCTACCCCTTCGGCGTCAATGGTGATATTGATGTTGTGTCCGCCTTTTTTGAATACGGACTGTACGCTGTTGACCAAACTCTCTATATAGCCCTGCATTTCTATGACGGACAAGTCGTCGTGCTGATATAATTTTTGATGGATCAGGGCCATGGCCTTTACGCGGCTCTTGCCTTCTTCCAAGGCCTCTATAGCGGCCTTGCTCCGGGTGTTCTTGGTCTGTAGGCTAAGCAGACTGGATACCATTTGCAGGTTGTTCTTTACCCGGTGGTGGATTTCCTTGAGCAGCGAATCCTTTTCCACGAGCGAGTTCTCAATGATGTGCTTCTGCTCGGCGATCAGGCGTTGGTTCTTTATACTTTTGAGATAGGCATAGACCAGACCTGCAAAGCCCAGGAGTGTAAAAATCAAGGAAATGAAGACCAGATTGATACGTTCGTCCTTCGCTTGCATTTCGCTGCGCGCCCGTTCCATTTCCAACTTCTGTTCGTCGATCTTCTTCCTGGAGTTGGCCAGATCATATTCGGCCACCACCTGTAGCTGTTGTTTTTTAAGGGAGGTGTCATTGGTATCAATGGAATCCCTTATCCGAATGTTCTTTTTTAAATAAAAGGTAGAGTTTCTAAAGTCCTCAACCCTGTCATAGTAGGCGGCAAACAGCCTGTTCCTTTTTAGGACATGTTCCGTTTTACTCAGGTTTAGGTCGGTATTCAGGTATTCCCTGGCCATACGATAATTTTCCAACTGGAGATGGCAATCCGCTAGGTCTAGACTATTTTCAATGATGTCCAAGGAATATTTGCCCCCGTTGTTTTCCGTAATGGTGGTGATGGCGTTCTCCAGATAGGGAACCGCTTCCTCATATTGTTTTAACTGCACGTGGCATTTGCCAATATTGCCCTCTATAATGCCCTTTAACAATTTCCCCTCAACGATTTCCTTTTCCGTTTTCACATCCGAAATATCGTTCAGGAAAACATCGATATACCCTTTGGCCTTTTTAAGGTTGGCCAGGGCCACGGAGGCCGACTTGTCCAGGCGGAGGTAATTGCCCACATTGTTGTTGTACTCTGCTAAACCGTACAGGTCACTGTCCTCAATATTCTTTTTGACCTCCATGATGTAGTCGTTCATCGCCTTTCTGTGCAGGCCCAAATTGGAATAGATGTCGTAAAAGGCAATATTTTCGATAATGCCCAACTCTTTTTTAGCGGTTCTTACCTCTAGCTGTTTATCGTAGAACTGGAGCTGCGCATAGTTGTCGTCCATCAGGTCCAACAAAATCCTTTTTGAATTGAAGCCCAACTTTTCCTTCTCCCCGTACAGCTCATTGGCAATGGCCAAACTCTTGTCATAATCTCCCAAATCACTGTAAATCTGGGACTGCATTATTTTATAGCGTTCAATAGCGGCCGAATCTTTGGTCTTCTCCGCGCTGTTCAGATACACGTTTACCGTATCGAGCCAGTCGTAGGCAGAATTTTCATTGTAGCGGTTGATCCGGTTGAAGAAGAAGTCGAACTTGTCAACGGCACCGGGGGTGTCTCGAAATGTTTTTAAAAGGTTTTCCTCAATGGAGGTTGTATCCTGTGCCATTGCAGTGCCCATGACCCAGAACAAGGCCATGTAAACATACCATATCTTACCGCGCAACTTTACCATATCATAATAAGGGGTTACCTTAATTGCCATATCTTTTTAACGCTCGATACCAAAATTTATTTAGGACTACGGCCCTAATAAACTCCTTGTCGTTCTAGGGGTCAAACTTACCACTATCACAGCGTTTTTTTTAATTTTTGTTGTCAAGTGAATTGAATACGTGGTGTGTTCAAATAACCATGGCCGTCTGAAAGCACACCTATCAAGACTCCTGCATTCCTCCAAAGCCCAAGACGTCCACCCTGCTGTTGGGGGAACAGATTATATTACAAAAGAGGCCCTACAGAATTGCACAGCCTCTTTGGTAAACACTATTTGAAAATGGTAAGATTTGGGATTTCTTACAGCAATTCAAATGTATCACTTAGAACCCTAGCTTTTAGAATATTGTTGTATAAGTGCCGATTTTTGTTGTGAAACGGGTCGGTGTTCCAAAACATGGTATTTCATCGATAATTTTGGTATTTCATGGATGGTTTTGGAGTGGTGCGCACTTTGGCCCGGGAAGCGCATGTCCCAAACTAAAAAGAGCCTTACCTAAGTAGGTAAAGCCCTTTTACGAGAACACTATATGAAAATGAAAAAATTATTTACGCCTAATACGTTTATGGATCGTAAGTAATTATAGGACCAAAGTATTTCATCCTTGCAAGCCCTCAAAATTATTGTTGCGTAGACCGCGAAATACGTTGTGAGCCCATTCCAAAATGATATCAGGAACAGATTTTGGGGAAAGAAGTCTTGGATAAAAACAAAAATGCCCGGAAGACCAAAGGCTTTTGGCTAGGAATTCATGGCAGAGATAATAAACTCTTTAAAGTCCTTGGAAATGGGAATTAGGGTATTGTTGATCATAATGTCCCGTGAATTAATGGCATCAATGTGGTCTACATTGACTATGTAGGACTTATGGGCCCTGTAAAATTTCTTTTGCGGTAATTTCTCCAAATAATCCTTCAACGGGGACCTCACCAGGAATTTCTTATCTACCGTGTTGACCTCCAGGTATACATTGTCTGCCTTTATAAACTGAATGTCCTCAAATTGGATTCGGTAGTAGAGGTGTTGTTTCTTGACAAAAATGGAATCCTTTAGCACAGAGTTCGACATTACTTTGCCATCCTCTTCCTCTGCGCTTGCAGCGCCACCCGATTTTTCAGCGTAGTTAAAATTGGAAAGTGCAATTTCTATGGAGGTGTAGAGGTCCTGTTGTTCAAAAGGTTTTACCAGATACCCGTTAGGTTTTACCGTTTTGGCATTTTCCACGGTGGCCCGATCCGAGTTTGAGGTAACAAAGATAAAGGGGATATTGTAGTTTTCACGGATATGTTTTCCCAGGTCAATACCCGTTTTATCGGAAGCAAGAATGATATCGATAAGCACCAGATCTACATGCTGTGTTTTTAATACCTCCTCTGCCTGCTCATAGACAATAACATTATCCACGATCTCATAGCCAATTTCTTCCAGCATAGATTGCATGTCATCCGCAATGATGACATTGTCTTCAACGATCAAAATTCTAATAGGTTGTTCCAATTGGTGTGGTTTTAGGAGATTTTGTATCTCAAATTTACAAAAAATTATTAAATGCGAAATAAAAGAGCAGGGCCCATAAGAAGGTGCTCAGTGCCACTTTCTTGAGCTCAGGATCTAGCTTTACGGGCTCATCGGTGGTTCGTACTTTTTTGAAGTGGATAAAAATAGGAACAAAGGCCAGGAGGTGAATGGCACTTCGCCACCCATCAAAATGGCCCCATGTAAATGCAAGGGCGCTTAAAAAACTTAGGAGCAAAAGCAAGTAGTGATAGCGTTTTCCGTTTACGAAACCCAAGCGCACGATCAGCGTGTTCTTTCCCGCATTTTTATCCGATGCGCAATCCCGTAAATTATTGAGGTTCAATACCGCAGTACTCAACAACCCTACGGTGATGGCCGGCGCTACCGCCCAAAGTGTCAAAGATTTGGTATACAAGAACATTGAGCCGAGCACACCTAGGAGTCCAAAAAAAAGAAATACGAAAATATCGCCAAAGCCCTTGTAGCCATATGCAGAGGTACCCACAGTGTATTTGATGGCAGCCCAAATGCTCACCACGCCCAAAACGAGAAAAAGCAGCAGGTACCAAAGTTGTTGGGCGCCAAAGGCGTAGTACACCACGGCGAGGACGAGCATTAAATTGATGATACTCGAAATAAGGATCCCCCTTTTCAGTTCGGTCCTAGAAAGGAGACCGCCCTGTAGCGTACGTTGCGGCCCGAGCCTTTCTTCATTGTCGGTCCCTTTTACCCCATCGCCGTAATCGTTTGCAAAATTGGAGGTGATCTGAAACCCTATAGTGGTACACAGGGCCAAAATAAACAGGACTGTACTACTGGCTCCGTATAAACCGGCAAGTGCAGTACCTACGATGATTCCCGAAACGGAAAGTGGAAGTGTTCTTAATCTGGCAGCCTTGAGCCAGGCTTTAACTTTTGGCACTAATAAGGGTCCTCTATTTTTAATCGTTTTCCGTCTTGATAAGAGGCCACAAACGCATCCTCAAAACCCATTTTAACCAATTGGTACCTAAAAGACCGCGCCTCCTCAAGAGTTTCAAAATTACCAAGGGAATACGAATAAAAAGGATTGGTCTTAACAAATAAGGTGTTGCTCAAGGCTTCGGAGGACAGCGTCATGTTGTTGTCCACAAAAGACTTTACCTGAACGGAGTACACCTTTTCCTTGTCCAAGAACTTTTTGGCCAGGTAAAACTCCTTTACCAAACTAAGTTCTTCATTCTGCTGCTTAAGATTATCGATACGGGTCTTAATGGCATCCAAACTATCAATGGAAACCAAGAGGTTACTGGTGTTCTCATAAGTGTTGGAACTGCTTAGGCCTGCGGTAAAGGAAGTGATGGCAAGCACACCGATGAGAAAGAGTGCTGTAATACCTGCCAGGACATTGCGCTGTAGCTTACTTTTCCTTAATTCCTTGTTCTTAAATTTTATTTGATCTAATAGCCGCTCATTAATGATTTGGGCCTTATCTATATCCTTATGTAATTCCAGTAAATCACTTTCTTCAATAAAAGGCATATTTAATTGTGTTTTTGGGGGTTCTCTGGTTAAATGTAAACAAAAAGCTACGTTTTGACAAAAATTTGGGGCACTGTAGCGCGAAAGTACTTATTTAGACCGGTAAAAAAAATTAAATCCGAAAAAAAAATCACTATATCACCCTGACAATCATAGGCTTAAAAGAACAATTCCCTATCTATTCCTCGCTTTGAACCAAATAAATTCCATCCTCCTTGATCGAAATTTTACGCTCACGGTACAAGGTGCCAATTCCTTTCTTGAACATTTTCTTGCTCATCTGGAGCTCGGTCTTGATGTCCTCCGGATCCGATTTATCGTGCAGCTTTAGGTAACCTCCTTGGGCCAGAAGTTCCTCATATATTTTTTGGGCCGCTGGCTCTAGACTTTTAAGGCCTATTGGCTGCAGGGAAATATCAATTTTGTTATCTGGCCTGATGTTTTTGACATAGGCCTTGCTCCGATCCCCAACGGCCATCTCCTTAAAAACCTCATTGGTGTATACCAACCCCTTATGTTTATTGTTGATGATGACTTCCCAACCCAGGTCCGTTAGCCGGGTTACAATAATGGCTACCTCGTCCAAGGGTTTTACAGTCAGTTCCTCGTTGTCCACAAACTTGTCCAGTTTGTTGGAGGCCACCAGTCTAAAGGATACTTCATCGAGGTAGCAAAAGACCACGTACCATTGTCCTTCCAGCATTTTGTGCCTTTGTTCGCTGAAAGGCACCAGCAGGTGTTTTTCGAGGCCCCAATCCATAAAGGCGCCATAAGCGTTTACCTCGACCACCCTGAGCAATTCAAAAGTATTTCGAACAATATACGGTTTTAAGGTCGTGGCCACCGGCCTTTCCTCATAATCCAGATAACAAAAAATCTCTATATCGTCACCAATGTTATAGGATTTGGGAACGTACTTGTTGGGAAGCAAAACGTCATTGCCATCTCCATCCCCGACAAAAAGCCCTACACTGGTATCCCTAAGAATCTTTAGTGTGTTATAATTTCCTAGCTCGATCATGCGGCAAAAATACGCTTTAAATAATGGGATAAAAAAGCCGCTCCCTAAGGAACGGCCGTTTGTTGTAAAATGTGTTGCTATGCGTCGTAAACCGACTCCTTATTAAAATGTTTTGCCAACATATAATAAACGACCGCCCTATACTTGTTGTTTACGGAAGAGCCGTAGCGCTCCACAACACTTTTGATGGCATCCATCAACTCTGGACCATCGTCCATCCCCAATTTCTTAAGCAAAAAATTCTGCTTTACGATTTCCAGTTCCTTTTCGGAGGAACCGGAGACCTTGGAGGCATCCGAGTTGTAAATGGCCGGACCCAGACCTACGGTCACTTTGGTCAAAAAATCCATATCGGGAGTGATGTTAAACCGATTCTCAATGTCGGTGGCGTACTTGGTGATCAGTTCATCTCTTTTACTCATCAGGGTCAGTATTTTACGGTTAATTAATGGTGACCTAAGATATAAAATCGAAGTAATCGCGCAAAATTTTATCATTCAATAATCTGGGGGTCCTTATCTCCATCAATTTTGGGGCATCGGACTTTTGATAAAAGGCGGGCAGGGCACTTTCCAAGCTTTCCCCGTCACCGACCGCAAGGTGTTCAAACCCGTACATATCACATAACTGGGCGGCGCTAAACTTGTGTATGGTCTCAAAGTAGTCCTCAAAATTTGCCGTGTCTTCAGCGCCAGGTAAAATCCTAAAAATACCGCCACCTTGATTATTGATCAGTACAATTCTAAAATCGGGACGTATGTGCGCATTCCACAGACCGTTGCTATCGTAGAAGAAGCTCAGGTCTCCTGTAATCAGAAGCGTTGGCTCTTTGTAATAAAGTGCCGCACCCACGGCCGTGGACGTACTTCCATCAATGCCACTGGTTCCCCTGTTGCAGAATACCTGGATTGATGGGTCAAAATGGAACAACTGTGCGTACCTAACGGCAGAACTATTGGCGAGATGCAACTGATAGTTTTTCGGAATGGCAGCGATCAGATGATGGAACACGAGCATATCGGAAAAGGGAATGCTTCCCATATACGCTTCCCTTTTTTTCTCGTATCCCAACTTTACCGATGTCCAATGATTGCGATAGTCGCTGGTCTGCGTTTCTACCTTCCCCAGAAAAGCGTCAAAAAACCCGTTTACATTCATCTCAAAATGATGGGACAGGTTAAAGAAGGTATTGTAGGCCCTCTTGTCATCCACATGCCAATGTTCTTTGGGGCGGTAAGCC
This sequence comes from Eudoraea algarum, assembly GCF_050589645.1. Taxonomy (NCBI): domain Bacteria; kingdom Pseudomonadati; phylum Bacteroidota; class Flavobacteriia; order Flavobacteriales; family Flavobacteriaceae; genus Eudoraea; species Eudoraea algarum. Next base: position 103,559 of record NZ_JBNGOQ010000002.1, on the reverse strand, counting down.
CTTAAAAAGGCCTTGATCTTTTTAGAGACGATGAGTCCCCCAAAGGTGAGCAGGACATCCGGTTGCAATTCCTTGAACAGCCGATCTCGGTCATCCGATTTTTCAATGGGTGCTATAATACTATCAATGCTAGGAAAAAACCTGGGCTGGTGTAGATTGGAAGTGGTTTCGGTAAAAACGATAACGGAACCGTCTTCGGCCAGTTCGTCAAGAAATTGTTGCTCTACGGAATGCGGATAGTTTACCCCGATAAGGACCATCTTCCTTTTGGAGGCGTTCCATCGTTCCACGAAGCTACGCATATCCGGTACCGGCTTTTCCATAGCGGTTTCCTCGGTCCGAACAAAAGGCGTTACCATGGTGTTTTCAATTCTATCGTACAAAGGTTCTTCAAACGGGATGTTGATATGCACTGGGGTATGTTCCCTGCAGGCAAGGGTAAGTGCCTTGTCTAGCTCCGAGTCGTTGTACACCTGAATATCGGCTTGGTTGACGGTAAGGGAAACCGCAGCGTCAATGAGTTCAGGGGCAAGGTCTTCTATGGTTTCGGTAGCGTGCGACACATCTTGTTTCAGATTGGCCGAATAGCCTATATGGCGGGCAAACACATGGTCTTGCCGGATGGTCTGTCCGTCACCGATATCAATTTTATACACCGGCCTATCCGCCGAGAACACCAGCAAGGGTATCCTACTGTAAAAAGCCTCGGCCACCGCCGGATAATAGTTCAAAAGGGCGCTGCCGGAAGTACAGACCACTGCCACGGGCTCCCGTTGACGCTGCGCAATGCCCAGGGCAAAAAATGCGGCGCATCGTTCGTCCACGATGCTAAAACACTTGAAAAATGGATTTTCTGAAAAACCGATGGCCAAGGGTGCGTTTCGGGAACCTGGTGAAATCACGATGTTTTTGACACCTTTTGCCTTGCAATGCAAAACGACGGACTGTGCCGAAGGGATACTGGAATAGCTCATTGCCGGCAAAAATACGACGCAGGTACTTCTTAACCCAATTCTGGGGACTAATTATTCGGGTTTTGGAGTACACGTAACATGGTGGTACTCTTGGCTAGGGTTTCCTGCCATTCCTTCACAGGTACCGAGTCCTTTGTTATGCCCCCACCAACATAAATTTCCGCTTTGTTAGGTAGTAATTGCATGCATCTAAGGTTCACAAAAAGTGTGGTGCTTTCCTTGGCCATGCTGTAGGCCCGTTCTTCTACATTACGGCGCCTCGCTTTCCGATACCGGTTGCCGCCAAAGTTCAACTCGCCCAAAAAACCGGTATAGTAGGTCCGGTCATAGGGCTCGTGCTTTAAAATAAAAGCTTTTGCCTCCTTTTTGGGAAGGCCGCAGACTGCCGGTGTGGGATGCAATGCCTTAAGCACGGCTGCCAATCCACCCGCTCCCAAGCTGCCCGAAATACCTGTCCTCAAATGCCACACGCTGCCCGCCCGGACCGACTCGGTTTCCGAGAGCTTAAGTGCTGACAAATGGTCCTTTAAGGTATGGGAAATATAGCGGGTAACCATGGCCTGCTCCTCGCGTTCCTTAGCCCCCCAAACGGGATCTTTACGAGGTACAACAGGAAGGGTTCCCGCCAAGGACATGGTTTGTAAATGTTTGTGCCTTACATGCAACAGTACCTCGGGACTCGCGCCCAGCCAGGTACCCACTTTGGGATGATACCAAAGGTAACAGAAGGCTTCGGGATGTAGTTGCAATAGGTCTGCGAACAGGGCCATAGGGCTTTTATCGCTAGGGACCTCCACTTTTCTGGACAGTACTACCTTTTCCATGACTTCCCGATCAATTTCAGCTATTCCCCGCCTTATAAGGTCCAAATGCTGTTTTTCACCTGCCGTGGGACCGCTGACGGACGGATCCGTTTGCCCGGTATCCCGTTGTACGTCAAAGTTGGCCCAATGCACCTCATCGGGTACGATCAAGATGGTGGGGCGTTCGGAATCGAAAGGGGCAAAAACAAAACCCGTCTCCGTGAAATCCTCTGTGTAAAGAAGCGTGTCCGTTTCCTGTAAAATTGCAGTCACCCGATCCTCCCCCGGTTTCCTATAGGCCGTCAGTGGCAGGCCCTTGGCCAGGTGATCTCCTATTTTGACAAGGAATTGTGAAAACATCCTACTTTTTGGGTAAGGCTATGGTCGTGAGCTTGCACAAGGAAACGAGATTCCCTTCTGCGTCTGTTATTTTGATTTCCCACAGTTGTGTGGTACGCCCTTTATGAAGTATCGTGGCCTTGGCAAAGACATCGCCCTCACGTACACCCTTAATATGGTTGGCCGAAATTTCTATACCGCGTACGAAAAGTTTTTGGGCATCCATAAAAATATAGGACGCCGTACTGCCCACACTTTCGGCCAAGGCTACCGTAGCACCCCCGTGCAATACGCCATCGGGTTGATATACCTTGGAAGTTACGGGCATTTTGGCCGTTAGAAAATTCTCCCCAACGTCTACATATTCAATATCCAACGTTTCCATTAAAGTATCCTTGCGAATATCGTTGCACACCTTAAGGATTTTTTCTTTGTAATCGTTCATGAAATCATTTTTTGTAAAATTAAGGAATCGATCTTCAAAAAGATCTATTATATTTGATTTTATTTTAACGAACGTTCAATAAAATGCCACGAATAAAAACATCCAAGGAGGAGGTCCTTCAAAAAGTGATCAATACCGTCCGAAAAAAAGGAATTGCTAACAGTAGTATGAGTGATTTGGCGAACGATTGCGGGATTCAAAAATCCCACTTCTACTACTACTTTGAGAGCAAGGAACGCCTGATCAAAGATGTATTGGCCACCGTGAACAGTTATATGAACTACAATCTGAACAAGATCTTGGACAACGAAGCACTGTCCACCAAGGAAAAACTGAGCAAGGTAGACGGACTTATTTTTAAGCTCTTCCTAAAAAACGACGGCGGCTGCGTTATGGCCAACGCCGCCTTGGAGTCTGCCCATGCCAACCCACTGTATTTTGACGAGATCAAGTTGTTTTTCGAAAACTTCATTGCCGGCATAAAGCAGTTGCTAATGGAAGAATACGGGCCAAAGAATGCCCAGGAAATCGCAGAACAGATCGTACAGGATATTGAAGGCGGCATCTTATTGATGCGCGTCTATAATGACCAAAAGTACCTGCAAAATGCGATCAAGAGAATGTATAACCTTATCCTTGTTTAGTTTATGCCCCCTAATGAAAGCCTGGATAATATGACGGAAATTAGCATTCGTACCAGCGACGATTACGTAATCACGGCGCATCGTTTTGACACCACCGATCCCAAGGGGTTGGTTTTTGTAGTTGCCGGTGGCGTAGGACTGCCCCAACGTTTCTTCTTTAATTTTGCCAAATGGCTGGCGCAACAGGGGGGCGTTGCCTATACGTTCGACTATAGGGGCATTGCCCTTTCTAGGCCCCCCAACCTCCGGGGCATGAAGGCTTCGTATCACGATTGGACCACAAAGGACTTTACCGCCCTTACCGAGTATGTAAAAAAGCAGCATCCCGATGACCGCTTGCTTTTGGTAGGCCATAGTTTTGGTGGCAATAGCCTGGGCATGGCCACCGCATACAGGCATTACGAAAAGTTTTTGATGGTTGGCTCCCAATATGGATACTACAAATATTTTCCCTTTCGGATGCAATTGTTGATCAATTTTGGGTTTCGTTTCATGGCTCCGGTGCTCACCTCGATCATGGGGTATTTTCCTTCCCGTTGGATCGGGCTGGGAGAACCTTTGCCCAGTCGTATTGCCCTGGATTGGGCTATTGTGTTGCTCAATAGGGAATCCTTGCTGGCACTGGCAGACCACAACGGGGAGAACCATTACGAAAAAATAACACAACCCATATTGGCCATAAGTATTGATGATGATAATTTTGCACCTAGGAAATCCGTGGATGTCTTGGGACAAAAGGTGTTTATCAATGCAGCACTGCAAAGAATGCATATTGTACCCAGGGAGTACGGTTTAAAGCAGATAGGACACAACGATTTTTTTAGAAAAAAGCACGAGGAACACCTTTGGCCCATCGTAACCGATTGGTTTGGGATAGAAAAGAACGCCATATGAAAACCGAACAACTGAGACCCACTTATTTTCTCAATAGTGAACATCCAGAAATCCATGCCTTTGCCCAATCGGTCACGGAAGGCTGCAACACGGAAAAGGAAAAAACGATTGCCCTGTTCAACGCAGTGAGGGACAATTATCTCTATGACCCTTACCATTTGGACCTTAGACCGCAAACGCTGGTGGCCAGTAATATCTTGGGGAGAAGTTCGGCCTACTGTGTGGAAAAGGCAGTATTGCTCTGTGCCCTGCTACGGGCCCTGTCCATTCCGGCCCGGTTGAATTTTGGGGATGTCAAGAACCACATTGCGGTAGACCGCATTGTACAGATCTTAAAAACTGATGTACTGGTCTTTCACGGGTGTACCGAAGTGTTTCTTGAGGGTGCTTGGATCAAACTCACACCTGCGTTCAACAAAAGTCTTTGCGAAAAATTGGGCGTGCCCGTCCTGGAGTTCGACGGTACCAACGATGCTGTTTTTCAGCAATACAGTGCCGACGGCAGTACCTTTATGGAATACCTACAGGACCATGGCAGTTTCAACGACTTGCCTTATGCAAAAATGCTGGCCAGTTTCAAGGAAAGTTACCCGCATATTAAGTTTCCCGAAGACCTTATTCTTAATTTGGCCTAAACAAACCAAGCTTCCATGAATTCCGTCGAAAAGCAGATTTCCTACACTACCACCAACTCGTACAGTACCCTCAACCAACTTACACCACAGACCAAAAACGTCTGGTTTGTGTTACACGGTATCGGGTACCTTAGTCGGTATTTCCTTAAGTATTTTGATGAACTGCCCCCAAATGAAAACTTTATTGTGGCCCCGCAGGCCCCCTCCAAATACTACCTCAACGGGGCGTATACCCATGTAGGTGCAAGCTGGCTTACCCGGGAGCGAACGCCTGGGGAAATCGAAAATGTGATCCATTACCTGGACCAGGTCTATACGGCCGAAGCACCGCCGCCGCATTGCAAGCTTATTCTTTTTGGCTACTCCCAAGGGGTATCCATAGCTACTAGGTGGGCAGCTAGGCGCAAGTTGCCCTGCGACCATTTGCTGTTGCATTCCGGAGGGATTCCTGAGGAACTTGAAGGAAAGGATTTTGACTACCTAAAGGAGCACGGAACCGATATTCGCATAATCGTAGGTGATAAGGATCAATACCTGACGGAGGAACGAAGGAAATCGGAATCAAAAAAAATAGAGCGGCTATTTCAGGGAAGGGCAAAACACCTTATTTTTGAGGGCAAGCACGAAATTAAAAAGACCATTATTAACACCTTGATGTAATGCCCGAGTTCATTACCCTTGAAAACGAAGCTGTACGGCTCTCCCCATTGGAACTGGACAACTTTCACGAGTTGTACCCCATTGCCTCACAACCAAAATTGGTACAGTACTCACCCTCCGACATTGAGACCCCCGAAGCCTTAAAAAACTACGTCACCGTGGCCTTGGAACAGCGTGAAATGAAAACCAGCATTCCCTTTATCATATACGACAAGGGAAAGGGACGGCACGCAGGATGCACGCGCTACATGAACATCGATTGGCACAATAAGGTCCTGGAAATAGGAGCCACCTGGATCGGACGTGAGTTTCAGGGAAGCGGACTCAATGCACAGATGAAATTTTTGATGCTGAACCACGCCTTTGATGAAATGGGTTTTGAAAAGGTGGAATTTAGGGTCGATGAACGAAACCTTCGCTCCAGAAAGGCCGTTGAAAAATTGGGCGGGGTACTGGAAGGAATCTTTCGGAAAAATGTTTATTTGCTAGACGGTTTTAAACGCAACACGTGTTGTTATGGCATCTTAAAAGAGGAATGGGACAAAGCCCGAATTACGTTTTTTTAGTTTTAAACCAGTATGGGACAACAAATAGCACTGATGAGTTTGGTGGTACGGGACTACGACGAGGCCATCCAATTTTACACGGAAAAATTGGGGTTTACCCTGGTGCAGGATACGGTGCTGGATGCATTCAAACGTTGGGTAATAGTGGCGCCGCCCCATTCCAAAGGATGTAGTTTGCTTCTGGCGAAAGCGGCCAATACCGAACAAAAAGCCGCTGTGGGCAATCAGACCGGGGGCCGCGTATTTCTTTTTTTACATACCGACGACTTTTGGCGCGATTACACCAAAATGCGGGAAAAGGGCGTGCTTTTTAAAGAAAAGCCCAGGGAAGAGGTGTACGGTACCGTGGTCGTGTTTGAGGATCTTTACGGAAACCTCTGGGATCTTTTGGAACTCAAGACCTAGGAAAGATCTATTCTTCCTTCTTTTCGGCCTCTTCGGGTGGGTAATACGCTATACGTCTGGTAGTATAGGCGTTTTCTGGTGTAATTATCTGCTTGATCCAATTGCCCCCTTCCTCATTGTCAAACTGATAGATATATTCCTTTACGGTTTCCATGGGCCCCGTCTTGGTCGTCACTTTGGACAGCATTCCCCGTTGATCGTACCTATAATTGACCAGGGACTTTGGCACAAAGGACTTCTCCTTGGTATCATACTCAAAATGTTCTTCCCGCATCAATTTGTCCTCCGAATCAAACCGCTGTTCCACCGCCTTGGTGGGCAGTCCTTCAAAAAATTCCTTCGTCAAAAGAATGCGTTGGGTACCGCCCCCTTTGATAGGTTTGTTGGAGCTACGGATGGATTTTTGGATTACCTCGTTCAGAAAATACGTCTTGGTGGTCTCCCCTTTGTAGGTGGTGTAGCTGATGAGCGTCTCATCTATGCCGTCGTTATTACTACGCCCTACCCGAATTAGTTGATCGTCGGCATCAAACTCATATTCGTACTGATCGAGAAAATCCTTGTTATAGGAATATATCTTTTCGGTGACCTTCTTCCCCCCAGTAGTATCAATTTCATAAAAATTGGCAATGGAGGTGCTTTTTTCGAAGACACCATCCCTATAATTCTCCAAGCGCTTTTCGATCAGATGACCGTTGTCATAGATATAGTAGGTAATATCATGGTCCGAATCATTGTAACGGGTAACGAGCTTGGTAAGAAACCCGTTCTCATCAAAATCAAACTCTTCCTTGCCATAATCCGTTATCACAAGGCACGATTTTACCTTTCCCCTAAGATCAAAATCGTTGAGGGTAAATACTTTAAGCTCTTGCGAAACCAAAGTGTTAGGCGGTATACCGACCGTAAATGCGATGAAAACCAAAAAAAAGTACGTAGGGTAGTTTTGTATCATATATTCAAAATTACTTTATATTCTCACAAGGGAAAAACAAAATACGTACCAAAAATAAAAAGGGACGATAAAATACCGCCCCTTCCTCATGTTATGATACTATAATATCTGTATCGTTTATTTCACTTCCTCAAAATCAACATCTTCCACATTGTCCCCATCCTTGGCTCCATCGGAAGCGGCTTCTTCACCATTTGCGGAGGCTCCGCCCTGTTGTGCTTCTGCCTGCGCTTTATACATTTCCTCGGAAGCTACCTTCCAGGCCTCGTTGATTTTTTCCAAAGCGGGTTCAATAACGCCTAGATCTTTGCTTTCATAGGCCTTCTTAAGTTCCTCCAAGGCTTCCTCGATAGGTTTCTTCTTATCTTCGGAAAGCTTATCGCCAAACTCGTTCAGTTGTTTTTCCGTTTGGAAAATCATGCTATCCGCTTCGTTCAACTTATCTGCAGTTTCCTTGGCCTTTTTATCGGACTCGGCATTGGCCTCGGCCTCGGCCTTCATTTTTTGGATTTCCTCCTCGGTCAAACCGGAGGAAGCCTCGATCCTGATGTCCTGTGTTTTATTGGTCGCCTTGTCCGTAGCGGATACTTTGATGATACCATTGGCATCGATATCAAAGGTCACTTCAATTTGAGGCGTTCCCCTGGGTGCGGGTGGAATACCGTCCAAATGGAAACGTCCAATGGTCTTGTTATCCGCAGCCATAGGTCGTTCTCCCTGCAATACATGGATTTCAACCGAAGGCTGGTTATCTGCCGCTGTGGAGAATATCTGTGATTTCTTTGTTGGGATCGTGGTATTGGCATCGATCAATTTGGTCATTACGCTGCCCATGGTTTCAATTCCCAAAGACAGTGGTGTTACGTCCAACAACAGCACATCCTTCACATCACCAGTGAGCACCCCGCCTTGGATAGCAGCCCCAACGGCTACCACCTCATCCGGATTTACGCCCTTTGATGGTTTTTTGCCAAAGAATTTTTCCACGGCCTCCTGTACTGCAGGAATACGTGTGGATCCACCTACAAGGATAATCTCATCGATATCGCTTTTGGATAGTCCGGCCGCTTTGAGCGCTGTACTACAAGGTTCAATGGTGCGTTTCACCAAATCCTCGATCAACTGCTCAAATTTAGCCTTGCTAAGGGTACGAACCAAGTGCTTGGGCCCTGAAGCCGTAGCCGTTACATAGGGCAGGTTAATTTCGGTCTGGGCAGAGGAAGAAAGTTCGATCTTTGCTTTCTCGGCAGCTTCGCGTAAACGCTGTAGGGCCATAGCATCGTCCCTTAGGTCAATGCTCTCGTCTTTTTTGAACTCCTCGGCCAACCAATCAATAATTTTCTGATCTACGTCATCACCCCCTAAATGGGTGTCCCCATCAGTGGCCAATACTTCAAAAACACCATCGCCCAGTTCCAAAATGGAAACGTCATGTGTTCCTCCACCAAAATCGAAAACGACGATTTTTTGATCGGTATCCTTCTTGTCCATACCGTAGGCCAGAGAGGCTGCGGTAGGTTCGTTGATGATTCGTTCTACGGTAAGTCCGGCAATTTCCCCGGCTTCCTTGGTCGCCTGTCGCTGTGCATCGTTAAAATATGCAGGTACGGTGATTACGGCACGACTAACACTTTGCCCTAGGTAGTCTTCCGCAGTCTTCTTCATTTTCTGAAGCACCATCGCGGATAGTTCCTGTGGGGTATACAAACGCCCGTCAATATCTACCCTTGGGGTATTGTTGTCTCCTTTGACTACTTTATAAGGTACTCTGTCAGCTTCCTTTTTAGATTCGGAAAACTTGTTGCCCATAAACCGTTTGATGGAATATATGGTCTTGTGCGGATTGGTAACCGCCTGTCTTTTTGCAGGGTCTCCTACCTTGATCTCTCCACCTTCCACAAAGGCGATCACGGAAGGAGTCGTTCTTTTGCCCTCTGCATTTGGGATTACAACCGGTTCATTCCCTTCCATTACGGAAACACAAGAGTTCGTAGTTCCTAAATCTATTCCAATAATCTTGCTCATTCTATATATTTTAAATATTAGTGCTTTGTGTTTTTAACTGTTCATGGAATGACAAACAATATGCCAAGGGCAAAAAACTGACAGGATGTCACGATGTGCCCGGGAGACTGGAAAATAGGGGTATCCACCATAAAATGCAACGACACTTATCTCACCCATGCCTGTTAGGTCTCCCATAAACTACGACGAAGTAAGTGCGTTTGTCAAAAAAAATGCAACCGATTAAATACATCTAGCTATGAAAAAATTGAAAAAAATGAGTCTCGCTGCAAGCTTTTGTGCAGCAATCTTCCTTATCGCTTGTTCCAGTGACAGCAGTGACGATACTACGGATGACCAAGTTGGCAGTAGCAATCCGTTTACAGCAAGTTTGGGTTTAAGCCCTTCCTCTGTTGAAGAAGGAGGTACCGCAACCGTGACCTTGCGTTTGGACCGCCCCAATGACACGGGAGGTGTCTTAACTGCCAATTTTTCGTTTGGAGGAACGGTGGATCCCATGATGGACGTCGTCAGTATGGTCAACGCCAGTATAAGCATTCTAAACGGAGCTACCGAGGCTACCTTTGACATTACCACTTTGGACGATGATGTCGCGGAAGGAGATGAGACGCTAAACGTGGAGTTTTCCTCCTTGCCCAATGGTGTGGAGGCAGGAAATAACGCCAGCGTTACCTTAACCGTTACCGATAACGACTAAAAGGGTTTTATTGGCATCCCTCCCTCCTACGGGTATCGATCAAGTAGATGATTTTCCAGGAATCCCCTTCCTTGAACAACTGAAAGGAATTGACACCACAGTGGTGAAAGCTTCCGTTTAACCAGAATTCGTAGGGTGTCCACGCATTGGCCATGGCCCCATCTACCTGGATATTGAAGGACAACAGTTTTTCTTGGAACTGAATACTGTCCGGGATGCTTGTGATGGAGCGTATAAGGTCATCGAACTTTTCCGTGCGCATTCGACTTTCACCCTGCTTGTTTCTCCCAACGGTCTGCAAGATCACGTCTTCTGAAACTGTTTGTTTAATGGCTGTGGAATCCTGTTTGTGAAAGGCTTCAAAAAAGCTTTCCACCGTCTTCTGAACGGCTTCGTTTTCCGAACCCTGGGCCGCAAGGGATAGCCCACTTAAGCACAATAACAAGCATAATAACATTCGCATGGCCTATGTTTTAGGAATAGGCTTCGAAAATAAGGAAATATTTTAAACAAATCTCCTTACATTTATCCCGCTTAAACCAAAACGCCATGTCTGTCGCCAAAAAAGAGTACAAAAGAGTCACCGTAAAATCCCTTGTGGACATGAAACAAAACGGTGAAAAGATTTCCATGCTCACCGCCTACGACTATTCCATGGCAAAAATTGTGGATGCTGCCCAGGTAGATGTTATCCTTGTGGGTGATTCGGCCAGTAATGTCATGGCCGGGCATGAAACCACATTGCCCATTACCCTAGATCAGATGATCTACCATGCTTCTTCCGTGATACGGGCCATTAAAAGAGCTCTGGTGGTAGTGGATATCCCGTTCGGAAGTTATCAAAGCGACCCTAAAGAGGCGCTACGTTCTGCCATAAGGATTATGAAGGAAAGTGGTGCCCATGCGGTAAAGGTTGAAGGCGGAGCTGAAATAAAGGAATCGGTAAAACGGATTTTGAACGCAGGTATTCCCGTGATGGGTCATTTGGGTCTCACTCCACAGTCCATCTACAAATTTGGGACCTATACCGTCCGCGCCAAGGAGGCAGATGAAGCCAAAAAATTGATGGCCGATGCCAAAATGCTGGAAAAATTGGGCTGTTTTGCAGTGGTCCTCGAAAAAATTCCGGCATCCCTTACCAAAAAAGTGTCCGAAAGTATTTCCATTCCTACCATTAGCATCGGAGGCGGCAAACACGCAGACGGACAAGTGTTGGTCATCCATGACCTATTGGGTATGACCCATGAGTTTAACCCCAGGTTTTTACGGAGGTATATGAATCTGTACGAGGAGATGGGAAATGCCATTTCCCAATATGTCGCAGATGTAAAGAGCAGGGATTTCCCCAGTGATGAGGAGCAGTACTAGCACCTAAAAGCTACCAGCAATGCTTAGAAAAATTCCCGTTGTTCTTCTGGTCCTTTTGAATTTTGCCTGTGATCAAATTTCCAAGGACATCGTGAGGGAAAAAGTGGCGCCGAACGACTACATTCAAATTATTGAGGATAATTTTATCCTGACCAACGTGGAGAATACGGGGGCCATGTTGGGTATGGGACAAGATTTGCCCCCGGTAGCCAAAATAGTCCTCCTACAACTAATCCCAATGGTCGTTTTGGTGGGCTTGCTCCTGGGTATTTTAAGGAAACAATCCTTGGACAGGTGGTCGGCTTTTGCCTTTGCTTGCGTTATCGGGGGAGGCATCGGGAATCTGCTGGACCGTATTGCTTATGGCAAGGTGACCGACTTCCTGCATATTAGGGTCGGGGTACTGAAAACGGGCATATTCAATATGGCGGATGTTTCCGTTACCCTTGGTGTCCTGCTCATTTTGTTTTTCTCCTTAAGATCCAAAAAAATAAGTTTATAGTGGGTACGAAAATAGTTTCCAACCCTGGCAATCTTCAGGTGGTATATGAGGATAACCACCTCATTGCCATCAACAAGAGGCCTGGTGATATTGTACAGGGCGATAAAACAGGCGATGTTCCCCTGAGCGTGGTGACCCAACAGTACCTGCGGGCAAAATACAGCAAACCGGGAAACGTATATCTGGGGGTAGCCCACAGGCTGGACCGGCCCACTTCGGGACTCGTGCTCTTTGCAAAAACCTCCAAGGCCCTCCCCCGATTAAACCGGATCTTTGCCGAAAAGGAAGCGCAAAAAGTGTATTGGGCAATTGTAAAAAATAGACCGGAAAAAGAAAGTGGGGTGCTGGTACATTGGCTAAAAAGAAATCCCAAACAAAACAAGTCCTACGCGCATATCAAGGAGGTGCCCGATAGCAAAAAAGCTATTCTGGAATATCGGCTACTCAAGAAACTGGACAACTATTTTCTCTTGGAAATTGACTTAAAAACGGGGCGCCACCATCAAATACGGGCACAGCTTGCCGCGATTGGTTGCCCCATTAAAGGCGATTTAAAGTATGGCTCCGATCGCAGCAATAGGGACGGAAGTATCCATTTGCACGCCAAGCGGTTATCCCTGGTGCACCCGGTAAAAAAAGAAGTGCTCGAATTGACCGCGGAACTGCCCCAAGATGCTGTTTGGGAGGCCTGTACCCAGTGATACCAACCCGTCTTAGCGAGTGACCGCCATAGCCTTTTCCCGTATGATCTGGGCCACAGGTTTGTTCTGTAAATGGCTTTCCAGCCAGGAAAGGATGTCCAGATACAGGAAGGCCCGTTTTTCGTAAGGGTGATCCTCGTACTTTTTAAGCTGGTCATAGAGTTTCTGGAATTCGTTTCGCAACTCGTGAGGGTAAATATCGCCCAAGTTCCTCAAGAATTTGATCATTTCCTTTTGAACTTCGTGCAGGTCGTCCATCTTCAACAGAAATTTGTAGGTGCTCTTCAATTGTACCTCCAAATGGTAGTCCATCCCCGCTTCGTAGTGGGCCACCAAGCTAAGAACCCGGGCAAAACACATAAGGTCCTCCCGCATTTTCAAGTTCTTGTTATTGATGATTTTCTTTAGATATTCGATACACGTCTTATTATTGCCAACACCAAAATAAAGACAGGCTATTTTGTAGTAGAATACCATGATATGGTGTTCATCTATGCGATCCTTGTGCTTGGCAATTCCATATTCCACGACCTTTACCAAATACAAGCCCTTCTCAAAGGTACCCTCCAAGAAATGTAGGTTTAATTTGTTGGAATTGATGTATAAAAATGCCAAGGAGGAGATGTTGTCGTTCTTGGGAAAACTGTTGCTGTTCACCATATGCTCCAATTTATCGAGTGTCTCTTTAAATTGGGAACTGTATTTCACGTAAAACAAGGATTCCAGCAAATAGTGATTTCCTTTGAGAAAAAAGACCGGGTTCAGGTAGATCATCTCCTTCTGATCATAAAAAAGATCCACCCATTTGCTCGCATATTTATAGCAGGAGAGAAAATCCTGAATCAAAAAACTGTACCACAAATGCGCTTTGTACAGCCAAAGTTTTTCACGAAACCCCAATGCTTCGAGCTGGTATTTAGGCAGGTGACTTTCAAAATAACGGCGCACCTTCCAATAATCCTCATCATTGCGCACATAACCAACCTTTAGCATCATACCGTACAACTGCAGCGATAGGTTGGAAAGTTTACTGGTCATCACGTTCTGCTCGGAAAGTTCCTTTGCCTGAACGGAAAGCTCATCGGCCCGATCAGGAATACTGCGGGTAATGTATTGGGTCTCGATTATTTTTTCGAGTTCCACGATTTCATAAGCAATATTCTTTTCCTCATGCTCTATGGCGATGGATTTTACCTTATCCAAAATTTTAAGACTTTGTTTGTACAACCCTTTTTGATAGAGGATGGTCGCAAAATCCAATTGTTCCCTAATTTGTACCCGAATGTTCTGGTTTACGGGATTTAACCGCAGGCTCACCAGTACCTGTTTGTACAGATGTGCCTTGAGGTTGGAAAGCTGTGTCTTTTTTACAATGCCACTGTCCAAAATGACGGTCTCGTCATAGCCCCGCATTTTATCCAATAAATTGAACAAAGCCAGGAATTTGGCATCCGTATTCACCCCTAACCGCCCCACATAGAGCTTAAATTGCCTCTTTTCCGATTTCGACAGGGATTTTACCAATACAAACAAAGCATCTTTATGGGCATTTGTCATCGTAAAAAATATAATTTAAATAATTGTATATCAATGCATTAGTAAGCCTTAAAAGTACTTTAACATTGTAAATGTTTTTCCCTATTTTGAGCTTTTCGTCTTGCTAGCCATATATTCGTATAGGTTCTTAAAACTACATAAATATAATGAGCAAAGATAAGGTACAAATTTTTGATACCACGCTTAGGGACGGAGAGCAAGTACCGGGTTGTAAGTTGGATACAAAGCAGAAGTTGATTATAGCGGAACGCCTGGATCAACTCGGTGTCGATATTATTGAAGCTGGATTTCCCATTTCGAGCCCGGGAGATTTCCAATCGGTGAATGAAATTGCCAAATTGATCAAGAATGCCACGGTATGTGGCCTTACACGTGCCGTAAAAAAAGATATCGAGGTTGCCGCGGAAGCGCTGAAATATGCCAAACGCCCTCGAATCCATACCGGTATAGGCACCTCGGACTCTCACATAAAACACAAATTCAAGGCCAACAGGGAAACCATTATAGAACGTGCGGTAGATGCTGTGAAATACGCAAAATCGTTTGTGGAGGATGTTGAGTTTTATGCGGAGGATGCGGGAAGGACCGATAATGAATTTTTGGCCCAAGTCTGTGAGGCCGTCATCAAGGCCGGGGCCACGGTACTGAACATTCCGGATACTACCGGTTATTGTTTGCCCGAAGAGTACGGAGCCAAAATGAAGTACCTAAAGGAAAATGTAAAAGGTATTGAAAAGGCGGTGCTCTCCTGCCATTGCCATAATGATTTGGGGCTGGCGACCGCCAATTCCATTTCAGGGGTGATCCATGGCGCACGGCAGATCGAATGTACGATAAACGGAATTGGGGAACGTGCAGGCAATACCTCACTGGAGGAAGTGGTCATGATTTTAAAGCAACACCCCTATCTAAACCTCGATACCGGTATCAATAGCAAATTGTTGTACGATACTAGTCAAATGGTATCCCAAAAAATGGGGATGGTCGTGCAGCCCAATAAGGCCATTGTGGGTTCCAATGCCTTTGCCCATAGCTCGGGAATCCACCAGGATGGGGT
Source organism: Eudoraea algarum (assembly GCF_050589645.1). Lineage (NCBI taxonomy): Bacteria > Pseudomonadati > Bacteroidota > Flavobacteriia > Flavobacteriales > Flavobacteriaceae > Eudoraea > Eudoraea algarum. The sequence goes on along the minus strand of NZ_JBNGOQ010000002.1, from coordinate 88,332 downwards.
AATCAAAAACAGGGAAACCTACGAAATTATAGATCCGGAAGATGTTGGCGTCAACGAATCCTCGATCGTGCTCACCGCACGGAGCGGCAGGGCCGCTTTGGCCTATAGGGCAAAAAAAGTGGGGTACGAACTTACTAAATTGCAGTTGGACACCGTTTACCAAGAGTTTCTGAAGTTTGCGGATCGAAAAAAGGAAATATTGGACGCTGACATTCATGAGATCGTGATAGCCAGTAAGATTAACATAGAAAGTGTCGCCTAATGAAACTAAAGATTGCCCTCTTGCCCGGAGACGGTATTGGACCCGAGGTTTTGACCCAGGCCAAGAAGTGCCTACAAGCCGTGGAAGAGGCCTTTAACCATAGCTTTCACTACACCGAGGCGGTCGTAGGTGCCATAGCCATTGACAAAACGGGCGACCCCCTTCCCGAGGATACCCTGAAATTATGCAAGAATTCCGATGCCGTATTATTTGGTGCCATTGGCGCACCCAAGTACGACAATGACCCTACGGCCAAGGTTAGGCCCGAGCAGGGTTTGCTTCGATTGCGTAGCGAGTTGGGCCTTTTTAGCAATATTAGGCCCGTGAAGGTCTTTCCCACCTTAATTGAAAAATCGCCTTTGCGCAAGGAAATTATTTCCGGAACCGATTTTACCATCTACCGGGAGCTTACCGGTGGCATTTATTTTGGCGAGAAAACCTTAAACGAGGCGGGGACTGTGGCATCGGATCTCTGTGAATATTCCGAAATGGAAATCAGCCGTATTGCCCATATGGCCTTTAAGGCCGCTAAAAGCAGAAGGAACAAGCTCACTTTGGTGGATAAGGCCAATGTCCTTGAATCATCCCGTTTATGGCGCAAAGTGGTTACGAAAATCGGGGAGAGTTACCCGGAGGTGGCCCTCGATTTCCTTTTTGTGGACAACGCCGCAATGCAGCTCATATTGAATCCGGCGCAATTCGATGTGATTCTTACCGAAAACATGTTCGGCGATATCCTTTCGGACGAAGGGAGCGTTATCGGAGGGTCCATAGGACTATTGCCTTCGGCCTCCATAGGGACAGAAAATGCCATGTTTGAGCCCATACATGGTTCCTATCCGCAGGCCAAGGGCCTTGATATTGCGAATCCCATCGCTGCTATCCTGTCCGCGGCCATGTTGTTGGACCATTTTGGATTGGACGAGGAGGCGCGTGCCGTGGTGAGCGCCGTGAACAAGTCATTGAAAAAGAATATTGTGACGCCTGATCTGGATGCAAAAAGCAAATATGGTACCAATCATGTTGGGAACTTCATCGCGGACCATATTATGGATTCCGAGGATCACTTGAACATCAACGATGAAAACATAGGATTGGGAAAATCCACTATTATCTAAACGCCATCTTTCATTCTTCGAGCAAGGTGTTTACGAAGGCATTGAACTCCTTTTTAAAAGCTACAAAGGCATCCCCTGTAGCGGGTCCGTTGAAACCCGTATGGATTTTTCTAACCTTTCCCTTTTTATCCAAAAATATGGAGGTAGGATAGGAAAGTACGTGGTTGAGCATGGGCAACTTCTCCTGGGCCCGGGCCTTGTTGGAGGTGCCGTACTGGGCCAATAAAATGGGATAAGGAACACCTATGCGTTCTTTTAACCTCTTGATTCCGGTAAAGGCGGCTTCCTTGGTTTTGGCATATTCAAACGCCAAGGCCACAAACTGGAGGTCCTCGTTTCCGTTCTTCTTTATGTAATCGACAAAAAATTTGGTCTCATCCAGGCAATTGGGGCACCAGGTACCCATAATCTGTACAATGACCACCTTGTCCTTAAACATTTCGTCCTCCAAGGAAACCAGTGTACCTTCAGCATCGGGAAAGGAAAAAACCAGTTGATCATAGCCTTCTTTGAGAAAGGTAAGGGTGTCCTCGTCCGGGAGTTCAAAATCCTTGTTTCGAATACCCACAAAGGGTTCCTCAAAGTGATTGCCCGAATAAAAAGTGCCCGCTAGGCTGCTATCGGTGACCTTGGCAGTAAACAGAAAGGCATGTGCACCATCAAAGGCGGATAATTTCAGGGAATCTCCGTTCATGATCCCTTCCAAATAGCGATAATCACCTGTGGTGGTCCTGAAGGTGCCCGTGACCACATTTCCCTGCTGTGAAAACAAGCCCTTGGCCATATAACTATCTGGGGTGTCCGGACTAAACTCGGTCTCCCAAATCCCCGAAACATTAGCCGTGGCAGGTGTTTCGTCATCAAATCGGTTTTCCACCCCAAAAACAGCGGTAAAGGGCACTACCCTATCCAAACTTTCCTTGACAAAGCTACCCGTAATGGTACTATCGGTAAATTTTCCAGAAATATATCCTTCGAACACCTTCATTTTTATCAGAATGGAATCGGCGCGGGTAACAATATCGTCTATGGCAATGACCTCGCTGGCATTGTAGACCTCCATGTGATACCCTTTGGTTTTGTCATTGGACAGCTTAAAATTGAATGGGAGCACCTCATCGTCGGTTACCTTGAGCTCTGCGCGCCAAATGCCTGTATTAAGTTGGGCGTCATTTGGTTTTTTGCAGGAAAGAACCAGTAAAAGAAACACGGTTAATAAAGAGAGTCTTCGTATCATAAGGGGGCACTTTGTGTCTTTGAAAATCGACAACGGAAACTTACGATAAAAATTAAAACAATTCACGAAAATACCTGTTGAATGTCTTCCAGCATTGTTTTATCTTTGGACACTTTAAAACGGGCCGATGAAAATATCTTACAACTGGTTAAAACAGTTCCTCCAAATTGAATGGGACGCTGTAAAAACGGGAGAACTTTTGACCAATTTGGGATTGGAGGTAGAAGGGATAAGCCCTTTTGAGTCCGTTAAGGGCGGTTTGGAGGGTGTGGTCGTTGGCCATGTATTGTCCTGTGAAAAGCATCCCAACGCCGATAAGCTAAAACTGACCGCGGTAGACATCGGTCTTGACCAACCCGTACAGATTGTCTGCGGCGCCCCCAATGTAGCAAAGGGACAAAAGGTGCCAGTGGCCACAATAGGCTCCAAACTCTACGATGAAAGTGGAGCACCTTGGACCATCAAAAAAGGTAAGATACGCGGAGCGGAAAGCCATGGCATGATCTGTGCAGAGGACGAACTGGGCTTGGGCAACAGTCACGATGGTATTATGGTGCTGGCCGAAAACCTGGTGCCGGGAACCCCTTGTGCCACCGTCTTCGAGATAGAGAAGGACACCGTCTTCGAAATAGGCCTAACGCCCAACCGTGCGGATGCCATGAGCCATTTTGGGGTAGCAAGGGATTTAAGGGCCGGGCTGCTACAACAGGATTTGAACAAGGAACTGATCACGCCATCGGTGAGCCCCTTCAATGTGGACAATCGTTCACTTAAAATAGACGTATTGGTAGAGGACAATACTTTGGCCCCGAGATACTGCGGGGTGACCCTCAACAACCTTATCGTACAAGCTTCACCCGATTGGCTCAAAAACAGATTAAGAGCCATTGGGATAGCTCCTAAGAACAATGTAGTGGACGCCACAAACTACGTGCTGCACGAACTGGGCCAACCCCTGCATGCCTTTGACGCGGCCAAAATAAAAGGGGGGAAAGTTATCGTAAAGACCCTCCCCAAGGGGACCCGTTTTACTACCTTGGATGAGGTAGAAAGGGAACTGCACGAGGAAGACCTTATGATATGTGATGCGGAAAAACCCATGTGCATTGCCGGCGTTTTTGGCGGCACACAGTCCGGCGTTACGGAAAACACCACTTCCATTTTCTTGGAAAGTGCCTATTTTGATCCCATTTCCATACGAAAAACAGCCAAAAGACATGGTCTCAATACCGATGCTTCTTTCCGTTTTGAACGTGGTATCGATATCAACAATGTAGAATACAGCCTTAGACGTGCGGCTTTGCTTATCAAGCAAATTGCAGGTGGGGATATCAGTTCGGACCTGGTGGACCTATATCCCAATAGGAAAAATGATTATGAGGTTTTCCTGACCTTTGATAAGGTGAACAAACTTATCGGCGAGGAGCTGTCCGAGGACACCGTTAAATCCATTTTGGCCTCTTTGGACATTAAGGTAAAGAACATTACGGAGTCTGGCCTGGGCCTTAGCATCCCCTTCTACCGGGTAGATGTGCAACGAGAGGTAGACGTTATTGAAGAAATCCTTAGGGTCTATGGATACAACAATATCAGCTTTAAGAAAAAACTAAGCGCCTCTATTGCTACGACATCAAAATTTGAGGATTACAAGGTGCAAAACCAGATTGGCAACTTACTCGCTGCCCTGGGATTCTTTGAAATCCTGACGAACAGTCTTACCACACCCGACTATAATGCGCTTTCTGGGGATATTCAGGATGCCCGCACGGTGTCCATGTTAAATCCCTTGAGCGCCGACCTTTCGGTGCTGAGGCAGTCTATGTTGTTTTCCGGTCTGGAAGCCATCTCGTATAATATCAACCGGAAAAACAGGAATTTGAAGTTTTTCGACTTTGGAAAGACCTACCATCAATTTGAGGCCGAGCGGGTAGAGAACAAACACCTGTGTTTACTGGTCACGGGCGACAGAAATGCCGATAGTTGGTTGGCACCCGCCCAAAAAACCGGTTTTTATTTCCTTAAGGCTACCGTAGAAAATGTCCTGTCGCGCTTGGGCATTTCGAAGACCAATTCAGGCCCGATAAAGAACGATATATTTTCGGAAGGACTGGTTCTAAAACACGGAAAGCAGGAATTGGTAAGCTTGGGTTTGATCAAAAATAAACTGCTTAAAAAGTTCGACATTAAACAAGAGGTTCTTTTCGCGGATTTCAGATGGGACGTCCTGTTGGAGCTTGCTGCCAAAAATAGGGTGTCCTTTACCGATATTCCCAAATACCCTGAAGTACGGAGAGATTTTGCCCTTTTGTTGGACGAAGGCGTGACCTTTAAGGAAATCCACGATATAGCGATGCAGACAGAGAAGACCCTCCTAAGGGATGTTAATCTATTTGACGTCTATCAGGGTGAAAACCTCCCGAAGGGAAAAAAATCCTATGCCGTTAGCTTTACGCTTCAGGATGAAAAAAACACCTTAACGGACAAACGGATTGATAAAATCATGGGTAAACTACAACGGCGCTACGAATCTGAATTGCGTGCGGAACTGCGTTAAAGCTTAGATTTTTTTGGGCAGGATCACACTATCGATTTCGTGGACTATGCCATTGCACTGATTGGAATCGGCCGTGGTAATCTTGGCAGCATTCCCAAAATTATCCTTTAATATGATATCAATGCCGCTCAGGGTGGCCGTAATCTTATTTCCCTGGACCGTAGTAAAGGTAGCTGTTCCGTTCCCCCGACACATGGCCTTTAAAATCTTGGAAGCCGTAAGTTCTCCCGCTACGATGTGGTAGGTAATGACCGAATGAAGTTCTTTCTTGTTTTCCGGGTGCAAGAGTGAAGCTACCTTGTCTGCCGACAATTTTTGGAAAGCGATATCCGAAGGCGCAAAAACAGTAAATGGGCCATCTTCGTCAAGTGTCTCCTCCAAATCAATGGCCTTGAGCGCCGCCAGAAGGGTTTTGTGGTTTTTGGAATCCTCCGTACGTTCACTGATCGATTTCCCGAATTCACCATCTTGCGATCGCTGTGGGTTTTCCTGTGCAACGGACAAAAAAGTCGTCAGTAAGAGCAGTAGGGTTACAGGGGATACCAAGCATTTCATAGGTTCTTCAATTGTGGGGTTAACGACCAAAATTCCGATAAACGGTAAAGAATGATCGACAATATACAATTTATACGGAGCTATTCCGGATAGGGACCGCGTAGTTTATAGAATTTAACAAAATATTAACAATTTGCATTTTTAATTGAAATCGATTCCTCTTGTAATTCCTTAATTTTATGCCTATGCGGTAATGGAAGAAAGAAAATGTTGCTAAAAAAAACGAACATAGAAGAAAGGCTTTTCCGTTTAAGGGCAAAGGAAAACAAGGCCGAAAACATCCTCAAGGAGGTGTACAATCTTCTGAGGGAAGACGCTGAAAGGGAAACAGGCATAGCTAAACGCCTGGCGGTGAATGCAAACGCTCCCACGAATCCGTTCCGTTTTGACCTCTTGGATACCAAGCGCATCTTTCACCTGGAGCAGATCAAGGAAATTTGTATCGATTACAGGCTTCGGTTCCTAAATTCCCGCTATTTTAAAGGGCCCTTTCCGCCATCGGCCATCGCAAGGATAAAACAGTTGGAAAAACTACACCATTTGGAGATACAGGGTTTCATGATTATGGCTCCTTCCAAACTTTTTAAATTGGAGGACAAGGATGACCCACTGCTCTTTGCGCCCATTGGCAATGGCTACTTTTATTTGGTCCATAAATGGGGCAACGATCTGCATCCATTGCGAAAATGGCTTATGTGGCCTTTTAGAGACCTGAAGAACCTGATAGTATTGGTGCTATTCCTAAGTTATCTGGTTACCCTAATGATTCCCGAAGGCCTATTTTCCAAGACCAATTCCAGTTCGGAATTTTGGATCGTTTATTTCTTTATGTTCAAATCCATTGCAGCTATAGTGATCTTCTATGGGGTGGCGCTGGGAAAAAACTTTAATCCCGCCATTTGGAACAGCAAATATTTTAACGCCTAGACGCTAAAAGGGCAGTACAAAAAACCTGTGCCACATGGCCAGGTCCTTTGCTATGGTAGCTTGCAACTGTTATCTGATAAAAACGGCAAAGGGAATGCCCTCAAGATCCGTATTGTCCACGAATTGGGCGTCGGGAGCTGGTTTAATGCGCAATAGTCCGCCCAATCCCTCGCTTCCGGACTTACGGTAACCGATCAATATGAGATTGTTCCCGGAATCGTAGGAAACCATGGAAGTATCGCCAAGCTCAAACTCGAACTCACGCTGCTGCTCGCTGAGGAAATTTTCGTAGAAGTAAAGTATCGCAGTATTGCTACCGAACTCGTACACTGCAGGGATACTGGGATACTCGCCCGTACTTTCGGGCCTTTGATAATACAGGTTTCCAGAGCTGTCAAAAAAATTGCGTTCCGAAAAACCGAACTTGGGTTCCGTGCCTTCGGTGTAACGCACGGTGGAAAGAACTCCCATGGTCGTGCTACTGATTACCAGATGCAAGCTGGGGTAGCTTACCACGATATTTCCGTCGGGGTCTTTCTTTATTTTTTGTACCTCCAGATCCAGGTTAACCTCGTGCAACAGTTCCTTGGTCTCCGAATCCATGGCCACCAGAGCATTCTTTTTGGAACTGATATCAGGGTCTAGCGTTAGGATGAACAAGCGATTGCCGGAAAAATCGAGTTGTAGGGGTTCCTCCGTTAAAGGGACATCCACATGGGCAGAAGAAGCAATATCTATCGCCCTAATATAAAAATTCCTATCGCTTGGAAGCGGTCCAGGGGTCTCATAAGCAATGAAAAAGGAATCCGACGAACGGGCCACGGCCTTCACAACAAGTTGGCAATCCAGCAGGTCGGCAAAGACCGTAACTCGCTCCGTGATATCTGTGGTGAAGTTATAGCTGGCGATTTCCCCGCTACAATCGGGATGCCTATTAAAATAGCTGAACCTAGTATCTTCAAGATAAAAAATGGACGGTTCCGGTATGGTCCCAAAAGGGCCGTTATTGGGATTATGCGTGACCATAAGGCGATTGGCATTGAGCTGCACGCTGGAAAGGTTTCCGTTATTTGAGGTAAGCAGTGCATAATCTGCCGGTACTCCCGTACCAAGCTCGTCATCGGTACCAGTAGTTGATCCGTCTTCCGAGCTACTACACCCCAGCAAGACCAATGCCAGAAGCGCATACCAAATGTGGTAGGTTTTCATAATGTTGGGATTTGGGCATCGATAAGTCTATACAGTCACAGCGTACAATTTTTCGCGCTGCTCCTTAATCGTCTTATCGGACATATATTCATCAAACGTCAAATATCTATCAATATTACCCTTTGGGGTCAATTCTATGATCCTATTTGCCACAGTTTGAGCAAATTGGTGATCGTGTGTGGTAAAAAGCACGGTCCCCTTAAAATTCTTCAAGGAATTGTTGAAGGCCGTAATACTTTCCAGGTCCAAATGGTTTGTGGGCTCGTCCAATTGCACCACATTTGCGCGGAGCATCATCATTCTACTTAACATGCACCGAACCTTTTCACCCCCGGAAAGTACAGCACATTTCTTCAGCGCCTCTTCCCCGCTGAACAGCATTTTTCCCAAGAATCCACGGATATAGACCTCTTCGCGTTCTTCTTCGGTTTTGGCCCATTGGCGCAACCAGTCCACTAGGTCGCTATCCACGTTGAAAAAGCTGGAATTGTCTGCTGGTAAATAAGACTGTGTGGTGGTAATTCCCCATTGGTACGATCCGGCACTGGCCTTTTTGTTGCCGTTAATAATCTCGTAAAAAGCGGTAGTGGCCCTGGAGTCCCTGGAGATTATCGCCACCTTGTCCCCTTTCGCCAGATTAATGTTGATATTTGCAAACAAGGGTTCCCCCTCATCGGAATTGGCGGCCAGTTTTTCAATATTCAATATCTGGTCCCCCGCCTCGCGTTCCCGCTCAAAAATAATGGCCGGGTATCTTCTACTAGACGGTTTAATGTCATCGACCTTCAGTTTGGACAACATTTTTTTTCGTGAAGTGGCCTGTTTACTTTTTGCCACATTGGCACTAAAACGCTGAATGAACTCTTGTAGTTCCTTGGCTTTTTCTTCCGCTTTCTTGTTTTGTTGGGCCCTTTGCCTGGCAGCCAATTGACTGCTCTGGTACCAAAAGTTGTAATTGCCCGAATACAGGTTGATCTTTCCGAAATCGATATCCGCAATATGGGTACAAACCGCATCCAAAAAGTGACGGTCATGGGATACCACAATTACCGTATTCTCGTAATCGGCAAGAAAATGCTCTAACCAGCCAATGGTATCGTAGTCCAAATCGTTGGTAGGTTCATCCATAATCAATACGTCCGGATTTCCAAACAGCGATTGGGCGAGCAGCACCCTCACCTTTAATTTGGAATCCATATCGGCCATAGCGGTATAATGCAACTCCTCGGTAATACCCAGGTTAGACAAAAGTGCGGCGGCATCGCTATCGGCGTTCCATCCATCCATTTCTTCAAATTGCACCTGCAACTCCCCTATCTTATCGGCATTTTCGTCGCTGTAATCGGCATAAAGGGCATCGATTTCCTTTTTAATCGCAAAAAGCGGTTTATTGCCCATGACCACAGTTTCCAGTACCGGGAATTCATCATAGGCATTGTGATTCTGTTCCAAAATGGACATGCGTTTTCCCGGCTCTAGGTGTACGTGTCCCGAGGTAGCATCCACTTGGCCCGAAAGTATCTTCAAAAAAGTAGACTTCCCGGCACCATTGGCACCAATGACCCCATAAATGTTGCCGTGCGCAAAGGTTACATTGACTTCATCGAACAACACTCGTTTTCCAAATTGTACCGACAAATTTGATACGGATAGCATAGTACAGGCTTTAAAATTTGTGCAAAAATAAGCAAAATAAAGCCGCCCTGCCAATAATCTTGAACCCTTGCCCATCCCCCATTGGCTTTAACCCTTTCCTAGGTTTTTTTAACGCCCTATTAACAGGCGGTACCTAGTGCTTTTAGTAGATTTGTCACAATACGGCAGTTAATTGTGTATGAATAAAATTCTATTCTATCTAGTTCTTTTCCTGTTGGCAAGTTGTGGTGAAGGGAAGAATGAGTGCCCAACAGTATATTTTGCCGGGGAAATCGTAAATCCCACAAGCAGTCATGTTGTTCTTTACAAAGACGACATGGTTATAGATTCGGCAAAATTGGACGAAAACAGTAGATTCTCCTTTCTGCTCGACTCTGTTGACGAGGGATTATACCATTTTTACCACGAGCCGGAAGTACAATATATCTTTCTGGAGCGTGGTGATAGTCTTCAAATACGTTTAAATACCATTGATTTTGATGAGTCCCTGATTTTTTCAGGCACCGGAGAGGAAATCAACAACTTCCTTTTGGAGATATTCCTTTCCAATGAACTGGAGGAAGAATCCATTGCTTCATACTATTGGCTAGATCCCTTGGAATTTAGTGAAAAACTGGATTCCCTGCGGAATCAAAAGATTACCCTCCTGGAGAGTTTGATGGAGGAGGTTACCCTTACCGAGGCACAAGTCGATATGGCTCGGGCAAGCATAGATTTCAGCTACTACATCTACAAGGAAAAGTATCCCTTTTATCACAAGAAAAGAACGGGTGAGATGGGTATGGATGAATTTCCCTGCGATTTTTATGCCTATAGGAAGAGTTTGGATTTTGACAATAGGAACCTAACGTACTTTAGGCCGTACTACAACTTCATGAAGTACCATTTTGGCAATATGTCCTATATGTCCTGCGCGGAGAATTGTGGCATTGACCTGCATTCCATTAAAAATCATTTGCATTTTACCAAGCATACCATGGCGTTGATCGATAGTATGGTCACCCAAAAAGAGCTTAGGGACAACCTTTTTAGAAATGTGGCCATGGACTACCTTTTAAAGGTCAATGATACGGAAGAGAACAATAAGGCGTTCATTGATCATTTTCACGAGCTTTCGGGCAACAATAAGCACATTGATGAGATTACGGACCTTTATGCCGGTATCCGAAGTATGCAACCCGATCGTGAACTCCCCGATGTAAAGGTACTTGATTCGGCCGGTAACCATATTTCCATAAGGGATATCGCCAAGGATAAGGACGTGGTATTTTATTTCTGGTGGGGCACCCAAAAGGGGCATTTTAGGAATATGACCAAACAAGTGGCCAAGCTGAGTATCAAACATCCGGACAAAACCTTTGTGGGCATTAATTTGGATACCGATCCCTTGCGATGGATTTCCATCCTGGAGACCAGCAATCTGGATAAAAGCAAACAATTTAGATCGGACAACACTTCCGAACTCCGAAGGGCGCTGATCGTGGACCACCTGAACAAAGGGGTCATTACCAAGGACGGTCGCATTGCCAACGCCTTTGCGAACATGTATACCACTTTCCAGCAAAAAGATAGCCCACAATAATAGCGGAAATAAAAAAGCCCGAAAATCAACTTGGATTTCCAGGCTTTCCCTTAGCTAAATAGATCAGCTCTAATTGCCCTTTTCGTAATCTGCCAGGAACTTGGCAAGACCAATATCGGTCAATGGATGCTTTAAAAGTCCCTCTATCGCCGATAGCGGGCCTGTCATCACATCGGCTCCCAATTTGGCACAGTCTATCACATGCATGGTATGCCTTACCGAGGCGGCCAATATTTGGGTTTCATACCCATAATTATCATATATATGGCGTATCTCGGAAATAAGGTTCAGTCCATCCGTGGAAATATCATCCAATCTCCCAATAAAGGGGGAAACATAGGTAGCCCCTGCTTTGGCGGCCAGCAACGCCTGTCCTGGAGAAAATACCAGGGTGCAATTGGTTCTTATACCCTTATCCGAAAAATACTTTAGGGCCTTTACCCCGTCTTTTATCATAGGGACCTTTACCACGATCTGCTCGTGTAGTTCCGCCAATTCTTCCCCTTCCTTTACCATTTCATCAAATGTAGTGGCAATAACCTCGGCCGAAACATCGCCCTCTACCACATTGCAGATATCCACATAGTGTTTTAGGATGTTGTTTCTTCCAGTGATGCCTTCTTTGGCCATCAGGGAAGGATTGGTCGTTACACCGTCCAGTACGCCGAGGGCTTCTGCTTCCTTAATTTGGTCCAAATTGGCCGTGTCAATAAAAAATTTCATGGGTAGTTGCGATTTAAGTTTAGTTAAACGTTTCGAAATGATTCCAGATCAAATCCCTACAAGTCGCTGCAAAGCTACAACTTATAATGATTTAACAACAGCTTCTCATATACTTTATCGGGTAAAATTTTCTTCAGGAAAAGTGAAAATTTTTGCATAAATGCCCCTACGGTATAATGCACTTTTGGGCGCTTTGCCTCAGTGATCCGAAACACCTTTTTTGCGACCAAGTCCGGGCTAGAAGCACTGTCCACATCGTCGTTGATCATCGCAAGGGTATCGCTGTATTTTTTAAAGTAGGGAGAGCCCTCCAAAGGAGGCACATGGTATCTTCCCGCTGCGATGTTCGTTGCAAAATCGCCTGGGGCCAGATTGGTAAGTTGTATTCCAAAATCCTTGGTCTCCATGCGCAGGGTCTCGGTAAGCAGTTCCAGTGCGCCCTTAGTGGCGGAATAAATCCCGCGGTAGGGCAAGCCCATATAACCGGCTATTGAGGTGATGTTAATGATCAAACCCGATTTTTGCTTGCGCATTTGGGGCAAAACTGCCTTGGCCATATGTAGTGGGCCATGGAAGTTGGTCTCAAAGGCCTTGCGTATTTCCTCATATGGCGTTTCCTCTATTGGGCCTGTAATGCCAACACCAGCGTTGTTGACCAAAATATCGAGTCGGCCCTCCTTTTCGATTACCGCTGCTACGGCACCCTGAACGCTATGCGCATCCCTAACGTCCAATTCCAACAGCTCAAAATGGGAAAAATTTGTGTGCCTGGCCAAGGTCCTAGTGGTACCGTACACGGTAAAACCCTTGGATTTCAAATGCACTCCTATCGCTTTTCCGATGCCGGAAGACCCTCCGGTGATCAATACCACTCTTTGCTCCATATTAGCGGAATTAAGGTTACAAATAAACAAATAAAAAACCTGGGAAGAAAAAAAGGAAACGGACAGAACAATAAACGGAAGAAGGCCCATGGGAATTTCATTTCAGGGCACAAAAAAAGGCAAGCTACCTACATCGCACCGCTACAACCGCTTACCCTTGCTGCGTTCCCACCCTGGGGGATTCTGCAGGAGCTGGTCGTGTAGGACTTGCCAACTGCAAATATACGACCTTTTAAACTTGCCGCCATATTTTACACCTCCAAAATTTACTTTTTTGGGAGGGGCGACAAAAATTGATCTTTTCCTTGCATCCCAGATCCAAAAACAACAGCCGCAAATGCTAAAATGCCATCAATTTTTAGCAATTCTCATTTTACATGCTTAATTTGCCGAGAAAGTATACGCATTCTATGAGCCCCCTTAAGTTTTTAATCTTCAGTGTCTTAGCAACTTTGTTCCTGGCCTGCGGCGGCGGTAATACAGCCGCTTCACAACTTTTTGATATCCAATTGGAAGGCGACCAAAAGCAATTTCGGCAAAATCAGGTCGTTGGTGTGGCCCTAAAGAACAAAAAGGGCAAGACCATTGAAAGGGTAAGCTATTCCATTGACGGCAAGGAGCTTCCTTTGCATGACAACAAGCTGAGCCTTAATATCCCTAAGCTGGGGAACAAATTGTTAAAGGCAACGGTTTCCTTTGAAGGCACCTCTGCCGAAGTATCAAAAAAAATAAAAGTGCTCGCGCCCAAGGCTCCGGAATTGTATACCTATGAGATCATCAATGAATTTCCCCATAGTGAGGATGCCTATACCCAGGGCTTGGAATTTCACAATGACACCTTATACGAGGGTACGGGCAAGAAAGGAAGGTCTTCACTCCGCAAAATCGATTTTAAGACCGGAAACATCCTGAAGCAAATTGATTTGAACAACAGCTATTTTGGTGAGGGTATTACAGTGCTCAAGGATAAGGTCTACCAACTTACCTGGCAAAGTGGCACCGGGTTCGTATACAACCTGAACGATTTTAAACAATTGGACCGTTTTACCTATAACAAAAGTAAGGAAGGTTGGGGTTTGTGCAATGATGGGGAAAAACTGTACAAGAGTGATGGAACGGAAAAAATATGGTTCTTAAATCCGGACACCTTGTTGGAGGAAGGGTATATAGAAATTGTGACCGATAAGTCGATCTTTAACCGGGCGAACGAGTTGGAATATGTGGACGGGAAGATCTATGCCAACGTCTGGCAAAAGGAAAGCATGATGATCATTGACGCCCATAGTGGTGCCATTGAGGGCGTCATTAATTTTGGAGGCTTAAAGGGCAAGGTACGCCAGCACGAAAATCTGGATGTGCTCAATGGGGTAGCCTATCATCCGGTGCGAAAGACCTTCTTCGTGACCGGAAAAAACTGGGACACCCTTTTTGAAGTCAAAATCAAAAAAAAGTAATGGCGGCCTTTGAAAAAGTGATACAGGTAGGTCCCGATGACCTGGACCAACTACAACATGTGAACAACGTACGTTATGTGCAATGGGTACAGGACGTGGCACAGGCCCATTGGCAGGCCCTTGCACCCAAGGAAATTTTGGGGCAGGTAGTATGGGTATTGCTGCGCCATCATCTGCATTACAAGAGCCAGGCCGTGCTGCACGACCACATAAGGATCAGAACCTATGTATCCAGTACCGATGGGGTAAAATCCACCCGGATTGTAGAGATGTTCAACAATAAAAATGATCAATTGTTGTTACATTCAGAAACGGAATGGTGCCTGCTCAATGGCAAAAGTTTGAGACCTATGCGTATTTCGGATACTATCAAAGAACTCTTTTCCCAGAGCACCCCATTGTCCCCATAAAACCTCAAAACCCAAGATGAATCGGTATCTGTATCTTTTGTTCCTTACCGCTCTGCTGATCTTTTGGAGCTCCTGTAGAAAGGACTTCGACTTTGCTCCCAGTACGGGGACTTTGCAATTCTCCCGGGATACGGTGTTCCTGGATACCGTTTTTACGAACATCGGTAGCAGCACGTATACCTTAAAGGTGTACAACAGAAGTAGGGACGATCTCAGCATTCCGAGTATACGCCTGGGCCAGGGTGATGCTAGCAATTACCGCTTAAATGTAGATGGCGTGGCCGGGAAATCCTTTGAGGATATTCCCTTATTGGCCAAGGACAGTCTTTTTATCTTTATTGAGACCACCTTTGATATTGCGCCCACCAATGCCAATGAATTTTTGTATACCGATGTCATACAGTTCGATTCGGGTGCCAACCAGCAGGAAGTCCCGCTGGTGACCTTGATCAGGGACGCGATTTTTTTATTCCCGGGAGAAGGGGCAAACGGGATGACCGAAACCCTGTTCTTGGGCTTGGATGAAGCGGGCAATGAAATACGGGTAGAGGGCTTTGTACTGAACGATGCCCAACTGGGTTTCACCAATGAAAAGCCGTATGTCATTTACGGCTATGCGGCGGTGGCCGACGGAAAGACTTTGAGTATGGCGGCTGGCACCAGGGTTCATTTTCACCAAGATTCCGGGATTTTGGTACGTTCCGGAGCTTCCTTAAAAGTGAATGGCGCGCTCAGCACCGATCCGGAATTGTTGGAGAATGAGGTCATCTTTGAGGGGGATCGTTTGGAACCCTCCTTTTCCGATGTCCCTGGGCAATGGGGCACCGTTTGGTTGCGTCCGGGCAGTCTAGACCATGAAGTGGTGCACCTCACCATCAAAAATGCCACGGTCGGTATTTTAGCCGAGGGCGATGGCGTGCTCAGCGCCCCCACCCTATCGATCAGAAACACACAGATCTACAACAGCGCCAGCGTAAACCTATGGGGCCGCACCGCCTGGATCAATGGGGAAAATCTGGTTCTGGGAAGTGCTGGCAATATATCACTCTACGGTAACGAAGGGGGAAGATATCATTTTGCGCATACTACTATAGGCAACTATTGGGTGAACAGTTTTAGGAACGGCCCGGCCCTGCAGTTGGATAATACGATGGGAACCGATCTTGTGGGCGCCACTTTTACCAGTTGCATAATTGATGGCAATACATCCAGGGAAATCCTACTGGCCCAGGACGTGGGTGGCAGCTTTGTGTTTAATTTTACCCGTTGCCTGCTTAAATTTCAGGACAGTGGAGGCCAATTTGCGAACGACCCCCTATATGATTTTGGGAACAATGCCCTGTATACCGATCTTTTCCTCAACGGGGATACCGATTTTAGGGAACCGAGGAGCAATGATTTTAGGTTGGCCGAAAGTTCTTCGGCCCTGGACAATGCAGAACCGGCCACGGCACTGCAGGTTCCTTTGGATATTTTGGGAGTAGACCGTACCGTTTTACCGGATATTGGTGCATATGAACGGATTCCCGAAAATTGATTCTTTCTTTTTTACCCAAAATTTTAACATAAATGAAGGGCGTTTCCTTCAATTAAGCTCATTTTCAATGCATTACGTAGAAAAACCGTAGTTTTTCTATGGTTTTTCTTTAGTAGGTTCTAAATTTCTCTCCCTAATTTCGCTAATAAGAACTTGGCCGATGGAATACACCTACACCATAATAGACTCCGATGCCACCTCCAATCTGCAATTGCAGCATCATTTGGAGGCGTATGGGGAATTTGTGTGTTCCGGACTTGCCAAGAGTAGCGTTGATGGCCTCAATACCATATTAAAACAATTACCCGATATTGTTTTTGTAAATCTGAACGAAAAGGCGTTGGAGTACTTTCAAATGGTTATGGAACTGCACCAATACATGACCACCCTTCCAATTTTCATTGGGATTTCCAAAAGCAAGAACTATGCGTATGAGGCCATTAAAAACAATTTCTTCGACTATTGGTTACAGCCGTACAACGAGTTCGATATCCGCAAGTCGGTCTTGCGCCTGGTTAAGTTAATGCCCAAGGAGACCCAATCGCATACCTTATGTCTTAAATCGTACAAGGATTTTCACTATTTGGATACGGATGAAATCCTCTATTTAAAGGCCGATAACAATGCAACCGATTTTATGATGACAGACGGGAGCACGGTCAGTGCCTTTAAGACGCTCAAAAGTTTTGAGGACCGTTTGCCCAAGCATTTTATCCGGGTGCACCAGAGTTACATCATCAATACCAAGTTTGTAAGCCGCATCAATTACGGCAAGTCTATCTGTGCCTTAAAGAATGGGGATCTGCAATTACCGTTCTCCAAATCCTACAGGCAAAACATCGATAGCCTTAAAAAAGTACTGGCCAAAAACACCATTTCTACACTGAATTAACAAAATTCTAACAAAAACCGTACAGATACTCACAAAATCCGTACATCTACTAAGGTTTTTATTGTTAACCCCCCTCTGCCCCCCCTCTTTCCTAGCTTAGTCCCATAAACAAATCACATTTAACAAATCAAACACACACAAAAGATGAAAAAGACGGTAAGTATTTTGGCGGTATTGGTAATGAGTATTGGCTTATTTTCTTGTGAGGCAGACAACAACCTGGAAGAAACGCAATCCCTTTACGAAAATTTGGACACCGATGCAACGGACAACGACCAAGTAGATGATGACGGAAGGGAATAATAGCTCTAAACCCTCATAATGTTTAAGCCTTAAATAAGTAACCGTATTTAAGGCTTTTTTTCTATCTTGTTATTACAAGATTCATATGAAAAATACCACCTACATACTAAAGTCTCACAAAGGGTTCATCGGCATATTACTCACAATGTTGATATTAGCTTGTGGAGCAAGGGAAGAAGATCAATCCCTAAGCACGAAAGAAAGCGAAACCGATAGCATCTTGGCATGGGCTAAAACAAGCAGGAATACATCAATTTCCAAAGAAGAAAGAGAAAAATGGCTCACTAAGGCATATGATGCAGCGCTTATCTCCAAGAATGACTCCTTAAAGAGTCGTTATTTTTCCAGAATTTCCCTCTCCTATCTTAAACTGGAAGATTCGGCGGCCTTCAGAAAGACAAACGATATGGCTATGGAACTGGCTAAAAAAATAGGCGATTCCATTGGGCATGCCGAGACCCATTGGGATCTTGGTATCTTTTTTCGCGGAAATTCCATTCAGGATAGCGCATACTATCACTACCAAGAGGCTCAAAAAATTTATTCAAAAAACAACGATGATTTCCTTTCGGCCCGTTTGTTATACAATATGGCTGTCGTACAGGCAGACGTAAAAGACTATACGGGTAGTGAAATAACCACCATTAGGGCCATTGAATTATTAAAACCTTTGGATAAGTTCAGAGAACTCTATAATTGCTATAACAATTTAGGCTCTATTACCAAAGAATTAAAAGAGTATGAAAAGGCCATTGAATTCTATGAAATCGCTTTGGGGTATCTAGTCAGACTACCTCAGAGCGGCAACTTAAGGTTGAATGCTTTGAACAACTTAGGTGTGGTCAATCAGGAAAAGGGTGAACATAAAAAAGCGATCCCTTATTTCGAGGAGGTACTTTCTGCTGACAGTTTACTGCAAAAACGTCCTGATTTGTATGCTAGGTCCCTAGCTAATTTGGCCTACAATAAATTCAAACACGGTGCTTTCGACCGTAAAGTTATTGAGAATCAATTTAAATCCGCTTTAAACATTCGGGATAGTATTGGGGATATCAAAGGGCTCTCGGTAAGTAATTACAACCTAGCAGATTATTATCTCTATTACGGGGATACTCTTACCGCTCTCTCTTATGCGAAAAAGGCGAAGGAAACTTCCAAGGTAATCAACAACAACAAGCGCCTGCTGGAAGTGCTAAAACTATACCCCAGCTTGGATCCCAAAAATGCGGCCACTTATACCCAGGAATATATTGCCCTGAACGACAGCCTGCAAATGGAGGAACGCAAGACCCGCAACAAATTTGCCCGTATACGTTTTGAGACAGACGAATTCATTGCCCAAAACCAATTGTTGGCCCGGCAGCGGCAATTGTGGATCGGCATTGCAATGGGCCTGGTGCTGCTGGCCGGCTCCATATTTATTATCATCTACCAGCGCATCAAAAACCAGCGCCTTAAGTTTGATCAACAACAGCAGGAGAGCAACCAGGAAATCTTTGACCTCATGCTTAGCCAAAAGAAAAAGGTGGAAGAGGGCAAACAACAGGAACAGAAACGGATCTCCGAGGAGTTGCACGATGGTATCCTGGGCCAGATGAACGGTATTCGCATGATGCTTCTGGGCCTTAACAAGAAAACGGACGATGCCGCCGTAAGCCAGCGCCTGGAGGTTATTGGAAAATTGCAGGACGTACAGGAAGAAGTACGCAGCATTTCGCACGAATTGAACTACGCATCTTATCAAAAAATTCATAACTTTATCAATTCTATCCAAGATTTGATCAAATCCATCGGTGATGCGGCCCAGATGGCCTATGAATTTGATTATGACGAGGAGTTGGATTGGGATGAGCTGAACGGGGATCTTAAGATCAACATCTATAGGATCGTTCAGGAAAGTTTGCAGAACTGTGTAAAACATGCCATGGCCAAAACCCT
The DNA here is from genome assembly GCF_050589645.1 of Eudoraea algarum. Taxonomy (NCBI): domain Bacteria; kingdom Pseudomonadati; phylum Bacteroidota; class Flavobacteriia; order Flavobacteriales; family Flavobacteriaceae; genus Eudoraea; species Eudoraea algarum. Next base: position 69,091 of record NZ_JBNGOQ010000002.1, on the reverse strand, counting down.
GAGCCTACGGTTCGGGGCAGAGGAAAAGCTGCTCAAGGTAGAAATTATAGATGACGGTGCCGGCTTTGATATGCGGAAGGGAAAACGTGGCATTGGTTTAAAAAATATAACATCGAGAGTGCACAAATTACAAGGTACCTGGGACATAAAAAGCAAAATTGGAGCAGGAACCACGGTAACCGTATTGGTACCTTTTGAAAGGCAACAGATTGTACCCGAGGCCCCAGAAGAACAACAACCCGCTTTGGAAAAAGCATAAAACCATGAACAGCTATTCATGAAGACCTTGCGTATTTTGGCGATAGATGACCACGAGATGACCACCATTGGTTATAAGTATATCTTGGAAGATGCCAGTTTTGAAGATTTCAAGGTCCGGGTAGATACCGCCAAGACCTTCGAAAGCGGTAAACAAAAAATCGAGGAATCGGCACACTCCTTTAAGTACGATATTATTTTGTTGGACATCCAGTTGGCACCCGTAGATAGCGGGCAACCGTATACGGGCGAGGACCTGGGCATCCTGGCCAGAAAAATGGTACCCGAATCCAAGATTGTGTTCATGTCCTCCTTTAGCGACAATTACAGAATCAACAGCATTTTAAAGACTGTTGACCCGGAAGGGTATATGGTAAAGTCCGAAATAGACCAATTGTCGCTCGAAGCCATGGTCAACACCGTCACCACCAATCCACCCTATTATACCCAAAAGGCGTTGGCGGCGATACGAAAAAAAATGTCGAACGACATTTCCCTGGATGATAACGACAAAAAGATATTGTACCATTTATCCATTGGGACAAAGACCAAGGATATGGTTCACCATATTTCCCTTTCCCTGGCAGGAATCGAGAACAGAAAAAGACAGTTGAAGACCATTTTTGGAATCGACAAACAAAACGATCAGGCCTTGATCACAGAGGCCCGGAACAGGGGCTTTATTTAATTTTTTACTAGGGCGCCCGTTTTTTTGGGCCAAAACATCGACCAACAACCGTTTTTTACCACTTTTTTTACGGTTTGCACAAAAACCTTAATTATTCTAAGGTTTTTCTGTACTTCAATTCTATGCAATCCTTTTATGTTTGTTCTACAATTGTTGTATAAACCGTACTCCCAATGCCTATACATCAGGATAACTTTAAGGGTAACCTTAGTTTTAAGTTCGAAAGCGACCTTAAACTAAAGGGACTCAATGCCTTCAAAAGAAGCCTGGAGAGAGACTTTTTTTCCGAGGTAAACATACGCCATCGTGCTACCAATGATACTGAAAGTGGTTTGATCATTGAGTTGGAAGGCAATTTTGGCTTACACGAAATCCTATACCACCTAAAGAATGAGACTTGGGGGAATATGATCAAAAAAGATGCCGTTGAACATGGCACCTCTCCTTTTTTAAGAACGCTCCACGAACTTCGGGAGCTGAACCAGTTGCATATAGATATTGAGGAGTTCTCCCTTTTCCTAAAGGATACTGCAATTATTGTCAACAAAGTATACGAACAAAGTATTCCGGATCAGTTGGAAAATATCATGACCAGCATAGCGGAACATTACGTCTATTTTACCAAGGAACTCACGGAAATACCTTATGAAATGTATATTCCGGTGTTTGAAGAAAGTCTCTTGGAAAACGATGCTACCCTAGCTAACATCCGGACCGGAAACAACACCGCTAAGGATTATTTTAGCTTTTGGGGATTATATTTTGATTCTGAAGATGATGCCGTAATTTATGATTTGGCCAATAGGTCCATTGTATATGGAGACCTATATATGTTAAATCATTAATACTAGAATGGGAAGCCAATAATAGGGCTATCGGTTTCCCATTTTGCGGCGCTATTTCGTTACGAACTAAAAAGCGGTTTGTCTTTCATCAGTTCATTTACCTGCTCCCTCACTTTTGCCAAAACCGCTTCATCTTCCGGATGCGTCAGTACCTCATCGATAAAATCGACGATGAGTGACATATCTTTTTCCTTAAGCCCTCTAGTGGTTATAGCGGAAGTGCCAAAACGTATTCCAGAGGTAACAAAGGGGGATTTATCATCAAAAGGCACCATATTTTTATTGGCGGTTATATCGGCACGTACTAGTGCCTTTTCCGCGTCCTTTCCCGTAATGTTCTTGGAACGCAAGTCGATCAGCATCATATGATTGTCCGTTCCTTTCGAAATGATCTTATAATCCTTGGCCACAAAGGCTTCGGCCATAGCGGCTGCGTTCTTTTTGACCTGCAGCATATAGTGCAGGAAGTCATCGGTCAAAGCTTCCCCAAAGGCTATGGCCTTGGCCGCAATGATATGTTCCAAAGGACCTCCCTGATTGCCCGGGAAAACGGCCAGATCTAAAAGGGCCGACATTTTTCGCAGCTTTCCGTTCTTTAAACGTATTCCAAAGGGGTTGTCAAAATCGGCCCCCATCAATATGAGTCCGCCCCTGGGTCCCCGCAAGGTTTTGTGCGTGGTGGTGGTCACGATATGGCAATGCGGTATAGGGTCGTTAAGAATTCCTTTGGCTATTAATCCGGCAGGATGTGCAATATCTGCCAGCAACAGCGCGCCAACACTATCGGCAATTTCCCGGAACCGTTTAAAATCCATATCCCTGGAATAGGCAGATGCCCCGGCAATAATCAGCTTTGGCTTTTCACGCAGGGCTATTTCCTGAATCTTGTCGTAATTCAATACGCCGGTTTTCTCATCCACCCCATAAAAAACAGGCTTATACAGGCGGCCTGAAAAATTTACCGGAGAGCCGTGGGTGAGATGTCCTCCATGGGCCAAATCAAACCCCAATATGGTATCGCCAGGACTCAGACAGGCATGATATACGGCCGCATTGGCCTGGGAACCGGAGTGTGGCTGTACGTTGGCATAGGCCGCTCCAAATAATTCCTTGGCCCTGTCAATGGCAATTTGTTCTACTTGGTCAACAATCTCGCATCCCCCGTAATAGCGTTTCCCGGGATAGCCCTCGGCATATTTGTTGGTTAGCACAGACCCTGCTGCCTCCATCACTTGGGGGCTTGTAAAATTTTCGGAAGCGATAAGCTCTATTCCAAGGGTCTGGCGTTCCCGTTCATCTGCAATAAGTTCAAAAATTTGATTGTCGCGTTGCATAGTAAAATAGTAATCGTGTTAAATGAGGCGTAAAAATACAAATTGCCAATCGTTAATTAGCAGAAAAGAATATATTTGATATGGAATTTATTAAACACAAGTTAACAACTACCACATGCCTTTTAAAACGAATGATCCGACCAAAAAAACATGGCTTTCGGTACCTGAAAATTCTGACTTTCCCATACAAAACATCCCTTTTGGGGTCTTTCTGACACGGGACGATATCATTACCATCGGCACCCGGATAGGGGACCACGCCATTGACCTGGGGGCCCTGCACCAACTGGGCTATTTTAAGGATATCCCCCTTACGGACGATATTTTCTTACAGGATACCTTAAATGATTTTATCTCCGACGGAAAAAAGACCTGGAGGTTGGTGCGCAATAGGATCAGCGAAATCTTTGATAGCAACAATCCGGAGCTCAAAACAAATGAGGAACACAAAAAAATCGTGCTGTTTACCCTTGACGAAATTGAGATGCAGTTGCCGGTGCAGATCGGGGATTATACCGACTTCTACTCCAGCAAAGAGCACGCCACCAATATTGGCACCATGTTCCGTGATCCCAAAAATGCCCTAATGCCCAACTGGTTACATATTCCAGTGGGCTATCACGGTAGGAGTTCCTCTATTGTGCCCTCTGGTACCGCAGTACACCGCCCAATGGGGCAAACCCTTCCCAAGGGATCGGATACCCCAGTTTACGGACCGTCCAAAGTGGTGGATTTTGAACTGGAGACCGCATTTATCACCACGGATGCGAACGTATTGGGCGAGCCCATTCCCATAGAGGAGGCAGAGGATTATATTTTTGGCATGGTGCTGTTCAATGATTGGAGTGCGCGGGACATTCAAAAATGGGAGTATGTTCCCTTAGGACCCTTTTTGGCCAAAAATTTTGCGTCGTCCATTTCACCGTGGATTGTCACCATGGATGCACTTGAACCTTTTCGGGTGTCTAGCCCAAAACAAAATCCCGAACCTTTGCCCTACTTGCGGCAGAAGGGGAACAAGAGTTTTGATATCCATCTCGAAGTGGATATTACGCCGGAAGGCCAGCCACCCACAACGGTTACCCGGTCCAATTTTAAGTATATGTACTGGACCATGGCCCAGCAACTGGCCCACCATACGGTGAACGGTTGTAAGGTAAATAGCGGGGATATGATGGGTAGCGGTACCATCTCCGGCCCCACAGCAGATTCCTATGGTTCTATGTTGGAACTGGCCTGGCAGGGCACCAAGCCTGTACCCCTTAATGACGGAAGCACCCGTACGTCTATCCAGGATAATGATACCGTGACCCTGCGAGGATATTGCCAAAGTGAAAACGTACGCATTGGCTTTGGCGAGGTACGCACCAAATTGCTTCCTGTATTCCAATCCAAGAAAAAGTAACATCCCCAAAAAAAGCGGGTTTCACCGATTTTATACGATATTTTACCGTTTTGCGTTATGTAAAAAGGCAAATTTGGCATAGCTATTGAAACCTGTGCCTCAAAACCCTTAAGTAAAACATCATGAAAAAAGCATTACTTCTTTGTACAGCATTGGTGATTTTTATCTCCTGTGGCGGGGTAAAGAAAACCCAAGAGGCCTTAAATACCGGCAATTACGTTGCCGCGATGAACAAGGCCATGAAAAACTTGTCGGACAACAAGACCCGAAAAAACAATCAGCCCTATATCCTCTTGCTCGAAGAGGCCTTTGCCAAGCACACCGAACGTGAACTGCAGCAGATCAGCTTTTTGGAAAAGGATGAAAATCCGGCGCATTATGAGGCCATTTACAGAAGTTTTGTACAACTCAGAAGCATACAAGAAAGGATAAAGCCCCTTTTGCCCCTAAGGGTGTACGAGGAAAACAGGGATGCCCAATTTTCCTTCAACAACTATGAGGACGACCTCCTGGACGCCAAGGACCAGCTTTCCGAATATCTGTATGACAATGCTTCGGATCTCGTGAAAAACGCATCCAGCAAACAGGACTTTAGAAAGGCCTATGCCGATTTTGGTTATCTAAACGAAATCAACCCAGGTTTTGAGGATACCAAAAAAAGAATGGAAGAAGCTTATGCAAAAGGTCTGGATTATGTGAAGGTAAAGATGATCAATGACACCGAACAGATTGTCCCCAGCAGACTGGAGGAGGAATTATTGAACTTCAACGCCTATGATCTTAACGACCTCTGGACAGAGTACCATACCACGCCCCTGAGCACCGTTAAATACGATTATGAAATGCAGGTGGCCTTTAGGGATATCCTTATCTCACCAGAACAGGTGAACGAAAAACAGATTGTTAAGGAGAAGCAGATCAAGGATGGTTACAGATATGCATTGGATTCCAATGGCAATGTGGTAAAGGACAGCCTGGGAAACAAAATCAAGATAGACAAGTTTAAAACGGTGCGTTGTGATTTTTATCAGTTCACCCAGTTTAAATCTGCTCAGGTGGTGGGTAATGTAAGCTTTACGGACTTGCACAGCAAGCAGCAACTAAATTCCTATCCCTTGGCGAGTGAGTTTGTTTTTGAACACATATACGCCAATTATAATGGGGACAAGCGGGCCTTGGACAATGATTTGGTGGCCCTGCTGAAATTAGGTGCCGTACCCTTCCCTACCAACGAACAAATGGTCTATGACGCAGGCGAGGATTTAAAAAACCGCCTCAAGGGAATCATCACCAGACACAAATTCAACTAAAAAAAGCCCCGACGCAACTGTCGGGGCTTTTTTATATATGTTTTCCCAAATCTACCTCCATAATGGCCCCATGCGATTCATGGGCCACCGTACTTCCGTTGCGGATAATCAGTAATTGGGGCGATTGGTGCATTACCTGAAACTTGTACCCCGTTTCATTGGACACTTCCCTATACTTATGCAGGTCCAAATAGTACAGGTCTGCCTCCTCCTGCGAAAAGGAATACCTATCGGAGAACATCTTTATCACCATGCTGCTTATCCCACAGCTTGTCGAATGCTTAAAAATAAACTGGGTCTTGACGGCCGACCTTTTTTCAATTTCATCCAATTGTTCCAGGGAGGTCAAAGGAATCCAGGGAAGTACTTTTTCCTCTTTTTTCGGTTTGTCGTTTCCCTTTCCCAATAAGGTTTTAAATAATCCCATACGTTTGCTTTACAAGTAAGTCGCATAAAATATATATGCTTACATACTGCCTAAATGTCCTATTTTTATTGAGTTTATCCGACATTTTGTCGGTTAAATCGTGTTGGTAGGGTTGTTGCTCCTACCCTATCAAAAGTAAGCATTGCACTAGAAAAAAACAGACATATGAACCTTAATAATTTTACTATAAAATCTCAGGAGGCCATACAACAGGCGCAGCAAATTGCGCAGGGTTTGGGGCATCAACAAATCGAAAATGAGCATATTTTCAAGGCCATTTCCGAGGTGGATGAAAACGTACTGCCGTTCATACTCAAAAAGTTGAACGTTAATATTCCGTTGCTTCATCAGGTATTGGAGAAGGAATTGGAGAGCTATCCCAAGGTAGATGGTGGAGAGCTTTTGCTCTCCAGGGAATCGGGCAAAACCCTGACCGAAGCCAGCAACATAGCAAAAAAGATGCAGGACGAATATGTTTCCATTGAGCATCTGCTATTGGCTATTTTTAAATCGAAGAGCAAAATTGCCCAGATTCTTAAGGATCAGGGTGCCACGGAAAAAGACCTACAAGCAGCCATTGGAGAGCTTCGCAAGGGCGGTAAGGTGCATTCCCAAAGTGCCGAGGACACCTATAACGCCTTGAGCAAATATGCCAGGAACCTGAATGAACTGGCCGATAGCGGCAATTTGGATCCCGTCATCGGTCGTGATGAAGAGATTCGCCGTGTACTCCAGATCTTATCGCGAAGAACCAAGAACAACCCTATGTTGGTTGGTGAGCCCGGGGTGGGCAAAACGGCCATAGCGGAAGGTTTGGCCCATAGAATCGTACAGGGGGATATCCCCGAAAATCTAAAGGACAAAACACTTTATTCATTGGACATGGGTGCCTTGATCGCTGGTGCCAAATACAAAGGTGAGTTTGAAGAGCGCCTAAAAGCGGTCATTAAGGAGGTTACCACTTCTGATGGCAATATTGTGCTTTTTATTGATGAAATACACACTCTGGTGGGCGCAGGGGGCGGACAAGGGGCCATGGATGCGGCCAACATACTTAAACCCGCTCTGGCAAGGGGCGAATTACGTGCCATTGGTGCCACCACCCTTGACGAGTACCAAAAATACTTTGAAAAGGACAAGGCGTTGGAGCGCCGGTTTCAAAAAGTAATGGTGGCCGAGCCCGATACGGACAGTGCCATCTCCATATTGCGCGGTATTAAGGAAAAATACGAGGCCCATCACAAGGTCCGCATCAAGGATGAGGCTGTCATTGCCGCTGTGGAATTGTCACAACGGTATATTACCAATAGATTTTTGCCGGATAAGGCCATTGACCTTATGGACGAGGCCGCCTCAAAACTCCGTATGGAAATCAATTCCAAACCCGAGGAACTGGATGTTCTTGACCGAAAAATAATGCAGTTGGAAATTGAGATCGAGGCAATCAAACGAGAGAACGACACTACCAAGCTAAAGGTCTTGAACGTTGATCTTGCCAATTTAAAAGAGGAACGCAATGAAATTTTTGCAAAATGGGAGAGCGAAAAAACAGTGGTAGACGAGATACAAAGGACAAAGCAGGATATTGAGAACTATAAGCTTGAAGCCGAACGGGCAGAACGCAATGGGGATTACGGAAAGGTCGCAGAAATCCGCTATGGCAAGATTAAGGAGTCCCAAGAAAAGCTCGAGGAATTGCAGGAGGAACTGCAGGCCCAACAAGAATCCGAAACCTTGATCAAGGAAGAGGTCACCAACGAGGATATTGCAGAGGTGGTTGCCAAATGGACGGGAATCCCGGTAACCAAAATGTTGCAAAGTGAACGGGAAAAATTACTGGGCCTGGAGCAGGTATTGCACAAAAGGGTAGTTGGCCAGGAAGAAGCCATCAATGCGGTATCAGATGCCATACGAAGAAGTAGGGCGGGTCTTCAGGACACCAAGCGTCCCATTGGATCCTTCCTTTTTTTAGGGACGACCGGAGTGGGTAAAACAGAACTTGCAAAGACCTTGGCAGCTTATTTGTTCGATGATGAAAATGCCATAACAAGAATCGATATGAGCGAATACCAGGAAAGACATGCCGTAAGCAGGCTGGTAGGCGCACCTCCTGGGTATGTAGGATATGATGAGGGCGGACAGCTTACGGAGGCCGTGCGTAGAAGGCCTTATTCCGTGGTCCTGTTAGATGAAATTGAAAAGGCGCATCCGGACACCTTCAATGTACTCCTACAGGTTCTGGACGAAGGAAGGCTTACTGATAACAAGGGTAGGATAGCGGATTTCAAAAACACCATCATTATTATGACCAGTAATATGGGCAGCCATATCATACAGGAGAAATTTGAAGCTGCACGCGATATCGACAGCGCCGCCGAAATGGCAAAAATCGAGGTACTGGGGCTTTTGCGAAAAAGCATGCGCCCCGAATTTCTGAACAGAATTGATGATATTATTATGTTCACCCCTTTGAGCATGGAAGACATCACCAAAATCGTAGCGCTGCAATTGGATCAATTGAAAAAAATGGTATCCAAGCAGCACATTACATTGGATGCTACCGAAGAAGCCATTGCCTATCTGGCCAAGAAGGGGTATGATCCGCAATACGGAGCGCGACCCATTAAAAGGGTCATGCAAAAAGAAGTGTTGAACAGTCTATCAAAGACGCTGCTCAGCGGAACCATAAAGGCGGACAGCATTATCCTGCTCGATTCTTTTGACGATGAACTGGTCTTCAGAAACCAGAACGAAATGGTCCAATAAGCGGCTGCAAAAACCAAAAAAGACATCTCGGGGAATGGTATTTCACCGGGCTGTCTTTTTTATTTAAAAATATATACCATACAGTATATAGTTTTTTTATATTCGTACTAAAAACCGGGAGTATGTCTACCAAAGCCGAACGCACCACAGCCTACATCATTGAAACAGTAGCTCCTATTTTTAATAAACACGGATATGTGGGCACCAGCATGAGTGATTTGACCGAGGCTACCGGACTGACCAAAGGGGCCCTTTACGGGAATTTTGAAAACAAGGAGGCCCTGGCGTTAAAGGCTTTTGAACATAACCGCAAATTGTTGCTCAACGAAATCGACCAAAAGCTCGATATCCCTGGAACGGCCTTGGACAAACTTTTCTCCCTTACCGATTTTTATCGCCATTACGATGAGTTTACCTATGAAATGGGCGGCTGTCCAGTGCTCAACGTAGGTTTGGATGCCCAGCATAACAATAGTTTGCTGGCCGCTGCCGCCAAGGAAACGGCCAAGACTATAGAAGGTAAGATAGCTTTGGTACTGGAGAACGGGGTGAACAATGGAGAACTGAAGTTTCCGGTTACCCCTCTGCAATTCGCAAAACAATTGTATACCATGCTACAGGGTGCGGTCTCCATGGCTTCCTTGACCAGAGATCGGAAATACCTACTGAATACGGTGGCCTACCTGGACCAACTCATCAAAAAAGAAATAACCAAATAAACTAGTCCCCCAGCACCCTGAAGATCCAGGTCTCATCCGAATAGTTCCCGTCAAAATTGGAATCCCTGGCCTGTTGTGCTTCCTCGCGCGTGTTATACCTTCCCAGATACACGTAATTGTAACCGTTTAGACTTCGGTAAAAGGACTGAGGGCGCATGCCCCGCTTCCTAAGCGTCTCCATAAAGGCATCGAAGTATTTTTTGGTACCAAAGACATTGGCGATCACATAATAGCCAGCTTCCAATCCGTCTTCGGACTTCACCTCCTCATAACGCTCCTTTGTTTTCGGTGGTGCTGCCTTCTGAAGTTGGGCCAAACTGTCCTGTACGGCTTTTTTTCTTGCCGCAGCGGCTTCAGCCAATTTAAGCGTATTTAAGGAATCCAATCTTTTCTGTTCCAGTAATTCCCTCGCCGCTTCCGCTGCCCTTCGCTGTTTAATGGAATCCAATTTCCGCTGTTCGGCCAGACGTTGTGCCAGGGCCCGGGCCTTTGCTTTTTCAACAGCGGCCAGGGAGTCCTTGTTCTTTTCCTGCGGCAGCTCCTCCTTTTCTTCAATCAATACCAGTTGCTCTTCCTCCTCGAAGCCAACCACATTCTTACGAAGGTCCCCGGGTCCAAAATCAAAGGCGGTGACAATTTCCAGGGTAGGATCCCGGTCCTCGAGCTCGGTATCCACCCCAAATTCGACCAATGCACCGATAGACCATTTTTTAAAGAACTTGCCGCCAAGGCCCCCGGAAACCCCATAGTAACTATTGTACCCTCCCTGTACCCAAAACTTCGAGGCCGAGAACAAGGTAGTGAGACCGTATTGGGTATCCCCCTCAGAAGGGGTCTTTACATATATCAATGGCCGTAAAAAAGCACTGTCGGGAGTCCCGGGATCCAGTGGAAAGTCGTAGTTTACAAAACCTAGGTACATTTTGTCCGAGGGTTGGGTTTCCCGCTGCTTGTTGGAAAAATTAAAATCGAACAAATTTTCGGAAGCGATGCCCGCACTGAACCTGTCCACGGTAACACGGACCCCTAGTGCCGCTTGTGCGATAAAATTATCTACCGTTTCGAGTGATGGTCCCTGCGGATTTGGATTTTGCAAGAGATCATCATTGGCCAATTCCCGCTTAAACGCATAGATGTTGGTCCCTACCGCTAGTTGGGTGGAACGCCCCAAAGCAAAGGTATAAGCATAGTTAAAAAGCCCTCCTATGTGGAGAAATGTTCCCGTATTATGTTGCAAATATCCAAGGCCGTAGACCGATTGGGCATCCAAACGCCCGGTATAGCTTAGAAACAAGGTGCTGGGGTCCGCGTCAATGGTCTGCCATTGCCATCGGGTCCAAAGCGCCAATGACCTAGGGTCATTTTGCTCCAAGGAAAATGCCGGGTGGAACAAGTTGGAATTGAATTGGGTCAGGTTATGCTGGCGTAAGTCTGTGGGCAGCGCAGTATCCTGTCCCCAAATAAAGGAAATCCATAGCAAGCCCAAAAAAAAACAGTACGCCCCACGCATACCTAAAATAACAAAAAACAAAACTATTAGATACTATTTTCTGCTTATATTAGTTAGATATTACAATATTATCGACATAAAACAATCCAAACCCATGATGAAAGTTGCCAAACCTGTCGTGCTATTCTTACTTTGTACCCTATTCCTGGCCTGTAAGGAAGAGCAGAAACTACCAGCAGAACCCGTAGACGCGCTTACTTCCACTTTCTACTTTATTAGGCATGCCGAAAAAGACCGGAGCGACCCGGAAAACATTGATCCGGAACTGACGCAGGATGGCCTGGGCCGTGCCATGAAGTGGGCAGAAGTGCTAGACCATGTTGCCTTGGACGCAATCTATACCACCGACTACGAAAGAACTTCGATGACAGCCGCCCCAGCTGCCGTCAAACAAGATATCACGGTACAATATTACGATCCCCGTAATGTTGATTTGGAAGCATTTAAGGCGGCCAATTTGGGCAAAAATGTTTTGGTGGTAGGCCATAGCAATACGACGCCCGATTTTGTAAATAAAATGATCGGAGAAGAAAAATACGATGGGATGGACGATACCGATAACAGCAGTATGTTCATTGTGCAGATTACTGGCAATAGCACAACGGACATCCGGCTCAAAATAGATTGGGTCAAGAACTGACCAAAATGCTGTCCAGTTCTATTTTAGATAATAGCTCCAATTCCCCTTTTACATAGAGGCTGTCCATGGATAAAATAGGACTGTTCTTGTCCGCCGCTTTATAATTTTCGTAATCCACAAAGCGTATGCCCTGGATGTACCTTTCGTTATAGGCCCTTCTAAATCGCAGACCACCCCCATCCACATGGAACACATAAGCCAAATAATCGGGTTTAAAGGTCGCCTTGTTGAACCAGTATACATAAACATCATCAAAGTCGTCCCCTCCGCCTACTTCATCAAAAGTGACCTTTATTTTATAGTACTCCTGTTCGTTGATCGTAACCTCACCCAGAAACTCCTTGTTCACGGCCACATCGTTTAGGCCGTAGGGCAGCTTGGCAAAATAGTGTACCGAATTCACGGAATTGGAATACCTGCCAGCCATGGAATCACTGACCTGCACTTCCGCGTCGTTTACGAAACGCTGAAATCCAGTATTGGTCTTGATATCCTCGATACGTGTAGAATCTGTAAGGGTAACACGGGTCAACACCTTCTTGCCATCCTGTAGTCTATAGGTATACGTCCTATCCCGAAAGGTGAAAGAGACATTGCTGGTCCTGTGCAGGTCACCCCCGCTCACGGCTATGGCCTTGTCCACAATCTGTTGTGCAGAGGGTAGCGTAGCCGTTTGCTCCTTGCAGGAGAGCGTGCAAAGTGTCAGGGCAAAAACAAATACTGGGTTTATCAATTTTTTTGTCATCATCTTCATCTGTGTTTCTTCCCACAAAGATGGCCATAATTAATCTATTTTTCACCAATTGATTATCCCATAATTGTTCCTATTTTTGTCCCTCCTATGCAGCAAAACGTCAACATAAAGAATAAAAAGGCCAAATTTGAGTATGAGCTACTGGATACCTATGTCGCAGGCATTGTGCTTTCCGGGACGGAAATAAAGTCCGTACGATCCAGTAAGGCCTCCATATCCGAAAGTTTTTGCGAATTCAATGAACGCGGTGAGCTTTTCGTAATCAATATGCAAATTGACGAGTACAGCCATGGTACGCATTATAATCATAAGCCCAAGGCCGAGCGTAAATTACTGTTGAACAAGGTGGAACTCAAAAAATTGGAAAAAGAAGTCAGAAATGCCGGACTTACCATAGTTCCACTAAACCTTTTTATAAATGACCGAGGTTTTGCGAAGGTCAAAATTGCCTTGGTCCGGGGTAAAAAGCTATACGACAAGCGGGAAACGATAAAGGACCGAGATAACAAAAGGAACCTGGACCGTATCAAGAAAAATTTCAACAACTAAAACGCCCTTCCACTAACCTAAGTCCTGTTACAACTAGTTCTTGTCCTCCAAAAGCGGTACAAAGCGGAAAGATCCATAGGTTGTCTTTTCAAATTCCTTCTCTGATTTCCGCAAATAACGTGTCATTATTTGCTCTTCCACACCTATAGGAATGACCAGTCTTCCGCCTATCTTCAATTGGGCCATAAGGGCTTTCGGTACTTTGGGAGCTCCAGCGGTCACCACAATGGCATCATAGGGAGCTTCCTCGGGCAAACCCTTGTAACCATCCCCAAAGATCACCTTCTTGGGCCTATAGCCCATTTTTTTGAAAAAAATGTTGGTTTTTTTGAAAAGTTCCAACTGTCGCTCTATTGTATAGACCTTGGTCTTCAGATGTAATAATACTGCGGTCTGATACCCACTTCCCGTACCTATTTCCAGGACCTTATCCCTGGGTTTGAGCTCAAGAAGGGCGGTTTGAAAGGCCACCGTGTAAGGCTGGGAAATAGTCTGTTCCGCTCCTATGGGAAACGCCTTGTCCTGATAGGCGTGATCTTCAAAACCACTGTCCAAAAATAAATGCCTGGGAACTGTGCGTATGGCATCCAATACCGTTTTGTCAGTTATTCCTTTAGCCAATAAGGTATCGGCCAATTTGTTGCGCATTCCACTATGTTTTAACGTATCCTTCAAGGGTTTGGTTTTGGTGTTACGAAGGTAAAGAAATCAGAATGAAAAAATGAAAATTGATATAATATCGAAAGAATACATTACCCTATTTTACAATTAATCTCCTTACTTTTGAAAAAACAAAATGTATGCTAAAAGCAGGAGTCCTCGGAGCGGGCCATTTAGGCAAAATTCATCTGCGCTTGCTCAACGAATCCAAAAAATATACCTTGGTCGGTTTTTATGATCCCGATGCCATAAACGGCAAAAAAGTAGCCGACGAGTTTGGATACCGCTATTTCGATAATATCAATACACTGATCGATGCAGTAGACGTAGTGGATATTGTTACCCCGACCCTCTCCCATTTTGATTGTGCCAGAAAGGCCATGGAAAAAGGCAAACATGTCTTTATCGAAAAACCAGTCACCAACACGATTGAAGAGGCGGAAACCCTGCTAAAGCTGGAAAAAGAATACAGGGTTAAAGGACAGGTAGGCCACGTAGAACGATTTAACCCGTCGTTCACGGCCGTAAAGGAGAAGATCCAGGAACCCATGTTCATAGAGACGCATCGCCTTGCCGAGTTCAACCCTAGGGGTACGGACGTTCCTGTGGTGCTAGACCTTATGATCCACGATATTGATGCCATTTTAAGTGTAGTGAACTCGGAAGTAAAACAGATCAATGCCAGTGGGGTTTCCGTAATCAGCAAATCGCCCGACATTGCCAATGCCAGGATCGAATTCGAAAATGGGTGTGTGGCCAATCTCACGGCCAGTAGAATTTCCCTGAAAAATATGCGTAAATCAAGGTTCTTTCAAAGGGATGCCTATATTTCTGTAGATTTTCTGGAGAAGAAGGTAGAGGTGGTGAAAATGAAGGACGCCCCGGAAAATCCAGGGGATTTTGATATGATCTTACAGAATGCCGAGGGTGAAAAAAAACAGATTTATTTTGAGAATCCGGCTATCAAGACCAATAATGCAATTTTGGATGAATTGGAGACCTTTGCCGATGCCATACAAAACAATACAGTCCCCGTGGTAAGCCTAGAACAGGGGGCTAAGGCCTTAAAAGTGGCCCTACAGATTATCGAATCCTTTAAAAAGAACCAAGAATGAATACCATTGCAGTTATTGGGGCCGGAACCATGGGAAATGGTATAGCCCATGTTTTTGCACAAAAAGGCTATAAGGTTAATCTTATAGATGTCTCCAAGGCTTTTTTGGATAAAGGTGTAACCACCATTGCCAAGAATTTGGACCGTATGATCTCCAAGGAGCGCATTACCGAGGCCGATAAGAAGGCCACATTGGCCAATATTGACCCGTATACGCAATTGGCCGAAGGAGTAACCAATGTGGACCTCGTGGTGGAAGCGGCCACAGAAAATATAGAGACCAAACTCCATATCTTTCGCGAGCTCGATGCACTCTGCGAAGCACATGTTGTCCTGGCCTCCAATACCTCGTCTATTTCCATCACGCAAATAGGTGCTGTCACCCAGCGTCCGGACAAGGTTATCGGGATGCATTTTATGAATCCGGTGCCAGTGATGCAATTGGTAGAAATCATCAGGGGTTACAGCACATCCGACGAGGTGACGCAAAAGATTATGGAGCTGTCCAAGGCATTGGGAAAAACACCGACGGAGGTAAATGATTATCCCGGTTTCGTAGCCAATAGGATATTGATGCCCATGATCAATGAGGCAATAGAAACCCTGTTTCACGGCGTGGCGGGGGTCAATGAAATAGACACCGTAATGAAATTGGGCATGGCCCATCCCATGGGCCCCTTGCAACTGGCAGATTTCATTGGACTGGATGTATGTCTCTCCATTCTCCATGTGATGTACGATGGTTTCAAGAATCCCAAATACGCTCCCTGCCCCCTATTGGTCAATATGGTAGCGGCCGGGAAGTTAGGGGTTAAGTCCGGGGAAGGTTTCTATGATTATTCCGCCTCCCGAAAAGCGGAAAAGGTAGCGGCCCAATTCAACTAAGTGGCATGGCAATCATAAAACCGTTCAAGGCCATTAGGCCTACCAAGGACAAAGTGGCGTCGGTAGCCTCCCGTTCCTATGAAGAATATCCAAAAAAAGAGCTGGAAGCCACCCTGCGCTATAACCCCTTCTCCTTTCTACATATCATTAACCCCGGCTTTAAGTTCGATAAAAGAGTAAAGGGACAGGAACGCTTTACACTGGTCCACAACCGTTATCTGGAGTTCCTTGAGGACAATGTCCTGATGAAGGATGCCAAGGATAGCTTCTATGTATACAAAGTGGAAAAGGGGGCTGCCAGTTGCTGCGGCCTTTTTTGTGCCACCAGCACGGTAGATTATGAAAATGATGTCATCAAAAAACATGAAAACACCCTGCAAAAACGGGAAACGCTTTTTGCCGATTACCTGGATACTGTAGGTTTTAATGCGGAACCCGTGTTGATTACCTACCCCGACAAAGAAAGTATTGCCGAAATCATCCAAAAGGAAACCCGGCAAGATCCGGAGTACTATTTTACTACAACCGATAAGGTAACACACAAATTATGGGTGGTCTCGGACAAAAAAACAATCCAAAAGCTGCAGGTAGAATTCGGCAACATCGATTCTATATATATTGCCGATGGCCATCACCGAAGTGCCTCTTCCTATCTTTTTGCACAAAATTCCAAGCGACAAAATCCGAATCATACAGGTAAGGAGCCCTATAATTTCTTCATGAGCTATTTGATTCCCGAATCCGAAATCAAAATATATGAGTTCAATAGAATGGTTAAGGATCTTAACGGACTTTCCAAAGAGGAGTTTCTAATTCAGGTAGACGCTTTTTTCAGAATCGAGAACAGGGGAAATCTGCTCTATAAGCCCCTTAAAAAACATCATTTTAGTATGTATTTGGATGGCGAATTCTATTCGCTCTATCTGCGTAAAAAAATCTACACCTTTGATGATTCCTTGAGTGAACTGGACACCCAAATCTTGTTTAAGACCATCTTGGAGCCTATTTTGGGCATCAAAGACCTTAGAAACGACAAACGAATCCAATACGGTTATGGGAAATACAATGTAATCCGGATGAAGGACGAAATCGATCAAGGGAAATTCGCTGTTGGATTCAGCCTGGTACCCGTTACGATAGAGGAAATAAAGGCAATCGCGGACGAGGGCCTTGTGATGCCCCCAAAGAGCACTTATATTGAGCCCAAATTGAGAAGCGGCATCACTATTTATGAATTTTGAACAAAGCCCCTTCGATTACCGCACCCTTAATCTACAAAGTTTGAAATGAACAAGATATGTCCATTAAAGAAAATTTAGACCAAATAAGACATGCCCTTCCCGAAAATGTGGTGCTCGTAGCGGTATCCAAAACCAAACCAATAGCGACTATTTTGGAAGCATATGAGGCTGGCCAAAGGGTTTTTGGGGAAAACAAGATTCAGGAAATGACTGCGAAATGGGAGGCCCTTCCCAAGGATATCATATGGCATATGATCGGGCATGTGCAACGTAACAAAGTGAAATATATGGCCGCTTATGTTGCCATGATCCACGGCGTGGACAGTCTAAAATTACTAAAGGAAATAGACAAACAGGCCCGGAAACACCAGAGGGTTATTGATTGCTTATTGCAGATCCATATAGCGGAGGAAGAGACCAAATTTGGACTTAGCGAGAGTGAGCTGGAGGAGTTGCTCCATTCCGAGGACCTGACGGAGCTAGAACATGTTAGGATTGTTGGACTCATGGGGATGGCCACCTTTACATCGGATGTAGGGCAGGTACAAAAAGAGTTCAGGTATTTGAAAGCGATTTTTGGGACCGTCCAAAAAAAGATTCCAGAATTATCCGTCCTTTCTATGGGAATGAGCGGCGATTACAAGTTGGCAATTGCTGAGGGAAGCACTATGGTCCGGATAGGAAGTAGTATCTTTGGCGCAAGAAACTACCTTTGAACAGATTCAACATACACGAGGCCATGTATGCCATATTGGATATAGAAACCACCGGTGGAAAGTACAACGAGGAAGGTATCACGGAAATTGCCATCCATAAATTTGATGGCCATAAAGTGGTGGATACCTTCATAAGCCTGGTAAACCCGGAAAAGGAAATTCAGCCCTTTGTAGCAAATCTTACCGGAATCAACAATAAAATGCTGCGTACGGCACCTAAATTTCATGAGGTGGCCAAACGTATCGTAGAAATTACCGAGGATACCGTATTGGTTGCACATAATGCGCAATTTGATTATCGGATACTGCGGACGGAATTCCGAAGATTGGGCTTTAATTTTGAACGAAAAACCCTGTGTACCGTGGATCTTTCCAAAAATCTGCTCCCCGAAGCGGATTCATACAGTTTGGGAAAATTGGTCCGGTCCCTTGGCATTCCGGTAAGCGATCGGCATAGGGCCAATGGTGATGCGCTGGCAACACTTCAACTGTTTAAACTGCTGCTCAATAAAGATCTGGACAAATCGATCATGAAGGGCATCATACGCGAAGAGTCGCTTGGCGAACTTTCACCCAGGCAACTGGATATCGTAGAGCAATTGCCATCCGAGACAGGCCTGTACTACATGTACAATAAAGAAGGGGAAATCATTTTTTTGGGCAAAAGCAAAAACCTAAAAAAAAGGGTGAACCAACATTTTACCAGAAGCGGGGAAACGGCAAGAAAAATACAGAAGGAAACCAAAAAGGTGACCTTTGAGCGTACCGGGAACGAATTGATCGCCATCCTGAAAGAACAGGAAGAATTGGGCCGGAACAGGCCCAAATACAACTTGAATTACCAACAACAATTATTTTCACACGCCCTTTATAAAAGTGTAAGCACGAAAGGGTATTTTACGCTAAGGCCAGACAGGCTAAATGGTACCTCGGGTAGGATAACCACCTTTGCCAGCCTTGAGGGGGCAGTGAACCTATTATCTAAAATAAACGATGAATTTCAACTTTGCGATAAATTAAATGCAATCCCCGATGCCCGTTGTAGCTGTGTAAAAACCAATGCTGAGGACTGCCTGCAGCATACAGAGGTTACATGGTACAACCACCGGGTGGAACAGGCCATTGAAAAATACAGCCTTTCGCAAAAAAACTCCGTATTGATCGACAAAGGTCGGGAGGTAGGGGAACACAGTGCCATACTGATTCAAAATGGGATGTTCAAAGGCTTGGGATTTTACAATTTAAACCACCAAATAAATAATATTCATATCTTAGAATCCATAATAACGCCCATGAAGGGCAATATCAACACCACACATATCATAGAATCCTATCTTAGAAAACGGAAAGTGTTGAAAATTTTGGACCTGGATCATTAAATTTTGAAGGAAGAAAAGCCACATAAAAGTTGGAAAACCAAGATCCACGAGGTTATCTATGGCACACATACCCCGGCCGGAAGGCTTTTTGACATCATCCTACTTATAGTAATCGTCTATAGTGTCATTATAGTGATGCTGGAAAGCCTGCCTCGATTTGATATAAAATATCATCGTTTTTTGGATATTTCGGAATGGGTGGTGACCATTCTTTTCTCCATAGAGTACATCCTGCGGATCGTATGCATAAAAAAACCCAGTAAATATATCTTTAGTTTCTTCGGTATCGTTGATTTTCTTTCAACGGTTCCGAAATACCTGTCCTTTTTCCTCGTTGGCTCCCAATATTTGACGGCCTTTAGGGCTTTGCGATTGTTACGGGTCTTTAGAATTCTCAAACTGGTCCGCTTTGTAGGCGAATCCAACAACCTTATTAGGGCATTGAGTGCCAGTAGGACCAAGATTATGGTCTTTGTGTTTTTTCTTGTGATCATTTCAGTCTTGCTGGGCACTACCATGTATTTGATAGAAGGCCCCGAGCACGGTTTTAATAGCATTCCCCACAGCGTGTATTGGACCATTGTAACGCTCACCACAGTGGGGTATGGAGATATTTCGCCCGAAACGGCATTGGGGCAGATTATTGCTACGGTCATTATGATCATCGGATATGGTGTCATCGCCGTTCCAACAGGTATTGTATCGGCCGAATACGCCTCCTCGAAAAAAAAGCTCCCCAAGGAAGATATAGGAAGATCATGTACCGACTGCGGTACCGAGATCCTGCGTGCCGATGCCCATTACTGCAGAAAATGCGGGCATAACCTAGGAGAGGATTGATGGCCGGGAAGACACTGATCAGTATCGTGGGCCCTACGGGAATTGGTAAGACCAACTTGGCCATTCGGTTGGCGGAACATTGGGGTACCGAGATCGTTTCGGCCGATTCCAGACAGTTTTACAAAGAAATGTCCATTGGTACCGCCGTGCCTTCGGTATCGGACCTACACCGCGTAAAACACCATTTCATACAGCACAAAAGTATTCTGGACCCTTATTCCGTGGGTGATTTTGAACGCGATGCCCTGGCTCTTTTGGATGTTCTTTTTGCCAAACATCGTACCGTCATCCTGGTGGGCGGCAGTGGGCTATATGTAGATGCCGTGAACAAAGGGCTGGATGTTTTTCCCAATATTGACCCCAATATCCGAAACGAACTGAACAACGTCCTCAGTGAATACGGCCTTGGGCCCCTGCAATCAAGGCTGCAGGAATTAGACCCGGAACACTATAAAAAAATAGACCGGGAAAATCCCCATAGGCTCATACGTGCTCTCGAGGTCTGTATGGGTACAGGAAAACCCTACTCCTCCTTTTTGGGTGCCAAGAAAGAGCAGCGGCCCTTTAGGGCCATCACCCTGGGTATCCGGGCAGACCGGGTGGTGGTCTATACCAGGATCGATCAAAGGGTAGACCAAATGATGGCCAACGGACTTTTGGAGGAAGCTCGTTCCTTGGAAAAACACAAAGGACTGAATGCATTGCAAACTGTGGGATATAAAGAACTTTTTAGTTATTTTGAGGGGCAATGCGATTTAGAATTTGCCGTTTCCGAAATAAAGAAGAACAGCCGTAGATTTGCCAAACGGCAACTTACCTGGTTTAAAAAAAATGAAGACACAATTTGGGTAGATTATGATGCCGACATAAAAGCGATCATTTCACAGGTGGAAACGCGCTTAAAACTGGAAGGATATGAATAATAGCGGTGCCTATATTTTTTTTGTGATGGGAGTTTCCGGCTGTGGAAAGTCGACCATCGGCAAATTACTTGCCAAAACGCTGTCGATCCCTTTTTATGATGGGGACGATTACCATCCCGAAACCAATATTGCGAAGATGAGCGCCGGAGAGCCTTTGAACGACCAAGACCGTGCCGGATGGCTCCGGACCCTCAATAGGCTTGCAAGGGAAAATGCAGCTACCGGTGCGGTGATAGCCTGCTCCGCTTTAAAAGTGTCCTACAGAGATCTGTTGAAGGAAGGTATGGAAACACAAACGAAATGGGTTTATTTGGAAGGTAGTTTCGCCGAAATTTTGGCCAGGCACCGAAACAGAAAAGACCATTTTATGCCTACGGATCTCCTGCAATCCCAGTTCGATATTCTGGAACCGCCAACAGACGCTCCGGGCATATCCATAAGCAAATCGCCCCAGGAAATAGTGTCCGAAGTACTTGCGCGAGTTTAGATGGCCGGAAGGGCAAAACATCCTCTCCCTTCTTTCCTGCCTGCCTGCCAAGGCGTAAGGCTTAAAATACGGGCACCTTTCCAATTCAATATGTCCTTTGTGAAACTACATATAGGCTCCTCCCCTAAGCTAGGGGAAGTGGATTTCGGCCGAGCACAGCGAGCGTCGGAAGACGGAGAGGTAAAACAAAAAACCGCCCCAAAGGGCGGTCCTATATGTAATGCACTAGGTTTTTACCACTACTCCGTTTTAATGACCAATCTAAATCCTTCCCCATGGATGTTCAGTATCTCTACCGTATCGTCACGCTTAAGGTATTTCCGAAGTTTGGCGATATACACATCCATACTCCTGGACGTAAAGTAATTATCGTCTCTCCAAATTTTGGTCAAGGCCAGTTCCCTGGGCATCAAATCGTTCTCGTGTAGGGCCAAAAGCCTTAACAGTTCATTTTCCTTGGGGGAGAGTTTTATGGCCTCCTCGTCCTTGTACTTCAAAAACCGAAGCTTGGAATTAAGATGGAAACCACCAATATTAAACTCGAACTGTTTGCTGTCTGCCAGTGTATTGGACGCCTTGCGCTGCAGTATAGCGCGTAGTTTCATCAGCAATACCTCCGAATCAAAAGGTTTGTTCAGATAGTCATCTGCCCCTGATTTGTATCCCTTAAGCACATCCTCCTTCATGGTTTTGGCCGTTAGAAAGATTATGGGCACGTTCTCGTTCTTTTCCCGTATTTCCTTGGCCAGGGTATAACCGTCCTTATAGGGCATCATTACATCCAGGATGCAGACATCAAAATTATCTTTTTTGAATTTCTCGAATCCTTCCATACCATTCTTGGCCAAGGTTACATCAAAATCGTTCATTGATAGGTAATCCTTTAGCACAATTCCAAAATTTGGGTCATCTTCGACCAATAATATCTTCTTGTTCGCTGTTTCCATAAATTTTAAATTAAAGGTAGTTTTATATAGAAAGTACTTCCTTTTCCTTTTTCACTTTCTGCATAGACTTCCCCTTGATGATCATCTATTATTTTTTTTACGTAGGCTAGGCCTAAACCATGCCCTTTAACATTATGTATATCTCCAGTATGTTCCCGATAGAACTTTTCAAAAACCTTTTTTAGGACCGCCTTGCTCATTCCTGCTCCCTGATCCTGTATCCTGACAATAATAAAATTCTTTGCAACTTCTGTAAACACGTCTATTTTGGGTGCCTCGGGTGAATATTTTACCGCATTGTCCAAAATATTCACAATTACGTTGGTAAAATGCATCTCGTTGGCCAAGACTTCCGATCTTACCGCATCCAAATGTGTATTTACGTATCCGCCCCTATCGCCCACTATAAGTTCTATATGGGTAACGGCATCCTTAATGATGTCGTGCACATTAACCCTATCCTTACTGATATCCAACTGATTCTTTTCCAATTTGGATATGCGCAATACGTTCTCTACCTGCGCATGCATACGCTTGTTCTCGTCCCGAATCATCTGAAGGTACCTAATTACTTTATCCTTTTCCTCTATTATCTTAGGGTTTCGGATGGCTTCTACCGCCAGATTTATAGTGGCAATAGGAGTTTTGAACTCATGCGTCATATTATTGATAAAGTCCGATTTTATCTCGGATATCTGTTTCTGTTTTATCAATTGATAAATGGCGCTGGAATACGCTACTACAATGACCAGTGTAAACAAGGTAGACAAGAGGACCATGCCCAAAATGGACTGCCATAGGAACCTTTCCTTTCTGGGGAAAGATATCAATAGGGAAAAATCCGTATTCCCTTCGCTATCCTTAAAAATAGGGGCCTTGTAGAGTGCGGTCTTCGCATACTTAAAGCGTCTGGACTTTACTTTTGTAGGCAGGCCTTTACTATACACCCCATACTCGTAATTGATGTCCAATCCCCTGTTTTCAAGTTCACGGTTCAATAGTAGTTCTATCTTTTGCTTGGATATCCTTTTATGGATGGGCACAGTCTTAGCAAACTCGCCAAAGACATCCTCGTATTGCGCCTTTTCCAAGGCCGATAGACCTCCTATTTTTTCCAATTTTTGAACCGGCGTCAACTTGTACTGTTTACCGTCCAGACCAAAGTCTTCCTTGAATATGGTCTGCGTTCGCTTGCTGGTATAACTCTTAATGGTAGTGGTATCGGAACCCTGACCATTGTCAAAGAACGTAGATGCAATATTGTAATCTTCCTCTAATATTCCATGCGAATAAAAGAGTATCTCGTTCGAATTAATATCCCTATCAACAAAAAAGAAATTACTTAAGTGGGAACTTTGTGGTTTTCCGATACTATCCCTTAACTCAAAATACCGATCAAAATAATCATTTCTCTCACCATCCTCAATCTTATCGGTGACCTCGTTCAGGACCTCCGATACGGCATTGGAAAATTGTTCTTTCTTATCCTCTACTGATTGTTTTATCCAATACCCCTGAACAAAAATAATCCCCACTAGGGAAAGGCTCATGAGTATTACCAGAAGGACAAATAACCTCTTGTTCATTTTTTTGTAAAATTAGAAATTTAACATATAGCGGATTGCGTGTTTAACCTAACCTTAACAATAATGTTAAAATTTATGGGTTATTGCGATAAACCGAGGAGTTGCTTGTGAATTTCCCGAACCTTTAGTTTTGTTTTTTCAATATCCACATTTTCAATTACAAAATCTGCCAAGGTCGCTTTCTTGGCATCTTCCCATTGGTTCCGCATGCGATCGCGTATCTTCTCTTCGGCATGTCCATCTCTATTTATAACTCTCTGAATTCTAATATTTTGTGGGGATGTCACTAAAATAATCCGGTCATAGGATTCATGGGAAGCGTTCTCAAAAATGATGGCTGCTTCTTGAATAACATAGGGCGTTTTCTGCTTCTTGGCCCAAGATTTAAAATGTTTTTTTACCGCCGGATGCACAATGGCATTCAGCTTTTTTAAGAGTTTCCCGTCCTTAAATACAAGACTGGAAATATAGGTTTTGTTTAACTTTTTATCTGTATAGGCCTCCTTTCCAAATAGTGCTATTATGGCTTTTTTCAATTTCTTGGAAGACTGCATCAGACGTTTGGCCTCAAAGTCCGAGTCGTACACCGGGATCCCCAGTTCTATAAACATCTCGGCTACGGTGGTTTTTCCACTACCTATCCCTCCTGTAAGTCCTACAATCATCATTCCCTTTTCAAAATATACTCTACCTGTGTTTCCAAAAGACGTACGCTGTGTAAGCCCTCTGGTTGTCGGCCCACGACCAATTGTAAGATCTTTTTGGAGTTCCCAGCCCTTTCATAGTCGGCCAAAAGCTGAAAATCCGCTGCGCTCAAATCCTTCAACTGGCCAATTTTGGCTTTACAGAGCAGCGACACCACATTGGGAAAGGTTTTGATCTCGGCCCCTTCGGGTACGTTAATAACCTGCACAGGGACTTCGATAATCCTTTCAGAAAAGCGGGAGACCTTTCCGGAAATTTGGATAGTCCGTTGCGAATAGGACGTATTCTCCAACATCTCTGGCTTGTTTAAGTTGAGGGTATGTGAAAAATCTGAATTTAGTTCCGGCAATATTAACGCTTCGGTCCTTGCCACCAAGATCGTATCAATTTCGTTTTTCGGTCCGGTGATAGTTATCTTATCGGGATCCAGCACCAGTTTGCCATCCAACAAATGGTTTTGGGCCAGATTAAGCTCTATGACGGGTTTTACGGGAACTTCCTTGGAATATACCTTAAAAAACTGAAAAAAGAGTGTGTCCCTATCAACGTCCAAAAGTCGCATGGAACCGGATAGTTGTCTTTCTATCTGATTTTTATAACTATCGTGAAGCACAAAATATTTGTTGCCCCTCTTCCCCATGGCCGAAAGATTTACTTTTACACGCTTGGGGCTAAAATTAAACCAAAGAAACTGGAAACCGTTTGCCCTTAGCTGGACTTCGATTTCATTTTTGGAGGCTCGGGTCAGAAACAAACTGTCCGGGACATTGATATACTCCAATTGAAAAGTAGCCCTATCCTCATAGGACTCGGACAGGTTGCTGATAAACCAGGCCAAGAAGGAGCTTATAAGAAAAAGTAAAAATATTTTTACCTTCCTTTTGCTCAAGCCCTTTCTAATCCTTGTTATCATACCTTCTCAAAAAATAAATCGGGAAACAACGCTTCCGGTTTCCTTTTGCTAAAATTAACCAAGATTGTCGACTTAAGAAAACCGAGACCATATCCATAAAACTGGATGCCTAAGGCAATCAGTGACAAAAAGGCTATGGACAAGCTTCTGTTTCTCAGCAACGCATCAAAAAAAACGACCCCAAAATACCCGATAAATGCCAGTATAGGCCAGGAACTAAAGGGCTGAGGACCAAAGATCCAGAAGGTGAGTGCACCTAAAAACCCAAAACAAAACAAGGTGGGGAACCAGTAGGAAAATGTGGCCGTACCCCGATGCCATAAATTGAGAATTGGCCTTACCTTTCCAAATTTGTTGACTTGAACATAAAATTTGTTCCAATTGATCCTACGCTTGTGATAGACAAAGGCATTTGGGATTAATCTAGTACCAAATCCCGCCTTCCAAATCCGAATGGTTAGGTCGGGATCCTCGCCCGGGTGTATATTCCCGTATCCCCCTGTTGCCTTAAAGGCCTCTTTGGAAATCCCCATATTAAAACTTCTGGGCTGAAACTTGTTCACCGAGGCTTTTTTGCCACGAATTCCGCCCGTAGTCAAAAAAGAGGTCATGGTGTGGTTAATGGCTTTTTGAACATTGCTAAAGGAAGGGTGTGCCGCATCAGGACCTCCATAACAGTCCACCGGGAAGTGGGTTAGGGATTCATCCACCTCGGTCAGGTAATGGGGCGGTAAAATGCAATCAGAATCCAAAACAATAAAGTAATTTCCCTTGGCGTGCCTCATACCGTAGTTTCTGGAATCACCGGGTCCTGTATTTTTTTTTGTCAAATAGGTAATGGAAAGACGGTCCTTGAACCCTGCGACCACCTCTTCCGAGGAAAGTGTGGATCCATCTTCCACGATTACGATCTCATAGGGCCTATCATAGGTCTGTCGCAACAGACTTTCGAGCAATTCCATAATCTCGTTTGGCCTGTTGTAAACCGGTATGACAAAAGAAAAGAAAAGACCCATTGTATTACTATAAAAATAAAAGCCATCCGTTCAAGGAGGATGGCTCTGTACGCTATGTCACGACATTATTCAGTAAACTGATCGATTACCTCCTGACTTACGCCAGTATTGGAAAAACCTCCGTCATGAAAAAGATTTTGCATGGTCACTTTTTTGGTGAGATCCGAAAAAAGGGACACCGTATAATCCGCACAATCTTGGGCCGTAGCGTTCCCCAAGGGCGACATTTTTTCTGCATAACTTATGAATCCATCAAAACCTTTGACACCTTGGCCTGCGGTGGTGGGTGTAGGTGATTGGGATATGGTGTTGACCCTAACTTTCTTTTCCTTTCCAAAAAAATAGCCGAAGCTACGCGCTACGGATTCCAGATAGGCTTTGTTATCTGCCATATCGTTGTAATCCGGGAAGGTTCTTTGAGCCGCCATATAGGTAAGGGCCACGATACTGCCCCATTCGTTCATGGCATCTGCCTTGTACAGACCTTGCATTACCTTGTGAAAGGAAAGGGCCGATACGTCCCAGCCCTTGGTAGTAAAATCGTATTTTTCATCAGTATAGGCGCGGCCTTTTCGAACGTTGACCGACATCCCAATGGAGTGCAGCACAAAATCCAACTTCCCACCTAAAAGTTCCATGGACTTCTGAATCAAATTGTCCAGATCCTCCTCGTTGGTAGCATCGGCAGGAATAATCTCTGACTTGGTCTTCGCTGCCAATTCCTTGATCTGTCCCATTCGCATGGCTATGGGAGCGTTGGTCAACACAAAAGTACCACCCTCCTCATGAACGCGTTCCGCAGTCTTCCAAGCGATGGAATTTTCGTCCAAAGCGCCAAATATGATTCCCTTTTTACCTTTTAATAAATTGTATGCCATGTTTTTTGTTCTTGCTATTGGTTCAGAGCCCAAAGATATCTAAAATAAGTTAATTCAGTAGTTCCCTGGCATGGGCCATGGCAGAATCGGATAAGGTTTTTCCCCCCAACATTTCAGCCAGTTCCACTACCCTTTCCTCGGACGAAAGTTTTTTCATTAGGGTGTGTGTTGCGCCGTCCTTATCCTCCTTGTAGACCTTAAAATGATAATCGCCTTTTGAAGCTACCTGCGGTATATGGGTTATAGAGAATATCTGCATGCTCTGGCTCATTTCGTTCATGATATCGCCCATCCGGTTGGAGATCTCACCCGAAACCCCTGTATCTATTTCGTCGAACATCAAGGTGGGCAAGTGCTCATACTTGGCCAATACAGACTTTATTGTCAGCATAATACGGGACAGTTCCCCTCCGGAAGCTACTTTTTTCAGTTCGCCGTACGCACTCCCTTTATTGGCGGAAAACAAAAAGGAAAGTTCGTCCTTCCCGTTGTGTTTAAAGCTTGATGCGGTTTCCAGTTCAATACTAAAAGAGGCATTTGGGATGCCCAGGGAGATCAAACTTTCCTCCAACTGTGCCTGCAGTTGGGGAACTACCTTATTTCGCCGCCTTCCCAAATCGCCTGCTGTTTGCTGCAGCACCTTCTCCGCGGTCTGTAGTTCTTCTTCTTTTTTCAGTATATCGGTATCGATGTTGTCCGCAATGCCGACTTTTTGTGCCAAGTTTTCCCTGATATCGATCAATTCTGGAATACCGAGGGCACCGTGTTTTTTTTGCAGATCGTACAGGAGCTGCAATTTTGCATTTACCTCATCCAACAGCACGGGATTGGCTTCCATTTGCTCATGTAACGCCCATAACTCACTGGCAATATCATCGGTTTCTATGAAGACCGATTGTATCCTGTTGTTCAAATCCATGAATTGATTTCCAAAGGACGACAGTTTGGCCGCATATTGTTTTACCTGGGACAGGAGGTTAAGAACACCTTGTTGCTCGTCGTTCAACAACTGGTGCGCCGTGGACAGTTGTTCCAAGATGGTCTCCACATTGCTCAACTGCTCGTATTGCGCCTCCAACTCCTCTTGGATACCAAGCTGCAGAGGGGCAGCCTCCAGTTCTTTCAGCAAAAAGCTATTGTAGTCATGTTCCTTTAGGGCGTGCTGCCTTAACCGTCGCATTTCCTCCAGTTCCTTTGTGATTTTTTGATAAGTCAATAGCTGGCTGCGATAGCTCGATAGCAAATCCCCATTACCTGCAAGGGCATCGATAACCTTTAACTGGAAATCCGTTTCCGTGAGTTGCAAGGTTTGATGCTGGGAGTGTACATCGATCAATCGATTCCCAAGCTGTGCCAAAACGTTCAAGGTAACCGGGGAGTCGTTGATAAAAGCCCTGGATTTTCCGCTTGGTGAAATTTCCCTTCTTACAATGGTCATTTCCTCATAGTCCAGGTCATTTTCCGCGAAAAAAGATTGAAGTCCATACGCGCCTACCCCAAATTGGGCCTCCACCACGCACTTTAGCGACTTGTTACGAAGTGAGGACAGATCTGCCCGTTTTCCCAATACCAGTGACAGACCACCCAAGAGAATGGACTTACCTGCCCCGGTCTCTCCGGTTATGACGGTAAAACCTTTGCTAAACGAAACCTCTAAACGGTCTATTAGCGCATAATTTTTTATGGAAAGTGAATTCAGCAAGGCTACGTATCTAGTATGGCGTAAAGATAAATTATATTCCATAGCTAAAAAAGACGCGTTAAAAAATAAGCCGCTTTTTGTTCCGAGGGACGCTGCCATTGAAATTTTGTAAATTAGCTCCTATTGACAACCTAAAAACATTAAACCATGAAATTTCTAAAGTATTTGTTATTGGTAGTAGTTGTGGTCGTCGCAGGGCTATTGATTTATGCGGCAATGCAACCGAGCGACTATGAGGTTACACGAACAAGAACGGTGCAGGCACCGGTGGAAGTTGTCTACAACAATGTGGACGATTACAGAAACTGGGAAAGCTGGGGGCCCTGGGCAGAGCAAGATCCCAGCATGACCTATACCTATCCAGAGCAGACCAAGGGTTTGGGCGCCTCCTATAGTTGGAGCGGCAAGGATGGCAATGGAAGTGCCACAACCACCGTGGCGGTCCAAAATGAGTCCCTGGACAATGAATTGGATTTTGATGGCGTAAAGGCCAATGGATTTTGGAAGTTTAAACCTGTGGACAACGGTACGGAGGTTACCTGGGGCATACGTGCCGAGGACACCCCTTTTATCTTTAAGTTTTTTGGTGCCATTAGCGGCGGTTATGACAATATGATGGGGCCTATGTTCGAAAGGGGGCTGGAACGATTGGACAGTGTTACCCAAATCGAGGCGAAGGCCTACGCTGAGGCCATGAACTCGTGGAGTCTGGGAGAAGTGGTCAAAAAGCCCTTGGAAGCCCAAAAATTCATTGGGTATGCCCACAGTTCCAAGATAGCGGACTTTGAAGGTATGAAAGCCATTTTTCAGGAATCCATGCCCAAAGCGGGAACCTATGTATCCCAGAATGGGCTACAGCCGGGCGATTACGTTCCCGGCGCCATTTATACCAAATGGGATGAGGAAAAGGGGGAAACGGACTTTATGGTCGGAGTATTCCTGCACAAGGACCTTTCCCCGGCCGAGGGGATGCGGCAAATGGACCTACGCAAGGGCAATGTAGTCACCCTCTCCAAATTTGGAAACTATGGAACTGGCAATGCCGAGGCCCATGCAGCCATAAGCAAGTATATAGAGGATAACGAGCTTACCGCTAACGGACCGGTCTACGAGATGTACATGAACGACCCTACTACGGTAAAACCCAATGAAATTCAAACGGATATTTATTATCCCGTAAACAAATAAAGGTAATGGGCCGTCCAAGGGAAAGCACGTTGTAGTTTCCTGGACGGCCTTATTTCTTCAAAGTGTTAATAGGTAATCTCGTTCCAGGTGTTGGCGTAAAACGGGGCCACCTTGTTGAGGGTTTCCTTCAGTTTTACGATATCTACCTTGGGGCCATCGGAGAATATGCTTTGTATTTCCTCGGATTTAGCATCAAAAAAAGTCTGTATCAAAAAGGCATTGGGCCGTCTGGCAATTAAGGTCTCGAACAACCGTAGACTTCCCGAAATTACTTGTTTCCCAGTGCTGCCGTTATCCGCCAGGATATCCAGTCCCTTTCGGTGATAATTATACATGGCAATACGGTACTCCCTAAAGGTATTGGAAAGTAGATTATCCACAAGCTCAAATCTGGATCTATCGGTAGATTGGCTCCAACCCGAAAAGCTACTTCCCTGGGCCTGGGTAACTATCTGTTGTGCCTTTTTATAATATTCATTTCCACCTTCCAAGGTAAAGGTATCGGCATCCAGTCCCAATACGATATATATGTAGTAAGAAATAACCCCTACCAAATTGGAGTCAAAGACATTGGCGTTGTATACCAAGGGTTGAAATTCTATGTATTCAAAATTAAATTGATTGTCCTTATAATTGAAAATCGGACTCTCATAGGAGGTATTGAAAACGGGCCTGGAAGATTGTATTTGAATAGTAGCCTTAAACCTGCTCGATTCAAATTCGGTAATTGTGATGAACATCCGTGCGTTCAAACGTTCATTTTCCTTGTACACCCTGTTGGTCCATTTGCTTTTATTGACAAAATCGTTAAGGGAACGCTCCAAAGTCTTGAACACCTGCTGGTTGGTCTGGTTTACCTGATCAGAGTTTACCGTTACCACACAATTCAATTCCTGGGCCTCTATGGCAAGACCAAATGCACAAAGAATCAGTGTTAAAAAAAACTTATGCATGGATGCTGGCAATTATTTCGTTAAAGATATCCAAAGCTACCGCCGCCTTGGTCTTTACATCAAACGTTTTTATCCGTAAATTCTTATCTATGTAGGTTATTTTATTCGTGGGTTTACCAAAACCCGCACCGGAATCGTTTAAGGAGTTCAGGACTATAGCATCCAGGTTTTTCTTTTTAAGCTTGCCCTTGGCATTTTCTACTTCATTTTCGGTCTCCAGGGCAAAACCTACCAAAAATTGCTTTTTTTTCTGCCTACCCAGGGAATACAGAATATCCTTGTTCTTCACCAGCTCAATGGTGAATTCGTCTTCCTGTTTTTTTATTTTCTGGTCGGCAATGGTTTTAGGCCGGTAATCGGCCACGGCCGCGGCGCAGATCGCAATATCCATGTCCGCGTAATGTTCGTGTGCCGCTTGGTACATTTCTTCCGCCGATGTAACCCGGAGTACCTGCACTTGCGAATCTGTAAGGGAGAGATGGGTGGGTCCCAAGACCAAAATCACCTCTGCTCCAAGCTGTGCGGCCCTCTTGGCCAGTTCACAACCCATAAGTCCAGAGGAGTGGTTACCGATAAACCGCACTGGGTCTATGGCTTCATAGGTGGGGCCTGCGGTGATCAACACCTTTTTTTGTCCCAATGGCAAATCCTTGGAAAGGTGATGGTTTAAAAAATTCACAATATCCTCGGGTTCGGCCATTCTGCCTTCTCCGTGCAACCCACTTGCCAGTTCCCCTGAGGCAGCCGGGATCATGATGTTGCCAAACGATTGCAGTTTCTTAAAAGAGGCTTTGGAGGATGGGTGTTTGTACATGTCCAAATCCATGGCTGGAGCAAAAAACACCGGGCATTTAGCCGATAGGTAGGTGGCCAGCAGAAGGTTGTCGCAAGTTCCATTGGCCATCTTGGACAGGGTATTGGCGGTGGCCGGGGCCACCAACATCAAATCTGCCCATAGCCCAAGCTCCACATGGTTGTTCCAGGCTACACTGCCCTCTTCCCCTTCTTCTACAAAGGAAGTATGCACGGGGTTTTTGGAAAGTGTTGCCAAGGTAAGAGGAGAGACAAAAGTAGCTGCGCTCTCCGTCAAAACTACTTTGACATCGGCTCCAGCCTTGATCAATAAGCGAACAAGAAAGGTAGTTTTGTAGGCGGCTATACCCCCAGTGATGCCTAAAAGGATATGCTTACCGCTCAACATGGATCAAGCGTCCTTCTCGGTGTTCCTGTAATAAATTTTGTCCTCTAACCATTCCATCACGGCCAGGGCATGGGGCTTGGGAAGTTTCTCATAGAATTTGGAAACCTCAATCTGCTCCTTGTTTTCAAAAACCTCTTCCAAACTATCACTGTAAGTGGCAAACTCCTCCAGCTTTTCCAAAAGCTCTTTTTTAATCTCCGAATTTATCTGAACGGCCCGTTTTGCGGCTATAGAGATTGCTTCGTAAATGTTGTCCGTTTTCTCATCGAACTCATTCTTGTTGATGGTTACCGTAGAAACGGGCGCATTGGAATTTTTTAGATCATTCATATTCATTGCTATAAAACTAGATTACTTGGATAGGCCTTCTATTTCCTTTTCCACTTTTTCCATAAGATTATCCGCCTTTTTGGCGAAACGTGTTTCTGGAAAATATTTTTTTAGGTTAGCGTACGCCGCTTTGGCATCCTGCAGGCGCTGTGGTTTTTTGGTCTCAAAACTGTTGAAGGCTATGCTCGAGGTGGCTTCAAATTTATAATACAGCGCCTCCTCGCGGTAAATAGAGCCGGGGTTGTCCGTAACAAAATTATCAAGAGCGGCCACCGCGGAAACCAGAATAGGATAATTGAACTCCCCTATCTTGTTAAATTGTTTGGCGATTTCCAGCGCTTTCTTTTCTTTCTTATTGGTAAGTTCCTTGGCCATAATATTGGCCTCGGCAAAAAATTCCGAATCCGGATAGGTATTGATAAAATTCTGCAGTTTGGCCAAGGCCTTGTTGGTATCCGTTTGATCCAAGGAGTAAGCGGGGGACAACATATAGTAACTCTTGGCACCCAAAAAGGTGGCCTCCTGGATCTTGTCGCTCTTGGGATACGATTTTATAAACCGCTCAAATTGGTATCCGGCAAAATTGTAATTCTTGATTTGGTAAAAACTATTGGAGTAAAACCACAACACCCGCTCACCTTGGGGCTTTCCAACATATTTGGGGGCAATTTGCTCGTAAAGTCGATTGGCACGTCTGAAATCGCCTTCATTATATTTTTTTTCCGCCAGGTCGTACTTCGCTTTAACATCCTCATTCTTAAGTACTTTCTGATACTCACTACAAGATGCCAAGACCAAGGCCAGGACCAAAAGGGGAAAGTGTCGTTTCATTTTTAAAAACATTTTGCAAAATTACGGATTATCAACGGATTTAAAAAACATTTTTGCTAAGCTAAAATAGCCCGTAGCTGGTTCTGCGACAATCCTTTTGGGTAAGTTTTAACGTAAAAAGTACGGATAGGTTCTAGGCATGAACACCATTGAAGGCCCGCATAAACACTTTGATTTTATGCTTGAGTTCGGCAGACGCTTCCACTAAGGGTAACCGCACCTTGGCCCCTGAGAGTTCCAAAGTTTCAAAAACTGCCTTAATGCCAGCGGGATTTCCCTCTTCAAAGATAAGGTCCATGCCCTCCATCATCTTATAATGTAGACGATAGGCCTCATCCGGCCGGCCTTCCAGTCCAAGTCGGACCATTTTGGAGAACTCCATAGGTAAACCCTGGCCCAAAACAGAAATGACTCCTGCCCCTCCAGCCAATACAGTGGGTAGTGCAGTAGGGTCATCGCCGGAAATTACCATAAAATCCGTGGGTTTTTCGCGAATGATCTGTGTAAGCTGTAGCATATCACCAGACGCTTCCTTAACCCCGATAATATTTTTGAAGTCACGCGCCAACCTTAGCTGTGTTGCGGGCAGTACATTGCTTGCCGTCC
Source organism: Eudoraea algarum (assembly GCF_050589645.1). Lineage (NCBI taxonomy): Bacteria > Pseudomonadati > Bacteroidota > Flavobacteriia > Flavobacteriales > Flavobacteriaceae > Eudoraea > Eudoraea algarum. The sequence continues at coordinate 34,785 of NZ_JBNGOQ010000002.1, read as the reverse complement.
TTCCCGGAACGTTGTACAGGATGATCGGTTTTGGCGATGCCTCTGAAATTGCCTTAAAATGCTGGTAAATTCCTTCCTGGGTCGGTTTGTTGTAAGCGGGCGATACGGATAAGATTGCGTCAAAGTCGGTCAGGTCCAGTTGCTGCAGCTCCGCGACCAATTGGGCCGTATTGTTTCCGCCAACACCCACGACCAGCGGCACTCTTCCAGAATTGGCCGCAACCACCGTGTCCATAACCAACTGCTTCTCCGCTTTGGTCAAGGTAACGGATTCACCTGTGGTCCCCAGGACCACCAAATAATCCAGTCCGCCCTCAATACCATAGGCTACAATGCGTTCCAAGGCGCGCACATCTATAGACAAATCTTCATTAAAAGGCGTGACCAACGCCACCCCTGTACCATATAACCGTTCCATTGCTTAAACTTCGTTTAGAACTACCAAATACTTCTGTAACTCCTTTTTAAATGTCTTAAAATCATCCATGGGAGTTTTCAAAATAATATCATTCAATTTTTCATCAACCTCTTCAAAGCCGACACGGATGCGGGCCCTGGTTTTTATGCTCATCAATTGCAATAGCAAATTTTCTTCGGTAAAATAATTGATCAGTAAATCGTATTCCCTACTTAAAAATTCCAGCGCATAGCTATTTTCAATAGCTCCGTTCCAACCCAGATCTTTATCCGAAAAAATGGGCGTGGCGTACGGCGAATTTTTATCGTAATAATCTTTATAGCCAATAATTTTTACCGCCTGCGGCCTTAGGGCAAACTCATCGACAAACTCAAAGAATTTGTTCGTATCGTCAAATTTGTCCAAGTCAACAATACAGCCCAGCGATTTGATTCCCTTGCTCCTCTTGAGCACTTGCTGGGGGTTGTCCAATTCCTCCTTCAGAAATTTAAGGCCGGATTTATACTTAAATTTATCCTTAAGTCCCTTTAAAAACATGTATTTTTACATTTCTACAAATGTAATTAATATCCATGCAATTCTAATGCGAAGATAAAAAGGTTTATGATTTTAAATATGAAACATTTTGTTGTATTTATAACAATTCTGGTTTTTCTTTCCTGTGGGGAGGAAAAATCGGCCCTTTCGGAAGTGGAGGGCAAACAACTCCCCATAACTAGCGCCCTTGCTCCCGTAAATACCATAGATGATTTTGTAGCCCCTTACCGCGAACGTATTGATCAGGTGCTGGACAGTAGCCTTGCCTATGCGGCCAAGAACATTACCAAGGACGACGGGAAATACAACACGACCGCGGGAAATCTTATGGCCGATATTATCCTGGAAATGGCAAATCCTGTTTTTAAGGCCCGGACAAAAAAAGATATCGATTTTGTGGTCCTGAATCATGGCGGTATCCGTTCGGTTATCTCCAAGGGCCCGGTATCTGCCCGCACCGCCTATGAGATTATGCCTTTTGAAAACACCATCGCCATAGTGGAATTGACAGGAAAATCGGTCCGGGAACTCGTGTCTTTCCTAATCGAGGCAAGGCGTCCACAACCTATAGCGGGTATACAGATTGTATTGGATAAAAACGGGGAGCTACAATCCGTTAATATCGGTGGAAAGCCCTTTAATGAAACCCGGTCCTATTTCATCGCCACCTCTAACTATTTGGTCAATGGCGGGGACGATATGGGCTTTTTTACCCATGGACTGCACGTAACGGAAATCGATTACAAGGTCAGGAACGCCATCATTGATTATTTTAAAAAGGTGGACACCCTGTCCCCCGTTGTAGATAATAGATTTATGCAACTCAACTGACATGGACAGAAGAAAATTTATATCCAATACCGTTGCAGGTTCTACCTTTGTAGGTTTGGGAGGACTCTCCCTGAACTCTTGCTCGGGAGGCAAAAAGCATATTACGGTCTTACACACCAATGACGTTCACAGCCATATAGATGCCTTTGCCGGAGATCATTCCCAATGGCCCAATCTGGGTGGTCTGGCAAGACGGGCTACCCTTGTTGAACGTATTCGGAAGGAAAACCCCAATACCTTGCTCTTGGATGCCGGAGATATTTTTCAGGGCACACCTTATTTTAATTTTTACGGGGGTGAATTGGAGTTTAAACTGATGAGCATGCTCAAATACGATGCGGCCACGATCGGAAACCACGATTTTGATAACGGCATTGACGGTCTCTATGCCCAATTGCCCCATGCCAAGTTTAAGCTCTTGTCTGCAAACTATGATTTCAGCAATACCCTGATGGACGGTCATGTTAAACCCTATACCACGTATACGATGGACTCCATCAAAATTGGGGTGTTTGGATTAGGCATCGAACTCGCCGGGCTGGTCACCAAAAAACTGTACCAGGAGACCCAATACCTTGACCCTTATGAAATAGCCCAGGATATGGGCCGGATCCTGAAGGAAGAAGAGCAGTGCGACCTGGTCATTTGTCTTTCCCATTTAGGATACGCCTACAATCGCGATAAACCCGACGACCTAAAATTGGCCGCACGGTCAGAAAATATTGACCTGATCATTGGAGGCCATACACATACCTTCCTGGATAAACCCACCATTCGCGAAAATCGAAAGGGCGGTCGTGTACTCATAAATCAAGTGGGGTGCTATGGTATCAACCTGGGACGTATCGATTTTCACTTCGATAGCGAGAAAAAAGTAGAGGCCAATGGGGTTTCTATCACCGTATAGTCGTTTGGCCTGCAACATGCATGTATCCCTTCACCGTTACCCGAAAGGAACCCTCCGATCCGGAGTTCTTCCATTGGTTGTTTAACACGACCATCGCCTATCATAGAGGGAAAAAAGTCCCTGTATGATTTAATTTTCCAGCAACCACCGTACAATAGCCCGATGCTCTTCCTCCAAATCCATCTTGGGAAAGGGTCTATCGGCCCGCCTGTACCAATAACCGGCGTTCCACGCGTCTCCCTCTTTTCTATGCAAATAGGCATGAATCCAATGGCCCGTGGTATTGGGGATATCCTGTGCGATGTTGTGCGAAGCTTCCCAGTTCCCCTTGGCATCATACCACAAAGACTGTAGCGCCTCGGACCAGTGATTGGGCGGACAGGCATCTTTTAGGGTTTCCAAAAAGGCCTCATAGGTTTTGGGGTAGCTCATAACTGGTTGGTTTTGCCTTGTCCTTTAAGGTACCATATTTAAAAAATCAGCTTCTGAAATTATGGGCACGCCCAAATTCTCTGCTTTGGAGCGCTTACTGGGGCCCATATTATCACCTGCCACCAGATAATTGGTCTTGGAAGAAACAGATGAACCTACTTTACCCCCGTTGTCCTCGATCATCTTCTTTAGTTCGTTTCTGCTTAGTTGTGCAAACACCCCCGACACTACAAAAGTCTGCCCTTTGAGCAATTCTGTCTGGTTCAATAACTTATCTGCGGAGAGTTCAAATTGCACGCCATACCCTTTTAACCGCTCTACGATCAACAGGTTTCTCTCATCCTGAAAAAACTCCACCACACTTTTAGCGATCCGCTCCCCTATTTCGTCAACCGCGGTCAACTCCTCTTCGGAAGCGGCCATCAGGGCATCGATATTTTTATAGGCCCTGGCCAGTTTTTTGGCCACAGTTTCCCCTACAAATCGGATACCAAGCGCAAAGAGTACGCGTTCAAATGGTATTTCGACCGACTTGGCCACTCCGTTCACCAAATTTTCGGCCGACTTCTCCGCCATACGCTCCAAGGGCATAACCTGCTCTTTGGTAAGTGTATAGAGGTCCGCGTAATTTTCTATCAGACCTTCCTTAAAAAGCAGTTCCACAGTTTCGCTCCCCATACCTTCAATATCCATGGCCTTACGGGAAATATAATGTTGGATCCTTCCCGTTATTTGGGTAGGGCAACCATAGTAATTGGTACAGTAGTGTTTTGCATCTCCCTCGGTACGCAGTAGCGGGGTATCGCATTCAGGACAATGTGTTATGTATACGGTAGGGGTGGAATCCTTGGGACGTTTGGCCAGGTTAACCCCCATAATCTTGGGAATGATTTCCCCACCCTTTTCCACATATACCGTATCGCCTTCGCGAATATCCAATTTTGCTATCTGATCTGCATTATGTAGGGACGCTCGTTTTACCGTAGTCCCAGCTAACAGGACGGGTTCCAAATTGGCTACAGGGGTAATGGCCCCTGTACGCCCTACTTGGTAGGTAATTTTATTCAGAACGGTAACCGCTTGTTCTGCCTTAAACTTATAGGCCAGGGCCCATCGGGGCGATTTCGCGGTATAACCCAACTCGTCCTGGTACCTAAGGCTGTTCACCTTAATGACCACGCCATCCGTTTCATAGGGAAGTTCATGCCGATGCCTATCCCAGTGGTCCACAAATTCCATGACTTCCTCCGTACTTTGGCATAATTTGGCGATAGTGGGCACTTTAAATCCCCACTCCCTGGCTTTTTCCAACATTTGATATTGGGAGCTGATCCCTAGGTCCTTACCCACAATACCGTATAAAAGACAATCCAAAGGACGTTCTGCCACTAGTGCGCTGTCCTGCAGTTTTAGACTTCCCGAAGCAGTGTTCCTAGGGTTCATATAAGGGTCTTCCCCATCTGCCACCCGCTGTGCATTCATTTGGGCAAACCCTTCCAGCGGCAAAATAATCTCTCCCCGGATATCAAATTTGGAGGGATAATTCCCCCTGAGCTGCAGGGGGATCGATTTAATGGTCTTGATGTTGGTAGTCACCTTATCACCTTGAAAACCATCGCCACGGGTAACTGCCCGATCCAACTTCCCATCCAGATAGCTAAGGCTAATGGAGGCACCATCATATTTTAGTTCGCAAGTAAATTCCAAGGGCACATCGCCCAATATACGTTGTATCCGTTTTTCCCAATCTGCGAGGTCGTCCTTGGAATAGGAGTTGTCCAAGGAATACATCCGATGTTCATGGACCACTGTCTCAAAATTCTTGGTAATAGCCCCGCCTACGCGGATGGTGGGAGAGTTGGGGTCATGGAACTCCGGATACTTTTCTTCCAAGGCTTGGAGCTCCTTAAGTTTCATATCAAACTCATAATCCGATATCACAGGCCTGTCCAACACATAGTAATTGTGGTTATGCTCACGTAGCTCTTGTCTTAAGGTCTCAATTTGTGTTTTTGTATCCATTATAGCTGATCTTTTTTAATCCATTTGGGCAGCTGTTGGGGGACATAATTGCGCATCTGGGCCAGGAGTCCGTCCATCTGATTATCCACCAACAACATATCGTAATTTTCCTGTTTTACGAATCCTCGATCTACCATGGTCCGTAACATGGCTATTAAATTATCGTAAAATCCTTTGGTATTCAGGATTCCAATAGGCTTGTCGTGCAGCCCCAGTTGCGCCCAGGTTATCATTTCAAAGAATTCTTCCAAGGTGCCGTAGCCTCCAGGAAGCATAATGATCCCCTCGGACAGTTCGTGCATTTTTAACTTGCGTTGGTGCATGTTTTTGGTGACTATCAGACGGGAAAGGCCCGTGTGAAACACTTCCTTGATTTTTAGAAAATCGGGGATAACACCAATTACGGTTCCCTGATGGTCAAGCGCCCCTTGGGCCAGTCTTCCCATAATGCCAATTCGGGCAGCGCCGTAGACCAGGGTAAGTCGCTGCTGGGCCAACAGTTTTCCCAAACCGTATGCATCATCCGCAAAGGAAGGATCATCGCCCTCGCTACTTCCACAGAAAACCACTATGCTGTTCATCCAATACGCTTTTTCCTATATCATGTCCAAAGGGAGTTTCCCTTTCAACATCCTGTCTTTGCCCGACAAATCTTTTCGGAGCTCAATTTCCAAAAAATTTTGGTCCTGTAAAAGCCTTTGTGTTTCCTTGCCCAAATATTGATTGACCTCAAAATACAGGGTGCCTCCCTGTTTTAGATTCGTCTTTGCCATATCCGTGATCCGCTCATAGAACACTAGAGGCCTTTCATCCGATACGAACAGCGCCAGATCTGGCTCAAAATCCTTCACGTTTTTGTGCATCCCCGACTTTTCCAATTCCCTGACGTAGGGCGGATTGGAGACGATAATATCGAATTTTTTTTCCAAGGAGTCCTCTTTTAGGATGTCTTGCTGCACGAACTGCATCTGCACCCCGTTGGCGTGCGCATTTTCCATAGCAATTGCCAGGGCCTTGGCCGAAACATCCAGTGCTGTTACTTCCGCTTTGGGCAGGGCACTAGCCAGGGAAATGGCAATACAACCGCTTCCCGTACCCACATCCAGGATACTAAAGTCTTCCTTATGGGCGGAACGGCAATCGGAAAGAATCCAAGCCACCAATTCCTCGGTTTCCGATCTTGGGATCAGGACATCTTGGTTTACTGCGAATTGGGCATCCATAAAATGGGCCTTGCCCAAAATATATTGAATGGGTCTTCCCAATCTCAATTGGCCCAAAGCTTCAAAAAAAAGCTGTTCTTCCGCTTTGGAAAGGGTCAGCTTGGGTTCCAAGGCCAGTACAAACCGCTCCAGTCCTAAATACTCCTCCATGAGCATATAAAAAAAACCGTCAATCTCGGGAGTGGGATAAAGCGTGTTCAGGTCTTTCCTGAACATTGATCTAATGTCCTTTAGATACATTTTGTCATAGTGCTTTTAGCATCCAAACAGGGCAGGAATAATGACCTGTGTCCCCCATGGGTGCATCTATATATTCAAATCCTGTTTTTAGGTATAACTTTTGGGCAGCTTTCATATAGGGCATGGTTTCCAAATAGCACCTTTCAAAGCCAAATTCCTTGGCCCGGTCCAAGCAAATCTGCATCATTTTGCTACCAATGCCCCTACCCCGGGCCTCTTCCAAAAAATACATTTTTTGCAGCTCGCATACATTACCTTCATAATTCTCCAAAGGTGCCACGCCCGCACATCCTATTATCTTTCCGGCCTCCTCTACCAAAAAATAGGTGGCCCTTGGCACATCATAACTCTCGTACATATGGTCCAAGGAGGTATCTGCATAGGCCGTACCCACCTTGGGGACGCCCAAATCCTCTAAAACCTGACGGACAACTTTAGCAACTTGAACGTTGTCCTCAGCTCGAATTTCCCGAATGGTGACGGTATCCGTTTTCATCAAAAAATATCCTTTTAATTGTGCTATTTTTGTGGGGGTGAAGATACAGGAAATGCGCCTAAGATAAAATTCATTGGAAACGGAATTAATTACCATGCAAACACCGTCTGACCTTACAAAAAGTGACCTACATACCGATGAAAAGTATATGTCGCGTTGTATTGAGCTGGCTAAAAATGGCTTGGGTACCACTTTTCCCAACCCAATGGTGGGCTGTGTTATCGTTTTGGATGGAAAGATCATCGGGGAAGGATTCACAAGTCCCTACGGCGGTTCCCACGCAGAGGTAAATGCCATCCGTTCCGTACAGGACAAGTCCCTCTTGAAGCAGTCCGTACTATATGTAAGCTTGGAGCCTTGCTCCCATTTTGGAAAAACACCGCCCTGTGCGGATCTCATAGTAGAACACGGCATACCGCGAGTGGTCATAGGCACTTTGGACCCCAATGAAAAAGTAGCCGGTAAGGGTGCAAAAAAATTACAGGAAGCAGGGGGTAAACTCACCATTGGTGTATTGGAAGGAGCCTGTAAACAACATCATAAACGTTTTTTGACCTTTCATCAAAAAAAGAGGCCTTATATCATATTAAAATGGGCAGAGACTGCCGATGGCTTCCTGGCACCGGAGCAAAAACAACGAACAAAAGAACCCCGGCCCTTTTGGATCAGCAACATTCATTCCAGACAGTTGGTGCACCAATGGCGCAGTGAGGAACAAGCCATTTTGATAGGGACCCGCACCGTTTTACAGGACAATCCCAAATTGGATGTACGCCTGTGGGAGGGGCGTTCGCCCATACGTATTGTCTTGGATAAAAATCTGGATATCCCGAAAGACTACAAGGTATTCGACGGGAGTGTTGAAACGATTGTAGTGACCCAAATATCCGACTCCAGGAAATACCAGAAGGGTATTGCCTATGAGGTCATCGATTTTTCCAAAGACCGGGAACTTCAACTCTGTGAGGTACTGCACCGCAATCAGATACTCAGTGTTATCGTTGAGGGTGGTGCAAAAACACATGCCGCGTTCATAGCCCAAGACCTATGGGACGAAGCACGCGTCTTTACGGGCAGAAGCCATTTCGGAAAAGGAACTAGAGCGCCTGAGCTAGCGCATGAAAAAAAGCTGTCTTCGAGAAAAATTGATACGGATATCCTAAATTGGTACCTGCATGATTAAAAACATCATTTTTGATTTTGGGGATATCTTCATCAATTTGGACAAACCGGCCACCCTACGGGAATTGGGAAAATTGGGTTTTGAAACCATCACTCCCCAAATAGAATCCCTTGCCCAATCCTACGAAAGCGGACTCATTTCTACCGAAAAATTCGTGGAGGATGCCAGAAACAGCATTCCCATGGCCAGCACTGCACAACTCATATCGGCCTGGAACGCTATTATTTTGGGTTTTCCGGAATACCGCTTGAACTTTATTGAAAATTTGTCCGGCCTGGGGAGCCATAGGCTCTTTCTATTGAGCAATACCAATGCGCTCCATATTGCAACAGTGAAGGAACACATGGGTTTGGACAGGTATGTACGGTTTAAGGAATGTTTTGAAAAGTTTTACCTATCCCACGAAATACATTTGCGAAAACCGGATGCCGACTGCTATTTGCATGTGCTGCGTGAGAATGATTTGGAACCCTCGGAGACCTTGTTCATTGACGACACTAAGGAGAACACGGACGCCGCCAGTGCCTTGGGGATCAAAACGTGGCATTTAAAAGTTGGTGTTGAGGACATCATTACCCTAAATTCAAGACTGTAATATGTTGGACCTGGCCCTAAGTGTGCTTTTTTCCAGTTTGATCTTTGTCATCTTTAAACTCTATGCCCTCTACAAGGTGGAAACTTCTTATGCCATTATCGTGAATTACGTGGTGGCCTGCCTAGTAGGGCTCTTTTTTTACTCAGGGGAGGTGGCCTTGGCCGAGCTTCCAAAAAAATCTTGGTTTGCAGGCACCTTTGCGCTGGGATTGCTCTTTATTATCGTCTTTAATCTTATGGCCGTGACATCACAAAAAGTTGGGGTCTCTGTGGCCTCAGTCGCTGCCAAGATGTCATTGGCAATCCCTGTGCTGTTTGGCCTGGTCCTATACAACGAAAAGTTGGGAGCCTTAAAAATCATTGGTATTATCCTTGCGCTTGCCGCCGTGTATTTCGCTTCGGTCAAGGAAAAGACCCCTTCCTTGAAACGAAGCGCGCTACTCCTGCCCGTTTTGGTCTTTCTGGGTTCGGGCCTTATTGATACCAGCATCAAATATATAGAAGAGACCCACATTGCCAAAAACGAGTTCCCATTGTTTTCGGCCACCGTTTTTGCATCCGCTGCAGGAATCGGAATGGTATTTGTCCTGTTGAATTCGGTAAGGCGGCCCCTGAAGTTTAACTTTCGTAATATTCTGGGCGGTATTGCGCTTGGGATTCCCAACTACTTTTCGATCCTATTCCTATTGAAGGCCTTGAACGGTCAAGGGTTGAGCAGTGCGTCGGTGTTTACCATAAACAACGTGGCCATTGTCATGTTCTCCACTATGTTGGGCATTGTCCTCTTTAAGGAAAAAATTAGCCCAAAGAACTGGGGAGGCATATCACTGGCCGTAGTGAGTATCCTTTTAGTAGCGCTGTCCTAATGGATTCCAAGAAAACAGATAGCTACCGCACCTTGGCCCGTCCCTCAGAGGTAGCATTCTTCAAGGACAGGAAAAGCAAGTTTTACGGTTATGCCTTTCCCATTACCGAGGAAGATGATGTAAAACCGATTCTCCAACAACTCAAAAAAAAGCACCATACGGCCAATCATTTATGCTATGCCTGGCAGCTGGGCATTGAAAATAAGGGATACAGGGCCAACGATGACGGGGAACCCATGAACTCTGCCGGAATGCCCATATACGGGCAAATCAAAGCAAAGGAACTTACGAACGTGCTGGTCGTTGTGGTCCGCATCTTCGGGGGAACCAAATTGGGCGTGGGTGGATTGATACAGGCCTATCGTACCACCGCCCAGATGGTATTGGAGGCATCACCTATAGTCGAAAAAAAAGTGCTCCGGAAATTCGTGCTCCATTTTGGATATGAAGACATGGACAAAGTGATGCGAATCATTAAGCAACACCAATTGGAAATTGTTTCCCAACAGTTACAAACCAACTGTACGTACACCATCGCGGTAAGAAAAGACAAGGCCCAACAAATCGCAGCAATTTTTTCAACATTGCACAAGGTCAAGGTCGGGAAATTGGACTAAATCCCAAGTTTTTCGAGTATGTAATCCGGGCATCTCATCGGCCTATTTGTGTGGGAATTTATAAAGGCCAAAACCGTGTTAGCCTCGACCAAAATTTCACCCGATTCATTACGGATTTTGTAGTCGAATTCAATCTTCACTGAGGGTTTTTTTTTAAGTTCCGTCACTACGGTGATAAGGTCGTCATAAACCGCCGATTTCTTAAAATTAAGCTGTAAGGAAATTACAGGTAGCCTTATCCCGTTTTCTTCCATTTCTTTGTAAGAAATCCCCAAAGCCCTTAGCCACTCTACCCTTCCCATCTCCAGGTATTGCGCATAATTCCCGTGATATACAACACCCATTTGATCGGTTTCCCCATACCTTACCCTAAAAGAAATTTCGTTAAAATCCATATTATTTCAAGTAAAAACCATATATTTAAAAGATTGTGAATCGACGACTTTGAACATGCGAAAAAAAAATAGAAAATTCAATACCAAATGATTTTTTTTTTAGATTTTTTGTTCACATATTTGTCACCGCCATAGAGATAGTCCCAACTATCTTTTTAACCAACAAACTTTAGTCACTAACCGACAAAAATAAGATTAACTTTAAGTATGGGTGTCACCGCTAATTCCGTATGGAACAACTGTTTGGCTTTTATCAAGGATAATATCCAACCGCAGGCATTCAAAACTTGGTTCGAGCCCATAAAACCCATAAAGTTATCGGATAGTGCCTTAAGTATCCAAGTTCCCAGCAAATTTTTCTACGAGTGGTTGGAAGAGCACTATGTAAAATTGCTAAAAGTTGCCCTTACCAAAGAGCTCGGTGATAATGCCAAATTGGTGTACATCATAAAAATGGAAAACACCTATGGCAACCAAGAACCGTTCACCGAAAAAATACCGAGTTCCAACAGGGCCAATGTAGCGCCACAGGAACTGGATGTTCCCGTGAAATCCAAAAATCCGGAACTGAAGAACCCCTTCGTCATTCCGGGCATACGAAACATTAAGATAGAATCCCAGCTTAATCCCAATTACAATTTTGACAATTTCCTGGAGGGCGATTCCAATAGATTGGCAAGATCGGCCGGAATGGCCGTGGCCAACAAACCTGGGGGCACTTCCTTTAATCCCTTGCTTATCTTTGGAGGGGTAGGACTGGGAAAAACACACTTGGCGCATGCCATTGGTGTAGAGATCAAGGATAAATATCCCGAACGGACCGTACTTTACATCGCCGCAGAAAAATTTACCCAGCAATATATTGAGTCGGTAAAGAAGAATACCAGGAACGATTTTATCCATTTTTATCAGCTGATCGATGTCCTGATTATCGACGATGTGCAGTTTTTGTCCGGAAAATCGGGAACCCAAGATGTGTTCTTCCACATTTTCAACCATTTGCACCAAAACGGCAAACAGGTCATCCTCACTTCGGACAAAGCACCGGTAGACATGCAGGATATTGAACAACGTCTGTTATCCCGTTTCAAATGGGGGCTGTCCGCAGAACTGCAAAATCCTGATTATGAGACCCGCATATCGATCCTTAAAAACAAACTATACCGGGACGGTGTTGAAATGCCGGACGATATTGTCGATTATGTGGCCAAACACATAAAGACCAACATCCGTGAATTGGAGGGCGCCATTATTTCCCTTATTGCACAGTCTTCCTTCAACAAAAGAGAGGTAACCCTGGAATTGGCCCAACAAGTTGTAGAAAAGTTTGTCAAGAATACAAAAAGGGAAGTGTCCATAGATTACATACAGAAGGTAGTCTCGGATTATTTTGAAATGGACGTAGCCACCCTACAGTCCAAAACTAGGAAGAGACATATTGTGCAGGCACGCCAACTGGCCATGTTCTTTGCCAAAAAGTTTACCAAAGCTTCCTTGGCCAGCATTGGTTCCCAAATCGGAAAAAGGGACCATGCTACAGTACTTCACGCTTGCAAGACGGTGGATAACCTAGCGGAAACAGATAAACAGTTCAGAAAATACATAGACGATCTAACCAAAAAATTTTCCTGATAACCCAATGAAGACCAAGGTCTTAATGGTTTGCTTGGGCAACATTTGCAGATCGCCGCTGGCGGAGGGCATCCTTGAAAGCAAAGTAGACCCGAGGCAGGTCCTGGTGGATTCTGCTGGTACGGCTGGCTATCATCTCGGGAAAAGCCCGGATAGGAGATCCATAGCGGTGGCCCGTAAATATGGTATTGCAATAGAACACCAAGAATGTAGAAAATTTACGGACAGGGACTTGGATGATTTCGATTTCATTTATGCCATGGACCGTGATAATTACAAAAACATCCTTGCACTGGCGAAGAGCGAAGCGCATAGGGGGAAAGTAAAATTGCTTTTGCAAGAAGTAGACCTGGGCATACAGGAAGTCCCTGACCCCTACTACGGTGGCGACGATGGGTTTGAGCATGTCTTTCATTTGATCAATACGGCCTGTGAGACCATAGCCAACAGAATAAACCAAGAATAAACCTCAGATGGGAACCACATACGATATCCCTGGAAAGCTTTTTTTGATTCCGACCACCTTGGGTGATAATGCCCCATTGGAGGTACTGCCCATTTCCATCAAGCGAGCGGTGGAGAACATAGACCACTACATTGTTGAAAGTGAAAAATCTGCCCGACATTTCATCAAAAAAATCAGTTCCAAAAAATCCCAGCCAGGCTTGCATATCAGCTTGTTGAACAAGTTTACGGAACCTGGGGCGATCCCTTCCTTTTTGGATCCCTGTCTCGCAGGGCATGATGTGGGCATCATTTCCGATGCGGGATGCCCAGGTATTGCCGATCCAGGAGCCGAAGTGGTTCGAATAGCACATGAAAGAGGGATTCGTGTTATTCCACTGGTAGGGCCCTCATCCATTTTACTTGCCCTAATGGCCAGTGGCCTTAACGGCCAAAGTTTCGCCTTTAACGGATACTTGCCCATCGAGGCGGATGAACGAAAGCGAAAAATAAAGGCGATAGAGAAAGCATCCAGGGAACTCAATCAATCACAACTATTTATTGAGACCCCCTATAGAAATGACAAATTAAAAGTTGAACTGCTTAGGACACTCTCCAAAAATACGCTTCTGTGTATTGCCAGTGACATCACCTTGCCCACAGAGTTCATTGCCACAAAATCCGTGGGGGATTGGAAAAACATAGCACTTGAACTGCACAAAAGGCCCACCATATTTATACTGCAGGCATAAAAAAGCCCCAACCATTCACGGTCAGGGCGTATTCATTTTCATATGAACAAATAACTTTTACACCTTTGGGTTTCGTTTTGGTGAAACCTCGGAAACATCGTACCCGGAAAATTTCTTGATATAGTGGGCAATACTGGTACCATAGGCATCCTTTACATCAAACTTACCATAAGAACGCAGGTATTTCTTAACATTTCCGGCTCCCGCTAGATGAGCGGCCGCCAAAATACCCGATTCGGTAATCTTGATGCCGTTGATATACTTTCCATCAAATCTTTTGATGTCCCTGCGCAAAATCCACTTGTTTCGCTTTACATTTGTCAGGAAAACCTTTTCCTGAAGCGCGGGATCGTTTAAAAAGCGGGTGGAATTGTAAACACCCATCAACTGCAGGGTACCAACACCGAACTGATATTTCCCTAAATATCCTAATGTGTTGATTACAAAGTAGTTACCTTGGGATTCTTTAAACGCCAAAGCTTCCTTGAAACCAATATAGGAGGTCCCTAAAAAGGGAGGAGCGACCATAGCAGCATTTAAAATAGTTTCGTTTTTGGGAAACAAAACTTCAGTAGGTTCATTTACTCTAAGTGTCTCGGGCACTACTACGTTCTCGGTAGTTGTGTTAAACCCATAACTCATTAAAATAAAAATCATGATAAGAGGACAGAACAAACTTATCCACTTTCTCATATGTGTGTTTTCTTAAGACTTACGGAAAACTCCCCTGCTTAAATTTCACAATACAAAGATACGACCGTTTTTTTCTACCCTTTATATAACCCGTTTAAGATTTTCTTAAAAGCGGTTAATTTTAGTTAAGATGTCTTAAAAATTGGATTATTTGCCTATCTATTAATGTTTTGGCCATTGATCCATCGGACATACTGCGCTTTATTTCGGTTGTGTTGCGCCAGAGTTTTCGCAAATTTATGGTAGCCAAATTTCTCCACATTGGCCACAAAGTAGTAATAATCGTGTTTTTCCGCATTGAGAACGGCATCAATGGCCGAAATATCGGGCATGGCAATGGGCCCAGGCGGCAAACCAGCGTATTTATAGGTATTGTAAGGTGAATCCAGCTCTAGATCTTTGTACAGTACACGTTTGTACACCTTGTTAAAGTCGCCATTATGTAGTTTTAGGGCATAGATCACCGTAGGGTCTGCCTGCAATAGGATATTCTTTCGCAAGCGGTTCAAATATACTCCGGCTACCCTTGGCCTTTCGTCCACTTTGGCCGTCTCTTTGTGCACGATTGATGCCAAAGTACTTACTTCCAGAGGTGTTAGTCCGATAGACCCGGACTTTTCCAAACGTGCCGGGTTCCAAAAACTGTTGTATTCCTTTAGCATTTTTTCGCGGAAACCCTCTGCCGTGGTATTCCAAAAAAACTCATAGCTGTTGGGCACGTACATAGCAAGTTTGTTGGCTTCCGTAAAACCTTTGGAACGGTAAAAATCCGCATCGTTGAAGGCCCTGAGCAGGGCAACACTGTCCGCCTCGATCTGCTGGGCAATACGGCCTGCCAAATTGGCCAGGGTCTCTTGGTTGTTAAAGGAGACCCGTACTGGTATATTGCCACTTCTAAGGGTATTAATAATCTCATTGTTGTTCATACCCTTTTTAATGGCATACTTTCCACCCTTAATATTCGCTGTATAGCCTTTTTTTCCAGCTACGGCCCTGAAGGTGGAAACGTCCTTTAAACGGTCCGACAATAACGATTCTACCTCTTCGAAATTGGCATCGGATTTAATATATATGTAGGCTTCATCGTTGTTGAAATTGGTGTTGGGCGAAAAAACGGCCGTATATACCTTATAGGAAAAGACACCTCCCGCAACCAGTCCCAACAGCACAATGATCAGTAGAATTCTTTTGATATACATGGCTGAACTTAAGTATTTATTTTTTGCATTAGGATTTCATTTTTGAACGTGCTATCGGAATAAATCCAATCTTTCTTTGTACCTACCGGGGCGAAACCCAGTTTTTGGAATACACGGATACTCGTTGTATTGTCTTCCATGACATTGGCGTATATCTGCCTCAAATTAAGCTGGACAAAGGCATAATTGCACAAAAGGTTTATAGCCTCCGTTCCACTTCCCTGGTTTCTGTCCCCTTCCTCCAAGATAACTATTCCCAGTCCGGCCCTTAGATTTTTGGGATCAAAATCGAAAAGGTCGATAAGTCCAATTACCTTTTGCGCTTTGTTGCAGATACAAAGGCGCAGTTGTTTTACTTCGTAAATATCGCGGTGTGCATTTTCGAGGTATAATTTTAGCACATGCTTGGAATAGGGTGTGGTAGTACCGCTTATCTCCCAAATAGCTGGATTGTTTTCCAGCTCGTAGAGAAATTCCAGGTCTTCCGGTTCCAGGGCCCTGAGGTATATATGTTCTCCCTTAAGACGTAACATGGATCTCTCCTTTAAACACTTTCTTGGTAGGGCCGATCAAACGAATGTTCCCATACCCCTCATCCTTTTTCTCAAAGGTAACCTCCAGGTTTCCCCCAGGGGTCTTTATCTTTATATTTTCTGCCGTGGCCTTCCCATCATAGTGCATGGCCAGGGCAACCGCTGTGACTCCGGTTCCACAGGACAAGGTTTCATTTTCCACACCTCTTTCATAGGTGCGCACTGCAAAACCCCGACCGTTGGCTTCAACAAAATTAATATTGCTTCCCTTTTCGCCGTACATGCCATAACGAAGTTTTGCTCCCTCCTTGACCACATTGAACTTGTTTAAATCGGATACCAATTGCACGTGGTGGGGAGAGCCCGTGTCCAAAAAAGAATAGTGTTCCTTTTTCCGAATCCCGTCCACGTCCTTCATTTGAAGGCTCACGATTTCCCCTTCAATGCTTGCATAATGAATTCCGTCTACCGCTCTAAAAGTCACTATAGCGGTTATAATTCCCAAAAATTGCGCAAAGGCCACGATGCACCTGCCGCCATTGCCGCACATGCTGCTTTGGTTGCCATCGGAATTGTAATATACCATGGTAAAATCGACATCTTCATCATCTTCCAACAGGATAAGTCCGTCCGCACCAATACCAAACCTTCTATCACAGAGCTGGGCCACCTGTTCCGTGTTGTCCTTAGGAAATTGATTTTGACGGTTATCGATCATGATAAAATCATTTCCCGTCCCGTGGTATTTATAGAAAGTAAGTGCCATAGCATCTATTGTGTCGCAAAGATATGACTTTATTAAGGGATTTTTAGCAGTTAAAAACTCGTTAAACCGAATATAGGGAACCGGCAAAACGGTTATTTTTACAACAGTCTTTAATTAAAACCTTACGCTTTATGAAGAAAATAGCAAGCCTGTTACTAATTTCCGTTTTTGCAGGAGCAATTACCTTGGGAGCTTATGTGTTATTTTTTGAAAAAACCAATTATACCGTAGTAGCCGAGGGGGCCAAGGCACCCGTGCTGACCACCAGCTATACCCCTACTTCTGCCAGGGGTTCTGGTATCAATGAAATTGATTTTACAATAGCGGCTGAAAACACGGTCAATGCCGTAGTGCATGTTAAAAATGTCACCGAGGGAAGGGGTCCCACGAGTATTGCGGAGTTTTTCTACGGTTCTGGAAACGCACAAAAACCACAAGTAGGTACCGGTTCGGGGGTTATTATCTCTCCCGATGGCTTCATCGTCACCAACAACCATGTGGTATCCAAGGCCGATGAGCTCCAGGTAACCCTTAACAATAACAGAACATATGACGCCCAGCTTATTGGGACCGATGCTACTTCCGATATTGCATTGATAAAAATAGACGCGGAAGAAAAGTTGCCCTATTTGGCTTTCGGGGATTCGGATAGCGCAAAAATCGGGGAATGGGTCCTTGCCGTGGGCAATCCCTTTAACCTAACCTCTACGGTAACCGCAGGTATTGTAAGTGCCAAGGCCAGGGATTTGGGAAGAAGACAATCCTTTATCCAAACCGATGCTGCCGTTAATCCAGGAAACAGTGGGGGCGCTTTGGTAAATACCAATGGAGATCTAATAGGAATCAATACTGCTATAACCTCGCAAACAGGTTCCTACGTAGGGTATTCCTTTGCTGTACCTAGCAACATAGCCAAAAAGGTGGTAGAGGACATTATGGAATACGGCAATGTACAAACGGGGATCTTGGGTGTGAGTACGATAAACGCAAACTCTCCCCAAGCTGTTGAAAAGGGAATCAATGAAATAGATGGGGTATATATCGATGGGGTCGAAGAAGATTCCGGTGCCTATGATGCCAAGTTGCAAGCGGGCGATGTCATTAAAAAAGTGGACCATGTCCGGGTACGTAATTTTCCTGACCTTACCGGCTATATTTCCTCCAAAAGACCAGGTGATCGTATTGCGGTAACCATTGACAGGAACGGCAGTACGGAAGTAATTCCGGTAACCTTGAAAAAAAGACAGAGCCTTGTGGTTCCGGTAATGAACCTTGCTGTGAAGAATTTATCGGAAAAGGATAAGAGGAAATTCAAGGTCAAAAAGGGTGTGAAGATCATTGGGGTTCCGGAACGGTATTACAACTATGGTTTGGAAGGCAAAATCCTGCTTTCCGTGGACGATGAGGAAATAGATGATATTCAAGGTGCCCAAAAGGCGTTTGAAAAAATTTCCAAATATGGAAGAACCAGTATAACCCTACTCAACAAGGATGGTGAAAAGGAACGACTTATATTCCAATAGGGGAATGAAAAACGATAAAAAAGCGCTCTCTTGGGAGTGCTTTTTTTATGGGAAATTGTTGCGCGAAAACGTTTGAAATATATACTTTTGCAAAAAATTACAAAACAATCATTAACTATAATCAATGAGTCCTATAACTTCTTACGAAAAGGAACTGGCCTTCCAGGCCGACCGAAGAAAAGCTACCACCGAATTCATAAAGATCATCAGCGACCTTTGGTACGACAAGTCCATTGAAGTGGTCCTGTTCAAAAATCAAATTATCGATAAAAATGTAAGTGATATTATCAACTTGCACGAATACGCCGGCGAGTTTGTACAAAAACCGATTTCCATATTCGATTCCGTGGAAATACTTCGCGCCATCAACGATATAAAATTGCCACCTTCTAAGTTGGACATCGGTAAGCTCACCTATGAATATCATGCCGATGACAACAATTACCACAACGTAAAGGCTTTTGTGCTGGACAAGTTGAAAGATGCGGGCACGGCACGGGAAATAAGGCCCAAAGACGTTGTTCTCTATGGGTTTGGAAGAATTGGAAGGCTATTGGCCCGTGAGCTTATGGCCAAAACGGGCAAGGGAAACCAATTACGCTTAAGGGCTATTGTTACCCGGGGCGAAATTACCCAGGAAATTCTGGAAAAACGGGCCACCTTATTACGCACCGATTCGGTCCATGGGCAGTTTATGGGTACCGTGGATACCGATTTTAAGAACAAAGCACTTATCATCAATGGAACTACGGTACATATTATCAGTGCGCAGGCGCCGGAAGCAATAGACTATACCCCTTATGGGATAACCAATGCCCTTGTCATTGACAATACGGGGGCCTTTAGGGATAAAAAAGGATTGGAAAGGCATCTGAAAGCCAAGGGAACGGCCAGGGTATTGCTTACCGCTCCAGGTAAGGAGGTTCCCAATATTGTGCACGGGGTGAACCAAACGGAATTTGATCCGGATACGACCAAGATCTACTCCGCGGCTTCCTGTACCACTAATGCCATTACCCCTATTCTTAAGATCGTGGAAGATTCTCTAGGAATAAAAAAGGGACATCTGGAAACCATACATGCCTATACCAACGATCAGAATCTGGTAGACAATATGCACGGAAAATACAGGCGTGGAAGGGCTGCCGCCCTCAACATGGTCATCACGGAGACCGGTGCCGGAAAGGCTGTTGCCAAGGCACTGCCAGGCCTGCAGGGCAAGTTAACCTCCAATGCCATTCGGGTTCCCGTTCCAAACGGATCATTGGCTATCCTAAATTTGGAGGTGAACAACAAAACCTCCAAGGAGGGCATAAATACCATCGTCAAAAAATATGCGCTGGAGGGCGATATGGTAGAACAAATCAAATATTCCTTGAGCAATGAGCTGGTGTCTACCGATATTGTAGGTACAACTTCCCCGGCCATTTATGACAGTACGGCCACTATTGTTTCCGAGGATGGCAAAAATCTGGTGCTCTACATTTGGTATGACAACGAGTATGGATATGCGCATCAGGTGATACGACTGGCAAAATATATCGCCAAAGTAAGAAGGTATACCTATTACTAAATACCCTATATGTAGATCGATTAACGCATCGGATACGAGCTGCCAACGCGCATCAAAAATAGGTTATTGGCAAATTTTTTTCTTAATTGATTTTATTGGATTACTTTAGTCCCTCTCTAAATCATTATTAACATCAAGAATTACATAAATGAAAGGCTTTAGAATACTATTTATTGTAATTGCCCTATTAACGTTTAATCTACAATTTGCGCAAGAAACAGATGGGGAAAATCTGTCTTTGGATCAAGGTCCTATCAGCAGCCAATTTGAATATTTAATCAAGAAATCGGGAAATTACCGCGCGGAAGGAAAAAGATACGAGGTGGTCCGGGTAATCTATTTGGATAAGTTGCGGCAAAACGTTTTGGATTCACTGAATGCCGCCAACAAAATCAAGGGGGAGCTTAATGCCACCATATCCGGTCACGAGTCCACCATAAGTTCCTTGAACAGCAAGTTGCTGGAGACCAGCAATAGCCTTACCTCAGTGACCGAAGAAAAGGACAGTATGTCCTTTTTTGGGGCACTTGTCTCCAAATCGACCTATAATTTTATCTTATGGACCATAATTGGCGGGCTGTTACTTATGCTGTTGTTGTTTATCTATAAATTTAGAAACAGTAATATTTTGACCCAGGAGGCCAAAACAACGCTTAGCGAGTTGGAGGTGGAGTATGAACAGCACAGACGCAGAGCCTTGGAACGGGAGCAAAAAATAAGCAGGCAACTGCAGGATGAAATAAACAAATACAAAAAATCCAAATAAAAAAAAGCTCCTTTACCGGAGCTTTTTTTAGCTTTTATTATGCTTAAGATAAGGAAGGCCACCCAAGATGATGTGCCACAACTGGCTCCCTTATTTGATCTTTATCGAATTTTTTATGGGCAAGAGTCCAATAGCCCAGCGGCCAGGGCCTTTTTAACGGAACGGATTACAAAGGGGGAATCGGTGATTTTTCTGGCCGAACTTCATGGTGAGACCGTAGGTTTCACGCAATTGTACAAAACCTTTTCTTCCGTAAGTCTCGAAGCCGTCTTTATTCTCAACGATTTATATGTCAGCAAGTCGCATAGAGGCAAACGTATCGGGGAGGCCCTCTTGAATAGGGCACAGGCGTATTGTTCGGAAAAGAATTTCAAGGGATTGGCACTGGAGACCGCGGTAGACAATCCGGCTCAGAAGTTATATGAGCGCCTGGGTTGGAAAAAAGATTCCCATTGTTTTCACTATTTTTGGAAAGCGCCTTAAACATACTGGTTTTTGGCCATAAGACGAAAGTTACATGCGAATTGATATTATAACGGTATTGCCCGAACTGCTTAAAAGTCCTTTTGAAGCTTCCATTCTTAAGCGTGCTATAGAAAAGGGTCTGGTGGAAGTGCATATGCATAATTTAAGGGACTATACGGATAAAAGCTATAACCAAATTGACGATTATCAATTTGGGGGCGGGGCTGGTATGGTTATGATGATCGAGCCTATAGATAAATGTATCGCTTCGCTAAAAGCAGAAAGGGAATACGACGAGGTCATTTATATGACCCCCGATGGGGAAACCTTAAATCAAAAAATGGCGAATTCCATTTCACTTCTGGACAATATGATTATTCTCTGCGGACATTATAAGGGCGTGGACCAACGTGTTAGGGAAACTTTGATCACCAAGGAGATTTCCATCGGGGACTATGTATTATCAGGTGGGGAGTTGGGAGCCGCCGTGCTCTGTGACGCCATTATACGGTTGATCCCCGGAGTATTGAACAACGAAACTTCGGCATTGACCGATACGTTTCAGGACAATCTTTTGGCGCCTCCCGTGTATACCAGGCCATCGGAATATAAGGGCCTAAAGGTACCCGATATCCTATTAAGTGGTAATTTTCCGGAAATTGAGAAATGGCGGGAAGATCAAGCCCTTAAACGAACCGAACAGCGAAGACCGGACTTACTAAAATAATTATGACAATGAGCGACTTACCAATTCCTTATATTATAGGTTATTTCGTCTATGGCCTGGGACAACTACTGGTCCTGATAGGCTGTTTTATCCTTTTCTTTAAACAACGGTCCCTCGCGTCTATATTGATGCTGTTGGGGAGTATCCTCTCGATTATCCTTGGAATAATTGGGGTGGTCTTACCTATGGTCATGGCACGGACCGGCGGTCCGGAAGCTATTGTACGAAGTCAGGGCATTATTTCCGTTGTTAATGGAATGGTATATATCATGTTTGCGACAGGGCTTATCCTTTTGGCGATAAAACTTGTCAAAAAGAATGAAAACCCTTCTATTTGACCTGCCGCAAGGAAAAAACGACATATTCCCTTGCAATTCCCCATATATTATTTAATTTTGCACTCTGTTAAAATCAACCTCTGACGAGAATCGTGAACGTTGGTTCTAAATAACTGTAAACAAAAACAATGGAAGCATTAATAAAATTTGTTGAAGACGAATTTGTTCCAAAAAAAGATTTTCCCAAATTCTCTTCAGGAGACACTATAACGGTCTACTATGAGATTAAGGAAGGTGAAAAAACACGTACCCAGTTTTTCAAAGGAGTTGTTATTCAAAGAAGGGGAAGCAATGCTACGGAAACTTTCACCATAAGAAAAATGTCTGGCACTGTTGGTGTAGAAAGGATCTTTCCGGTTAATATGCCCGCACTTCAAAAAATAGAGGTCAATAAAAAAGGTAAGGTACGTAGAGCCCGTATCTTCTACTTCAGAGGTCTTACCGGTAAAAAGGCCCGCATCAAGGAAGTACGTTCCTAAAGAACGCTAAACCGTAAAAAAACCCTCAAAAGCCATTTTTGAGGGTTTTTTCATTTTCAAGGAATGTCCTTTATTTCTTAAATGCCTTCAGGGTTCGTTTAATAATCGATATACAATCAAGCATCTGTTCTTCGGTCATTACCAGCGGTGGCGCGAAACGAATAATATTTCCATGTGTTGGTTTGGCCAACAGACCATTTTCCTTAAGTGCCATGCAGATATCCCAAGCTGTGGAGCTATCCTCCGAATCATTGATTACAATGGCATTGAGCAACCCTTTGCCCCGAACCAGTCTCACCAAATCGGATTCTCCGACCAATTTTTCCATCTCACTTCTAAAAAGTTCGCCCAAAACAAAGGCATTTTCGGCTAGATCTTCATCCCTAACAACCTCCAGGGCCGCTATGGCAACAGCGCAAGCCAGTGGATTTCCGCCAAAGGTAGAACCGTGGTTTCCGGGACGTATAACTTCCATAATCGTATTATTTGCCAAAACCGCGGAAACGGGAAGTACCCCGCCTGACAGCGCTTTTCCCAAAATCAGCATATCCGGTTTAACGTCCGGGGTATCACTGCAAAGTCGGTCTGTACAGGAGCAAGTACCACAACTGGCCAATAGTCTACCGGTCCTGGCTATGCCTGTCTGTACTTCATCGGAAATAAACAGGACGTTCTTTTCCCTGCACAGTTCATGTGCTTCCCGGATATAGTTTTCGTCGGGCACATAAACCCCTGCTTCACCCTGTATGGGCTCTACCAGAAAAGCGGCCACGTTAGGGTCCTTCAAGGCTTCCTGCAACGCATTGATATCGTTGTATCGAATTGAAACTATGCCAGGTGTAAAGGGACCAAAGTTTTCCGTGGCTATGGGATCATTGGACGCAGATATTATCGTAATGGTTCTGCCATGGAAATTATTTTGGCACACCACGATCTTCGCTTGGTTGGCTGGTATCCCTTTTTTCTCATATCCCCACTTTCTCGCTATTTTTATAGCGGTCTCAACGGCTTCCGCACCTGTATTCATGGGCAATACCCGATCAAATCCGAAATATTCGGTGATGTACTTCTCGTACTTTCCGAGCATATCATTGTAAAATGCCCGTGAGGTGAGCGTCAGATTTTCGGCCTGTTCCTTAAGGGCCGAAATAATTCTGGGGTGGCAATGCCCCTGATTTACCGCCGAATATGCGGATAGGAAATCATAGTATTTTTTTCCTTCAACGTCCCACACATAAACACCTTCTCCCCTACTTAATACTACTGGCAAGGGATGATAGTTCTGTGCGCCGTACTTGTTCTCCAATGCTATGGCATCTTGGGAGGTCATTCTTTCCAAAACTGACATGACTTTGAATATTTTAAGTAAAACTTTAGCAATTCCTTCTTAGGGAGAGAAATCATCCGTTGTAGAAACTGCAAGTTACAAAAAACCTGCCTCAGTAAAAAAAGCTTTCCAGGATCTTTATTGATTTAACTTACCACTGAGCGCGGTGACTTGGAGCTCCAGTCGCTTTAATTCCCTTAGAATGTCGTTCTTGTCCATCTGCTGCCAGACATAAAGTTTTAACATCCCCATGGCGATCATGCATAAAAATCCGGCTGCGGCCCATTTGATTAGGATGTTGGTTTCTTCCGTACCAAAGAATTGTACAACGCAATAAACAAAAAGTGCAAATATTAATAAATGCATTACGTTCATAATCATGGCCAGCCACCCCATTTTTCCACGATACACCGTCCCCAATTTCCCAAAAAGGTTCTGCTCCTCCAATTCATCATAAAATTTAGCCTCTTCCTCGTTCAAGGCTTCCTTAATAAGCAAATCAATTTTTTCCAGATCTTTTTTCATCGTTATTTGTTTTTAGAATTGTCTTTAATTTTTCACGGGCATGGAACAATCTTGATTTTACCGTTCCTACCGAGATATTCAAAATATCGCTGATCTCCCTTAAGGAATACTCCTGGGTATAGAACAGGCGAAGTACCATTTGCTGGTCACCGGGCAACAGGCGTATTCCATTTTGAAGTTTTAACCGGTCCGATTCCCCTTCCTCGTAACTCCCATCCGTCTCGGACAGCTTGGCATAGGATTGCATATGCTCGCGGGTTCTCTTGTTCCTATTGAGGTAATCCAATGATTTACGGGTCACGATCTTTGTGGCCCAACTCCCAAAGCTGTTAGGGTCTTTAATGTTACTCAACTTATTGACCATAACACTCCAACAGTCCTGTACGATATCCTTGGCAGCATCCATATCGCGGGTGTACCAGAAAGCATGCCTACATAATCGGAGATGGTACCTCTTAACCAAAAGGGAAAGTGCCTTTTTATCTCCGGATTGATACTGCAATACCAACAGACCATCAAATGTTTTATTGGTGTTTCCCATATGCCTTACACAAGAAAGACGTGCCAAAAGCGAAAAGGTTCAATTTGTTGTCTTTTTTATGCATTCTAAAGATAACTGATCCAAACAGGCTGTAAAATTCAATGCTATTAGTACTTTTGCTCCATGCGCAAAAAGAACAGGCGACAATATTTTGAAAAAGTTGCGGTCATCGATGCCGGAGCCAAAGGAAAAACTGTGGGGAAGGCTCCGGACGGTAGGGTAATTTTCCTTACCAATACGGTTCCCGGCGATATTGTAGATGTACAGACCACAAAAAAAAGAAAGGCCTATTTTGAAGGTGTCGCCACGCATTTTCATACACGGTCCGACAAAAGGACAGAGCCCGTATGTGAGCATTTTGGTGTTTGCGGTGGGTGCAAATGGCAACATATGGGCTATAAGCACCAGTTACATTACAAACAAGAGGAAGTAATCAACAATCTAAGGCGCATAGGCCATTTGGAACTTCCGGAAATTTCACCCATTCTGGGTTCAAAAGACCAGTATTTTTACCGAAATAAGATGGAGTTCTCCTTTTCCGATGCAAGATGGCTTAGCCTGGAGGAGATAAATTCGGATACCGAAATCAAGGATAAAAACGCTCTGGGTTTCCATATTCCAGGAATGTGGGACAAAATCTTGGATATAAAAAAATGCCACCTGCAAGAAGACCCCTCCAATGCCATTCGTATGGAAATTAGGACCTTTGCCACCGCTCACGGCTTGCCATTCTTCAATCCCAGAAAACAAGAGGGATTGCTGAGAACCCTTATGATAAGGACTTCCTCCATAGGGGAAGTTATGGTCCTTGTGCAATTTTTTGGGGACGATGCGGACAAGAGAATTTTATTGCTGGACCATCTGGCCAAAAGTTTTCCGGAAATCACCTCTCTATTGTATGTCATCAACCAAAAGGCCAATGACACGATCTATGATCAAGAGGTGATCTGTCATGCTGGAAGGGATCATATTTTTGAAACCATGGAGGAGTTGCGCTTTAAAATAACCGCAAAATCATTTTACCAAACCAATTCCAAGCAGGCATACGAACTATACAAGGTTACCAGGGACTTTGCGGGATTAACAGGTATGGAACTGGTCTATGACCTATACACCGGTACTGGGACCATTGCCCAATTCGTTTCGGAAAGCGCAAAAAAGGTGATTGGGATCGAGGCTGTTCCAGAGGCCATTGCCGCTGCCAAGGCCAATGCGCTGGAGAATAAAATTACCAATGTGGACTTTTTTGCCGGGGATATGAAAAACATATTCAATGCCGACTTTATAGCTACTCATGGAAGGCCCGATGTTATCATTACAGACCCGCCTAGGGATGGCATGCACAAGGATGTGGTACGGCAAATTATGGATATTGCACCTTCAAAGGTGGTCTACGTCAGCTGTAATAGTGCCACACAGGCAAGGGATCTAGCCTTGATGAACGAATTGTACCAGTTAAAAAAAATACAGCCAGTAGATATGTTTCCCCAGACGCATCATGTAGAAAATGTTGTACTTTTGGAAAAACGGGCATCATAATTGCTTCTATCTTTTCCAATATGAAGATGATAAATTAATGAAAAAAATAAGCGCCTCATTTCTTGTTCTCTTGGCCCTGATTTTCCTTACCAATTGTGAAAAAGACGATATCTGCGTGGATGGGGATACCCCCTTGTTGATCATTCGCTTTTTGGATGCGGACAATCCCACCGAGTTTCAGGACGTATCAGGCCTGGAAGTGCGCGGTCTTCTACCGGACGGTACCCCACTGGATGTCATTGCCAATGCCAGCTCGGATTCTATTGCCATTCCGTTGCAAATAGGTGAAAGTGGTACTACATTCATCCTATCGCAAAATCCGACACCTACAGATGAAACTACCGTGAACCTAGACACCCTTAGATTTACCTATGGGACCAGTGAAATCTTCATTTCCAGGGCTTGTGGATTTGTTGCCAACTACGACAGTCTGGACAATGAACTAACTGCGGATGGCGATAACTGGATTCAAAGCATAGAAATAGTAACCCCTCTTGTAGAAAATTCCGTTTCGGCCCATGTTCAAATATTTCATTAGTCTTTTCTTGGTACTGAGTTTTTTCGATGGGCATGCCCAGAGCAAACCTATTGACTTGCAACCAAAGGATACGGCAGATTACAGACAACCCTACGGCTTAAGGGTGGGAGTTGATCTGAGCCGCCCTGTATTGTCATTTTTTGACGAGGACTATACCGGACTGGAACTCGTAGGCGACTATAGACTGAACCAAAAGTTATATCTAGGAGTGGAACTGGGAACGGAGGAGAAAACCCAACAGGAAGACCTGTTCAATTTCACGACTTCGGGCAGTTACCTTAAACTGGGGATAGACTTCAATACCTATGAAAACTGGTATGGCATGAACAATTCAATTTACATTGGAGGTCGTTATGCCTATAGTACGTTTACCCAAACCCTAAACAATTTTCAGTTCTTTGACAGCAACCGTTATTTTAGTCCGGACGACTTTGTACAAGGTGCTACGGATCCTGTGGAGTTTGATGGATTGAACGCATCCTGGCTCGAATTTATCTTTGGTGTCAAGGCCGAGCTTTTTGCCAATATTTATTTGGGAGCCAGTGTACGTTTGGGTTTTTTGATTACGGAAAAGGAGGCGGATAATTTTCCCAACCTATGGATTCCAGGATTTAACAAGGTAACCGATGGCAGTAATTTTGGAGTGGGGTACAATTACTCCATTTCGTATTTTATTCCCTTATACAAAAAAGCGAAAAAACCAAAGGATCCGGAGGTGGAATCCGATAACTGATCTAGATTTCCCTAGTACCCTTCATAAAGACCCACTTCATCAACACCTTTTCGCCCTCATCTGTTTGTATGGCGCCGAATTTAGGAGCCAATATGTTGGCCGCTATAGCCGAAGCAACTGCGAGGAATATGCGGTTTATAGGCATATAATACCCTAAAATGAGTCGGATTACAATGAACAATAGTGCAAACCCAAGAAAATTGAACAACAGTGCTCGGTATTTAGGCCTCATAGTTCAGGGGGTTTGTTGAATTTTGCTTTTTTGCTGCCTTCGTACATCACGTACTTCACCAATCTAGACTCCAGATGGCTGTTGTACAATTTAATTTTGCGGGAGGGCCGCAGTCCTACGAACTTCAAAGCTTGCAGGTTGGAAGTAATAAACCAAGCATCCGTTCCAGGGTATCCCTGTTTCAAGGTATCCCCGATGCTCTCATAAAATTTTTCCATTTCAATATTGAGCCTTTCCCCGTAGGGCGGGTTAAATACCATGTGCAGTTGCCCTTCGGTCAATTTTCGGGTCTCAAAAAAGTTCTTGCGCTCCACGCTGATGTATTCGGAGAGGTTTGCGTTGGCACAATTGTCCTGTGCCTTTCTAACTGCTGACGGCGCTTTGTCATACCCTGTAATCCGGTGGTTAAATTCCCTGGTCCGGTTTAAACTACTGTCCACGATCTTTTCAAAAAAAGTCTTGTCAAAATCACGCCATTTTTCAAAGGCAAATTCTTTTCTGTTAATATTGGCCGGGATATTACAGGCAATCATGGCCGCTTCGGTCAAAAAGGTTCCACTACCGCACATAGGGTCCAAAAAATCGCATTGGCCATCCCATCCGCTAAGCAATAGCAGCCCCGCTGCTAAGACTTCGTTGATCGGAGCGATATTGGTTGCGGTTCTGTAGCCTCTATGGTGTAAGGAGCGCCCAGAGGTATCCAGGGCCAGGTTGCATTGGTTTCGCTGAATGTGGATATTGATGCGCACATCCGGAAATTTGATATCTACGTTGGGTCTTCTTCCCTGATCCTCCCGAAACCTATCCACAATGGCATCCTTGGTTTTTTGGGAAACATAGAGTGAGTGGCTGAACTGCTCTGAATTTACCGTGGCATCGATGGCAAAGGTCGTATCAGGCGTGAGATAGTCCGACCAATCGAGATCGTATATTTTTTTATATAGATCCCTTTCGTCCCGCACGTAAAAGGAATGAATTGGTTTCAAAATCTTTATAGCCGTGCGCAGGCACAGATTGGCCTTGTACATAAAACCGGTATCGCCTTCAAAGGAAACGTTCCTAACACCTTCCTTTACGTTACCTGCACCGAGGTTCCGCAATTCCTTGGCCAATATCTCCTCAAAACCGAACAGGGTCTTGGCCACCATTTTAAAATTATTGTTCATACACTTCCAGAAGAATACGGCAAAAATACATTAATTTTATCCCCACGGGCACTTCGCTTTCTAAATTCGTCCGAACACCTAAGCAAAATAATAAATGACCTATCTATTACCTGTACTGGCGGTACTGTTAAGTTTTGTGTTTGTCTTTCTGTTAAAACCCCAAAAAAGAGATACTTTCAAGTTATTATTGGCCTTTAGTGGGGCTTTTTTGTTGGCCCTGACCATTTTTGAGCTATTGCCCGAGGTCTATATCAACACAAATCCTAAAACCATAGGAATCTTTGTGATGCTGGGCATTCTTCTACAGATTTTTTTGGAGTTTTTTTCAAAGGGGGCCGAACATGGCCACGTACATTTGGACAGTGAAAAAAGTGGCTTTCCTTGGTTACTATTTGGCAGCCTTTGCATACATTCCCTATTGGAGGGCCTACCTATCGAAAAATATCATACCATGCTTTACGGCATTTTGGTCCATAAAATACCCATTGCCATAATACTCAGTATTTTTTTATTGAATTCCAAGATCAAACAGGGTCACGCGATACTTTTTATCGTATTGTTTTCCCTTATGACCCCTGCAGGTACCTATCTGGCAGCGCATCTCGCTTTTTTTGATACCTACTACGCCCCCATTACGGCCCTGATCATCGGGGTCTTTCTCCATATCTCAACGGTTATCCTCTTCGAAAGCTCTGAAGGACATTCCTTTAATTTACGAAAGCTGTTGGTCATCGTCCTTGGGATTGTCATAGCGTATTTCTTATGACCTTGGAGCAGCTGCAAGTGCTTTTAACCGTTTATTAATGTACTTGGAAGTATTTTTTTCTAGTCTTGCAATATCTGTATACATTTGTAATCCAAACCATACAAAACCATGCGTAGTTCCCTCTTTATCTTATTGGCACTTCTGTGCTGTTTTTTTATTTCCTGTTCCAGTGATTCTGATAGTACTCCGCCGCCCGAACCGGATGTTGTGGCCCCAACGGTTAACATTTCGATTGCTGGCTTTCCAAGCGCGACGCCCAGTGAACCCATTGTGGTCAGCGGACAAATAGAAATCAACATAGACGCAAAGGACGCGGGAGGTATTGCCAAGATCGAAGCTTTCATCAATGAGCAGAAGGTGGGTGAAGATACCACAGCTCCCTATCAAATTATCGTTGACATTTCATCTTTTGATTCCAAGGTAGGGAGTACCAACAAGTTTAAGGATTACATATTAAAAGTGTCCGCCACAGATGATGCAGGCAACGTGACATCGGTACAGCAAACGATAAACATAGACAATGAAATGCCTATGGTAAGCGCCGTAAGCCTAACCGAGGGCACGGTAATTAATGGGGACGTAAATGCCGTAACTTTTGAGGTAACGGACAACGAAGTTTTGACTTCCGTAAAAACTTTTCTTAATGGTGAACTATTATCGGATGTAACAGATGGTAGTTTTGAAGCCAATATAAATACCTTGACGTTACAAGATGGTGAAAACGTATTTCGGATAGAGGCCACGGATGCGGCGGACAATGTGGGAGTTTTTGAGGTGAATTTTATTGCGGACAATACAGGTCCGGAAGTTACACTTCCCAACTTAGAGGATGGTCAGATTTTAGATGAGCTTATTGTATTAGCCCCACAGGTATCAGATACGTATTCCGAAATTGTTTCGTTAGAAGTCGTTTATGGGGATACACAGCTAATCCTGATTGAGGATGCCGTGGATTATCAATTGGATTTTAATCCAGAGTTATTTCCAACAGGAACAGGTTCTTTACATTTTATCGCAACGGACAGTTTGGGTAACGAGTCGGAAACGTCTATTTCAGTTGACATATATAGAAGATTGATAACAATTCATTTTCCAGCAAATTATTATAATCCGGTCTTTGCCAGAATTTACGTTTTTGCGTCGTCAATGGACGGTGAAACCCTAGACTCGAAAAGGGTTTTTCAGGATACGCAAGAAATAACCCTTAGAACCAACGTAGAAATTGATGCAGATTCGGAATTCATGCTCACCATAGGGGAATACCAAACCGGGGCGTTTGGAAATGCAAGTGAATTTACAACACTGCAAAATTTAAAACCTTCTACTCTTGGTGTCCTAAACCTAAAGACATATCCAAGATTTGATGCCGGTCCAACCCAGCCCCTGCGGTTTCCAGCCACCGGATTTGACCCAGATGATACCCTTGGCATTGGCAGCGAAGGTTTCGGATATGGAGGTAGTCTTTTTCAAGAAATTTCCGAACTCTCCTTGGATAGAAGAAGAAACACCACGAGTACAATAAATACTGATTTTATTTACCTCCCACTTTTCAATTTCGATTTAAATGAATATTCTTATTATGTTGCAGACTGGGAATTTCCTTCAGATTTCGTTTTAACGCCGGATCTTTTCACTTCCGCAGGGGTTGAACGTAGAACCTTCGAACCCATTGTCACAACTGGCGCTTATGAATCATCCAATATTTGGATTGCGGGATACTTTAATGAAGATGAATTTCAAAACAATGTTTATCACAGGATTTATGGCATAGGATATGGCTTTAATCCTGCGGGAGGCATTCCCTATTATTTTAACAACATTTTCGATAAATATAGATATAATGTAAGGTTAAACAGCTACTACACGGAGCGCACCGGAGAGCCTTTGACTTCCTTTCAAACGCTGGATTGGACAGTGGATTACAGCTTTGCCAACAATGAGGTTGATTTGATAAAGAGTGGTAACGGCCATAGTGTGGGTAAAATTTTAATTGACAGTAATTCACCCGTTGTAATTGATGGCTTAAATATTTCTTATCGATGGAGCTTGCTATTCGATAGTGAAAAAATGGATAAGATTGTTTTACCAAAAATCCCAGAAGAAATTCAAACCTGGGGATTTTATCAACTGTATGAACAAAATAGTATGGAAGCTCAGCAGGCAGAAATCAAACGATACGATGGTATTACATCATACGATGAGTATTTGGATAAGGTTATCAAAAACAATGAATTTTCGTATTTGGTTTCTCCAGTCATGGAATCGACTTTCAAATCAGCTGTTAACGGAGTTTACTTTAAAGCACCGCACTTTCTTTTGGATTAGATAGTGTTCAAGATATGTGGATTTTTTATGATTGTTCATGATTGTTATTTCGGACCCATGGGTCAGCGGCCATTGGTTAGCTGATTTAGAGGATATCCCAATAAATAAACAACCAATGGCTTATAGCGCCGCCCAAAACAAAAACATGCCATATCAAGTGGTTGTAGGGTATCTTACGAAGGGCGTAGAACACAATGCCCAAGGTATAGAAGGCTCCACCCAGGGCCATTAATGTTAGTCCCAGCTTGGAAGTAGTAGCTATAAGCGCGCCAATGTCGAAGACGATCAGCCATCCCATAAACAGGTACAACAACAAGGAAAACACTTCAAACTTACCGGTGAAGAACAGTTTCAGCATTGTTCCTAAAAGGGCAAGGCCCCAGACGACATATAATAGAATCCATCCCCTGGAGTCAGCTAATAGGACCACACAGACCGGGGTATAGGTACCGGCAATCAAATAATAGATACTGATATGGTCTAAAATCCGTAGTTTCCTTTTGAGCGCAAGCTTGGACACCGAATGATATAGGGTAGAGGCCGTAAACAGGAGAACTATGGAAATGCTGTAAACAACAAGGCTGATAATGGTCTGATTACTTTGCGCCGTATTTTTATCCAACAAGAGATAAGCCCCTAAAATGCCCAACAAGATACCCAGGCCGTGGGACCAAGCATTCCATTTTTCTTCTTTGTGATAGTCCGCCTTTTCTTCCATTCGCATATCCCGGAGGCCCTACTTGTACCGTTTGCCATGCTTAATGACCATATCCACATCCTGCAATAGGCTTATATAGCGGAGTACATCGCCATCCACAGCAATGATATCGGCGTATTTGCCAGGGGTTATGGTGCCCACTTCATCGGCCACACCCATCCATAGCGCTGGCCAGTAGGTTGCTGATCGAATAGCGTACATGGGATCGATTCCAAATTCGTTGACCCAAACATCCAGTTCGTTCCAGGTAGACTGACTGTGAAACTTCATGGGAATGCCGCTGTCGGTTCCTATCAAAAGTACTACTCCGGCATCCAACAACTGTTGTATTTTGGTTTTAAGTGTCGGTTTTCGCGAAGGAGTAAGTTGAAAATACGGAAGACGATCAGGGTGTTTGATGCTGTTCTTGATATCGGTGATAATGCTATCGGGCAGTCCCAAATGCCAGGAATCATTGTCTAGTTTTTCATGATTGTCCCTTACGTATTCGTAATTGTACAATCCTTCCACCGTAGGGCACCAAAACAGGGGTCCCTTGTTCATTTGGGCGGTGCGCTCTGCGATCATTTCCATAACATCCTCGGGATATTTGGGCGCGGAGGACAGTCCGGTATGCTCAAAACAATCCACGCCCACTTTAAGTCCCCTTCTAATTTCCTCCGGCCTATGGCCATGGGCCACTACTTTCAGATTATTTTTATGGGCTTCCTCCACCACTGCCGTCAATTCTTCCATGGTCATCTGATCTTGATCAATCAGCTTAATGACGTCTACCCCGGCCTTTGCCAGTTTGCGTATTTTTTTTCTACCATCCTCGGCACCAGTCACTCCCCACCTAAAGTCCTCTGTGCCGGGATAGGGTTTATGTTGAATAAAAGGTCCAGAAACATAGAGGGTAGCGCCGGGAATCTCACCCTTGTTAATGGCATCCCTAACGGCAATGCTTTCTTCTAAAGGTGCGCCCAAGTCACGGGCACTGGTTACGCCAGCCATCAGTAGCTGATGTGCGGATGCGGGCATGATTACGTCTTTGAACAAGGGTGGATAGGTCTTGTCCCAGTAGGTATAATCAGCATGCCCGTTGATCATGGTATGCACATGCATATCCCATAAGCCGGGAAGTACGGTCATGCCTTCGGTAGAAATGACTTCCGCATTGGCTGGAATTGGTGTATCATTGATTGTGCCTACCGTTTTTATTTTTTCACCCGCTATGATAATGACACTATTTTTTATGGGATCGGCCCCAAAGCCGTCGATAAGGGTCCCCCCAACCAGGGCTTTAAGGGTGTTTTCTTGGGAGGATACGGTAATTGCGCTTAGGCAGATCAATAACGTACATATGTGTTTCAGCATAACCTTGTCTTTGTGATAAAGATAATAAAGTAACGGTTGGAAACCACGTGCATTCTTAAGGGTCTTGCCCCTCTGTTCTTGACGGGCGTGGCCTCCTCCGCTCTTGGCCTCGCCAAGACCACCTCCCCCGGCGGGGGAGGGGCCGTTTGCAGGGGCCCCATAAAAAAGCCGTAGCGGTGAATCGGGTACGGTCGTCCAGTTCCTTCCCCAAGGGGGAAGGTGGACCCCGGCGATGGCGCCGGGGGACGGAAGGGGCAAAAGAGCGGAAGCCCCGCAGACCGATCTGTACCAAAAAAAAGGGCACAAAAAAAAGTCCCCCACAGTAAACTGTAGGGGACTTCGAAAAAAGGCGGCGGCCTACTCTCCCA
>NZ_JBNGOQ010000001.1:1333963-1335183 GCF_050589645.1 Eudoraea algarum | reverse complement strand
GAGGTCGTCTCGTTAAAGGTCGTTATGGTCCCGTCCTCAGAGGTGTAGGTAAAGCTACCGTTACCATTGTCCACCAAGGTGGTCACCGTATTGTTGGTGTCCACCGTTATTGTGGTGCCGGAATCGTCCGTGATATCAAAGGTGCCGTCGCCGTTGTCCACTACCGTGGCACGCCGTGCATCGAAAGTGGTGGTTCCGCCATCTTCGTTGGTATAGGTCAATGTACCGTCGCCGTTGTCGGCAAGGGTACTCGTCGTCTCGTTAAAGGTGGTAATCGTACCGTCCTCGCTAGTATAGGTAAAACTACCGTCCCCATTGTCCACCAAGGTGGTCACCGTATTGTTGGTGTCGACGGTCACCGTGGTACCGGAATCGTCCGTGATATCGAAGGTGCCGTCGCCATTATCGACCACGGTCGCACGCCTGGCATCAAAAGTGGTCGCCGTACCGTCCTCGTTGGTATAGGTCAATGTACCGTCACCGTTGTCGGCAAGGGTACTTGTCGTCTCGTTGAAGGTGGTGATCGTGCCGTCCTCACTGGTATAGGTAAAACTGCCGTCTCCGTTGTCCACGAGCGTGGTCACCGTATTGTTGGTGTCGACCGTCACCGTGGTACCGGAATCGTCCGTGATATCAAAGGTCCCGTCGCCGTTGTCCACTACCGTGGCCCTACGGGCATCAAAAGTGGTCGTTCCGCCATCTTCGTTGGTATAGGTCAATGTACCGTCGCCGTTGTCGGCAAGGGTACTCGTCGTCTCGTTAAAGGTGGTGATGGTCCCGTCCTCACTGGTATAGGTAAAACTACCGTCCCCATTGTCCACCAAGGTGGTCACCGTATTGTTGGTGTCGACGGTCACCGTGGTACCGGAATCGTCCGTGATATCGAAGGTGCCGTCGCCATTATCGACCACGGTCGCACGCCTGGCATCAAAAGTGGTCGCCGTACCATCCTCGTTGGTATAGGTCAATGTACCGTCACCGTTGTCGGCAAGGGTACTTGTCGTCTCGTTAAAGGTGGTGATCGTGCCGTCCTCACTGGTATAGGTAAAACTGCCGTCTCCGTTGTCCACGAGCGTGGTCACCGTATTGTTGGTGTCCACCGTTACCGTGGTCCCGGAATCGTCCGTGATGTCGAAGGTGCCGTCGCCGTTGTCCACCACCGTGGCACGCCTTGCATCGAAAGTGGTCGTTCCGCCATCTTCGTTGGTATAGGTAAGGGT
>NZ_JBNGOQ010000001.1:1323789-1333867 GCF_050589645.1 Eudoraea algarum | reverse complement strand
GTTGGTGTCTACGGTCACCGTGGTACCGGAATCGTCGGTGATGTCGAAGGTCCCGTCGCCGTTGTCCACCACCGTGGCACGCCTTGCATCGAAAGTGGTCGTTCCGCCATCTTCGTTGGTATAGGTAAGGGTCCCATCACCGTTATCGGCCAGGGTACTTGTCGTCTCGTTAAAGGTGGTGATGGTCCCGTCCTCACTGGTATAGGTAAAACTGCCATCGCCGTTATCGACCAAGGTGGTCACCGTATTGTTGGTGTCGACCGTTACCGTGGTCCCGGAGTCGTCCGTGATATCGAAGGTGCCGTCGCCGTTGTCCACCACCGTGGCCCTACGGGCATCGAAAGTGGTCGTTCCGCCATCTTCGTTGGTATAGGTAAGGGTCCCGTCGCCGTTGTCGGCCAGGGTACTCGTCGTTTCGTTAAAGGTGGTGATGGTCCCGTCCTCACTGGTATAGGTAAAACTACCGTCCCCATTGTCCACCAAAGTGGTCACTGTATTGTTCGTGTCCACCGTTATTGTGGTCCCGGAATCATCCGTGATATCGAAGGTGCCGTCGCCGTTGTCCACCACTGTGGCCCTTCGGGCGTCGAAGGTGGTGGCAGCGCCGTCCTCATTGGTATAGGTCAGGGTACCATCACCGTTGTCGGCAAGGGTAGATGTCGTTTCGTTAAAGGTGGTGATCGTGCCGTCCTCGGAGGTGTAAGTAAAACTCCCGTTACCGTTGTCCACGAGCGTGGTCACCGTGTTGTTGGTGTCTACGGTCACCGTGGTACCGGAATCGTCGGTGATGTCGAAGGTCCCGTCGCCGTTGTCCACCACCGTGGCCCTTCGGGCATCGAAGGTCGTGGCCGTACCGTCCTCGTTAGTGTAAGTAAAAGTCCCGTTACCATTATCCGTTAAGGTCGTGGTTGTTTCTACCGGGAGCGTAACCGTAGCTGTTCCGCCATTTTCCAGTGTAAGGGAAAGCTCGTTGGTTCCTGCATTAAAGCTAAAATTTTGAATTTGTTGGCTATCTGTGGAAGTAAGCTCCCAAGAATTTCCGTCCCAGAAAAAGATGGTCCCCGTATTCGTGTTTACATAGATATCTCCCGTATCCGCTCCCGCTGGGGTAGTTCCGCCTGGCGCTGTCACTGCAGTACCACTAAGTACTTCGCAGTTACATTGATCTTGCAATGTAACTGTTGTCTGTGAAAATGCCAATCCGGAAATCAACAGAAAGATTACTAACAAAATTCTTTTGTCCATGATCTTATCTTTACTTAAAATCGATTTATTGCTTTTAGCTATATTCATATCTCTAATGACGAATAGTTCTACCTATCCTGTATTCAAATAGAATAACCTTACGAAACCTTGTTTTGGGAGAAACTTTTCCTGAAATGAAAATGGGAAGACGAACTAGGTACTATCGCACCACACTGTCTATTAGGGTTTTTCTTTGGCATAAGCCGTTCAGATTTGGTTAAGTTATTCATACTTGGGTTTGGTCTAAACCATTCATTCTATGCGAGATAGCGAAACGGTTTTATTACACTTTACAAAATTAACCTTATATGCCCCCGTGAAAAATAAATGTTGTGTAAGTGTTAAATAGCAATGTATACCCACAGAAAAATGAGGTTATTGTTAAAAAAAGTGCTTCAAACGCGCAAGCTTCATTGGTCGATCATCGCCGATATAGCAACGCTTACCGAATCATGGTTGGTAAGAAAAAACCTAAAATTTGTAGGTAAAATTAATTTGGATTGACCCTGTACGTAATCCGTCGATTGGTGATAATCGTTCTCACCTTTATGATGCTAAAAGGGGAGAATTCAGAAGTGGTATTTGCGATGGTCGCGGTGGAAGTAATGTAATTTCCTATGACCGTACTTCCCCCTATAGGTATACTAATCTGGAACCTATTTGTATTGTCGGTATTCCCGTCTACATCGGTATAAGAAGATGTACCAGCATCGGAATCGGCTCCGCTACCTTCCACCGCACTACCCAGATAAACTTGTCCCTCACCATAGTCTGTGGATAGTCCCAATGCATTATCGCCGGCTGTTGCGGTTCCCTGATTTACATCCGTCAAAAACACCTCGATCGTGGCCCCGGGTCGCGACCATCCTTGCAAAATGAGATTACTCCCCGAGATGAAAACTGCTGAAATAATTGGAAAATTGGCAGCGCCATTGGGCCCTGTATCCGCATCCCCACTATCGTTAAGGGTAACACCGTCACCCAAGCTGTCTGCAGCGTCCAAATCTATCCCCAAGGCCGCACTGGCCGTACCGTTTGCATAAATGGAATTCTGAGAAATAAGGTTCCCTGAGGTAGTGCCACCTGCCAAAACCACGCCAGCACCCCCATTGGAGAAAATAAGGTTGTTGGTTATGGAAGAATTGTTTCCATCCAAACGAATTCCTGCGTTTTCGATCGCGCCACCACAGTTTCCCCCGTCCTGGCCGGAGTTGCTTATGGAATTCTCCGATATCGTAATATTACCACTAATGCCATCCCCATCTATGCCCAGGGCAGAGGCATTCTCTATTAAATTTCTTTGTATCAAAATACCGGAACCACCAGAGACGGTAATATTGTCGTCACAGGCACCATTTCCATTGGTGGTGATATGATTGTCCTGTATCGTAGTTGAAGTGCCTCCATTAACGAAAACTCCTGCCAATGCATTTGTGGCAATGTAGTTCCCTTCGATAACCGCTGTTCCGCCTGTGATTTCAATACCATAATCTATACTTCCGGCATTGGCGCCCAGGGCATTTACGCCTATAAGCGCATCCG
Organism: Eudoraea algarum; assembly: GCF_050589645.1. Lineage (NCBI taxonomy): Bacteria > Pseudomonadati > Bacteroidota > Flavobacteriia > Flavobacteriales > Flavobacteriaceae > Eudoraea > Eudoraea algarum. Next base: position 1,331,080 of record NZ_JBNGOQ010000001.1, on the reverse strand, counting down.
AAATGGTAGCGGAACCATTATCCACGCGAATTCCCGTAAAATTGTTGGCCAGCACGGCCACATTGCGGATTAGCGTACCCGTGCCCTCATTAATCAAGACATCGCCCCCGTTACTATGTCGTATTTGTACTTCTGGGAGATTATAGACAGGTAGTACGTTTGCCGAAGTTCCTACGGAAGCTCCACCGGATCCAACGGTCCCCGTGTTACTATCCCCTGAATAAGCGGTTTGTGTTCTCCCGTCAATTATTGTATTTGCTGCCGTTATGGCACTCAGTGGTGCGGCGCTAGAGGTAACAATATCAAAATAGCCACTGGTGTAATTGCTATCTGCCGTACGTCCCAGGGCATCCCCTGTGGGCGGTATCATAAATATAGAGGTATCCAGGCCGGCCGCAGGGTCAAAAATACCGTTGGCCTCAATATCCAACCCGGTTTCATCAAGATTATTGCTGTTCAGAATAAATTGTCCCAAAGATCCCTGCCCATCCGCATTCGTATTTACGATGGTATTAAAATTAAAGCCAAAATCGAGTTCAGCCACCCCATCTGCCGTTATCGTAACAGTAGATATCGTTTGCGCATTGGTGAGGGTCCCTGCCGCTACATCGGTCGCGGAGGGATCTGCGCCCCCTATTTCGTTGGTAAAGTTGGTAAAACCGCCCAAGGTGGTATAATTTCGTCTATAGGTTTGTATAGGCAAGCAGTTAGTACAGCTAGAACCACCTCCTCTGGAGGAATTTACGGTACTGCTCACCACCCGAACGCTATAATCCCCATTGGCCATACCGCCAAAGGAATATTCTCCCAGGGCATTTGTGGTGTAATCTTCCTGGAAGACATTGGAGCTATCGTACAATTCCACTACAGCGCCTTCCACACCAACACCTCCGGCCGTAGCCATGTTCCTTCCGGCTCCTCCTCCATAATTAACGTCCTCGAACACGCTTCCTACAATAATATTACTGGGCACTTTTAAAAGTACGGCATTTAGCATCACAAAATCCTGACCTACCCCAACATTGGTGGTCGCCGTGGACTCTCCCTGCGAGATTAGGGCCGATATATCATAGGTATCCAGATCTAGACCGTAAGTGGTCGTATTGTTGATATTGGGAACTACGGTATTGTCAAAAATGGTGGAATTAAAAGGGTTGTTCACCGTTGTACCGTTATTGTCCCCATCGCCGGCCAAGGTGGTCGTACCTGAAGAAGTGGTCAAGGACAGGAGTTCATTATTGGCCAAGGTTTGATCCCCTTCCCAGGAAAGTACCGTGGTCTTGGCGCCAGAGGCCCCGATAGCATAAAAACCACTCAGGGTAAAACTAACCGTATTATTTTGTTCCCCATCAAAGCCTTGGTATAAATTGATACTCACAGCGGGCAAGGAAACATCCGAATAGAACACCATTAGTGTCCATCCCCCCATTACCACCGTACTGGAACAATAGGAGCCCGTATTATCTATGGTAAGCCCGGTAAAATCAAAGGTGTTGGTCGATGGGTCGGCAATACCTGAGACTAGACTGGTCACATCGCTGATCATGGCATAAAACTGTAAGGAGCCAAAAGAGGTTTGATCCGCGTAATTCGCTGTAATCGCCTGGCCTTCAAAAGTCACGTCCAAGTCAGGCGTAGTACCGGAATGTGCCCAAAACAAATAGGCCCTTTCTATGGTAGCGGTCCCCGGGATGGTGGTAGTCAGTGTATTCGATGAGCTTGTTGTTATGGAACAGCTGTCCGTATTATTGTCCTGATCCCTTAAGCTTCCCCCGGTAATCGCGTAATCGTAATAGCCGTTAAATTCGTTGAACAAGGTCAAGGGGGTATTGACCCCAATATTATTGTTTATGGTACCGGTGGCCGTGTCCGTTATATCGACCGATGGGTCGGACGTCGCTGTCAGTTGAACTGTAAAGGTCTCATCCCCTTCCACGATCAAATCGGTTAATATGGGGACCGTTATCTGTTCTGTATCTCCCGTAGTACCGCTAAAGTTCAGTGTTCCGGTGGTAAGCGTATAATCAGATCCGGCGGTGGCCGTACCATCAGAGGTGGTATAGTTTACGGTAAAGGCGCCAGCAGCGCTTGCTGAGGTATGTGTAACAGTAAAGGTAGCCGTTCCGGCATCCTCATCCACCGCGACATCGGCTATGGTCAATATTGGGCTTGGTACTATACAAGAAACCACGGCTTCCCAACCGGCAGCGGTCACAATATTGTCTGAGGTGAATCTAACGGTCAAACAACCTGAAGCATCGGATGAGGTAATGGTAGGTGGTAAGTTGCCATTGTGGAATTGTCCGATCAAGGTGCCTCCCGTAGTGGTACCTTCATACACATAGAGGAAGTCAAAACCGTTTTCCACATCAAAACTGGTAAAGGTGAGGCGAACATTAGAGCCCGGTGTATCAGGGCAGATGGTAAAGGTAATGTCCTCATTGTTACCGTAATTACCTCCCTGGCCCCCGGTATCAAAAAAGGTACTACTACAGGTGTTGGTGGTAGTCCCATCAGTGATGATTAGGGAATCATTATCCGTAATGGATCCCGTGGCCGTATCGGTAATAACTACCGAACCATCCGAAGTACCCGTTAATTGTATGGTAAAGGTCTCCGTACTTTCTATGGTAGAATCATCGGTAATGGTGACCGTAATCTGATCGGTATCCCCGGAGGTCCCATTAAAGTTAAGGGTACCGCTACCAATAGCTGTGTAGTCGCTTCCGGCAGTGGCTGTCCCATTTACGGTTTGATAGTTTACCGTAAAGGGCCCCGAGGCATTGGCCCCGGTGTGCGTGGCGGTAAAAGTGGCTGTTCCCGCAGCTTCGTCCACAGTAACATCAGCTATGGTTATTACAGGGCTAAAAGTGGCTGAGAACTGCACATTATCAATATATATAGTTTCACTACTGCCCCAATTGCCACTTGCCGTTCCAAAAGCTATGTTGGAATTTGCAGAAATATAGTTTGTGGTCAGATTATAGTTAACGGAACCCGTATTGGTGGAATTTATTGTGGCCACCACATCATAGGACGCTGTTGCGTTGTTATAAAGATATACGTATAGGGATTCATTGCCCCTGGAGGTAGCGTCATAGTCCAAGGTAAGGGTCACCGCCGTGGCCCCAGTTAAATCCAAAGCCCTACTAATCCATCTGCTATCAATATTGTTTAACTCCAATTGATTGGAGACAATTTCAATCCGTCCGCTGCTGGCGCTTCCATCGTCCCCATTTTCTATCCAGTTTCCGGCAAAGTTCTGTGTTCCATCATTATTGCTGTAGGAAACAGAGCTAAAATTGTCCCTATAGGTCTGCTGGCCATATACGAAGGAGGCCATAAAAAGACATACTAAAAGGAAGCTATTACTACGTAGTTTGCTATACATTGGGAGCGTTTCACAATCAAGAAATTAGATCTATGCTAAAATCATGATACTATAAACCGCGTTAAAAATAGAACAGCTGAAAGGGGATACCCAAAAATTGTTGCGTATGTATGAATAGGAAGGGTGAATCCTAAAAGTAATGATGTATGACTGTTTTGAAATGGGTGAAATGTTCCGTATAAGTGGCGATATTTCCTACTTTCCAAACAAAAATGCAGCTCCCGGAAGCAGCTGCATTTCATATGTTTAGGTGGTTATATTATTCTAAAATGATGAATTCGGACCTTCGGTTCAATTGGTGTTTATCACTTGCACAACGTACGCCGTTTCCACATTCGTTGACCAAACGGGTCTCCCCATAACCTTCTCCCATAAGGCGATCTGCAGTTATACCTTTAGAAATCATGTATTCTACCGTAGAATCGGCCCTTTTTTGTGACAACCACAAATTATAGGCATCCACACCCCTACTGTCGGTATGTGAATTCACCTTTATTTTTAGGCTAGGGTATTTGTCCATGGCGGCTATCACCTTTTGAATCTCTACCTCGGCATCCGGGCGAATATTGTATTTGTTCAGGTCAAAATAAATGGTGCTCAACTGCAGCAGTTTTGCCAAATCGTCCCCAAAACCTGCCGTTACAGTATCCCTTTCCAAATAAAAATCCATTATTCTGGGTTTTCCATCGGAGGTGCCCAAATATTCTTCCGCGGGCACATACCCTTCGGTCAAGGCCCGTACAAAATTACCTTGATTACAATCAATGGTAAGGCTGTAATTTCCCTCGGAATCCGTGATTGTGGTCAGTATTTCCTCATTGTTCTCATCAATGACCTTTACCGTGGCGCCTACAAGAACTTCGTTGGATATTTTATCGCGTACGGTGCCTGAAATTTGCTGAAAGCAATCAAAGACCAGGGGGGTGTTCTCCACAAAACTATAAATATCGTCCGCCCCGGTGCCCTCTTCCCTATTGGAGGCAAAATAACCTTCCCTGGTTTCCTCATTGAAGATAAAGGTAAAATCGTCCAGCTTGCTGTTCACCGATCTGCCCACATTGAAAATTGGATCTGTAAATCTGTTGTTCTTGATCTTGGTGGCAAAAATGTCCAAACCTCCCAAACCTACATGGCCGTCCGAGGAAAAATATAATATTTCCTTACTAGTCACATACGGAAAGGTCTCACGGGATGCTGTATTTATGTTAGGCCCCAAATTTTCCGGGGTTCCAAAAGTGCCGTCGCTGTTAATGGTCACCCTAAAAATATCGGATTCCCCAAACGATCCAGGCATATCCGATGCGAAATAGAGCATTCGTTCGTTAGGACCCAATGCGGGGTTGGCTACCGAATAGGCATCGCTATTGAACGGCAGTTCTTCGATACTTGCCCATTCTCCATCCTGTACTGTGGCTCTAAAGATCTTTAACCTGATAATCCCTTTGTCATCTTTTACGAACTTACCTTCCTTTAAATTATTTCGTGTAAAATAAATAGTGTTACCGTCCTTGGTTATCGCCGAAGTAGACTCATGGAACCTTGTATTTATGGTCCGGTCCATTTTTGTTACTACATTCTCCGATACGCTATCTGCATTAATCTTATAGAGGTCCAAAAAGTCCTTGGAATTCCATGTGTGCCTATACCTGGCCAAATTTCCGGTATCCCTATCCGAAGAAAAAATAAGTCCTTCCTTGTAAAAAGTTGGGGCAAACTCGGAATAGACCGAGTTGTATTCAAAGGGTTGCAGCTCGTATCGTCCTGAATTTTTTTCTATTTCGGCCAAATAGTCGGTGTCGCTTTTATATTTTACCGCTCTGTTATCATCGGCGGTCAGGTCCGAGAATTTGGACATCATCGCGTCGGACCGGTCATAGTCGCCCAAGGTCCTGAGCGTCTGAGCGTATCTAAAATAATATTCCGGGCCCACTTCGCTTTCATATTCGTCCACCAAGCGCTTGTACGTTTCTGCAGCTTGCTGATAATCGGCATTGAAATAATAGGAATTGCCCAGTTTTTTCAATAGGTCGGACGAAACATATCCCTTTTCCAGCACCTTTTGATAGATGTCTATCGCCGGGCTAAAGGAATAGTCCTCATACTTTTCGTTCGCCTTGTTGACCAATCTTTCTTGGGCAAAGATGGTGCCCAGCGAGATAAGAATCAGGACTGCCGGTAAAAGTATTTTTTTTATCATCTCTATTAAATTTAGAAGAAACGAGGAGACACCAAACGTTGAAATGATTTTACAAGTTCAAATCTCAGAAACACCTCAAAGGATCCATCATTAAATTGCGTACTTCCCAAGTCGGTTGTTTCCCTGTCATAGGCCAAGCCCAACATTAATTGGTCGGTTATCTGAAAACCCGCCAATGCACTTATCGCTGCATCCCATCTATAGGCAGCTCCGAAAGAGAATTTTTCGTTAAATAAAAAGCTAGCCGAAATATCTACCTGTAAGGGAGCCCCTCCCACTGCCTTGGTCAACAAGGCCGGTTTAAATTTTAGATTGCCGTTCAGATCAAATACATAGCCGGTAATCAGATAAAAATTGATCCGTTCCGCTGAAAGGAAGGAAACCGAATTTGCATCTCTCTGTGAATTATCAAAATGTTCCGTCTCCAAAATATTGGGTGCGGAGAGGCCGGCATAGAATCTGTCCGTATGATAGTACAATCCCAGGCCAAAGTTGGGGGAAAAACGATTTTCAATATTATCCCCAGTAATGGTCTCCGAATCAAAATTATTCAGCCCTACAAAATCCAAATTCAACAGATTTCCCCCGGCCTTTAAACCAAATGATAATTTAGCATCCTGTGAGACATCTATCGTATAGGAAATTACCGCATCAAAATAGGTTTCCTGCACCACCCCGTCCCCGATGTTATCATTTACCACGGATATTCCATAACCCAATCTACTGTTTCGAATGGGCGAATGCAGGTTTAGGGTCTGGGTCTCGGGAGCCCCGTCCAAGCCCACCCATTGTGAACGGTATAGTGCAGCAATACTCAACTGGCCCCTTGAACCTGCATAAGCGGGGTTAACGCTGAGTGTATTGAACATATATTGTGTGTATTGGGCATCCTGTTGTGCATATAGACCTTCTATAATGGCGCAGAGGAAAAATACAGATATAAGGAAACTTTTTTTAAGTATCATAGGAGTTCAATGAATTATTTGCTGACATAAAGATAACCACTATCAGAAATTCTTTCTTGGTCTATTTGGTATTCAAAGATATAGAAATATACCCCAGCAGGTAGGAAATCTGCTCCACTAAATGTCGACCTTCCCTTAGATCTGCCATCAAAGACGTTATTTTGATTGTTATACCCAGTGCCCTCGTACACGGCAACTCCCCATCTATTAAAAATCTTTAGGGAGTTATTTGGTACCGTTTCTACCCCTCTTATAAACAAGAAGTCGTTTCTGCCGTCACCGTTGGGTGTTACCAATTGATTAACTTCTATGGCTTCCACCGGGGGTACATCGTTGATAGGGTCCAGGTAGTCCGGTGTGCCGTCATCGTCCGTATCGTCATTGGTGGGGTCACCGTCTTCATCCACATCCTCATCGGGTGTGTCCAGACCATCGCCATCATCATCGAAGTCCCTATAGTTTACGTCCTCGGTTCCGTCCGTATCCGGAAGGTCGTTGGCAGGGTCGTCGATCTCATCGTTCACGTCGAAGCCGTCGTTCACATCCGCACCCTCATAACCGTCGTCCAGGCCGTCACCATCGGTATCCGTACCGGTAAAGCTCTGATCGGGAACCCCGTCAAAATTGAAGTCGTTCCCCTCGTTGTTGTCCGGTACCAGGTCGTTGTCACTGTCCAGGTCCAAATAGTCGGGATTATCGGCACCATCCGTATTTTCGGGCGTGAGCCCTTCATCCCCG
>NZ_JBNGOQ010000001.1:1012519-1323691 GCF_050589645.1 Eudoraea algarum | reverse complement strand
GGTCAATGGATCGTCGTCACCATCCAGATTGGGGTCTTCCACGGTATCCAAAATACCGTCATTGTCATCATCGATATCAGTACCGTCAGGGACACCATCATCATCCGTATCCGGATCTTCAGGTGGCGTTTTACAGTCAAGCAGAAAATTAAAGTCTATCTTCCATTTTCTTTCATTGCTTTTCGGTCCCATCCAACCCCAACCAGCGAGACCGTCTGCCCCTGTATTGGTGTCTCGAAGTGCGCCACCGGGACCTACATGTACCCCTAAATTGGGCGTTGTGGAATCGTCCGGATCAGGACGTTGGGAAACCACAAAAGTACCTTCCGCTTCACAGTCCTCACCGGAGATTGTAATGAAACTCTTGGTCTTATCGATAACATAGTAGTGCAAATCTTCGGCCACCGCCCCGGAACAACCTTCTTCCTTAAAGCTTCCTCCTGCCGCGCTCCATGCATCCCAATCCATTTTATTTTTCAGTACAACATACACCTCAGCTGTACAATTTCCAGATTTCGTGGCTCCTGAGATAAGGGCGGTACCGTCATTAAAAGTGGTAAACTTCAGTTTATGGTTGTTGGTGGAGGAAAAGAAACCTGATGCAGACCACCAAAAATTTGCGGGTGCATAAACACCAGGATTGCAGCGGTCCGCATTGACAACATGACATTCTTGATCTATATTTTCCAGGTCGCGATAATCCACATCCCGAAGCCCATCCTCATCCGGAAGATCGTTGGCCGGATTATTGATTTCGTCGTTTACGTCGAAGCCGTCATTGGTATCGGAACCTTCGTACCCGTCATCGAGACCATCTTCATCGGTATCGTTTCCGGTGAAGGTATGGTCCGGTTCCCCGTCAAAATTAAAATCGTTCCCTTCTATATTATCGGGAACATCGTCGTTGTCGCTATCATCATCAAGATAGTCCTGGTTATCCGTACCATCTGTATTTTCTGGTTCAAGACCTTCGTTCCCCGCACCTTCATAGGCATTGTCCAGACCATCGTCGTCATCGTCGGCGCCTTCTGGGGCAACGTAAGTGTCAGTGGGTTGCGCTTCCACATTATCAGGGATTCCGTCATCATCTGAATCGATATCCAAGTAGTTTGGGTAACCATCATTATCCGTATCTATAGGTGCCAGTCCATTGCAGCTGCCAGGTACATTTTCATAAGCATCATCCAAGCCGTTCCCATCCACATCATCTCCTGAAGGTGCTATGTAGTCCTGTGCGGCCTGGGCCTCCACATTGTCCAGTATGCCATCATTGTCCGAATCTATGTCCAACCGATTGGGAAGATTATCTTGATCTGGATCTTCATTTCCCTCTTCCACATCCAATATGCCATCGCCGTCATCATCCATATCCTTGTTATCCGGAATGCCGTCCCCGTCCGTATCCGTGTACGCATAGGTTTCAACGGAAACAATCGTCATTTTATCATCAAAGGAAGAAAGGGAAAACAAAAGTAGGAGAAAGGTAATCAACCTTAGGCCGTAGGATATCTTGTACGGGATTGAATTCAAAGTAAAGTTGTCCATAAGTGGGAGTCTTATTGGTTAAACTGCTCACCATGGCACTACAGGAATTTGGTACAAGTAAGAATATTAGGGCTACTCTAAGTATCAGTGCAAGATATGGCTAAAATTCCGATCACCAAATAGTTTTGAAAGCCGACGTACTAAAAATCTTTCAAAAACAATTTTCCTCGACAAATGGCCATTTTATTCATCTTTCAACACTATTTAATGTACGGGTAATCGCTAAAAAAAGATTATCCATCTCCCTAAAAATCGATTATTTTTACCGTTCATCGATAGTTACGTCCAGCGATAAACAAGGTGAATTTTGTTTTTTATCGGGAGCCTGGATTGTCTACAACAAAAGGGCCTTTAAAAATAAGGAATGCCCTGGGCCCTTGGGAAGTATAATTTGCCTTATTTTTGCCCAAATTTTCGCAAATGAATTTTGAAGAACAGATAGCGAAACGACGCACTTTTGGAATTATTTCACATCCGGATGCAGGGAAAACCACCTTAACGGAAAAACTCCTCTTATTTGGAGGGGCCATTCAGGAAGCAGGTGCCGTTAAGAACAATAAAATTAAAAAATCGGCCACCAGTGATTTCATGGAAATTGAACGACAGCGTGGAATTTCGGTAGCTACTTCCGTACTTGCTTTTTTATATAAAGACAAGAAAATCAACATTTTAGATACCCCAGGACACAAGGATTTTGCGGAAGACACGTTTAGGACGCTTACCGCCGTAGATAGTGTCATCGTGGTCATTGATGTGGCCAAGGGAGTGGAGGAACAAACTGAGAAACTGGTAGAGGTCTGCCGTATGCGGAACATTCCCATAATTGTTTTTATTAATAAGTTGGACCGAGAGGGTAAGGACGCTTTTGACCTTTTGGACGAAGTAGAGCAAAAATTAGGTCTCACAGTCAGTCCATTGAGCTTTCCCATAGGTATGGGTTACGATTTTAAGGGCATCTACAATATATACGAGAAGAATATCAACCTGTTCAGCGGCGATAGCAAGAAACATATTGAGGAGACCATTGCCTTTGATGATCTGGGCAGTTCGGAGTTGGAGAATATCATTGGTTCGGATGCAGCTGAATCACTCCGTGAAAATTTGGAACTGGTCCATGGGATATACCCCAAATTTGACGAAACTGCCTATTTGGAAGGCTCACAGCAACCCGTGTTCTTCGGTTCCGCACTCAATAATTTTGGCGTGCGCGAACTGTTGGATTGTTTCGTGGAAATTGCACCTACCCCGAGGGCCAAGATGTCCGAGGAGCGCTTGGTCAATGCCAATGAAAAAAGCCTTACGGGTTTCGTTTTTAAGATCCATGCCAATATGGATCCCAAACATAGGGATCGGTTGGCCTTTGTTAAAATAGTATCGGGAACGTTTGAGCGAAACAAACCCTATTTGCATGTACGACAAGGCAAAAACCTGAAATTTTCCAGCCCCAATGCATTTTTCGCCGAAAAAAAACAGATTGTGGATATCTCCTATCCCGGCGATATTGTAGGGCTCCACGATACTGGTAATTTTAAGATCGGGGATACCCTTACCGAGGGCGAGAAACTCCACTACAAAGGAATTCCGAGTTTTTCCCCTGAACATTTCCGGTATATCAACAACGCGGACCCCATGAAGGCCAAGCAATTGAACAAAGGAATAGACCAACTCATGGATGAGGGAGTGGCCCAATTGTTTACCTTGGAATTGAACAATAGAAAAGTCATTGGCACTGTAGGCGCGCTTCAATATGAGGTGATCCAATACCGTTTACAACATGAATACGGAGCCAAATGTACCTATGAGAACTTTCCGGTGCACAAGGCGTGTTGGGTGGATCCGGAAGATGCCGCAAGCGAGGAATTCAAGGAGTTTAAGCGGGTAAAGCAGAAGTTTTTGGCCAGGGACAAGCGTGGACAGCTGGTATTTTTGGCAGATTCCCAATTCTCATTGCAAATGACACAGCAAAAGTACCCGTCTGTGAGGCTTCATTTTACTTCGGAATTCGAGTGATTCCCAAAGGGTAATAAAAAAAACCCGCAAATCTATGATTTGCGGGTTTTTTTATGCTTCACCTGTAGGTCCAAAATTTAAGGGTATGGGCGGTTGCTCATAATCCTTGATCGTGCCATGGGCCTTTTCAAATCTATTCACATTATCATTGAGTGCCTTCAGGAATTTTTTGGCATGCTGTGGCGTCAAGACAATCCTGCTCTTCACCTTTGCCTTGGGCGCTCCAGGCATCATGCTAATGAAATCCACCACAAATTCGGAAACGGAATGATTGATAATGGCCAGGTTGGAATATACTCCCTCGGCCGTTTTCTCATCCAATTCAATATTGATCTGCTTCTGTTTTTGATCTTTCTTATCCATAACTCAGTATCGTGTTATTTAAAAAGAAAAACCCTCGAATGGTTATCGAGGGTCTCTTTTATCTAGAATTTTAATTCCTCTTTGCGGGCCATGATCTCATCGTATTCCTCTTTGGAACCTACAATGATGTTTTCATAGTCCCTCATACCGGTACCGGCGGGAATCTTATGTCCAACAATTACATTTTCCTTCAAGCCTTCCAAATGATCTACTTTGCCGCTTACTGCAGCTTCGTTCAACACTTTGGTGGTCTCTTGGAAGGAAGCTGCCGAAATAAAGGATTTGGTCTGTAGGGACGCCCTTGTAATGCCTTGCAGTATGGGCGTTGCCGTTGCTGCAACCGCATCCCTGGCAGTTACCAAAGTCTTATCGGCCCGCCTAAGTATGGAGTTCTCATCCCTAAGTTCACGCGCCGTTATGATTTGACCCGCGGTTAGGTTTTCGGATTCACCGGAATCTTCCACTACCTTTTTACCGAAAATCTCATCGTTCTCCCGGATGAAGTCGTCCTTATGTGCCAGCTGGTTTTCCAAGAAAATGGTATCCCCTGAATCCTGGATCCGAACCTTGCGCATCATCTGTCTCACGACTACCTCAAAATGCTTATCGTTTATCTTTACACCCTGCAGACGGTACACTTCCTGAACCTCATTGACCAAATACTGCTGTACGGCAGAAGGTCCTTTAATCGACAGAATATCCTCTGGTGTAATAGAGCCATCGGATAAAGGCATTCCTGCACGGACATAATCGTTCTCCTGTACCAAAATTTGGTTTGAAAGCTTCACCAAGTATTTCTTGATCTCTCCCAATTTGGATTCGATGATGATTTCACGATTTCCTCTTTTTATTTTTCCAAAGGACACCACACCATCGATCTCCGAAACAACTGCAGGATTTGATGGGTTACGTGCCTCGAACAATTCGGTTACCCTTGGAAGACCTCCTGTAATATCACCTGCCTTGGCAGATTTACGAGGAATCTTCACCAAAATCTTACCTTCTTTGATCTTATCCCCATCGTCTACCATAATATGGGAGCCCACGGGAAGGTTGTAAGAACGTAATACTTCGTTCTTGTTGTTCATAATCAACAAAGTAGGAATCAGCTTTTTGTTCCTCGAATCGGATATCACCTTTTCCTGGAAACCTGTTTGCTCATCAATCTCTACCTGATAGGTAACTCCTTGCTCAATATTTTCATAAGCGATTTTCCCAGGGAATTCGGAAACAATAACCCCGTTATAGGGGTCCCATTGGCAAACAACATCGCCTTTCTTGATCTTCGCACCATTTTTAATGGAAATTTGAGATCCATAAGGAATATTGTTGGTACTAAGGGTAATACCGGTCTTGGTGTCCACTACCTTGATTTCGGATGTTCTGGAAATCACGATTTCGGCTTTGTTGCCTTCCCCGTCTTCCCCAATAACCGTTCTAAGATCTTCGATCTCGGCAACACCATCAAATTTTGCCATGAGTTTGTTGTCCTCTGAAATGTTTCCGGCAATACCACCTACATGGAAGGTACGCAGGGTCAACTGCGTTCCGGGCTCACCGATGGATTGTGCTGCTACAACACCTACCGCTTCACCTCGCTGTACCATTTTGTTTGTAGACAGGTTTCTACCGTAACATTTTCCACATATTCCCTTTTGTGCTTCGCAGGTCAACGCAGAACGCACTTCAATCTTATCGATCGGGGAGGTTTCTATTTTCTTCACATCGGCCTCCATAATTTCCTGACCGGCCGTAAGCAACTGCTCTTCGGTCAATGGATCATGCACATCGTGCAGCGAAACCCTTCCAAGGATTCGTTCTCCCAGGGTTTCCACGACTTCCTCGTTCTTTTTCAACGCTTCCACCTCGATACCACGCAAGGTACCACAGTCTTCGGTATTGATGATCACATCCTGTGACACATCAACCAAACGACGGGTCAAATAGCCCGCATCCGCTGTTTTCAAGGCCGTATCTGCGAGTCCTTTACGCGCACCGTGTGTTGAGATAAAATACTCCAGAATGGACAATCCCTCCTTAAAATTGGAAAGAATGGGGTTTTCAATAATCTCCCCGCCACCGGCCGTTGATTTTTTGGGTTTGGCCATCAATCCCCGCATACCGGTCAGCTGACGTATCTGTTCTTTTGAACCCCTTGCGCCTGAATCGAGCATCATATATACCGAGTTGAACCCTTGTTGATCCTCACGGATCCGTTTCATGGCCAGCTCGGTAAGCATCGCATTGGTGGAGGTCCATACATCAATAACCTGATTGTAGCGTTCGTTGTTGGTGATAAGACCCATGTTATAATTTGCCATAATGCCATCTACTTGACCGTTGGCATCGGCAATCATTTCATGCTTTTCTTGAGGAATGATAATATCTCCCAAACTGAAGGAAAGTCCTCCCTTGAAGGCAAATTCATAACCCATGGTCTTAATCTTATCCAAGAAATCAGAAGTGGTGGGTACATCCGTAACCGCCAATATTTTCCCGATGATATCGCGCAGGGATTTTTTGTTCAATATATCGTTGATATAGCCAGCTGCTTCCGGTACCACCATATTGAACAACACCCTACCTACCGTAGTGGTTATAATCTGATTTACCAATTCCCCTTCTTCATTGAAGTCCTTGGCCCTTACCTTAATACCGGCGTTGAGTTCAACCTTTCCCTCGTTGAAAGCGATGACCACTTCCTCTTCAGAATAGAACGTAAGGCCTTCTCCCTTGACGGTTAGCTCATCCGTGGATTTTCTCTCCTTCGTCATATAGTACAGTCCCAATACCATATCCTGTGAGGGTACCGTAATAGGTGACCCATTGGCAGGGTTCAGTATGTTGTGCGAAGCCAACATTAGCAGCTGCGCCTCCAAAATAGCCTCAGGGCCTAAGGGTAAGTGCACTGCCATTTGATCTCCATCAAAATCCGCGTTAAAGGCCGTACAAACCAAGGGGTGCAAACGAATGGCCTTTCCTTCGATAAGCTTGGGCTGAAACGCCTGAATACCCAAACGGTGCAAAGTAGGGGCCCGGTTCAATAGTACCGGATGTCCTTTCAACACGTTTTCTAGGATATCCCAAACCACGGGTTCCTTTTTATCTATGATCTTCTTGGCAGATTTTACCGTCTTTACAATACCCCTTTCGATCAGTTTGCGAATCACAAACGGCTTGTAAAGCTCTGCGGCCATATCTTTCGGAAGACCACATTCATATAATTTCATCTCAGGGCCCACAACGATCACCGAACGTGCGGAGTAGTCCACTCGTTTTCCCAAAAGGTTCTGACGAAAACGTCCTTGTTTACCTTTTAAGGAATCCGAAAGTGATTTCAAGGGCCTGTTCGATTCCGTTTTAACGGCCGAGGCCTTACGGGTATTATCAAACAGGGAATCCACAGCTTCCTGGAGCATACGCTTTTCATTCCTTAGGATAACTTCAGGTGCTTTGATTTCCATCAATCGCTTCAAACGGTTGTTACGGATAATTACCCTTCTGTAAAGGTCATTAAGATCCGAAGTTGCGAAACGGCCTCCGTCCAAGGGCACTAAGGGCCTCAATTCCGGTGGGATAACAGGAACCACCTTCATGATCATCCATTCCGGCTTGTTCTCCCTGTTCTCCTGTGACTCCCTAAGGGCCTCTACTACCTGAAGGCGCTTCAAAGCCTCGGTCTTACGCTGCTTAGAAGTTTCCGTATTTGCTTTATGCCTTAAATCGTAAGACAATTGGTTCAAATCGATCCGTGCCAAAAGGTCTATAAGGCATTCGGCGCCCATTTTGGCGATAAACTTGTTGGGATCGCTATCTTCCAAATACTGGTTCTCCGGTGGCAAGGTCTCCAAAATATTCAGATACTCCTCTTCTGTAAGGAAATCCATTTTTTTGATTTCTTCCCCCTCTTCCGTTGCCTTGGCGAGTCCAGGTTGGATGACCACGTAACGTTCGTAATAAATGATCATATCCAATTTCTTGGAAGGAAGTCCCAAAAGGTACCCTATTTTGTTGGGTAAGGAACGGAAATACCAGATATGGGCTACGGGAACAACCAGATTGATATGTCCCACTCGGTCCCTACGTACCTTCTTCTCGGTCACCTCAACACCACAACGATCACAAACAATACCTCGATAACGTATTCTTTTATACTTTCCGCACGCACATTCATAATCCTTCACAGGACCAAAAATACGTTCACAGAAAAGCCCGTCACGCTCTGGTTTGTGCGTCCTGTAATTAATCGTTTCAGGTTTTAAAACCTCACCTCTTGACTCTGCCAAAATTGACTCTGGAGATGCCAATCCGATTGAAATTTTATCGAACCTTTTTATTGGGTTATTATCTTTTAGTCTAGCCATTACAATATGGTGATAATGAATTAAATGAGTTTAATGTTATTATTCTTCCAATCTGATATCCAAGCCTAAACCTTTAAGCTCGTGCATCAATACATTGAAGGATTCTGGCAAACCAGGTTCAGGCATGGTCTCTCCTTTAACGATAGACTCGTACGTTTTGGCCCTTCCGATTACGTCATCGGATTTTACGGTCAATATTTCACGTAAAGTGGCCGAAGCGCCGTACGCTTCCAGGGCCCATACTTCCATTTCCCCAAAACGCTGACCTCCAAACTGTGCTTTACCACCCAAGGGTTGTTGTGTGATCAGGGAGTAGGGTCCTATGGACCGGGCATGCATTTTGTCGTCTACCATATGCCCCAATTTTAGCATATAGATGACTCCTACCGTAGCCGGTTGGTCAAAACGCTGTCCTGTACCTCCGTCGTACAAATAGGTATGTCCAAACCTAGGGATACCTGCTTCGTCCGTGTAGGCATTTATTTCCTCGAGCGTGGCGCCATCAAAAATAGGCGTACCGAACTTCTTGCCCAATTTAAGACCGGCCCAGCCAAGTACCGTCTCATAAATCTGCCCAATGTTCATCCGTGAGGGTACCCCCAATGGATTCAAAACAATGTCTACTGGAGTACCATCTTCCAGGAAGGGCATATCTTCCTGACGTACAATACGCGCCACAATACCCTTGTTTCCATGGCGACCCGCCATTTTATCCCCAACTTTAAGCTTGCGCTTCTTGGCGATATAGACTTTGGCCAATTTCATGATACCGGCAGGGAGTTCATCCCCTACGGAAATAGTAAACTTGTCTCTCCTTAAATTCCCTTGAAGGTCATTCAATTTAATTTTATAGTTGTGCAACAAATCGGCCACCAAGGCATTGGTAGCCTTGTCCGTTGTCCAGCTACCGCCGACCAAATGGGCAAAGTCGTCTACCGCATTCAACATCTTCATCGTGTACTTCTTCCCTTTTGGCAGCACTTCCTCTCCCAGGTCGTTCAATACCCCTTGGGAAGTCTTACCGTTGATCAGGGCAAACAACTTGTCGACCAAAATGTCCTTGAGCTGCTGGAATTTGACCTCATAATCGAGCTCCAACTTGGAAATGGCCTCTTTGTCCTCGGAACGTTTTCTTTTATCCTTGATGGATCTGGAAAACAACTTCTTATCGATGACCACACCGCGTAGGGATGGAGATGCTTTTAAGGATGCATCCTTAACATCTCCCGCCTTGTCCCCAAAGATGGCGCGAAGCAGTTTTTCCTCGGGCGTAGGATCCGATTCCCCTTTTGGAGTAATCTTACCAATTAATATATCCCCAGGCTTTACCTCGGCCCCGATGCGAATCATTCCATATTCGTCCAAATCCCTGGTAGCCTCCTCGGAGACGTTGGGAATATCATTCGTAAGTTCCTCGGCCCCCAATTTGGTATCCCGTACTTCTAGGGCATATTCATCAATGTGGATGGAAGTAAAGATATCTTCCCGTACCACTTTTTCAGAAATTACGATGGCATCCTCAAAGTTGTACCCCTTCCATGGCATAAAGGCCACTTTTAGGTTTCTTCCCAAAGCCAATTCGCCTTTTTCCGTAGCGTAGCCTTCACATAATACCTGTCCCCTTTTAACTTTATCTCCTTTTTTAACAATAGGTTTCAAATTGATACTGGTACCCTGGTTGGTCTTTCTGAACTTTACCAACTCGTAGGTTTTGGAATCCTCTTCAAAACTTACCAAGCGCTCGTCCTCCGTGCGATTGTACTTAATGGTAATCTTTTGGGAATCCACATATTCGATTACTCCATCGCCCTCTGCATTGATCAATACGCGGGAATCCGAGGCAACCTGCCGCTCCAGTCCTGTACCTACAATGGGCGACTGTGGTTTTAGCAACGGAACCGCCTGCCGCATCATGTTAGATCCCATCAGGGCCCTATTGGCATCATCGTGCTCCAAGAAGGGGATCAAAGAAGCCGAAATGGAAGCGATCTGATTGGGTGCAACATCGGTATAATTTACTTCTGCTGGATCTACCACGGGAAAATCCCCTTCTTCCCTGGCTATCACCTTATCACTATTTATGGTACCGTTATCCTTGAGGGGAATGTTTGCTTGGGCAATTTTCATCCCTTCTTCTTCCTCAGCACTTAAATACCTGTATTCCTTAGTATTCACCACACCTTTATCGACTTGGCGATATGGAGTTTCCAAGAAGCCCATAGGATTTACCTTGGCAAACACGGAAAGTGAGGAGATTAAACCAATGTTAGGTCCTTCGGGCGTTTCTATAGGGCAAAGCCTACCGTAGTGGGTATAGTGTACGTCCCGTACCTCAAAACCTGCTCTTTCCCGTGAAAGTCCCCCAGGTCCCAATGCAGACAATCTTCTCTTGTGCGTAATCTCGGCCAAGGGATTGGTCTGGTCCATGAACTGGGACAGCTGATTGGTACCGAAGAACGAATTGATTACGGAAGAGAGCGTCTTCGCGTTAATCAGATCGATCGGGGTAAAGACCTCATTATCCCTTACGTTCATACGCTCGCGGATGGTTCTTGCCATACGCGCCAAACCAACACCAAACTGCGAGGACAATTGCTCTCCCACCGTACGTACACGACGATTGGAAAGGTGATCAATATCATCGATCTCTGCCTTGGAGTTGATCAGTTCGATCAAATATTTTATGATGGTAATGATATCTTCCTTGGTAAGGACCTGCTTGTCCATCCCGATATCCAAGCCCAACTTCTTGTTCATTCTGTAGCGACCTACCTCTCCGAGGTTGTAACGCTGATCGGAAAAGAACAATTTATCTATAATACCACGGGCCGTTTCCTCATCTGGCGGTTCCGCGTTTCGCAATTGGCGATAAATATGTTCTACCGCCTCTTTTTCAGAGTTGGTAGGGTCCTTTTGCAAGGTGTTGTGTATGATGGCATAGTCAGACTGCGCATTGTTCTCCTTATGGAGTAGGATGGTCTTTACATCGGCCTCCAAAATCTGCGCCACATGTTCTTTCTCGAGCACGGTATCCCTGTCCAGAACAATTTCGTTCCGCTCAATGGAAACCACTTCGCCGGTATCCTCATCCACAAAATCCTCGTGCCAGGTATTCAATACCCTTGCGGCCAATTTGCGGCCCAGTACTTTCTTTAAACCTGCGTTGGACACCTTGATTTCTTCCGAAAGGTCAAAGATTTCCAAAATATCCTTATCGCGTTCAAAGCCAATGGCCCTGAACAAGGTAGTTACAGGCAATTTTTTCTTTCTGTCGATATAGGCGTACATAACGCCGTTAATATCCGTGGCAAACTCTATCCAAGAACCTTTGAAAGGAATAACCCTTGCGGAATACAGTTTGGTTCCATTGGCGTGGAAAGACTGTCCAAAGAACACCCCTGGAGAACGGTGCAATTGAGATACGACCACGCGCTCGGCACCATTGATAACAAAGGTTCCGCTGGGCGTCATGTAGGGAATGGTTCCCAAATAAACGTCCTGTACAATGGTCTCGAAATCCTCGTGCTCCGGATCGGTACAATACAATTTTAATCTTGCCTTTAGCGGTACACTATAGGTAAGACCACGTTCTATACATTCTTGTATGGAATATCTTGGTGGATCTATGAAATAATCAAGAAACTCTAATACAAACTGGTTTCGGGTATCTGTGATCGGGAAATTTTCCATGAAGGTATTGTACAATCCTTCATTACCCCTTTCATCAGATTTGGTTTCAAGTTGAAAGAAATCTTGAAACGATTTTATCTGAATATCCAAGAAATCCGGATAGTCCGGAATGTTCTTAGCGGATGCAAAACTTATTCTCTCAGTCTGATTTGTGAACATCAATGGGCGTTTTGAACGTGAATACTAAAACGGGTGGTATATTACTTAATATACATGGGTATAAAAGGGTTTAGGTCTAGCCACCTAAGTGGGAAGACCTAAACCAAAATAGTATGGTTGTCGCTATTATTTAAGCTCAACTTCTGCTCCTGCTTCTTCTAATGATTTTTTGATTCCTTCAGCTTCGTCTTTGGCAACACCTTCTTTAACAGCTTTTGGTGCGCTATCAACGATGTCCTTAGCATCTTTTAATCCTAAACCGGTCAATTCCTTAACCAATTTTACAACAGCAAGTTTAGAACCACCTGCGGCCTTCAAAATTACGTCGAATTCCGATTTTTCCTCAACAGCCTCGGCTTCACCGCCACCTGCGGCTCCGCCACCGGCAACAGCTACCGCTGCAGCAGCGGGCTCAATACCATATTCTTCTTTTAATATATCGGCCAACTCATTTACCTCTTTTACGGTCAAGTTTACCAATTGTTCTGCGAAATCTTTTAAATCTGCCATTTTTCTATCGTTTAATAAATTTTAAAATATAATTGTTTTTAGTGCGTACGTATTATTTTTCTGATAAGGTTTTAAGGATGCCTGCAAGTTTGCCACCGCCCGACTTAAGTCCGGAAATAACGTTCTTGGCAGGGGATTGCAACAATCCGATAATCTCGCCGACCATCTCTTCTTTGGATTTGATGCTTACCAAAGTATCCAATTGCTCATCACCTATATAGATTGCTTCTTCAATAAAAGCGCCTTTTAACAGGGGTTTATCAGATTTTTTCCTGAACGACTTTATCAATTTTGCCGGCCCATTGCCCGCTTCCGAGAACATCAGCGAGGTGTTGCCCTTCAGCACTTGGGGAAGCTCCCCAAACTCTTTGTCCGAGGCTTCCATTGCCTTGGCCAACAGGGTGTTTTTCACCACTGCCAGTTTTACATTGGCCTTGAAAGCAGCCCTTCTTAGATTTGAAGTGGTCGCTGCGTCCAAGCCCGATATATCAGCAAGATATATGGTGGAACTATCGGCCAATTGGGCGGTCAAATCCTGTATAACGTCTAATTTTTCTTCTCTTGTCATAATAAAAACTTTAAACTACCGGGGTTAACCAACCTTGGGATCTAATTGAACGCTGGGACTCATAGTACTGGACATGTAAACACTTTTCATGTAGACCCCTTTTGCAGCGCTGGGCTTTAATTTTTGCAGTGTTTCCAACAATTCCGTAGCATTGTCCGCAATCTTGTCGGCCGTAAAAGAGGCCTTTCCTATTGCAGCGTGCACAATCCCTGTTTTATCCACTTTAAAATCTATCTTACCCGCCTTTACATCAGATACCGCCTTTGCTATATCCATGGTAACGGTTCCCGTCTTTGGATTGGGCATTAATCCCCTTGGGCCCAAAACACGTCCCAGAGGTCCTAACTTACCCATCACGCTTGGCATGGTGATGATTACATCAACATCGGTCCAGCCGCCTTTAATTTTATCCAAATATTCGTCTAACCCTACAAAATCGGCGCCGGCCTCCTTGGCCTCTGCTTCCTTGTCCGGGGTAACCAAGGCCAAAACCTTTACGTCCTTACCGGTTCCATGAGGAAGGGTAACCACCCCACGCACCATTTGATTTGCCTTTCGTGGGTCTACACCCAAGCGAACAGCGAGGTCTATTGATGCATCAAATTTTGTATTGGTTATTTCTTTTACCAAAGCGGAAGCTTCTTCCACGGAATAGAGTTTGTTCTTGTCTATTTTAGCGTGGGCCTCCTTTTGCTTTTTCGTTAATTTTGCCATTTTAAATTGCTTTTAAGATTTTAAAAAGGTCGCTTTCCTGACACCTTAAGACCCATAGATCTTGCCGTACCTGCCACCATGCTCATTGCAGATTCCACGGTGAAGGCATTAAGATCTACCATCTTGTCCTCGGCGATAGCCTTGACCTGGTCCCAGTTTACACTTCCGGTTTTTACCCTGTTAGGTTCGCCAGATCCTTTTTTAATCTTAGCCGCTTCCAATAACTGAACTGCCGCTGGCGGTGTCTTTACGACAAAGTCGAACGACTTGTCCTTGTATACCGTGATAACAACTGGCAATACTTTGCCCGGTTTGTCCTGTGTACGCGCATTAAATTGCTTACAGAACTCCATGATGTTAACGCCGGCAGCACCTAAAGCGGGTCCAACCGGTGGCGACGGATTCGCAGCACCTCCCCTAACTTGTAGTTTAACTACTTTACTTACTTCTTTTGCCATTGTTTAAAATTAAATTTAAAGCGTGTTAATTGGAAGCAACACAACTTTTAACTATGTAACAGTTCGTATTAAACTTTTTCTACTTGCATATAGCTAAGTTCCAATGGTGTTTTTCTTCCGAAAATCTTCACCATTACTTCTAGCTTACGCTTTTCTTCATTGATTTTTTCAACGGTTCCGTTGAAACCGTTAAAGGGTCCATCGATTACTTTTACCGTCTCGCCCAAGACAAAGGGAATGGCAACACTATCTGTGTTAACGGCCAATTCATCCACTTTGCCAAGCATTCTATTGACTTCTGATTTTCGAAGGGGTACGGGATCACCGCCCTTTGTTTCCCCCAAAAAACCGATCACGTTGGTAATGGAACGTATAATATGCACCATTTCCCCCCCCAGATTGGCCTTTATCATAATGTAGCCCGGAAAATAGACCCTTTCCTTATTTATTTTTTTACCATTGCGAATCTGCACTACTTTTTCAGTGGGCACCAAAACGTCTTCAAGATAGTCCCCAAATCCCAATCGGACTACCTCGCTTTCAATATAGCCCTTGATCTTGTTCTCTTGGCCACTGACCGCTCTAACCACATACCATTTCTTTTCCAATACTTCCGACATAGGTACCGCTTAGTTTATAAGGTTTTTGAAATACAATTGTATCAGTTTGCTAAATACTGTATCAACACCCCAGGTGGCCAACGCAAATATGATAGAGAACACCGCTACCACAACCATTAGGTTCGAAGATTCTGCCCTTGAGGGTAGAGAGACATTGTTTCTTAATTCTGCTATTGACTCCTTAATATATGTGAACATACCGCAACTGTTTTCTTCTTTACACGGCAAGTGGGATACCCTTGGACCTTGTTCTGGGCAAAACTCCCCTTCCGTCGTGTTCTGATCCTTTACTTTAGCACGGGAGGAGAGACTCGAACTCCCGACACCTGGTTTTGGAGACCAGTGCTCTACCAACTGAGCTACACCCGTTTATATTTACATTGAAAGGTATCCTGCCATGGCAGAACACCCTCAATGCAATAATTTAATATGATATGGTATTAATCTAAAATCTTGGTAACCTGACCGGCACCTACAGTTCTACCACCTTCACGAATCGCGAAACGCAGACCTTCGCTCAATGCGATGGGCTGGATAAGATCCACAATAATCGTAAGGTTATCTCCAGGCATTACCATCTCTACTCCGCTTGGAAGATTAATGGTTCCTGTTACATCCGTAGTCCTAACATAGAACTGAGGACGGTAGTTGTTGTGGAATGGTGTGTGACGCCCGCCTTCTTCTTTTTTCAGGATATATACCTCAGCTTCAAACTTAGCGTGTGGTTTAACAGAACCTGGCTTACAGATTACCATTCCCCTTTTGATATCGGTTTTTTCAATACCTCTTAACAAAATACCTACGTTGTCACCGGCTTCGCCACGATCCAAAATCTTACGAAACATTTCAACACCTGTAATGGTAGAAGTCAATTTTTCGGCGCCCATTCCAATGATATCCACGGCATCACCAGTATTGGCAACACCAGTTTCAATACGGCCAGTGGCAACTGTTCCACGACCTGTAATGGTAAACACGTCCTCAACGGGCATCAAGAAATCCTTTTCCACATCCCTTTTTGGCAACTCGATCCACTCATCAACCGCAGTCATCAATTCCATTACGGTATCTACCCACTTCTGCTCACCGTTAAGTGCACCAAGGGCGGAACCTGAAATTACGGGGCCATTGTCACCATCGTACTCGTAGAAAGAAAGCAATTCCCTTACTTCCATTTCAACAAGTTCCAAAAGCTCCTCATCATCTACCATGTCTACTTTGTTCATGAAAACCACGATTCTTGGAATACCAACCTGGCGTCCCAAAAGGATGTGCTCACGAGTTTGTGGCATAGGGCCATCAGTAGCGGCAACCACCAAAATAGCACCATCCATCTGCGCTGCACCGGTAACCATGTTCTTCACATAATCCGCGTGACCAGGACAGTCAACGTGCGCGTAGTGGCGATTTGCTGTTTGGTATTCCACGTGCGATGTATTAATGGTAATACCCCTTTCCTTTTCCTCAGGAGCGTTGTCGATAGAATCGAAGCTTCGCTGTTCAGACAATCCTGCATTAGCCAATACTGAAGTAATAGCAGCAGTCAATGTAGTTTTACCGTGATCCACGTGTCCAATTGTACCAATATTTAAGTGCGGTTTGGAACGATCAAAAGTTTCCTTTGCCATGTTTAATTAATTTAATCTTAGTTTATATTAGTGTACGTATTTATGTCCTCTTTGAGCCAATGACGAGATTTGAACTCCCACCTAGGGCGGGCAGGCGTGACCGAGATCACTGGCCTTGTCCAATCCAAAATACTCCATCAAAGAACTTAACTTCTATCTTCTTGAGCCAATGACGAGATTTGAACTCCCGCCTAGGGCGGGCAGGCGTGACCGAGGTCACTCGCTTTTTCCAATCCAAAATACCCCATCAAAGAACTTAACTTCTATCCTCTTGAGCCAATGACGAGATTTGAACTCGTGACCTCTTCCTTACCAAGGAAACGCTCTACCCCTGAGCTACACCGGCTTTTTTAAGTCTATGGCTTTCCAACCAAAACTTGAAATTGCAACCATAAACCCAAAGTTCTAGAGCGGGAGACCGGGTTCGAACCGGCGACATTCAGCTTGGAAGGCTGACGCTCTACCAACTGAGCTACTCCCGCATTATTTTTCAAAATTTCAATTGCCCGTTCAAACTAGTTGCCCAGGTTTCCTGGATTCACTCCCTTTCGGTCGTGCATCCTGTTCGGGCGGACCCGGAACTTCCTGGATTCACTCCCTTTCGGTCGTGCATCCTGTTCGGGTGGACCCGGAACTTCCTGGATTCACTCCCTTTCGGTCGTGCATCCTGTTCGGGTGGACCCGAACAACAAATTTTTGTTCGCAGCTTTACAAAAGCGAGCTTTTGACATCTGCTCTCCAAAATTTGTTGTGGGGAGAGCAGGATTCGAACCTGCGAAGACATAGTCAGCAGATTTACAGTCTGCCCTCGTTGGCCGCTTGAGTATCTCCCCCAAACCTTTTATTTTCAGAACTTTCGAGCCGATGGAGGGACTCGAACCCACGACCTGCTGATTACAAATCAGCTGCTCTAGCCAGCTGAGCTACATCGGCTTTTTTTAAAGCCTTTTACGCATAAAAAAGTCCGCTATTTCTAACGGACTGCAAATGTAGATAATATTTTTTTTATTCAAAACAATTTTTCGAAAATTTTAATCAGGCTTGAAGCCTTAGTTTTTGCTTTCTTTTTTTAAGGCTTCTTTCCAGGGAACTGCAAGCTGCATCAACCCCTTCTTCAAAAGATTTGCATTGTTTCTTTACAATAAATTTGTCCTTAGGCACATTCACTTTTATCTCTACGATCTTATTTACTTTTGAGCTGGTATTTTCTACTTTCAAATATACATCCGAACTTATTACACGATCATAAAAAAGTTCCAGTTTGTTTAATCTGTTTTGGATGAAATCAATAAGCTTTCCATCTGCGTTGAAATTCACGGATTGTGCATTTACTTTCATAGAATGAAATTTTTTATATTAAACATTGTAAAAGAATGAAGTACTATTCTTTGCTTCTGGGATGAGCCGATAAATGTACTTTTTTGAGTTCGGCAATGCTATTATGCGTATATACCTGCGTGGATGCCAAACTTGAATGTCCCAATAACTCCTTGACGGAATTAAGGTCTGCCCCTTTGTTTAGTAAGTGAGTCGCAAACGTGTGCCTTAAAATATGAGGACTCTTTTTTACCTTGGTGGAGACCTTACTAAAATACCTATTTATTATTCTATAAACAAGAGTTTCATACATTTTGTTGCCCGACCGGGACAAAAAAATGTACTCGGTATCCGTGATTTGGGCAAGGGCATTTCGCTGTCCAAAAAAGAGCTCGAACAGCGCTATGGTCGATGGTAAGAGGGGTACAATACGCTCTTTGTTCCGTTTACCAAGCACCTTCAGGGTTTTTCCAGGACGGTCTAGAGCCCGAAGCTTTAGATTGATCAATTCGGACCTTCGAATACCCGTAGTGTACAAAAGTTCAATAATCAGTTTATCCCTTACGCCTTCAAAATCGCCTTCAAAGGGCATCTGCAAGAGCACCTCCTCCATTTCGGCCTCGGAAAAGGGTACCTCGATCTTTTTTGG
Source organism: Eudoraea algarum (assembly GCF_050589645.1). Taxonomy (NCBI): domain Bacteria; kingdom Pseudomonadati; phylum Bacteroidota; class Flavobacteriia; order Flavobacteriales; family Flavobacteriaceae; genus Eudoraea; species Eudoraea algarum. Next base: position 1,305,096 of record NZ_JBNGOQ010000001.1, on the reverse strand, counting down.
GGTTTTCAAGGCCTTGTGCTTGGCCAGCGGATTTACCTTGATTTTCCCTATGCGCAACACAAACTTATAGTAGGCCTTTAAAGAAGCAATTTTCCGATTTATGGTCCTGTTGGAGCACTTTTGGTCTACCAGGTGCACGATCCAGCTCCGTATGAGGGTATAGGCTACATCGTCTATTTCATCAACCTCGAATTCCTGGGCACAAAAAACAACAAACTCCTGGATATCCCTTTCATACGCTTTAACGGTATGCGCGGAGTAGTTTTTTTCCAGGGATATGTATGAGATAAAGGAACGCAAGGCCATGGAACAAAGTTACCACTTTGTGCAACAAAAAAGAATCCCACTTCCGAGAAGTTCGGAAGTGAGACTTATACCTTGTATACGATAAAGGGTTAGATTTCCTCTTGGTCCCTTAAGCCTTGGATATACTGGGCTTTTTGTATTTGGGCTCTTCTTTCTACAGAAGGTTTTGTGAATTGCTGACGTTTTCTCAACTGACGCATGGTACCCGTTCTGTCGAACTTACGTTTAAAACGCTTTAAAGCCCTATCGATGTTTTCTCCTTCTTTTACTGGTATTATTAACATTGGCTACAACCTCCTTTCTTTATGATTTTGGAGTGCAAATATAAATCTAATAAATGAATTCCGGATAAATTATTTTAAAATATTCTTGGCTATGACCACCTTTTGTATTTCCGTGGTTCCTTCACCGATGGTACAAAGCTTGGCATCCCTATAAAATTTTTCGACAGGGAAGTCCTTGGTATATCCATAGCCACCGTGTATTTGCACGGCCTCATTGGCAGCCCTCACACAGACCTCGGAAGCATACATTTTGGCCATTGCGCTTAATTTGGTCATCTCCCGCCCTTCATTTTTTAAGAAGGCCGCTTTGTGTAATAGCAATTCCGAAGCTTCGATTTCGGTTGCCATTTCTGCAAGTTTAAAAGAAATGCCCTGAAATTGGCTTATGGGTTTTCCAAACTGAATCCTTTCCTTGGAGTACTTTAAAGCCGCTTCATAAGCACCTTTTGCTATTCCCAAGGACAGTGCACCGATAGAGATCCTTCCACCGTCCAATACCTTCATGGATTGGACAAAGCCGTCACCGATTTCACCGAGACGGTTTGCATCGGGAATGCTGCAGTTATCAAAGACCAGTTCGGCGGTCTCACTAGCCCGCATTCCCAACTTGTCCTCCTTTTTACCACTAGTGAACCCTGGGGTACCCCTTTCCACAGCAAATGCGGTCATCCCCCGGCTATTGCCCTTTTCGCCGGTCCTGGCGATTACCACCGCGATATCTCCGCTTTTGCCATGTGTAATAAAATTCTTTGCGCCGTTGACCACCCAAAAATCACCGTCCTTTACCGCTGTAGTAGACATTCCGCCCGCATCCGAACCTGTATTGTGTTCGGTGAGTCCCCAAGCACCGATCCACTCCGCAGTGGCCAATTTGGGAATCCATTTTTGTTTTTGCTCTTCGTTGCCAAAGGACAAAATATGATTTGTGCACAGGGAATTATGTGCTGCCACGGACAGGCCAATTGCGGGATCTACTTTGGAAATCTCCTCAATTATGGCAACATATTCATGGTATCCCAATCCAGAACCTCCAAGGGATTCTGGGACAAAAACACCCATAAACCCCATTTCACCCGCCTTCTTAAACAACGCTAAGGGAAAAGTTTGGGCTTCGTCCCATTCCATAACATAGGGCCGTATATATTGTTCAGCAAATTCCTTGGCAGAATCAGCGACCATCTGTTGGGTATCCGAATAATCAAAACTTAAGGTAGACATGGTATCTGTAATCATCATAGCACTTTTATAGGGCCAAATATAATTTAATTCTATCAATCTTGTCGGATGGAAAATCTTCAATTTTCGTTAATTCGTCAAAAGAACGGATACTTCCGACCAGCTCACGGTAAGCTATGATCTTTCTGGCGGTGCTATAATCTATATACGTCAACTGCGCTATTTCCTGCACGGAAGCCAGGTTGATATTGATTTTCTTTATGGTAGGCCTATGGATTACCTTAAATCTTTTCAAGGTCTCCTCTACCACCTCAGGCTGCAATCCATATACATCATAAAGTTGTTCGTCTATCATAAAACCGCCCAAGCTTTCCCTGAATTTTACGATCCGTAGTGAAAGCTTGTCCCCTATGCCTCGTACTACTTTAAGTTCAGTGGCACCGACCTCGTTTAAATCCCGGATGATGTACCCGTTTTGCCTTGGGGAACTGTACGCCCGCTTTGCCTGGGCGGGAAACGTGAAATACGGGGAAATCTTGTTCAATAGCGAGTCGGAGATTCCTGTTACCCTTTGAAACTCCTTTGGAGCGTTCACATAATGGCCCGCTTTCCTAAATGCAAGCAACCTATCCATTTCCACGGCAGACATTCCCAAGCTATATCCCTTATAGTCCGAGATAAAATTTGGATTGAAGGGAAAGATACGCGACTCATTCAGCTTTGGCTCCTGTTCCTTGAGCAGGTCCATATGGCGTTGTACGTCAGCGTCTATCACAACAGTACTTTTAGCCGTATCCGGAGCGGCCATTTTTATATAGAAATGCACGCATTGAAGGACAACGATGAGCAAGAGCAAAAAGAAAATCCCACTTCTTTCTCTTTTGTTGAATTTGAAGTGGGATCTTAAATTTTTCAAGGGTATTTATTTTTTTAGTGCCTTAACGGCGTCCAAATACTTATTCAATTCCTCCTTCACCCTTGGGAACAGGATAATCAATCCGATCATGTTCGGAAATACCAAAGCCAATATCATAGCGTCTGAGAACGCGAAAACCGCTCCCATGGATGCAGATGCCCCAATGATAATAAAAGCAACGAATAAAAGCTTATAACACATATCTGCTGTTTTGCCTCTCCCAAACAGGTATTTCCAGGACTGAAGACCATAATAAGACCAAGATATCATGGTAGAAATCGCAAAGAGGACTACGGCCAAGGTTAAGACATATGGAAACCACGGGATTACGGATTGAAAGGCCATGGATGTTAGGTTAACACCGCCCATGGAAACTCCATCCACGATTACACTACCAGCGCCATCACCGCCATATTCAAAGACACCACCACTATTGAAGAAGATAATTACCAAAGCGGTCATGGTACAAATAACCACGGTATCAATGAACGGTTCCAAAAGCGCTACAATGCCCTCACTGGCCGGGTACTTCGTCTTAACGGCCGAGTGTGCAATTGCTGCCGATCCGGCTCCTGCCTCGTTGGAGAAGACCGCTCGCCTAAAACCAACGATCAAAACTCCGAACAAACCTCCCAAACCTGCTTCGGGAGTAAAAGCGCCTTTAAAAATCAACCCAAAAGCGTCATCAATATAGGAGTAGTTTGCAAAAATGACCACCAAACATGCAATGGCATAGATTATTGCCATAAACGGCACTATTTTTTCCGTTACCGAGGCGATTCGCTTAATGCCACCGATAATTACTATTCCGACCACTACCGCCAGTACCAGACCTATTATAAATCCTGTGGAACCTCCCTGCAGCCCCATCATGGCGGCCAGTTGTTCCGCTGCCTGATTGGACTGTACCGCATTACCGCCCCCAAATGAAGCTCCAACACAAAGTATGGCAAAAATTACTGCCAGTGCCTTTCCAAGTCCGGTGTAACCCCTCGCCTTTAATCCTCTGGAAAGATAGTACATAGGCCCTCCATATACCGTTCCGTTTTCATCTATATCCCGGTACTTTACCCCTAGGGTACATTCCACAAATTTGGTGGACATGCTCAACAGGCCGCATACGATCATCCAAAAGGTAGCCCCTGGCCCCCCAATAGCGATTGCCAAGGCCACACCGGCAATGTTTCCAAGACCTACCGTACCCGAAACAGCCGTAGCCAAGGCTTGAAAGTGGCTTACTTCCCCCTCTTCACTTTCATCCCTGATGGTATCTGGTAAATCCCCATCAACAATATTTACCTCGGCCTTCTCTACCCCATGACCTTCTGCTCCTTCCACATCATCATATTTCCCACGCACCACATTGATGGCCAACGGAAACCTTCGGATGTTGATAAACCCAAAGTACAGGGTGAAAAAGGTAGCGCCAAGTACTAGTACGATCACCACCAAAGGAACACCGGTTCCGGGAACTTGCCAAAAAACGATGCTCTCCCATACCGCTGTAATAGGTTCGAACCAGGCATTGATCCGTTCGTCCAAGCCCAAATCCGAAGACTCTTGGGCAAAGGATAAAAAGGGAAAGAGAAAGGTAATCATTGAGAGAAGTCTATACTTCATAATTGCTGTTTTATGGTTATTTTATTAGTCTGTAAAGGCGGCAATATCCAAAAAATATTCAATCCAATCAAATAATGTGCTTTAAATGTAATCAGCGGATATGGAACATTTCGTTCAACTTTTTAATCTGCTCCGGCCTTCCCAAGACAATAACCTTACTCTTGGGCTGTAATTCCAAATCTGCCTCGGGGTTAATGATGTAGGTACCATCGGGAGCTATGTATCCAATGATAGTACAGCCTGTCTTTTTTCTCAGGTCCAGATCGCGAAGGGAGTTGCATTCCACTTGATCGGCAAAATCCTCTATGGGGACTTCTTCCAAATTGGTGGTATGTTCGCCCTCTACGGATAATTTGTCCATAAAGGTGATCAAATCCGGCATGACCACCAAGGAGGCCATATGATCTCCTCCGATCTTATCGGGCATAATTACCTTATCGGCACCTGCCAACAGTAATTTTTTTTGGGAGGTCACTTGCGAGGCCCTGCTGATGACGAACAGATCCTTATTGAGTTGTTTGGAAGAGAGTACTACAAAAAGATTGGTGGCATCATCCGGCAAAGCGGTAATCAGGTATTGTGCACGTTCAATGCCTGCGGCCATCAACACCTCATCTTCGTTGGCATCCCCTTCCACAAAAAGCACGTCGTCCTCGAACTTTTCAAGTACTTCCTTGTCCCTTTCTATGACGACGAATGGTTTTTTATACGCCCTTAACCGCTCCGCTGCCTGATTGCCGTTACGCCCAAATCCACATACAATCACATGGTCCGATAAACTGTTGATCTTTTTTTTCACTTTCTTCTTCTTTAAAAGTTGTAACGAATTCCTCCCGAGGATATATTCCGTAATCACCGAAAGGGCATAAGCAAATATGAATACGCTGGTAACGATTAAAATTACGGTAAAAATCTTTGCATTGTGGTCCATGGGACCCACCTCCGTAAAGCCTACGGTCGTCACGGTAATGATGGTCATATAACTGGCGTCCAACCAGGTAAAATCAAAAAGATAACGATACCCCAGAATCCCTGACAACACTACAAACACAATGAGGAGCAAGGCCAGACTTATTTTAGAGCGTAGGAGTTTCAGCATATTCAGAGGTCAAAAACAGAAGTTCGTTTGGTATGGATCAAATCTTTGATGCCCAGCCAAAAAGCCAGAAACAGATATAGGGCAAAACCAAAGCCCAGGGTAACAAAGGTGAGGTAAATAAAAGAAGTCCTTACCACTCTGGTCCGGATACCCAAACGTTCGGCGATGCGCCTACAGACCTCAAAGCCCCTTTTTTGAAAGTAGTACAGTATTTTGTAGAAGAAATCCATTGCCTAAAATTAAACTTTTTTACGTAATAAACTAGCTCCAACGGCGCATTGCAAACATTTGTTCTTGGAACAATAGGTATTGTACAACTGTATGAGGGACTGACTTTCCATGGCATTTTGCCCAACAACGCCCAGGGCTTTAAAATTGGTTATAATCCGGTTCTCCTCAGGCTTCAGATGGGATATCATGCGAATAAGCTCTTCGTGGCAGTCTGTTGCAGTGTGACGGGCATGACAAAACTTTAAGGGCAGCAGGGTATTGATGACCAGGAGATCAATGAATTTCCTGGAAAGCTTTTTTTTATGCCGCTTTGTAGGCTTGCCAAAGCTAAAATGGGTATCCCAGTAAGTCGTGGCCGAAATAGTGAAAACACTGTAAATCTCTTCCAAGGAGGTTGCCTTGATCACCTTGCTGAACAAGTTTTGATGGGTCCCGTACAGACAGGCCAGTTGCGACAGTCGTACGGTCGGGAAATTGGAAGGGCGTAGTTTAAAAAACTCCGGGCGTTGTACGCCCAAGTGTTCCAAGTCGTATTTATGCGCCAGATAGCGGTATTCCTTGCGCAGTTCTAAATAATAGGCATCCACAATCCTGTCATCCTCCAAAAAACCGGCTAGGCCGAACAGCACACTTTCCAACTTAAACACCTCATCGTGCATTTTACGGACCAAGGGGAAATGTAGTGCCCGACCGATACTCAAAAAGGAATCGCCATTGATCTTGGATCCCATATTCTTTAGCAAAAGCATAAACAGGACGCTCTCCCAGTCGTTTTTGGAGTGGGCCAACAATTCCATGATCAAACCCGATTTTTGTTCCAAGCGTTCAAAAAAAAGACGCTCCAACCAGTTTTGCAGCAGTAGGGCGTCGGTATGCCTTAGATCTTTTTCGCAGTTAATGAACGATCTATCTCGCTGGTCAAAGAGTTTCCTGTAGGCGGCCAGCACCTCGGGGTAAACGTAGTGTTGAAGTTCCAGCGTAGGCACCACTGTCTGGTTTGCGCGAAACACTTGGGCATCGTCCTCCCAGACCACGTGGAGAATTACGTTGTTGTATTGGGGGTCCGATTCGTGATGGTGAGCGTACCAATCGGAGGACTTTACATGGATTTCCACATTGCCGGCCCAGAGCTGTCCGTCGATATTGATTTTGGCGTTCGAAAAATCGGGGCCCGAAAGGGTATTGTAGGTACCAACATCCACTATGGAAACCGCCTCCTTGCCCGAGGTGGTCAATGTTTCCAACTGAAGCCTTTTGTATTTCCAGATAAAATGAAGCAGTTCTTCCCGCATGTACCTCAAATAAAAAATCCCGCCTTGGCGGGAGGATTACGGGAGCATTAATTTTATTCCGTGACTTCGCCTTCCCACTCCATAAAACCACCTTCGAGATTATAGGCGTTGGCGAAACCAGCATTTTCCATTAGGGCACACGCTTGTCCGCTGCGATTGCCCGATCTACAATATACGTAGTAATTTTTGCTCTTGTCCAATTTTTCCAATTCATCCAAAAATTCCTGCCCCAAATAAATATCGATATTGGTAGCGTTCGGAATATAGCCGTCCTCCACTTCTTCCGGGGTGCGCACATCCAGTATAAAGGCGTTGTCATCCTGTTGTAGTTGTTCTGCCCATTCTTCTTGAGATAAATCTGCCATTTTTTAATCTTTTAGAGCTACAAAAATAAAAATCCGAAGGAAAAACCTCCGGATTTTTGAACAATATCTTGGTGGAGCATCAAACTTTTATGGAACAACCGATTGCCCTTGTGGTCTTTACTTCTATCTCAGCGCCCTGTAACATGGCGTCCACGGCATTTTCCACATACTTTTCCTCCACCGCACCGGCATTGGAAGAATTGTCGTCTATGGTACCGATATACCGTACAATGTTTCCACCCCCTGTTTTTTCCAAAAGAAAAACGTGCGGGGTTCGGGTGGCCCCGTACTGCGGAAAGATCTCCTGGCCTTCATCCAATAGGTAGGGAAAGGGAAATCCCTTAGCCTCTGCCCGTTCCTGCATCTTTTTATAACTATCCGATGGTTGCACAGCTGGGTTGTTCGGGTTTATGGCAATCACCGGTACGCCCTTAGGTTTATATTTTTGGTCCAAAGCTATGATTCTATCCTCATAGGTCACGGAGTACGGACAACTATTGCAGGTAAAAATGACCAAATAGCCCTTGGCATCCGCGTAATCGGACAGGGAAACCATTTTACCATCCACGTTTTTCAGTTCAAAATCCGTTGCCTTGTCGCCAATAGCGTATCCTGGTGGTCCAGATAGGGCGTTATAGGTAAATGAGCTCGCCAGCGCCACAAACGCTAACAATCCAAAAATTTTAAGTGTTTTCATAAGGCTATCCTTTTAAAAATTTATCCAATTCCGATTTGAGTTCATCATACTCGAACGATTGTTCGTAAAAGCTGCGGTTCCCATCCCTGTAAATCAGTGTAGCCGGAATGGCACCGGACCAATTCTGGTCTACCTTAGGTATCCAGGTATTTTGTTTGGGGTCATCCAGAATCACCACGTTGGACTTCAGCCCCTTTTTTTCAATAAAAGGAACCAAATGGGATTTCCACATCCTGGGCATATCCAAACTTACCAGGATAACCTCAACACCATTGTCTTTTTGCTCTGCGTTCAGCTTTTCAAAATGAGGAAGTTCCCGAACGCAAGGCGCACACCAAGTGGCCCAAAAATTAATGACATAGGTCTTGCCGTCCTCTTTATGGAGCAAAGGTTCCAAACCTGCGAAATCATATACAGGCAAGTTCAGATCATCCTCTACGGGTGCCACCTCTTCGGGCATATTGGCCTGCAAGTTGTTTTGTTCTTTGCGCTCTCCCCTACCACAGCCTAGAAAAAGAACGATGCATAAGGGAACAAGAAACCTGTACATAAACTGGATTTTATTCCCATAAAATTAACCATCGATTGTTGCGTCAATACGTTTTTAACATAAAATTATCAGTTAAAAACATGGCGAGGCCAAAATTTGACATACATTTGTATATACAATTGTTGTATAGACATGAACGTAGAGAAAATTATCAAGACGGAAAAACAAATGCCGTTGGAGGCAAGGACGATCATCCATCTTATCCTGGTACAGAACAAGACCACGGAGATCGTTGCCAATGCGCTAAAACCTTTTGAGGTTTCCCAACAGCAATTTAACGTCCTGCGTATCCTTAGGGGGCAACGGGGCAAACCGGCCAATCTTTCTACCATCAACGAACGTATGGTCGCCAAAATGAGCAATACCACGCGTCTGATCGACAAATTGCTGGCGCGCGGCTATGTGCAACGCATCGTTTGCGAAGCCAATAGAAGAAAAGTGGAGATTACCATTACCGAGGCCGGTATAGCGGCCCTTTCCAAAATGGACAAGGCCGTCTCCAAAGCGGAGAAGGTCATCCTACAAAACTTCAACAAAAAAGAATTGAAACAGTTAAACAGTTTATTGGACAAATTTTAGACCCTATGGATCCCTATTTAAAAAGCTTAAACTGGCGTTATGCCACCAAAAAATTCGACGATAAAAAAAAGGTTTCCCAAGAGGACCTGGATACCCTTGTACACGCCATGCAGCTGAGTGTATCTTCCTATGGGCTTCAGCCTTATCACGTATTTATAATTTCCGATGCGGCCCTAAGAGAGCAACTGAAATCGGTTTCCTGGGGACAGTCGCAAATAACAGACGCCTCGCACCTTATCGTTTTTGCCAATAAGACGGCGGTAGACGATGAGCTGATAGATTCCTACCTGGACAAGGTGAGCGAGACCCGAGGAATCCCCAAGGATGGCCTTAGCGGATATGGCGACTTTATGAAATCAAAATTATTGCCGCTCGACGACGGTACCAAGGCCGGATGGACCGCAAGACAGACCTATATTGCGCTTGGCAACCTCCTTTCTGCGGCGGCGAGTCTTCAAATAGACGCCTGTCCTATGGAAGGCTTTGAACCCGAAGCCTACAACGAAATTCTTGGGCTGAAGGAAAAGGGGCTCAATGCCGCTGTGGTGGCTACCATTGGTTACCGTTCCGAAGCTGACGAAACACAGCACTACAAAAAAGTAAGACGCTCCAAGAAGGAGTTATTTACCCATTTATAATTTTTAACATCAGAAACAATCATTAACAGAAATTAAAATCAAAATCATGAAAAGAAATGCACTAAGTATGGTAATGGCCCTGGTATTCGGATTTTCCGCAACGGCCAACACGCCCATAGACGGGGAGAAAAAAGAAGTAAAGGCCAGCGAAAGCAAAGTGACCTGGAAAGCGTATAAGGTTACTGGGTCCCACACCGGAACGGTGGATCTAAAACAAGGTTCCCTTTTGTTTGAAGAGGGCAAGCTTACCGGTGGAGAGTTCGTAGTGGACATGTCCACTTTGGTCTCTACCGATCTGGAAGGAGAGTACAAAGGCAAATTGGAGGGGCATCTTAAATCCGACGACTTTTTTAGCGTTGCAAATCATCCTACCTCCAAGTTGGTTTTCACCAGTGTGGAAGTTTCGGGCAAAAATTCGTACAAAGTGGTTGGCGACCTCACCATAAAGGGAATTACCAAGCCTGTAAGCTTTGATGTTTCCGTTTACGGAAGCAAGGCCACGGCGACCTTAAAGATAGATCGTGCCAAATACGATGTGAAATATGGCTCCGGAAGTTTCTTTGAAAATCTTGGCGATAAGACCATATACGATGAATTTGATTTGGTCGTTGACTTGGAATTCTAAACGATCATTGGTTTAGTGTTGATGGAGAGGTCGTTAAAAAGTAATAAAAGCTAAAAATGTCTCATCGAGCGCCCGCCTGCCTGCCGGCAGGCAGGCCTCCCAAAGTCTCGTACGGAGGGCAGGCAGTCGAGATGCCCAAGGGGACCCTACTAAAATGAGTTCTCGACTGCGCTCGAACTGACATCCAAGTATTTTTTAGACGACCTCTCCATTTTTTAAATCCTTAAAATTTGTCAGTTTAAAATTCCTTTCTATATTTGACCAAATGAAACGAAGAACGGTAAATACTTGGTGGTGGAAAAACTTACGTCAGACGTCGTGAGCTAAGCACCCTTGTACATCAACATACAAAAGGCTTGTCAAATCACGACAAGCCTTTTTATTTTATACATATCTATTGAAAAAAAGTAGCCTTTAAAGATTTCCGCCTTTTGCGGAAATGACAATAAATTTCGCTCATGAAATATTCGCTCAACACCTATTATACCAAAATCCTCGCGGACACCATTACGCCGGTAAGTATCTATCTCAAAATACGCGACAGGTTTCCCAATAGTATCCTTTTGGAAAGTAGCGACTACCGTGCCAACGATAATAGTTTTTCCTATATCTGCTGTAACCCCATCGCTTCCATCAAAGTTCAAGATGAGATGGTAAAGGAGCACTTCCCGGATGGGGATCAACGCACGACCCCGATTACTTCCCAGACCGATGTAGTGCAGCTGATTCATGACTTTAGCCAAAATTTCAGCACGAAGGACAACGGTTTCAAGTTTATCAACAACGGTCTGTTTGGCTATATGGCCTATGATGCCGTGCGCTATTTTGAGGCCATCGATATCACAAAAAAAGAGGGCGATTTGGGTATCCCCGATATTTACTATGCGGTCTATCAAAATATCATTGCGATCAACCATTTCAAAAACGAAGCTTATATTTTTGCCCACTGTTATGAAACCGAGAACAATATCCCGGAGATAGAGCAGATCCTTACCATCAAAAATTTTGCGTCCTACAATTTTTCAAAAACCGGTGAGCCTACCTCCAATTTAAGGGACGAGGAATATTTGGAACATGTAGCACTGGCCAAAAAACACTGTCATAGGGGTGATGTCTTTCAACTGGTACTGTCGCGTAGGTTTTCACAGGATTTTAAGGGCGATGAATTTAATGTGTACCGCGCTTTGCGTTCCATCAACCCCTCTCCCTATCTGTTCTATTTTGATTATGGGGATTTTAAGATATTTGGAAGTTCCCCGGAAGCCCAGCTGGTGGTGCATGATGGCAAGGCCGAAATACATCCTATAGCCGGAACGTTCAAAAGAACCGGCAATGACGAACAGGATGCCCTTCTGGCCAAAAAATTGACCGAGGATGATAAAGAAAATAGCGAGCACGTAATGCTGGTAGACCTGGCACGGAACGATCTTAGCCGAAATGGCAATATGGTAAACGTTGAAAATTATAGGGAAGTACAGTTCTTCTCCCATGTTATCCATTTGGTTTCCAAGGTCACTGGAAAAAAGAAGCCTGATATTCCCACCATGAAGGTGGTGGCAGACACCTTTCCGGCGGGAACCTTGAGCGGCGCTCCCAAGCACATGGCTATGCAGCTCATAGAAAAATATGAAAAAACAAGTAGGGACTATTATGGAGGCGCTATTGGCTTCATGGATTTTAAGGGAAACTTTAACCACGCCATTATGATACGTACCTTTTTAAGCAAGAATCACCGCTTGCATTACCAGGCCGGTGCAGGTTTGGTGGCAGCGTCGGACCCGGAAACGGAACTACAGGAAACCTTCAATAAACTGGGCGCCCTCACCAAGGCACTGGAAATCGCTGAAACCATTTAAAGAAAGGAAAATGGAAAAAATACTGATGATAGACAACTACGATAGTTTTACCTATAATCTGGTGCATTACCTGGAAGATCTGGACTGTGAGGTGGTGGTCAAAAGAAACGACCAACTACAGTTGGAGGAAGTGGATTCCTTTGAGAAAATCGTGCTTTCCCCAGGACCTGGGATACCGGATGAGGCCGGGCTGCTCAAAGAAATCATAGCTACCTATGCCCCCACTAAGAAAATATTTGGCGTGTGCCTGGGGCAACAGGCCATAGGTGAGGTATTTGGTGGCACTATCGTAAACCTGGAGGAGGTGTACCACGGCATTGCAACCAAAATAAAAATTACACAAGGAGATCCATTGTTTCAGGATCTACCAAGGGAAATTGAAGTGGGCCGTTATCACTCCTGGGTGGTCCATGCCGACCTTCCCGAGGCCCTAGAGGCTACATCCTACGATGAAAACGGGCAAATTATGTCCTTGCGCCATAAAGAATACCAGGTGTCGGCGGTACAATTCCATCCAGAATCCGTGCTGACCCCCTATGGAAAAAAGATCTTGGAAAACTGGTTAAAAAATTAGGCTTATCGGGAAGATGGGCCTGCTTAATCCAAAGTAAAATGAAAGAAACGCTCAATAGCTTGATCAACCACGACATCCTCTCCAAGGAGGATGCCAAAGAAATTTTGGTGAATATCGCCAAAGGCGCTTACAATCCCAGTCAGATTGCAGCTTTTTTAACGGTCTATATGATGCGGAGTATTACCATCGAGGAATTGGAGGGTTTCCGCGATGCATTGCTAGAGCTATGTTTGGCCGTGGACCTTTCGGCCTACGACCCCGTAGATCTATGCGGCACAGGGGGTGATGGAAAGGACACCTTTAATATTTCCACTTTGGCCTCCTTCATCACGGCAGGAGCAGGGGTAAAGGTCACCAAACACGGCAACTATGGGGTTTCCTCCAAGTGTGGAAGTAGCAATGTGATGGAATATCTGGGCATCAAATTCAGTAATGAAGCGGATTTCCTCGAAAAATCTTTGGACAAGGCGGGCATTTGTGTCCTACATGCGCCCTTGTTCCATCCTGCCATGAAAAACGTGGCCCCCATTAGGAGGGAGCTTGGGGTGAAGACCTTTTTCAATATGCTGGGTCCCATGGTTAACCCAGCCTTTCCCAAAAATCAGATGGTAGGTGTGTTCAATCTGGAATTGGCACGGATGTACGGATACCTCTATCAGAATACCAACAAAAGATTTACCGTATTACACGCCCTGGATGGATATGATGAAATATCGCTTACCGGGAATACCAAGACCATTTCCAACCACTCGGAGGGCATATTAAGACCCTCGGACTTTGGTGTCCCCAGTATTTCACAAGCCGATATCGCGGGGGGTGAAAGCATAGCCGACTCCGCAAAGATTTTTGTGGACATCCTTAGCGGACAGGGAACCGAGGCGCAGAACAATGTGGTTTGTGCCAATGCGGGCATGGCGATAGCCACGGTAAAGGAGACCACACCCAGAGAAGGATTTGAACAGGCAAAGGCCGCCTTGCTTAGCGGAAAAGGATTGGAGGCCCTAAAAAAAGTACAGGAACTGAGCAGGAATTAATTATCTAATGAATATTCTAGAAAAAATAGTTCGTGATAAACGAAGGGAAGTCGCTCTTAAAAAGGAACTTATCCCTATTTCACAATTGGAACATTCGATCTTGTTCCAGAGAAAATCGCATTCCCTGGCAACCGCTCTGCGCAATAGCAAAACGGGAATTATTGCAGAGCATAAGAGGCGTTCGCCTTCCAAGGCGGTGATCAATCAAGCGTTAAGCGTTCATGACGTTGCCAGGGGCTATGAAAATGCAGGTGTTTCGGGAATGTCCGTTTTGACCGATGGCAAGTATTTTGGGGGTTCCCTGGACGATCTTACGCTGGCCAGGGCGGCCGTACAATTGCCCTTATTACGCAAGGAATTTATTATAGACCCCTATCAAGTCTTGGAAGCAAAGGCTTACGGGGCAGATGTTGTTTTGTTGATTACAGCCATATTGGAGACGGCGGAAATTAAGGAACTATCCGAATTTGCCCAAAGTTTGGGGCTAGAGGTCCTGTTGGAGGTCCATAATCTGGAGGAACTGAGAAGGTCCTTGCTACCCAGCGTGGACATGCTGGGCGTAAACAACCGGAATTTGAAAACCTTTGAGGTAAGTCTGGAGACCAGTAAATCCCTGTCCGCTTCCATTCCCGAGGATTTTGTAAAGGTATCGGAAAGCGGTATTGGCAATGTGGAAGCCATTAAGGAACTTAGGCCCTTTGGGTACCAAGGCTTTTTAATCGGGGAGAATTTTATGAAGGCCTCCAATCCTGGAGAAGGTGCCGAACACTTTATAACCCAATTGAATACGCCATGAAACTGAAGGTCTGTGGGATGAAATATCAAGACAATAGCCATAGCGTGGCCACACTCGGCCCTGACTATATGGGGTTTATCTTTTGGGAACCGTCCAAACGCTATGTTGGGGCACAGCTTCCCGAGATTCCCGCCCATATTAAGAAAGTAGGGGTTTTTGTAGACGCTGGCATCGCGGAAATCATAGAAAAAGTAGCGCGGTTCCATCTGTGGGGCATACAACTTCACGGGATGGAAAGTCCGGCTTTTTGTGCTGACCTACGGGCAAAAGTGCTACGTTCAGGTGAATTATCGAAGGTAAAGATCATCAAAGTATTTTCTGTTGACGTACATTTTGATTTTACCGTACTGGAACCCTATGAGGCGGTCAGTGATTACTATATGTTCGATACCAAGGGAAAACTTCCCGGAGGCAACGGCTATACTTTTGATTGGGAAGTATTGAAAAATTATCCCTCTAGCAAACCGTATTTCCTCAGCGGAGGTATCGGGCTTGGGGAAAAGGACAAAATAGCGGCCTTTTTGCAAACAGGGGCATCCAAATATTGCCATGCCATTGATGTCAACAGCAGTTTTGAAAGTGAACCCGGACGTAAAGAGCCAGAAAAATTAAAAGCGTTTAAAGCACTGATACAGGTGTAAACAAAAAGAGTAACATGAAGACCTATCACGTAGATGAAAAAGGATATTACGGGGAGTTTGGGGGAGCCTTTATCCCTGAAATGCTCTATCCCAATACCGAGGAGCTAAGACAGCAGTACCTACATATTATGGGGGAAACCTCCTTTCAAGAGGAATTTGATCAACTGTTAAAGGACTATGTTGGCAGACCAACGCCTTTGTATTTTGCCGGCCGCTTGTCCGAAAAGTACCAGACCAAAATTTATCTGAAACGGGAAGACCTTTGCCATACCGGTGCACACAAGGTAAACAACACTATCGGGCAAATTCTTATGGCAAAAAAACTGGGCAAAAATCGAATCATAGCCGAAACCGGGGCAGGACAGCATGGGGTGGCCACAGCTACCGTATGCGCACTTATGGGCATCAAATGTGTGGTATATATGGGAGAAATCGATATTGCCCGCCAGGCGCCCAACGTGGCACGAATGAAAATGTTGGGAGCCGAGGTGCGACCCGCCCTCTCCGGAAGTAGGACCCTAAAGGATGCCACTAATGAGGCAATCAGGGACTGGATCAATAATCCAGTGGATACCCATTACATCATCGGATCGGTAGTAGGCCCCCACCCCTATCCGGATATGGTAGCGCGGTTTCAATCGGTAATCTCCGCTGAGATCAAGACACAATTGCTGGAAAAAGAAGGCAGGGAGAATCCCGATTACGTTGTGGCCTGCGTAGGCGGTGGCAGTAATGCCGCCGGGGCCTATTATCATTTTTTGGATAATGCCGATGTGGGCATCATAGCGGTGGAAGCAGCAGGGAAGGGAATAGATTCCGGAGAGAGTGCCGCCACCTCTGCCTTGGGAAAGATCGGTATTATCCATGGCAGTAAGACACTACTGATGCAAACCTCAGATGGGCAAATTACCGAACCCTATTCCATTTCTGCTGGCCTGGATTATCCCGGCGTGGGCCCGCTGCATGCCCACCTATACCGTTCTGGCCGGGGCGAATTTATTTCCATCACGGATGATGAGGCCATGAATGCAGGCTTACAGGTTTCCCAATTGGAGGGTATTATCCCTGCCATAGAAACTTCCCATGCCTTTGCCATTTTTGAACACCGAAAATTCCGGCCAGAGGAACTCGTGGTCATTAACCTTTCTGGTCGTGGCGACAAGGATTTGGATACGTATATCGATTATTTTGAACTGTAACACTATGTCATTCCTGCGAAAGCAGGAATCCAAAAAATGTATACAAAACGGTTGACCCGTATGATGTTCGTGGCATTGCCGACAAAAATGAATGGAAAATTAAACCGATAACAGGCAATCATCCAGATCGGAACGATTTGGTCAGTGATAGGTAAGACTAACAATGGATTCCTGCTTTCGCAGGAATGACAAAAGTAAAAAGCGGGAATGACAAAATTAAAAAGAATGAACAGAATACATCATAAACTGCAGGAGGACAAAAAACTCCTCTCCATATATTTCACCGCTGGTTATCCCCAGTTAAACGATACCGTAAAGATTATTCAGGAATTGGAGGCCCACGGTGTGGATATGATCGAAATTGGCCTCCCCTTTAGTGATCCCCTGGCAGACGGACCCACCATACAGCAAAGCTCCACAACGGCACTTAACAATGGGATGCATACGGCACTGTTATTTGAACAACTCCAGGGCATTCGGGATTCGGTTTCCATTCCCTTGATCCTGATGGGGTATTTTAACCCGATGCTACAGTACGGTGTGGAGGCCTTTTGCAAGAAGTGTAACGAAGTTGGTATTGATGGTCTTATTATACCCGACCTGCCCCTGGATGTGTACCAAAAGGACTATGAAGCCCTCTGTAAAAGGTACGGCCTAATCAATGTCTTTCTGATTACCCCACAAACCAGTGAGCAGCGTATACGTGAAATCGATACGGCTTCCGAAGGTTTCATTTATATGGTAAGTTCCGCTAGTGTAACCGGGGCCCAAGAAGGTTTTGGCGAAGAGCAGAAACGCTATTTTGAGCGGGTGGCCTCGTTGGAACTCGTACACCCGCAAATCGTGGGATTCGGTATCAGCAATGCCCAAACCTTTCAACAAGCAGTCCAAAATACCAAAGGGGCCATTATAGGTTCTGCCTTTATTAAACATTTAACGCAAAATGGCACCAACAATATTGCCGATTTTATAAAAGGAATTTGCTAAATTTAACCCTTCAATTAATGCAATATCATACATGAAAAAAATACTTCTTGTAGTTTTTTTGGCTTTCAACTTTTCCGTATTTGCCCAAGATAGCTCCCAAATTAAATCGCAGGTGCGGCATACCATTGATGAACTCAGGGATTTTGTGGCCATCCCCAACGATGCCCTGGACCATGCCGATATCAATAGGAACCTGACCTGGCTGACAAAAAAATTCAACGAGCGAGGCTTTAATTCCTCCGTGCTGCCCACCGAAGGTGAATCGCTCTTTTTCGCAGCCATGCCCATGGAGGACAGCAAACCCACCATCTTGTTTTACATGCATTTTGATGGGCAATCGGTAGACCCTTCCAAATGGGACCAACCCAATCCTTACCAAGTAGTATTGAAATCCCCGGAAGGCGACGGGTGGAAAACGCAGCCCTTCGAGGAACTCAACGAAGATATCGATTATGACTGGCGACTGTTTGGTCGTTCTACCTCTGATGACAAAGGCCCGATCGTGATGTTCCTGAATGCGATAGACCTTCTCAAAAAGAACAATGTGGTCCTTCCTTTTAACGTCAAGGTCATTCTGGACAGTGAGGAGGAAAAAAGCAGCAAACCCCTAGCCAAGGCCATAAAGCAGTACAAGGAACTTTTGGAGGCCGACTTTCTGTTCATAGCGGACGGACCGGTACATGTTTCCGGCCAACCTACCATGGTGTACGGCTGTCGTGGGATCACCACCTTGTCCTTGACCACCTACGGCCCTCTAAAACCACAGCACAGTGGTCATTATGGCAATTACGCGCCCAATCCAGGTTTCCTGCTAGCCGAGGTCCTGGCCAGTATGAAGGATGCAGACGGAAAGGTGACCATTGCGGGCTACTACGACGGTATTTCAATAGACGAGGCCACCTTGAATATTTTAAAGGGCGTTCCGGACGATGCGGAAGTCATCAATACCCATTTGGCCATTAGAAATCCTGAAGGCGTTGGTAGTTTTTATCAAGAGGCCATGCAGTATCCCTCGCTCAACGTTCGCGGCCTGGGTTCGGGTTGGATAGGGCCCAAGGCCCGTACTATTGTACCTGCCACCGCTACGGCCGAAATCGATATTCGTTTGGTGCCGGAATCGGATGGTAATCGGCTTAAGACCCTAGTAAAAAACCATATAAAAAAACTAGGATACCACATTACGGATAGTGTTCCCACCAAGGCGGAACGTATGGCGCATGACAAAATTATGACCATTACCGAAGGGAACGTTACCGATGCTTTCCGAACCGATCTGGACAACCCGTATGGGGTATTTTTGTCCGACATTCTAAAAAGTACCTTTGGGCAAGAAGTGGTAAAAATCCGAATAGCCGGGGGAACGGTACCCATTGCTCCCTTTATCAATGAACTGAATATCCCCGCTTTTTTGGTCCCCATGGTAAATCCGGACAACAACCAGCACAGCCCCAACGAAAATTTGAGAATTGGCCATATCGCCTATGGCGTCCAGGCCATTTATCAGGTACTGAGTACAGAACTTAGGGAGTAACATTATCTGTCTTTAGTAAACAGGGAGAACCTAAGATTCGAAGAAGGGCCTATATTGCATCACCCTAAAATCGAAGGTAGTGAATTTTGGGTTTTGGTCCTTTAATCGCTTATAGGTTTCCAAACTTCCCACCGCCCTATTCGCCGCTCCGGATGGCGCGGTCAATGACACGGTTTTCACCTTCCTTGTGTCGGTTAGGTGCAGCTCATGTATCCGAGGTACCTCGTTGGAGACCACCTCAAATTTCAGCTTGTGTTCTTTAATCAATTTCCTGAAAAAATATTCGGGTCCGTTTTTACTGTTGCCACCCATGAACAAGAGTGTATCTATCTTCGGATAAGCCTTTAGGTATCCGATCATATCACGGAGTTTTACGTTCTGCATCCCCAGATCTGAAGCGTCTACTTTTTCGCGTTCGGCGCTGGCCACAATATCGCACACACCTATTTTTTTTTCCAACAAAAAACCCTTTCGCTGTTCGGTGGCCACTTGGGTGGTCTCGTAACGAAGGCCCAGATCAAAAATGACGTCGAGAATCCGCCACAACTGCCCATTTCTGCTACCGTAGCAGAAATCCACATCGTCTACCTTTAGGTCTCCCATAGTAAATCTTGGGGGCGGAAGGGTCCCCACAATAAGCTTGGTGGCTTCCTCAAAAAGAAAAGGTTCGTAGGGATGGGTATGTAGGAAGGGTATTGGACTCATCCCAGTAAGTTTTCAGTTATTCGCTTCACAATGCACCTTATACCTTTGACCAAACATCATAGACCTGCTACTTCAGCACCAAAACCAGATCATCGGTATTTACCAAAGAGCCACCGTCCAATTGGATACGATCTACTTTCCCTTCCTCGGTAGCCGTGACCGTGGTCTCCATTTTCATGGCCTCAATTACAAAGAGGGGCTGGTTTTTTTTCACCTCTTGACCTTTCTTTACCAATACATTCGACAACAGGCCTTGAAGCGGTGCACCGATCTGTTTGGGGTCTGTAGCATCTGCTTTTACATTCTCTTTATGCTCCACCTTCACTGAGGTGTCCTTTACCAACACATTGCGAAGTTGTCCGTTGATCTTAAAAAAGACACTTACGTTCCCGGCATCATCGGGTTCTCCTTTTAGCATTAGAGAGACCAGAACGCGCTTTCCACGATCGAGGTCTACCATAATTTCCTCACCCACATCCATCCCGTAAAAAAAGTTTTTGGTAGGAATGTTCATGACGTTGCCGAATTTGACGTGATTGTTATAGGCATCGGTAAAAACCTTTGGATATAACTTGTAGGACAGGAAATCTGTAATCATCAGTTCCCTGCCCATTCCCTTTCTGAACTTTCTTTTAAAAGCCTTGAACTCTTTATCAAAGTCTATGGGTTCCAGATGGGCGTTAGGTCTATTGCTATAGGGTTTTTGGTCCTTGAGAACAATTTTTTGTAACTTTTTTGGGAAGCCTCCCACGGGTTGTCCCAAATCTCCCTTAAAGAAACTAATGACGGACTGAGGAAAGGAAATTTCATCCCCCTTTTCCAGAACGTCCTCTACCGTAAGGTTGTTGCTGATCATGTATTGGGCCATGTCTCCCACTACCTTGGAACTGGGTGTCACCTTAACAATGTCACCGAATAAGGTATTGACTTCGCCGTACATCTTGGTAACCTCCGGAAATTTATCCTCCAGTCCCAAGGCAATGGCCTGTCCCTTTAAATTAGAATACTGTCCGCCCGGTATTTCATGGCTGTAGACTTCCCCCGTGCCCGATTTTAAACCAGATTCAAAAGGATAGTAATAGTTTCTGACCGTCTCCCAATAGTTGGAATACTCCGCCAGCTTTTCGATATCCAAAATATTCTCCCGCTCGTGGAACCGCAACATCTCCGCCACGGAATTAAAATTGGGCTGGGAGGTCAGGCCCGAAAGTCCACCTAGGGCCACATCAATGACATCTACTCCGGCCTCTACGGCTTTTAGGTACATTGCGGCCTGTATGGAAGAGGTATCGTGGGTATGGAGGTGGATAGGGATATTGATTTCCGATTTTAGGGCAGAGATCAGTTCAAAGGCCGCATTGGGCTTTAGCAGGCCTGCCATATCCTTTACCCCCAAAATGTGCGCACCGGCGTTTTCAATATCCTTGGCCAACTGCACATAATATTTTAGGTCGTATTTGCTTTTGGAAGGATCTAAAATGTCCCCTGTGTAGCACAGCGAGCCCTCTGCCAAACCTCCCGTACGCTTCCTAACATATTCGATACAGGGGGCGATGGATTTCATCCAGTTGAGGGAATCAAAAATTCTAAAGACATCAATGCCAGTTTCCCAGGACTGTTCCACAAACTTTTCGATCAAGTTATCCGGATAGGCGGTATAGCCCACCCCGTTAGATCCACGGATCAACATTTGCAACAACATATTGGGCATGGCCTTGCGTAGTAGCGCCAGGCGTTCCCAGGGGTTCTCCTGTAAAAACCGCAGACATACATCAAAGGTGGCCCCGCCCCATACTTCCATGCTAAAGATCTCTGGGTGGTTCTTGGCATATCCTTCGGCAACCTGCAACATATCAATGGTACGCATACGGGTGGCCAAAAGGCTTTGATGGGCATCGCGCATGGTGGTATCCGTAAAATGTACTTTCCTTTCTGCTTTCAACCACTGCGCAAATTTATCCGGCCCCAGTGCAGTAAGTCGATCCTTTGTCCCTTCGGGATAACCGCCATTTTTGGGAAAGGCGGGTACCTTGGGTTTGGAAAAGACATGGTTCGGGTTGATTTTTTTCACATCCGGATTCCCGTTCACAATGGTCTGTCCCAAGAACTCCACCAGTTTGTTGGCCCTATTACGCGGCTCTACGAACTCGAATAGGGCAGGTTCGTTCTTAATGAAATTTACGGTCACCTTGCCTTCCCTAAAGGTGGGATGCTTCAAAATATTGTCCAAAAAGGCCATATTGGTCTTAACGCCCCGGATACGGAACTCGGCCAAAGCCCTTCTCATTTTCCTGCAAGAACCGTCCAAAGTTCTACTAATGGCGGAGACCTTGACCAACATGGAATCAAAAAATGGTGAAATGCTCACACCTTGATAGATACTGCCCGCATCTAGTCGGATCCCCAGACCCGAGGCACTTCTATAGGTAGTGACCACACCGTAGTCTGGTTTAAAATCATTGGCGGGATCTTCTGTGGTAATTCTGCACTGCAGCGCATAACCGGTAACCTGAATCGATTCCTGGTCCTGGATCTTAATTTGTTTATCGGACAATTTGTACCCTCCTGCAATGAAAATCTGGGCCTTGATCAGATCAATGTTGGTTATCATCTCTGTAACCGTATGCTCTACCTGCACCCGGGGATTCACTTCTATAAAATATATGCTGCCATCCTCGTCCACCAAAAATTCCACAGTGCCAATATTGTTATAGTTCACCGCTTTGCAGATATCCACGGCATATTTGTAAAGGCTATCCTTGGTTTCTTGCGGCAATCCGATAGAGGGCGCAAATTCGATGACCTTTTGATAACGGCGTTGTACGGAACAATCACGTTCGTACAGGTGCACAATATTGCCATGGGTGTCGGCTACGATCTGTATTTCAATATGCTTAGGGTTCTCCACGAACTTCTCCAGAAAAACGGTATCGTCCCCAAAGGCGTTCAAGGACTCCCTTCGGGCTTCCGGGAACGCTTTTCTAAGTTCCTCCTCGGTTCGGATAACCCGCATGCCCCGGCCCCCGCCTCCAGAAGCAGCTTTCAACATTATGGGATACCCAATGCGTTTGGCTTCTGCCAGTGCCACCTTAATATCGGTGAGATCCTTATCACTGCTCTGTATTACGGGCACCTTGTTGGCCACAGCCACTTCCTTTGCCATGATCTTATCGCCCAAGGCTTTTAAGACGGACACTTTAGGGCCCACAAAAATAATATCGTTGTCCTTGCATTTTTGGGCAAATTCCGCATTCTCCGAAAGAAACCCATAGCCCGGATGAATGGCATCCACATCATTTTCCTTGGCCACTTTTATAATAGCGTCCATGTCTAGATACGGCTTCAAGGGGTCTTTGTCCTCGCCAATCTGGTAACATTCATCGGCCTTATAACGATGCAGGGAATACCGATCTTCATAAGTATAAATACCTACCGTTTTTATGCCTATCTCTACACAAGCCCTAAAAATCCGTATGGCTATTTCTCCCCTATTTGCTACTAAAACCTTGTTAATTTTCACCTATTTTATTTTTTGAAGAAGACACTGAGACCGTTGGTCTTTAACCAATGGCAAACTTACTCTTTTTGGACCACGATCGCAATACGGGAAAACCATAAAATTTAGAATTTTTGTTATAATTCGCTACGGCTTTGGGCAGAGGCTTGTCAAAAGATCAGGAAACGGTATTTCCCCTGCCGAATCCTTCATTTCATACAGTGCTATATTTTTTCTATCTTATAAGCCTATCTTTAGAAAATTGTCACAGGAATGGGAAAAGGAGATAAAAAAACCAAGCGGGGTAAAATTGCGAATAAATCCTATGGTGCCAGAAGGCCGGGCAAAGCGGCAAAAACCGTGGTAACGACCAAAAAGAAAGCTACGAAGAAGAAATAGCGGCCTTAGTCCACTACAAAATTGAGCGATATGCCCCCACCTTGCTCCAGATCGAGCTCATAGGTATAAAAACCTTTGGACAATGGGGTTTCACCTACAAAATCAATGGGTTGTAATACGTAGGTCTGCCCATCGGCCTCAATACGGATATAACTGTATCTATAAACTGTTTCATATTCCAAATAAGCGGTAAATGCCCCTGGGGGCACCTGTGAGTGGACCTTGTCGACACCGCCTACCTGAACTTCATCGAAACGAAGTGAACTCTTATTTTGGATACGAAGATTTACCGCGTTCGCATTTAAGTCATCATCCCGGTCCGAACACCCCAGGGAAAACAATACTACGAATGTAACAAGTGACAGTATCCGTTTCATAACTTTGCTTTATTGGGTTAGATACGCAAAGTTGACAAAGGTTGCCCCGTCCTTTAACTATCGGGTAAAGACCAGCTCATTTTCGGAGGACATGTCCTCGCTGAAACCATATCCTTCATAATTAAAACCTTTTACGCCTTCGAGTGTATCGATGTCATGATCCACGATATATCTGGACATATAACCACGGGCCAACTTGGCAAAGGTCATAATGCTCTTGTACTCTCCATTTTTGAAATCCTTAAATACCGCGGTGATTACCGGTACCTTCAGGGTTTTGGGGTCTATGGCCTTAAAATACTCCGCACTTGCCAGGTTGAGAAAAAGTTCTCCCTCCTTCAGTTCATCATTGAGTGCCGTAGTTATTTTTTTACGCCAAAATTCATACAGGTTTTTATTTTTCCCCACAGGCATCCTGGTACCCATTTCCAAACGATAGGGCTGTATAAGGTCTAGTGGTTTTAAGAGCCCGTAAAGCCCTGAAAGGATGCGGATACTATCTTGCATTTTGTGGTGTTTTTCTTCCGGAATGGTATAGGCGTCCAATCCTCGGTACACATCACCACTAAAGGCATAGATGGCCTGTCTTGCATTGCTGGGGTCAAAGGGCAAATGCCATTCTTGATTGCGCTCATAATTCAGTTGTCCTAGGCTATCCGAAATGGACATCAGTTTTGAAAGACTGCGGGCCGACTTCTTTTTCAAAAGCTTGTTGAGACGTTCCGACTCTTGCGGAAAACTGGCATCGGTGTACCGGGAAGTGGGTACCGTGCTTTCAAGGTTGAGCGACTTTGCAGGGGATATCACAAGTTTCATCTGTATATATTTATTTGTTTTATCGGTCAGACCGGCCTTGCCGGCAGGCAGGTGTAATTCGCCAATAATCATTTCGGTTGGTTGCCAAAATTCCCATGGCTCATTTCATAAGCTTGAATTTTGTATAAAAATAACAAGGTTTTTTGGGATTACACGGTTAAATTAGAGGAGTTTTCAATACGGGTATCGAAGAAAACTATTCCCTAGGACCGATGCTTGGCGTAATGCCTCCATTTTTCAATACAACTGGCCATATCCTCAGGCAAATCGGAGTTAAATCGCATGGGTTCCCCGGTAGCCGGATGAATAAAACCCAGGGTTTTGGCATGTAGGGCCTGCCTGGGCAATATTTTAAAGGCATTTTCCACAAACTGTCGGTATTTGGTGAAGGTAGTGCCCTTGAGAATCTTGTCGCCCCCATAGCGCGCGTCGTTAAACAGGGTATGTCCAATATATTTAAGATGCACCCGTATTTGATGTGTCCTTCCGGTTTCCAGGCGGCAGGAAACTAAGGTAACATAGCCCAGGCGCTCCAGGACCTTATAGTGGGTCACGGCCTCCTTTCCGTGGTCTCCTTCCGGAAAGACCTGCATTTGCAAGCGGTTTTTTGGGTTGCGATCTATATGGCCTGTAATCGTACCGCTATCCTGTTGCACATCGCCCCAGACCAAAGCGATGTACTCCCGCTCCGTGGTCTTGTCAAAAAACTGTTTGGCCAAATGGGTCATGGCCGTTTCTGTTTTCGCTATTACCAAAAGTCCGGACGTATCCTTATCTATCCGATGTACCAAACCCGGTCTTTCGTTCTGATTGGCCGGTAGATGATCTATGTGGTACAATAGGGCATTGATCAAGGTCCCGGAATAATTGCCATGTCCTGGATGTACCACCATACCGGCAGGCTTGTTCACTACCAGGAGACTATCATCCTCATACACAGTATCCAAAGGGATTTCCTCAGGGGTCAAAAGAAACTCATAAGGTGGATGTTCAAACATCACTTTTACCTCATCCCCGGCCTTCACCCGATAATTCTGCTTCACCTCGGCATCGTTTACCCAGATATGTCCATCCTTAGCTGCCTGTTGAATTTTGCTCCGTGTCGCATTTTCGATGAAGTTCATTAAAAACTTATCCACCCGCAGCGGTTCCTGGCCTGGTGAGGCAACGAACTTGTGGTGCTCAAAGAGCTCGTCCTCCCGGGGTCCCGGTTGTTCCTTTGGTTCCATGGTTATTGGGAATCGGCCTTTACCTGCGCCCTGCCCGGAATCTTACCATTTCCACAGATCAGCTCAATTTTTGAAGTTTTGGGCAGCTTGTCCCCAGGGGAAACATTCTTCCCTTTGTGCTTTATATAGTAGACCATATCCTTGCCCAATTCATCCACATAGGTGATCCGTTGCACGTCAAGGCCCACTGCCCGCAACATGGAAGCGGCATTGCGCTGAGTGACCTGTATTATTTTTGGGATCGTCACCTTTTTGTAACCGGAGGGATTGACCGTGAAATAGATTTTCCTGTTCTGCTTTACCTTATTCCCGGCCGCAGGATTTTGTTCAATGATGGAAAACCTGGGGTAATTGGGATCGTAATTGGCAGAATCCAAAATGGCGTACCGCAATCCGGCATTTTCCACGGCGCTGCGCATATCCATGACAGACATCTTGGAAAAGTCCGGGACCTCCACGAATTCCCCGTGGTTCGTAGATTTTTTTAACCATTGCAATACCAAAAAAACAAGGATTATGGTAACCAGCAAGGCAAGCCCCAATTGAATTAGAAAAATTTTGCTCCTTAAAAAGTTAATAAAACTCCTCATCATCTTTTGATTATCCGGACAAATATATGAAATGAGCCATAACAAATAGTTGCCTTCCTAATGAAATGTCACTTTCCAAATTGCATCGCCGATTAAAAAAATAACATCTCCGCGAAGGAAACCCGATGCTTTTTCTTTACTTTGAAATCGCGATCGTCAATTTAAAGCATTAGTTCGTGAGCAACATGAAAAAAAACATAGCCATTATCATGGGTGGTTATTCCAGTGAGTATCAGATATCGCTTAAAAGCGGTTCGGTGGTGCACCAATATCTGGACCACTCAAAATTCAATACCTACCCCATCCATATCTTTAAGGATAAATGGGTATATGTGGATGATAATGACAAGGAATATCCCGTAAACCGACATGATTTTTCGGTGCAACGGGGCGAAGAAGTGCTGGTGTTCGATTGCGTATTCAACGCTATTCATGGTTCTCCAGGGGAGGATGGCTTTATGCAGGCCTATTTTGAACTCCTTCAGATTCCGCAGACCTCTTGTGGCAACTACCAGGCCGCCCTTACTTTTAACAAGCGGGATCTTTTAAGTGTCCTGAGGCCCTATGGCATAAAATCGGCAACCTCCTATTACTTAAACCAGGGCGACCCGGTTGATCCACAGGCAATCGTTAAGCAGGTAGGGCTTCCGTGTTTCGTAAAGGCCAACAAAGCGGGAAGCAGCTTTGGCATTACCAAGGTATATGAACAAAAAGAGTTGTTGCCCGCCATTGACCGGGCCTATAAAGAGGATGATGAGATCATTATTGAAGCTTTCCTGGACGGGACCGAAGTTTCCGTAGGGGTCATAAAGTATAAGGGGGAGACCAAGGTCCTTCCCATAACCGAAATCGTAAGTGAAAACGATTTTTTTGATTTCGAAGCGAAGTATCAGGGCAAGTCGCAGGAAATTACGCCGGCCAGAATTACCCCTATACAGCGAAAAAAGGTGGCCCAGGTAGCCCAACGCGCTTATGATATCCTGAAAATGAGCGGTTATTCAAGAAGTGAGTTCATCTTTGTGGGCGATGAACCCTATATGCTGGAAATGAACACAACACCAGGACTTACCGCCGAAAGTATTTTGCCAGAGCAGGCCAGAGTGGCCGGTATTGGTCTTTCCGAACTGTTTGAAAGCGCCATAGATGAAGCTTTAAGGGAAATTAAGTAACTTTAACAACGACTATATACCGAACGCATGAGACGCGCCATTTTTCCAGGTTCCTTCGATCCACTTACCCTTGGGCATTACGACATTATTTTAAGAGGCATTACCTTGTTCGACGAGCTGATCATAGCCATTGGAGTCAATGCCGAAAAAAAATACATGTTCCCCCTGGAAAAACGCAAACAATTTGTGAGCGAGGCCTTTAAAAATGAGCCCAAAATCAAGGTAATGACCTATGAGGGCCTTACCGTGGATTTTTGTAAGAAGAACGAGGCGAGGTTTATTCTAAGGGGATTGCGCAATCCGGGCGATTTTGAGTTTGAGAAGGCCATTGCCCATACCAATCGGAAACTTTCTGAAATTGAAACGGTTTTTCTGTTGACTTCCTCCGGAAAATCGTATATAAGCTCCTCAATCGTACGGGATGTCATCAGAAATGGCGGAGACTACACTGGCCTGGTGCCAGAAACCGTTAGAATTGGCTAGGTCCGGTGCATTGGGATATTGGCATTAGGACCTTATTTTTCCTTCAAATTCACCGTAAACAGTAAAAATTGTTTGTTTTTTGTAAGATAATACCTACATTTATATGCGGTATTATAGCACTGCCTATGGTTTTATGCACTGACACAACTAGTTTGATGCCGTTCACAACAAAGTCTTATATATGTTGAGAAATCACTTTACATTAGTAGGAAATTTCGACAATATGCTGCGTGAGACTAAAATATCCCCCTCTACTTATTTAATAAAGCAGTTGCCAGAGGCTACCGCTTTTGTAGATAAAAAGTTGCGGGTGGTGTATGCCTCGGACAAGTGGGTAAACGATTTTGAGTTTACCGGCGGCGAGGTCATAGGAAAAACCTTGCAGCAGCTTTTCGGAACGGTAAGTAAAGAATGGAAGCAGGTCTTGGATAATTGCCTCATGGGAGAGGCCAAGGAGGTAGGGATCGAGCGTTATTACGATAGTGACAAAAACGAAAAATGGTTCGAATGGACCAACATACCCTGGTACGATGACAAGGAGAACGTTATCGGTATCATTATACAAACTTCGGATATTACCCAACGGGTCCTCAACGAGATAAAACTGGAAAAGCTGGAGATCCTCCTTGAGGACAAGTCAGAAATTGCCAAAATAGGAAGCTGGGAATACGATGCCGTAAGGGATAGTCTGTACTGGTGCGATATGACCAAAGCCATTCATGGTGTTCCCTTGGGTTATGTTCCCAGTTTGGAGACCGGTATAGAGTTTTACAAGGAAGGATATAACAGGAATACCATTGCCATGGCCGTGGACAACGCCATGACCAAAGGCGCCGCCTGGAGCGAAAAACTGCAATTAACGACGGCCAAGGGTAAGGAAATATGGGTCATGGCCGCCGGTAAGCCCATTTTTAAGAAAAACAAATTTCTGGGTCTTATCGGCACCTTTCAGGATATTACCGAAGAAGTGGAAGCCCAGATAAAAAAGGAAGAAAAAGACCGGATTGTACGGAGTATTTTTAATTCCTCCTACCAATTCACCGGAATATTGGATCCGGACGGGACCTTCCTGGAAATAAATGAGACAGCTCTTAAATTTGCCGATCTTAAGGCCGAAGACGTTATCAATAAAAAATTCTGGGATGCCTACTGGTGGCCTGTTCCAGATTTGGTAAAGGCCGGTCTTAAACAAGTGGTGAAAGCTGCTTCGGAAGGCGAGTTTATGCGAAGTGAAATTGTCGTTTTCGACAAGAACAAGGAATCCGTTCCCGTTGACTTCAGCTTAAAACCTATATATGATCAGCACGGCAAAGTCGTATCCCTACTAGCCGAAGGGCGGATGATCAAGGAGATGGTTGTGGCCCGGGAAAAACTAAAGCAGAGCGAAAAAAAATTCAGGGCCCTGTACGAACTCTCACCGGTTTCCTATGTTCTGAACGATCTTGAAACCGGGGAAATTTTGGATTTCAATTCGGCTTTTGCGGAAAAAACAGGCTATACCAAAGAAGATATCGCCCAAATAAAGTACAAGGACATTATTCCGGACACCCATAAGAAGGTGCACAAGGACATCATGCAACAGCTCAAAAAAATCAGTGTTGTAGGTCCTATCGAAAAAGAATACCTCAAGAAGGACGGTACTACGTACACCGTTTTGGTCAACAAATCAATATTGGTAAGCAAAAAGGGGCGAAAATTGGTTTGGACCAGCGCACAGGATATTTCCGAAGCAAAAAGGAAGGAATTACAAATACTGGAAGAACGGAAGTTGTTGAAAACCTTGATCGATAACCTACCGCTAAACGTATTCATTAAGGACAGGGATTCCAAAAAAGTCCTGGTAAACAAATCCGAAATCCAATTTTGCGGGGTCTCCAATGAAAACGAGATCATAGGAAAGGATGATTTTGATTTCTTCGATAAAGAAACGGCCCAAAGTTCCAGGGAGGAAGATTTGAGGGTCATGGATTCCTTTGAGCCCATGATCGGTAAGGAAACCATCAATATAAAGAAAGATGGCACCTTAACCACCTTTTTAACGTCCAAGATCCCGCTTAAGGGGATAGACGGTGAAGTCTCCGGCCTGGTAGGCATAAGTCTCGATATCTCCGACCTAAAGCAAAAAGAAGAGGAATTGCGGGGCTTGATCAATGTAACCTCCCTCCAGAACAAAAAGTTGATCAATTTTGCGCACATCGTCTCCCATAATCTAAGGTCGCATACCGCAAATTTCTCCATGCTGTTGGAGTTTTTGATCGATGAAAAGGACGAACAGGAAAAGAAAAAAATCGTGAATATGCTTATTACGGCCTCGGACAACCTATTGGAAACCTTGGATAACCTCAACGAGGTCGTCGCCATAAACATCAATACCAATCTGGAGAAAAAACCCGTGCGTTTAAATGAGAAAATAGCCGCCGTTGAGGAAAACCTGATGGCCTTCCTAAAAAACCACAATGCCACCATTATCAACGAAGTTCCCGATGATACCTTTATCAACGTGGTACCTATCTACGCTGACAGTATCTTGATGAACTTTATCACCAATGCCGTAAAATATAGGGATCCCGAACGAGACCCAGTTATCAAGCTTAGTGCAAAAAGCCAAAACGGGCATACCATACTCAGCATAGCGGACAATGGTGTGGGCATAGACCTAAAGAAAAACGGGGACAAATTATTTGGTATGTACAAGACCTTTCACGACAATTCGGACGCCCGGGGTATAGGGCTGTACATTACCAAGAATCAGATCGAATCCATGAACGGGAAAATAATAACATGCAGTGAAGTTGGAAAGGGAACCACATTTAATATATATTTTAATGAGAAAAATTAACTCGATCTTTGTTATCGACGATGACCCTATTACCGTTTTCGGATTTAAAAAATTGCTCGCATCCTTGGATTTATGCGATGATATAAAGACCTACGGAAATGGAAAGCTGGCCTTGGACGCCATTAAAGATATCCTAAATACCCAAGAGGATCTACCTGAAGTGATTTTTTTGGATATCAACATGCCCATTATGGACGGCTGGCAGTTTTTGGAAGAGTTTATAGCCTTGCCCATTGCACAGAAGGTCCGGGTAAATGTAATTACCTCCTCCATAGACCGGGTAGATTATGAAAAATCGGAAATGTTCAAATCCAAGACCCACCATCTTATAGAATATAACAACAAACCCATCCGAAAAAGGGAAATTGAAGAGATAACCAAAGTAGCCTAGTCCCCAACCTTAATTTTGCTTAATTTTGTCCGTAGTTTGAACGCAAATATTCAGACCTATGAGACTTTTTTTGGGTATAGCCCTTTTATGGTTATGTGTGTCATGTGAAACCATACAGGAGGATAAGGTAGCCGAGTTTCCCACCCCTTTTGAAACCTCCAAGGGCCTGGAATCTGCCACCTACCTGCAAGTAATCGATTTCTACATACAGCTTGCCAAGGAATTCCCTGAAATCAATATCCAAACCATCGGGGAGACCGATAGCGGACTGCCATTGCACGTGGTAACCTACAATCGGGATAGCGATTTTAATTTTCAAAAAATTGGCGCGGATAAGGCTATTGTTCTGATCAACAATGGCATACATCCTGGAGAAAGCGATGGCATAGACGCCACCATGCAACTTTACAGGGATTTGGCGCTTAAAGAAATAACCCCTCCAAAAAACACCGTTTTGGTGACCATACCTGTCTACAATGTGGGTGGAGCACTGAACAGGAATACCAACACAAGGGCCAACCAGAACGGGCCAAAAGCATACGGTTTTAGGGGGAATGCCTTGAATTATGACCTAAACAGGGATTTTATAAAGGCCGATACCAAAAACGCCAGGACCTTTGCTTCCATTTTCCATTTGGTAAAACCGGATATCTTTGTGGACAATCATGTAAGCAATGGGGCCGACTATCAATATACGTTGACCCACCTCTTTACACAGCACAATAAATTGGGCGGTGCTCTCGGGTCCTACCTTCATAACGACATGATGCCGGCCCTTGAAAAGTCCTTGGGCGAGGCCAACTGGGACATAACACCTTACGTGAACGTCTTTAACAAGGTGCCGGAAGCCGGGTTTGATCAATTCATGGATCACCCCAGATACTCTACAGGGTACACCACCCTTTGGAATACTTTGGGACTTATGGTGGAAACGCATATGTTGAAACCCTATGAACAAAGGGTACAGGGCACTTATGCACTATTGACCAAGGTTTTGGATATTGCGGAGTCCGACGTCAAAAAAATAAAGGAACTCCGTGAAAAGGCCAGTGCCGATAGGGCCCAGTGGAAAAACTATCCAGTGGCTTGGGCCTTGGACACCACAAAGGTTTCCAAACTTAGTTTTAAAGGATTTGAAGCCGACACCCTGATCAGCGAGGTGACCGGGTTTCCACGACTTAGATACCATCGGGACCAACCCTTTGTGAAAGAAGTGGCGTACCGCAATTACTATACCCCAAGTCATATGGTACCGATTCCGGAGGCCTACATTATTCCCAAAGGATGGAATAAGGTAATGGACCTGTTAACCCTCAATGAGATACATTACGAAACCTTGGAGAAGGATACCGTTCTTATGGTGGAAAGCTATCGCATATTGGAGTATGAGACCCAACGGAATGCCTATGAAGGCCACTATCCGCACTACAACACCAAAGTCTCCACTACCGTTAAAAATGTAGGGTTCGCTGCGGGTGACTACCTGGTTCCAACGGACCAGGCCGGAATCCGCTATCTCATGGAGACACTGGAACCCGAAGCGGTGGATTCATTCTTTAATTGGAACTTTTTTGACACAATCTTACAACAAAAAGAGGGTTTTTCTCCCTATGTATTTGAGGATGACGCACTAAGGATTCTAAAAAGCAACGAAAAGTTACGGGAAGCGTTTTTGGCCAAAAAAGAGATGGACCCAACTTTTGCGGAGAATTGGTATGCACAACTCGATTGGGTATTTAAACGATCTAAATACTACGAAGCCTCCCATTTGCAATATCCGGTCTACCGGATTGCACAAGGTACCCCTTAGGGCTCCCGTAGGTGTGTTAGTCCTTAAAAAGAATTTTGATATTGGTGTAGGAGTTGGCCAGCGCCTTTTGTATTTTCTTGGGGCCCTTCCACTTCACCTTTTCGATGCCCTCACTCTTTTGACCTGTTAAGGGCCCATCATATGAAGTCTTCATGGCAAACCAATGCACTTCCTTTAGCTTGTATACACCGTTTCTTTTAAAGATATGGTACGTGGTCCTTAAAAAGTTCTCAATCTTTAGGCCCTTTACGCCGGTCTCCTCCTCTACCTCCCTCAAAGCGGCCTTTTCCAAGGTCTCGCCCTTGTCCAACTTGCCCTTGGGCAAATCCCACTTGTCATTTCTATAGATAAACAGCACCTTGCCCTTTTTATTGGTCACCACGCCCCCAGCCGCCACGACCAAGGGAATCTTTTTGGTGAATTTTTTTAGAATTTCCTCATTATTCGGGTGATAAATATAGGCCTCGGTAAGCTTCTTTTTTGCCAAGGCGTCTATGGCATCATTGATAGCTTCACCGTTTAATAAGAAATACTTGCCGTTCGCCGTTTCCGATACTTTATTTGTTAAAATGAGGGGGGCTTCATTAACAAAAACTTTATACATTTGCGTCATGGTTTTAGACAAAGACACCGCCAAAAAAACAGCAGAACTTCTACTACAAATTAATGCAATTAAGTTGAAACCTGAAAATCCGTTTACGTGGGCCTCTGGATGGAAATCACCTATCTACTGTGACAACCGGATTATTCTTTCCTATCCGATCATACGAAATTACATCCGGGAAGAAATGGCCAAACAGGTAGAAGCGCTTTATGGCAAACCAGATGTTATCGCCGGTGTGGCCACCGGGGCCATAGGTATTGGCATGCTTGTTGCCGAACAATTGGGCCTCCCCTTTGTCTATGTGAGGCCAGAACCTAAATCGCACGGAAGGCAAAACCAAATTGAAGGATATCTGGAGCCAGATCAGAACGTTGTGGTCATAGAGGATCTAATAAGTACGGGAAAAAGCAGTTTAAATGCTGTGGATGCCCTTAAAAATAGCGGGGCCAACATCAAGGGAATGGTAGCCATATTCACCTATGGCTTTGAAGTGGCCGCCCAGAACTTTGAACAGCAACAGATCGAACTACATACTTTGTGCGATTACGAAAGTTTAATACAACAGGCATCCGATACCCAGTATATACGGGAAGAACAACTAAAAACACTATTGGAGTGGAGAAGCAATCCCTCCGATTGGCAATCTTAATCATATGCATATAGAAACCCCTAAGAAAACCGTCGCCAAAAGCAGTAAGGAAGTCTATGAATTCCTTACCGATCTCAAAAATTTTGAACGCCTAATGCCGGAAACCATCAGTAAATTTGAAGTCCTGAATGACGACAGGTTTCTTTTTGCGCTGGCAGGAATGCCAGAAATTGTACTGGAACGCAAGGCGCAAAATCCGCATGACAAAATCGTACTTGGCGCGGCCAGTGACAAGTTACCTTTTACACTGACGGCGGATATCGTTTCCTTGTCTGAAAATGAAAGTGAGATACGTTTAAGTTTTGAAGGGGAATTCAATGCTATGATGGCTATGATGATCAAGGCTCCCATTACCAATTTCATTGGGACCTTATCCGAAAATCTTGGGAAACTCTAGTACAGGAGACGTATTTCCTTTAAATCGTACGCCTGTTTTATGTTATCCTCTAGGATGACCAGCAGTTTTCCATCATGTGAGACCCCATCTATGAAACCCATGAACATCTCATCGGCCTTGTTTTTGAAAGTAGAGGGTTTCCCTTTTCTAAACAGCAGATCTTCATAGGAAGCGTGCAGTGCCTCGGCCGGTTTGTTGCTCAATACAGAAAAATAATGGGCCAGGCTTTCCAATATGGATTGCAACAACTCTTCTAGCGACAGGGTCCGTCCCAATAAGCGTTTTAGCGAGGAGGCTTGGGGAAGTCCCTTGAATTCTACCTGATTTACGTTGATGCCAATACCGATGATCGCTGCCTCGATATTCCTGCCCGAGAGGATGTTTTCTATGAGGATACCACAAATCTTATGGTGACCTGACAGAATGTCGTTAGGCCATTTAATACGTAGATCCGGAATTTGAAGTTGTTTTAAGCTGCGGCAGATCGCCAAGGACACACAGATGTTCAGTAGAAACCTATCGGCGATCGAAAAGGTATCAAATTTTTTTAAAACACTACATGTGAGGTTTTTACCTGCCTGGGATGCCCACGCTGTACCCATTTGTCCGCGACCCTTTAGTTGCTTGTTTGCAATAACGGTGGTATAATCTTCAAGCGTTTCGGAGAGCATCAAATTCTTAAGATACAAATTTGTTGAATCCGTGGCATTAAGTTTGAGTATCTGCATAGGACGGCCGTTGTGCGGTAGTTCAATCTTATGTTAAAAACAATAGCTAAGAAAACAAAAAAATAATAACTTTGTATAAATTAAAACTTTTGAATGCAGAAAAGGAAAGCTAGTGCAGATGAGTTAATCGCCTTAATTTTACATGGAATAGAAGAAGTAAAGGGAAATGACATCAACTTATTAGATCTTAGAGAAATAGAAAATACCGTTTGTGACTACTTCATAATTTGTAATGGTACTTCCAACACGCATGTAAATGCAATCGTCAGTTCGATTCAAAAAACAGTTAGTAAATCAATCAAAGACAAACCCTGGCATATTGAAGGTTCGGAAAACGCTGAATGGGTGTTGCTGGATTATGTTAATGTAGTTGTGCATGTCTTTCAAAAACATGTTAGGGAATTCTACGATATAGAAGGCCTTTGGGGAGATGCCAAGGTCACCATGGTAGAAGGTAGTTTTAATCAGTAAAATATAATGGCAAAAGACAATAATAATACTAGTCCCAAAAAACCTAAGTTCAGCTCGTGGTGGATATATGGGTTAATCGCGGTACTGTTGATCGGAGTGCAGTTCTTTGGTAGCGATAGCTTCTCCAATACAAAAAAGACGACGACCTCCGAGCTCCAAGAGTATCTTAGAAACGGTGATATCGATAAAATATTGATTATCACCAACACCCGACAGGCCAAAGTCTTCCTGACCGAT
Source organism: Eudoraea algarum (assembly GCF_050589645.1). NCBI lineage: Bacteria > Pseudomonadati > Bacteroidota > Flavobacteriia > Flavobacteriales > Flavobacteriaceae > Eudoraea > Eudoraea algarum. The sequence continues at coordinate 1,268,710 of NZ_JBNGOQ010000001.1, read as the reverse complement.
GAAGCGCTGCAAAAGGACGTGCACAAGGACGTTGCGGACAAACCTTTTGCTATTACGTCGGGCATGACACCCCAATACATACTGGATTACGGCGACCTCCAAAATTTCGAGAACGAAATAAAAAACCTGAAGAAAGAAAACAATTTAGATACCATTGTGGACTATGATACCGAGTCGGATATCATTGGAAATATGCTGCTCAGTATTTTACCTTTTGTCCTTATCATAGGAATCTGGATTTACCTCATGCGCCGTATGTCTGGCGGCGGTGGTGGCGGTGCTGGCGGACAGATATTCAATATCGGGAAGTCCAAGGCCAAACTTTTCGACGAAAAAACGGATACAAGAACTTCTTTTAAGGATGTGGCCGGTTTGGAAGGGGCCAAGGAAGAGGTAGAGGAAATCGTGGAATTCCTTAAACATCCGGACAAGTACACCTCCCTAGGGGGCAAAATACCCAAAGGCGCTTTATTGGTGGGCCCTCCTGGTACAGGGAAGACCCTCTTGGCCAAGGCGGTTGCCGGCGAGGCTAAAGTACCCTTCTTTTCTCTTTCGGGTTCCGATTTTGTAGAGATGTTCGTAGGCGTAGGTGCTTCCAGGGTTCGAGATTTGTTTAAACAGGCAAAGGATAAATCACCTGCAATCATCTTTATTGACGAAATTGATGCCATTGGTAGGGCCCGTGGAAAAAACAATTTCACCGGTTCCAATGATGAAAGGGAAAACACCTTGAACCAGTTGCTGACCGAAATGGACGGTTTTGGCACTAACACCAATGTCATTGTATTGGCGGCCACTAACCGGGCAGACGTATTGGACAAAGCTTTGATGCGGGCCGGTAGGTTTGATCGCCAGATTTATGTAGACCTACCCGATATTAGGGAGCGGAAGGAAATTTTTGAAGTGCACCTCAGACCCATAAAAACAGCGGAAACCCTAGATCTTGATTTTCTAGCGCGGCAGACCCCTGGTTTTTCCGGAGCGGATATTGCCAATGTCTGTAACGAAGCCGCATTGATCGCGGCCCGTAAGGAGAAAAAAGCGGTGACCAAACAAGATTTTCTCGATGCCGTGGATAGGATTGTTGGGGGACTCGAAAAAAAGAACAAGATCATTACGCCCGGGGAGAAAAAGACCATTGCCTTTCATGAAGCCGGCCATGCGACCGTAAGCTGGATGTTGGAACATGCCGCTCCCTTGGTCAAAGTAACCATTGTTCCCAGAGGGCAGTCCCTAGGGGCTGCCTGGTATTTACCGGAAGAACGCCTGATTGTACGACCAGAACAAATGAAGGATGAAATGTGTGCTACCCTAGGCGGTAGGGCCGCCGAAAAAGTCATCTTCGATAAAATCTCTACAGGTGCCCTTAGCGACCTGGAAAAGGTGACCAAACAGGCCAGGGCCATGGTTACCGTATATGGGCTCAACGATGAGATAGGAAACCTCACCTATTACGATTCATCCGGTCAGACCGATTATGGGTTCTCCAAGCCCTATAGTGAGGAAACGGCTCAAAAAATAGACACTGAAATCTCCAAGCTGATAGAGGAACAATACGCAAGGGCGGTAGCCCTGTTGGACAAACACAAGGACAAACTCACCGAGTTGGCAGAGCGCCTGTTGGAGAGGGAAGTCATCTTCAAGGATGATTTGGAGAAAATTTTTGGAAAAAGACCCTTTGAAAAAGATACTGCTAAAGACGATACCGAGGAAGTGGTGGATAAAAAACCCACGGAAATAGAGAAAGAAAATAAATAGGGCAGGTTTTACGTTATTCCTTATATATTAATTGAGAAGAATAGAAGTTTAGTACACAAGATCAATGGGGCTGTTCGGTAAGCTATTTGGGGGAGGCAGAAAAAAAGTTTCCAGGGAAACGGCGGAAACCAGGGGCGTGCATATGCCCGATCTAAATATCCCGGTAGACGAAAAATTCACGATCAACTTTAAAAAGAACGGGGGCAAGTTCCTGTACTGCGACTCTTATGGCGAAGTGAAGACCACCCTCCAAAATATTATTGAGGAGAATGGCTGGCAAGACAGTCCGTTCTTTTCGATGGATTCCAGACTGGAGGAGAAATTTTCAAAGGAGAACATTGCCTTTACCCATAAAAACAAAAACAGCGATATTTTCTTCACCACCTGTGAACACCTGGTAGCGCAAAATGGCTCCATTTTGGTTTGTTCCAATCAGCTTAAGGAACGTAAATTGGACGAGTTACCTTATAACCTGATCGTCTACGCCACCACCAGCCAATTGGTAGAATCTATCGGCGAAGGTTTAAAGGCCATTAAGAAAAAGTATCGGAACAGCATTCCAGCCAATATTACCACCATTAAACATTTTAAGGCGAAAGCCGAAAACAACAAAGATTTTCTCTCTTACGGAAGTAGTTCAAAAAATTTATATCTTTTACTTCTGGAAGACCTTTAAACATGAGAGAAATTCTAAGGCGCCTACTCACAGGGGCAGTATATGTTATTTTGCTCCTTTCCGCCGTTTTTTTAAGCTCGGATGCCTTTGACTTCCTGTTCATGGTCTTTGGATTGGCCTGTCTTTATGAGTACAAACGCATCATAGGCCTAGGGGGATATCACATCTTTATTGCCTATCTGGCTTTATGGTGGGGTTATATTTATCTGATTCATGATAAACTAATCATCAATATTTTGATGTTCCTTACCATAACGGTTAATTTTGCACTGTTGTTTTACCTGTTTTCAAAAAAGAAAAAAGTGTTTAGCCGTTTTCAAAAATTTGTTATTGGTCTCTTCTACATAGGAGGGGGCTGTATTTTTCTTACCATGATTCCCTATAAGGACAACGAGTTCGCCAAATTTCTGATCATGGGAATCTTTATCCTGATCTGGGTAAACGATTCTTTTGCCTATTTGGTAGGCAAGAGTATTGGACGAACAAAATTATATCCGGCCGTTTCACCAAAAAAAACATGGGAAGGAACCCTTGGCGGTTTTGTTTTCGCTATGGCTGCTGCTTATTTTATGGCGAAGTACGAGACAAACATATCCCTTGCGCAATGGATGATACTGGCCACCATCATTGTCATAACAGGCAGTTTGGGGGATTTGGTGGAATCCAAATTTAAAAGAGTGGCCAAGGTAAAGGACAGTGGAGCCATTCTTCCCGGCCATGGTGGAATGCTAGATCGTCTGGACAGTCTGGTATTCGCCGCTCCCTTCGCATATTTAACTTTAACGATATTTTCCTATGTTTCATAGAGAAGGCCAACGCATCATCATTATTACCTTTTTTGTGGCCAGTGCCGCCGTACTTTTGGCACACTATTACGTGAGCCTACCCTGGGCGCGCTTGAGCATACAAATTGCATCGATCCTAATCCTTATGTTGATTCTCCAATTTTTTAGAAACCCAAAACGCACGGTCTCTAAAAATTTTGACGAGGTCTTGGCTCCGGTAGATGGCAAAGTAGTGGTCATTGAGGAGGTAATGGAAAATGAATACTTTAAGGACAAACGTATCCAAGTTTCTATCTTTATGTCGCCGATCGATGTACACGTTACCCGATATGCGGCCAGCGGCTCCATAAAATATTCCAAATACCATCCTGGAAAGTATTTGGTGGCCTGGCACCCAAAATCCAGCGAGGAGAACGAACGGACCACCGTTGTAATCAACACCCCAAAATTCGGTGATATTCTTTATAGACAAATAGCCGGCGCCATGGCCCGGCGTATCGTAAACTATGCCGAGGTAGGTGATAGTGTACAGCAAGGCGAGGATGCAGGCTTCATTAAATTTGGCTCCAGGGTAGATTTGTTCTTACCTTTAGACTGTCTTGTTACCGTGAAACTGAACCAAAAAGCGGTGGGCGCCAAAACTTGCATCGCCACTATAGTGGAAAAGAATGAAGAATGAGAAGTTACTTAAGGATTTTGAGGAGGCGGTGGAATTTGTAAACAATTACCAAAAACCCTTTCCTGCCGATGTCCTCCTAAAACTTTATGCCTACTACAAAATTGCCAATAAAAACTTCGGAAATCCTGGGAGCAAAACCCCCTTGATCAATGCCTTTAAAGCCAATGCCCTTATCCAGGCACAGAACATCAGTCGGGAGGAAGCCATGAAAAGTTACATCCTCTTGGTCAAGAAAGAGGTCAAAAACAACAAGTAATCCCGTCAATGGTATAAGTCCTCCAGATCTGCGTTGCAGAGTTCCACGAAAAAATTTCCCATTTTTTCTGTTACCGCTTTAAAAAACCGTTCCCCTTTTTCAACAGTAGCCGCCCTAGGGTCGCCTACCCCGGTATCGGCACTGATCTGTGACCATTTGCGTTCGGCCCATACCCAACCTTCGGAAAAGGCCTTTATTCTATGTTTTTTGGACGATCCACTGCCCCATTGATCCTTGGGCAACACCAAATCTGGTCTTAGATAGAGCATTAGACTGGTCTCCATTTCATCGGCATGGTCCCCATCTTCTTCAAAATAGGCTTTTTTGTCCACTACTTGGGGCCATTGTGAAAAACTGATGAAGAGGTCTGGGTATTTCAGCCCCAGTTCCCGCACCAACGGCTTAAAATTATTCCCGCCATGGCTGTTAAAAATGAGCAGTTTATGTATCCCCTGTCTATTTAATACCTCTGCAACATCGCTCAAAATGGCCAGTTGGGTGGTCGGATTCAGGTTCATGTCCAGATAAATATCGGGCTGTCCGGTGTTTACACCAAAAGGAATGGTGGGTAATATAATGACCTTGGCCCCTTTTTCCCAAGCCACCTTGGCAGCGGCTGCAGCCAACGCATCGGCCTCAATAATATCCGTGGCGTAGGGCAAATGGTAGTTGTGCGCCTCGGTAGCGGCCCATGGCAATACGGCCAGGTCAAATGTGGTGTCCTTTACGGCCTTCCAATTGGTTTCTGCAAGTATATAGGGTCTCATAGGTTTGTGCTGTTTTGAATCCACTGCTTATGCGGGTATCTCGATATTTGTGGTCTCCTGTTCCGAAAAGGTAAAATAAATGCCTCCCAAAATCGTGACAAGAAAGTAAGTGGCCATCCCAAAGCGCCCAAAGGGCAGGTACGCTTCCAGTCCAAACCAATCGCCTGTCATCGCGATGAAACCAAGACCGGCTAAGCCTCGGAATATTTCTATCCATACCGCATGACCTTCTCGGTCCATGAGCGAAGTATACCCGTAGATGCCTACAAAGATAAAGGCCCCGAACAATAGCAATCCGCTAAATCCAATAGTTCCATAATTGTAAAACATGAACAAGATCATGGCCAGGGTCGCCAGCATTTGGAAAATGGCGTATCCTTTTAATTTGGCGGTAGAATTGGTATCATAACGTTCAAAGTGGTAGACGTCCTCTATGGTGCTTACGGGAAACTTTTCTTTTACGTCGGCCGGCCTCCAGCCCGTGGGCATAAACCAAATTCGCACTTTGTCCCAATAACTTTGGGTGCGCCAGGCATCCTTGATCAAACGCCAAAGGTGCTGAAAATTGATCCGTACCGGATTCCAGGTAGCCGCAGGCTTTAGCACCCCATATTGTGGTGGTACTGTTTCCAATTCTTCTTGAAAGGTACCAAACCAACGGTCCCAAACACAAAGGATCTGTCCCAGATTCTTGTCTATATATTCCGGATTGATCGCATGGTGAACCCGATGTTGTGATGGGGTTACGATAATGTATTCCAGCCAGCCCATTTTTCCAATATGCTGGGTATGGTACCAGAACTGTGCGAACAAATGGATGGGGGCCAAAATAGCGATAACCTGGGCCGGAACCCCTAATAGGGCCGCAGGAAGCAACATTAAGGGAAAGTACCCTATAAGATTGGAAATGGACTGCCTCAGTGCACAGGCAAGGTTAAATTCCTCACTGCTATGGTGGATGACATGTTGGTTCCAAAAAAAATTGATATGATGGCTTAGTCTATGGTTCCAATATCCCGCAAAATCTATGGCGATAAAGGCAACCAGCCAAACCAACCAGGTGGCCTTGATCTGGGTCACCGCCAAATGCTCCAGTAAAAAAGGATATGAAACCAGGATCAATCCCAGCCCAAGGGAATCCTTCACGATATTGGTAAGGCCAGAACTGATACTGCTTATGGTATCCATCACCTTATGTTTCTGGTTTTTCTTGAAATGCCCATAGATAATTTCAATGACCAAAAGCAGAATAAAAAATGGAATGGCGTACAGCAATGCGGTGGCGTAGGTCTCCATAGGGTCTGTTATTTTTTGGGTTTCTTTACACCGGCCAAAATTTTGACGGCCAAAGTGTTCTCCTTGGGAGGAATAGGACAGGAATATTCCTTGGCGTAGGCGCAATATGGATTGTATGCCTTATTAAAATCGATGAGGATCGTATCTCCTTCCGGAATCTCAAGATCCAGGAATCGGCCTCCAGCATAGGTCTCCTCGCCATTGGTGGCATCGTTAAAGGGAAGAAAAAGATAGTCCTTGTATTCCGCTGTCTCCCTCAAATTATGACTTTGGTAAATATTAAGGACCATCACCTCACCATGGATCTCAAAAGTTGCCTCACCGTATTTTTCATAGGTAGGTGTCCTACTGGTGGTCGTCTGCATTTGAAAGGGCAGCGCGTTCAAGGTCCGCACAAAATTTGCCCTTACCCTGTAGGTGGAATCGATGGCAAAAAAAGCGTGTCCCTTGAAGTCCTTGGCTCGTTGTTTTAAAGGCGACTTCTCAGGATTCCTATAATCCTCCTCAAGTTCTTTCTGGAATTCCTCGGCAGATTGAATGGTGTCCTGTCCGCTAAGGGAAAGGTTAAAAAAGATTACGGCCAGGAGTATCGGATATACGTTGTACATACAATGGTGATTGTGGCATTCTTATCAATTCCAAATATAGGAAAAATGGAACAACCCCTTTATGGGAAGGTATGCACCTACGCAAGCTTTTGGCAACAAGGCCGTTAAACTTTATCGGCTTTTAGGGATATCTCGAAAAGACAGGCAGGGGCCTTGTGATAATGTTCCGGGAGACCCCTGGTATCCTTTAACTCAAATAGCCCTAAAAAGGTAAAACCGGCATTGGTATAGTGGGCGATCAAAGCTTTGTTGTTGCCCAGGGTGTCCAATCTTACGAAATCCTTTTGATTTTCTTTGGCATACACTTTTGACCATTCTACAATAGTGCGTACAAAATTTCTCCCCCTAAAACTGGGGTTGGTCGCAATGCGATGTATGTAAACGGCGCTATCGCTATTTTTTTCCTCCCATATTTGTTCGTCGTTAAAGGTGGTGGCCCAAACGCAGGCTACCTGATCATCTATGAGGAGTTTCCACTGACGGTTTTCGGCGATTTCCGTCGTTACCAATTCCCGATCAAACTGTGGCCATACCACAACACCGCGTTTTGACCTTTGATATTCCGATGCCAATCCGTAAAGTCGGAAAATCTCTTCTATATCCCCTGCACTACAATTTTCGATATGCACGCCCTAGTTTTTTTTACCGTATACGGACAAAGATCGAAATGATTTGGGACTAAAACAATCCGATACTTGCTATTGCCACATCTTTCCTCTTGGACCCGATGGGGCCAAACTAGAAAAGCCGGAAGAAAACTCCCGGCTTTTGCCTATTCAACCTACACCTATCCGTGGGGGGATAGGGCAAACACACACTACTGAGGCTGAATATCTATGCGAACAAGGTTATAGCCACCACGGGGATCTTCAAAATAGACCACTCCGGGAGGGTTGTCGTATATGCCTTTTCCAAATTGCACATCTTCCAAGTCGCTTACTCTTCTTATGCTAGTATTGACATCTGGGGCTCCCTGATCGGTCCCAGCTTGCCTAGGGGCCTGATCTGCCCCAAAGCCAACGGCTTGGTCCACTTCCGTACCCGCATCAAAAAGATAGGATTCATCGCTCTCCGATGTTCCGGAGAATGGAACCCCGCTTTCATCGAACAAAGCCACCCCATTGTTGTTATAACTGATAAACCAGTCATTGGTCTGTACAAGCATGGTCCCGATCCCTAGTTTATAATTTTGGTTCTGCGGCACCTCAATGGAAAACGTCAAGTTTTCCCCTGGGCCTATATTCACTTCCTCCGTACTGGCCGCTACAGGCAATCCCAGTGCGTTGAAAAAGGCCACTGCCGGTGCGTTATTCCCATCTTCCGCCAATTGCTCCAGTCCACTTTCGGGGTTTACGCTTGCGCCCTGTACAAAGAAGGGGTCGCTATTGGTATTAAACGCATAAACAAGCCCTGGTGAAAACACGCTCAACGAAGAGGACAAACGCAAGGGAGATCCATTGGAACCGGTTTCCGTAAACCAGTTGTACAGGGCTCCCGGCATACCATCCTCGGCAATGCCTTCCAGTCCTACACCTCTATCTTCCTGACCTAAAGTAAACAAGGGCTCGGGCAAAGCATGCAACACGGCGATACCTGGCGTAATCACGAATCCGTTGGTCTGACTAGGTGGCAGAGCAGGGTCTGGCGTGTTGATAGCTGTAATGGTAAAGGTAAAGGTACCTGCCGAATTCCCATCTCCATTGGTATAATCCAATACCGCAGTCATATAAATTTCCCCTGTACCTCTTCCGGGCACCAAACGTACCAAGGGATTGGCATCGGCCGGACCTACATTGGCCCCTGCCGGTGGAAAGGTCGCGGGGTCATTATCGGCCTCGGTACCCAAGTCGTAAAGCGAAAGCTTACTTGCTATGTCCACACCGTTCAGCGCCTGTCCATTAGGAAACAAATCTATACCCTCAAGATCTGTTGGGGCAAGGAACCAGTCGTTGCTATTGCCCATCATGGTTACCGGTGTAAATTTCGTTCCAGGAACGGCCTTGAACGATATTTGGTATTGGGCACCATTGGTAGTGAGGGGCCCAGGACCACCTGCTCCTACAGGTGTCGTAAACGTATGTACATTGAGGTAATTGATTACATTGCTAATGGTGACATTGAATGTAGTGGATTGCACGGCTGTGTCGTTGGCAAGACCCAGGGAAGGATTCACTTCTTCCGCCCAATCGGAGGCAGCATCCCCGTCCCCATCATATTCAATACTATAGCTGTCCAAAGCCACGGTAGGCACAAATTCCCCTGCTGTCCAAATTCCTGCGGCTACGGCAACATCTTCACGAGGGCTTCCCCCAGCACCCCACTGCACAAAATCTACAATGGCATCGGCGTTACCAAATTGGTTCTCCGAGTACAGTCCTAAACCTCCTTGATCGTCGGGCATGGTATAAGGAAGTACCAAAAATTCACCTGCAGCCAGTTCAATATTGCCACTTTCTGGCGTTAAATTGCCTATTTGCACATAGGTGCCTGGACCCAAACAGAGCCAATAAGAACTTAGATCGGCACTTACGTTGCCGTTATTGTAGATTTCCACAAGGTCCCGAGATCCGTACTGCACCTCGTTAATTACAAGGGACCGCATTTCCGCGGGCACGGTCAGCACGTTTTCGGCACCAAAGGTAAGGCTTGTAGTTTCGCCCCAGTTGGCAGCTCCAGTACCTTCCCCATCGAACACCAGACTGTTGTCTGCGCTGCCCATAACGGGCACAAATTCTCCTTGTGCCCAGATACCGGCACTTACGGCCACGCTTTCCCGCGGGCTTCCGGCAGCACCCCACTGCACAAAATCGGCTAGGGTTGCAGGGTCGTCAAATGCGGAATTGTCCACATACAGTCCCAAACCGCCTTCGGCATTGGGCATTTCGTAGGAAACTACCAAAAATGCACCAGGTTCCAACTGCAAATTGCCCTCTACGTTCAAGGCTCCTATCTGCCTGTAGGTCCCTGGGCCTAAACAGAGGAAATATCCCTCCAGGTCTACGGCAACATCGCCGTTGTTAAAGATCTCCACACGATCTCCGAGGTATTCCACCTCATTAAGCACTACGGAAGCCTGCCCTTCAACAGGTTCCTCTCCCCCTGGTGGCTCTGCTACCAAGTCGTCATCGTCCGAACAGGATGCAACCAGAGCGGCCAATAGTAAGATTTTAAATAGATTCTTTTTCATAACACTTTTTTTAGATTAGAATAATTTTTGCCAAAACTACAAGTAACCTAAAATGAAAAACGGTGATTAAAATCACCGAAAATTGTTAAATCTATACTAAAATCCGTGAGGTTTTCGTGATACTTTAATTTCTGATCAGTTCTATGTGCCTTTTGTGCTGAATCAATAAATTTTCTTTCTGTAATTTTTTGGTGATCCTGGAAATGACCTCCCTTGAGGTACCCAGGTCGGAAGCGATTTTCTGATGGGAAAGGTGAATGTCCATGGAGCCGGAACGTTCCGATAGGTCCTCCAGGTATTTGATAAGTCGGTCTTCTATACCAAAGCACACAATATCCTTGGTAGTGCGTAAAAGATCTTCAAAATTCCGTTGAAAATCCTTTAGTATGATTCTACCAAAGGAAGGATATTTGATAAACCATTCCTTTACCTTGGATACGGGCAGACAAAGCACTATGGTAGGCTCCTCCGTAATGGCGGAGAACTGGACCGGTTTTTGATCAAACAGATGATTGAAACTCAGGATACAGGTCTCTCCAGAATTAATGTAGTAAAGCAAAAACTGTACTCCGTCCTCCTCTGCGTACATTTTAATGACTCCACTGAGGACCACAGGTAAAAAATCCAAATACGCACCTTGCTTAACCACATATGTACTGGCCGCAAATTCCTTATAAACCCCAACTTCGAGGATTTCTTCGTATAGTTGTTTTTCCAAGAGGGGAAAGCAGCGTTTGATATAGGTATGATTCTCTATTTCCATAAGCTTTAGGATGCTATTGAACGGTCCAAAAAACGGTCCAAATTAGCACTTCGCGAGATAAAACCCACGCAATTTCATCTATTTAACAGTTAGAAATGAACCCCTCCGAGGGGTCCGTGCAAAACTTCCAGGACATCTAGGGCAAAAAGCCCTTCCCTAACCCATATTTAAATCAGAAATTACCCCCCACGGTCAATCTTGCGGGGGTGTAATAATCACATGGCCCTTTTTATGGCCCTGCTCCACATACCGATGGGCTTCCACCAATTGTTCCAGGGGATAGCGTTTATCAATGACCGCTTTCAGCTTCCCGGCCTCCATCAGTTCCTTTAGATAAAGAAAATCGGCAAGTTTATAGCTCGCCAAGGCCGATATTACCTTCTTATTCGTGGTCCATGAGGTCCATAGGCCCCGAAGCATAGCGGGAAGTCTGGGATTGCCCAGAACATATCGGCCCTTCATACGTAAGGAATTTACGGTTCGCTTATAGGGAGCGCCACCTACAATATCGATGATGACATCATAGGTTTGGGCATTTTTTGTAAAATCTTGTTTGGTGTAATCAATAACATGGTCGGCACCAAGTTCCAAAAGCATGTCCAATTTATTGCCCCGGTCCACACAACTCACTTCGGCCCCGGCCATTTTCGCCAATTGCAACAAATAGGTGCCAATACTCCCCCCTGCCCCATTTATCAAAAGGTGCTCTCCGGCCGTTACGTTTCCCTTTCGCAAAAAGTGCAGGGCGTTGATGCCGCCAGTGGGGATAGTGGCCGCTTCTTCATAACTTGCATGTTCCGGTTTGTGGCAAATGACGCGCTCGTTGGACAGGCAGAGATATTGGGCGTAGGCCCCAAAACCCATACCACATTCCGCAAAAATAGCATCTCCGGGTTTTAACCCCTTGACCTTTGCACCTACTGCTTCCACTTCCCCAGCCACTTCCTGTCCTAGGATATGGATCCGAGGTTTTAGGATACCCATATACAGACGAACGGGCAACCAAATCCAAGTGGCAATGTCAAATCTGCGCAATTCACAGTCGCCCGCCGTCACTGTGGCCGCATGCACTTTGACCAGTACTTCGTTATCTTTGGGTACCGGTTGCTCCACTTCTTGGAGTTGCATCAGTTCGGGAGGACCATATTTGGTCCATACCATTGCTTTCATGGGTTGGTATTTCGTATTGTTAGGACGATTTGTCCTGGGCTTTGTTACATGCAGATATAATCTATAGGCGGCATCATGCGCCGCTGGGGTTTCCCGCGGCAATCCTACAGTTTATTCCAAATTTGCCAGACTTTTTTCCAAGGTAGCGATCTTGGCCTCAGCATCGGCCGCCTTCTTCTTCTCAAGTGCCACCACCTGTTGGGGCGCGTTGTTCACAAAACGTTCGTTGGAGAGCTTTTTTTGGACCGATTGCAAAAAACCTTTGGTATAGGACAGTTCCTCGTTTATCTTTTTTATTTCCGCCTCCACGTTCACCACCCCGCTTATCGGGATAAAATATTCGTTGCTCTTTACGCGGAAAGACAGCGCGCCTTCAGCAGCCGCCTCTACATAAGAAATGTTGGATAGATGGGTCAGTTTTGCAATGACCGTGTCCCAATCCATGCCGATTTTTTCCGCATTCAGCACGGAAAGCTCCAGGGCTTCTTTTATAGGCAGGTTCTTTTCCTTTCGGATGGTCCTAATCCCGGAAACCACTTCTGAAGCATGCTCAAATCCCTTGATCAGCTTTTCATCCACCGCTTCCCGTTTGGGCCATTGGGCGATGATCAAGGCCTCCTCGGGGGTACGCTCTGTAATATGCTGCCACACTTCCTCTGTTAGGAAGGGCATAAAGGGGTGCAACAGCTTTAGGTTCTGTTCAAACAGCGCAATGACCGCTTCATAGGAAGTCCGGTCGATCGGCTGTTGATAGACGGGTTTTATAATTTCCAATAACCAGGAGCTATAATCGTCCCATACCAGCTTGTAAATGGTCATCAACGCGTCCGAAATGCGGTATTTGGCAAAATGGTTCTCAATTTCACCCAGAGCCTGCTGGAACTTGGCCCCATACCAGGCAATACCCAATTTGGAGGCCTCTGGTTGTGGTATGTCGGCCACTTCCCATCCCTTTAGCAGGCGAAAGCCGTTCCATATCTTATTGGCAAAATTTTTCCCCTGTTGGCAGAGGTCTTCATCGAACATGAGGTCGTTTCCGGCCGCAGAACTCAATAATAGGCCTACACGTACCCCGTCTGCACCGTAACTCCTGATAAGTTCCAGGGCATCTGGCGAATTGCCCAACTGTTTGGACATCTTACGCCTTTGTTTGTCACGCACCAACCCGGTGAAGTACACATTTTCAAAAGGGCGTTCCCCTCGATATTCGTATCCGGATATAATCATCCGGGCCACCCAGAAAAAAATAATATCCGGTCCGGTGACCAGGTCATTGGTAGGATAGTAATATTTCACTTCGTCATTATCGGGCTCCAAAATACCGTTAAAAACGCTGATAGGCCATAACCAGGAAGAAAACCAGGTGTCCAGCACATCTTCGTCCTGTTTAAGGTCATCCAAGGTCAATGGCCGGTCTTTTGTTCCCCTACCATCTAGCGCTTCATTGGCCAATGCCAAAGCCTTTTCTGGAGTTTCTGCGACCACGAAGTCGTTTTGCCCGTCCCCGTAGTAATAGGCGGGAATCTGCTGCCCCCACCACAGCTGTCTGGAAATATTCCAGTCTCGGATGTTTTCCATCCAATGCCGGTAGGTATTTTCGAATTTTTTGGGAAATAGCCTTACCTCTTGGGTCTCCAACACGGCTTTAAGGGCCGGTTGGGCCAGCTGCTCCATTTTTAGGAACCACTGATCCGATAGGCGGGGCTCTATTACCGCCTTGGTGCGTTCGGAAGTGCCCACCTTATTGATATAAGGTTCCGTTTTTACCAAAAAACCGCCAGCTTCAAGTTCCTTGGCAATTTCCTTGCGCACCTCAAAGCGATCTTTCCCCTCATAATGCAGCCCATAACTGTTTAGGGAAGCATCATCGTTAAAGATATCGATGATTTCCAAGTTGTGTTTTTCCCCTAGTGTTTTGTCATTGGTATCATGTGCCGGAGTTACCTTTAAACAACCTGTACCAAATTCGATATCCACATAGTGATCCTCAATAATCGGAATAATCCGCCCGGCAATGGGCACTACGGCCTTTTTGCCCTTTAGATGGGCATAGCGTTCATCTTTGGGGTTAATGCATATGGCGGTATCGCCTAAAATGGTCTCGGGCCTTGTGGTGGCAATCGTCACGGTTTCCTTGCTTTCTGCTATGGGATAGGACAAATAATACAACAACCCTTGTTTTTCTTCGTAAATGACCTCCTCATCCGAGAGCGTGGTCTTGGCCTGGGGATCCCAGTGCACCATGCGATACCCTCGGTAAATCAACCCTTTTTGAAAGAGATCTACAAAGACCTTGATCACGGATGCTGACATATCGTCATCCATGGTAAAGGCGGTACGCTCCCAATCACAGGAACAGCCCAACTTTTTCAATTGCTCCAAGATAACCCCGCCATACTTGTGTTTCCAGTCCCAAGCCTGTTTCAAAAACTCCTCTCGTGAAAGGTCGCTCTTCGCGATACCCTCTTCCTTTAATTTGGCTACCACCTTGGCCTCGGTGGCAATGGAGGCATGGTCCATTCCCGGCACCCAACAGGCGTTCTTCCCCATGAGGCGGGCCCTACGGATAAGTACATCCTGTATGGTGTTGTTCAACATATGGCCCATATGTAACACGCCGGTTACGTTCGGAGGGGGAATAACAACGGTATATGGCTCTCTGTCATCGGGTTTGGAATGGAAATAATTATGCTGTAACCAGTAGTCATACCAGTGGTTTTCCACCTTTTGAGGCTCATATTTTGAAGGGATATCCATGTTTTTGGAACAGTTTTTGTCGATAGTACGCTGGCCATACCTAATGTTGATGGATATCCAATGTTAAATTATGGTAATCCAATAGGTTTTTGCCCTATAAATAAATACGAAACAAAAATAAGTAACGTTATCAGATAACAAAAGAATTTTGGAGGTTCATTAAAAACATTTACATTTGAAATTCACCCAAAACTAGAAATGATGAAAAAAGCAGTATTAATAGTGTTTGTTGGCCTACTTGGATTTAGCCTTACGGCCCAGGACAAACAGGCGAAGATCGAATTCAAATCGGAAACGGTTGATTACGGTGAAATTGCAAAAGGCAGTGACGGGGTACGTATCTTTGAATTTACCAACACGGGTAGTGTCCCGTTGATCATCAGCAAAGTAAGCTCCAGTTGTGGCTGCACGATTCCAAAGAAACCTGAAGGCCCTATTATGCCGGGCGAAACAGGTGAGATTCAAGTGAAGTACGACACCAAGCGTGTAGGACCGATCAGAAAGGCGATTACCGTCATTTCCAATGCGGATACCCCTACCAAGGTATTAAAGATCAAAGGGGAAGTAAAAGCGGAAGGAACAAAATAAAGGAAACCCTAAGGATTTCCCATTATCATATAGCCCTGATGGTAGCACCGTCGGGGTTTTTTATTAAAAAAGTTTTTTTAGGACAAAAGTAAAAAGCATATCCCTGTTGTAACGTTCTATAAGCAGCCGTATGCGTTTCCCCTCCTTATCGTTCAACATTTTTATGATTTCCTGTAGCTTATAGTGGTAGATCCGCCTTCCGTTGACCGCTAGGATAATATCACCTTCCTGGAGGCCAGCAAGTGCCGCTGGACTACCTGCCCTAATCCCTGAAACCACGATTTCGGGCACTAGGCTAAGTCGGGTTCGATTCTCTAACAATATAGAGACATTTCCCAAGGAAGGGCCCTCACGTCTAAAGGAGACCCCATTGTTATTGGAAAGCCGCTCCGAAATATAACGTACCCCGTTGTGCTGCAGTTCTATACCACTAAGGTTGTAATGAAAGGGTTCATTGAAGTTCAGGTTCTTACGCAAAGTGACCCTGCCGTTTGGATAATCAAAAATAATGTTGAACCGTTTGAGGACCTCGCCTCCCACACTACCATTTCGGTTACCCAGGTTTTTAATCGAATTAAAGGATTGCATATCCGGAAAGGCCGCTTTGGCATCACGTAGGGCATAGGTCCCAATTTTGATGCTGTTCACCATGGTACGTCTTCCGAAAATATCCCCGTTTAAACCCCTGCCGAGAAAATCCTCATAGTTTTTTTCTGGGATATCCAGGCCTTTTTCCTGATTTTCGAACAGCCAGATGGCATCGCTACTTCCCGTATCGACCAGTAGTTTGACGGGCACATCGCTGTTATCCGGCATCAACACCTGTCCGTCTATATACGCTTTGTTGCGACTAATGGTCAAAGGAAAGGTCTCGCTCCGCCTATTTTTCTTATAGGAATAGGTCTCGGGATTATAGAATTTGATGACCTTGGAGTTATAGTTAATGTCCACCACGAAATCACGGAAAAGATCATACCCGATGATGCCATGGATCGGCATGCCCAGGGAAGGCGAAAAATTAAGGTCTTTGTCCAATACTACATATAACAATTGATCAAAGTTCCTAATGTCGCCCAGTTTGAAAATGTTTTCCTTTGAGCTGAGCGCTTTAATGGGATCACCGTCGCCCAATCCCTTGATGGTAATCTCCGAAACTTTGTTGATCTGGATCGAATCTTGATCCGATAGGTTAAAAAGAATGGGCTTACTCACCCCTGAATCCAAAATAAAGGAAAGTTTTGCCCCGTTCACTTCCAAGGGAATAATAATGAGGTTATTGATGAGTTTAAAGCGTACTTTCTCGAACTCCTGTCCCTTGGGCAAAGTAAATGTCTGAGCGCTGCCCATAAAGGGGAAGCACAGTACAAATAGGGCAATATAGGGTAGTAGTTTGCGCAATTCGCTTGTTTTTAACAGATTATCTCTCTTAAATATAAACATATTATTGGTTAATTTAGTATAGTTTAACAAATTATAAAGAGAGAATTAAAAGCTCGTGGCTATTGTTTTGTCCGCTATGATTTCCCATTTTTGCTGAAAATTAAAGATGCCATGCCATCCATATCAAGGAAGGGGCAATTAATGCCCGAATCACCTATTAGAAAACTGGTTCCCTATGCCGAACAGGCAAAAAAGGACGGTATTAACGTAATTCACCTCAACATCGGCCAGCCCGACATTAAGACCCCACAAGTGGCCTTGGACGCGGTAAAGAACAATACGCTGGATATTGTGGCCTACAGCAGGACCGAAGGTTCCGAGGCATATCGCAAAAAAATAGCCGGTTACTATGCCAAAAACGACATTGATGTAATCGCCGAGGACATTATAGTGACCACAGGGGGGTCCGAAGCACTGGCTTTTGCCATGGGCAGCATCGCAGATACCGATGATGAGATCATTATCCCCGAACCCTTTTACGCCAATTACAATGGTTTTGCCACGGCGGCCGGTGTAAAAGTAGTTCCCGTGGTATCCAGCATTGCCAATAATTTTGCCTTGCCCCCTATAGAGGCCTTCGAAAAATTGATCAGTCCACGGACCAGGGCTATATTGATCTGTAATCCCGGGAATCCTACAGGTTACCTGTACAGCAGGGAAGAAATACAGAAGTTGGCCCGCATCGTAAAAAAGCACGACTTATTTCTGGTTGCCGATGAGGTTTACCGGGAATTTACCTATGATGGGAAAAAACACTACTCCATTTTACAGGAGCCCGGCTTGGAACAGCATGCCATGATCGTGGATTCGGTTTCCAAAAGGTATAGCATGTGCGGTGCGCGTATCGGGTTTTTGGTCTCAAAGAACAGGGATCTTATTAAAACGGCCTTAAAGTTTGCCCAAGCGCGTTTGTCGCCCCCCACCTATGCCCAGATAGCCAGTGAAGCGGCTTTGGAAACCCCACAGAGCTATTTTGATTCGGTTATTGAAGAATATGTGGAACGAAGAAATATTCTGATTGCGGAACTACAAAAAATTGAGGGCATTACCATTGCCAGGCCGCAGGGCGCTTTTTACTGCATTGCGGAACTTCCGGTTGAGGATGCGGATGATTTTGCCCAATGGCTTTTAGAAGATTTCAATCTTGATGGTGACACGGTCATGGTGGCCCCCGCCGCCGGGTTCTATGCCACGGAAGGCTTAGGGAAAAATCAAATCAGGATTGCTTACGTCCTGGATAAGAAAAACCTAAAACGAGCCGTGGAAGTTCTTGGGGCAGCCCTAAAACGCTATGGTCATTAATGGAAATCCTGCAGCACATATCCCTTAAAGAATACAACAGCTTCGGTATTTCGGCCAAGGCCGATTATTTTCTGGAAATTAATAACGAGGAAGCGCTGCGTGAAGCCCTTCAGTTGCGCGATCACCCTGAAAAGTTCATCATAAGCGGTGGAAGCAATATGCTTATAGTCAATGATATAAAAGCACTGGTATTGCATATCAACATCAAGGGAATTGAGATTGTCGAGGAAGATGAAGACCACGTTATCCTTAAAGTCATGGCTGGGGAAAATTGGCATCAAATGGTGTTGTGGACGCTTGAAAGAGGTTACGGGGGACTTGAAAATTTATCGCTCATTCCGGGAAGCGCAGGTACCGCCCCTATTCAGAATATCGGTGCATATGGCGTGGAACTAAAGGACAGCTTTGAAAGTTGTACGGCCATGGAAATTGCGAACCAGGAACTAAAGCAATTTTCCAAGGAAGCCTGTCGGTTTGGATACCGTGATTCCTTTTTTAAAAATGAGGGCAAGGGGAAGTACATTATTACCTCACTATGCCTTAAATTGACCAAAAGAAACCATAAGCTCAACACCACCTACGGTGCCATAGAGGCCGAACTCCAAAAAAAGGGAATAACACATCCAACCATAAATGAAGTTTCCCAGGCGGTTATAAGCATTCGAAAAAGCAAACTTCCCGACCCCAAGGAATTGGGGAACAGTGGCAGTTTTTTTAAAAATCCGGTACTCGACAAATCTGAGTTCGACCGTTTTCACCAACGCTATGCGGATGCTCCCTATTATAAAGTTTCCGAAGACACCTATAAAGTTCCAGCTGGATGGTTGATCGAACAATGCGGCTTTAAGGGAAAACGCTATGGCGATGCCGGTGTGCACAAGCGCCAAGCGCTGGTTTTGGTCAATTATGGGAGCGCCAGTGGTAAGGAAATCATGGATTTGGCCGATAAAATTCAGAAAAGCGTTTTGGACAAGTTCAACATTCGTATCTTGCCAGAGGTCAACATCATAAAATAACCCCTGAAGAAAGATTCTACAGGGGCTATACCAAACCAAACTAACCAAAAACTAAATGTACAATAACCAGTTGTACATTTATCTAATTAAATATTGAGATAACGCTTAATAACAATCAATTTTATATTTTAGCGTTATTCTATATACGGTTTAAGTGAAGCATTTGGATGCTAGCTTGACATATTTTTTTGGCCCGCAAATCGGCTTATGAGCACACTACTTGAAAAACATATTGTTGAACTCCTTGAGGAAAGGAACGAAAAGGCCATTTCACTGCTCTACGAGCACTATGGGGACACCCTTTATGGGGTGGCACACAAGGTACTTCGCGACGAGGAACTGGCGCAGGACGTATTGCAGGAAAGTTTCGTTAAGATCTGGAAAAAATCGGACTCCTATGACTCCACCAAGGCCAAGTTGTTCACTTGGCTTTTCAGGATCACCAGAAATACCGCTATAGATAAACTTAGAAGTACCAACACGAAAACGGATCGGGAAATCCAAATGGACGTTTCAGACGTATATAATTTAGGCGTTGACAGTATTAGGCCCGAGTTTATGGACGTTCGGGAAAATCTGGACAAGATCGAATCCAAGTATCAAATTGTGCTCGAAGCCCTTTTTTTTCAGGGTATGACACAACAGGAAGCCAGTGAAGAACTGGATATTCCCTTGGGGACCATCAAATCCAGGTTGAAGATCGGTCTAAGGGAATTAAGGAAAATTTACGGCACCTCGATGCTGTTGATGCTTTTAATACCATTGTTATCATGAAAGAAAAAATACGCATATTTTTAGATACGGATCTACTTGAAAAGTATTTGTTGGGGACCACCTCGAGCGAAGAGACTTTGCAGGTAGAACGCTATATTGCCATGTATCCCGAGGTACGGGACACCTATGACGAACTGCAGGAAAACCTGGAGACCTTCGCCAAAATGCACGCCATTAAGGCGCCAGAAGGCCTAAAGGATAGAATTTTGAAACGCATAAAAGCGGAAAACAGCGGCAGGAGAAGATTCTTGCGTTACGCGATTGCCGCTAGTTTTGTTGCCTTTATTTTCGCTGGAGCGTCCTATTTCTTCTGGAACCAAAACCAAAACCTAGTGGAGGAAAACACGATTGTTTCCAATAAGATCAAGGATTTGGAGCAGGATATGAGAGAGCGCTTGGAAGATGTGAGGAACCAGTTCATTGTACTGAACAATCCACAGACCAAGAAGTATACGGTAATGGGCAACAAAAAAGCACGTGACTTAAAGGCCGTGGCTTATATCAACCCTGTTAAAAAGCTTTCTTACATCAATGTCAGTAAGTTACCCAATCTTCCCGAGGACCAATGCTACCAGATGTGGGCAGAGGTCAATGGGGAAATGGTAAATCTTGGTATCATTACCGAGGCGGACAATACGGAAAAACTGTTGGCACTACCTTATGCGGAAAATGCCATAAGTTATATTACCATAGAGCCCAAAGGGGGTAACGAAACCCCCACTGTGGCGAATATTGTGGCCAATATCGCATATTGAGTCCCCGTTTCTTAAAGGAACCCTAAATACCCTGATACAAGGACGATATTTTCGTATCTTTGCGCAAACCTTGTACTATGAAATTAGTTCTGCTGACCATTGGCCTTCTTGCACTTGCCTTTTCCGGTATCGCCATAAAACTCTGGGCCAAAAAAGACGGTAAATTTTCAGGCACCTGCGCCAGTCAGAATCCTTTTCTGAACAAGGAGGGGGAAGCCTGCGGCTATTGCGGAAAACTTCCCGATGAGCAGGATTGCAAAAGAGAAACCGTCGGGGAAATTCAATAGGCCAAAAGCACATTGCCGCTTCCGCATAAACTACACCTCACTTGGGCAAAACCGAAGAAACGCTTAAAAATACGATCGAAAAGGCCAAAAAGGGCAATCAAATTGCATTTAGCACCCTTTTGGATACCTTTTGGAACGATGTCTACGGATTTCAGCTCATACGGACCAAAAACGAGAACGACGCCGAAGACATTACCATTCAGACATTTTCCAGGGCCTTTGACAAGATCGATTCCTATGATGCCTCCTACGAATTCAAGACCTGGTTGATCACCATTTCCAAAAATTTACATGTGGATCTTATCCGGAAAAGAAGGAGAAATGTCCTTGAAAGTACGGAAAGTGGCAACCATGATGCCATTAAAAAAGTTTTGGACGATACCCCTTCTGCCGAGGACCAATTGATTACCGAACAGAATTTGGCAACGCTCTTGCAGCACATAAAGGAGTTAAAGCCCCACTATCAAAAAGTCATTAATCTCCGGTATTTTAATGAACTGAGCTATGCAGACATTGCGTTACAACTGAATGAGCCCGTGAACAATGTAAAAGTGAAGCTCCTAAGGGCGAAAAAGCTCCTGGCCGAAGTCATAAAAAGCAAGGCCTGACATCCAGTGGCCCTCGACATCGAATTGTTTTTGGAACATCCGGGGGGAATCGGGCCAAGGCATTTTGTTTTCGTTGCCCGCCCAAAATTAGCCAGGTCGCTACATTGTGCATTGCCATAAATCCCCCATTTAGTTCGTATATTTGTATAAAAATAACGCATGAGCACAGAAACCCTGGAAAGTGTCGTCCCGCCCAAAGGAAAACCCAAATGGTTACGGGTAAAACTGCCTACCGGTAAAAAATATACCCAACTTCGAGGGTTGGTAGACAAATACGATTTGCACACCATATGTACTTCGGGGAGCTGTCCGAATATGGGGGAATGCTGGGGTGAGGGTACGGCCACTTTTATGATCCTAGGAAATATTTGTACCCGTTCCTGTGGTTTTTGCGGTGTAAAAACCGGACGCCCGGAAGAAGTGGATTGGGAAGAACCCGAAAAGGTGGCGCGTTCCATAAAAATAATGGGGATCAAACATGCGGTGGTCACGTCCGTGGATCGGGATGACCTAAAGGACATGGGTTCCATAATTTGGGCAGAAACCGTAAAGGCCATTAGACGTATGAACCCCCAGACCACCCTGGAAACATTGATTCCTGATTTTCAAGGCATCCATACCCATTTGGACCGAATTATTACCGTAGCACCAGAAGTGGTATCGCATAACATGGAAACCGTAAAACGACTCACCAGGGAAGTGCGGATACAGGCAAAGTACGACCGCAGCCTGGAAGTGCTGAGCTATCTGAGAAAAAATGGGGTAAACCGTACAAAATCTGGCATTATGCTTGGCCTGGGCGAGCAGGAAGGAGAGGTAATCCAAACGCTGGAAGATCTTAGGGACGCCCACGTAGATGTGGTTACGATAGGGCAATACCTGCAACCTTCCAAAAAGCACCTGCCCGTAAAGGAGTTTATTCTCCCCGAACAGTTTAAGAAATATGAGGAAATAGGATTAAAAATGGGCTTTAGACATGTGGAAAGCGGCGCACTGGTACGTTCTTCCTACAAAGCCCACAAACATATAAATTAGCGGACGCATTGTAGTATGAACTCCCGCCTAGGCGGGATTTTTTTTCTGTATGAAGGAAATTAGAATTGGAATCAATGGTTTTGGCAGAATAGGCAGGACCTTTTTTAGATTGGCACAAAAGCATCCACATTTAAAGGTGGTGGCAATAAATGATTTGGCCGATGCGCTTACCCTGTCGCATTTATTGAAATACGACAGCATGCACGGTATTTTTGACGGGGAGATCTCACATTCGGAACAACATATCCAGGTAAACGGCTCTGAAGTGGCCATGCTCAATGGATGCTCCCCCGCGGAAATTGATTGGGCGGCCCATCAGGTAGACCTGGTCATTGAGGCATCGGGCAAGTTTAAGACCCGCGAGCTACTGGAGCCCCACCTTTCCAACGGGGCTAAAAAGGTAATTTTAACGGTACCCCCGGCCGAAGATGATATAAAAATGGTTGTTTACGGCGTTAATGAACACATTTTGGAAAAAGGGGATGCCATTATCTCCAATGCCTCCTGTACCACGAACAACGCCGCTCCCATGATCAAAGTGATGCAGGAACTTTGTGGTATTGAACAGGCCTATATCACAACGGTACATTCCTATACCACCGATCAAAGCCTGCACGATCAACCCCATAAGGACTTGAGAAGGGCCAGGGCCGCCTCTCAGAGTATAGTACCCACCACTACAGGCGCCGCTAAGGCGCTGACCAAAATTTTTCCAGATCTGGCACAGGTCATCGGTGGTTGTGGCATACGTGTACCCGTTCCCAATGGGTCGCTGACCGATATTACCCTAAATGTTAAAAAGGAGACCTCCATTCAAGAAATTAATGATACATTTAATGAAATTTCGCGAAATGAGCTAAAAAACATACTTTTCTATACGAAAGATCCTATAGTTTCCATAGATATAAACAATAGTTGTTACTCTTGTACGTTTGATTCTCAGATGACTTCCGTTGTAGGAAAAATGGTGAAGATCATTGGATGGTATGACAATGAGACAGGATATAGCAGTAGAATTATAGACCTTATCAACTTATTGATAAAGAACAGATACTTTTGAGATTCGTATTGTCACATATACGGCTTGCAAACGCGCTTTTAATTTTGGCCTTTTGTGCCTTTCAAAGTGCATACGCCCAGGAGACCCCTTCTCCTGACCGCAGCGTGCAGTCTTATTTTGACCAAGCCTTGGTCCTTAAGAACCAAAACAAGATAGACCGTGCACTGGAAGTCTTGAACCAGGCTGCAGAGCTCGCTGAAAAAAATGAGGACGAAAAAGCACTGGTAGATAGTTACCACAGATTTGCCCTGCTATATCTGGAACTCGATAAAACGGACAACACGCTCTTCTATTGGGACAGGGCCAAAGTACTGCTCAATGATATCGCTTACCCTTATGGCAATGCCGTGCATAAATACATAGAGGCGATCGTGCTCTATCTGCAGGACCAAAATTTCCAGGCCATCTATATGCTGAACGATGCCAAACAACTGAACAACGACCGGAACCTGCTCAACAACATTCTCCTGGCCGAGGCCAATATCTACATGAATATTGAAAAATACGACAGCGCCTCCAAAAATTTCAATTCCCTGGTCGTGAACAACGATGTCTATGAAAAAGAATACCTGGCCACCAAGGCCTATATGGGACTGGCCAGATTGAACGAGAAAACCGAAAACTGGGAGGAAACCATAAAAAGTGCTTCCGGAGCGCTTGCCCTCGCGCAGGAAAATGGCTTCTCCAAGGAAGTATTTGAGGCCAATGTGTTATTGGGCAGGGCCTATGAAAAAGTACAAAAATACGATCTGTCACTGGTACACAATAGAAATATTCTCCAGATAAAGGATTCCCTTTTCACTATTGAAAAGGTAAAGACAGAGGCCAAGACGGCCGATAAAATCCAGTTCGATTTTATGAACGATGAGATTAGGCGCCAAGATGAAAAAATTGAGGAGCTGAACGAATCTGCCAACCGTTCTGAAATTACAGCAATCCTTACCTCGGCCTTTTTGACCATTATTTCCCTCTTGGCAGTATCGCTTTACAGAAACAACCAGATCAAACTAAAGACCAATGATCTGTTGCAGACCAAGAACAAGGAACTGCAGAACGCAAGGGATGCGGCGGTACAAGCCATGGAGGCCAAAACCAATTTCCTCTCTACCGTAAGCCATGAACTCCGGACGCCATTGTACGCCGTTACCGGACTTACGCATTTGCTGCTAGAGGAAAACCCGAGCGAAAACCAGAAGGAACATTTAAAATCCCTGAAATTTTCGGGAGACTATCTGCTGAATTTTATCAATGATATTCTTCAGATCAACAAAATAGACGCCGATAAGCTAGAACGGCTGAGCATAGAGTTCAATCTCAAAAAAGTACTGAACGATGTCATCAGTTCCCTTCAGCAAAGCGCCAAGGAGAACCGGACCGAAATCGTATTGGAATATGATGATGAGATACCATCACACCTTATGAGTGATCCCCTAAAACTCTCACAGGTCTTTATGAACCTGATCGGTAATGCTCTAAAGTTTACCAAGAACGGTACCGTTACGGTAATTGCCAAATTAATGAAGAAGGTAGAAGAGGATGTTACGATCTACTTTGAGGTAAAGGATACCGGGATAGGTATTTCAAAAGAGCAGCAGAAGAGCATTTTTGACAGTTTTGAACAGGGGTCTATCCAGATCAACAGAGAGTACGGCGGTACTGGTCTGGGGCTTACCATTGTAAAAAGTTTGCTAGGCCTCTTCGATAGTACCATTCAACTGGAAAGTGAGTTCGGCAAGGGCAGCTCCTTCTTTTTTGAATTGAACCTGAAAAGCAAGGACAGTCTTGTTGACGACATTCCGTTCGAAATCACACAGAAGGACTATAATCTTAAAGGATTGCACCTTTTGGTGGTAGAGGACAATAAGATCAACCAGGTGATTACCAAAAAGATGTTGAGCAAGAAAGACATCACCTGCGAAATAGCCAGCAATGGTACCAAGGCCGTGGAACTGGCCAACGAAAACAAATACGATGGCATCTTGATGGACATCCATATGCCAGGTATCAGCGGCGATGAGGCAACGAGGCAGATCAGAGAGTTCGACAAGGAAATTCCGATCATAGCACTTACTGCTATTTCCCTGGACGATAGTTTAGAGAATTTTTATGCGGCGGGTTGTAACGATGTGGTCACCAAACCCTTTAAACCTGAGGTATTCTATCAAAAAATCGGGGAGAATATTTTGGACAAACAGATTAAGAATACCACCTCATAGCGTTGTCAAGGCATCCGATAATGCTTTTTTTCCTTTTCCAAGAAACTGATGTTTGATACCAAGATAACACAGTTGGTCCACCTTGCCCTTTAAACGTACAAAATCCTTTTCAGTTGTGAGTACCATCTCCCTCCCGTTCAACGAACGTATTTCTTTTTCGGTGAAAAAATGATGGTCCCGGTAGGACAAATGTTCAAAGGAAATGCCCTGTCCCTTCAAAAACTCCAACAAGGGCTGCGGTCTGGCAATACCCGTAACCAAGGTAAGTTTTTTGGTCTTGAGCCACATCAGCGGCTTGGGCGTTGGTAAACCTTTCAATTCCCCATCATAGGCCAGGGTACTGAACAATACCTGCTGATCCGGCAGCGGGTGTAGTTTTTTCCGAATATCATTTTGTTCGGTTTGACCCAGGTGATCTGGGCATTTGGTCACTACAATGAGGTCTGCGCGTTTGGCCGTGTACCGGCTATCCCGTAGATCCCCCGTGGGCAAATACCAATCATCGCAGTACAAATGGTCATAGGCTGTGAGCAAAATAGAAAAGCTTGGTTTCACCCTGCGATGCTGATAGGCATCGTCCAAAAGAATTAGATCGGGAGCTATCTCTGCTTCCAAAATGGAAATCCCGTTCCGTCGATCTGCATCCACCGCCACCGTTAGCCCTGGAAATTTCGAATAAATCTGAAAAGGTTCGTCACCCAATTCCAGGACCGTGCTGTTAGGCCCTGCCAGCACAAACCCTTTGGACCTTCTACCATAGCCCCTGCTCAATACGGCTATTTTACGCGTATCTTGCAATTCGGACGCCAAATATTCTATCATTGGGGTCTTGCCCGTGCCGCCCACGCTCAGATTTCCTACGCAAAGGGTGGGGGTAGCAAAGGATTTGCCGGTAAAAATGCCGGTGTCGTAGAAATAATTCCGCAAGCGCACCACGACCGCATAAACCAAAGATATGGGGAATCCTATTTTTCTTAACAGTTGCATCGGAACGAAAATATAATATTTTATCTTTGGTCACCTATAAAGTTTTGAAATGATTGTAAAGGAAGTAACCGCCATACTGGAGGAATTGGCCCCTTTGGCTTACGCAGAAGACTTTGATAATGTGGGCCTTTTAGTGGGCCGTGCCGATACGGAAGTGTCCGGTGTACTGGTTACCTTGGATACCCTGGAAAATGTGGTGGACGAGGCCATTGCCAAAAAATGCAACCTCATTGTCAGTTTTCATCCCATTATTTTTCAGGGTCTGAAAAAATTGAATGGAGCTACCTATGTGGAACGTGTGGTCATCAAGGCCATACAGCACAATATCGCCATTTACAGCATGCACACGGCACTGGACAATGCCATGGAGGGCGTAAACGGAAAAATCTGCGATATGTTGGGCTTAGGGAAACGTAAGATCCTTATCCCAAAAAAGGGAACCATCAAAAAACTCTCTACCTATGTACCAAAAGCAGATGCCGCCGTACTGAAAGAAGCACTTTTTGCTGCCGGTGCGGGCAATATTGGCAACTATAGCCATTGCAGCTTTACCGCAGAGGGGACGGGAAGTTATCAAGCTGGTGAAAACGCCAACCCTACCAAGGGAGCCATAGGCAAGACACATTATGAAGAGGAGACCCAAATTAATGTAACCTATCGGAAAGCAAATGAGGCTCAGGTGCTGACTTCCTTATTAAAAAACCATCCTTACGAGGAAGTAGCCTACGAACTCTTTACCTTGGAGAATCGCGATCAGCAAATTGGAATGGGCATGATCGGGGAGCTTCATGTTCCTATGGGAGAGCAGGCCTTTTTAAAATTGATCAAGGACAAAATGCAGGTTTCGGTGATAAGGCATTCCAAACTGTTGGGCAAGAAGGTAAAAAGGGTGGCTGTCCTGGGCGGGAGCGGAGCCTTTGCCATAGCAGCCGCAAAGGCCGCAAAGGCCGACTTTTTTATTAGCGCAGACCTTAAGTACCATCAGTTTTACGAAGCGGAAAACCAAATAGTGCTGGCAGACATCGGACACTATGAAACTGAGCAGTTTACAAAACAACTTTTAGTTGATCATCTTACAAAAAAAATTCCTAATTTTGCAATCTCTTTATCGGAGAGCATTACAAATCCCATCAAGTATTTTTAAATATGGCAAAAAAAACAGAAGCGACGGTAGAAGAAAAATTAAGGGCATTATACGATTTGCAATTGATTGATTCTAGGGTCGACGAGATACGCAGCGTACGCGGGGAATTACCTTTGGAAGTAGAAGATCTGGAAGATGAGGTGCTTGGGCTTAAGACGCGACTGGACAAGTTGAAGACCGATGTGGAAACCATCAACTTCGAAATTGGTGCCAAAAAGAACTTGATCGAGGAATCCAAGGTATTGATCAAAAAATACGCGGAACAGCAAAAGAATGTACGTAACAGCAGGGAGTTCAACTCGCTGACCAAGGAAGTGGAATTCCAGGAATTGGAAATACAGCTTGCCGAAAAAAATATTAAGGAATTCAAGGCCCAGATCGACCAGAAGAAGGAAGTGGTCTCAGAGACCAAGGAACGCTTAACGGAACGTGAGGCCCATTTGAAGCATAAGAAGAGTGAATTGGACGCCATATTGGCGGAAACGGAGAAAGAGGAAAAAGCGCTTTTGGCCAAGTCGGAAAAATATGAGGAGCAAATTGAGGAACGCCTGGTCATGGCCTACAAACGCATCCGGAACAATGTCAAGAACGGTTTGGCCGTAGTTCCCGTGGAACGTGGCGCTTCCGGAGGGTCCTTCTTTACCATACCACCACAGGTACAGGTAGAAATTGCCTCCAGAAAAAAAATCATTACCGATGAGCACAGTGGGCGTATCCTTGTAGATCCCACCTTGGCAGAAGAGGAACAACAGAAAATGGGCGAGCTCTTTTCAAAATTGTAGTTAGGAAAGTTCATTCAAGTATAGGGAAACCTCGATCTTTTGGTCGGGGTTTTTATTTACGGGCAAAGTAAGGGTTGTATCCGTTCGGGCAAGTAGCCAACCGAAATCAAGAAGGGAGCAAGCCCAAAATTTTCTCCTCTACCTCCCTACTGTTCCATTTATCGGCTATGTTGGGCATCTGCATTACTTGTTGCATAACCTTCTCCTGTGCATCCCCAATGGCCAAAGCTTCGGCATAAGGCCGATTGGAAAAGGTTACACGGGAATACACCGGAATCCATTTTTCCGGGTACTTGTCGGCAAAGCGTTTTTCAATCTTTTTTTGCAACAAAAATTTGGGGTCCGCCGTCTTGCTGCTCATTTCCATAAAATTCCGGTAGCTGAGTTCGGCAATGGCATCGGCATTGGGTTTTCGTTCCTTCTGATATTCCTGAAAGGTCTTCTCCCAATCATCCCCGTTTTCCTTGATCAGGCGGTTAAGTACGTAGATATCCTCAAAGCCGGCATTCATCCCTTGTCCGTAAAAGGGCACCACGGCATGTGCCGAATCGCCCACCAAGGCCGCCTTGTCCCAATAGGTCCACGGATAACATTTCATTGTGACCAGGGCACTGGTAGGGTTTTTAAAAAAGTCGCGCGTCAAATTTTCGATATCCTTGGTCACATTGGGGAAATAGGTCTTAAAAAAGGTCTTGGCATCGGCCTCCGTGCCAAGGCTTTCAAAGGAGACCTCCCCTTCGAAGGGCAGGAACAGGGTACAGGTAAAGCTACCGTCCAAATTGGGCATGGCGATAAGCATAAAATCGCCCCTGGGCCATATATGAAAGGAATTCTTATCCAATTTATGGGTCCCATCGGCATTGGGCGGAATGGACAATTCCTTATATCCCACATTGATAAAACGCTGGGAATAGTCAAAGCGGCTACGGCGCTGCATCTTATGGCGTATCCTTGAAAAGGCGCCATCGCAGCCAAAGACCATATCAAACTGGTACTCCTTCCATTCGCCTTTTTCCGTAGCCCCGGAAAAAAGCTTGGCTTCGGGAAGGCTTACGTCCCATATTTTTTCCTCAAAATGGAAATCCACTCCGGCTGCTTCGGCAAGATCGATCATCTTTCTGTTCAGGACCCCCCTCGATATGGACCAGATGGCTTCGCCTTCCTTGCCATATTTTTGGAAATACATCGGTTTTCCATTTACGTGCATTGCCCGCTTGTCCAAGGGGATGGCTATTTCTTTGATTTCTTCCTCTATGCCCACCTCCCTAAGGGATGTCCATCCTCGGTTGCTCATGGCCAAATTAATGGATCGACCCGAAAATTCTACCTTCCGTACGTCCGGTCTACGATCGAACACGGTGACGGAGTGTCCAAATTTTTTAAGATAAAGTGCAAGAAGTGACCCCACCAGTCCAGATCCGACAATGGCAATGTTTTTGGAAATTGGTTTCATAGGTGCTATTATTCCAAGAATTGGATAAACGCTAAAGTTAATAAAATTGGATTACTCCTGATATAAGCGTCCCTACAAAGGAGCTATGGAGAGACCATAGCGGTCATTTTATATCTTTTTTAACAGCCCGTCGAAGGCCAAGAATACCTTTCTGCCCGTATATATTATGAATTTTCCGCTTAGGCGTCCATATATATCCAAAAAAGTCCTTCACATTAAGTTTGCGAAGGACTTTTTCCATATGAGGGCCAAGGCCCTATTCCAAAATACCGTCCACGATACCGTAGGCTATAGATTCCTCAGCATTCATCCAATAATCCCTATCAAAATCCCGCATTACGCGTTCGTAATCCTGTCCGCAATTTTCCGACAGGAGTTTGGCGCTTAATTCTTTGGTCTTTATGATTTCCTTGGCCTGAATCTCTATATTGGAAGCTTGCCCCCGTGCACCTCCACTGGGCTGATGGATCATCACCTGGGCATGGGGTTGAATAAAGCGCCTTCCTTTCTTTCCTACCGAAAGCAATATAGACCCCATGGAGGCCGCCAGACCGGTACATATCGTGGAGACCGGACTTTTTAATGATTTGATCGTATCGTACATAGCGAAGCCAGAGGTAACATAACCTCCCGGACTGTTGATGAACAACTGTATTTCCTTGTTGTTTTGCATGTCTAGATAAAGCAGACGGTCTATGACGTGCTTGGCGGTATCATCATCTACCATGCCCCATAGAAATACTTTTCTTTCCTCCAACAATTTTTCGTCAATGGCCTGCTGTACTTTTCCTTTTTTAGAACTCATTTTTTGTTTTCTTGTTAGGTTTCAAAATTAATCAAATTATTGGGAAATGCTACCCCCACAAACCTGGCGATTTCTAGAATTAAACTATAAAAGCGAGTATCTTTGTGGAAAAGCATAAAAATGAAAAAAATTGTATCCCTTCTTGTCCTTGGTGTGCTGATCTTATCAAGTTGTAAAACGGAGAAAAAATCGGAAGCATCCGCAATTGAAAAGGAACTGACCATCTTGGAAAAAGTAGCCTTTGCCCACGGTTATGAAAATTGGAAAGATGTAAACGAAATTAGGTTCACCTTTAATGTGGACAGGGATACGACCCATTTTGAACGCAGCTGGACATGGAAACCAAAAAGCAATGATATCGTGGCCATAGGAGCCCAGGATACCCTTAGCTACAATAGGGGGAACATGGATAGTGTTGCCCTTAAGACCAATGGCGGTTTTATCAATGACCGATATTGGCTACTGGCGCCCTTTAATTTAGTCTGGGACAAGAACAATATTAGCTATGAGCACACAACGGAGGTACAAGCCCCGATCAGTAAGCAAGCGATGCAAAAATTGACCATTGTTTATGGGAGCGAAGGCGGGTATACGCCGGGCGACGCTTATGATTTTTATTTTGGGGATGATTATCTGTTGAAAGAATGGGTTTTTAGAAAAGGGAACCAAGCCGAAGCCTCCCTGACGACCACCTGGGAAGGTTACATTGATCAAAAGGGTCTTAAATTAGGTGCTATGCATAAAAATGCGGAGGGGAATTTTAAACTTTATCTGTCCAATATTGAGGTGCAGACCAAATAGCTGCATTTGTTGTTAGCGACTTTTTCGGTACATGATAAAGGTGGCGACCAATACTACCACGCAGCAACCAAGTAAGGACATAAAGCTCAGCTCCAGGGAGTAGGACTCTGCTATGAAACCTAAAATAACCGGGCCCAGCAGAAAGCCAGTATAGCCGGTTCCTGCAATAAAGGAGACCCCTTGTGCGGATTCTACCCCCTTAACATTGCCGCCAATTCTAAACAGTTCGGGAATGATTACGGAGAAACCAAGTCCGATCAGGGCAAAACCGGTAATGGCCAGGTAGGTCAAGGTACTCAGCACCAGAACATAGCCGACGATGGCAATAAGGCTGCCCAAGCCAACAATTTTTATAGATCCAATCTTGGCACTGATACTATCCCCTAAGAACCTACCCAAGGTCATGGTGGCCGAAAAGGCCAAAAACCCGGCGCCTATCAAGGTCTCTGGCGCCATACTCACTTCTTTTAAAAAGAGACCGCTCCAATCTACCACAGCTCCTTCACTTCCCATAACCACAAAGGACACGATTCCAATAAGCAGCAGGGGCTTGAACAACTTAAGACTAAAACCCTCCTTTTCCACCGGCGCCGCACGAATATGTAGGTATTTTTTATAAAAAAATAGGTTGACAATAATGACCAGGGCCACTGCATACGCCATATGAAGGGCCGGATTCCCGATCGCTACGATCAAAAAACTGCCCAAACCTGCCAATACACCCCCCAAACTAAAGAACCCATGGGCGGCCGACATGAAGTTTTGTCGGTCTTCCTTTTCTATTTCGGTCACTAGCGTATTCATGGAGATATCCGTAAAACCATTGGTGGCTCCGAAAACAAAAAGGGAGGCCATAAGTACGTAATAGTTGGGTGCCAATAAGGGTGCCAGAGCGGTAAGGCCGCTTAGGATTACCCCGTAAAAGGTTGCCTTGCCCACTCCAATCCTGTTTATAATCCATGCCGCAATGGGAAAAATAGTGAAGACACCTAGGGCAAGAAAAAAAATAGCGATTCCAAGATCGGCCTTGTCGATACCCAATTTCTCCTTTACGCTTGGTATGTAAATGGCCCATGTGCCAAAAAGCAGATTTAGGCATGCAAATACCCAGGCAGGGCCAAAATAACGCGGATTGGAAAGGATGAGTACGAGCGACTTCATAGGTACTGTTGGCTATAAAACTAAATATACAATCAATAGGTAAATAGGGTACGAACATCCAACAGTACCTCCTTTGGGATACTTGTACGGATTCTTCCTATTTCTACAACAAAATAACAGGGATAAAAAGGGAAAAAGTAGTATTAAATATTCCATTGTTAAGACAAAATGTTCTTTTTATGATTGATTTTGACAAATTTATGATAGTTTTGACTTATGCGACCGATTTATGAAAATGTGGATGTAGGCATCCATGCTTCCCTGAAAATAGCAACGTACACCCAGGATGATGGCTGTGAATCGGCCAATTGGCACATTCACCCCGAATACGAATTGGTCTACATAAAGAATGGGCGTGGCACCTTGCAAATAGATACCCACTCGATTCCGTATTCCGATGGAGTCCTGGTTTTTTTGGCGGGTAACATTCCCCATGCCGATTTTGGGAACAAGGTCTACGGGAACAATATGGAGGTGGTGGTTCAATTTGGCAATGAATTTATCGAAGAAAAGCTCAGCCACTTTACTGAATTTAGACACATCGTTAGGCTAATCCGCCGTTCCAAAAACGTGTTGCTTTTTGATCCGGAGGTGAAGGCTAAACTCTCGGCGCGTTTTGAGGCATTTGAGCAGCTCGATGCTACTGAAAAATTGCTTAACCTTCTTTATATCCTGCAGCAGTTGGCAAAGACAAAAAGCTATAGCTCCCAGTTTCAGAAGCGTGAACCTTCGGCATTCAAAACCGATGAAATAGACCGGCTCGAGTTCATATTTGAGCATGTCAACGCCCATTTTGCGGGTCACTTAAGCACATCGGAAATAGCAGCAAAGGTGGGCCTTACCACCAATTCATTTTGTCGGTTTTTTAAAAAGATGACCAACCAGTCCTTTATTCAGTTTGTAAACGAGTTCCGGGTAAGAAAGGCCAAGGAACTCTTTGACGGGAACCTAAGCTCCGTCTCACAGGTCATGTACCAATGTGGTTTTAACGATCCCTCCTATTTTACAAGGCAGTTCAAAAAATACCAGAAGTTTGCTCCAACCGACTATCTTCGACACAAGGCTTTGAGTGCATAGGTCAGTCGCCGAGAATACCTTGTTTCAATATCTGGCCAAAACGGTACATATCCTCAAAAGAGCAATAAAAAGGGGCCGGTGCCAGGCGAATGACATTAGGTTCTCGCCAATCGGTAATCACCCCGTTCTCCATGAGATAATCGAAGAGTGCCCTCCCCTCCCCGTGCAAAAAAACAGACAATTGGCATCCCCGCTCCTCCGGGGTAATAATTTCGAACGAACTGTCGACCTCAGCATCAATGGCGTGCAGGACAAACTCCAAATAAGCGGTAAGGATCTTTCTTTTCGCTATAAGGGCTTCCATGCCCACCTCGTCAAAAAGCTCCAAGGAAGCTAGGTAGGGCGCTACGGAAAGCACGGGAACATTGCTAATTTGCCAGGCATCTGCCGAATCCATGGGCTCAAACTCGGGCTTCATCAAAAACCGCGTTTCTTTTTTGGTGCCCCACCAGCCTTCGAAGCGGGGAAGGTCCTTGTTGTTTAGATGACGTTCATTTATAAAGACCCCCGAGGCATTTCCCGGGCCGCTATTCATGTACTTATAACTGCACCAGGAGGCAAAGTCTACATCCCATTTATGCAGGTCCAGATGCACATTGCCCGCGGCATGGGCCAAATCCCACCCCACCACGGCCCCGGCCGATTTTCCAGCCTTTGTTATGGACTCCATGGCCAGGACCTGACCGTTGTAATAGTTTACTCCGCCTATAAGGACCAGTGCCAGCGCATCGCCAACCTCCTCAATTTTGGCCAAGATATCCTCGGTTCTCCAAAAATGCTCCCCTTCCCTTTTCTTTATCTCGATAAGCGCCTCCTTAGGGTCCAATCCGTGAAAACGCAACTGGCTCTGCAACATATATTGATCGGAAGGAAATGCTTTTTCCTCACAGATAATCTTATACCGCTTTTGGGTAGGTCTGTAAAAGGATACCATGAGCAGGTGCAGGTTTACGGTAAGCGTATTCATAACGGTTACTTCCCTGGTTTTGGCGCCCACCACACGGGCCAACGGAGCTGCCAGTCGCTCGTGATAGTCCCACCAGGGCTTCTCCCCTTGAAAATGTCCTTCCACGGCCAACTCTTTCCAGTCGGTCATCACGCTATCCACAAATTTCTGGGTGCGCTTGGGCTGCAACCCCAAGGAATTTCCTGTAAAATAGATAACCTCCTTCCCCTTTACCTTGGGGAAATGAAATTCGTCCCGATAGCTCCGGAGGGGGTCCTTGGCGTCCATTTGTTGGGCAAAGACCAGCGTGTTCT
Organism: Eudoraea algarum; assembly: GCF_050589645.1. NCBI lineage: Bacteria > Pseudomonadati > Bacteroidota > Flavobacteriia > Flavobacteriales > Flavobacteriaceae > Eudoraea > Eudoraea algarum. The sequence continues at coordinate 1,233,457 of NZ_JBNGOQ010000001.1, read as the reverse complement.
CGAATTGCATAGTATGGTTTTGTTCAAAAGTACAACATCAAAATAGGATACGTATAACACCCATATTAAAGTTGCTCCCGATCTAGGCGCATCTCGATCATATGCTGTTTAAAGCCCACCTTTTCATAGGCCTTTATCGCGGGAAGGTTATCTACATAAACGGTTAGGCGAATCTCTTGGAGCCCTCTTTGCATGGACCAATCCTTCAGGACCTGAATAATTTTGCGGTTCACCCCCTTCCCCCTGAATTCAGGAGCGGTGTACATAAACCCGAGATAACTAAATTCCCTATGGTCCAGATAGGGTCGCGCCTTTTTGACCACGGCATATCCCGAACCCACAATTTGGCCAGCGCTTTCGGCGATCACCACATGGGCCCTGTCGGACAAAATCATTTCCTTAAGATCGTAATAATGTATAGGGTCTTCCCGCAAGGTGGGATCAAAAGGCCTTTCTGCCTGTATGATGCCCTGTTCAAAGTCCAGCAAGACCTCCAAGTCTTCCAACAAAGCCAAACGTACTTCAATTTTTTCCATACCTGATGTATACTATTTGGATACCTATTCTAAAGTACTATATATTTATAGAAATCTAAAAGAAAACAGCCATGCACTTTTTGCCTAAAGCGATAGAAAAATATATTCTGGATCATTCCGAAACGGAACCGCCCCTACTCCAGGAACTTACCAGGGAAACCCACCTGAAGGTGCTGCAGCCTCGAATGATTACCGGGCATTTTCAAGGCAGGGTGTTGAGCATGTTGTCAAAAATCTGTGGCCCGACAAACATCCTGGAAATTGGTACCTACACAGGTTATTCTGCCCTCTGTTTGGCCGAAGGCCTTGGTGCTGACGGACAACTCCACACTATCGATATCAACGAGGAACTATTGGAAATACAGCGACGTTATTTTGACAAAAGCGGCTATGGGAGCCAGATTGTGCAACATGTGGGCAATGCCCTGGATATTATTCCGAAAATGCAAACCGTATTTGACCTAGTTTTCATCGATGCAGAGAAAACGCAATATGTGGACTACTTTGAGTGCGTATTGAAAAAGACCAGGCCTGGGAGCCTCATTTTATCGGACAATGTGCTTTGGTCGGGAAAGGTCGTGGAAGCCGTGACCAAGGACGATAAGGCCACAAAAGCATTGTTGGACTACAATAGGTTGCTCAAGGAAGATGACCGGGTAGCGACCGTATTGCTCCCCATACGGGACGGACTTACCCTAAGTAGGGTGCGCTGATCCGGTTATACGAAAGATAAAACAAATACCCTGTGAGCGCGCCTACCGTGGCGCCCACCAGGATATCCACAGGGTAATGTACACCGATATAGATTCGACTATAGGCAAAAAGTACGGGCCAGAGGTAGAAGGCCCACGCCAAGTTGGTCTTTTTTCTTAGGAAGAGTACTACCAAAGTGCATATGGAAAAGGAGCTGGCCGCATGGCCGGAAAAAAAACTGAAACTTTGAGGCTCCCGGAGCACCCGGATAAGCATATTGATTTCTTCATCGTTATTGGGCCGGACCCTGCCCACCCCATCTTTGACCAAATTGGTAAAAACCGTGATAAAAATGGCGAGTAAAATGACGGTGAGTGCCCTATAAAGAGCTTCTTTGCGCGGGTATTTTACAAAAAGAAGCAAAGCAAATAGGAGAAAAAGGGGAATCCAGGTGGAAATATTGGTAACGGAGGACCAAAACGTATCGTATTGTTCTACACCCAGATTGTTCAGATAAATGAGGGTATCCGAATCCCAGTCCAACAATTTTTTGAGCATCTTATTTTCTTTTGATGACTCCAGTGACCTCGTCCACGTTCTCCTTTACTTTGTTTATTTCGTTCTTGATGTCCTTGGTAAAATCTGTATCGATACCCTGCTTTTCGGCACTTTTTTGTATTTCCTGTTTAATGTCTTCCGTGGCGTCCTTCAGTTGGCGCATCCCCTTGCCCAGACCCTTGGCAATGCCGGGAATCTTATCCGCGCCAAAGACCATGACCACAATGAACATGATGAAGAAAATTTCAGCGCCACTGATAAATAAGAAAACAGATGAATACATATAACAAATATAGTGAAGTTTAATGGCTAAATAAAAAAAGCCCTGCTATCCTGAAAACTGTCAAGAGCAGGGCTTTAGTATATCTTTGGGACTTATTTTCCCTTAATGTTGTTCTTAAAGGAGTCAAAATCCGACTTTTCATCCTTTTTAGGCCAAGAGTTGTTGGCCGGATCAATATCCGCTGTTTCTGCCTTGGGGTCTACAAGGATACCTACCAATTCCTTCTCAGAGGAAATAATGCGCTTTACTTCGGCATCGTTCTTTCTCCATATTTCGGGAGGATAGGTCACATTTTCCTTGCTGCCGTCGGCATAGGTGTATTCCACGATCAAAGGCATGGGTATACCGCCTGGCTTGTCAAAGGTTACCTCGTAAAAATACTTGGGTTCCTTAACTTCGGCCCTTTCCTCGGCCGTCATATTGTCCATCATATATTCCTTGAGGGTGGTAGAGGATTCAGAGGGGGATTTGCCCTTGAGTTCAGGGTCAAAATCCTCACTGTCCTCCTCGGCCAAATATACCAAGGGTGGAAAATCGGCCTCGGTGAGGTTTCGGGCTGCCATATATTCTTCCATCTGTTTGGTAGGCTTGTTGGAAACATAGTATTTTTTAACACCTTTTACCCCGATATCCACATAATCCGTGGTATAGAACCAGCCTCTCCAATACCAATCCAGATCAACCGCCGAAGCGTCTTCCATAGTACGGAAGAAATCCTCCGGGGTGGGATGCTTAAATTTCCACCTATTGGCATAGGTCTTAAAGGCATGATCGAACAATTCCTTACCCATTACCGTTTCCCGAAGTATGTTCAAAGCGGTAGCCGGTTTCCCATAGGCGTTCGGGCCCAATTTATACACATTTTCCGGATTGGACATAATAGGTGCTATGGTACTTTGGTCCCCACTCATATACGGCACGATCTTGGAAGGTTCTCCCCTCCGGGATGGGTATTTGTTATTTGGGGCAATCACCTCAGGATTGGCCTCTCCAAATTCCTGTTCCGCGATATATTGCATAAAGGTATCCAAGCCTTCATCCATCCAGCCCCATTGTCGCTCATCGGAATTCACGATCATGGGGAAAAAATTATGTCCTATCTCATGGATAATCACACTGATCATTCCATATTTTACGCGATCCGAATAGGTACCGTCCTCGTTGGGCCGACCGTAATTCCAGCAGATCATGGGATATTCCATGCCCTGATTCTTGGCATGTACCGAAATGGCTTTGTGATAAGGATAGTCAAAGGTGTGTTCCGAATAAGACTTTAAGGTACCCACTACTGCTTTTGTGGAAAGCTCTTCCCATAGCGGATTCCCTTCCTTGGGATACATGGAAACCGCCATAACATCTCGGCTTCCCAATTTAACGGCCTGCATATCCCAAATAAACTTTCGGGAAGATGCAAAACCAAAATCCCGCACATTTTTGGCCTTCAATCGCCATGTCTGCTTCTTCTCCGAAAAACCTTTTTCGGCAGCTTCTGCTTCTTCCTGGGTTACGATAAGCACAGGCTTGTCATAGGACTTTTTGGCCTGCTCATAACGCTTCATCATTTCCTTTGAGAATACTTCCTTTCTATTTTGAAGTTCGCCCGTTCCATCTAAAATGTGGTCGGCGGGCACCGTAATGTTCACTTCATAATCACCAAAGGGCAAGGCAAACTCGCCACTACCCCAGAATTGATGGTTCTGCCATCCTTCCACGTCGCTATAAACGGCCATCCTTGGAAAAAACTGGGCAATGACGTAGGCCTTGTTCCCATCTTTGGGAAAATATTCGAACCCTGATCGTGCCCGATTCACTGTGTGATCCGGGATGTTGTAATTCCATTTTATCGAAAACGATATTTGTTCCTTGCTGCGCAGGGGCTGCGGAATATTGATCCGCATCATGGTCTGGTTAACGGTGTACGATAGGGGCCTTCCATTGGCATCCCTTACGTAATCAATATTAAATCCGCCATCAAAAGGCTCTGTCATATAGGTCTGCACAAAACCGCCCGCTTGGGAAGCTATGGGCACACCGCCCCCGTTGCGAAGTGGGGATTTGGAATCCTTGGCCCTTACATTCTGATCTAACTGCACCCATAGGAATTCCAAATCGTCCGGGGAGTTGTTTGTATAGGTGATGGTTTCTTCCCCATATAGTCTGGAATTTTTATCATCCAATTCAATATCCATTTTGTAATCGGCCTGTTGCTGGTAGTAGTCGGGGCCGGGGGCGCCGGAGGCAGATCGGTAGGTATTGGGAGTTGAAAACTCTTCATACAACTGCTTAAACTTGCTCTGGTTGTAATGGCCAGGTTCTTTTTCTTCCTTCTCTCCATCCTGTGCTACAACGGTCGCCGCAAATAGGAACAATAGGGAGGCAAAACAATACTTAATTTTATTCATTTTTTTACTTATATTTTTAGTCGACGAAAAATAATATTTTTTTAACGAACTGTTAATAAATGTTATAAGTTTAACATTCCTTTATTATTCTCCCGGACGAGTACGAAACTTTTTTTCTTCCCCTTTAATTTAAAGTGCACGATATTCTGTTGTTCATCAAAAAGGTCGGTCAGAATTTCATTCTGTACTTCAATGGATTTCACCTTCTCGAATTGCACTTCGGGAATTTCCAGATAACACACCATTACATCGTTATCGTATTTCTTTCCCAAAAAAACAAAGCTCCGGTTCTCCCCATCGATTTGAAGTACAAATTTGGCGCGAAGGTATTTTTCGATATAGGTATTGGCAGCAGTGGATTCCTCATCTGTGGCCAACTGGGCCGTAAAGCCGTAACGTTCCTCCAAGACCTGTTCAAAATCATCTATGAAGATCCGGGTAGTTATCTGCAGCGCATCGTCCTTGTCCGAATAGTTAATATTGGTAACACTGACATAAAATTTATGAGCAGTCGTGAAAGCGACCAAAGGCAGTGCTAAAATTAAAAGTCCCTTTTTTAAATTTTTCATTTTCCCTATCTATCGTTCAAAAGTATGCAATCCCTGTGCCAAAAAATATCGATTCATTCCAGGCCATTATTTTCTCGGTAAGCGACACTTTTTTGTCGCAAAAAGCTCCAGATTTTAAGTCGGTCATGAGTATCCACAAGCGCACTGAACTCCGTATCCACTTCGCAAAAATACATGAAGTCGTCTATTTTGGCTTCCGGAATTTTCAGTTCACCGATAAAGAGTGAATCGGCATAAAAGGCACGTACCCGACCCGTTCGCGCATACTTTTTGTCCCTGGCCAATCTTTTCTTCAACATTTTCGTCCGCCCGCTCAGGGCATTGAGAATGGGGTTTAGGGGAACTAGTCCGGCCCCCGAGACAGCTTCGTACAACTCACGTTCCGCCTTTGTCGGTGGTTTTACATAGGCGTTGGGAAGCCCTAGGGTAGATGCGGTGACCACGGGTTCCGTTTCCAAATTTTCTACATCCTGGTCCAGGGTTCCCGATAGGTTATAAGGCATGACCACCACCTCGTCCAATTCCGTCAATCCTTCTTCCAGGGTAACAAAAACAATCTTGCTCTCCAGCACGGACGCGCTTATGACCATCTCCTTACGCTTAAACTGCACGGCCGAAAACACCAGCGTATCATGTAACCGAACCGGAATGGAAAAATACCCATAGGCGTTGGTAATCGTCGCCTTTTTAGTGGTAGTGTTCAGGACATGCACATCGGCAATATCCTTGGTCTCGCTAACTACTTTTCCCTGTAGGTTGGTACTGAACAGTGTTTGTGCCTGTGAACAAAAACAGGCTAAAAAAAAGTATATCCCTAGAAGGCTACTTTTCTTCATTCAATTCCTTTAAATACTTTTTGCTATGTGAAACCAGAAAATCAATCAATTGAAATTCATTATCCCTTTTTAAGAGGGACTGTGCGGGCATCTGGGCATCGCAATAATATAGAAAGTTATCTATTTTGTCCTGTGGGATCCTAAGATCGACCACAAAAAACTCATCGTCGTATACCTGCCGTAACACCTCGCTTACCTTAAGGGGTGCCCGTGCTTGGGTCTTGTCCTTGTTGGAGCGCACCAGGGCCCTAAAGATATTCACAAAATTGATGCCGTCCCGCATACCCCTAGTGGTCTGTGATTCGGCTACATTGATTACTTCTGTGGAGCGATCCGTTTCGTATTCGTATTGTTTGAAGTCCTCATTCTGCACTTCCAGAAATTTCTTCTGGTTTTCCGGACTCACCACGACCTCGTCCAGCTCGGTCACCTTTTCATTTACCTCTACCACCAATCTGTTGTTTTTCAATATTTCAGGGGTAATCTTAACAATCTGCAATTGGTAATTGATCGCCATAAATGCAAGCTCATCGCCTTCTTTGACGCGAATGGCAAACTGGCCGTTCTCGTTGGTAATGGTGGCCCTGTCCGAAGTGGTATTGATGACATTCTCATTGGGTACATTGCTGTTGCGGTAAAGTACTTTTCCCCGTAAGAGTTGACGCCCATCGTCCTGTCCGGATACAAGGCCGAGGCATAAAAAAGAAAGGAGAAGGAGAAGTTGATTTTTCATTGGTGCTAGTTTGAAACCGATCTAAAGGGAAGTCAATTTACAACAAATTTCAGCATCTCTACCGTTGCCCGTCCTACAAAACGAACGACCCTCTTAGGAATATTCCCAGGATAAAGAAAACCCAAGTTGGAGTCATAAAAAAATTTGGGACCTTTAAACTTTTGTTAATTTGGCCAAATTGCGGGTACAGGCTTGCCAAAACGGAGGGAGGGCAAAAACGCCTCTCCCTTTAACACTTTTCATCGATCAATCGAACCCTTTACCGCAAGAAAATGCATTTGGGAGGTTAAAGTTAGATTTCTGTCCCAATAGTTTTATTTTTGGATATTAACAGAAGATTAAATGCTCCCGCTATGCGACTCCCTAAACGAATCAATCGTATCTTCCTACTCCTGGCCCTTGTAGTGGGCACGGCGCTTCACGGTCAAATAAAAATTGGCGACAATCCACAAAATATCGATGCCGCCTCCGTACTGGAACTGGAAAGCGGTTCCCGAGTGCTGGTTATCACCCGGGTCACGGATGCACAAATGAACGGCATTACCCCCTTGCGCGGTGCCATGGTCTACAACACGGATACCCAATGCGTACATTTCTATGACGGCGTCCAATGGTTGAATCTTTGTACAGTTTCCAATATCAGTTTGGTGGATAATGGCGACAACACCTACACCTTTACCGATTCGGACGGTGCCACCACGGACATTATCAATACCACCAACGCAAGCCTGGCCATTGTGAACGACAGCCTGGTGCTTACCGATAGCGATAACAATACGGTGCGCACGGCCCTGGACGATATCAATACGCAGACTTTTAGTACCAATGCGGTGCTCAACGCGATCGAGACGATTAGCATTGAGCAGACGGGCAACAATTTCAATTTTGAGGTAAGTCAGATTACGGGGGAAAATATCGTGAACGGCACGGTGAATGGTACCTTGGATATACAGCCCGGTTCCATTACCTCTACCCAATTGCAGGACGATGCCGTGGGTCCCGGAAAAATTGCGGACAATGTAGTGGGCTCGCCAGAGATCATCAACTCCAGCATACAACCGATCGATATGGCCCCCGGTGGCTTCAGTCAGGTACTGCGAACCAATGCTGCAGGGACCGGTGTGGAATGGGGTACCCTGGATTTCAGTAGTATCACGGGACAAGATCTTACAGGAAGTGATGGCTCCATAGACGTGCTTAACGGTGCGGGTGCCACGCTTATCAATGTGGACATCAATGTGGCCCCCGATGGGATTACCAATGATAAGGTAGCGGACAATGCCATAAACACGGAAAATATTACGGACGGACAAGTGCAGACCGCCGATATCGCGGATGATGCGGTAACAGTTGCCAAAATAGGCACGGCGGGAGCTGCGGATGCCGATAGGCTCTTGATTACCGATGCTGCCGGCGACCCCTTCTGGGCAGATCCCGCTCTTTTGGTGGATGATGTGACCATTGAATTGGATCCCGGCAACGGCTTTCAGGTGAAGGATGATGGAATCACAGAACCCAAAATTGCCGATGATGCTGTGACCGCTGCAAAAATAAATGTGGATGTTGCCGGCACTGGGCTTATTCAAAATGCTGCGGGGGCCCTGGAAGTTGATCCTACAACAATTACAGGTGATGGAGACATTACTTCCACCGATATTACGGTAACTGGAGGAACGGGCGCTACCTTCAACGATGTTACGCTTACCATTGCCAACGACGCTGTGACCACGGTAAAAATATTGGATGGCAACGTGACCAATGCCAAACTGGATAAGGCCAATATTCCCTTGAGCGGATTTGGCGCTGCTACGGCCAATATTTCCATGGGTAATTTCCAAATCAACGACCTCCTCAATCCCACCTTAAATCAGGATGCGGCTACAAAAATCTATGTGGATAATGCCGTCAGCGGTGTGGGAGGATCTATTGTAAGCGCAGATGCAGGAAACTCTATTATCGCCAGTTTAAATGATGGCGGAGCTTTTTACGATGATCCGGATGATGATCCTTTAAACGAAAACCAGACCGTATCCGCCGGGACTGGGATAACCGTGAACCAAGTGGCCCAGGATTTCGAGGTGGTCAATGCGGCGCCTGACCAGATCGTGTCCCTCGCCGATGGGGGGAGCGGCAATGTCACCATAGGGGGCACCTATCCGAACCTGACCGTGGATGTGCCTTCCCTCAACGATGCCGACAGTGACCCGTTGAACGAAAACCAGACCGTATCCGCCGGGACTGGGATAACCGTGAACCAAGTGGCCCAGGATTTCGAGGTGGTCAATACGGCCCCTGACCAGATCGTGTCCTTGGCCGACGGAGGGAGCGGTAATGTCACGATTGGAGGGACCTATCCGAACCTGACCGTGGATGTGCCTTCCCTCAACGATGCCGACAGTGACCCGTTGAACGAAAACCAGACTGTATCCGCCGGGACTGGGATAACCGTGAACCAAGTGGCCCAGGATTTCGAGGTGGTCAATGCGGCCCCTGACCAGATCGTGTCCTTGGCCGACGGAGGGAGCGGCAATGTCACTATTGGAGGGACCTATCCGAACCTGACCGTGGATGTGCCTTCCCTCAACGATGCAGATGCCAATGCGAGCAATGAAATACAAACACTTACTTCGGCAGATAATTCAATTAGCCTTACTCCTACTGGTAACGATTATGATTTGTCGGTAACTAACCAAGTTGTCGCCATGGGCAAAGCAAATGGTAGTACAACCTTGAGAGAAACTGGCGGAACAGTTTCCGGAGCTGTTGCTGGTGTTTATACCGTTACCTTGGATGCCCCCCGAGCAAATGCCAATTACATTGTACAACTAAGTGTTCAAGGGGACAATAGAATTTATCTTACCACACAAGCCGCAGGTTCATTTTCAGTTGAAATAAGAGATAATGCCACGGATACTTTGGTAGCTGCAGTTTGGCATTACACGGTACTGGATTTTTAATCGATGAAAAAACAACTCTACATAACATTCTTCCTTCTGGTCGGTTCCCTACAGGCCCAAACGGCGCTGTACAATGCAGGGAATATCCGGATCCATCCCAACGGGCAGCTCGGTTTTCACACCGACCTGATCAACAATGCCTCTTTTGATCAAAATGCAGGTCTGGCCGGCTTTTATGGCAGCACTACCCTAAATGTTTCCGGGGCCTTTATGCCTGTCTTTTTTGATACCGAGATCGTTAACCCCAACGGGGTCTTGCTCAGCACCGGCCTTAGCGTTACCAACAACGCCAATTTTGTGGTGGGCGATTTTATCTCCCCCAAGGATCAAATGGATGTCTATTTCAATTTTTTCCAGGATGCCTTTGCCACGGGAGCGGCCGATAATACCAAAGTGGACGGTTTTGCCGCCCTTACGAACAAACAAACCTTTTCCTTTCCGGTAGGCGATGCGCAACAATTGCGCCCCTTGATCTTAAATTCGGAAAGCGTGAACGCCTTTGCCAAATGTGCCTATTTCTTTGAAGATCCCAACAACCCCTCGGCCTTCCCAGAAATTTTTGATACCACCAGAAAGATACGGGACATTGGGAACATTAGTACGTTCGAGTTTTGGCGCCTGGAGGGCAGCGTGCCTTCCACAGTTACCCTGAGTTGGAATACCCGTAGTAACCTGCCTGCCGTAGCCGATGATGTGCTCAATGTCATTATTGTGGGTTGGAACAAATCGGCCCGCAGATGGTTAGAACTGGGCAACATCGCTATTGGGGGCGACCTCGACCTGGGTTTTGTGACCTCGGAACCCTTTACCCCGGAGGAGTACGACATCATCACCTTTGGCACCGTGGCCGTACCCACCGAGATCCTCACCCTAGACAATTACCTGCTTACCCCAAACGGAGACGGGGTAAACGATGTGTTGGTCATCCAGGAACTCATTGACCTTTCGCCCAACAACAGTTTAAAAATCTTTGACCGAAACGGCCTGCAGGTCTTTGACATGATCAATTATTCCAACGAATTTGATGGCACCTCCAATATGGACAACCTGGTTATCAATCGGGATGCCGGCCTGCCAGAAGGCGTATATTTCTACTTGATCTTTATGGACGACCTGGATCTTGAATTTCAGGGCTTCCTGTATCTAGATCGCTAAACACAACTCAACATTCTTTGTGGGTACAGGCTAGCGTACTTCATCGCAAAAACCGGATGAAGTGTCTAAAAACACCGATGAAATCATCTTTTTGACCCCAAAAGTCCGTAGGTATCTTAGTGGAGAAGTTGTTATTTTATCTTTTTACATACTTTTCCTACAAATTCACAACAAAGATTGTTAATCGGCACGTTATTTCAGTAGTTTGCCCTAAAAGAATTGCTAACCCAAAAGTCGTTAAATGGTACTATTAATAGGATTTCCTTGGTGAAGGTTTAATTTCACAACAGTCCAACAGCGTTACACAACAATTTGATCAAACCGCCCCAAGTATGGTCTATTTTTATTCCCGATTACGCCTTACCCTCAAATCTATAAGGACATGAATGCTAAAAAATTACTATGGTTGCTGTTTTTTACAGGCCTAAACTTTGCCACGGCACAGGTTAAGATCGGGAACAATCCCAACAGTATTGATGCGGCCTCCATCATTGAACTGGAAAGTACCAACAAGGCCTTGGTACTCACCCGACTCACCAACGTACAGATGCTGACCATGGCTCCGCTCCAGGGTGCCCTGGTATACAATACGGACACGCAATGCGTACACTACTACAATGGGTCCCAGTGGACCAACCTATGCAATACTTCAGGGCCAGGCGGCTTTTCCTTTGCCGACAACGGCGACGGTACCTTTACCTTAAACGACGGTGCAGGCAATAGCATTACTTTTAATGGCGCCCCGGAAACGCTGACTACCTTGACCGACAATTTGGATGGTACGTACACCTATACCAATGAAGCCGGAACCCAAACCACCATTTCTGCTGGCAATACAGACAACCAGACCCTTAATACGGACGGAAGTCCGGGTAATGTTGGGATATCCAATGGAAACTCCCTCCTCATAAACGTAGACGATGGTGATGCGGACGACCAAAATGAAATTCAGGACTTACAGTTCAACGCAGGGGTCATTTCCTTGACCAATGATCCCGATGCCACGACAATCGACCTGAATGGCTATGATACCGATGTTTCGGACGACTTTAGCGGCGACTTCAACGACCTGACCAACGTGCCCGCCAACTTGGACACCGACAGTACGGACGATTTTAGCGGGGACTTCAATGATTTGACCAATGTACCTGCCGGACTTGCCGACGGGGACAACGATACTACATATACAGCCGGAACCGGACTTACCCTAATAGGGACCGAGTTCGCCGTGAACAATGCGGACATTGCGCCTGATTGGGCAAACATCACCAACATCCCGGCCAACCTGGATACGGACAGCACCGACGATTTCAGTGGGGACTTCAACGACCTGACCAATGTACCGGCCAACTTGGATACAGATTCCACCGATGATTTTAGCGGCGACTTCAACGACCTTACCAATGTGCCGGCCAACCTGGATACAGATTCCACCGATGATTTTAGCGGCGACTTCAACGACCTCACCAACGTGCCAGTGAATCTGGATACCGATTCTACCGACGATTTTAGCGGGGACTTCAACGATTTGACCAATGTACCCGCCAACCTGGACACCGACAGTACGGACGATTTTAGCGGGGATTTCAATGACCTGACCAACGTACCGGCCAACCTGGATACCGACTCCACCGACGACTTTAGCGGTAGCTTCAACGATCTTACGGATGTGCCCGTCAATTTGGATACGGACAGTACCGACGATTTTAGCGGTGACTTCAACGACCTGACCAATGTACCTGCCAATTTGGACACGGACAGTACCGATGACTTTAGCGGGGATTTCAATGACCTGACCAATGTACCTGCCAACTTGGATACGGACAGTACGGACGACTTTAGCGGCGACTTCAACGATTTGACCAATGTACCCGCCAACCTGGACACCGACAGTACGGACGATTTTAGCGGGGACTTCAACGACCTCACCAACGTGCCCGTCAATTTGGACACCGACAGTACGGACGATTTTAGCGGGGACTTCAACGACCTCACCAACGTGCCCACCAACCTGGATACCGACAGTACGGACGACTTTAGCGGGGATTTCAACGACCTCACCAACGTTCCTGCCAATCTGGATATCGACAGTACCGATGATTTTAGCGGGGACTTTAACGACCTTACTAATGTGCCTGCCAATTTGGACACGGACAGTACCGATGACTTTAGCGGGGACTTCAACGACCTGACCAATGTACCTGCTGGACTTGCGGATGGGGACAACGATACTACCTATACCGCAGGAACCGGACTCACTCTTACCGGAACCGAGTTCGCCGTGAACAATGCAGACATCGCTCCTGATTGGGCAAACATCACCAACATCCCGGCCAATCTGGACACGGACAGCACGGACGACTTTAGCGGAAGCTTTAACGACTTGACCGATGTACCGGCCAATTTGGACACGGATAGTACGGACGACTTCAGTGGTGACTTCAATGATCTCACCAATGTGCCTGTCAACTTGGACACGGACTCCACCGACGATTTCAGTGGCGACTTTAATGACCTTATCAACGTGCCTGCTGGACTTGCCGATGGGGATGACGATACTACCTATACCGCAGGAACCGGACTCACTCTTACCGGAACCGAGTTCGCCGTGAACAATGCAGACATTGCGCCTGATTGGGCAAACATTACCAACATCCCGGCCAATCTCGATACCGATAGCACCGATGACTTTAGCGGTAGCTTTAACGACCTGACTGATGTACCTGCAAATCTGGACACCGATAGCACGGACGACTTTAGCGGGGATTTCAATGACCTGACCAACGTACCAGCCAACTTGGATACGGACAGTACGGACGATTTCAGCGGCAGCTTTAACGATTTGACGGATGTGCCTGTCAACTTGGACACGGACAGCACCGATGACTTTAGCGGGGATTTCAACGACCTCACCAATGTACCGGCCAACCTGGACACGGACAGTACCGATGATTTTAGCGGTAGCTTTAACGACCTGACGGATGTACCCGCAAATCTGGACACCGATAGCACGGACGACTTTAGCGGGGATTTCAATGACCTGACCAATGTACCGGCCAACTTGGATACGGACAGTACGGACGATTTCAGCGGCAGCTTTAACGATTTGACGGATGTACCTGTCAACTTGGACACGGACAGCACCGATGACTTTAGCGGGGATTTCAACGACCTTACCAATGTACCGGCCAACTTGGACACGGACTCCACCGACGATTTCAGTGGCGACTTTAATGACCTTACCAACGTGCCCGCCAATCTGGATACGGATAGTACGGACGATTTCAGCGGCGACTTCAACGATTTGACCAATGTACCGGCCAATTTGGACACGGATAGTACGGACGACTTTAGCGGAAGCTTTAATGACCTGACGGATGTACCCGCCAACCTGGATACGGATTCCACAGATGATTTTAGCGGCAGCTTTAACGATTTGACCAATGTACCTGCCAACTTGGATACGGACAGTACGGACGACTTTAGCGGGGACTTTAATGACCTTACCAACGTGCCCGCCAATCTGGATACGGATAGTACGGACGATTTCAGCGGCGACTTCAACGACCTTACTAATGTGCCTGCTAATCTGGATACGGACAGTACCGATGATTTTAGCGGCGACTTCAACGACCTCACAAACGTTCCTGCAAATCTGGATACGGACAGTACGGACGATTTTAGTGGAAGCTTTAACGATCTGACGGACGTACCCGCCAACCTGGATACGGATTCCACAGATGATTTTAGCGGTAGCTTTAACGATTTGACGGATGTCCCAGTGAATTTGGATACCGATAGTACGGATGATTTCAGCGGCGACTTCAACGACCTCACCAATGTGCCCGCCAATCTGGACACCGACAGTACGGACGACTTTAGCGGTGATTTCAACGACCTCACCAACGTACCGGCCAACCTGGATACAGATTCCACCGATGATTTTAGCGGCGACTTCAACGACCTAACCAACGTGCCCGCCAACTTGGACACGGATAGTACGGATGATTTTAGTGGAAGCTTTAACGACTTGACCGATGTACCGGTCAACTTGGACACGGATAGTACGGACGACTTTAGCGGCGACTTCAACGACCTTACCAATGTACCCGCCAATCTGGATACCGATAGTACGGATGATTTCAGCGGGGACTTCAACGACCTCACCAACGTACCGGCCAATCTGGATACCGACAGCACGGACGACTTTAGCGGCGACTTCAACGACCTTACCAACGTGCCCGCCAATCTGGATACGGACTCCACCGACGATTTTAGTGGAAGCTTTAATGATCTGACGGATGTGCCGGCCGATTTGGATACGGATAGTACGGATGATTTTAGTGGAAGCTTTAACGACTTGACCGATGTACCGGTCAACTTGGACACGGATAGTACGGACGACTTTAGCGGCGACTTCAACGACCTTACCAATGTACCCGCCAATCTGGATACCGATAGTACGGATGATTTCAGCGGGGACTTCAACGACCTCACCAACGTACCGGCCAATCTGGATACCGACAGCACGGACGACTTTAGCGGCGACTTCAACGACCTTACCAACGTGCCCGCCAATCTGGATACGGACTCCACCGACGATTTTAGTGGAAGCTTTAATGATCTGACGGATGTGCCGGCCGATTTGGATACGAGTACCAGCAATGAAATACAGACCTTGTCCAAAAGTGGGACCACGATTTCCCTTAGCAATGGCGGAGGTTCTGTGGATGAAACGGTGACCTCGCTCTCCCAGAATACCACTACCGGACAGCTTACCTATACCAACGAAAATGCCGCCAGTCAGACAGCCAATGTAGTTTCCACAGACACCAACAATTCCATTTCCGTGGGCTCCGATGGTGGTGCGTATTTAAAAATCAACTTTGGTGGGCGTTGGACCAATACGGATACCAGCACCGACTTAAACATCAATAATACCGTAGCACCCATATTCGGCACACAGGATTATGTGGACGATGGCACCAACCTCTATGAGGTAATTGGGAACACCCTTGTTGTAAAAGAAGCCGGCAGGTACGACATTCGGGCTAATTTATCTTTACAGGGGGTCTCTGTAGGTGGAAACACGGATCAAAGGACCAATGTGAATTCAAGAATTGCGGTAAACGGTACAGTAATCGGAGCGAACGCAGCCTCGGCTTACATCCGATTTGCCAATGGCCATACCCAATCCAGTCTGCACCTCAACGAGATCCTGCAGTTGAATGCCAATGATGTAATCACCATAGTCACCTTTAGGGAAGCCAATTCGGCAGCGGTTAATTTTAGCGGCTCCGGGGAATCTAGCATTATGATCAATAAATTGAGGTAGAAGATGAAAAGAATCCTATTCCCATACCTGCTCTTTTTGAGTCTTGCCCTCCAAGCCCAGGATGCCATCCACAATTTTGGGAACATCCAGGTGCATGGAACGGCCTTGGTGGGCTTCCATACCGATGTAATCAACGACGGTACCTTTGATCAAAATTTGGGACTCGTCGGTTTTTACGGCGAAAACAGGTCTATTAGCCTCTCAGGAGCGTTTTCTCCTGTATTCTTTGACACGGAAATAGCCACAGACGACGGATTTTTCCTGGATACGACGATGGGAGTCACCAACAACGCAAGTTTTATTTCCGGCAATGTAATTACCCCTCGGGATCAAACCGATATTTACCTCAACTTCTTGGGCGATGCTTTTTACGTTGGGGAGGGCGACAATACGAAAATTGACGGTTTTGGTGCCATAAGCAACAGGGAAAGTTTCACCTTTCCGGTTGGGGACGATGACCGCTTACGCCCGTTGACCCTAACATCCGCGGCTATAAACGCCCTGGCCAAATGTGCCTATTTCTTCGAGGACCCAAATGCACCATCTACCTTTACCACGAGGTTCGATACCGACCTTAGGGACGTAGACGTTTTGGGAGTCAGCACACAGGAGTTTTGGCGCCTGGAAGGACAACTACCCGCTACAGTGACCCTTAGCTGGGACAACCAAAGCGATATCATTGTGTTGGGAGAGACCCTGGACGATTTGAAAGTGGTTGGATGGAGCAAGACCGAGCAGCTTTGGGTAAACCTTGGCAATACCGCAGTACAAGGCAGTATGAACTCAGGGACGATTACCTCGGATACCTTTGTTCCCGACGATTATGAAATCATTACCCTTGGCGGCAATAACGATATCCTGGAAACCTTGGATACAATAGAACTGGGCAACTATTTCTTAACCCCCAATGGGGATGGGCAGAACGATTTTCTGGTCATTGAAGGCCTGGAAAACTCGCCCAACAACTCCCTCCAAATCTTTAACAGATATGGGGTCTTAGTGTACAAAAAGGACAACTACACCAACGAATTCAATGGTAGGGCCAATGTGAGTCGCGTTATCGATAAGGACGCCGGCCTACCTGCTGGGATATACTTTTATATCATTGCCCTGAACGATCTACGTCAAAAACATCAGGGGTACATGTACATTACGCAGTAAAGTATTTTTCTGTTGTAAAATACTTAGTAACTTTGGGATTGGGCACAGTCTTGTGGATGCGCAAGCGTTTCCCGCTATGCACAATAGAACTGCCTAGCCCGCGTTTTTGAATTGAACCTACATGGGTTCCTTTTTTGCACTGCGAACATAAAACGGATGTATGAACAGACGATCTTTCATCAAAAAAAGTAGCATTTCGGGCCTCGCCTTGGCCACGGCACCCAGTTTGATCTCGTTTACCGAGACAGAATACACCATTTTGGAGCTCATGGGCAAGGAGGATATACCCCTGTATGGCAAGGACATCAATTTGAGAAAGGAGGCCCACGAGGCCTTCGTTGCCATGAAAAAAGCGGCCTATAGCGACGGTATTGATATCAAAATTGTATCGAGCTTTAGGGATTTTTATCGGCAGGAAGCCATTTGGGAAAGAAAATACTTGAGATTTACCGAAGACGATGGCATGCAGCCACTGGATGCCATTGATAAAATCATCGAATATTCGACCATTCCCGGTACGAGTCGCCACCATTGGGGCACGGATATCGATATTATTGATGGGTATCGAAAAACCGAGGGCGATGTGCTGGTCCCTGAAAAATTCCGCGAAGGTGGTCCTTTTGCCGATTTTAAGAAGTGGATGGATGAAAATTCCAAGAAATTTGATTTCTATCTCGTCTATACCGATCATTCCAAAAGAAGGGGGTTTAAATACGAACCCTGGCATTACAGTTATGCGCCACTTTCCATTCCCATGCTCACCGCATTTCGAAAAAAGAACATCCTACAGCTATTACAAAAAGAGGAGTTTTACGGCAGTGAGCATTTTACGGCTGGATTCTTAAAAACCTACGTCAGGGACAATATTTTGGACATAAACCCGGAACTTTTATAACACTTTTTGTACCTTGGGGAATCACCTGAACACTCCTTAGTATGCGAAGAGGTAGTTGGAAAGTACGGATATTCATAGGCTTGGCCATCGTGGCCTTTGCCTTCGTACAACGCTGCAATAACAAAGAGGAAAACCCCTATACCGGTAGGGTACAGAACATTAATATGTCTGCCGAACAGGAAATTTCCATTGGGCTGCAAAGCGCACCGGAAATGGCACAACAACATGGCGGTTTATACCCCGATGAGCGGATGCAGGCCTTGGTAGATGCGGTGGGAGATAAATTGGTGAACAACAGTATTGCCAGGGAAACCCCTTACAGCTACGAATTTCACCTGCTTGCCGATGATAGGACCATCAACGCCTTCGCCTTGCCCGGAGGACAAATATTCATTACCTATGCACTTTTCTCCCAATTGAACGAGGCGCAGCTTGCAGGCGTTCTGGGCCATGAGATCGGTCATGTGATCGGTAGGCATTCTGCCGAGCGCATCGCAGAGAGTAATTTTTGGAAAACGGTCTCCATGGGTGCCTCCGTTGGAGCGGACGCAGGGAGCATTGTAGGCAGTATAGGACAAAATACGCTTTTAAAAAATGGCAGGGGCGACGAATTGGAAAGCGATGAGTTGGGTGTGCTGTTTATGATCCAATCGGGTTATGAGCCACGGGAAATGATCCGGGTCATGGAAATCCTAAAGGCCGCCGCAGGCCCCAATAGAGCTCCCGAATTTCAAAGTACCCACCCAGATCCGGAGAATAGGATCCAAAAAATCAAGGAGGCCATTAAAAAATACAAGGGGCAGGTGTAACGTTAATTTCCCTAAAATCCCCATTGTTTGACTGCATTTTACTATATTTGTACCCACTCCCAGTCTTTTTAACGCCTCAGATTTAACCCTTATAGCATGATTTTATAATTGGTTTAAATGAAACTATAATGGGAACACTTGTACATTTTAAGAACCTTTATCTGGAAGCATTCAGGAATTGCAAGCCGGAATTCGTAGTGATTCTTTTGAAGATTTACTCGCTTTTCTGCTTTCTGATGTTGTCCATGGCCCTATATGCATTCTTTTATCGGGCCGTTACCGGATTCAATTTTTATTGATCGTATTATTTACTCTTTTACTTGAACACTATTTGATGTAAATACGTGAAAATCAAAATCCCCGTCCTGCTAGGACGGGGATTTTTAATTGATGAACAAACTCTTCTGTCTACCTTTTCATAGCGGCTTCAATAACCGCTAATGCGTCTTTAGCGTTAGAAAGTTCCGCATAGTACTTGGCGGTATACCCCTTGTCGCTTTTAATTTTAAGATTGGCCCCATTAGCAATCAATACTTCCAGTATTTCTGCCTTGTTGTAACGCGCAGCAAAAATGGCAGGTGTCATCCCCAAGGATTTTTTGTTGACATCCTCTCCAAGTTCGATCATACGCTTTACCATTTCCAAATCCCCTTTTACTATCGCCTTGCAAAAAGAACTCAAATCGGCATTTAAGGTTGTGTTGTTTACTGTAACATCAGTAACATCGGCACTGTTCTCGGCGGCAACGCCGGTAGCTACCAACATTAAAGCGGCGACTACGGTTAAAATTGTTTTTCTCATGATGAATGATTTTAATGATATAGGTTTTAATTATATACTAATAGACTACTTCTATCCATTTTTGTTTCATTCTTTAACACTTTAATAACGTAAGTTTAACAACCGGGGTCTCTTTATGGGAATTCCTTAACAACTTTGCAAAGGTCTTGCAAAAAATGCAAAAATTGATTGCCACTAGTAGCTATTCGCCATAGATCGTTCTATTTTTGATCCTGGAACAAAGCAGTTGACATGAACAAGAAAGTAATCCTTATGATTTTGGACGGATGGGGAAAATCCCCGGACCCCAAAATCTCGGCCATCGCTCAGGCCCATACCCCTTTTATAGATTCCCTGTACACCAAATATCCTGACGCCAATCTACTGACCGACGGCATGAACGTTGGATTGCCTGAGGGACAAATGGGCAATAGTGAAGTGGGTCATATGAATTTGGGTGCCGGGAGAATAGTCTATCAGGACCTGGCCAAAATAAACCTTGCCGTGAAGGAGAACACACTTAAGGACGAAGCAGTCCTTGAGGCAGCCTTTTTACATGCCAAAGAAGCGGGCAAGGCCGTACATTTCCTAGGTTTGGTAAGTGACGGAGGGGTGCACAGCCATATACAGCATCTCAAAGGACTTATCGAGGCCAGCGAAAGCCATGGCCTGCAGAAGGTGTTCGTCCACGCCTTTACCGACGGAAGGGATGTAGACCCCAAAAGTGGAAAAGCGTTCCTGGAAGATCTTTCTGCTTTCTGTGAGGATAAAAGTACTCGGCTTGCGTCCGTGGTGGGCCGGTATTATGCAATGGACCGAGACAAACGATGGGAGCGCGTTAAACTTGCCTATGACCTTTTGGTGAACAGCCAGGGCACCGCTGCCCAGGATATACCCTCGGCCATCCAGCAGAGCTATGACCAAGGGATTACCGATGAATTTATAAAGCCGATCGTAGGCACGGACGCCGAGGGCAATCCGCTTGCAAAAATCGATCAGGGCGATGTGGTCATCTTTTTTAATTTTAGGACAGACCGCGGTCGTGAATTGACTCAGGCGTTGAGCCAGGAAGATTTTCACGAACAGAACATGCACAAACTGGACCTTTACTACGTGACCATGACCAATTATGACGACTCTTTTACCGGCGTACATGTGGTATACGACAAGGAAAATCTGCGTGAAACCCTCGGAGAAGTGTTGGCCAAAGCGGGAAAAAAACAGATACGAATTGCGGAGACCGAAAAATATCCGCATGTTACCTTCTTTTTCAACGGGGGGCGGGAGGTGCCCTTTGAAGGTGAAGAACGCATATTATGTCCTTCGCCAAAAGTGGCCACCTACGACCTAAAGCCCGAAATGAGCGCCTATGAAATACGGGATGCCATAGTTCCCGAATTAAAAAAGGGGAAGGTCGATTTTGTCTGTCTAAACTTTGCCAACCCGGATATGGTAGGGCATACCGGAGATATGGATGCGGCGATCAAAGCCTGCGAAGTGGTCGATAGCTGTGCGGAGGCAGTAATCAACACAGGATTGGAACATGGTTACACCACTATCGTTATTGCCGATCACGGCAATTGCGACACCATGATCAATCCGGATGGCACGCCCAATACGGCACATACCACCAATCCGGTTCCCCTGATCTTGGTCGATGGTGAAGTAGATGAAATCAAGGACGGGGTTTTGGGTGATATAGCACCTACCATTCTAAAATTGATGGGTATTCCACAGCCTGGCCTTATGACCCAAAAACCTTTGATCTAAGCAAAAGGTCATTCGCGCCCCCCTTCTTATGAACGTCTTTTAGTTGTGGTTTTCCATATTTTAAAGTATTGTTTTACTTTTGCATCCTATGATAAAGCTCAAAACTTCGGAAGAAATAGAATTGATGCGCGAAAGTGCATTAGTGGTGTCCAAAACCTTGGGCATGTTGGCCGCTGAAATCAAACCGGGGGTCAATGCGCTGTATTTGGATAAATTGGCTGAAGAATTTATCCGCGACCATGGGGCAGAACCAGGTTTTTTGGGCATGTATGATTTTCCCAATACCCTTAATATGAGTCCCAATGCCCAAGTGGTCCACGGCATTCCCAATGGCGAACCGTTAAGGGAAGGGGATATTATTTCTGTAGACTGTGGTGCCTTGAAAAACGGATTCTACGGAGATCACGCCTACACTTTTGAGGTGGGCGAAGTGGATGAAGAGGTTAAAAAGCTATTGCGTGTCACTAAGGAATCGCTCTATCTCGGTATCCGGGAATTTAGGCATGGCAACCGTGTAGGCGATGTTGGCTACGCTATCCAAAAACACTGTGAAAATCACGGTTATGGAGTCGTCCGGGAATTGGTGGGGCACGGTTTGGGAAAAAAGCTCCATGAGAGTCCGGAAATGCCCAACTACGGAAAAAGAGGTAAGGGCAAAAAATTCATGGAGGGAATGGTGGTCGCCATAGAGCCTATGATCAATATGGGAACCCATCGTATAAAACAATTGAGGGACGGGTGGACCATCCTCACCGCCGACAATAAGCCAAGTGCCCATTTTGAGCATGATGTGGCCCTGGTGAACGGCCAACCAGAGCTCTTATCCACTTTTCAATACATTTATGATGCTCTGGGTATCAAGAGTACCGAAGAAGATGAGTTTAGACAAAAGAAACCGGTAGCGTAGGCCTGTATTTAAATGAAAAAGCTTTTTAAGTATATCCTAAATACCCTTCCCAGGCCCTTACTTATAAAACTCAGCTATTTAGCTAGGCCAATACTGGCGCTTTCCTTGCGGGGCAGCACGTATACCGATCCTATAGACCAGAAACAGTTTAAAAGTTTTCTCCCCTACGGCTATGAAAATCCCAGGAAAAATGTGCTGTCTCCCTCTACCCTTTCGTTGGAAAGACATCGCTTGCTTTGGCTCTACCTAAAAAACAAAACCGATTTTTTTACTGCTCCGGCCAAAGTCCTTCATTTTGCTCCCGAACAGGCTTTCTATAAACGCTTTCGGAAATTGCAGCACTTGGATTACACCACGACCGATTTAAATTCGCCCTTGGCGGATGTAAAGGCCGATATCTGCAACCTTCCCTTTCAGGACCACACCTTTGATATCATATTGTGCAACCATGTGTTGGAACATATTCCGGACGATACCAAAGCGATGCATGAACTATTCCGCATACTTAAACCTGGTGGTTGGGGCATATTTCAAATTCCCCAGGATTTAAAACGGAAGACCACCTTCCAGGACGATTCGGTGACGGACCGAAAAGAACGCGCCAAAATTTTTGGGCAATATGATCATGTGCGCATCTACGGAAGGGACTATTTTGACAAACTTAGAAGTATCGGGTTTAAGGTAGTAGAAGCAGATTACACGGCGGCGCTCTCCGATGCCGAAATCGAAAAATACCGCCTTGCCAAAGGTGAGATCATTCCTGTGGTCCGGAAATAATCAAGGTAGTACCAATTCCTTGAACCCGGTGGTCATAAATTCCTGTAACTCCCCTTTTTGATCTAAGTAAATAATGTAGGCGTCCAAGGCCTCCTGCTGCACCAATAATTTGATGGAATCCTCCAGGTCCATGGCCATAAAGGCAGTGGCATAGGCATCGGCTTCCGCACAGCTATTGGCGATTACGGTGGTGCCCAGTACATTGGAATTTTTGGTATAACCCGTTTTAGGGTCTATGGTATGTACATATTTCTTCCCACTTACACTGTCTATCCTGAACTTCCGATAATTGCCCGAGGAGGCCAAGGCCCGATCCTTTAACCTCAGTAGCAGCTTTGAGGTCCTGTCTCTTGTTGCCAGTGGGTCCTCTACCCCTACGACCCATTCCTTTTCCTTGAAAACATTGGTCCCTTGGGATACAATTTCCCCGCCCACTTCTATCAGATAATCGGTAATGCCTTTTTGATCCAGTAGCAGCGCCAAACGGTCTATGGCATATCCTTTGGCAATGGCGTTAAAATCGAAATAGGTATTTGGATTTACTTTGCTGACCGTGTTTTCATCGGTTAAGCGTACCTTATGGAAGCCAACGTACTCCAACAGACTATCTACCTTGGTGCTATCGAGCGATAGCTGTTCTCCCGGGCCAAAGCCCCAAGCGTTTACCAAAGTGCCCACAGTTGGGTCAAAATAGCCATTGGTGGCCCCGTGCACGGTCTGGGAAAGTTCAAAGACATCACGGAACATACCATCCACGACCACGGTAGAATCCCCTTTGTTAATCCTAGAAATATCGGAATCGGGCATATAGGTGGAAAGCGATTGGTTAATTACGGTAAAGACCGAATCTATTTCCTTTTGCATATGCTGCTCGGCCGAACTAAAGAATATGATATGATAGGACGTTCCCAAAGCAGCTCCATTGTAGTCGTTCCGTACGGGTTTTGGCGTTTCTTCCTTGCACTGTACCATAGCTAGCGCAAGGGATAAAAGTATGATCTTCCTCATTTGCTATATTTCAATAAGTCCGTCGTAGTCCACAATATACTCTTCATTTAAGTACACCGGGAGTTTGGTATCGGCGGCATTCGCCAAACCTACACCGGCATAATAGGTTTTTGCCTCGAATTTTTGAGCGCGATCCTTGATCTTTTGCATGAGTTCGGCATCATACCGCTTGGGATCCTGTGGATAGCTTACATTACGGACCACAATGAAATGCAGGAGCTTTTCCTTGAGACATACAAACTGAGGATTTTTTTTGAGCGTGCTATTCACTCCCATGAACTCATAACCTTCCGCTTCCAATTGCCTGCCCACAATGTTCATGGCCAAATTGTGGAGTTCCTGTTCCGTTAACGCTTTCATTATCCCTAATTAAAAAACTGTCTAAAAGTCTAGCCGATGCAAACTTAATAGACAGTTCTTATGTTTTACATGGATTTTAGCGGTCTACCCACCAAAATCATCAAATCTGATGTTCTCATCCGGGATTCCGAAATCCTCTCCCATTTTCTGAACGGCCTTGTTCATCAAGGGAGGACCGCAAAAATACAATTCGATATCCTCGGGCGAATCGTGATCGTTGAGGTAGTTATCTATAACACAATTGTGGATGAAGCCTACAAAACCATCGCCAGGCGCGTCCAGGTTCTCCTTTACCTTCCAGTTGTCCTCTTCCAAGGGCTCTGATAGGGCCAGATAGAACTTAAAATTGGAGAATTCCCTTTCCAACGCATAAAAATGTTCCAAATAGAAAAGTTCCCGTTTGGAGCGACCGCCATACCAATAGCTCACCTTACGACCTGTTCTTAAGGTCTTGAACAGATGGTACAGATGCGAACGCATAGGCGCCATTCCGGCACCACCGCCCACATAGAGCATTTCTGCCTCCGATTCGTTGATAAAGAACTCTCCGTAGGGACCTGAAATGATGACCTTGTCCCCAGGCTTTTGTGCAAAAATATAGGAAGAGGCCACACCTGGATTTACATCCATCCAACCGTTTATAGAACGATCCCAGGGCGGAGTGGCAATCCTCACATTTAACATAATCTCCCTGCCCTCCGCGGGAAAGGAGGCCATAGAGTAGGCCCTTTCTACGGTCTCTGTGTTTTTCATTACCAAAGGCCACAACCCAAACTTGTCCCACTCGGTTTGGAACTTATCGGGTGTCTCATGCTCCTCTGGATGGGCAGTAATATCGATGTCCTGGTATTTTATCTCACAGGGAGGTATCTCAATTTGGATGTAACCGCCCGCTTTGTAGTTCATATCCTCTGGAATCTCCACTACAAACTCCTTGATAAAGGAAGCAACGTTATAATTTCGAACTACTGTGCCTTCCCATTTCTTGATACCGAAAACTTCCTCAGGAATGGTAATCTCCATATCCTGCTTCACCTTTACCTGGCAGGCCAGTCGTGCCCCATGGTTCAATTCCTTTTTGGAAAAATGGGGGGTTTCCGTTGGCAGGGCCTCTCCTCCTCCGGAGAGCACGTGGCACTCGCATTGAATACAGGTACCCCCTCCCCCACATGCGGAAGGAAGAAAAATTTTCTGATTGCCCAGTGTGGACAACAAAGAGCTTCCAGAAGCTACCTCTACCTCTTTTTCCCCGTTTATGGTAATGGTCACAGGGCCCGAAGGCGATAATTTTTCCTTGGTAAAAAGCAGCAGTGCTACCAGGGCCAATAACAATAACATAAAGGCGACTACCGTAATAAGAATGGTTCCTCCCGTACTTGCGGCTAAAAACATAGTTACTCTTTTATAGTGTGGTTATAGGAAACTGCTTTTTCATCAATTTCCTTCTCTGTCTTCTTTTTTTCTTCTTCTTCCAATACTTTCTGAACGGTAGTGTTCTCCACGGGCTCAGGTGCTTCATCCCCTCCAGTGAGCATACCTCCAAAACTTTGGAAACCAATACCCATTAGGCCGGTGATGATAAAGGTGATGCCCAGGCCTCTTAAAGGGGCGGGCACATTGGAATACCGTATTTTCTCGCGGATGGCCGCAATGGCCAAAATGGCCAAGAACCAACCAATTCCAGAGCTTACCCCGTAGTTGAACGCCAATCCCAAGGTCTGGATATCCCTGGCCTGCATAAACAACGAACCTCCCAAAATGGCACAGTTCACCGCAATCAGTGGCAAGAAGATGCCCAGGGAATTATATAGGGCAGGAGAAAACTTTTCCACCACGATCTCTACCAACTGCACCATGGTGGCAATGGTGGCGATAAAGAGGATAAAGGACAAAAAGCTAAGGTTGTAATCGGCGTATTCCGGACCCAGCCAAGCCAGCGCGCCATCGCGCAACAGATACTGATCCAACAACCAGTTCAAAGGCACGGTCACGGCCAATACAAAGATAACTGCCGCTCCCAGTCCGACCGCTGTGGCCACCTTTTTGGAAACCGCCAAATACGAACACATTCCCAAAAACACGGAAAATACCATGTTATCGATGAATATGGATTTAAAAAATAGTTCGGTATGCTCTAACATAATAGTTCTTTTAAAGTCGCAATTTTAGTTCTCTTCGATCAAGGCCCTGTTCTTAGAGCGTTGTACCCAGATAATAATCCCCACTACGATCAGGGCCGCTGGAGGTATGATCATAAAACCGTTGTTCTCGTAACCTGTGGCATAGAGCCCTGTTTTTTCAACGGGATCTCCAAGGACCTTGAAACCCATGAGGGTCCCCGAACCAAAGAGCTCTCTAAAAAACCCTACAATAATCAGGATAACCCCGTAACCCAGCGCGTTCCCAATACCGTCCAGAAAGGACTTCCAGGGCCCGTTGCCCAGTGCAAAAGCCTCAAAGCGCCCCATAATAATACAGTTGGTAATAATCAGTCCAACGAAAACCGCCAAGGTCTTGCTCAGCTCATAGGCGAAGGCCTTTAAAACCTGATCAACGATGATTACCAAAGTGGCCACGACCACGAGCTGTACAATAATCCGGATTTTGGACGGAATAATATTCCGCATTAGGGAAATGACCACATTTCCCACCCCTAGTACAAAGACCACGGATATGGCCATTACAATAGAGGCTTTCAATTCTGCGGTAATCGCCAAGGCGGAACAGATGCCCAGTACCTGAATGGTAATGGGATTGTTATCGGCCAAGGGATCTAATATGAGATTCGCATCTTTTTTTGAGAGTAATGCCATGGTCCTAGCTTTTTGTTTTTATAGTTTCCAAATAAGGCCTGTAGAGTTGTAAACTTTTTCTGATCATGGCCGAAAGACCATCACCGGTTATGGTGGCACCCGCAAGGGCATCCACTTCATTGTCGTCCTTGATATTGTTCACTGGGTCGTTATTTCCTTTTGCCACCTTGATGCCGGCATATTGACTCCCCTTGAGTATGGATTCCCCAATAAAATCATCCATAAAATAGCGCTGCTTTATATTGGCGCCCAAACCCGGGGTCTCCCCTTTATGGTCAAAGTATACCCCTTGCACCGTCATACTTTCGTCCAGGGCCACAAAGCCCCAAATGGCATCCCAGAGGCCCTTGCCTCGCATGGGCAGGATGTAATATTTTTTTCCATCCTTATCCCCGATAAAAACGGGTAATTTTCGAGGAGCTCCCGTTTTGGAAAGAGTTTCTTGTTTTTGAAGATCGATCAAATAAGCCTCATCATCCTGGGTAATCTTGTCCCCTTCGATTACGAGTTGTTCCGTAATGTATTTTGAAAATTCGCCTTCCACCCGATCGGTAGGAATGAAATTCACGCTTCCCTCATCCTCATTCTCATGGACTCCCATGGCATAAAGGATGTTCTGCTGTTTTTCAAAACGTTCATTTTCACTGATCTTGTCCTTGAGACTGGCGGCCAAATAGGCCAGAATAGATCCCACAACCACTACCATCAGGGCTGCAAAAGCCACGGTGTAACTGTTCTTATCTGTATTGATTGCCATAATTATACTGTTTCCGCTTTAAGTTGCTCTGCCTTGCCATCTGTTGTTTTGGGATGGATGGTGGCCTGTTTAAGACGTTTCATTCTTCGTTTGATATTTCCCCTTACTACATAGTGATCGATGGTGGGGGCAAAGACGTTCATAAGAAGGATGGCCAGAAATACGCCCTCGGGATAGGCCGGATTAAAGGCACGGATCATGATGGAAATAAATCCGATCAGGAAACCATAAATCCATTTGCCCCGATTGGTCTGTGCCCCGGTCACGGGGTCCGTGGCCATATATACAATACCAAAGGCCAAACCGCCTATAATGAGATGTTTCCACCCCTCCAAACTCATTAAGCCATAAAACTTGCTGGTTTCGGCAATCCATGCCTGGTCTACCGCAAAATTGAAGATGTAGGCCATAACCAAGGCTCCTATGACCGCACTGACCATAATACGCCAACTGGCTATTTTACTAAAGATGAGGAAGAGCCCTCCCAACAAGATCAAAAAGGCCGAGGTCTCCCCTACCGACCCCGGAATAAATCCGTAGAACATGTCCGAGAGTGAATAGGCAAAGTCTTTGTTCTGGGCCAGATAGCCCAAAACCGTCTCCCCGGAAATCTCATCAGCAGTACCGGCCAGATTTACCGCTTCGTGCACCCACACTTTGTCCCCACTCATCCAGGTAGGATACGCAAAGAACAGGAACGCCCTAATGGTCAGTGCCGGGTTAAGAATGTTCATCCCGGTTCCGCCAAACACTTCCTTTCCGATTACAACACCAAAGGCAATTGCAACGGCCAACATCCATAAGGGAATATCTACAGGTACGATAAGCGGAACAAGCATCCCGGTTACCAAATACCCTTCCTCTACCTCATGCCCCTTAATAACGGCGAAGAGAAATTCAATGGCCAAGCCTACCCCATAGGAAACTATGACCAAGGGGATTACTTTAAGGGCACCCAACCAAAAATTGTCCCAGGTGAGGAAGTGTTCCATGATCGAAAAATCGGCCGGAAAATCGTTCACCGCGGCATAGTGCTGGTAGCCTGTATTGAAAATCCCGAACAAGAGACACGGAATCAAGGCCATGATCACGGTATTCATGGTGCGCTTTAAATCGTCAGCCGCCCGTACGTGAGATCCGGAATGGGTGGTTTCGTTGGGGAGGTACAGAAAAGTATGGATGGCATTAAAAGCCGGGGCCATTTTCTTGCCCTTATACCTTTCCTTTAATTGGTGCATTTTAGTCTTTAAACCCATTGTTATCCTATTTCTTTATACAATAAATCCAAGCCGTCCCTAATAATCTGCTGGTGCGGCTGTTTGGAAATGCAGATGAATTCCGTCAATGAAAAATCTTCCGGCGCCACTTCATAGAGTCCCAATTGTTCCATTTCGTCCAAATCCTTTACCATACAGGCTTTTAAGAGCTGTAGCGGATAGATATCCATGGGAAAGACTTCTTCATAACGTCCGGTGACCACAAATGCGCGATGTTCCCCGTTGGTATTTGTGGTTAACTTGTATTTCTTTTTGGGCTGCATCCAAGAGAAGGTCAACGCCCTGGTGGATGATATTTTGTTGAAAACAGGCTTGTTCCAGCCAAAAAACTCATAATCGTCCCCTTCGGGAATGGCAGTGACCGTATTGTTGTAGAACCCTAAATAACCATCCGGGCTGCTTTTGGAACCGGTAAGCACATCCCCGTTTATGACGCGAATGTTCTCCTCATTTACCCCACTTCCATAGAGGAAGGTAGAAATCTCGGTACCGATTTTGGTGGTGTAGTACTTGGGTGCCTTTACCGAGGAACCGGCTAGGGCCACGGTACGCTCTGGATTGAACTTTCCGGTAAGCAATAACTCCCCAATGATGATTAAATCTTGAGGCGCTACGGTCCAGATCACCTCGCCCTTGTTGATGGGATCCAGTTTATTGATCTGCGTCCCTACCAAACCGGCAGGGTGTGGCCCGGATACCTTATGCAATGTTATACCGTTGAGGCCCGAAAGTGGTGAATTCGATGCTTTCCCTACGGAAACATGTACCTTGCCCGGCGTAAACTTCCCAAGGGCGGTCAGTGCCGCTTGAAGCTCGGCTTCCTTGCCTTGAAGTACGTAATCCATATCTGCGGCCAAGGGCGCGGTGCCATAGGCCGAAATGAATATTGCCTTGGGTACGGCGTCGGGATCCGCTATAATATCGTAGGGCCGTTGCTTAATAAAAGGCCAGCACCCTGCCTTTAATAACAAGGCCTTCAATTCCTCGGAGGATGCCCGTTCGGCATCGAGGGGTTGGTGGGTATGCTGTTCCTGGGATTTATCGGCCAAAACTTTTAGGGTAAGGATCTTTCTGCGGGCACCCCGTTCAATTTCGATCAGTTCGCCGCTTACCGGTGAGACGAACCTCATATCCTCCCTATTTTTATTGTAGAAAAGTGCTTCGCCAGCTTTGATTTCAGCTCCCTGTTTTACCAGCATTTTTGGCGTTATCCCATGAAAATCTAGAAGGTTTATGGCATAAACATTACTTAAAACGGCTTTGGAGGTAGTCTTTTCTGCGGCACCGACAAGGTTAATGTTTAAGCCTTTTTTGATTCGGATGTCTTTAGACATATTGGATAGACCTTAGGTTAACAAAATTTCGTGCAAATTTAGTACTAAAACGGAAGTTTTCATAATAATTCACCTGTAAAAATAGGGATTATATCGATACAAATTTTTTGGGTATACTTTTTGTTTACCTTTACCCAAAAAATACAAAATAAATGCGGTTAAATCCTAAACAAATTGTTTGTTTGCTTTTTGTTTCATCGATGTTCGCGCAGGTACAGGAAGAGGTTGACCCCCCTTCAAATATCAAATCCATCATCTTTAAGGGACCTACGGAAGATCAGTTCCCCATTGTACAATTGGGAGAGACGATTCGTTTGGAATTTGATGACATTTTGGCCAACGAACAGGATTATTACTACCGTTTTGTTCATTGCGATTACGACTGGACCCCCTCGCGTTTGCTCAAGTCCCAATTCCTTACGGGAATGGACAACCAGCGTATCGTAAATTACGAAAACAGCTATACCACCTTACAGCCCTATTCCAACTACCAACTCAGCATTCCCAATGCCCAAGTGCGCTTAAAAGTGACCGGAAATTACCTTATTGAAATCTACAACAGTTATGATGAGCTGCAGTTCTCCCGAAGGTTTGTGGTCTACAGGGATGTGGTAAAAGTTGGCGCCATTGTAAAACGTTCAAGGGATTTTAACTACCTCAACGAAAAACAGGTGGTGCAGTTTAATCTGAATCCCGCCGGTATTCAGCTGGTAAATCCGAAAAAGGAGGTTAAGGTGGCCATCTTGCAAAACTACCATTGGCCTACCGCCCGCTACAATATTGCACCTCAATTTACCCTGGGAAGCGAACTGGTGTACAAGTATGACCAGGAGACCAGTTTCTGCGGGGGAAACGAATACTTAAATTTTGACACCAGCGATTTGCGGGCACCCAGTGCGGTGATTTCGCGCATCGAGTTCAAGAAACTGTATAACCACTATTTATTTACCGACCGTTATCGATCCGAACGGCCCTATACCTTTTACCCGGATATCAACGGGGATTTTGTAATCCGAACGCTCCAAGGTACGGATGTTTCACGTGAGGCAGAATATACCAATGTACATTTTAGCCTGCCTTATACCGATGCACTTGCATTGGACAAGGTCTATGTCTTTGGCAAATACAACAATTATGCCCTTAACGAGGAAAACCAAATGCACTACAATGAGGACACCGGCCTCATGGAGGCCTCCATCAAAATGAAACAGGGTTTTCACAATTACAAATACGTTATTGAAAGAGAGGGTGATGTTATAGACCTGAACACGGTCTGCGGCAATTTTCACTTTACGGAAAACAATTATACGATTTTGGTCTATTACAGGAACTTCGGCGATATCTATGACAGTGTCTTGGGCGTGGGCTCTGTAAACTCCAGAAATATTGCCAATTAATGTATCTTTACCTTGGATCGGACCCACGGCATCGCGGTTCCTTTTCAAGCTTTGACCATGACCAACAAACCAAACATTGTACCGAAAGGACGCTATAAGCTGAGATACAGGGGCACCCAATGTTTAAATTGCCAACACCCCCTGGATATGAGCGACAAATATTGTCCCAACTGTTCCCAGGCCAACAGCACCAAGAAACTGTCCCTAAAGGACTTTTTTGACGAGTTTTTCTCCAACCTTATCAATTACGACTCCAAACTGTTAAAGACGCTAGCCGCCCTCTTGTTGAGACCGGGGCGGATTACGGCAGACTATGTAGCGGGAAAACGTGTGTCCTATACCAATCCCTTTCGGTTTATGTTAAGCCTGGCCTTTATATACTTTCTGATGTTGAACTTCTCGGGCAATTTTGAGACGCTGGATCGCTTTGGGGAAGAGGGCAGCGGTTCTTTTCTCAACACGGAAGGCAAAAGCTTGACCTTTTCAGCGGATGCAGCCGAACTGACCGATGAAGATCAGCAGGAAGCCCTAAGGCAATTGGATTCCCTGGGGATATCCAAGGTGGTAAAGCAGGCTACCCTTGATCGGGATTCCTTGATACTTGCAGATCCTACAGGCCATTTCAAAAGTCTGAACCAAGAGGGTTTTTTTAACCGGTACCTGCAAAAGCAGGAGTTTTTTCAGACGGTCATGGAAGCTAGGCAAATCCATCGTTTTGATCAAGCGCGGGATTCCTTTGCCGTCCAGGAGACTTGGGAGAACAGAATGGCTTTCAATACTGCCGGCAGCGCTTCCCGGGCCATGCGGCAGCCAGGTAGCTTTCTCAACGACATGATTGCCAAACTTCCGTTTGCGATTTTCTTCTTTTTACCGGTCTTTGCACTCTTCATTTGGTTGATGTACATCAGAAAAAAATACAATTACACCGATCATCTTATTTTTAGCTTTCATAATCAATCCCTGTTATTTATCTTGCTCATCATTGGCTTCTTGATAGATGCCGTATTCAAAGTGGATTCGAGTGGGATCTTTTTATTGATTTTCTTGATATACCTCTACAAGGCAATGCGGAATTTCTATCAGCAGGGGCGCGTTAAAACTATTGTTAAATACCTTATTCTTAATGCTATTTTTTTTATTTTAGCATCGATTTCCGTGACGATTTTATTGGCCGGAAGCATTTTTACATATTAAGCAATGATCACACAAGTAACAAAAGGCATCAAAGTTTCGGTAGATACTAGTTTTGAAGGGACGTTCTTCAAAAACTACAAAATGCACTTTGCCTTTGGTTATACCATTACCATCGAGAACCAGAGCAAGGATTCCGTACAATTGACCTCGCGGCACTGGCAGATCTACGATGCCCTGAACGAAATGGAAATCGTGGATGGGGAGGGTGTCATTGGCAAAAAACCGGTCATCCGTCCTGGCGAATCACATACCTATAGCTCTGGATGCTTGTTGGCTTCACCGCTCGGGGCTATGAAAGGGCACTACAACATGGTCAACTTCAGTTCTACGGAAAAATTCAGGGTCTATATCCCTACCTTTAAGTTTAGTGCACCTTTTGCACTTAACTAAGACAGGCCGTTTTCACATTTCTTTTTTATTCTTTTTCCCTCTCGCCATGACATGGTTGAATAGTTGATGGTGGATGGTGGGCAGTGGGCAGTGGGCAGTAAACAGTTGACCGTTTACAGTTGATGGTTGACGGTGAACAGCAAGCAACAGGCAGTTTTAGGTGCTAAGTTTTAAATTCTAAGTTAGATGCTCCTTCACCGTAACTTCAAACCTTGAACCTTGAACTTTGAACAGTTGGCAGTGGTAAGATATAAGATTTCAGCGCTGACTTCCGACTTCTGACCTCCGACTTCTGAATCGGTCCCCTTGTCGCCAATCGCTATTACCTATTATCGGTGCGCAGTGTTAAGTTTTGAATTATGAGTTTTTGAGTTATGGACCTGAAACCTTGAACCTTGAACAGTCGGCAGTCGGCAGTGGGCAGTAAACAGTTGACCGTTCACAGTTGATGGTTGACGGTGAACAGCAAGCAACAGACGGTTTTAGGTGCTAAGTTTTAAATTCTAAGTTAGATGCTCCTTCACCGTAACTTCAAACCTTGAACTTTGAACAGTTGGCAGTGGTAAGATATAAGATTTCAGCGCTGACTTCCGACTTCTGACCTCCGACTTCTGAATCGGTCCCCTTATCGCTAATCGCTATTCCCGCTTCAATAAAACCTAGTAAAGCCCACGTCAGTTCGAGTGATCTGTGATTCAGTATCGGCCGGGACGGGCTGAAGATCGTATCGAGAACAGTGGGCGATTAAAATAGGTCGTTGGCAGTGAACAGTTCACGGTGAGCTTGAACCAGAAACCTGAAACTTTGAACCTGAACTTGAGCTTGTACTTGAACTTTGAACTTGCCCCCTTTTTTGTTTTATTTCCCCTCATGGTTTCACTACCTTTGCGGCGACTAATTTTAAATAAAGATCATCATGGGTAAAGGATTTTTTCAGGTCCCCACGGCATTCAACGAGCCTATCAAAAGTTATGCCCCCGGCAGCCCGGAACGGGAAGCCGTATTGGCACAATACAAGCAGTACTTTAATGGAAACGAGGATATACCGCTATACATTGGAGGAAAGGAAATACGCACGGGAAATACCAGGACCATGTCGCCACCGCACGACCATGGACATGCGGTAGGCCAATACCATCTGGCCGATAAGGAACAGGTATCCAGCGCCATTGAAACCGCCTTGGAGGCAAGGACCGCTTGGGCTGAACTCCATTGGGAACAGCGGGCCGCAATTTTCTTAAAAGCAGCGGAGCTGATTGCAGGCCCCTATAGAGCCAAGATCAATGCCGCTACCATGATCGCCCAGTCCAAAACCATACACCAGGCCGAGATCGATGCGGCTTGCGAATTAATCGATTTCCTGCGTTTTAATGTGGAGTATATGTCGCAGATCTATGAAGAGCAACCCGATTCTGCTGAAGGCATATGGAACCGCGTAGAGTACCGCCCACTGGAAGGTTTTGTCTACGCCATTACTCCTTTTAACTTTACGGCCATTGCCGGTAACCTTCCGACCAGTGCCGCCATGATGGGTAATGTAGTGGTGTGGAAACCCAGTGACAGTCAGGTATTTTCGGCCAAGGTCATTGTAGATGTCTTTGCGGAGGCAGGACTGCCCGCCGGGGTAATCAAC
The DNA here is from genome assembly GCF_050589645.1 of Eudoraea algarum. Classification (NCBI taxonomy): domain Bacteria; kingdom Pseudomonadati; phylum Bacteroidota; class Flavobacteriia; order Flavobacteriales; family Flavobacteriaceae; genus Eudoraea; species Eudoraea algarum. The sequence goes on along the minus strand of NZ_JBNGOQ010000001.1, from coordinate 1,198,138 downwards.
GTGGTCTATGGCGATCCCGTAATGATTACGGAGACCGTTTTGGCTAGCCCCGATTTTTCGGGCATCCATTTTACAGGATCTACCCATGTGTTCAAGGAACTGTGGAAACAGATTGGCAACAACATCCATACCTATAAGACCTATCCACGGATCGTTGGGGAAACGGGAGGAAAGGACTTTATTGTGGCCCATCCCACAGCCAAACCACAACAGGTGGCCACGGCCATTACCCGGGGCGGTTTTGAGTTCCAGGGACAAAAATGCAGTGCCGCTTCACGGGTGTATTTGCCCAAATCCACAGCATCGGAAATCATGGACTTGGTAAAGGCAGATATCGCCTCTTTTAATCCTCCGGGAAGCCCTGAGGACATGTCCAATTTTATCACAGCAGTGATTCATGAAGGGTCCTTTGATAAACTCGCAAAATATATTGACCAGGCTAAAAACGATGCCACGGCAAAGGTTATAGCAGGTGGTGGATATGATAAATCCAAAGGGTACTTCATAGAGCCTACGGTAATCCTGGCCACAGACCCCAAGTACACCACTATGGAGACCGAATTGTTCGGACCGGTGGTCACCATCTATGTATACGAGGACGGGGATTGGTCCCAAACCTTGCAACTGGTGGATAGCACCTCGGAATATGCCTTAACGGGCGCCGTGCTGGCAACGGATCGCTACGCCATAGAAGAGGCCACAAAAGCCCTTCAGAACTGTGCAGGAAACTTCTATATCAATGATAAGCCTACAGGCGCCGTGGTAGGGCAGCAACCTTTTGGTGGAGCCCGGGCCTCAGGCACCAATGATAAGGCCGGTTCCGCGCAGAACCTGCTTCGCTGGGTGTCCCCGCGCCTGATCAAGGAGACCTTTGTGACCCCGGAGGATTACAGGTATCCGTTTTTGGGATAACTTGAATAGTACAATACACGTAAAGAACCATCTTCTATTGAAGGTGGTTTTTTTGTTGGGGATAGCATTGATTTCATTCCTACAAGTTTTCTATCTTTAAACAGCCCTGCCCCATGGTTCGGAAATCTCGATAAACTCCAGATAGGGCCCATCCACATAGAAAAGAAATGAAAAAAACAGCTAACAACAAAGATCTTTTTATCTACCACCTAAAGCTGACACCTAAGTACAACATCCCGGAAAACTGGACAGACGAGACCTTCAAGGTTATTGAGGAGCATGCTAAATTTATTGACGCTCATGGCCGCATGGGCATATTGGTCTTTGCCGGAAGGACCAAACTGGAGCCCGGGGATGAAAACCTTTTCGGCCTAGCCGTAATTCAGGCGCCTTCGCTCGAAAAAGCCAAAGAAATTATGGCAGGAGATCCCGCCGTAGCACAACATATTCAAACCGCTTCCATTTTTCCCTTTTCCATGGGCATACAATATTTCGAGAACTTAAAATAGGTGACCTCCCCATCTCGGAACACTTAGCCCAAGCCCACTCCATCCTTATCCAGGAAAAGACAAAGACCATGACCTCGGTTTTTTTATCAAAATAAATTTGCGTAACCGAATGATTACACATATATTTGTAACCATTCAGTTACATAAATGTATGAGACGTGATGTTTTTCAGGCGATAGCCGATCCCGTACGTAGGGATATCATAAACCTTTTGGCAGAACAAACGCTTACGATCAACGCCGTGGCGGACCGCTTTGATGTGAGTCGCCCCGCCATCTCCAAACATCTAAAAATCCTAAAGGAGTGCGGAATCATCGATATCACACAGCAGGGCAGGGAACGCTATTGCCAAATTCAGCCGAGAAACCTCATCCCCGCTTTCCTGTGGATCGATCAATACCGCAGTTTGTGGGAGGAAAAACTGGATTCGTTCGAGAACTATCTAAACAAACTTCAAACCCGCTTGCCGGACGGGCAGGCAAAAAATAAAAAAGATGAGTAAAACCGATGACTTAAAAAACAGGACCCTGAGCTTGAAAAGAACCTTCAATGCGCCAATTGCACTGGTGTGGGAAGCCTGGACCCAACCCGAACATATCGCCCAATGGTGGGGACCAAAAGGCATGGAGACCCGCGTAATTGAGCACGACTTCAGGGTGGGCGGCAAATGGCAATATGCCATGACCATGCCCGATGGAAAGGAGTTCACTACAGAAGGTGTCTATTTGGAAATCGTTGAACGCAAAAAAATAGTCTCCTCGGCCGACTTCAAACCTATGACCGAGGGTGTGGAAATACAGGCACTATTTGAGGAACAAGGGGACAAGACCCATTTTACCTTTAATTGCGTACACGCCACCGAGGAATACTGCAAACAACAGGAGCAAATGGGCTTTTACAATGGTTGGGGTTCCGTGTTCGACCGGCTTGGAGAGTTTCTTCAGCCTTGAGGAACATAACCTATCGGTTCAAGAGTATATCGCAAGCTAATAAATTAGGAAACCGAGGTAGCGGTACAATCTTTACCGTAAGCCCAATATGATGACGATGGCCCCTTTCGGGGCCGCAGATTTGATCAACAGCTATTGCAACGACCCGATATCCATCCATTAAAACGTTCCAAGGAATACCCATCGGGCAAGGGAACGGCAATTTCATGGTCCAAGCACTCTACCTTTCCACATGCAACGCACTTAAAATGAAAATGATTGTGGTTGTGTGCGCCCTTTTGCTCATCACAATTTAGGCAAAGTGCAAAGTACTGTTTACCATCATCCCCTACGATGCGGTGTACCCGGCCATCTTCACAGAACCTGTTCAAAACCCGATATATCGTTGCCCTATTAATGGCCGTTCCCAGTTCGGATTGCAGCATGTCATGACTTAAGGCAGCATTTGCGGCCTTTAGGGCGCCCAAAACCGCTGTTTTTGGTCCAGTGTTCCTTCTTTTCATTTTTATTGCGACTTTGTTGCAATAGTACGATTAATTCTTATATTTGCAAACTAAATTGCAATCTATATGCAGCACAAAAGACCATTAAATGATAGATGATAGAGATTTTGACGTGATTATTATCGGCGGAAGTTATTCCGGACTTTCCGCGGGCATGGCCCTGGGCAGGGCACTCAGACAGGTTTTAATCATAGACAGTGGGAAACCTTGTAATGCCCAAACGCCCCATTCCCACAACTTCCTTACCCAGGACGGGCAAACACCCCAGGAAATTTCGTCTAAAGCGAGAAAGCAGGTGGCGAACTACCCGACCATAAGATTTCATGAGGGCTACGCTTTAAGCGCAAGGAAAATAGACAAAGGTTTTGAGATCGCTACCCGATCCGGAGATCGGTTCACTGCCAAAAAACTCATCTTTGCCACGGGCATCAAAGACATCATGCCCAACATAGAAGGTTTTGCCCAATGTTGGGGCATTTCCATCATTCATTGTCCCTACTGCCACGGTTACGAAGTCAAACACCAAAAAACAGCTGTATTCGGAAACGGAGAATACGGTTTCGAGTTTTCAAAAATGATTCATAATTGGACCGAGGACCTCAGCCTGTTTACCAATGGAAAATCAACCTTGACCGGGGAACAGACGGAAAAATTAAGGGAGCACAACATAAACATTATCGAAACGGAAGTCGACCGCTTTGAACATCACCAAGGACAAATAAAAGTTGTCCATTTCAAGGACGGCTCCAAGACCATGCTGAAAGCGCTCTATGCCAGGACCGACTTTGAGCAACATTCCGACATTCCAAAAGCTTTGGGCTGCGAGTTGACCGAAGAAGGTTATATCGAAGTGGATTTGTTTCAAAAAACGACCATTGACGGGGTATTTGCTTGCGGCGACAATACTACCTTTATGCGTTCGGTATCCAATGCGGTAGCCGCAGGAACCGTAGCCGGAGCAGTAGTGAACAAAGAACTTATTGAAGAGGCATTTTGATGGAAATCCGTTCGCTCCTATAACATGAGGGTTGCTTTCCTGGCCGGAATTGACTACTTTTTCTACCTAATAATAGCTGGATGAGCCAAAAACAGGAAAACATGGATACATTTCTTTTGGAAGCAATCAAAGAGGCTGAACAAGGACTCCGGGAAGGTGGTATTCCCATTGGTTCCGTATTGGTCCATAATGGAAAGATCATTGGTCGTGGACACAATAGGCGCGTACAAAAAGGCAGTGTTATCCTGCATGGTGAAATGGACGCCTTGGAGCAAGCGGGAAGACAACCGGCAAAGGTCTACCAGGAATGCGTCCTGTACACTACCCTATCGCCCTGTCCCATGTGCTCCGGCACTATTCTCCTATACGGAATCCCCAAAGTAATCATTGGTGAGAACAAAACTTTTATGGGCGAGGAAAGCCTGTTAAAGGAAAGGGGCGTAGAAGTGGTCGTGGCCGATAACGCCAGGTGCAAGGCACTTATGAACGAATTTATTGCGGCTAATCCCCAACTCTGGAACGAGGATATTGGGGTTTAGTTGTCCTTAAAGGATGGCAATAGGTACGAATGCTTCAAAACGCACATAAATGTATTTCGGTTAAACTCCGGCAAGCCACTTTTCAACTATCTTGACGGTAATGGTCGCCCAATGACCTGTCCATTGCCATGTGCTTACGATCCATCATCCTATTTGCCCAGACCTGTACACTGCTGTTCTCCCAGTTTTTATTTCCGCAATTACCGGAACCGTCCGGACCACATTGCGTGGGTAAAATGAAGTTCCAGATCAACATTGGTGATCGTCCCGAACAGTATACAGAATCTCCGTCCGATTTTAGAAAACTTGCTGTAGATGTCTGGTATCCCTCAACTTGTAACGGGGACCTAGCGCGCTATATGCACCCCAAGGTATTCCAGGCCTACAAGGCCTCCAAAAAGCTTGGTGATAGCGTTGATATTTCGTTTATGCAACAGCTAAAGACCCATGCCCATTTAAATGCCAAGGTGGTTCCTGGCCTCCCTGCCGCTCCTGTACTGGTCTTTTCCCATGGTTCCTCTACCCCAGTGGAGCTCTACACCAGTTTTATGCTGCAATTGGCGAGCCATGGTTATTTTGTTTTTGCGGTATCGCACACCTACAATTCCATCGCGGTGGAATTTCCGGATGGCAGTGTGGTAACTGCAAACCGAACCTATTTTGACAAGCGTTGGACCGATGCGATCAACACGGGCTGGGAAGATATGATGACCTTTGTAAAGAGCGGGGCAGATCTAGAGGCAAAACGCGCCAAGGTACAAACCCTCTACGGTTCGGATTTCCCCGCCTCCGGTGATATGAAAATTTGGCCCGCTGACATTGCTTCCGCCATAGATTTGGCCATTACATTAAATAAGGACAGGGCAGGTCCTTTTCACAAGCGGCTCAATACCAGAAAAATTGGTGGGTTTGGACATTCGTATGGAGGTTCGGCCATGGCAAATGCCCTTATTTCGGACAGCCGGATCAAAGTGGCCGTAAATCTGGATGGCTGGCAGTTTGGTCCAGTCGTAATTGGCCATAGGTTCAAGAAACCCTTCCTATATGTACGGGGTGGATATCCGCAACCCGATGCCTTGAACACCGCAGTCTATTCCCTTGCCGGACCAAAATTTAAGCAGCTAAAAATAATAGGCACGGGACATTCCGACTTCACCGACCTTCCTTTATTCTCTGGAAAAGATAACATCTTCAATACCGGGGAACTGCATCCCACTAGGAATACCTATGTAATCAGCGACATCCTTCTGACTTTTTTTGATGCGCATCTGAAACGGAAAAAAGCAACTTGGAGCAGCTTGCTCCGCAACTATCCTGAAGCACAGTTCGAGTAGTATCACAAGCATCTCCCTAAAAGCATTATTTCCTGATGGTGACGTTCCCATGGCAATTGCGCGGGCGGGGCCAAAAGAAATTAATCCTTACATTTAGCTAACGGAAATTTACACCCCTGAGCTTGGATAGAAAAAACATTGCTTCCTCGTCCAATTTTGAACGACCCATAGGCTTCTCTAGAGCGGTACGTCTAGGAAACATCATAGCGGTATCGGGTACGGCACCGATTTTGCCGAGCGGCACCACCGCGCATCCCGATGACCTCTATGGTCAGACCAAGACTTGTATCAAAATCATGATAGATGCCATCCAAAAGGCTGGAGGAGCGGCCGGCAATATTGTTCGGACAAGAATCTACCTAAAGGACATAACGCAATGGGAACAGGCTGCGAAGGCACATGGGGAATTTTTTGCGCAGATTGGGCCGGCCTGTACCTTTGTGGAAGTAAAGGGTTTTATAGGAAAAGACTGGCTCGTGGAAACCGAAGCAGATTGCGTGCTGTAAAGAGAAATCGAATATGAAGCTGGCAACAAGCCCTATTTAAACGAATACCATGTCCAGAACAGAAAAATATCAACAGGAGTTCATTGTATTTCAGGAAGAGCTGAAATCGTACATCTATCGGCTGGTGACCCATAAACAGGAAACGGAGGACATTGCCCAGGAAACCTACATTAAAACCTTTAGGAATCTTGGGTCCTTTAAGGAAAATGCGGCCTTTAAAACCTGGGTGTTTGCCATTGCCACCAATTTGGCTAAAGACAGTTTACGGGCCCGTGAAAGATGGGGCGAAGATTGGATGGAACTGGTAAAGGACGCCCATGTGGAGAACCGTCAATTGCTGCAAAAAAAATTCGAGATTTCCCGCACTTCCGAACACGGTAAATTTGTCATTAGGGAGCATATCAGTTATTGTTTGAACTGCATTTCCAAAACCCTCTTGCTTACCGATCAGATCTGTTTGCTGCTAAAGGAGATCTACGGTTTTAAAGTACGGGAAATCATGGTCATTACTGGACTTACCGAAGGTAAGGTAAAACATACCCTGGCAGATGCCCGAAATAACATGACCCGCATCTTCGAAAAAAAATGCGCCCTGATCAATAAGAAGGGTATCTGTCATCAATGCACAGGGCTTAACAAGCGCTTTAATCCAAAACAGGACACCCAAATTGAACTCAACCGGATCAAGATGGTAAAAGAAGCCAGGAACAAAAACTATGGGCAGTTGCTACAATTGCGCTTTCAGTTGGCCCAAAACGTAGATCCGTTAAATGCAGAGGGCATGGATCTGCATAACTACCTCATAGAGAACTCCCCCGATTGGGCCAAGACGCAATTGGCCAAAAAATCTAAAATTAGCTGATTTATAGAAGCTTACGATAATTTTCGTCCGTTTTTGGGTGCAGGCCAGTCTAAGTAGTAGACAAGCTATTTATTAACATCTAAAAACAAGAAAATGAGTAACGTAATCAATTGGTTTAATCTACCCTCAACGGATTTTGACAGAGCTATTAAATTCTACAGCAGCGTGTTGGAAATTGAAATGATGCGCATGCCCAGTCCGGACGGATTTGAAAATGCCTTCTTTTCCAACCCACAGGACGGCGGTGTAAGTGGATCCATTGGCTCCAATCCGCAGCAAAAGCCCGGTGCCGATGGAGCAACCATTTATTTTGACGTGGATGGCCGTTTGGATGACGTTTTGCAAAGAGTGGAAGGAAGCGGCGGCCACATTGTTATGCCCAAAATGAACATTGGTGATTTTGGGAATATTGCTTTGGCCACAGACACCGAGGGCAATTTAATAGGCTTCCACTCCGCCTAAATCAAATTTACGGGGAGCGGAAATCGCTCTCCTTTTTTTATCCATATAAAATTCAATACACATGAAAGTACTTTTAACATTGGTTATGGTATTGGCCATTCTGGGTGGTCTTTATCTGGCCTACAGCATCTTTTCCAACAAAAAACCGCCGCTTTCCGCGGCCAATATCCATGGCGTCATAGGCCTCTTGGTGCTTGGGCTGTTGGGGTATAACGCCTACTCACTGAAGTTGTCCCAATTATGGATTGCTCTGGGCCTATTGCTCATGGCAGCCTTTGGTGGACTTTACTTGGTGAACAATCATAAAAAGGGACAACTGGGCCCCAAATCGGCCATAATTATTCACGCAATCGTGGGGCTTTCAGGAATAGGCCTAACCTTGATTTCAATTTGGTAGCCACCATTCATTGCGATAAAAAACATCAGATGGGGTATCCATATTTTCTGAAAAAGCTCCCTGTCCAGTGCCTTGTGATCGTATGGATATTTCACAATGCACATGTAACAAATATGTGCGGCAATCGTCCTCCTTGAGAAAACAACTAACGATGATCTCCAATAAAAAAACAGCGAGGACCGCAGGTTTTCTCTACCTGCTGCTCGTGGTCAGCGGTATCTTCAGCTTGCTCTACGTGCCCTCCCAACTCTATGTATGGGACGATCCCACAACCACCTTAAACAACATCAGGACATCGGAAACCTTGTTTAGGGTAAGCATAGCTACCGAATTGGTCAGTTATGTGTTCTTTTTGCTCCTGCCCTTGATCCTTTACAAACTGCTACATCATGTTCACAAGACCCAAGCCATCCTAATGGTGGCCTTTGCCGCGGTCAGCATACCCATATCTTTCTTGAATCTACAACATAAATTTGCGGTGTTGAAACTGGTGAACGGAACCGAATATCTGCAGGGCATCCCCATGGAACAGCTGCAGTCCCAACTCATGATACATTTGGATCTCTATAACGATGGACATCTGATCTCCCAAGTCTTTTGGGCCCTTTGGTTGTTCCCATTGGGGTATTTAATCTTCAAATCGGGCATACTGCCCAAATTTCTGGGTATCTTCCTAATGTTGGGTTGTATCGGGTATCTTCTGGACTTTTTTGGTCGTGTCCTATTGCCCAATTACTACGAACTGGCCATAGCCGATTACATCACTATACCGGCCAGTATTGGAGAAATAGGCACCTGTCTTTGGCTGCTGATCATGGGGGCCAAGGAATCCGACCAATAACCAAAAGCTCCACTACTTTTTCATCCGGAAATATACTACCTTTAATCCCCTAACAGCATAGATTCCCCAATAGTTCGTGGAATCGTGCAAATTGAGATAAGCCGTTCCAAAATAATGATCAGCTATGCTTAGGGCACATACCGATTTTGTTACAAGGGCCACGGAAGTCCTTAGAAAGGATGACACCATCCACGGACTTGCCGTTGGAGGCTCCTGGTTAACCGATGAAATAGATCCTTATTCCGATCTGGACCTGATCTTGGTGACCAAGGAACGTATTTCCGGGGACAAAGACAGCATGTTGTTAGCGGCGTCAAAACTAGGCAGGTTACTCTCGGGGTTTACCGGAGAACACGTTGGGGAACCCAGGGTTTTGATATGCCTCTACGATGCGCCCTTATTGCATGTGGATATTAAATTTGTAACACTGCAGGAGTTCCATGATCGGGTAGAAACCCCGGCAATCCTTCTGGACAAAGCAGGGGCATTGGAGAAGGCCCTAAGCGTTTCAGCGGCCAAATTTCCCTATCCGGATTACCAGTGGATCGAAGATCGTTTTTGGATTTGGGTACACTACGCACTTTTGAAGATAGGTCGGGGCGAGTATATGGAGGCATTCGACTTTTTTGGTTTTCTGCGGATGGTGGTCTTGGGTCCCTTGTCCCATATCAAAAATGGTCAGCTCCCACGTGGTGTCCGAAAAGTGGAGTCACAATTACCAGCACAGGATTATGAGGCCTTAAGGCAGACCCTCCCCGAATACGATAGGCAGGCGCTGCTCCGCAGCCTTAGGAGTGCCGTGTCGCTTTATAGGGAATTGCGAACCACACTGTTCGACCCAAGTATTGCCCTTCAGGGCGAAACGGAAGAAAAAGTGATGCGCTATTTTGATGAAATTGAGGCGGCCGGACCGGCTTAGTAGCAAATCGGCCGTGGTGATGGCCAGTTTGCCACATTAACGGAAGTGGGTTATATTTAAGCACGACTATACCACCAGGATATGAAATTATGGATAGGGATTCGCTTGCTACTTGCCTTTATGTGCTTCAGTGCCACGTTGCACGCCCAAAAAGTACTCTTCATGGGCAACAGTCTCACCTACACCAATGATTTACCACAATTAGTGGCCTACCTTGCCAAAAATTTTGATAAATCGCTCGAAACTACATCCCTTTGCTTCCCCAACTACGCACTTGAAGATCATTGGAACGACGGTTTGTTCCAAAAAATGCTCGCCGAACAAAATTTTGACTACGTCATTGTGCAACAGGGGCCATCCTCCCAAGAAGCGGGGAAACAGATGTTGCTCGAGTATGGGAAAAAAATAAAGAATGTCTGTGCGCAGTACGGTGCACAATTGGCCTATTACATGGTGTGGCCCTCTAAACGGTACTATTTTACCTTTGACAAGGTAATTGCTAACCACGAACAAGCTGCCAAGGAGCTTAGGGCCCTCCTTTTTCCGGTAGGTGTGCATTGGAAAACCTATGGGAAAAACGACTTTAGCGCTCAGCTCTACGGTCCGGATGGTTTTCATCCATCTCCTGCCGGTACCTTTTTGGCGGCCCTTACCATTTTCCATGGACTGTTCCCTAAGGAAAAGCTGTCCGAACTGAAATTCGAGGATGTCAAAAAATGGGTTCCGGACACCCGCTCTTTCCAAGGGATGACCCAACTAGTCCATAAAAAAAAGGATATGAATCGATAAACCTGTACACCATGAAAAACGAGAAACTGGAAATCTATGACAAACTGGTGGCCAAATGCCCCAGATTTGAAAGAAAGGGCAAGACCATGCACTTCACCTCGGCCAACGGTCATATGTTCTCACAATTGAACAAAGCCGGTGAAATCGGAATTCGTTTTTCCAAGGAGGCCCAGGAAAAATATCTGGAAGAATTCCAGACTACGTTTTTTAGGTCGTATGGGGCAGTCATGAGGGGTTATGTGTTAATCCCCGAACACATGCTCGACGATTTGGATGCCCTTGCCCATTATCTGGATGAAAGTTATGATTATGTGATGTCACTCGAACCAAAATAGCAATACCATGACTATCATAGATCTGTCCAAACCCATACGGTACAACCGCAACGATCCTTGGTTTATGCGCGTAAAAATCAAGCACAAGCCCCATAGAAAGGCAAAATGGCTGATTCGTCTTTTTGGCCTGCCCTTTAAGCTGTTTCCCAAAGGCTTCGTGGGCTGGGCCGATGACAGTATCCAAAAAATGGGCGTCCACGCCACCACACACATCGATGCGCCCTGGCATTATGCCCCCACTACGGAGGGGAAGCGGTCCAAAACAATCGATGAAGTACCGTTGGAATGGTGTTATGGCGAAGGCTTGGTCGTGGACATGAAGCACAAGGCAGATTTTGACCCGATTACCGTAAACGATATTCAAAGCTTTTTAAGCAATAACAACCTAACCGTAGTGGCAGGCATGATCGTATTGATCAAAACCGGGCGGGATACCTATAACGGCACCAAGGATTTTCATAAAATCGGTACCGGTATGAGCGCGGCGGCTACCGAATGGTTAATAGACCAGGGCGTAAAGGTGATGGGCATAGATTCCTGGGGATGGGACCTTCCCCTGCCCTACATGATAAAAAAGGCCAAGGAGAGCCAAAACCCCGAATTGTTCTGGGAAGCGCATTTGGTGGGAAGGAACAAGGAGTACTGCCATATGGAGCAATTGGTGAACCTGGATGCCCTTCCCCATACAGGCTTTAAGGTGGCGGTTTTTCCGCTAAAAATTGTTGGTGCCTCGGCCGCACCGGCCCGGGTGGTGGCCTTGCTCGATTAGCCAAAATGTGTACTGGACGGTTTCCTCCTGTAAGAATCTTAGGGTAAAGCAACCCTTTGGATTTTGCCCATCTATGAAAAAACATTCCTATGAAACCACCACATTTCCTGGCCTTCCTTTTGGTATGCCTATCTTGTATAATTTGCTGTTCCGATGATGACGATTCCAAGGACGAGCGTAGTGCCTGCGGTGTTGCGAACATCTTGGAAGATCTGGATTGGTTGCGCGACGAGATTGCCGATAGGGAACAGAGCACTTCCCCGGACATTCAATACTGTTATATCACTAAGGCTACCTGGAACGGGCAGACGGTTTTTCTGTATGAAGATTGTAATCCCCTCATCAATAAGGTCGTTCCCGTATTGGATTGCGAAGGGACTTCTTTAGGTGCGGTAGGGGTCGCTGTGGACCGAAATGAACTTAGTGATTTTTGCACAGTATGGAGTCCCGATAACTTTGCGTGCCTTATTGATTTTAGCTGCGTAGTGCAGCAATAAACAAGGTCCTTAGGCCTTCCGAAAACTCACCGAATATCAACTATTTAAAAAAATAACAAGCTTGTTACGCAATATTTATGTAAATTTAACGTTAAGCAATTGTAAATTAAACGTAATATTCTACCCTTTATAGGGCATAACCCAAAGCATTCAACGATGAAATGGCATAAGTCTTACACCAGAACAAAGCTGTTTTTTACCTCTGCGTACATTCACCTGATGTCGCATTTGCGCATCTATGCAAGGAAGTACAGAAGAGCGTACTACGGCATGTTCACCTTATAGGTCAACCCTTAAACTTAACAGGGAGGTAGACCACTTTCTTGGTCTCAAAAAAAGTTTCCGAAAAGTAGTCCGCCAAGTCAAAGGACTGCGCGGTACGATAGTCCTTCAATTCTTCGCTAAGATCTCCGCCCTTCAGATAAAGGATTCCATTTTTACGGGTATGGAGCGATTCCTTTTTTATCCTGCCCTTTACCCAACGGACAAAGGTGGGCATGGCCGCTACAGCCCTACTGACGATAAAATCGAAGCGCATCTCCAAATCCTCCACACGGCTATGGACCGCCTGCACATTGGTAAGGTCCAGGCCCTGAACCACTTCTTCCACCACTTTGATCTTTTTTCCAATGGCATCCACCAGTACAAACTGCGTGTCAGGGAAGAGGATGGCCAAAGGGATGCCCGGAAATCCACCACCGGTACCCACATCCAAGACAGAAGTCGTTGGCAGGAATTCCTGTACTTTAGCAATACCAAGGGAATGTAGCACATGTCGCAAATACAACTCGTCTATGTCCTTTCGGGAAACCACATTTATCTTTTGGTTCCAATCTTGGTAAAATTTCTCCAGCAAGATAAATTGCTGCTTTTGTACTTGGGTTAATTTTGGGAAATATTTAAAGACGATGTCCGCTTTCATGTGTATATTTGCATTTCGGCAAAATTAGCACTTTCTGATTCATAAATAAGGGCCAATTAAAATGGCTAAGGCATTAAAAAGTGCATAATTCCGTTATATTTACAAAAAGATTCCGGTATATGGATAAAAGCACCATCAAATTTTCAAGACGGGATTCCGCCCAGTTCTTCAGAACCTTGAACAAAAGGGTCAATGATTATTTTAAGGAAAACAAAATAAAGAAAACGGGCAACTGGCGACTCCACTTGAAAACAGCCGTGATGTTCGCCATTTTTCTGACCCCTTATTTCTTGATTCTTACTTTAAACCTTCCGTTATGGGCCAATCTGTTGTTGACCATTACCATGGGGGTGGGCATGGCCGGTGTGGGCATGAACGTGATGCACGACGGCAACCATGGTTCCTATTCCAATAAGAAATGGATCAATAAATTGATGGGGAGCAGTATCTATATTCTTGCCGGAAATGTATACAATTGGCAGGTACAGCACAATGTACTGCACCATACCTATACAAATATTCACGAGCACGATGAAGATTTGGAGGCCGGTAGGATTCTTCGTTTTTCCAAACACGCCAAATGGCATAGGTACCACAAATTTCAGCATTACTACTCCGTTTTCCTTTATGGCCTGCTTACCTTTAACTGGGCCATCACTACGGATTTTCAGCAAATGTACCGCTACATGAAACGCAAGCTTTCCTACGGAAAACTGCCGAATCCGGTTATTAACTGGAGTACCTTGGTCATTACCAAGGTGTCCTATATTACCATATGGATTGTGCTACCCCTTATTTTTGTTGATATCGCCTGGTGGAAAATTCTTGTGGGCTTTTTCATTATGCACTACGTTGCGGGGGTCATTTTAAGCGTGGTATTCCAATTGGCCCATGTGGTGGACGAAGCTGAAACCCCCTTGCCTGACGAGGGCGGCAATATGAAAAATACCTGGGCCGTTCATCAGTTGTTCACAACGGTAAATTTTGGCACCAAGAACCGAATTGTCAATTGGTTTACAGGAGGTTTGAACCATCAGGTGGAACATCATATCTTCCCGAACATAAGCCACGTGCATTACACAAAAATCTCCAAAATTGTTAAACAGACAGCCAAGGAGTTCAATTTACCGTACAACGAGTACAAAACTACCAGAAAAGCTATAATTTCGCACTTCAAACATTTAAAGGAGCTGGGCAAAAAACCCGCTTTGCAATATCAGTAAATACAGTATAGCAAATGAGCAACCACCTATCCGATAGAATTAAAAACATGTCTACTTCGGCCACCTTGGCTATGGCCGCAAAAGCAAGGGAATTACGCAACCAGGGAAAGGACATCATCGGTCTTAGCTTGGGAGAACCCGATTTTAACATCCCCGATTTCATAAAAGATGCCGCTAAACAGGCCATCGACGACAACTATAGCAGTTATTCCCCGGTAGATGGCTATGCCGATCTAAAACAGGCCATTTCAAATAAATTTAAGCGGGACAACAACCTGGATTACGGGGTTCAACAGATCGTCGTCTCCACTGGGGCCAAACAGTCCTTGGCCAATGTGGCCATGGTGATGATCAACAAAGGGGACGAGGTTATCCTACCAGCACCTTTTTGGGTAAGCTACAGCGATATCGTAAAAATTGCAGAGGGGATTCCGGTACAGGTACCCACAAGCATCGATACGGACTTCAAAATGACCCCAGAGCAATTGGAAAAGGCGATCACGCCAAAAACCAAAATGTTGTGGTTTAGTTCGCCCTGCAATCCCAGTGGTTCCGTGTACAGTAGAGCGGAACTGGAAGGTTTGGCCAAGGTATTGCAAAAACACCCAGATATCTACGTCGTTTCCGATGAGATTTACGAACACATCAACTTTGTGGGAGGCCATGTAAGTATCGCCGGAATAGAGGGCATGTATGAACGGACCATTACGGTGAACGGGGTATCCAAGGCGTTTGCCATGACAGGATGGCGAATTGGGTACATCGGAGCGGCGGAATGGATTGCCAAGGGCTGTACCAAATTCCAGGGACAGGTTACCAGCGGTGCCAATGCCATAGGACAGCGCGCCACCATTGCGGCCCTAGAGGCACCGGTAAGCAAGATTAAGCATATGATAGACGAGTTTCATCAGAGACGCGATATGCTATTGGAGCTTTTGGGGGAAATTGACGGATTTAAACTTAACGTTCCTGAGGGAGCTTTCTACGTCTTTCCCGATATTTCCAGCTTCTTTGGGAAGACTTTGAACGGGACCACCATAGGGAATGCCTCCGATTTTGCGCTCTACTTATTGGAAAACGCCAATGTGGCCACGGTAACGGGTGAGGCCTTTGGAAATCCCAACTGTATCCGTATTTCCTACGCCGCTTCGGAGAAAGAGTTACGGGAGGCGGTAGCCCGGATTAAATCGGTGGTATAGCTACGTAAACTCCATAAGAATAAAGAAATCGGGCCCGATATGCGGGCCTTTTCTATGTCTTCTTCCAAAAGTAAGGCGTTAGCAGAATCAGTACCGTAAAGAGTTCCAGACGCCCCAGTAGCATCAGAAAACCGCACCACCATTTCCCCAAGGCGGGCAGACCGTTAAAATTGCTCAGCGGGTTAAGGCTGCCAAAGGCCGGACCAACATTTCCAAGCGAGGATGCCGCACCACCGATGGCAGATTGAAAATCGAGCCCCAAAAAACCCAAGACCAGCGCTCCTATGATAAAGGACAGCATATAGAGCACAAAGAAGCCGATGATATTGTAAACGATATGCTCGCTTACGGTTTTTTCATTGTATCTCACGGGGATAATGGCATTGGGGTGCAAGGTCCTTTTAAATTCTAGCAGTCCGTTCTTAATGATCAATATATGCCGCATCACCTTAATACCTCCTGCCGTGGAGCCCGCAGAGCCCCCCAAAAACATCAAACCAAAGAAGAAAACAGTTAAAAAGGGTGTCCAGCTGGTAAAATCGGCCGTCACAAAACCGGTGGTGGTCACTATAGCGATAATCTGAAAAAGGGCATGCCGAAATGAACTTTCACCAGGGCCCAAAACCATAGGATGGTAGTCCGAAACAGGAACGTTGGCTTTAAAGTAGATGACCAGGACCGTGACCAGGGTGAACAGCAGAATTAAGCTTGTATAATACTTAAATTCTTCGTCCCTTAGAATGCGTTGTACCTTTCCTTTAAAGGCAAAATAGCTCAGTACAAAATTGCTACCGGCCAAAAACATAAAGAATATTATGATATATTGTATCAATGGCTGATCGTTCCAAAAGGCCAAACTGGCATTCTTGGTAGAAAAGCCGCCTGTTGACAGTGTGGCCAAGGAATGGTTGATCGCATCAAAAAAGGACATGCCGGCCAGTTTCAGCAGCAGTGTTTCCGCAACAGTATACCCAAAATAGATGAGCCATAATCTTTTGGCCGTGTCCGTAATTCTTGGGTGCAACTTGTCCGCGTTGGGGCCAGGAGCCTCCGCAGCAAACAGCTGCATACCCCCAATACCCAAAAGAGGAAGGATGGCTATGGCCAAGACAATGATTCCCATACCCCCGATCCAATGGGTGAGGCTCCGCCAAAAAAGGATGCCCTCGGGCAAGGATTCTATATCGTCCAAAATGGAGGCGCCGGTGGTGGTGTAACCCGACATGGTTTCGAAAAAGGCATTAGTGATATCTGGGATAGCTCCGGAAAAAATGTACGGGAGCACTCCGGAAACCGACATCACGATCCACCCAAAAGCAACAATGATGTACCCCTCCTTTCGTTTCACTACCTTCTCGTGCCCACGGGTATAGAACATGGCCATAACCCCCACGAGCATGGTAACAATAGCTGCCAGGGTAATGTCCAAAGTTGCCCCGTCCCTATAAATGCCGCTGACAAAAGCGGCCAACAGCATAAAAAAGCCATTGAACAGCAGCAGCAATCCCATAAGGTGGAAGATTATTTTGGAGTTTAGACCCATATTACAGAAACAACTTTTCTATTTTAGGGATAGCACGGGGTAGACAACAGACCACTACCCTATCGCCCTCGGTAATCTCAAAATCGCCCAGGGCAATAATACCTTCCCCATCCCTAACGACCCCACCAATAGTGGCCGCCCTGGGAAAATCGAGCTCCCGGATAATTTTGCCGGTAACCGCTGAGGTAGCCTTAACCTCAAACTCCAGGATTTCGGCATTTAGGTTGTTCAAACGGGTCATGGCCACCACCTCGCCCTTTCGGATGTATCTAAAAATATTATTGGCGGCCAGCAGTTTCTTGTTGATCAGGGTGTCTATCCCAATAGACTGGGACAATTGGAAATAATCCATATTCTCCACTAGGGCAATCGTCTTTTTGATGCGTTTTGATTTGGCGACCAAGCACGACATGATATTGGTTTCGGAATTTCCAGTCACCGCTATAAAGGCGTCCATGGATTCCAGGCTTTCCTCCTCCAGCAGTTCTACATTTCTTCCATCACCGTTGATAACAAGGGCATTGGGGAGATTATCGGCAATATCAAAGGCCTTTTCCTTGTCCTTTTCGATCAATTTTACATTGAACTTGCTGATACACAGATCTCTAGCGGTATTAAAACCCACCTTGCTGCCACCGAGAATCATTACGTTTTTTATTTCCTTTTTCTCCTTGCCCGTAAGCTTATAGAGTTCATCTACCCCTTCTTTGGCCGTGATAAAGTAGACCTGATCTTCCTCCTTAAATACGGTATCCCCCCTGGGAATAAGGGTATATTGCGTGCCGGATCGCTGAATGGCGATGGGCATAAAATGTAATTCCGGAAATATCCTGGCCGCTTCCTTTACCATCTTGCCCACAAAAGGAGCCGATTTTGGCAACGATACCCCGATCATGATCAATGCCCCCTCTTCAAACTCATAGGTATCGTTAAAGGCCGATTGGTTGAGCAACAGTTGAATTTCCGTGGCCGCCAGTTTTTCGGGGGAAATAAGCTCGTCTATGCCCAGGTCCGGGAATTTGATCGCTTCCTTATTGTCCACGAACTCTGTGTTTGAGATCCGTGCAATGGTCCTTTTACAACCCAACTGCTTTGCCAATAGGCAAAGGGTGAGGTTGGTGGTTTCCGAGGAGGTGACCCCAATGACCAAGTCCGAGTTGGATACTTGCGCGTCCTTCAGTACAGAAATAGACGTGGCATCGCCCTTGAGCACCCGAATATCAAGATGGTTATCCGCATAGGTCAGACTTTCTTTCCTGGAATCTATCAGCGTGATATCCTGGGATTCATAAGAGAGTAGTTTTGCCAAATGAAAACCTACTTCCCCCGCCCCTGCAATTATAATCTTCACACCCTTACATTTTTGTCTGAATCCCCATGGGATCTAAAAGCCTTCGTAAAGCTCATTTCAAGAAAAGTTTGCAAAATAATGCGGAACAAAATTACATAAATTTATTGGGTTGGAAGGCATGGGAAGTGGCTAAAGTGCAAAGTGTAAGGCCAATGTTCTGTATACAAATAAACCGATGCCACATGGGTTCTATATCTTATCTTTGCCCAAAAATTGCCCTTATGGCCAAAAAAGTAATTCCCTATAAAGATTCTCCGCTTGGAAAAAAAGATCAGGTGAAAAAGATGTTCGATGCCATTTCTACCAATTATGATGGTCTAAACAGGGTTATTTCCTTCGGGATAGACGTAAAGTGGCGGAACAGGGTGGTAACCATACTCAAGAAGAAAAAGCCTTCCAATATTCTAGATATCGCTACGGGAACAGGAGATCTGGCCATTAAATTGGTCAAAACTGGTGCCGAGGAAATCGTGGGATTGGATATTTCTCCCGGCATGCTCAAGGTGGGTAAGAAAAAGGTAGACCAAAAAAAATTGAGCGACATGGTGAAAATGGTGGTGGGCGACAGTGAAAAACTTCCTTTTCCCGATCAAAGCTTCGATGCGGTCACCGTTGCCTTTGGGGTGCGTAATTTTGAAACACTTGAAAAAGGACTGGCCGAGATCTATCGGGTCCTGAAACCCTCGGGAACTTTTGTAGTCCTTGAGACTTCCGTTCCCACCAAAACACCCTTTAAACAGGGGTACCACCTGTACACCAAATACATACTACCCACCATCGGCAAACTCTTCTCAAAAGACAAAGCGGCATACGCCTACCTTTGCGAATCTGCCTCCGTTTTTCCGCACGGGGCGGATTTCAACAATATTTTAGGAAAAATCGGGTTTATAGCTATGGAGAACAGGCCTCAAACATTTGGGGTGGCCTCCATATATATCGCTACAAAGTAAGCACATGAGGAACATTTTTTTTCTGTTAATGGGAATACTGTTGCTAGGCAATGCGGTACAGGCCCAGTTTAAGGAAAATCCCATTTTGAATTTGGAGAATGAAGACAAACCCCTTTTAAACTGGGGTTACTTTCTGGGATTCAATAAATACGATTTTAAATTTGATTACAAGGATGATATTGGAAGTGATATTTTGGTCAATACCACCTTTGGATTCAACGTGGGTTTGATCGGGGAATTGCGGATCAACGAATTTTTGGATGTCCGCTTCGAACCTGGACTGCTTTATACGCAAAGAGATCTTGGATTTCCGGGATTTAGCGATGCAAGTGAGGCCATCCGTGAGGTGCGCTCCACCTACATTAATTTTCCCTTGCTTTTAAAAGTAAGTGCCCGCAGATTTGGCAATTGGAAACCCTACATTACCGGGGGCGTATATGCCTCACAGAATTTGGGAAGCAACGAGGATAGCTTAGACGACAACAGTAGTGGGACCTTTAGGATGAAAAAAAGTGTTTATGGGTATGAATTGGGCTTTGGAATAGATTTTTACTTGGAATACTTTAAATTCTCACCCTCTATCCGTGGTGTCTTTGCCTTGAGCGACGAGTTGGTACCGGATAATGACCCCAATAGCCCATGGACGGGCAACATAGACGCCTTGCGTACCCGTGGCATCTTTATCAACCTTACTTTTGAGTAAGCTCGGCGTGGTTATGGCCTGCGCAATTCGTTCAATAAAATAGCCGTGGCGGTGGCCACATTTAAACTTTCTGCGGTTCTTTCCCCATGGGGAGGAATGGTCAGTTTTTTTTGGACCAGGCCCTCAAGTTTTTCGGAAATGCCCTTGGCTTCGTTCCCCATGACCAGAATACCTGTTTTGGGCAAGGGCTCGCCGTATACGTTTTCTCCGTCCATAAAGGCCCCATAAACGGGTATCTCCGTGTTCTTGATAAAATCAGCGAGGTCTGTATAGGTAATGCTTACCCGCGCTATAGATCCCATGCTTGCCTGTAACACCTTGGGGTTGTAACAATCTACCGTATGCTCGGAGCACACCAAATGTTTGATTCCGAACCAATCGCACAAACGTATCACCGTACCTAGATTCCCAGGGTCGCGAACATCGTCCAGGGCCAAGATCCAATCAGAGAAATCCACAGCACCGGGTGGGGACATATAAAAAATGCCCAAAATTGTATTGGGGGTTTGTAATCCGCTGATTTTTTTTAGGTCGCCCTCCTGGATTTTCTCCACGACTTCGGACTTGTGATCCAAAATTTCAGTGTTGGTGGTATAAATCCTGTAGGGTTTAAAATTGGATGCCAAAAGTTCCCGAACTACCTTGATTCCCTCGGCCACGAACATTCCGGATTGAATTCGGTACTTTTTTTGCTGTAAGCTTTTTATAAATTTTATTTGGTTTTTAACAACCATTCAAATAATGTATTTTTGGCGTCTATGACATTCCCTTTACGTTTCAAAAAAAGCATAGCAAAAATAGGCTTATTATTGTTAGGTATCGCAATAACTTCCTGTAATGCGCTTAAGAGGGTCGGGGAGGATGAACTTTTGCTTACTAAAAACGCGATATATGCGGATGGCGAAAAAGTGGCAAGCGAGGATGTCAAAAGTCTTATCATTCAAAAGCCGAACAGTACGGTACTGGGATATCCCCTAAGACTAAATCTGTACAATCTTGCCAAAAAAGACCCGGATTCCTCCTTTCAAGCCTGGCTGCACAAAAAGGAAAAAAGGAAACAACGTTACGAAAACTTCCTATCCAAAAAACAGGTAGATCGCCTGGGCAAGTCCTTTGCGGTAAAGGGGGCGAGCGAATGGCTGAAGAAAATCGGGGAAGTCCCGGCGATTATTGATACGGTAAAGACCAAAAAAACATTGGAGCGGCTCAAGGCATATTACGGCAGCAAGGGATACTTTAACAGCGATGCCACCTTTGCCGTAGATGAGGGCAAAAGAAAACAGCGCGCGAGCATAGATTACAAGATAAGCCTTGGGAAACCCTTTATCATCGATTCCCTTTCAAAAAAAATCGATTCCAAGGCCATCGATTCCATCTATGAATTGCATAAGGAAAACTCGTTCATCAAAGCCGAAAAACAGTTTGATCTGAGCGATTTTAACCAAGAAAGGGAGCGGCTCACCACCCTCTTTAGAAATTCTGGGGTCTACAATTTTCAGGAAAGCTCCATTACCTATGACATTCTAAGGGATACCACAAGGATTAGGGACGACCAAAAAATGGATGTGGAACTCAATATTGATAATTTAAGGAAACGAAACGATTCTGCCCTTACCACCTCGGAATACAAAGTGCACCGTTTTGATAAGATCAACATCTACGCGGACTACGTTTTCAATAGCAACACAGAAGAGTTGCAATCGGTGGATTTTGAAAATTACACCATCTATTTTAAGGACAAACTGCGCTATAAGCCCAAGGCCCTTACCGATGCCATTTTCTTGGAGAAAGACAGTATATATAGGGATTTGGACCGCTTAAGGACCTATAGGCAGATTACGAACCTCAATACCTTTAAATACCCCAATATCGAATTTATTGAGGACAGTACGGGAACCAAGTTGACGTCTAATATCTATTTGGCGCCCAGGCAAAAATATTCCTTGGGACTGAATACCGATGTAAAACACTCCAATATTGAGACCATAGGAGTGGCGTTCAGTGCCTCCCTTGTTTCCAGAAATGTTTTTGGAGGAGCCGAGACCTTGAGTCTTTCGGCTCGGGGATCCCTGGGTCTTTTGAGCGATGCCTCCGTCACCGATGAGGATTTTGTTTCCGAAATTGGTGGAGACATTAACCTCACCTTTCCCAGAATTTGGTTTCCTTTGATCAATACCAAAAGGATTATACCCTATTATATGCTTCCACAAACACGGATGTCCATTGGAACCAGTTTTCAAAAGAACATAGGCCTGGACAAACAAACGTTTAACACCATTTTGGGTTATAACTGGTCGCCTTCCAATTTTAAGCGAAACTCGTTAGAGCTCTTGAACATCCAATTTGTACGTAACGTTAACCCCGATAGGTTCTTCAATGTCTACCAGAACACCTACGAAACATTGGACGATATCGCCGATGCCTTCGAGGCCGAACCGCTCTTGCAGGGGTTTTACGAAGATCCCAACAACACTGGAGATCCCAGTCTGATCATTCCAGCGGGAACTACGGGTTTTATAACGGCCATTCAGAACGGTAGTGTAGTGGCCAGTGCCGATGTGGTCAGGGAAGTGGCCAGTGTGGAAGAACGCAGGGAAAGGTTAACGGAGAACAACCTTATCTTCACCAGTAATTATACCTATACAAAGAACAACCAACAGGGAATCAACGACGATAATTTTTACCAGTTCAGGCTCAGCTTTGAAAGTGCCGGTAATTTGTTGTCCGGTGTTTCAAGGATCATCCCCTTTGAGGAAAATGAGGATGGTGATCGTTTGGTCTTTGGGGTCCCTTTTTCCCAATATGTAAAATCGGAATTTGACTTTATCAAACATTGGAACTTATCGAGTACCGATGTGCTGGCCTTCCATGCCTTTACCGGTATGGCAGTCCCTTATGGCAACTCGAACAACATCCCCTTTGTACGCAGTTATTTTGCTGGGGGGTCTAATGACAACAGGGCATGGAACGCCTATTCCCTCGGGCCCGGACGTACTGACAATATCAATGATTTTAACGAGGCTAATTTTAAGCTGGCGGTCAATTTGGAATATCGTTTCCCCATTGTAGGTGATATTAAAGGGGCCTTCTTCGCAGATGCCGGAAATATCTGGAACGTTTTTGATGATATTGACGATGCCAACGCTACCTTCAACGGTTTCAGTTCCCTGGCGGATATTGCCCTGGGCACCGGTTTTGGGCTGAGGTACGACTTCACCTATTTTGTTTTTCGCCTAGATACCGGATTTAAGACCTACAATCCCGCATTGGAGCCGTCCAAAAGGTGGTTCAGGGATTATAATTTTAGCAATGCCGTCTTCAACATCGGGATAAATTATCCTTTTTAGACCTAATTATTTTATTACTTTTGTGCCAACTTTTCTAACACTAACAGACAAAAGAACATTATGGCCCATACGATTAAGCCGGGAGTAGCTACCGGAGATGAAGTGCAAGAGATTTTTAACTACGCCAAGGAAAAGGGCTTTGCGTTGCCCGCAGTAAACGTTATAGGATCCAATACCATCAACGGGGTCCTGGAAACTGCGGCCGACCTCAATGCTCCCGTAATCATACAATTCTCCAACGGAGGGGCACAGTTTAATGCGGGCAAGGGCCTGTCCAATGAGGGACAAAGGGCCGCCGTTCTGGGTGCCGTTGCCGGTGCCAAACACGTGCACCAGTTGGCTGAAGCCTATGGTGCCACGGTCATTTTGCACACCGATCACTGCGCAAAGAAATTACTGCCCTGGATCGACGGACTTTTGGATGCAAGTGAAAAACACTTTGCCGAGACCGGAAAATCCCTGTTCAGTTCCCATATGATCGATCTATCGGAAGAACCGTTGGAAGAGAATATTGAAATCTGCAAGACCTATCTCGCCAGAATGGCCAAAATGAATATGACCCTGGAAATAGAGCTTGGAATTACCGGGGGCGAAGAAGACGGAGTGGACAATTCTGATGTGGACGATTCCAAACTGTATACGCAGCCCGAAGAGGTGGCCTATGCCTATGAGGAACTGTCAAAAGTAAGTCCTAAATTCACCATTGCTGCGGCTTTTGGCAATGTGCACGGGGTATACAAGCCCGGAAACGTGAAGTTGACGCCAAAAATCCTTAAAAATTCGCAAGAGTACATCTCTGAAAAGTATGGGGTTGAACATAACCATATTGATTTTGTGTTCCATGGTGGATCGGGCTCCACAGTGGCCGAAATCAGCGAAGGAATTAGTTATGGAGTGATCAAGATGAACATTGATACCGACCTGCAATATGCCTTTCTATCTGGCGTAAGGGACTATACACAGGACAATTCTGCCTATTTGCAGTCGCAGATAGGGAATCCCAAGGGAAGCGATGAGCCCAACAAAAAGTTCTATGATCCCAGGGTGTGGTTGCGCGAAGGTGAAAAAGCTTTTGTGGAACGATTAAAGAAAGCCTTTGAGGATTTAAACAATATTGATACCTTGTAGGTCTGCAACCTAGGACTAATTTAATAGCAACATATGACTGCTTGGTTTAAACGAACGGAAAAAGGGATACAGACAGCTACCGAACAGAAGAAGGACACGCCAAAGGGGCTTTGGTACAAATCGCCCACCGGAAAGATCGTAGAATCGGAAGATCTGGCCAAAAACTTTTTTGTAAGCCCTGAAGATGATTATCACGTACGCATTGGAAGCAAGGAATATTTTGAAATCCTTTTCGATGACAATACCTTTAAAGAGTTAGATACCAAACTCAACTCCAAGGACCCGCTAAAATTTGAGGATACCAAAAAGTACTCCGATCGCCTTAAGGCCGCCCAACAAAAAACAGGCCTAAAGGATGCCGTTCGGACTGCTGTAGGAAAATCATTGGGCAAAGACCTGGTTATTTGCTGTATGGACTTCAACTTTATTGGAGGCTCTATGGGCAGCGTAGTCGGGGAAAAAATAGCACGTGGAATAGACTATGCCATTAAAAAGAAGGTTCCGTTCCTGATGATTTCAAAATCTGGCGGGGCACGTATGATGGAAGCCGCACTATCCTTGATGCAATTGGCGAAAACTTCGGCCAAATTGGCTCAGCTCGCCGAAGCACGTATCCCATATATCTCGCTGTGTACCGATCCCACCACCGGAGGAACTACCGCTTCCTATGCCATGCTCGGGGACATCAATATCTCCGAACCCGGAGCCTTGATCGGGTTTGCCGGACCCAGAGTGGTAAAAGAAGCAACGGGCAAGGAACTTCCCGAAGGTTTTCAGACTGCGGAGTTTCTGCAGGAACACGGGTTTTTGGATTTTATCACCCATCGCAGGGACCTGAAGAAGAACATCAACCTGTATATAGACCTTATACAGAACAATCCCTTAAGATCTTAGGTAAAGGCAGGCCAAAAAAGTTTTGGCCCCATAAGTCATATTGAGCGCAATCGAAATACCTTTAAGATTAACAACTTAAAGTTCTCGACTGCGCTCGAAGTGACTGTGACATCTGCTTTTGGACTTACCCCTTTTATCCCTTGTGCCCTAGTTAAGGAACCTCCTCAGAAATATCTCCTCGGAAGTACCATCAGGATACGTCAATATTCCGATGGCATCACAGCTGCCATCACCAAAATCCAAACTGGCGGTGGCATCGTTTCTGGAAATTTCCAAAACACCGCTTACAATAAACCGGCAAGCCAATTCACGTCTAAGAGGGGTTATGGTTTCCTTGGAAAAAACATTGCCCAATCTTCCGGTATAGGTGCCCTGCCCAGAGATCAAAAATACATTGTCTCCCCAAAAGCCGGTACCAAAGCCTTCTATCCATTCCCTGGTCCTGTTTCCGGTAAAGCTCGCCGTACTATCATCGGGCCAGGTGGCACTAAAGGAGGCTGTGGCATCAGACTGCGGATTGCCGTCCTCATTGGCACGCATCCTTAGGATAGAGGCACTGCCCTCAACAGCCACCCCATTAAATGTAAAATTCTCCAAGGAAAGCGCCAGCGTCTTTTGGGCCAGCTCCATATCCTTGGCATAGCTTAAATTAATGATTCCGCTGAGCACGTTGCCATTGGGCAATTCGCAGCCATCGCCAAAATCAATGGTCTTTTCCTTGGTCGTGCTGGTCACTACCGTAGTAATGGTTACACAATCGGGCAAATAATCAGAGGTGTAGGATGCTTTGGAAGTGGACGAGATCTCATCCGCGGCGTATACATCTTCGCCAATAACGGTAATTTCTTCCGAGATCATTTCGGTTTCATCGCTGACCTTCAATTCGGCCGCACTGATTACTTCCTCACCCACCACCTCTTCAGGGTCCGAGCTACTTTCGTCGGTACAGGAGGTGAAGGCGGTTGTAGCTACCAGCAACAAAGCTGCAATGTTCTGGGGTTTGAGACATGTTTTCATAAGATAATTGTTTTTAAAGTGTGGAGGTAGGACTGCGGTTAAACCAAATAGTTTAATGCCCTATAAAAAAAAGATCCAGGGCTGTGGATTATAAAAATATTCCTATCTTTGCGCCCTGATTGAAAATCAATCAAATACATAAAAATCATTAAACTAATATTGGAATGTATTTAACCAAGGAAGTAAAGGCCGAAATTTTTAAAAAACACGGCAAATCTGAAAAGAACACGGGATCTGCCGAAGGGCAAATTGCTTTGTTCACACATCGCATCAATCATTTGACCGAACACTTGAAGAAAAACCGTCAGGATTTCAACACGGAACGGTCATTGGTAAAGCTGGTAGGTAAGAGGAAAAGTCTCTTGGACTATTTAAAGAAAAAGGACATTACCAGATACCGTGAAATCATTAAAGAATTGGGTTTACGAAAGTAATTCAACAAAGGGGAGGCCAAGCTTCCCCTTTTATAATTTTTACAAAGCCCCTACAAGGATCTAGGGCAAACACAAAAAGCTTACACATAGTTTTTCATTGGTCACCACAACAACACAACACTGTCCGACGCGTATGTCGGAAGACCATTGTTTAACAGGCCTTTAATACAAGAGGCCTTAATTAAAATTTATGATTCCAAAAGTTTTTAGAGAGGTCATAGACCTCGGTGACGGTAGGGAAATCTCTATCGAGACCGGAAAATTGGCAAAACAGGCCCATGGTTCTGTGGTTGTACAATCCGGCAAGTGTATGTTGTTATGTACGGTAGTATCCAATTACAAACAAAGCGATTTGGATTTTCTACCCCTTACGGTAGACTATCGTGAAAAATTCGCCGCTTCGGGGCGTTATCCCGGAGGTTTCTTCAAGCGGGAAGCAAGGCCAAGTGATGGAGAAATCCTTACCATGCGTTTGGTAGACCGTGTATTGCGGCCACTTTTTCCAAAGGATTATCACTCAGAAACACAGGTTATGATCCAACTCATGTCACATGACGAGGATGTAATGCCAGATGCCATGGCCGGATTGGCTGCTTCTGCTGCTATCCAACTTTCCGATTTTCCTTTTGAATGTACCATATCGGAGGTTCGTGTGGGAAGAGTTGATGGCGAATTCGTCATTAACCCTACCAGAACGCAATTGCTAGAGTCGGATATTGATATGGTTATTGGTGCTTCTGCAGATTCCGTTATGATGGTAGAGGGTGAAATGGGAGAAATTTCCGAAGAGGAAATGGTAGAGGCCATCAAATTTGCCCATGAAGCCGTTAAAGTACAATGTGCAGCCCAGGATAGACTGGCGGACGCCTTTGGAAGAAAGGAAGTGCGTGAATATGAGGGTGAGCCCGAAGATGAGGAACTCGCCAAGAAAATTTATGACATGGCCTATGACAAAGTATATACCATTGCCAAAGCCGGTTCGGCAAAACAGGAAAGAAGTGCTGCCTTTGCCGAAATAAAGGAAGAGATCAAAGCTACTTTTTCCGAGGAAGAGTTGGAGGAAATTGGGGATCTGGTCTCCAAATATTACTACAAGGCCGAAAAAGAGGCCGTACGTAACCTTACCCTAAATGAAGGATTAAGACTCGACGGTAGGAAAACTGATGAAATCCGCCCTATTTGGTGCGAAGTGGATTACCTGCCCTCTACCCATGGTTCGTCCATATTTACCAGAGGGGAAACCCAGGCATTAGCTACGGTTACCTTGGGAACTTCCCGCGAAGCCAACCAAATAGATATGCCTTCTTTTGAAGGTGAGGAAACTTTTTATTTACATTACAACTTCCCTCCTTTCTCAACCGGGGAAGCAAGGCCTATTCGTGGCACATCCCGAAGGGAGATAGGACACGGTAATTTGGCACAACGTGCTTTAAAGGGAATGATTCCCGAGGATTGCCCGTATACCGTACGTGTAGTATCGGAAGTATTGGAATCCAACGGATCTTCCTCTATGGCAACGGTCTGTTCGGGTACCATGGCACTAATGGACGCCGGTGTTCAGCTTAAAAAGCCTGTTTCCGGTATTGCCATGGGGCTTATTTCCGATGCCGAATCAGGAAATTACGCCGTATTGTCCGATATTCTCGGAGATGAGGACCATTTGGGGGATATGGACTTTAAAGTAACCGGAACAGCAGATGGGATTACCGCCTGCCAGATGGATATTAAGGTAAAAGGACTGTCCTATGAAATTCTGGTAAAAGCCCTGAAACAAGCACAAGCAGGTCGCCTGCATATCTTAGGGAAACTTACCGAGGCCATTGCACAACCCAATGCAGATGTAAAAGCACATGCCCCAAAAATGGTGACTACCACCATTCCTGGCGAGTATATTGGTGCGTTGATCGGCCCTGGCGGAAAAGTAATCCAAGAGCTTCAAAAGACGACCAAGACCACCATTGTAATCAACGAGGATCCGGTAACGGAAGAAGGCCTTGTGGAAATTTTGGGTACCGATCAGGACGGTATCGATGCCGTATTGGCAAAAATCGATTCCATCACCTTTAAGCCCGAAGTTGGCAGTGTATATGAGGTGAAAGTCATCAAAATCCTTGATTTTGGAGCGGTGGTCGAATATGTGGAAGCCCCCGGAAACGAGGTGTTGCTCCATGTGTCCGAATTGGCTTGGAAACGTACAGAAAATGTTACCGATGCCGTTAACATGGGCGATGTCTTCGATGTAAAATATTTCGGTACCGACCCTAGAACGCGCAAGGAAAAAGTGTCGCGAAAAGCCCTATTGCCCAAACCTGAAGGGTATAAGGAAAGGCCGCCGAGGGACAACCGCGATCGTGGAAGAAATGACAGGAATAACAGGGACCGTAAGGCCCGTAGGGACTAAAACACCCTAAATAGCTTAAAAATAGGCCCCAGCGCAGTCGTTGGGGCTTTTTTATTGCCCGCATTTCATCGATCTTATTCTATTTCCACCGATTTTTTGTGTGCTTTTAACCAAAAAATCAAAATTATATAAGCTTGTTGTAACATTTGGTCCTTTTTTACGTATAACCATATGCAGTCCATATATTACGAACTTAATTTAGAAAGGAAAAAGTTAGATGAGACAGCTGAAAATTACAAAACAGGTTACCAATAGGGAAACCGCATCTTTGGACAAGTACTTGCAGGAAATTGGCAAGGTAGACCTTATTACCGCTGACGAGGAGGTAGAATTGGCACAACGTATCAAGGCAGGCGACCAGATCGCTCTTGAAAAACTTACAAAAGCCAATCTTCGATTCGTGGTATCGGTCGCCAAACAGTACCAGAACCAAGGACTTACTTTGCCCGATCTGATCAACGAAGGAAACTTGGGGTTGATCAAGGCCGCGCAGCGCTTTGACGAGACCAGGGGATTTAAATTTATCTCCTATGCCGTATGGTGGATTCGTCAATCCATATTACAAGCATTGGCAGAACAATCACGTATTGTACGCCTGCCATTGAACAAAATTGGTTCCATTAACAAGATCAATAAAACTTTTGCCTTCTTGGAGCAAGCGCACGAGCGTATCCCTTCAGCAGAGGAAATTGCAAAAGAACTGGATATGACCGTTGAGGATGTAAAACAGTCCTTAAAAAATTCAGGGCGCCATGTATCCATGGATGCGCCTTTAATAGATGGGGAAGATTCCAATCTATATGATGTTTTGCGTAGTGGTGAATCGCCCAATCCGGACAGGGAATTATTGCACGAATCCTTACGTACCGAAATAGAGCGAGCTTTGGAAACCCTGACGCCTAGGGAAGCGGATGTTATCCGTTTGTACTTTGGCCTTGCTGGACAGCATTCCATGACCTTGGAAGAAATTGGTGAAACCTTTGACCTGACTAGGGAAAGGGTTCGTCAGATCAAGGAAAAAGCGATCCGAAGGTTAAAACACACCTCTAGAAGCAAAATATTAAAGACCTATTTGGGTTAAGCGCCCGAACACAAATCCGATGTTAAATATTTCTTTAAATTGGAATTTTGGCATTAAAATTGTAATTTGTGAAACGTAACAACAGTTTATCATGACTGTTCGTTTTTTGATTGATGAATAAACTCCGGCTGATTACCGGAGTTTTTTCATTTATGGGTTTTACGGACACCTCCCTCCTAACAAGGAGGGATTGAGGGAGATGTAGCGTCATTTTCTCCAAAGATTTGTATATAGTCGACAATGGCTCTAAGCACATTGTCCATGTCAAACATTACCTGATGGTCCGAAAATCGCAAGACATGAATACCTAGGTTATTCAGCCTTCTCGTCTTCTTTTTATCTTTCTCCCAGACTTCGATAATTTCGTGGGAATATCCATCCAGTTCAATGGCAAGCTGTAGCTTATTGCAAAAGAAGTCCACAATATATTGATCTATGGGCTTTTGTCTATGGAAATCATAGCCATACATCTGCCCGCGCTTTAACTTCTGCTATAACCGAATTTCGGACTTGGTGGCATTGTTCCTTAGCTGCCTGGCCAAGGGAGTAAGTTTTGGATTATACCAAATTTTCATGAATATAAAAATAAGGGAATTATCAAATGACACACCCCTTAATCCCCTCTTACTGAAGGGGAAACAAATATGTTCGTTGGTTACCGGAGTTTTTTCATTTATGGGCATGACAATCCTATAAAGAAAATAAGGTTACGCTTTTAACGTAACCTTATTCCTTATTTGTCTTATGGAGCGGGCCATATGTCTCCCCTATTCCTCAGTTAGGCTACCCAGCTCCGGGACCGATTATGGATTGCCACCACCACCGGAGCCGCTACAGCTCAACAATTTACTATTGCTTACGGTACAAGTTGAACCATCTGTCAAAGTAATATTGGCCGTTACCCATAAGTAATGGTTATTGTAACTACCCGTTGGAAGGTAAAGCGGCTTAAAAATAGAATAGTTTCCATTGGGGTTGGATGAGGTACCAAAGGACCTGTTATTGATGGATTGGATGGAATACGTCCAACTTACCGATGCTACATCGTTGGCATTGTTCAGTGAAATACCAAAATCGTCACAACCATTGGCTCCGGCAGCAGCAGCGATGAAGAGATTGCTTCTGCTGGGGCAAGTAACCGAACCTCCCCCTGCGCGGGACAAGCCCATGGACTTCCCACACTGCCCCTGGTTAAGGTCAACACTTATTTGGCCCCCGTTAAAGGCGCTGCCCACACTTACCCTTAAGGTAGCGGTGCCTTGCCCGCTAATAATTCTCAATCCCGTAGGCACGGTCCAAACAATACTGGAAGGATTGGGGTCCGGGGCATTGGCAACACAGGTGAAGGTCACGGTAGACCCAACACTGAGCACCGTAGGGCCTATAAGGTCATTATCACAATTGGAGGAGGAAATAAGGGAAGTTGATTTCAGTTCTTCCGAGGAACCGGATTGGAGTTGGTCCTCCAAACTACTTTCTTTGCTGCAGGAAAACAACAGCACCATAGCCAATACCGGCAAAGCAAAAATTGATTTTTTCATTTTATTCATGTTTTTGAAGTTAATATTATGTCCGCTTAATTGCATACTAAACTATGCGATCAAGGAACGGTAAGAATGAGGGTATAAGGTGAAACACATTCAGGATAAATATAAGATATTTAAATAAAAAGTAATCTATTTCCTACAATAAATATAAATTATTTAAAATGCCAAGCACCCTAGCAAGGTCACGATCGAAGTACGGGGAACCTTTAATTTTCCAGCAAGGATTCAGGGTCAACTCGCAAAAGTGGGACAAATTTGCCCGAAGAAGCAAATTCCAAGGGCCAATCGCCCATTTCTCATAGAAATCCGTAACTTTAGCCACAAGTGTTTAGCTATTTTATAGTTATTAATTACTTGAAAATCAATATTTTAAATAGAGCAATAAGGTTTTTTACCCACAGTTCGAATCTATAAAAGTCAAATGAATACAAATAAAATTGCCCCTTCCCTACTGGCCGCTGATTTTGCCAACCTACAACGCGATATGGAAATGGTAAACCAAAGCGAGGCAGATTGGTTCCACCTGGATATCATGGATGGGGTCTTTGTCCCAAACATTTCCTTTGGAATGCCGGTCATGAAGGCTATGGCCAAACATGCCAAAAAACCTCTGGACGTGCATCTTATGATCGTAGATCCGGATCGTTATATCCAAACCTTCGCCGATCTGGGGGCCGAGGTGCTGACCGTGCATTACGAGGCCTGTACCCACCTACATAGGACCTTGCAGGCCATAAAAGCAGCCGGAATGAAGGCGGGCGTGGCCCTAAACCCGCACACATCCGTGCAGCTCCTGGAGGACACTTTGGCCGACATAGACCTTGTCTGCGTCATGAGCGTGAACCCCGGTTTTGGAGGGCAGTCCTTTATAGAAAACACCTATGAAAAGGTAAAGGCGTTAAAGGCGATGATCCAACAAAAAAACAGCGGGGCCCTTATAGAAATAGATGGTGGCGTTAATGACAAAAACGCAGCTGCATTGGTGGCAGCCGGCGCCGATGTTTTGGTCGCCGGAAGTTTTGTCTTTAAAAGTGAAAGCCCTTCCGATACCATCGCCACTTTAAAAAAACAGATAGGGTAATGGAGCACCTAGATCTTCTCATTATCGGGGGTGGTCCGATCGGTATCGCCTGTGGCCTGGAAGCCCAAAAAAAAGGATTGCGCTATGTTATCATAGAAAAGGGGCCTATAGTAAACTCACTTTTCAATTACCCCATCAATATGCAGTTTTTCTCCTCTTCCGAAAAACTGGAAATCGATGAGATTCCCTTTATAAGCAAGGAGGCGAAACCCAAAAGGAACGAGGCACTGGAATACTACAGGCGCATCGTTACCTCGAACAAACTCAGTATCCAGCTTTTTGAACAAGTGACCGAGGTCCACAAAAATAGCACAGGTTTTACGGTAATCTCCGACAAGCACAGTTATACCGCTGCCCATATCATTGTGGCGACTGGATTTTACGACCTCCCCAATAGGATAAACGTGCCTGGAGAAGATCTGCCCAAAGTATCGCACTATTACAAAGACCCCCACTTTTATGCCAGTCAAAAATTGGCCGTGATCGGCGCCAGTAATTCGGCCGTTGACGCTGCTCTGGAATGCTACCGTAAAGGGGCCGATGTTACCTTGATTATCCGTGGATCCGAGGTAGGACAACGCGTAAAGTACTGGGTAAGGCCCGATATTATCAATCGCATCAAAGAGGGAAGCATTAAAGCCTATTTTAATGCCCAAGTCACCGAAATTAGGGAAACTGAGCTTACCATAGACACGCCTGAGGGGGACATTGTCCTAGAAAACGATTTTGTACTTGCCCTTACCGGTTATATGCCCAATTTCGAATTTCTGCAAAAGTTGGGTATTATCCTGTCCGACGATAAAAAGAAGCTGCCCCAGTACGATCCCGAAACCATGGAGACCAATGTGGAAGGCCTTTATTTGGCTGGTGTCATCTGTGGAGGTATGGAAACCCATAAATGGTTCATTGAGAATTCCAGGGTACATGCCAAGATCATCATCAAAGCCATTCTGAAGAAAAATTCGGCCCGGGTAGGTGCATAAAAGATGAAACTGGATATTTGGTCCATAGGAATCATAATCATCATTTTCCAAGGAATATTCCTGTTGTCTATATTATTGGTATCGGCCGAAAAGCGCAGGAAAAGAGGGAATATATTCCTGTTTGCCCTCATCTTGGCTTTTCTTTGGTTCCTGTCCGAGTTTCTGGCCATACGCACTAAATACGATATCGGTTTTGATCTATTCTACGGAACCCGATATGGGTCCTGGTTTCTCTTGGGGCCTTTGACCCTGTTCTTTTTCAGGTCCGTTACCACTACCCAATGGAAATTCTCTAAAAAAGATGCCTTGCATTTTTTCCCATTTTTGGTTTTTGTGCTTATCGTTCCGCTGCTCAGTTCGGACACCCTGAGTTCCAGACAAATCCATTACGGCATGCTGGCGGTCTTTGATCATCGAAAAAAGGTGGTTACTCCCTTCGAATACCTGTATTCCGTTCTTTTCGTCCTTCAATTTGTACATCTAGGAGGTTACCTGGTCTACAACCAGATAAGGATCAGCAGGTATTCCGAGGGCCTAAAACGTGAATATTCCAACATTAACCAGGTGATTTGGCTCAAGATTCTGAATCTATTGTTGATGGCAACCCTGGTGCTGGCATCGGTTTATCTGTACGTTCTTTTTGCCTCCAATTTCTACCGAAGGTTCTTGGATTATATCTATGTATTGCCCATGGGATTTTTTATCTATTCCGTTGGCTATCGCATGGCGGGCATCCATTGGCCAGTACCTACCCAAAAAGAGGCCAAATACGTAAATTCTTCCTTAACCGAGGACGAAAAGGCAGACTACGCGGAACGCATCAAAAGGCTAATGCAGCAGGATAAGCCTTATTTAAAGAACGATCTTCGCTTGAAGGAACTCGCTACCCTACTCCAAATGAGTACCCATCACCTCTCACAGACCATCAATGAAACATATGATTGTTCCTTCTTTGATCTGATCAATCGGTACAGGGTACAAGAGGCGAAAGAAATCATTCGTTCACAACCTAGGCTCACTATGCTACAGGTAACCTTCGATGCAGGTTTCAATAACAAAACCTCTTTCGTGAATGCCTTTAAAAAATTTGAAAAAATGACGCCCTCCCAATTCCGGCAGCGGAGTGACAATTCCTAAAATTTCCCAAAATCAGGGCAACCCCTATAACGATTGTCAAAAAAATAGGGCATACCTCTTATACTTGTGTCCTGAACATCATCAATAAAACACCTATGAAATTACGCAACGTACTTTTTTTAGCCCTGGCTATCTGTGCCCTTAACACTACTGCCCAGACCTACAACATAGATCCCGGACACAGTGCCGTTCAAATACAGGTAGAACGGTTTGGGGTAATTGATGTTTCGGGAAGATTCAAAGACGTCCAGGGAAGTATCACCTACGATGCCGACGATCTTTCGGCTATGAGCGCACAGGCGGTCATTAAAGTGGAAAGTTATGATGCCAACAACCCTGGAGGCGAAGAAGCGGTAAAGAGCAAGGCCTTTTTGGATCAGGTCAGTTTTCCCGAAATACGTTTCCAAAGCATAGGGGTAAACCAGCGTGAGGGAAAACAGTATTTGATAGGAAACCTGACGATTAAAGGGGTAACCAAGGAAATAGCGCTTCCGTTTACGATAAAGGGGCCTTTACCCGATCTGCCCACAAAAAAGCAATCAATCGCCTTTGAAGGGGGTATTACCATTAACCGGCTCGACTACGGTATCCCCTTTGACAGAAAATTGCCCAACGGCACTAGCCTCATCGGCAATGATGTTAAAATTACCCTGCTCATCCTTGCCCTTGCCGAATAGTATAGGAGCCCTTAAAAGATACATTGCGCTTACCGGGCTTTTCCTTGCATGCGTGCCATGTGTTTTGTGCCAAAGCGTAAAATACATTGTCGACGCGGAAAGATCGGGGATATCCTTCAAAATTTCCCACATGGGGTTTCTAACAGTTCATGGTGAGTTTCACCGCTTTTCAGGAGCCATAGTGTACCGGGACAGCGCTCTTGTGGATATCAGGAGCAGGATTGTGGTGGCTAGTCTGGACACCCAGGACCAGGCCCGGGATAAAAGTCTGGTAGATGAAGCTTATCTCGATGCCTCCACATACCCCTACATCCGTTTCCACGCCTTAGATGTAACCAAGGACAACCCGCCGGTGCTGACCGGTATGCTGCAAATTAAGGGGGTCTCTAAAGAGGTTAGCATGCCCATGCGCATCGATCTCAGCGGGGACGAGCTGTCCCTGGTCCTATCTACCCAAATCAGTCGGGCCGCCTTCGGCTTGGATTTCGGAGCCATGGATATGCTTGTGGGTAATGTCATTGACGTGGAAGTGAACCTGATCGCCATACAGGACCCATAACCGACCCACAAAACCTTCTCAATAGCACCGCCCAAAATTGGCAAGGTGTCGTCCAAAGTAAGTTGCGCTATTATCCACTATTGCTTACACTTTAAAAATCATTACTTTTAGGTAGTACCACCCAATAGTAAAATTGATTCTTGAAAACACTGACCAAATACTGGTTTTTGGAAGGTTTTAATCTCTTCCACAAACTTGGGATGTCTACCATGATGCGCCTATGCGAAATCCTGGAGATGGAGTATATAGATAAGGGAAATCCTATTGAAACAGGCAATCGGGACAAACGTTGTGTCTTTTTCCTGAAAAAGGGCACCGTCAAAATTGTGCATCCCCATAGCGATACCGTAAAGTACATTGTAAAAAAAGGGAACATTTTTGGCGAGCTATCGCTTTATGATGAGGAAGCTGCAGTAAAGGAGCGGGCGGTTACCTTGGAGGACTGTATCGTTTGCTACATTGAATCGGACACCATGGAGGAGCTCATGGAAAAGCACAAATCCCTTAAAAATGGGGTGTTAAAGGTATACGGACTCCGCATCAAAAAATTGGAGCATCGCTTAGAAAATCTGCTTTATAAAGATAGCGCCACGCGCATTGGGGACTTTGTCCAGGACTACATTCGGGAATTCGGGGAAGAAGAAGAGGACAAATGGGTCGCCAAAAACCTGTTGTCCCATAAAGATATCGCCAACCTCACCAATACCTCCAGACAAACGGTCAGCAATCAGTTGAGCACCTTTAGAAAGCAGGGGTTGATCCATTATGACAGCAAATACATTACCATGTTTAAAGGTACTTCATGGGATATCTAAAAAAAATAGGGGTACGGATAGAAGCCGGCTACAGTAGCACCCCTAGCAAGGGTATTTTGAACCCAACTGAAAGGGCCGATACAAATCTGCGTCAAACTATACACAACTAATGAATACAACAACCAAAACCATTACGATTCTGGGCTATCTTGGTCCGCATGCCACTATCCTTACTGGCAAGAACGCACTATTGCTACATTACTTGGAAACGGAAGTGTCCAAAACGCTGGAGCGGAATCGCTATACGTTGCCCTTCTTTTTTGATTTTCCCGTCCCTGATCATTTTAAAGACTATCTAAAAAAAATAATCTCTTAACACTAACAAAAGACACCTGTATATGAAAAAACCCATTTTAATCGCACAGCTAAGCGAATTGGAAGATAGAAAACCCACCCATGCCCTGATAAACGGCCTAGATCTGGTCCTAATAAAATTTGATGCCCAAATCTCGGTCCTCTATGGGAGGTGCCTTCACCGGGGCGCGCTTATGGCCGATGGCAGCATTGTAGGGGACAACCTGATCTGCGGTGTCCATGGTTGGGACTACCGCTACGATACCGGTGTATCGGAATACAACAACAACGAAGTACTGCATAAATTCAGTACCAACTTGGATGGGGACAAGGTCTATGTGGACGAAGCGGAGATCAATGCCTTTTTGGAAGCGCACCCGCAGCCTTTTGATCGCGAGGAATACCTTGGCGCCTACGCCGATACCCATCCCGAGGATACCGAGCCCTATACCGGCTATATTAAGGAATTGGCCAAAAACGGGCTTAAAAACCTTGGACATCACGGCTTTTCCTCCTCCATGGGTGTAGATCGGAACACCTTGCCCAAATGGGATAAGATCCAATTTTTACCGGCGCAGCTGGCCAGCAGGCCGCTGTTGGACCATGAGGATGTGGCCACCCAGGTGGTCATTGGGCCTAAGGCCAAGAAACCGCTGGTCCTGGACATCCCTTTGTTTGTAAGCGATATGAGCTTTGGCGCACTTTCGCGAGAGGCCAAAATAGCCCTGTCCAAGGGGGCCGAAATGGCCGGTACCGGCATCTGTTCCGGGGAAGGCGGCATGCTCCCCCAAGAACAGCAGAACAACAGCAAATACTTTTATGAACTAGCCTCGGCCCAGTTCGGGTTCTCCTGGGATAAATTGGACAAGGTACAGGCTTTTCATTTTAAAGGCGGACAAGGAGCTAAAACGGGTACCGGTGGGCATTTACCAGGAAATAAGGTAAGCGCCGAAATTGCAGAGGTCCGTGGGCTAAAGCAAGGCGAAACCGCTATTTCCCCGGCCACCTTTCCCGATTTTCACGGTGTAAAGGATTTTAAGGCCTTTGCGGAAAAAGTACGGGAACGCACGGGTGGCATCCCGATAGGGTTTAAGATAGCGGCAAGCCATATTGAAAAGGACATCCAATTTGCCCTCGATGTGGGGGTGGATTATATTATCCTGGATGGTCGTGGCGGAGGTACGGGCTCGGCCCCTACCATTTTAAGGGATAACATCAACGTACCCACCATTCCCGCATTGGCAAGGGCAAGAAAGTACCTGGATAAGGTGGGGGCGACCGATGTTACGCTTGTCATTACCGGGGGATTGCGTATTGCCGAGGACTTTTCAAAGGCCATGATGCTGGGGGCAGATGCCATAGCTGTTTCCAATGCCGCTATACAGGCCGTTGGTTGCCTGGGTATGCGAGCGTGTGGCAGCAACAACTGCCCTGTAGGCATTGCGACCCAAAAGGAGTCCCTGCGTAGCCGGTTGATCATTGAATCCTCGGCCAAACAACTCTTTAATTATTTTGATGCCACCAACAACCTCATCAAGGTAATCGCAAGGGCCTGTGGCTATGACGACATCTCAAAATTTAATCAGGATGACCTGTCTACCTTTGATTACGATATGCACCGACTAAGCGGTATACCCTATGCAGGTGTTCTTTAGACATATCCTCATCGCGGCAGGACTGCTCCTGCTTATGGGCACTGGCATGGCCCAGCAGGGATTTATGGGAGGCATTGGACCTACCGTAGAGACCGACCAAGGACTTTGGGGGGCTAACGGGCGCTTTTATTACGGTCCCAATCCACACATCTGTTTTGGGCCAGAGGTTTCGTTTTTCCCCTACCAGGAGGTCGATTCGGAATACGAGATGCGGATCACGGAGTTGAACTTCAACGGGCACTATGTCTTTGAAGCTACACATAAACTAGGGATTTATCCCCTTGCGGGGGTCAATTACACCATAGAGGAAGAACGCCTCATCGAGATGACGTCCGAACAAGAAGAAGTCAAGGAATTTGGGCTTAACTATGGTTTCGGGGCCCATTACAACCTGAACCATTTTTTTGCCTTTGTAGAGTTTAAGGGAATCGCCGGGCAACTGGCAGACCAGTTTGTTACCGTTGGGCTCGTGTTTATTTTGTCCAAATCAACCGTGGAGCCAGAACATTGATGCGTTGCGGTAGAAAGAAGTAAAAGTGAATAACACAGAAAAAGATATGACATGATCAATCAGACGTATTTGGCAGGACAGTATTTGGCTACGGCCGCCATCAGTTTTTTAAAAAAAGAAGCCGATGATAGCCACACCAACTTAGGGTTTTCGACTGAGGATGGCTGTTTATCCACACGACCCTTAAATGCCTCGGGCGATATCCTGGTGCTGAACTATAATACCTTTTCGTTGGAATGGCGTAGAACCAATGCCACTGAGACCTTTCGGTTGGATGGCAGTACCCATGAGGAAGTTGTCCGTTGGCTGGAACGCATGACGCAAAACAGTGATCTGGACAAAGCCTATTCCTATGCCTTTCACTACGAACCCACCTACCCTATGACCCCTGGGTTCACCTTTAAACTTGTGGACTCAGGCAGGCTCCGGGAACTTATGCATTTCCGGATTTTGGCCCAGCTGGTGTTGCGCGCTTTTTTAGAAGAACAAAAATTGACCTCCGCGATTAGGATATGGCCACACCATTTTGATACTGGGGCCTTTGCAACGCTCCATGATGGGAGCGGTAGAGCAGTAGGATTGGGGCTGTCCATTCCCGATACCATGGTCAATGATTTCTATTTTTATATTAGTGTCTATGAGGGACACGATGCCGTGGATACTTCAGATTTCACCGAACTAACACAAGGGGAATGGCGCTCCAATGGATTTAAGGGCGCGGTACTGCCCGCTACGGGCACTAACCGAACTACAGCAGGCGATTTCTTTAAGGAAGCAATGGAAGCTTATAAAAAATAAGGTTCATGGAAAACTGGTACGTCCCCGTTACGATTATTCCCGGAATTGGTCTGCTTATCTTATCGACCTCCAATCTTTTGGTGGCCCTAAGTGATGAGATCAAAAATCTAATTTCGGACAAAACCACTACGGCGATGCTCATGGCCAGGAAACTCAGACAACTGAGGCTACTCAACAATGCCATGGTTTTTTTATACCTTACCGTAGCCTGCCTTTTGATCTCGGGGTTAATTTCCGGATTGGCGCAGAGCGCGGGAACCCATGTTGATTTCTCAATCTATATTACCATCGCAGGTATCGCATGCGCACTAATAGGGCTTATGTTGCTCATTCTTTACTCCTATAAGGCCGTAAAACTAAGACAAGATCAATTTCACAATAACTGTTGAAAATTAAATAACGCAAAGTATGGCTACCACAAAAAACATAAAATGGCACAAGGTGCTGGACAATAAGAAAGACTTGCCCGATGGTCGGGTAAAAACAGTGACCGTTAATCACAAAGGCATCTGTCTCACCCATTTTGAAGGGAAATTTTCTGCCCTGGACAATAAATGTCCCCATCAGGGCGGGCCGCTTGGGGAAGGTTCCATTGAAAACGGAATGCTCAGATGTCCTTGGCACGGTTGGGATTTTCATCCTTGCACAGGTCTCCCGCCCGGAGGTTTTGACGATGGCGTGGAAACCTTTGCCGTAAAAGAAGAAAACGATGCGGTTTTTGTAGGGATGGAAGAGGAAGTCCCCCATGAGGCCACGGTATCGGACATTATGGTGGAGACCATGGTAAATTGGGGCGTCACCAAGGTATTTGGTATGGTAGGGCACTCCAACTTGGGATTTGCCGATGCCATGAAACGACAGGAACAAAAAGGCAAGCTTAATTTCTACGGTATTCGGCACGAAGGAGCAGCGGCATTTGCAGCCTCGGCCTATGGAAAACTTACAGGCAAACCGGCTGCCTGCTTTACCATTGCAGGACCCGGGGCCACCAATCTGTATACGGGCATGTGGGATGCCAAGGTAGACCGGGCACCCTTTCTGGCACTCACCGGACAAGTGGCCACCCAGGTGGTAGGAACCGGAAATTTTCAGGAAGTAGACCTGGTGCAGGCATTCAATACGGTAGCGGAGTTCAACCAACGCGTACAGAGCGATAGCAAGCACGCCGAGCTTATGTCGCTTGCAGTGAAACACGCCATTCTAAAGCGCGATGTATCCCACCTCACCTTCCCGGATGAAGTACAGGAGCGCAAGGCCAAACCCAACGCCAAAGCCCTTACCCCTACCAATAGGATAACGTCGATGCAAATAGCACCACCAAAGGAAATGGCCGACAAGGCCATTGACCTTATTTCCAAGGCAAAACGCCCACTGATCATTATGGGCCATGGCGCCCGTGCCCATAAAAGGGCTATTGTAGCTTTTGCCGAAAGCCTAAACGCCGGGGTGGTCACCACCTTTAAAGGAAAAGGGCTTATAGCGGACAGTCATCCCTTGGGCTGTGGGGTGCTGGGAAGAAGCGGTACCCCCATAGCCTCCTGGTTTATGAACGAGGCCGACCTATTGATCGTTTTTGGGGCCTCTTTCTCCAACCATACGGGCATAACTCCTAAAAAGCCAACGATACAGGTAGATTTTGATCCCTTGGCCCTGAGCAAATTCCACGAGGTGGACGTAGCCGTTTGGGGGGAAATTTCACGGACCCTGGAACTGTTCTCCGATGCACTGCAGGGAAAAACAAATACCCTTGATCAAAAAGAAGAGATTGCTGAACGATGGGCTATTTGGAAGGAAGAAAAAGCAAAGCGCCTAACGGAGACCTCCAACCAGGGCCTAAGTTCCATAGCGGTCTTTGAAGCGTTGAACAAAACGGCTCCCAGGGATGCGGTCATGTGCGTTGATGTGGGAAACAACGCCTATTCCTTTGGCCGTTATTTTGAACCCGAACAACAGGACTTTCTAATGTCTGGGTACTTGGGGTCCATAGGATTTGCACTTCCTGCCGCCATAGGTGCCTGGACAGCAGTAGGCGATAGCAGACCGGTGGTAGCCGTGGCCGGAGACGGTGGACTTTGTCAATATTTGGCAGAGGTGACCACCTTGGTCAAATACAACATGCCGGTAAAACTGATCGTACTCAACAACCACGAACTGGGGAAAATTTCCAAGGAACAACGTGCCGGCGAGTTTGATGTCTGGCAGACCTCCCTTTCCAATCCCAATTTTGCGGAATACGCCAGATCTTGTGGAGCGTGGGGCAAACGCGTTGAGAACGACGCGGAACTCGAAACGGCCATGCAGGAGCTGTTCGCACTGCCCAGTGCAGGGGTTTTGGAAATTATTACTGATGTAAACCTTATCTGATCATGGAAAGTGTTATAACTATCTTCTTGTTATTGCTGGCCGCTTATACGGGCGTAGGCCTGTTATTTGGCCTCTATTTCTTTTTTAAGGGCGCCGCCCAAATAGATCCGGTGATTTCGGACAGCAAATGGACCGTACGCCTGTTACTTATTCCAGGCAGCATAGGCTTATGGCCCCTGCTCCTGGCAAAGCTCATTATAAAAGTAAAAGCATGACCTCGGACCTTAGAAAAGCACATAAGATGATT
The DNA here is from genome assembly GCF_050589645.1 of Eudoraea algarum. NCBI lineage: Bacteria > Pseudomonadati > Bacteroidota > Flavobacteriia > Flavobacteriales > Flavobacteriaceae > Eudoraea > Eudoraea algarum. Next base: position 1,155,156 of record NZ_JBNGOQ010000001.1, on the reverse strand, counting down.
TGGGTGGTGCTGGCCATCCTAATCCCTATTTTGTTGGTCAGTGCGGTACTGGGTATCCCCAAACCCGCATTTAACGACAACGATTTGTTGGTCAATGATGGGATACATAAAGAACCGCCCGTATATGAAGACGAGTCCCTTACGCTGTTTCTAGAGCAGGACGGTGCGGAGGGAAACTTGCGGTTGTTCCTAAAACGGCCACTGCCCCACCCTTCCGCCCTGGTCTATGCCAGCTCGTCCAAGGCGACCGAGGACACCTATCTGGGCCAATTGGACAAGAAGGGCGTGTACACTTTTACACTGGATAGATCCACCGAGGAAATCAAGATCTACGATGCCATAAAAAAAGAGGAAATAACAAAGATTGCATTATCATGGGATTAGATTACCGACCCGTTCTCTGGAACAAGCATAAGAAAGTCTACGACAAATGGATTGCGGTCTCCGTGCTCCTGTACCTGTTGGCCTTTATCGGGATAAGCCTGGGCACCAATGCCGAAATTACGGCAGAAACCTTGATCATTAGGGCCTTTGGGACCCTGGCCATCGCCCTTTTGCATGTTGTACTGGCCATAGGGCCCTTGGCCCGATTAAACCCCCGTTTTCTGCCCGTACTGTACAACCGCAGGCATCTGGGGGTGAGTATGTTCCTTGCCGCCTTGGTCCACGGGGCCTTTTCCATCATTCAGTTCCATACCTTGGGCAATGTAAATGCCTTTCGCGCCCTGTTTACCTCCAATATGGACTATGGTTCCCTGACCAACTTTCCCTTTCAGGTACTGGGTTTTTTCGCCCTGATCATCCTGTTTCTAATGGCTGCCACAAGCCATGACTTTTGGCTAAAGAACCTCTCCCCCAAAACATGGAAACGCTTGCATATGTCGGTCTATGTTGCCTATGCATTGATCCTTATGCACGTGTTTTTGGGGGCCTTGCAACAGCAACCTTCCCTATGGTCCATCGGGATATTGAGTTTAGGATTTATGGGTATTGCCTCGCTTCACCTGGCCGCGGGAATAAAAGAGGGGAAGGTAGATCGAGGAAAGAGCGCCCAAACAAAAGATGGTTGGGTGTATGTTTGCGAAATTGAAGAGATTCCCGAAGATCGGGCAAAAATCTTTGTATTGGACAAGGAACGTATCGCCATTTTTAAATACGACGATAAAGTTTCTGCCATTTCCAATGTTTGTAAGCATCAGGGCGGACCTTTGGGCGAGGGCAAAGTGGTAGACGGTTGTGTTACCTGTCCCTGGCACGGTTACCAATATTTGCCCCACAATGGGCAGTCGCCTCCACCCTTTACCGAAAAGATAGCCACCTATAGGGTGCAAAAAAGAGGAGAAGAAATCTATGTGTATCCAGAGGCCCTGGCCGAAGGCACTGCCGTGGAACCCATTATCTTGTAAACCTGTATATGATGAAAGAAAAGGATGATTTTTATATCGGATATGTAGATCAGGTGTCCCCCGGCACCAAAAAACTGCTAAAGCGTTTTGTAATGTTTGCGCTAGTGGTGCTTTTGGGTATGGCGGCCATCTTTGGCCTTACGCAGAACAAGCTCAGCAATAGCGCTTTTGATTTTGGCATTGACACAGCCGTCACGGGCACGTATCACGAGCAGCCCTATCCCATGTTGCGGGTACAAACGGAGGAGAACACCTTTAAGAGCATCGTGCTCCTGGGTTTTGGCAAACTTGGCCCCAACTCCTATCTGAACAAGATTCGATCAGAAGTGGATCAGCTCTCCGGAAGTACCCTACGTATAGAAGGGGAACTGGTCTATTACAATGGAAAAACCCTGTTACAGCTCACTTCCGATGAAAAAGTATCCCTAGTGGAGAGGGCCAATGGCAGGGAATTGCCCAAAGCGAACCTAGTGGTATCGGATATGGAACTTAGCGGGGAAATCATAGATCCCAAATGTTATTTTGGGGTGATGAAACCCGGCAAGGGAAAAATTCACCGAAGCTGTGCGGTGCTCTGCATTGCAGGGGGTATTCCTCCGGTCTTGGCCACTACCGACGAGAACAATATCTCAGAATACTATATGATTACGGATAGCCAAGGAAAGGCTATCAACCAGGACATTCTGCCCTATGTGGGAAAACCCTCCTTGGTAAAGGGCACCGTAGTAAAACTGGAAGATTGGTACCAATTGCGGATCAATACCGAGGACATCAAGGATTTGGACAGCCCCTCAAAAGTATACTGATGGAGAAACTTTGGGAAACGCTAAGTGCCAATAAATACCTGATCGCTTTGATCAGTGTACTTAATTTCCTATTGACGCCTATCCATGTAAGTATTATTGGGGGCCATGCGGCCCATATTGTAGTGGTAAACTATACGCTGGTCATTTTGGCCAGTTCTTTGATCGCCGCACATGCCAAATCCAGAAGATGGACCTATATCTTGGGCTTTATTGCGCTCTGTAGTATTTGGCTGGAGTTTTCAAATCCAAACACGTCTATGATGGAACCCTTACGACTTATCTCTTCCTTTCTGTTGTTCCTGTATTTCTGTATTCTGCTTTTAAAGCAATTGCGGATGATCAAGGAGATGAACTTACAATTTATCCTTGGCCCCATACTGGGTTTTGTGTATTTGGGGGTCATTGGCGGTATTTTGTTCGAGTTTGCCCATTTTATGGACCCGGCCTCTTTTCATTTGCGAGGTGATTATTCGGGCTATATCTTTTATTATTTCAGTTTTATCAGCATAACCACCGTGGGATATGGCGATGTTACGCCACTTACCCAGCCCTCACAGGCGCTTACCCTGGTCATGAACATTGTTGGTCAGTTTTACCTAGCCATTGTGATCGCCGTATTCGTCGGAAAATATATTAATGTAAAATCATAGACATGTTACAATCGTTCAGCATCATTTTTTCCATGGCCGCATTCTTTAGTTTTATCAACTATAAATGGCTAAAGCTACCGGCCACCATCGGGTTGATGTTGATGAGCCTGGCCACGATCATCCTGATCACACTCAGTAAAAGTATCTTCCCGGACTTCTATATGTTCTTTTGTGATATGGTGACCAATTCCGACTTTAAGACACTCCTGTTGGACGGCCTTTTGAGTTTCCTGCTCTTTGCAGGGGCCCTGCATGTAAATATTGATGAACTGGCCAAGGAAAAATGGTCCGTTCTGCTGTTTGCCACCCTGGGCGTATTGATCTCTACCTTCTTGGTGGGCGGACTTACCTATGGAGCGGCACAACTTTTGGGCATAGAACTCCCCTTTTTGCACGCGCTGCTTTTTGGTGCCCTCATCTCCCCTACGGACCCCATAGCCGTTTTGGCCATTCTTAAGAAGACCAGCATTGCCAAAAATCTGCAGATCAAGATCGAAGGAGAGTCGCTATTTAACGATGGCATCGGAGTAGTGGTCTTTGCCGGTATATTGTTATTGGCCGATATGGGCGGGCATGCCATGGAAAGTTCCCTGGGTACCGAAATAGGCATATTGTTCCTGGAAGAGGCCGTTGGTGGCATTGTATATGGGGCCCTGCTCGGGTTTGTGGGCTATACCTGCATCAAATCGGTAAAGGACAATCCCCAACTGGCGGTTATGATCAGTCTGGCCCTGGTGATGGGCGGGTATGCGCTGGCCTCCATCATTCATGTCTCGGGACCCCTGGCCATGGTAGTTTCGGGCATGATCATTGGCAATAAGATAAACCTAGCGGCCAACAAGGGGGCCACACAAAAGATGCTGAACGAAATATGGGAAGTCCTGGACGATGTCTTCAACGGCATCCTGTTTGTCCTCATCGGCCTGGCCATACATCTCTTAAAGTTCGATATGGGTTTCCTTACGCTAGGTGTCATTGTCCTGGTCATTGTACTGCTATCCCGGTTTGTTTCGGTCTTCCTCCCCTATTCGCTCTTAAAACATACAGAGCGCAGTCCGTTGAAAACGGTGACCATATTGACCTGGGGTGGCCTACGGGGCGGTATCTCCATTGCCCTGGCCCTGAGCCTGGGCGATAATGCCTCCTCTGATTTAATTCTGTATATTACCTATGTGGTGGTGCTGTTCTCCATTATCGTACAGGGCCTCAGTATAGGCCGACTGGTAAAAAAATTGTATCCTTAAGGTATAGTCCATGAGCGAATCCGAAGCAGAAAACACAGAAGAGAAGAAGGTCCGGAAACGGGCCAAGATCATGGACCAGCAGCTTATGAAGGAGCTGGGCGTGGATCGGGAAGAACTAAAGTCGCTCAAGAAAAAACTGGCCAAAGTAGCACCAAGGCCAGAGCGTGGTGTGGAGACCCTCTTCCGTTTGATCTCCAAGAACCAGTATACCCTTAATGCGATGATCGACCGGAAGTCGAACATCCTAATATCGATCAATGCGTTGATCCTCTCGCTTATCCTGGGCACGGTATTGAGCCAGCTGGATAGGGACCCGCATTTACTTTACCCGGCCATTATGATGTTGCTTACCAATCTGATCTCCATTGCCTATGCGGTCTTTGCCACCCGTCCGGAACTGAAGCACGGGAAGCGGGAGACGGGCAATCTGATGTTCTACGGCAATTTCCACGATATGCAGGAACAGGAGTACATCAATGAACTAACGGGGCTTATGCACCAGGGGGACGAGTTGTACAGGACCATTGCCAAGGACACTTTTTATCTGGGCAAGACCATAGATCGTAAGTTTAAGCTGTTGCGCAAGTCCTTCACCGTTTTTTTGGTCGGTATCGTCCTTGCGGTTCTAGCCTTTATTGCCTGCCATGTGCTTTTTGGGGGCTATCTTGTATTACAATAAAAAACGACCTTTTTGACATGAAGGAAAGCGATTCGCTCAACTTGATCGAACGCATAAAATCCCCGACGCTCGCTTTGCTCGGTCGGGGACGGAAGGGTAGAAAAAACCTCCCCTTTCTCACGCCAGGGGCGTGATTCATTCCCCTCCTTGAACAAGGAGGGGAGCTTTAATACCGGCTCTTTTTTTAAAATCCGCTAGAGATATGTTTTAAATCTGCCAGAGATGTGTTTTGAATCTGCTAGAGATATATCTTAAATCTGCTAAAGATTCATGTTGAATCTGCCAGAGATGTGTTCCGCATCTGTCAAAGATGTGTTCTTCATCTGCCAGAGATGTGTTCCGCATCTGTCAAAGATGTGTTCTTCATCTGCCAGAGATGTGTTTTGCATCTGCCAGTGATATGTTCTGTATCCGCTAGAGGTCTACGGGACAAAGAACCCTTCGAAAAACGGGGATACCTATTTAAGGGCAAAGATTCCATATATTTGGAATGCCGCCGTACTTGGATGTGGCGGTAGTGGGGATATAATAGCTATTTAATCAATGATCGTATTCCTAGCTTAGGTACAAACAAAACCTAAATTAAAGATGATAAAGGGGATAAATACAATGTTCTATAGTTCAAAAGCTAAAGAACTCCGCGAATTTTTAAGAGATAAAATTGGGTTTAAGGCTACTGATATAGGTGACGGATGGCTGGTTTTTGATATTGTTGAAGGCGGTGACATGGGGGTAGAGTCTTCCGACGAAAGCGGGCAACACGGAAAACCTTCGGGCACACACCACATTTCATTTTATTGCGACAATATTGATGAAACCGTTAAAGAGCTAAAAAGCAAAGGTGTTGAATTCAAGGGAGAAATTGAGGATCTTGGATGGGGATTGGTTACTTACTTTAAAGTCCCTGGGGATTTCTTTCTACAATTATATCAACCAAAATATAAAAAGTGAAATCAGTACCTTGGCCGTAACTTAAAGCCTCAATAAACAGAGCGTAATCTTTAACTAAAAATCACGGAGGTATGAAGTTCTATATAATCCTTTTCCTCATCGCGGTGCCGCTACTGCACACGGGAAATCAGGCTAATACGGAAAACCCCCATCAGACCGGATTAAGCATGCAATTGGTCAACGGACACTGGTTCAATGGCCAGACCTTTGTAAAGCGGACGGCATGGGTGCGCGAGGGCAGCTTGCATTTTAAAGAGCCCACCACGGCTAACGATACGGTCATAGACCTTACCAACAAATATGTTATTCCGCCCTTTGCAGAGGCCCATAACCACAATCTGGAGAGCGATTACGGCTTACAGCAACGTATTGATGCCTATTTGAATAATGGCATCTTCTATGTAAAGTTGCTTTCTACCATAAAAAAGCGGATAGCCCCCCTGATGCACCATTACAACAAACCCGATGGGCTGGACGTTAGTATGGCCCATGCCCCCTTGACGGGCACGGGCGGACATCCCATTCCCCTAAGACAGCGCTATCTGGACCGCGGTTACTTTGACGGCATGTTCAACTCGATCGAAGAGGTGGCGTCCTACGGGTACTTTATCATTGATGACCTCGATGATCTGAACAGCAAATGGGAGCAGGTACGCTCTTTTTCACCGGATTTCATTAAGCTGAACCTGCTGTATTCGGAAGAATACGCAAAGCGCAAGGACGATACCACCTATTATGGCCGTAAAGGCCTGAATCCCGAATTGGTGCCGGAAATTGTAAAAAAAGCACATGCAGACCATCTAAGGGTCAGTGCCCATGTGGCCACGGCCCATGATTTTCACGTAGCGGTCGCCGCCGGTGTGGACGAGATCGCGCACCTGCCCGAGATACGCAATGGAAAGCCCATCGCCAAGGAAGACGCCGCGCTGGCCAGGGAAAAGGGGGTTACGGTGGTGACCACGGTTTCCCTGATCAAAAAGAATCAAGAGCAACCGAACTATACCGACTTGGTCAAAAATATCCGCGCCAATCTGAGCCTCTTAAAACAGGAAGGGGTTACACTGGCTATTGGTTCGGATATGTACAATGACAATTCGGTCGGTGAATTCAGGTTCCTATACGATCTCAAGGTCTTTAGCAACCTGGAACTGCTGAAAATGTGGTGCGAAAATGCCGCGACAACCACCTTCCCCAATAGAAAAATAGGCTACCTTAAGGAAGGGTACGAAGCCAGCTTTTTGGTGCTGGAACAAAATCCGCTGGAGAATATCGCCGAGGTGAATACGACCATCGCCTTAAAAGTGAAGCAGGGGGTCCTATTGGATCCATGATATGGAACATACCCATGAAATCCCAGGAATCCACCAAGCAAAGGTTGTTTGAATGGATTAGCTGACCTACCTTGTATATTTTCCGAAATATGAACAGTTACCAAATACATCCAATACTTCAGCTATTAACGGCCTGCCTTTTTTGTTACCAGGCATCCGCACAGACCACGGTGCGTAAAATTGACAACGATTGGACATTAATGGTAGGGGAAAAGCCCTTTGAAATTAAAGGGGCAACTTTTGGGTATGCTAAGGACGTTGAAAATTACGATCATTATTTCCAGGACCTGAAATCTCTCGGTGTCAATACCACCAGGCTCTGGGCCACGGATAAAAACACAGGAAAACTGCTCGATGTTGCACATACCTACGGCATCAAAGTTATGGTGGGCATTTGGATGCGCCACGGTAGGCCCGGGATGGAAGATGACGATAGCTTTGACTATCTAGAGGATAAAAAGGGCATGGAGGTTATGTACAACAATGCCCTCAAGGTGGTGGAAAAATATAAGGATCATCCCGCCGTGCTAAGTTGGGGCATTGGCAATGAGGTCTACCTGAACATGGCGACCGATGCCGAAAAGGAGGCCTATTCCAAGCTTTTGGAAAGCATATGCAGTGCCATTAAGCAACAGGATCCCAACCATCCCATTACCTCGGTAGAAGCATGGACTTTTGGGTTGGAGTGGTGGCAGCAATTTGTGCCCTCCATAGACATTTATGGACTTAACAGTTATGGCCCGGGCGTGGATCTACTGGCCAACGAACTTGAAAAAAGAGGTATTGACAAACCCTATATCGTGACCGAATTTGGGGTAACCGGGGAATGGGACATCAAGGAGAAAAAAAACGGTGTGGAAGTGGAGCCCAATGACCAACAAAAGTACGATGCCATAGCAAAGGGCTATCAGAACTGGATCAAAAACAAACCCGCTTGTTTAGGGGTATACGTTTTCCACTACAGCAATGGCAACGACTTCATTGCTCCTTGGTTGCTCACCCACTACAAGAAAATGCTACGCCCCCAATATTGGGCCATACGGGAAGCCTACACCGGGCAAAAACCGATCAATGCCGTTCCGGTCATAACAAGCTTTACGTTGCCAGACTCCGAAGCGGACTCTGGAACCTGGATGCCTGTCTCCCTAGGGGTATCCGATGTTGAAAACGAACGTCTCGATATTAGTTTTTACTACAATCAGAGAACCGGAAGCCGTAAGCGAAGAAATCAGATCAATACGCTTCAATTTCGCGGTAACCTCAGGGAGGGTTTTGAAATTCAATTGCCCAAGGAGCACGGCCCCATTAAAGTATATGTAAACGTAAAGGACTCGTTCAACAATGTAGGCATTGCCTCCACTGCTGTCGTTGTGAGGGATGAGGAAGCCAAACAGCGGAAATACCTCGTGGCCAAAACCAGCTTGCCATTCTATGTGTATAAAGATGGTACGGGCAATCCCTATATTCCTTCGGCTTACATGGGGAATATTGGATCCATTGAAGTGGATACCGAGCACACGGACGATGTACATTCAGGAACCACCTCCCTCCGGATCGGTTATAAGGCCTTCCAAGATTGGTACGGTGTCGGTTTTGTAGATCCCCCAAACGATTGGGGTGAAATTTTGGGAGGTTATGATCTATCCGGGGCCAAAACATTCAGTTTTTGGGCCAAAGCCAGTAAAAGGGGGGTAACCGCCAAAATTGGCTTTGGATTGATCGACAAGGACAAACCCTTCCCGGATACGGCAAAGAAAGAAATCGAAATCAAACTGACCCCCAAATGGAAAAAGTATACCATTGATCTTAAAAAGCTCGATTTGAGTTGCATACGATCCGGCCTGGTTGTTGTTTCGGCCAGCTATGGATCTCCACATTATATTTATTTGGACGATGTGGTTTTTGAGTAATGACCAGTTTGTGGGGAAGTGCGATGATTGACTGGGCCATAATTAAGATCCCGAACAGCGCAGAAGCACTAACATCGATATATAAACGTAACATCGTATCCTACACCGGACCGTGCATACCAAATGCTTTTCTATTGAAGCAATTGTTCGTATTTTGCTAGCAAGGGTGTCCTAAAAACTATTTCCCTAGCACGTGGATATTATTTTTATTCTGTCCGTAATTTGTATTACCCTATTTGGATTGTTGGGCATTTTTTTGACCCTGTCCAAAAAGGGCAACACCCCTGTGAATAGGCTTTTGGGTGTTTTCTTTTTACTATGGGCCCTCGATTTTTTGGATGGTTCCCTGCTGTTGAACGGGTTTTACCTACAACATCCCAATTGGGCTTTGTGGACAGAAGCCTCGATTTTTCTGTACGGCCCCTTACTATATCTGTATACCGCGCATTCGGTAGGTGCAAGGACCAAGTTCAAATGGATAGACCTTTTTCACCTTGTCCCTTTTTTAGTAGGGTTCATTGCAATGCTTCTAATCTATCATGTACAGCCCAGGGAAATTAAGCTCAATACCCTGACATCAATCGTAAATTTTGAGCAACTTTGGGGATCCTACATAGTGTTCGCCCTGCTCTATGCGCATTTCCTGTACTATATACATCTTTCCAAAAACTTGGTGCGCAGCGCTACAAGAAACCTAAAACAGTACTATTCCTACCACATCCTATCCTGGTTAAATAGGCTGCTCAATGCATTGATTGTGGTATTGTTAATAGCCATGGTCAACAGTGTCCTTCAATTGACCGGCTATAGATTTTATTTTGAGATAGGCCTAGTGGTCGTGCTCTTGATAACGGGTATATTTATTGGAGGTATTATTCTAAAAGCTCTCGATCAGTCTTCTCCCTTGATACAGCAAGATTTGGCCAAAAAATACTCGGGCAGTCTATTGCAATCACAGGAATCGGAGGCTTTAGCCATGAAAATTACACAAGTACTTGAGAAGGACCAGCTTTTTTTGAATCCTGAACTTACCTTGGAAGATCTGTCCAGTGCTATTGGGTCAACCAGCAGAAAGGTATCCCAAACAATCAATGAACGTATGGGGAAGAATTTTTTTGATCTCATTAACATGTACCGTATAGAGGCTGCAAAGAAAATCTTCACTGAACGTAAAGATCCCAAACTCACGGTTTTGGAGGTCATGTACGAGGTGGGTTTCAATTCCAAATCCTCCTTTAATAGGCAGTTCAAGAACAGGACCGGGGTAACCCCCTCCGAATTTTTACGGCTCCAATCCTAAGGTAGCACTTTCCGCAGGTAAAAAGCGAACCTTATAAAAAGCGTTCGACTTCCTGTAATCGGTCGCACAGCTCCCTATTGTTTTTGAGATTTGATTCCTAACAATCTTAAAAACAATTATCATGAAAACTGCATTCAACATTAGTCAAGATCAAATTACTTTAAAAAAGCAGCTGTGGTATCACTTCTATCCCGGCATTGCAATTCTGATCTTTTATATACTGATCTCCAAATACGTTGTTGATCTGGGGTATCCCGGACTTACAGGGCTTCTGCTGGCAGAGTTGTTTGTTCTGGCTCCGATCGGGATGTTCCACCTGGGAAGGCACGCCAAACGACTCAATGGTAGCCATAGCCTCAAAAATGTCATTGCCTATACCAAAAAACTGTCCACAGGGCAATACCTCAAATGGTCTTTGATCGGAATTCTAGGATGTACGCTCATCTACGTTCCCCTTTATCCAATTGGCTTGTATTTTAAGGAAACCATCTTTTATTGGCTTCCTGAATGGTACTTCGATCCGGGTTTTGGGGCTTCCAGCATAGATTTGGTCGCCAAGGTCTTTCTTGCCGGTATCTTTATTGATGGAATCGTTGGGCCTGTCGTGGAAGAACTGTTCTTTAGGGGGTATCTGCTTCCCAGAATGGCTTATTTGAAGCAATGGGCCCCGATCGTAAATGGTACCTTATTTGGTCTCTATCATTTTTGGCAACCCCACAATTATCTAGCGATTATTGGGGTGGGCATTATTCTGAGTTATGTAGTATGGAAAAGGAAAAATGTGTATCTGGGGATTATCATTCATTGTACACTTAATGTATTAGGCGCTATCGGTGGCTTTTTGGCCGCTAACGCCGGTGAGGTCCTGGTACGCTAGGTAGGTTTTGTCGTTCCGGGTCACTGAGCGTTATGCCTTTGCTCAAAAAGCAGTGCTTGGGTCTTTTCTCTCAAAGTATCGGGGATTAGCTACGCTTTTCCTGAATGGGCTCCCCTTTGCAAATAGGGCCGAAAGAAAAAGGCAACGATTTGCCTTTTTATTGAGGCGCCAGGTGGTGCGGCTGGGAGGTTAGCCTTTTAGAGGATTAGCTACGCTTTTCCTGAATGAACTCCCCTTTGCAAATACAAAACTGGCAAAGCTATCGCTTTACCTTTTTTGTTATTTGGAAAAGACCCAAAGCTCTGCTTCTGTCTTTTCCAAATAACAAAACCTGCAATGAAAATTGCAGGTTTTGTGCTTGTAGTGACCCCGGCAGGATTCAAACCTGCAACCCTCAGAGCCGAAACCTGCCTGCCGGCAGGCAGGTCTGATCTATGGTCCTAAATTAAGCAGGTCCCTCAGAAATTCCCGGCCGGCACCCGATTTGAAATACTTTTCCCTGGCCCGGGCCTCTTTCCGTGTCCGAAACTCCTCATAATACACCAGCTCCCATGGGCAAAACCCCTTGGTTGACCTGTTCTGGCCCAGATTGTGCTGTTTCATCCTTTTTTCCAAAGTATCCGTCAGGCCTTTATAAAGCCTGCCATCCTTCCCGCTTTTCAGAACATAGACGTAGTACATGGCCCCTGAAAATATAAAAAGGCCTTGCTTTTGGAAGCAAGACCTTCTTGGTTTAGTGACCCCGGCAGGATTCAAACCTGCAACCCTCAGAGCCGAAATCTGATGCGCTATTCAGTTGCGCCACGGGGCCTTGTCACTATTTTATATTTTATTATACGCTATCAAAAAAACCTATCCTCGCCGAAACCTGCCTGCCGGTTTACCCGCCTTTGGAGGGCAGGCAGGTCTGATGCGCCCCGACGTCGTCGGGCCCGTATTCAGCGTGTCCGCCTTGGGCGGATTACGCCACGGGGCCATTGGTTTTAGCGAGCGCAATTTACGCAAAAAGAACTTTGTGGCGCCAATAAAATTCGCTCTAAAGGGATTTTTGTTGCACATTTTAAGCAAATCCCAAAATTCTTGGTGCCCAACTGCTCCAAATTGCGTTGCAGGCCCGTTAAACGCTCCTTGGCCTTGCGCAGGGCCGCATCCATAACGCCCTTGTTGTTAATGGCATCCATTCGGGAGACGCGCCCTATGGCGTTGTCCGGGGCAATGGGTCCCGTCATACTTTCATAACGCGCTATCCGTTGGGTGGTTTTGGTGATTTCGGATTCAAAAAGCGACCGTATTTTTTCCGTGTCCATCGCTTAAGGCTTAGGCCAGCTTACTGCGTACAATAGCCGAAATGGTCTTCCCGTCTGCCTGGCCGGCCAATTCCTTGGACACGATGCCCATGACCTTGCCCATGTCCTTCATCCCCGAAGCTCCAACGGCGTCGATGGTCTGTACCACCACTTTCTCTATTTCCTCCTCACTGAGCTGTTCGGGCAAAAATTGTTCAATGACTGCTGCCTGTGCCAGTTCGGGTGCGGCCAGGTCGTCCCGCCCTTGTTCTTTATAGATGGCGGCACTGTCCTTGCGCTGCTTTACCAATTTCTGCACCAGCTTTACCTCTTCTTCTTCGGAAAGGCCTTCTCCCGCACCGCTTTGGGTCAGGGCCAATAAGACGGCCGACTTTATGGCTCGCAGGGATTCCAGGGCCACGGTATCCTTGGCTTTCATCGCTTGTTTCATTTGCTCCATTACCTGCTGTTGTAAGCTCATATTTCTTTAATTTTGGTAGGTGAAGATAAAAAATAAACCCGAAAACAAAATGCATCTCCGGGTTTTAAACTTGGTTTAACAATAAAGCCTAATCTACATTGTCATGTAGGTATGAGTTATTGGAACGCAACTGTATTTCGTCATTGCTATCCTCGCTTAAGGTGGTCCTGGAAACTTTCTTCTCCCTCGTATTTTCATCGAGCTCCACGCCTTGTCGCTTATATGCGGGTTCTTTTTCAATTTCGTCTATATTGCCAAGACTGTTTTGAAATTTATAATTGAAATCCTTTAAGGTTCTTCTGCGTTCATCGGCCCTGTCCTTTAAGATTTCCTCTATAGGACTGTTCATAGGATCTATCTTTCCTACCTCGTTACTTTCACTGTCGGTTTCTTTCGGTGCAAGTGTCTTTTTTTCAAAGACCAGTTCGTCCTCCACAATTTTGGGATCAAACTCCTCGGCCTTGGATTTGGCGCCGGTTAGCTTGTTCTCCATTTCCATGTAGTCATCCAGGCTGTAGCGCGTCTCCCCTTCTTTGTTGTATTCCAGTATCGGAATCACCTCTATATGGTCCTGCACGCTCATATCCCGGACCTCATCATCCAAGCTAAAGGTGATTACGTTTTCCTGCTCTTCCTCCTGATCGGTATCGGTCGCGGACAAGGGCAGGTCAAAGCTCATTGCAAACTGATCCTCGGCCACCTTTTTGGAAGAGACCACCTCGGGATCTACGACCTCAATATCGTGAAGCGTATCCTTGGCCTCTATGATGATAAAATCCTCATCTACCTCTTCGGCCACGACCTCCTCATAGAACACATTGAAATTTCTAATGTAGTTGGTAGTGGGAATCAGGTCGAATTCATACTCTTCCTCCTCTTCCTTAAGTGTATGTTTTATGACAGGTTCAAAAATATCCTCGTCCAATTGATGGACCACCGTATCATTGCTTAGATCCTGCTCCGCTTTTTGTTCATCCTCCAGGGTATGGATGATCTTTTTGGTTTCCGTGTTCACAATATCATCCTGTTGGTCCACATTGAATCCTGTGGCTATAACGGTTACGGCAATGGCCTCTCCTAAAGTTTCGTCTTCGCCCACTCCCATAATGATATTGGCGCCATGACCCGCCTCTATTTGAATATGGTCGTTGATTTCACCAATCTCGTCTATAGTGATCTCCTGGGAACCGGAAACGATGAGCAAGAGTACGTTTTTGGCCCCATTAATCTTGTTGTCGTTCAATAATGGAGAATCCAAGGCCTTCATAATGGCTTCATTGGCCCTTGAGGATCCAGAAGCCATTGCAGACCCCATGATGGCCGTGCCGCTGTTGGACAGTACCGTTTTGGCGTCGCGAAGGTCAATATTCTGTGTGTAGTGATGGGTAATGACCTCGGCAATACCGCGAGCCGCCGTGGCCAGCACTTCATCCGCTTTGGAGAAACCGGCCTTAAAACCTAAGTTGCCGTATACCTCCCTTAGCTTATTGTTGTTGATCACGATCAAGGAATCCACGTTACCCCGTAGCTTTTCTATTCCTATCTGGGCTTGTTGGCAACGCATCTTCCCCTCAAATTGAAAGGGCATGGTCACAATACCAACGGTCAAAATATCCATTTCTTTGGCCTGTTTGGCGATAATAGGCGCCGCTCCAGTACCGGTGCCTCCGCCCATACCTGCAGTAATGAATATCATTTTGGTGGTATGGTCCAACATGCCTTTAATATCCTCCATGCTCTCGATGGCAGCCTGCTCGCCCACTTCGGGATTGGCCCCGGCGCCGAGCCCTTCGGTCAGGGAAACACCCAATTGTATTTTGTTGGGCACAGAACTGTTTTGCAAGGCCTGTGAATCTGTATTGCAGATTACAAAATCGACTCCGTTTATTCCTGCCTGGAACATGTGGTTAATAGCGTTGCTTCCGCCACCGCCAACACCGATCACCTTTATTACGTTGCTCTGATTCTTAGGTAAATCAAAAGCTATGCTGTCTAATTCCGTGTTCTTGCTCATCTTTTTTCTATTACTGGTTTATTCTATCTATTTATCAGGTCCGCACTATTCTGCGTTGTCCAAGAAATCCTTCAATTTTTCGGACCATTTGTCAAAAACTGATTTTCGTTCTTTTTTTACCGCGGTTTTGGTAATGCTCTCCCCGTGGCCTTCCAATATGGCTTCTTGCAGGGCTTCCTCCTCTTCCTGGAGTACCTTGCTACGTGCCTCATTCTTGACAGCGTTCATCAACAGGCCAACAGCGGTAGCGTACAATGGGCTGGCCACCTCGGCATCGGAATCACCGGCCAAATGTTCGTTGGGATATCCAATTCGGGTATCCATACCCGTAATGTACTCCACAAGCTGCTTCAGGTGTTTCAACTGGCTTCCACCACCCGTAAGGACGATGCCCGCAATCAACTTTTTCTTTTGTTCCTCGTGTCCGTAGTTCTTGATCTCCACATACACCTGTTCCACAATTTCTACCACCCTGGCATGAATAATCTTGGAAAGGTTCTTAAGGGTAATCTCCTTGGGCTCCCTGCCCCTAAGCCCGGGAATGGAAACAATTTCGTTGTCTCGGTTCTCTCCCGGCCAGGCCGAACCAAATTTCATTTTTAAGAGTTCGGCCTGCTTTTCTATAATGGAGCAGCCCTCCTTTATGTCCTCGGTAATGACATTTCCTCCAAAGGGGATTACCGCGGTATGCCTAATGATGCCGTCCTTAAAAATGGCCAGATCCGTAGTGCCCCCACCTATATCGATCAGCGCTACCCCTGCTTCTTTCTCTTCTTGGCTCAAAACCGCGTCGGAAGATGCCAGGGGCTCCAAAGTGATATTGCCCAAATCCAGACCGGCACTCTTAATACACCTTCCTATGTTCTTAATAGAGGATACCTGCCCCACCACTACGTGAAAATTGGCCTCCAGCCTACCACCGTACATTCCAATAGGCTGTTTTATCTCCGCCTGCCCGTCTACCTTGTATTCTTGTGGCAAAACATGTATAATTTCTTCCCCAGGGAGCATTACCAACTTGTATACTTGGTTGCATAACTTGTCCAAGTCCTCTTCATTGATCACCTCCTCAGAATTAACCCGGGTAATGTAATCACTGTGCTGAAGACTTCTAATATGCTGACCCGCTATGCCCACCACCACGGAACCTATCTTTAATCCGGAATTGGCCTCGGCCTGTTCCACGGCCTGCTGTATGGACTTGATGGTCTGTGTAATATTGTTGACCACCCCGCGATGCACGCCCAAGCTTTTGGACCGTCCGATACCCAATACCTCAATTTTACCATATTCGTTCTCCTTCCCAATGATGGCAACGATCTTGGTGGTTCCAATGTCCAATCCAACTGAATAATTATCCTGTTCCATAATTTATATTTTGGTGCACACTACCTGATTATTATATTCCAAGCTTACTATATCGTAACTTTCCAAGGTTTTGTCCTTTGCCGCCTTGGTGTAAAAAGCCATAAAATTGCTGAACTTCTCCTCCAGATCGTCCACTCCGCCCAAATTCACGACGAAGTCTTCCATACGGAATTTTAACTGGTACTTTTCTTCCTCCACAATATGGATTCCGATGACGTTTTTCCGTAAAAAATCGTCCATATTGATATACTTTAAAATCGTATAGACGTCCTCCAAACTTTTACCGGTGATCTTGCCTGTGATTATAGGAACCCTGGCCGAGTGGTTTCCGGACAACGGCATGCGTTTTCCTTCATCATCCAGATAAAACTTAGTATTCCCTTCTACTCGTCCAATGGGTCGCCTTTGTACAATTTTGGATGTAAGCTCACCGTTTACAGTAAGATAAACTTGGGCACTTTTCACCATTTCATTGGTCTCTATGACCTTTTCCATAGTATTCAAAACTATATGTTCTTGGGGCACGTTCGTAAGGCTACCGTAATTTTGTATTAACAATTTATTAACCGTTTCGTGATTTACGTACAGGTTCTGCTCTCCAACAAATTCAATCTTTAACTTGCTGATTGTCTTCTGCTTACTTCTTTTATCGGCAAAAGCGTACAGGCCAATGCACAAGAGGCCCAAGGCTGTGATTTTAATGTGGTTTCTGTTAATTCGCATGTTCCAATTCACTTTTTATTTTTGCTACTTCCAGGCCAATATCACCCGCACCCATGGTGACCAGCACCTCAGGGTTCTGTTTTCTGATTTCGCTCACCAAGGCCGACTTTTCGACAAAACCCTTGTTGGGATTTTGTATTTTTTCCAACAGCCATTTTGAGGTAATCCCGGCTATGGGCTTTTCTCGTGCGGGATAAATATCCAATAACAGCACACTATCAAATTTGGCCAAACTACGGGCAAAATCCTCGGCGAAATCCTGTGTCCGTGAAAACAAATGGGGTTGAAAAACGGCCAACACCCGTTTATTGGGATGCATTTCCGAAATCGCCTGGTATACGGCATTGATTTCCGTAGGATGATGGGCATAATCATCGATAAAAACGAAGCTTTCCTCTTTGATTTTATAGGAAAACCGCCGTTGTACCCCTCGAAAGGTTTCCAGTGCCTCGGCAAGGCGATACGGGGGGGAACCTGCTTGTATCGCCATTGCAAAAGCCACTAGACCGTTCAGCAAATTATGCTCGCCCGGTTTGTTGAATTTCACCCCCTTTAGGGTCATTTCGGGGGTTCCCAAGTCGAAAATGTAGGTGCCATGTTCTATTTTTAAATTTCGGATGCAATAATCCGAATCGTCTTCTATGCCATATGTGATTCCCGCTATGGGCAGTCCCTTTCGCACAAAGAGCGTTCCGTTGGGCTTTAAACACTTAGTAAAGTCCATGAACGCCTTTTTTAATGTCTCCCTATCCCCATAGATATCCATATGGTCCGCATCCATGGAGGTAATGCAAGCCACATTGGGGGAAAGTTGTAGAAAGGAACGATCAAATTCATCGGCTTCAACCACGGAAAACTCGGTTCCCTCCAAGAGGAAATTGCTATTGAAATCCTCCGATATGCCTCCTAAAAACGCCGTGAGCGGCGTGCCCGTTTCCTTGAGGAGATGTGAAAGGATACCCGAGGTAGTAGTTTTGCCATGGGTACCCGCCACCGCAAAACAAAAGGTGTCCCGAGTAATAATACCAAGAACCTCCGAGCGTTTTTTTACTTTGAAACCGTGGTCCACAAAGTAGCTAAGCTCTGAATGACTGGCAGGAACGGCCGGGGTATATACGATCAGGGTGTTTTTGGGATCCAAAAATGCCCTAGGGACCAACTCCAGATCATCCGAATAGTGTACAGCAATATCCAAATCGGCCAACTCCTGGGTCAGGGGCGTTCGGGTCTTATCATACCCTGCCACCTGCTTTTCCACAAACCTGAAATAGCGGGCCAGGGCAGACATACCTATCCCCCCTATTCCGATAAAATACACCCTATGTATATCCTTCAAGTCCATGTTTTTACAATAATTTTTCTATCTCGTCCACAATTTGTTTTGTGGCATGTGGCCTTGCCATTTTTTTTATATTCACACTCAGTTCCCGTCTTTCGTCCTCCGACGCCATCAAACGGGAAAAAACCGTTTCGAAATCAGATTCCAGATCCCGTTCCCTTAACAACAGTGCCGCGCCTTCCTTTTCCAGGGCCTGTGCATTTTTGGTCTGATGGTCCTCGGCCACATTGGGCGACGGGATAAAGATTACTGGTTTGCCAACAATGCTGAGTTCAGACACGGCTCCGGCGCCCGATCTTGAAATAATTATATCCGCGGCAGCATAAGCCAAATCCATTCGATCCAGGTACTCCAACACCTTCACCTGCCCGGATTCCAGATTTTGATAGGCGGTATAGTACAGTTTCCCGCTCTGCCATATCACCTGAACGTCCTGATCTTTAAAAAAATCGAGCTTTTGAGCTACGAACTGGTTGATACGCCTTGCACCTAAGCTTCCGCCTACGACCAAAAGGGTATGTTTTGTTGTGGGCAACCCAAAAAATCGTAACGCGTCTTCCCTATTGCTCTTGATGGCCACCAGGTCTTCACGTACCGGATTTCCCGTTTTTACAATTTTATCCTCGGGGAAAAACTGCTGCATTCCTTCATAGGCCACAAAAATCTTCCGCATTCTTTTAGCCAGCAGTTTGTTGGTGATCCCGGCATAGGAATTTTGCTCCTGTACCACGCAAGGAATCCCCTTCCCAGCAGCCATTCTCAAGAGTGGTCCGCTAGCGAACCCGCCCGTGCCGATCACCACATGGGGCCTAAACTTTGCTACGATGTTCCTTGCCGTTATCAAACTACTGATCAATTTTATAGGAAACAGTACATTTTTAAGGGTCAGTTTCCGTTGTAACCCGCTGATCCACAATCCCTGGATGGCATACCCCGCTTGGGGGACCTTCTCCATTTCCATCTTATCCTTTGCGCCCACGAACAGAAATTCGGCATTGGCATGCCTCTTTTTTAGCTCGTTGGCTATGGCAATGGCCGGATAAATATGTCCGCCAGTGCCCCCCCCAGAGAGTATGAACCTATAATTGTCCACTCAACACTTCTAAAGGGTTGGTCTCATCCGTACCGGAAGTTTCATTTTCCGGCCCTATCTCTTTATTACTTGCACTCAATACAATTCCTATGGCCAGGCAGGTCATCCAAATGGAAGTACCCCCACTACTGATCAAGGGCAGTGTCTGTCCGGTGACCGGGAACAGTTCTACCGCTACCGCCATATTGATAAATGCCTGAAATACAATGGGCAACCCTACACCGACCACCAAAAGTTTTCCAAAAACCGTGTTATTACCGTTGGCCACGACCACAATTCGGAACAATAACAACAAGTAAAAGAACATTAGCGCAAAACCACCGGCCAGGCCATACTCTTCAATAATGATCGCGTAAATAAAATCGGAGGAGCTCTGTGGCAAAAAGTTCTTCTGAATGCTTTTCCCGGCACCTTTGCCCACGATACCCCCACTGGCGATCGCGATTTTTGCTTTTTCTATTTGGTAATCCCCTTCAGTGTCTGCTGGATCCCAAAAACTCTCTACCCTGCTGATCCATGTATCCACTCGGTTTGGAAACAAATCGGGCAAAGCCTTTGCCGTTAGAACAAACAAGGTTAAACACAACAGGCCGGTCCCTACAATCCCAAGAAGGTATTTCATAGGATATCCCCCAAGAAAACACAAGACTAGCACCATAAAAAAGATGATGGCGGCCGTGGAAAAATTGGCAGGCAATATTAATATCAATACAAGGAAAACAGGGAGCCATAAGGGCAGAATGCTCTCTTTAAAAGTGATGCTCCTGTCCTTGATTTTCGTCAGATACCTTGCCACATAGATCATGAGGACCACAGCGGCCAGATTAGAGGTCTGAAAAGTGACCCCTACTAGAGGCAGTTGGATCCATCTACTGGCGTTGGCCCCATCTATAATAGTACCTTGGGCCAAGGTGTATATCAAAAGCAACAGTACAATGGGCATGGCAATTATGGAAAGGCCCTTGAAAAAATGTGTGGGTATCCGGTGTACTCCGTAAATGATCCCAAAACCCAGGAACAAAAGCAGACCGTGCTTTACCAAGTGCCCCATAGTGGTTCCTTTCCCCACCACATATACCAAATTGCTACTGGCACTGTATACCGGTAAAAAGGAAAAAAGGGCCAATAGCGCCACAACGCCCCAAATGGCCTTATCTCCTTTGATATTTCGTAAAACTCCTAACACGTTTATAGGTTCTTTATAGCATCCTTAAATTGATTTCCCCGGTCCTCATAATTGTCAAAAAGATCAAAACTGGCACAGGCTGGCGAGAGCAGCACGTTATCTCCTCGCTCGGCAATTTTATAGGCCACCTTAACAGCTTCCTCCATGGCATAGGTCTCCACCAACAGATCTACCACATTGCCAAAGGCATCCTTTATTTTAGCATTGTCCAGACCCAAACAAACAATTGCTTTTACCTTTTCCCGTACCAAGGGCATCAACTCCCTATAATCATTACCCTTGTCCACTCCACCAACGATCCATACCGTAGGCGAGCTCATACTGTCCAAGGCGTAGTAGGTGGCATTGATATTGGTGGCCTTGGAATCGTTGATATATTGGACATGGTGTATTTTTAGCACCTTTTCCAAGCGATGTGCCGCTCCTTGAAAGTTTTTTATGCTTTCGCGGATGAATTCCTTTCTAACATCTACCAGTGTAGCGGCTGTGGCCGCCGCCATGGTATTTTTGAGATTGTGCTTTCCTTCTAAAGCTAATGTGTCCGTTGCCATTGTTATTGTCTTGTTTTGAGTCTTTACTACGATTTCATTATTTTTTAAATAGGCCCCCTCCGATACTTCCTTTTCAAGGGAGAAGGGCATCAATTTGGATTGAACGGGATGCGCTTTGAGCCATTCGCGGATGACCTTGTCATCTGCATCATAAATGAGGTAATCCTCATTGGTCTGGTTCTTTGCGATCCTAAATTTTGAAGCGATATAGTTGTCAAATTGATCCTCATATCGGTCCAAATGGTCGGGGGTAATGTTGGTGATCACCGCAATGTGCGGTTTAAAATCGATGATGCCATCCAACTGAAAACTGCTGATTTCCAGCACATAATAGCTGTAATCATTTTCGGCTACCATTTTAGCATAGCTATCGCCTATATTACCGGCCATGCCTACATGCAATCCTCCCTTTTTTAATAGGTGGTTTGCCAACATGGTGGTGGTGGTCTTGCCGTTGCTTCCGGTAATCCCTATAATTGTGGCATCGGTATATTTTGATGCAAACTCGATCTCCGAAATCACGGGCACCCCTTTCCCCATCAACTTTACCACCAAGGGTACCGTATCCGGAATACCCGGGCTTTTCATCACCAGATCGGCATTTAAAATCTCAGCTTCGGTATGCCGCTCCTCCTCCCAATCAATCCCAAAATGTTCAAGAACGTCCTTGTATGTATTGTTTATTTTTCCCTTGTCCGATACAAAAACCTTGTATCCTTTCTGCTTCCCCAAGATGGCCGTGCCAACACCACTTTCTCCACCGCCCAGTACCACGAGCCGCTTCATCTATCTTACTTTTAAGGTCACGAAGGTCACAATGGCCAACAGAATTCCAATAATCCAAAATCGGGTCACAATCTTGCTTTCGTGATATCCTTTCTTTTGATAATGGTGGTGCAAGGGAGCCATTAAAAAAATGCGTTTCCCTTCGCCCGATCTCTTTTTGGTATACTTAAAATAGCCCACCTGCAGCATGACGGAAATAGACTCTGCAAAGAAGATTCCGCACAGCAGGGGAATAAGCAGTTCCTTACGCACGATAATGGCTATGACCGCTATGACACCACCTATGGTAAGACTTCCCGTATCGCCCATAAATACTTGGGCCGGAAAGGCATTATACCATAGAAACCCTACCAGGGCACCAACAAATGCCGCAATAAAGACGACCAATTCACCGGCCCTGGGAATAAAAAAGATGTCCAGATATTCCGAAAAAATGATATTACCGGATACCCAGGCAAAAATTCCTAGGGTAAGCACAATTATGGCCGATGTCCCCGCAGCAAGACCATCAATGCCATCGGTTAGGTTGGCACCATTGGAAACGGCGGTAACGATCAGAATAATAATCGGAAGAAAAACCAGCCAGGCATAGTCCTTTGCTCCTTCACCGGCCCAGGAGATAAAATTGCTGTAATCCAGCTCGTTATCCTTAAAAAAAGGAACATTGGTCTTGGTGGATTTTACCTCTGGACCCTGAATTTCCTCTACGGTAAACTGGGCGGTAATCCTAGTACTGTTCTTCTCTTTCATGGTCACTTCGGGGTGAAAGTACAGGGTAGATCCAACGATCAAGCCCAGTACCACTTGCCCCATCACTTTAAATCTTCCCTTAAGGCCCTTTTTGTCCTTCTTGAAAATCTTGATGTAATCATCCACAAAACCAATAATCCCCATCCATACGGTAGTGACGATCAAAAGCAATACATAAATATTGTCCAAACGGGCAAACAGGAGTACAGGGATAAGGGTAGACATAATGATGATGAGTCCGCCCATTGTTGGTGTGCCCGCTTTTTGCTGCTGCCCCTCAAGACCAAGATCACGTACGGTCTCACCAATTTGCTTGCGCTTTAGAAAGAGAATTATACGTTTACCGTATGCTGTGGCAATAACTAGGGAAAGTAGGACGGCCACCGCCGCACGGAACGTAAGGAACTGGAAAAGACTGGCTCCCGGGAACTGGTACTGTTTTTCCAAATATTCGAATAGGTAATATAACATCTTCTTTGCTTGTTCCTTACGGACCCAGCTTGTGCCGGACCATATAAATTATTTGTCCAATTCGGACAATATTTCCTTCACTATTTTAAAATCATCAAAATCCACTCGTTTGCCATTAGTCTCCTGGTAGGTCTCATGCCCTTTACCGGCAACGAGGATGATATCGTTGTCCAAGGCCAGTTGGCAGGCAGTTTTAATGGCCTGCTTCCTATTTTCAATGGACAGTATTTTTTTAACATTTTGGGCCTCCACCCCTGCTTCCATTTCTTCAATAATCACGGTGGGCGACTCCGTACGCGGGTTGTCAGAGGTAAAAATGGCCTTGGTGCTCAACTCCGAAGCGATATGTCCCATTACCGGACGCTTAGAACTATCTCTGTCACCACCACACCCCACTACGGTGATGACATTTTCATTTCCAGTTCTCAATGTATTGATAGTATCAAGTACATTTTTTAAGGCGTCCGGCGTATGGGCATAATCAACAATAGCCGTTATTTTCTTTTTCGATATGTAGTATTGGAACCTTCCGTCCACGTTTTCCAGCTCGCTCAACAAACGAAGAATCTCGAGTTTTTCCAGTCCCAGTAAATCCGCAGTAGCGTAAATGGCCAAGATGTTATAGGCATTGAAATGCCCTATAAGTTTGGTCCACAGTTCATTGTCATCAATTTTCAGCAATTGGCCATTGAACTGGTTTTCAAGGACCTGTGCCCTGTAATCGGCATATGATTTTAACGCGTAGGTATTTTTTCTTGCCTTGGTGTTCTGCAACATGACCAAACCGTTCTTGTCGTCCACGTTGGTCAGGGCAAAGGCGCTTTTTGAAAGGCCATCGAAGAGTTCTTTTTTGGTGTCCCTGTATTCGGCAAACGTCTTGTGGTAGTCCAAATGGTCATGGGACAAGTTTGTAAAAATGGCCCCCGTAAAAACCAATCCTTCTGTCCTTTTTTGGGCGATACCGTGCGAGCTAACTTCCATAAAGCAGAATTCCACCCCTGCTTCGTTCATTAAACTTAAATGCCTATTGATGGTCAAGGCGTCCGGAGTAGTGTGGCTCGTGTTGTACTTTTGGGCATCTACCATAATCTTGATGGTGGATATCAATCCCACCTTATAGCCCGCTTTTTTGAACAGTTCGTACAACAAGCTACTTATCGTTGTCTTCCCATTGGTTCCTGTAATCCCTACCAATTTCAGGTTTTTGGAAGGGTTGTCATAAAAATTTGATGCCATGATGGCCAGGGCCTTGTTTCCGTTATCCACCTGCGCGTAGGTTACGCCATTGATCAATTGCTCCGGAAGTTCCTCACATACAATGGCATTGGCACCAGAGTCAATGGCTTTGGCTATATACTGGTGCCCGTCGGTCTGGGTTCCTCGTATGGCAATAAAGACATCGTCCAGGCCTACCTTTCTGGAATCAAAGCATATTGCATTGATCAGAATGGTCGTTGATCCGCTCACCGCTGAGAGGCTTACTCCATATAATATGTCCTTTAACAACTTCACGATAGTTCCAAAACAATTTTGTCCACTTTGTCCAAATCAGTACCCTGGGATACCGATTGTGCCCTTACCTTTCCATTTCCTTTGACTTCAACCTGTAAGCCCAAATTTTCCAGTAAGGAAACCGCATCCATTCCACTCATTCCTTTAACATTAGGGACCTTTTGATATTTTTTCTGTGCCTTTGCATAATAACTTTCATAAGCTTCCTCCAAATGTTCATCATCTGGTTTTAGTGTTTCCAACTCGTCTATCAAGGGAGAAGTGGCATAGATTTTTTGGGCGATGGACTTAAAAACCGG
Source organism: Eudoraea algarum (assembly GCF_050589645.1). Classification (NCBI taxonomy): domain Bacteria; kingdom Pseudomonadati; phylum Bacteroidota; class Flavobacteriia; order Flavobacteriales; family Flavobacteriaceae; genus Eudoraea; species Eudoraea algarum. The sequence continues at coordinate 1,130,143 of NZ_JBNGOQ010000001.1, read as the reverse complement.
GCCCGATACGTCCGCTCCGTAGTATCCTACACTTTTATCTGGTTCATGGATTACCACAATACAGGAATATTTGGGATTGTCTGCGGGAAAATATCCGGCGAAGGTGGATATATACCTTAGTTTATCCGGGTCCTTGGAAACGTAATTTTTCTGACAGGTCCCGGTCTTGCCTGCCATAGAGAAATTTGGCGAGTACAACCCATGTCCGGTGCCGTGTTCTTTCTCCACCACATTCTTTAACAATTGTCTTACCTTGGCCGCCGTTTCCTGGGTGCAGATGGATGGATTTATGACTTCCTTGTTGAATTTTTGAATGGTCTTGTTCCATTCCCGCACCTCCTTGATCAATCTTGGTTTGATCATTTCGCCATCATTGGCAATGGCATTATAGAAGGCAAGGGTCTGCAATGGGGTAAGGGAAACTTCGTATCCATGGGACATCCAGGCCAGTGAAATGCCAGACCATCCCTTGTCACCAGGATACCTTATAACCGGTTTTCCCTCTCCCTTGATGGGTAGTCCCAAGGGTTCGTGAAGGTTCATGTTCATCAAGCGGTCCACAAAACGGGAAGGCCGTTCTTTATAACTGTTGTGTATGATTTTGGCGAAGGCGGTGTTGGAAGAGACCTCAAAGGCCTTTGCAGCGGAAATTTTTCCATATCCGCCAGGTTTGGAATCACGAACTGTACGGTCATACAATCGCCAACGCCCTTTCTCCGTATCTACCAATGTGGTGGTATCTATCACCTTATCTTCCAAAGCGGCCACTAATGACATCAATTTAAAGGTAGAACCGGGTTCATGGGATTCCCCCACGGCATAGTTCAACCGCTCATAGTACTTCCCTTCCTGAGTCCGTCCGAGATTGGAAATGGCCTTCACCTCCCCTGTCTTGGTTTCCATAACAATAACAGAACCATGATCCGCCTTGTACTTTTCCAATTGGCCCAACAGCGCGTGGTGCGCAATATCCTGTATGTTGATATTTATGGTGGATATAACGTCATAACCATCCTTAGGTTCAATGATATTATCCAGCCCAATGGGTTTCCATTGACCCTTGGCAATTTTTTGTTTGAGTCTTTTCCCCTCGCTACCCCTTAAATACTGACCAAAGGCGCCTTCAAGGCCCACCCTGGTAAAGTATCCATTATCATCTACCCGCTCATACCCAACGCTGCGTTCCGCAATTTTTCCCAACGGATGCTCCCGTACCGTACGCTGTTCCACGATCAATCCGCCTTCGTTGGGGCCTTTTTCGAAAAGTGGAAAAGCTTTGGTCCTCATATAATCCGAATAATCGAGGTTGCGGGCCACCAGTTTGTACCTGTGCTTATTTACCTTTGCCTTTCTTAATAGGTTTTCATAATGCGATGCCGGTTTCCCCAACATACTGGCAAGGGAATCGGACAAGGGTTTTATATGGGCCTCAAAGTCCTCGGTCTTAACGGTAACTGCATCGAACCGAATAGTATACCTGGATACTGATGTAGCTAACAAACTGCCGTCATCGGAATATAGGTTACCCCTATTGGGTGCAATGGTGAACATTTTTTCCGTGCGGGCCATGGCCAGCTTCTTGTATTTGTCTCCATGTACCATCTGTATGCTCACCAGTTTCACGACCACTGCGACGGCAAACAAGAACAAACATCCGGCTACGGCATACAATCTGGTTAATATGTTCCTTTCGGTTATAGGCACTAATCCTCTGATTTAACTTTTATTTTTTTAGGCGGTGTTTCTGACGGATACAGGCCGTCTTCGGCCACTGTCTGCATTACCGTAGACTCTAACTTCAGCCGCTGCACATCCGAGCGGATATCCACAAACTCGCTCCTCAATTCCTTTACTTCCTCGTTCAAGGCCGCCACTTGGTGCACCTTACGGTCCGCGCTGTGCGAACTCGCGATCATTACGGTGGCCAAAAAGGAGGCGAAAATGATAAAAAGCCAGTTTTTGGGCGCGTCTCCGCTTACCAAAAACTTCCCTTTTAAAATGTCCAGAATTCCTTTTTTCATTTTTATATTTTTTCAGCTATTCGCAGTTTGGCGCTCCTAGCTCTGTTATTCTTTGCTATTTCCTCTGGTAACGGAACTATAAGTCCGCCCACTTTCTTAAAGGGTACCTGAGGGTTTCCGTAAAAATCCTTTTCGGCCTCTCCTTCAAACTGTCCGGCACGGATAAACCGTTTTACCAGTCGGTCCTCGAGCGAATGATAGCTAATGACACTGAGCCTTCCGCCCTTTTCCAGTAGCTCTGGGGTCTGCAACAAAAACTCCTTGATGACCGCTATTTCCTGGTTCACCTCGATCCGTATGGCCTGGTATATCTGCGCCAGGATTTTCTGTTCCTTAAACTTGGGCAAAAATCGTTGCAACACCTGCTTCAGCTGTTCCGTTGTTTTTATGGGCGCTTCTTCCCGAGCCGTAATCAACGTCCCTGCCATGGCATTTGCATTCCGCAAATCGCCATACTGGAAGAGCACCTTTCGCAACTCATCATAGGAATAGTTATTCACCACATCATAGGCAGAGCTGGTGTTCTTCCTGCTCATGCGCATATCCAGATCCGCATCAAAACGGGTAGAAAATCCACGTTCCGCTTTGTCAAATTGATGTGAGGAAACCCCAAAATCTGCCAAGATCCCATCTACTTTCCGAATGCCATAGAACTTTAAAAACTGCTTGATATACCTAAAATTCTCGTTGATCAATAAAAACCTTTCGTCCGCTATCGTATTCTGCAAAGCCTCCTCGTCCTGATCAAACGCTATCAATCTGCCATCTTCCCCCAACTGTTTTAGGATTTCCTTGGAATGTCCTCCGCCACCGAAAGTTACATCCACGTAAACCCCATCTTTTTTTATGTGGAGTCCATTGACCGACTCCTTTAACAGTACCGGGTTATGATACTCCATCCGTTTTGTCCTTCCCGCCCATTACCTTTTTCGCCAAGCTGGCCACTTCTTCAGGGGCCACATTGATTTCCTGCTCATATCTATCCTTATCCCATATCTCAATATTCTTACCTATGGAAGCCAATACCACATCTTTGGTTATACCCACCAGCGTGGTCAAATTCTTGGGAATCAATAACCTTCCGGTAGTATCTATTTCCACCTGTTTTAAACCAGCGGTAAATTTTCTGATGAAATCTATATTGTCCTTTTCGTACCTGCTTTTGGCATTGAGTTCCTGCATCACCGTATTCCATTCGTACATGGGATAGAGTTCCAGACAGGGCGCATACATGGACCGCTTTATCACAAAGCCGTCATTAAGGATAGGCGTAATCTGGTTTTTTAGGGTAACTGGTAACATTACCCTACCTTTGGCATCGGCCTTACAGTTATATGTTCCAACAAAAAATATGTCCAAAGCTGGTGGCTATTTGCTTTTATAACTCAAATATATAGAAATTATTACCACATAATACCACAAATTACCACTTTGTTGATAATTTTTAGGTGATTTGGCCCAAAAAGAGGCTAAAGTGCTAGAAAATAGGCGGACTAATAAAGTGGTAAGGATTTCATCTTTTTTGTCAAAACCCAGCAGTTTCAGGGCAAGCTCCCTTCAAAGGGAATGTATTGCTATTATGGGGAAATGCCTATATTTGCCAACTGAGACCAGAAGCTGTCCTTGAATGGAAGAAAAGATTATTACCGAAGGAAAATACAGGTATATAGAGATAGGGGAAGGCACCCCGATTATTATATTACATGGGCTCATGGGAGGTTTGAGCAATTTTCAGGGCGTAATGCACCATTTTCCTTCCAAAGGATATAAGGTTCTCGTTCCTGAACTCCCTATCTATGATATGCCCATAATCCGAACCAACGTAAAGAACTTTGCCAAGTTTTTGGAGCGGTTCATCGAGTTCAAAGGACTTAAGGATGTTATTCTTTTGGGAAATTCCCTAGGCGGCCATATTGGTCTATTGCATACCAAACTCTACCCGGAAATGGTGAGGGCCTTGGTCATTACAGGCAGTTCGGGACTTTACGAAAGTGCCATGGGAGATGGGTACCCCAAACGCGGGGATTATGAATTCATCAAAAAGAAGGCCCAAGACGTTTTTTATAATCCCAAGGTAGCCACTAAGGAGATTGTGGACGAAGTCTATGCCACGGTAAACGACCGTATGAAATTGGTGAAGACCCTGGCAATTGCCAAAAGTGCCATACGGCACAATATGTCCAAGGACCTTCCACATATGCTTACCCCTACCTGTATCATTTGGGGTCAAGACGATACAGTGACCCCGCCCAACGTGGCCAAAGAATTTCACGAACTACTCCCGGATTCGGAACTTTTTTGGATCCAAAAGTGTGGCCACGCCCCGATGATGGAACGTCCTAAGGAATTCAACGCTATCCTGGACGCTTGGTTGGAAAAGCGAAACTTCTAAAATCCTTCCGATGAAAATAAAGTCGGCCGACTTTGTAATGAGCAATTCCAATGTGGCGAAGTGTCCAAAGGAACTCCTTCCCGAATACGCTTTTATAGGCCGATCCAATGTGGGCAAGTCCTCCTTGATCAATATGCTCACCCAGCGGAAAAACCTGGCAAAAACCTCGGGCAGACCAGGGAAAACACAACTTATCAACCATTTTAAGATCAATGATAACTGGTTTCTCGTGGATTTACCGGGCTACGGTTATGCCCGCGCTTCCAAAAAGGACAAAAAGACCTTTCAGAAATACATCACGGATTATTTTTTACAGCGCAAACAATTGGTTTGTGCCTTTGTCCTAGTAGATGTGAGACACGAACCTCAAAAAGTGGATATGGAATTCATGGAATGGCTAGGCACCCATATGATCCCTTTTTGCATTGTCTTCACCAAAGCGGACAAGCTAAAGCCCCAGCTCACGGAAAAACAGGTGGACACCTACCTTAAAACCTTATTGGAAGGGGTTTGGGAGGAAGTACCGCCCTATTTTGTGACCTCATCCGCCCACAGAACGGGAAGGGAGGAATTGTTGGGGTACGTCCATAACATTAACACCGAATTTCACAAGGAAAATAAAGGTTAGGTTTAAGGTTTAAGGTTTAAGGTTTAAGGTTTAAGGTTTAAGGTTTAAGGTTTAAGAATGAACCATTTTTTATTGCTAATTGCTAATTGTTCATTTTTTATTGTCCACTACCGAATATAATGCATCACGCCATACGCTAAGCGCCGAGCGCATTGCCCATTCATAATTAACTACTCAACATTTAACACCTAACACTGCCTACTGCCCACTGCCTACTACTAACCAACGTGTTCTTCGATCAATTGAATTAGCTCTTCCGCACTTTTCAAATCGTTCAACACCTGGGTGCTCACCAGAACCTCCAGCTTGTCATGGGTAACCGCTAACACAATGGGAAAGGTAAACTTGTGGCCAAATTTGGATGCATATTGTTGGGTAAACTCGTCTTTGTGCAAAAATTCCATGGACACCTTACTACCTTCCCGGAATTGCTTCCAACCAGTGTTTTCACTGAAAACGCCAAAGGTAATGTCGCATAGATTGCAATCGTAAGTGGCCGGACTGAGAATTTTGTGGGCACTGTCCAGCAAGGCATTGCGCAGGCCAGAGTTGGCGTTGTAAATGAACAACAGTTTGTAGGTATCTTGGTTTTCCATTTTTGAAAGGTAACTAAATATGCTATATCTTTGGGAACCATGGGCGACAATAGCCCAAAGACAGCTCCCAAAACATATGCAAAACACACTTCGCTTCCTTGGCTTGCTCATCCTATTTCTCCATCCCCTGGCAGTTAAGTCCCAAGAAAAAGGGTTGGCTTACAGCTCTGAACACCTTAAAATCATCGCTATTTCAGAAAACAGCTATGTGCACGTCTCTTATCTGGACATTCCGGATTACGGGAAATTTGAGTGTAATGGTCTGGTGTACATCAACAACAAGGAGGCCGTTGTATTTGACAGCCCCTCGGAGGAGGCGGTGGCCACAGAACTGATCAAATGGATCGCCGAGGTTAAAAATTCCGATGTTACCGCGGTGGTCGTCAATCATTTCCATGATGATTGCCTGGGCGGTTTGCCAAGCTTTCATGCGCTGGGCATTCCTTCCTTTGCCAACCAGACAACGATAATCCTGGCCAGGGAGGCAGGCCTGCCTGTACCCCAAGTGGGCTTTGATACCCAGATGGAACTGGAAGTTGGTACAGGCAAGGTACGTAACCAATACTTTGGCGAGGCCCATACGAAGGACAATATTGTTAGCTATATTGCTGAGGACAGGCTCCTGTTCGGAGGTTGTATGATCAAGGCCCAGGACGCTAAAAAGGGCAATCTAGCCGATGCCAATGTGCAAACATGGTCGCAAACCGTGCAAAAGATCAAAGCTGCCTTCCCGGACCTAAAAACTGTAATTCCCGGGCATGGTCCCACTGGCTCGGAGGAATTATTGGAGTATACCATAGCGGTTTTCGCACCTCCCAAATAAAATTTATTTTTTAATTGTTTTAGTTAGATTAACTTACTATATTTGTTTCGGCAACGAAGCCAGAATAAATATAACAATATGAAAAAAGCAACATTTTATCATGCAGGCTGTCCCGTTTGTGTTAGCGCGGAGCAGGAATTATTGAACCTCTTGGATCTTTCCAAAATTTCCTTAGAAACCGTGCACTTGGGCGAAGAAAAGCATCAAATTGCAGCTGCAGAAGCATTGGGAGTGCACTCTGTTCCCGCTTTGGTTCTAGACAACGGCGCTGTACTGCACATCAATCACGGCGCCAGCATGGCCGAAGTAAAAGGATAAAAAAATTTAACTTATAAAGTTAGTTTAACTCACTTTATGAATCGTAATTGAAACAAATATGAAACAACTACAATTAAGAACCGGACTATGGGCAAGTTTGCTCCTAGGACTGCTCTCCTGTCAGGGACAGCACACCAACGAGTCATCCAACTTTAAAGATTCGGATGACTTTAAGATTATCGGTACCACTGTGGAGCACGATACCGATCTACAACAGCTGATCTTTTCCATAAGCGTAAAGGGCAAGGCCGGAGCCAGCGTTCCGGACAAGGCCGGACAAATGGATGGCGCCCCGGTGCTAGGTTATGTTTTTCCAACCAATCTGTCACCCGAAGATGTAGGGTTCTCAAAAACGGAAGGGATTCTTGCCCTAGCCCTTACCTCACATCCCGACTTTGATGACACGCCGCTCTGGGACGAAAACACAAATTCTATCTTTGACGATGACGGAATCGTTTGGCACCCCCATTGGGTGGTTCTGGTCAAAGATGAACGTGTAGCTGGGGGCTTGTCCGTAAAACAGTTCGACAAGGCCGATACCAGCGTAAAATTGCCTCCTACCAATCCAGGAATGCCCATGTTTATGGATTCTCCCGGATTTCCGGTGATTACCAAGGGAAACACCATAAAGGTGGTGGTACCTTTATACCGAATGGGCCATAAGACCCAATTTAAGTTCGACGGTGTTGCCGCCTATATGCAGGTAAATACCAGCAAAGAAGGGTTGCCCTTGTTAGGGGTATACCGTGTATACAGCATCTCCTCTGGCGATCTTTCCCTTCCTTACGCTGTTTCTGAAAAATAAACTTAGGCCCTGAATGGTTAGATAAACTAATTGTTTGGGGCTACTTTTGTGATATGGATACCTTTGATCCCTCAGCTCAACATCTGCGAATTGAAAGTAAAATCGTGGCCGCCCTGGAACGAATTTCCGAGGCCTTTAGGGTACTGCTCTGGCAAGAAGGGAAGCAACACGGGCTTACCCCGATCCAAATACAGCTCCTTCTGTTCCTACGCTTCCATGCCCCAGCACTTTGTAAGGTAAACTATCTTGCCAAGGAATTCAATGTTACCAAAGCCACCATTAGCGAATCGATCCGGATCCTGACCAAAAAGGGATTTATCTTCAAGGAAACGGACCCGGCCGACACCCGTAGTTTTACCATTCACCTGACCGATATTGGAAAGGAGATGGTCAGCAGGACCAGCGCTTTCGCGACGGCTATTGACAAACCGGTACAAGGGCTTACCCAGTTTCAAAAGGAACAGCTCTTTCAAAACCTACTGGAAATCATCAAAAAGCTCAACAAAGCTGGGGTCGTCACGGTACAGCGCATGTGCTTTTCCTGCCGCTTTTACCACCGTGGTCCGGAAAACGATTATTGCAGTCTTCTTAAAAAGACCCTCCATAAACCCGACTTGCGGGTAGATTGTCCGGAACATGAGCTTGTTGCCCCATAGGAACCCTCCTGCTAGAGGCCCAATCGTTTCATAAACTCTTCCCTATAGCTGTCCCCAATCGGAATGCGGATATCATCGATCACAATTTTGCTGCGCTGTATGGAATTGATCCGGCTGATGTTGACGATAAAGGAGCGGTGTACCCTAAAAAAATTGTTTTTCGGCAATTTGGCATCGATATCCTTAAAATTCATCAAGGTCAGAATAGGTTTGCTCTGGTCCGTATGGATCTTGAGATAGTCCTTTAAGCCTTGGATGTACTTAATATCGTCCAATTTGATCTTGACATTGTCATAATCCGATTTCACAAAAATAAAACCCTGCATGGAGTTCTCCGAACCCATGGCGGATACAAGATTTTCAGAGGACACATTGACCCGATTTCTCAGTTCCAGTAATTCCTTCACCCTATTGATCGATTTCACAAAACGTGAAAAGGGTATGGGCTTCACCAAATAATCGGCCGCATTGAGTTCAAAACCCTCTATGGCGTACTGGGGATAGGCCGTGGTAAAAATAAATAACGGTTTTATGTCCAGTGCCTGTATGAACTCTATTCCATTGATCTGCGGCATCTGAATATCCAAAAAGACCAGATCTAATTCCTCTGTCTGCAATATTTCAATGGCGTCCAGGGGATTGGTATAGGTGCCCACGACGTTTAGCTTACCCATTTCCTCACAATAGGATTTTATGATCCCGAGAGCAAGGGGTTCGTCATCAATTATTATACAGTTCATCATATGTTTTTTAGCTTAGGGTCAATTGCAAGCGTACCCCATAGTTACCGTTCTGCCTGTCTATTGTTAAATTGTGCGATTCGGGGAACAAGAGCATCAATCTGTTCTTAATGTTCTCGAGCCCAATGCCCGAATTTTCCAAATCCTTTTTATAGGGGCCCACTTTGTTCCTTACATGGAAATCCAATTGGTCATCGGCAATTTCAATGCGCATATCAATGTCGGTCCGTCCCTTAAAATCCGTGCCATACTTAAACGCATTTTCCACAAATGGAATCAACAATAGGGGAGGTACGATCTTGTTGTTGTAGTCCCCGCTAATTTTTAGGTTCACATTCTCACTGTCTGACAACCGTAGGCGTTGCAGCGCCACAAAATTTTTAATATAGTCTATTTCCTTAATCAATGGCACAAACTCCTGTTTTGCCTCGTAAAGCATATAACGCATCAGTTCGGACAATGTAATTACCGCTTCTGAAGCGTCGTTGGATTTGTTGCGGACCAGGGAATAGATACTGTTGAGGGAGTTGAACAAAAAATGTGGGTTTAACTGGGCCCTGAGGAACTGCAGCTCCGTTTCCTTCTGTTTGGACTCTTTTTCCTTGGAGGCTTTGTCCCGCTTATAAAAGTCCTTGGTCAGGCCCAAAACACCCCCCAAAAGAAAAAAGGCCAGTGAAATAATGGCGGTAACCATATGGGGAAACCTCCTATATTTAGGCATCCGTGCCCTTCTTACAAACCTTTCGAATTCCTCAATAGGGTCTACCGGAAGTACATAACGCATCAACAGGTTTAACAGGAGCAGCAGGGCAAGGGAGACCAAAATATAGGTCGATATCTTTTTTTTGAGCAACAGAAAGGGCACCAAAATCAGGTAGTTACTATACAATAGCAGTGGATTCACCATGAACCTATACAAAAAATTGGACCTTAACTCCCCGTACTCTATAGTAGATATGGTAATAGGAATGGACAATAGACAAATCCAAACGATGATATGTACATATACTTCCTTGATACGAAATGATCTTTTCAAAGCATCTTTCTTTAGCAAAAGAAGATACTTATTTTTAATGACTGATTCCATTCTTTTTTAAATCCTCTACATGGACTACGGGCGATTTGCCCACAATCAAACGGTCTAAGACCAATGTTCCCACGATACGTGCCTCTTCTTTAGATGTAAAATGTTTTTTTCCACGGATTCCAGGGACAAACTCCTGCTTGATCTGCAGTTGATCCCCGTAATATATCTCATACGACCATGCGCTGGCCCAATGCTCAATTACCTCCAGTCGGTACTGCGGCCTCAGGGGCGGCTTCTCCTTTGATCGGATTTTCAAAATGATCCCGATCAAAAGCACCGCTATGCCGATAAGAATCAGAGCTACCGTATGTCTTCTTTTGTTATCCATCCTTGATAGGACGTACCGGCCCCATTTGTTTTCACCAGGACCGGTTTGCCCAACTAATTACACACATTAAAAACCAATCTAAACTTAAATCCTATTTGCTTACAAAAATTCTAATCATCCTCGTCCTCCTCCTCCAAAGGAAAGAACTCCCGATTATCGTCCAAATACAGGTTACCGCTCCTGCCCAGGGCCAGGAAAGCCCGTGAGCCGTTGGAAAAAGCTATCGCACCCTGCCTTGTGGTTCCCTCATAGGGTGTTTTTTCTTCCCATAGATCGGTTAGGGGGTCATATTCCCATATATCTATGGAAGCTCCAGCACCAGAATCTCCCGTAGCAAAATACCCTTTGTCGCCAATACTGAAACCTACTCCGCTATTGCGGACAATGGCATAATCGTCATCATCATCCAAATCGAGCAAGGGGCTCCAGGATTCGTTGGTGAGATCAAAAACCCAAAAATCGGTCTGGTTTAGCCCGTTAGAGACCCCTGTGCCCAAATATATCTTGTCATTGATGGCAAAAGTGGCACCGTCCCTTCTTTTATTGCCCCCAAAACCTACAAGTTCTGTCCATGTGTCCAAAGTGGGGTCGTATCGCCAAAAATCCTTTTTATCGTTATCCCCGTCAAATCCGGTCCCCACATAACCATGGGTAGCCGAGTTGAAGGCCACCGCCCCTCGCCTTGCCGATCCACCAAAGGGCGCAATTGTATCCCAGGTGTTGGCTGCCACATTATAGCGGTAAAAATCGCCCAGCTCGTTATCGCCGTCAAAACCCAGTCCTACATACCCGTTCCCGTTGATGGTAAAGGCTGCGGCAGAGCTGCGTGCCGTAGCCGGAAAACTGGCCAATTGGCTCCAAAAATTACCTTGGATATCGTACACCCAAAAATCGGCCAAACGATCATCCCCATCAAATCCGGTTCCCATATAGCCCAAATCGCCGATGGTAAAGGTAGCTGCACCGCTTCTCGGGGTTCCGTCGAATATGGAACGGTCTACCCAATTCCCCAGTGCGTCATCACCATCATCACTGCTGGAACAGCCGAGGAATATCCCTAAACACATGCATAAGAGCAGCAGGGGCCGGCCATTTGCCAAAAGATTTGCTTCTTTACTTCTTGTTTCCATACCTTCTTTAGTTTAAATTAAACGTTAAGCCCATACTGATGTAGGCTGCGCCCGTTGTTTCAAAATTGAACAGTTCCGTATTTTCGCCATCAAGGATACGGAACTGGTTGGTGGACCAATAACCCACCCTAATCACTGTTGTAAAATTGGGTTGTATCCTAAAGTTGTGCTCCACACCAAAATCAAGGCCGTTGACCTGTAATTTGGTATGCCTAAGGTCTCCTATATCATTGAAGGACACTGTTGATGAGATATTAGCGTAGGTGCCGAAAAAAGTAGCTCTCGCCCTCAGCGAATGCCGTTCATCGGGGCGGTAGGTAAGTCCCGAAACAGGTATCCCCAAAACATAGCTCCATCGTTCACTTAGTTTCTTCCCAAAGGAAAGCGTTGGGAAAAATTGTGGCTTTCCGAAAGCGGTACCAAAGGCAAGTCCAAACGAAAAAGTGGCCGGGCCTTTTCCCCCTTCCCATCTTTTGGACAGACCTGTCAAGGCGTTGATCTGAAAATCATCACCGGAAATGCCTTCGGCAAAGTTGGAGGACAAGCCCGGGGCCACACTAAAATTGGCCGACCAACCTTTACCCATTTTATGTCTGTAAAACAGTCTGGCCCTAAGTACATGTATTTCCTCATATTCCTGGGATTCAAAGTTTCCAGGTAGATCAAAAAAAGAAAAATTATGATTGGTATACCCAAGCCCGATTCCCAAAAATCCCGACTTCATCTTAATCCCCCCTCCAAGGTTAAACGTATAGGTACTCATCTCTGTGTCCCCTAGGCTAGGTACGAGCCGGTATTCCAGTTTGGCGATTTCACCCAAGGCAGCTCCTTGAGCCCATGATATGTTATAGGTAAACGGTACCATTAAGAGTAAATATATTTTGCACTTCAACTACTTGCATTTTTGTCAAAACTAAAGGCAGGGTGCAAGGGTCCGAAAAAAAATATACAGGGCTTGTGATTCTCTAGACCAACCCGGCATAAGTATCGACCGTTTCCGTATTTCCGGTTTGTAGATAGATTTTCCAAGTCCGTATATGGATTTTTCCACTCCGTATAAAATACTTCCCAGACTGCTGGCGCCCTACTTAATTTGCCATCAGAAATAGCTTGCGAAATGAAGAAACTCTTGGGCATAACCGCCGTCCTTGGTCTTATCCTGGCCTGCTCCGTGGATCCACAGGACATCCCTACCCTGGAAGTAGGTCAGGAATTTGCGGATTCTAACGTACGTCTGCTCGTATTGGACACTTTTGCCGTTGAACTCTCTACCTTTAAATTTGACAGTATCATCAGCTCGGATGGCGATAGGCTATTGATAGGCAGGTACTCCGATGCCTTTTTGGGCAGCGTTACTGCCGCGGCATATATGGAACTTAGCGCACAGACCTATTCCCTGCCCAATGACGCAGAGCTGGACAGCATTGCCTTAATTTTGGGGTACGATGACTACTTTTACAGCGATACTACACAGGTAACGCAAATACGCGTACACCTACTTACCGAGGAGCTACGGCCCGAGGAGGATTTTTTTTACAACACCAGCACCCTCCCGTTTGATTCCGTTCCCCTAGCCCAACGAAATTACCGGCCCGAACCTTTTGACGAAGATTCCCTGCATATCTCTCTTCCCATTTCGGCAGGGCAGGAAATCTTTGACCTCATACAAGAAAACGATATCAATGATACGGATGACCTGAGGGAAAAATTCAAGGGATTCAGCCTGCAGTCGGGTGTGGAGGACAATGGTGCTATTGTCGGTTTTTCCAAAAACCAGGAACAAACCTATCTTCGTTTTTTTTATTCCGTTCCAGATGAATTTGAGGATGTGGAGGGAAGCTTTGATCTTTTTATCAACCCCTTTAGCGAAACACCTTCGGCTTTTAACAATATAACCAGTGATGTGTCGGGAACAACATTGGAGGTGTTGACAGACCAGGAAACAAACCTACCTACTACGGCCTCCAACAACCTGAGTTATATTCAATCGGGTATCGGGTATGCCACCCGGGTGGAATTCCCTACGATCAAAAGGGTTTTTGACCTCCAAGGCACAGGAACGGTGCTGAGCGCCATCCTGCAGTTAAAACCTCCTGTTGCATCCTACGATGACATTCTCCCCCTAAGGGATTCCTTAAATGTCGCCATTTTGGACCAGAACAACGAGATTATCGGACCGGTCGCTAACGGACAGGGGATTGTGCTGGGCAGGATAAGCCAGGAAAACGAGGAATTCAGCAATGTCATTTATGAAATTCCTGTGGGGGTCTATATCGATGCTAAATTGACAGAGACCCCTACAGTTGAAGATGCCTTGGTGCTTTTCCCCCCAGAGTTCAATGGGACGGTAGACAGAATTGTCCTTGAAGGTCCTGAAAATACAGATTTTGAAGCTCGGTTAATCCTCACTTATGCCATTTATGATGATTAGATCAGTCCTGTTACGAACGCTACTGCTTTTCCCTTTGGGTTTGATGGCACAGACCAATAATCTTACCGGCTCTCCGTATTCCCTATTCGGCTTGGGTGTATCCACCAATGCCAATATTGGCAAGAACAGTTCCCTCGGAAATGGGGGGTACGCCCTGGCCGGCCCAAATTTCATCAATATCCTCAATCCGGCTTCTTTTGGCGAGTATGCCGAAAGGAGTTTTCTTTTTGATTTTGGGTTTCTGGTCGAAATGAGCAACATATCCAACCGCAGTGCCAACGAACGGCGCATTGCAGGTAACTTTTCCAACTTGGCCATAGCTGCAAGCCTTAGTCCCAAATCTTCATTTGGGTTATCCGTGGCTCCCTACACCGATGTTGGATATTCCCTTATTGGTGTGGAAAGCAATATTGAGGGCTCCTTTGACCAATTTACCAGCAACATCCTGGGCACGGGCTCCCTAAACGATTTTCGGTTTTCCTATGGATATGCGCTCACCGAGCATTTGCGAATTGGGGGCAGCCTCTCCTATCTTTTTGGTACGCTGGAAGAAAGTGAGCAGATCGTGGCCGATCAGAGTTCCCTATCCATTGCTGAACAAAGTAGTTACAATGGATTTCGACTTGGATTGGGCCTCCAATATGAGCTGGGTGAAAAATTCACCTTGGGCCTAGTGGCCAATCTACCTGCTTCACTCTCGGGCACCCAAGATCGGGTAGTGGATAAATCCCTGGATTTTGTTCCTACCGTTGTAGAAAATGAAACAAACATTTCGCTCGAAAGCTTTGATCTGCCCTTGGAACTCAACGGAGGCATCCTAATAAGACCCAGCAACCAACTAGCGGTTAATTTGGATTATGGGATACGCCTGTGGGAGGCTACCGGACAACGGGACAACGTAGGACAGTTTATAGACCAACATGTCATCTCCCTAGGTGGGGAATACATTAAGGACAAACAAGGATTAAAGTTTTGGGAACGTTTGCAATTCCGCGCAGGATTCAACTATGACACCGGTTATCTTCAGGTGAATGACAACAAGATAAATTCCTACGGCATTACAGCGGGCATAGGCATTCCCCTAGGGTACCGGTCCGCATCCCGATTGAATATTTCCTACGCCAACAGTAGCCGGGGCACCACCGAGGGATTTCTGGTACAGGAGCGCTTTAACACCATTAACATAAACATCAGCTTAAAGGACATTTGGTTCCTAAAACGAAAAATTAATTGATACCATAGTTTATGAAAACAAAAAAGATAACTACTACCCTGTTTGTGGGGTTGTTTTTGGCCTGCCTGTCAGCTCAAGAGGGCCTGGATGCCCAAAAAATGGCCGAATATCAAAGTCGAGAAATGGCAAAGGAATTAAAATTGAATGATGCACAGCAAGGCCGTATTGAAGCCATCAACCTGAAATACGCAAAAAAAATGTTCGCCATAAGGGAGGCCGATGGTGGCATGTTTGGGAAAATGGGTGAAATAAAGGCCCTTAAAAAAGCTAAGCATACCAATTTGGAAGCCGTGCTTACCCCAGATCAAATGGAAAAATACAGAGAGGAGCTGGAGCCCAAGTTCAGAAGATATTTCAGAAAACAGATGGGACCATAGCCTCCTGGCCTGCACGTCTTTTTTAGGCCCTACTGCTTGAGTTCCAATTTCTCGGCAAAATAGTCGCAAAAATCCTTCATCGTGGCCGTCATTTTTTCATCTTGGGTAGCCTTCATAAAAGTGTCCGACAGGGATACCAAGGTTTGATGGAAAAAAATCTTCATTTCGTCCACGGGCATATCCTTGGTCCATAAATCGATCTTAAGGGATTCCCTGTTCTTGCTGTCCCATACGGATAGCAGCATAGCCTTGGCCTGTTCGTTATCAATTCCGCCATCCTGGGCGGACCAGGTAAGTTCCTCGGGAACCCTGTTTTCATCGAGTCCTACCTTCAATGTAATTTCCGAGGTGTGGAGCTTTGCCATTATTTCTTAGGTTTGTAGTTAGATCTTTTGAAGATTTCATCGGCAGAAAGGTTCAATAATTGAGTTAGGTTCAAATCATTATTTTCCATAAAGGACCTTACAATCTGCCAACCCATGTACCTGCCGATCCGTCCAGGGGATTCATTGTCCAATTCCAATTGAAATTTGGAAAAAGGGGCAAGGTCCAGAAATCGCTGATCCAATTTGTTGTTTGTACTGTAGAGCAGTTCCCTTTCCACAAAGTAGCGCCAAATTTGTTCTTCATTGGCCTGTGCCCAGGCCAATTGATCTGAGGAATATCCTATTTTTTCGGTATCGTCCAAAAAGGGCGCTATTTTGTCCTTTAGGTACAGTTCCTTGCCATAGTACACCATTTTGGACAGCAAGGTCTTGTCCCTTGGCCTGGAAACCACCTGTTTTCCGAAGGTGCCGGCCACATCACTGATCAAAAACCGTTTGTCCAGACCTGCGGCTATATAATTTTGCATCCCCGCATAAAATTTATGTTCATGGCCCAGGTAGTTGTCCAATCCCAAAAACAACAGCGAGTCCGTTAAAATCACTCGATTGTTGTAATCCACATCTGTAGTGACGGTAAGTACCTTGGGAAGCTTATAGTTGGGGAAGTAATATTTTATGTGTTTGAAAAGCAGCTCCAGATCGGCAGTTTCCGCTTCAAAATTGGCAAATGCCCTATCCACTTCTTCCAAAAGTTCAAGTTGCAAGGTGTCTACAAGCTTGGCCTCCCAGACACTGTCTGCATACTGTTCTGGAAAGAGGTAAGGATAACGATTCTTTAAAGCGGGAAGATCCGAAGGAGAGGCTTGGGCAAACGCCCTATCGAAACGGGATATCTCTAAATCCACCGCTGTTTTCCTAACCGCTTCGGCAACTTTGTCCCCATCACCACAACCAAAAAGAACCGCCGTTAGCATCAAAACCAAAAAATCCCATTTTCTCCAATGAAAGTAATCGCCCTTTCGTTTCATTTTTCAGTACCTACGCTTTATTTTTACGGGGCTAAGTTAACAGTTTTCAACGTAATAAATATCGCTATGCAAACGGAAAAAGTAATAGACCATATTGTGAAATGGTTACGGGATTATGCTACAAATGCCCACATCAAGGGATTTGTCATTGGGATATCGGGGGGAATAGATTCTGCCGTTACCTCCACGCTCTGTGCCAAGACCGGTCTGGACCTTCTCTGTTTGGAAATGCCCATCCATCAATCCGAAAAGCAGGTAAGTCGCGCCTCGCACCATATACAATGGCTTCAGGATAATTTTGCCCACGTAAAGCGGCAAGAGGTAAACCTCACCCCGGTGTTCGATAATCTGGTGGCCGCGTTGCCCCCTGTGGACAATGAGGAAGACCGTTTTATGTCCCTGGCCAATACCCGGGCACGCTTACGCATGACCACATTGTACTATTTTGCGGCATTAAAGGGCTATTTAGTGGCCGGTACCGGGAATAAAGTAGAGGACTTTGGCGTAGGATTTTATACCAAATATGGTGATGGAGGCGTGGATTTAAGTCCCATCGCAGACCTTTTGAAGACCGAAGTTTATACAATAGCCACCTTTCTGGGCATAAACAGGGAAATCATCAAAGCCCCCCCTACAGATGGGCTCTGGGGCGATAACAGGACCGATGAGGATCAGATCGGGGCCTCCTATCCGGAACTGGAATGGGCCATGCGCATGAGCGATCAGGGCAAACAGGCAACTGACTTTTCGGGTAGAGAAAGAGAAGTTTTTCTTATATTTAAAAAATTTAATTCGGCAAACCAGCATAAGATGGTTCCCATTCCTGTTTGCGAGATTCCAACAGGATTAAAATAACCGCTTGACTAAGAATCAAGTGTTTAAGTCGAATAAAGTGGTGAAAATTCTGGTTTTTCCAGAAAAAATTTCATTTTTGTTCAACAAATTAGATATTTTAACCTTACATTGCATGTCAGTATTTTTAGACGTAACAGTATAGTTAGAATATAGAAAAACAAGCCAAAATGATCAAAGTTTTAATTGCGGACAACCACCCCATTGTGCGAATGGGAATTAAGCATGTACTTGGGTCTTCTTCCGATTTTGAGGTTATTGACGACGTTGCTACAACTTCCGAGCTATTCGAAAAATTGGAAAAAGTTAGCCCCGATGTCGTTATGCTAGAGATGGATATTCCTGAAATTAACGGTATTGCTACCCTTAGAAAGATTAAGCAAGAATATCCGAATATCAAGGTACTTATCTACAGCGGGCAGTCAGAGGATGTTTATGCCCTGAGTACCATTAGGGCCGGTGCCTTTGGTTACCTATCCAAGACAGCTGATCTGGATTATATTATTTCCGCTGTCAAAAAGGTAAGCCAAGGTAATATGTTCATTACCAATGAATTGGCACAGCGCCTGGCCTTTGATGAAGGAACACAAAAGCCTAGAAGGTTCTTTAGAAAACTCTCAACAAGGGAAGTTGAAGTGCTGAAGCTTTTGGCTAGTGGCAAGCGAAACAAGGATGTGGCCCTGGGGTTAAACCTGAATGAAAAAACGGTCAGCACCTACAAAGCGCGTTTAATGAGAAAATTAAATGTGGACAATCTGGTGGATTTATTGCAGCAGGCAAAAGCCCTTGAACTGTATTAAACTCCACTTCGATTTCAAAAGATAAAACCCCGCTACCAAATGCAGGGGTTTCTTTTTTGTCCAAACCGGGGAATTAGGAAAGTACCCTGTTCAACTTTTTGTTCAACAACTTATTTAATTGTAAGTAATTGACAATTTCCTCCAGCGTCTCCCTATTGTCCGTATTTATTTCCTGTGTATCCTGTTGTAGGGCTTCGATTCTTCGTTTGATCAAAAAACAACGAAGGGTCAAAATGGTCTCACTGACCAATTGGGCAATGCCCTGCTTCTTTTCCTTGGGATAAATGTCTTTCCGCTCCCAGTTGTGAAGGGTGTATTTTTCCTCTTCCATTAAAATGGAGGAGATGTCAGAAATCACTTCCCGGTCCAAATCTGCCATAAACGTATTTACCGAAAAATCCTCCTTTTCGTTGAGTTGCTCGATCAGGGTGTAGTAAATTGACCGAAAGCGTTCGTGGGTAAGTTCTATTTCGTCCTCTTGTAGGTCCAAAAAGATTTTTTCATATACTTTGACCTGCAATTGTTCCGGTTCCAGGACCAAATCGCCCTTTTCGTTCTCTTTTAGGATTAAATCCTCAAATTCCTGTTGTTCGTTCCCATAGAGCAGCAGCATTTCTATAATCTTGCGTTCCAGTTCATATTGCACATCAACCCTTTGCTGTACCGGTTCGTTTCGGACCACATCAAAGGCCTGTTGGGTCTTTTTTGCTTTTTTACCGGCCTCTACCATTTCTTTTTTGCCTATCTGTGCCAGGGTATTGAAGAGTACTTCTTCCGAAACGTTCATTATCTGGGCACATTCCTGGATATAGATTTCCCTTTTGATACGATCGGGTATCCTGGAAATACTATGCACAATATCGCGGACAGTATCGGCCCTTTTTATTGGGTCGTTCGCTGATTCCTCCGCTAATAGCGAGGTCTTAAACTGAATGAAATCCTTGGCGTTTTCCCGCAGATAGCGCAGCACCTCCTCGTAGTCATTATTTTTTGCAAAACTATCCGGGTCTTCGCCTTCGGGAAAGGTACAGACCTTAACATTCATCCCCTGTTCCAGAATAAGGTCAATTCCGCGTAGAGAGGCCCGCAATCCTGCGGCATCACCGTCAAAAAGCACGGTAATATTTTTCGTTAGCCGGTTGATCAGACGAATTTGGTCCGGCGTCAAGGCCGTGCCACTAGAGGCTACCACATTTTCAATGCCCCTCTGGTACAGTTGGATCACATCTGTATATCCCTCCACCAAATAGCAATTGTCCTCCTTTGCGATGGCTTGTTTTGCCAGGTAGATCCCATAGAGTACCTTGCTCTTATGGTAAATCTCGCTCTCCGGACTATTTAGATATTTCGCTGCCTTTTTATCACTCGTCAATATCCGGCCTCCAAAACCCAGTACCCGACCACTCATGGAATGTATGGGGAACATCACCCGACCCTTAAATCGGTCAAATTTTTTGGTATCCCCTGTGTTGAGGCCGCCGTCCTTTACAATGGTAAGACCAGTTTTTTCCAGGTAATCCAGTTGATATCCCTTATCCAGTGCCCCTTGGGTAAAGGCTTCCCACTGATCCAAGCTATATCCCAACCCGAACTTTTTAATAGTCTCCTCCGTAAATCCCCGTTCTTTAAAATAACTGAGTCCGATAGCCTTCCCCGGCTCACTTTCCCATAGGGTATCCTCAAAATATTTGGCGGCAAATTCAGAGACCAGAAACATACTCTCGCGTTCATTGGCTTGGGCCTTTTCCTCCTGACTCTGCTCGGTCTCCTCAACCTCTATATTGTACTTTTTGGCCAGATATTTTATGGCCTCGGGATAAGTAAAGTGCTCGTGTTCCATTAAAAAAGCCACTACATTACCCCCTTTGCCACTACTAAAATCCTTCCATATCTGTTTTACGGGAGAAACCATAAAACTCGGGGTGCGTTCGTCTGTAAACGGACTCAGGCCCTTAAAGTTTGACCCCGACTTCTTCAATTGTACAAAATCCCCGATAACTTCCTCCAAACGGGCTGTTTCGTATACTTGATCTATGGTCGATTTTGAAATCAAAAGGTGGAAATTTGGAAAATTTTGTGTCAAAAAAACAATATCGTAAAGATAATTTAATTGCACAAACTTCCTTTCAAAAGCGAAAAAACCATCCAAAAAAAAATGAAGTTCTGTTAATATTTATATAGAAAACATAACATTTTCATTACGGTACCCCTGATAAGGCCAGGCCCATGGGCCTCCTAAAAATTTGATACTCAAGATGATTGGGAAAAACGATCCGGTTTTATTCCTCCCTGCACTCTTGTGATAACTGTTTTTTAGGTTGTAAGCAGTGAAAGGCGTCCCCGTACCAAACTACAGGTCAAAAAAACAAGACCGGATTTTTTAACCCGCATTCTTTCGGCCGAATGTAGCAAAGTTGAACAATATCTGGATAATCCATGGAGACGAAGTGCAGCTATGCGTACTTGGCTTTAAGGTACTCCGAGATAGCTTACAATAAAACGAATTAAACCTAAAAAAATAGTAATGAAAAATTTGAAAATATTTGTATTTGGACTGGTGGTCGTTGGCCTTACTTTTGCCTCCTGCAGTGATGATGACGATTTGGTAACCCAAGATCCGGTTACCGATGGCGAAGGTGATGGTGACGACAACGATGACGATGCTCCAAATTTTGTCGGTGCCGTATACGCCATGACCAATGGAGATGGACAGGTTACGGGAACCAATATCCAAGGACCAAACGTAATTATTGCATACGCCCGGGAAGCGGATGGGTCCCTGACACCGATCGGACCCAATCCCACAGGCGGAAATGGGGGCGATTTTGATGGCGGCGAGGGCTTGGACCCACTAATTTCGGCCTATGCCCTTACAAAAACAGATGATAATGAGAATTTATTGGCGGTAAATGCGGGAAGCAATACCATTACCTCCTTTAACATCAACGAGGACTATTCCTTGGAACTTGTAGGTTCCCAGCCCACGGGAGATCTGGGTCCTAACAGTATTGCGTATTCCGAGCGGAGCGATGCTGCGGACGGACTTAAAGGCATTGTATATGTCTCCAATATAAGCCGTCAGGAATTTTTAGCCGGTGGGGAACCGGAGCAGCAGGGAAGTATCACCGGTTACTGGCTATTGGACGATGGCTCCCTGTCTCCCATAGCAGGTTCTACCCGGAATTTAGCCAACAGGCCTTCGGCCGTGCAATTCTCCCCCGACGGTAATTGGTTGGTGGTTGCCTCCATAAATGCTGGCGCCGCGGCCCTGGCATCGGGAAGTGAAGATGAGATTGTGGTATACAGTGTCAATGCAGATGGCACCCTAAGTGCCGATCAAGTGGCAGGCGCTACTTCTACCCTACGGGGCAACACAGACGGGAGAAACCTACCCTCGGCCATTGGATTTCAAATTGTGGGCAACAACTATGTAGTGGTAACAGAAGCCAGGGAGTTTCAGCCAGACGGCACGCCCCCTGCCTTCCCCGCCTTGCAGGACGGTTCGGTTTCCACCTGGCAAATTCAGGCAGATGGCAGCCTAACCCCCATAAGCATGGATGTACGCTCGGGTGAAGGAAACACGGGAAGAACCGCCTGTTGGTTGGATTTTACCGCCGACGGCAACACCTTCTTTGTTTCCAATGCCATTGAGGCAGGTTTGGCCTCTTATTCCTTCAGCAACGGTGCTGTACAATTGCTAGACCAAACGGCAGCCTTGGGCACGGGAACGGGTGGAGCGGACAATGGTCCCGACGCCTTTGCCAATACCGAGGGTTGGATAGACATGTGGATTACCGATGATGGTGAATATCTCTACCAATTGTTCGGATTGGACGGTACCATAGGAATTTATAGAATAAGCGGCCAGTCCTTGGAGTTTGTCGGTGAGGAATCTGGCAACCTTCCGGACACCAATACCCAGGGTATTGTGGCCATTTAAAATATAGTGGTGGTTTGTTTAAAGGCCGGAAGGGGCTTCTAAAACCCTTCTGGCCTTTTTTATGGCACAAGATCATAGATCGAACCGAAGACCCAGTGAAATATTATTTTGCTCCACGACCGCATTTTCAAAGATAGGGCTGAGATCATATTTTGCATAGAGCAGCACCCCTTCTACACCAATATAGGCGCTAAGACCATATACAAAGTCAGATACATTATAATCCCGCTTCAGTTTTTCCTTTATCCGATTCCCACTTTCATTTCGATATTTCAGTTTTTGCCGGGAGCCGATATTAAACCCGCCATAACCTCCGAACCCCACCCGAAACTGATTGCGCAGGGAGTAGCGGATCTTTTCATCGGTCTGCCAAAATCTTGAGGGACCAAATTCCAAATGCAGCGGGAATACCAAATTGTCCATTCTGAACTTGGATTTGCTGAGATTAAATTCAAAATCCTGCAACTCGGTCTGGTCCCCATTGACCACGAAAATTTGGTTATCCTTTGGTTTTAAGCCGTTGAACTGAAAGGAAAAGCCATAGTTGATGCGCATAAAATTCGAGTTTTTAAAGACCCGGGTACGCCAGGCCCATCCCATTTCAAAAAAACGACTTCCCCCAGTTTTATACGGGGAATCGCCCAAGGACTCCCCATCTATAATCGCATTGTTAAACCCTATGGCCAGAACTAGGTCCGAATAGGTACGTCTATCGTACTTAACGTCCCTTCTCCATCGCTGTCGTTTGGCGAATATTGAGGTGCCATCGGACCTTTTTACATCGAACTCAAAACCTGCTGTTTTCTCGGTGGAATCCCGCTCCTGCAACACCAACAACTTGCCCTCGTTGCGTTCCAACAAGGCTATTTCGTTGTCTACGATCGCTATCCTGTTCTCTATGTTCAAGGCCCTCTTTTTTGCCGCTGCCTCCTTTAAGATCTTCGCCTCTTCCACACTTATGAGTTTCTGGTCCAAACGCTTGTTGATGTCCTGAATCTCTAATTTTAATGCGTCCTTTTCCTGTTGGGTGATTTCTTTTTTCCGCGCTTTCAGAGTGGCCACTTCTTCCTTGTATCCTTGGTCCTGGGCAACCGCGCTTTGCGCGATTAGCGAAAGAATAAGAAGTGCCAAATACATGCTAATGGTTCTCATACTGTTTTTGTTTCTCCCCGTACCGCCCCCTCCCTTTTTGGAAGGGTGGCATCTGGGTCTGTTAATGATTGATGAATTATTTATGCTGCCAACCCCATGGGCGTAACAAGGATTGGAGAGGTGATTCATATGAATTTCAGTTGTTACGATCGGCAACCGCTGTCCTAACTTTGAAATATCCTTTTTTCAAGGTTTCAAAAATTTGATCCCTAAACGATTTGTCGAGTTCGGACTCGGCTTCTGCAAGTAAGGCCGATGCATCTACCGTTTGATCCTCCCTAAATATCCTTTCCGCCAATATTTCTTCCTGGGCCTTGCGCAATAGGGTTTCGAGCTCAGCGTCGGTAACTACCGTATTTTCCTGTTCTAGCAAATCTACTTGGGCAATTACCTCGGCAATTTTTGTATCTATGATTTCCTGTGATTCCGACCATTCTTTTTTTCTTATCAATTCCGAACCATGTATCTTTTCCGTTACCTTTATATCGGTCTCTCGTTGCGCCATGGCATTCTTGGCCAGGGGAGCCTCCTCGGTCATAACTTCTGTATCCTCCTTGGCAACTGCAATTTCCTCGGGCACCTTCTCCAAGGCCGGTATGGTATTGTTTCCTTTCGGCTGTTCAATTTTTTTCTTGCTTACCGGTACCTCTACCGTTTGCTGGTCAGGTGCTGTGGAAACCTCCCGAAGGCTAAAATACCAGAGGGAAACTGCCAAAATACCTGCAAAACTGGCGGCCAGGCCATACCAAAAGAAGTTTCCCCTCTTGGACGCCCTATTGGTATAGAGCGTTTCGCTGATGGCTTCCCACGCCCTTTCGGTGGGTTGCATCCGCCTTTCGTTCAATTTTTCCTTAATCTGCTCCTCAAACTTAGTGGGTGCCATAACCAATCCTATTTTGTTCCTTTATCATTTCTTGCAACATTCTTCGGGCCTTAAACAGTTGGGTTTTGGAAGTACTTTCCGAAATTTCCAGCATCTTGGCTATTTCGCCGTGCTTATACCCTTCAACAGCATAGAGTACAAAGACCATTTTGTAGCCCTCTGGAAGTTTATCGATCAATTGTTGTATACGCTCTGCATCCAGGTCCTCATTGAAGGAGATGGGATCTGCGGCCTTATATTCGAACAACTCATCATCAAAAACCACAAACTGTTTCCTTCTCAGGTAAGAAATCGCCTCCCTTACCATAATCTTACGAATCCAGCCCTCAAAACTGCCCTGATGCCGAAACGAGTCAATATGTTTGAACACTTTCACAAAACCGTTGATCATCACATCTTCCGCAAATTGCAGGTCCCGGACATATTGCCTGCACACGCTTAACATCTTGGCAGAATAGGTGTCGTATATGAACCGTTGTGCCTCCCGATCTGCTTCGGTCGCTTTTTTGATCAGGGCTTTCTCGTTGTTGTAAAATGAAATGATTTTCACTGGTCTTTAGTGTCTCTATAAACTAGACGACCTAAATGGCTAAAACGTTGCCTGGCCTGTAGTTTTTTTCTTGGGGGCGCCATTTATAGTCGTGGACGAGCCTATTTTTTTCGATCCACCACATAGTTCACCATGAGTTTTAGGGAACTTTTGTACTCGGACTCGGGATAGGCGTCCAAAATATTCAATGCTTCTTCCTTGAACTCGTGCATTTTGTTTTCCGCATAGCGCAATCCTCCTTTTTCCTTTACAAAAGCAATGACCTCCCTGACCCGTTTCCGATTTTTGTTGTGGTTCTTTATGGAATTGATCAGCCATTTCTTTTCGTCCTTGGAACAGGTGTTCAATACGTGAATCAGGGGAAGGGTCATTTTTTGTTCCTTAATATCGATTCCCGTGGGTTTCCCGATTTTTTCCTCACTGTAGTCAAAAAGATCGTCCTTGATTTGAAAGGCCATGCCGCTAAGCTCGCCAAATTTTCTAAAGATCTCCACCTCTGCTGAGCCGGGTTTCACCGAGCAGGCACCAATACTGCAACAGGCCGCGATCAGGGTAGCCGTTTTTTGTCTGATGATTTCATAGTATACGGCTTCGGTAATGTCCAAGCGCCTTGCCTTATCGATCTGCAATAGCTCGCCCTCACTGATCTCCCGCATGGCTACGGAAATGATTTGCAAGAGATCAAAATCACCATGGTCTACGGATAGGAGCATCCCCCTTGCTAGAAGGAAATCCCCCACCAATACGGCTATCTTATTTTTCCAAAGCGCATTTACGGAGAAAAATCCCCTTCTTTTATTGCTTTCATCCACCACGTCATCATGCACCAAAGAGGCCGTATGTATCAGCTCTATGACCGAGGCCCCGCGATAACTGCGTTCGTTTACCTCGCCTTGGTTCAGTAGTTTTGCGGTGAGAAACACAAACATGGGTCGCATCTGTTTTCCCTTGCGATTAACAATATAATACGTGATCCTGTTGAGCAAGGCCACTTTAGAAGACATGGATTCGTGGAACTTGGCTTCAAAAAGCTCCATTTCCTTATTGATCGGTTCCCGTATTTGAGCTGCTATCTTCACAAATGACTGCACATGGCTTGGAGCCATAAAATTAGGTAAAATTAAGGGGTTTGGGACCATCTAACGGATAAGCTTAACATATTACCCTTTGTATGGCAATCTTTAAAACAGGCGCTAGGATTTATTTGCCAACTGTCCGCAGGCGGCATCGATGTCCTTCCCACGGGACCGGCGTACCGTAACGGTAATACCATTTTGTTCCAGGCATTCCACATAACGATCGATAACCGATGTAGGTGCCTGCTGGAATTCCCCATCATCTATGGGATTATACTCAATAAGGTTCACTTTGGATGGGGCAAAACGACAAAAATCCACTAAGGCGTCGATGTCCTTTTGGGAATCGTTGACATCCTTCCAAACCACATACTCATAGGTAATCCTACTTTTAGTTTCCCGATACCAATATTCCAGTGCTTCCCGAAGATCTTGCAGCGTAAATGTGGCGTTGAACGGCATGATGGAGGTACGGGTCTCCTCAATGGCAGAATGCAGGGATACGGCCAATTTGAATTTCACCCGCTGATCGGCCATTTTTTTTATCATCTTGGGCACTCCCGAGGTAGAGACCGTAATGCGCTTGGGCGACATCCCCAAGCCCTCGACAGAGGTAATCTTTTCTATGGCCTTTAGAACATTGTTATAGTTCATTAAAGGTTCTCCCATGCCCATAAAGACAATATTGCTCAGGGGCCTGTTGAAATACAGCCGGCTTTCGTTGTCAATGGCCACTACCTGGTCATAGATTTCATCGGGATTCAGGTTTCGCATCCGTTTTAGCCTCGCAGTGGCACAAAAGCGACAATCCAAGCTACAACCCACCTGGCTGGAAACACAGGCGGTGGTCCTCTTTGCGGTCGGGATGAGTACGGACTCTACCACCAGACCATCATGCAGTCTTACCGCGTTCTTGATGGTACCATCCTTGCTGCGCTGCATTTGGTCTACCTTAATGTGGTTGATTACAAAATTGGTGTCCAACAGAAGGCGGGTCTCCTTGGATATGTTGGTCATGGCATCAAAGGAATGGGCCCCTTTTTGCCACAACCACTCATATACCTGATTGCCCCTGAAAGCCTGATCCCCTTGAGCGGTAAAGAACGCCCGGAGTTGCTCCTTTGTCAAGGCACGTACATCTTTCTTTTTTTTGTTCTCCACCAGCTAGTTTTAAAAAATCCCGCCTATCTTACTATACACCAAGATACGACGGGATCATTTTATATTGTGCACATCGATCAAATGATCAACATGGCATCTCCATAAGAATAGAACTTATAGCCTTCTATGATAGCCTCTTTGTAGGCCCTTTTCATAAGATCATGGCCCATAAAGGCAGACACCATCATAAGGAGGGTGGACTTCGGTAAATGAAAATTGGTTACCATACAATTGGCGATGCTAAAATCGTAGGGAGGAAAAATGAACTTATTGGTCCAGCCATCAAAGGTGTTCAAGGTATGTTCCGAAGAAACAGCACTTTCCAGACCTCGCATGGCCGTGGTCCCAACCGCACATACTTTTTTCCTATTGGGCTTGGCGTTGTTCACGATTTCTGTGGCCCGTTCATCAATAATAAGCTCCTCACTATCCATTTTGTGTTTGGAAAGATCCTCCACCTCCACAGGATTAAAAGTACCTAGGCCTACATGCAGGGTAATCTCGGCAAAATCTATCCCTTTGATCTCCAAGCGTTTCAACAAATGTTTGGAAAAGTGAAGACCCGCAGTGGGTGCTGCCACGGCCCCCTCGTGCTTGGCGTATATGGTCTGGTAACGATTTTCGTCCTCGGGCTCTACCTCCCGTTTTATATATTTGGGCAGTGGGGTCTCACCCAGTTCCCTAAGTTTTCTTCTAAAATCGGTATAGGAGCCATCGTATAAAAAACGCAGGGTCCTACCGCGGGAGGTAGTATTGTCTATTACCTCAGCCACCAAACTTTCATCATCCCCAAAGTAGAGTTTGTTCCCAATCCGTATTTTACGTGCCGGATCCACCAGAACATCCCAAAGCCTTTGCTCTTCGTTGAGTTCGCGCAATAAAAAAACCTCTATGCGAGCGCCTGTCTTTTCCTTATTGCCATATAGCCTAGCCGGAAAAACCTTGGTATTGTTTAGGACCATAACATCGCCTTCATCAAAATAATCTATAAGGTCCTTGAACATCTTATGCTCGATCTTTCCCGTTTCCCGATGTACGACCATCAATTTGGATTCGTCCCGGTTTTCGGCAGGATACTCGGCCATTAATTCTTTAGGAAGCTCAAAATTAAAGTGCGATAATTTCATTTAAAAAGGTTTTATTAGGGATTTTTGCGGCTGCAAATATACAATGCGCGAACAGGGGTTGTCAAGTAAAACAGCCAATAAATAAAAATTAAAGTTCGCTTATGTTGAATTGTAGGCTCTTGAGGTCTTTCCAATAATCGGGATAGGACTTTGAAACTACCTCGGCGTCATTGATGATCAGGGAGGTCTTTAACGCCAGGGGGGCGAATGCCATGGCCATTCTGTGATCGTTATAGGTGTCTATGACAACGTCCTTTTTCATCGTGGTAGTCGGCATTAACGTTAAGGTACGGTCCGTGACCGAAATTGCCGCGCCCAACTTTGAAAGTTCCGTTTGCAGGGCCTCCAGCCTGTCCGTTTCCTTGATCTTCAGGGTGTGTAAGCCGCTTAAATGACAGCCCATACCCAGTCCAAAACAGCTAACTGCAATGGTCTGTGCAATATCCGGAGCATTGGACAACTCAAAATCTACGGTAGACAACTGGCATTCCCTTGTTTTGCGAAGTACCACCGTCTGTTCCCCAAAGGCGGTCTCTACGCCAAAACGCTTATATACCTCCGCAAGCACACTATCTCCCTGCAAGCTGTTTTCCCGGTAGGCCGACAACTGTATTTCAGTACCCACGGCGCCCAGTGCCACAATACTGTAAAAATAAGAGGCGGAGCTCCAATCGGACTCCACCACCAAATTAACTGGGTCTACCGACACTTTGGGAGCGATGGTAATCGTATTTCCCTCAAAGGAGTTTTGTATGCCCAACTGCGATAGGAGTCCCAGGGTCATGTCAATATAGGGAACGGAGGTAATCTTACCCACCAACTCCAGCTCCAAACCGTTTTCCAGACGCGCTGCAATCAGCAACAGGGCCGAAATATATTGGCTACTAATGTTGGCGGGCAGGCTTGCCTTTCGTTCCAGAAGTTGTTTTCCTTTGATCTGTATGGGAGGATACCCCTCATTTCCCACATAAGCAATCTCCGCTCCCAAACTGCGAAGGGCATCTACGAGGACCTTTACCGGCCGCTCCGTCATGCGTTTGGAGCCGGTAAGCACCACGTCCCTGCCCTCTTGCGAGGCAAAAAAGGCCGTTAAGAACCGCATGGCCGTTCCGGCATGGTGGATATCCACTTCTCCCCGATGGATCTGCAGTCCTTGCTGCATCACTTCCGAATCGTCCGAATTGGAAAGGTTGTCAATGGTTATGTTAGGATATAAGGCTTGTAATAGCAACAGTCTATTGGACTCACTTTTGGAGCCTGTGATTTGTATGCGGGACCGTAAAAGACTGTTTGGCGGAGCGGAAAGGTGTAATTTCAATTTCTGGGCTGTTTTTACAAAAGATCTTGGCCCATGCGGGCCATTTTGTAACGCTACGGGACATCCGCTGCGAACAAGCTACAAATATACTACTATTTCAGCTTTTCGTTGTTGCGGTGCCTATCGCTGTCGCGCTTCGTCTTCAGGTCCAATTTCCTGTCGAAGGCCGATTGCAGATCTACTCCCGTCTGGTTGGCCAAACAGAGCACTACGAACAGGACATCTGCCAATTCCTCTCCCAGGTCCTTGTCCTTGTCGGAAGCTTTTTCGCTCTGTTCCCCGTATCTCCGGGCAATAATCCGGGCAACCTCGCCCACCTCCTCGGTGAGCTGGGCCATATTGGTGAGTTCGTTAAAATAACGAACCCCATGTTCCTTTATCCAATCGTCAACGACTTGTTGGGCATTTTGTATGTTCATCCTCTTAAATTTTGGATAAAACTACCTTTTCTGTCTCTTTTTCAACGATTTTTTTATACAATTCTTTGATGCTGCCGTAAGCCTGGACCGGGATGACCGCTTGGTTGATCTTGAAATCGGCCATAATCTGAAGCGTATTGGTATCCGGATTCAAAATTCTAAAGATGAAACTTCCCATGTTGTTTTCCAACGCAAGACGTAAGTCCTCGGGTTTGGATGTCACTGTATAGCCTTCCGGAATGGTTATGTTTAGAATATATTTTTTTTGGCGCGGATAAGTAAAATCTATAGGATAATTACGTTCCTCCAATTTAAAGGGGTTTTCCTTGGTCGTATTGAAAAGCAAGGGCGAAAAATAAATCTTATCACCGATAATGTCCAACTGGTTTTCTGAATAAAAATCAAAACTCTCCACAATGGGTTTGCCCAGCACTTTACTATTATCGACCTTATAATTCGAAATTTCCATTCCGGCACCGGTGTTTTCCAACCTTTCCAGATAATCCTCTTCGCTGACGTCATTATAGGTATTCCTGAAAAGATACGCGTTATAGTACGTTAACGACTTTCGAATTTTCCCTGATATATCACCGTTCACGTCCAGGTTTACGCTCATCATTTCAGTTGTAACGGAACGTTTCCCTGGAACCACGGACACAATGGAAGAACTTCCATTTTCCTTTATGATCCGACCGGACCAGTTCAGGGCCGATGTAGGCAATAGATTGGGTTCCGTATACTTATTGCAGGCATCCAATAAAATGGTCTTGTCTGCGATTTGGGCGGACGCGATTACATAGTTGAAACCCTCGCGCGTCGGAAAAAGCGGCACTCCGTTGTCCCGCGTGCTAATCAACACCGGATTCGCCGTCAACCCTGCCTCCCTGAGCATCGAAACCAAAATAAGGTTAATGTCGGCCACGTTTCCTGTCCTTTCTTCATATGCATCCTTCACTCCCTTTTCGGCATATTTCCCAAAATAGCCATTCCAGTTCATGTGCCGTTGTACATGGGAAAAAACTGCCACCATCTTTTCAACATCACTGGACGCTCCAGCAAGAACAGCATTGAGCTGGTTTTTGAAAAACCTGGAATAGGTTAACTGCTTACCAAAGCTGTCACTGTTGTAAATGGTCTTCACCACTTTTTCCCAGGTAGTGGAAAAACTTTCCATAGGAGAATTTGGATACTTTACATATTGGAGCTCGTAATTGATGCTTGACCGGTAGTTGTTCATATTGTTTACATGAGGTTCCTTTTGTAAGGCCGGTACATCCCTCATGGTAAAGTTGGTCGTTTTTATAGTATAGTCAACACTGCTTGAACTATAGTATGATTTTCCAGTATAGTCATCTTGGTCCTTGCGCTTTGTCTGGAAGTTTATCTTCCCCGATTTCGAACCGTATTTTGGGTTAATTCCCAAATATCCTTTCATGCTCGGCTTAAAGGCAAAATATTCCGGAATCGAGATGTTAATATGCTGCTGCTGTATTGGGATATCGTATTGCAGCACAATTTCGTCAATGGAATAAGCAAAAGGCGATACAATTTTATATTCGTATTCCACAACGCTTCCCTCCTTCACATTGGGCATCGTGAACTTCTCTTCATTGTGGTACTTCGAGAGCGATTTGGAAAACATCTCTGAGCTCTTCAGTTTAGTCTTTACCACCTCACCATTTTCCAAAGTATACGTGAAGGCTTTAAGGCCGCTGAGGGATTCCCTGTCGCTCTTGCTTTTGTAAAGTCGCTCTGTAACCGTGGCAAATTTAAAGCCGTTTTTATTGAACAGTTTGGCACGCTCATGAACCCGCGTTATTACCTGAAATCCAACAGATTGTGCATAGGAATAGGAAACATCAACATCCCTATACAGCACTACGGCTGGTGCCGATGAATCCTTTGCATAAACACTTTCCATGAGTTCTTCTTTGGACACTTTTCCGAATTTTACCTCTTGTGCGGTCGTAATCAATACCAGGAACAGGCATATCCCAGTCAATCTAAATTGTGGTTTCCTCATCATTTTGGTTGGGTTATTATCAATTCTACGGATTGCTCTTAACAAGCACCATTTGCGCATTGTCGGCACGGGCCGTTGTTCTTCTAAAATCTCTATAGCTATCGTATTTTTCTTTGGGATAGGCCCCCTCCTTAACAAAGAGGCTGCGCTTATAGACCACTGCTTTCCCATCCTCGCTCAGGGAAGCCGACATGGAATATGCACCAAATTCGTTTTTGATGTTCTTTTCTTCTGGAAGGGCTTCTACCTGATATCCTTCCGGGAGCTGTAGGGTCAGTTCATCCTCATCCAAAAAGCCCCTTTGAATTTCCAAGGGCATCTTCCTATTCCTATATCTATTGGGTACATACCCATTGTTATTGAACACGTTGAGCGTAAACAAAATGCGATCACCACTTTTTGTAGCATAGTTGGTAGCGCTCAAAGAAACCGTTTCCGTAAAAACGATATCTTCCCTATCATTTTTGAACGTATGCTCCTTTACACTTAAATTGTTGATATTGGACCAGTAATTCTTGTAGTGTTTTATAACATCATCGTTGGTTTTGTCTTCCAGGTAAAAACGATTGTCGTATTGTATTCCTTCGGTATTGATAAGCACTTCTGCCTTAATGCCCCCATCGCTATTTAAAGAGCAACTTGCCGAGGTCTTTTGGCGGTTTTCCTCATTCAAATAGGAAGCGGTCGTAGCAAGTTCACCCCCTTGAGGTGTAATGACCAAAACTTTTCTTCCATCGGTGAAATCGCCGATGAATCCAAAGGGATGGATTTGGGAGGTACAATCGATCCAATAATACGTATCATTATACGGAATGGCGAGTATAACATGATCACCCTGCCCCAGATCGGCAAAATCGTCCTCAAAATCCACTTTATCCCTACCCGATTCTACATGGGTATAGTAAGCCGGTACGTCCACTGCATTGAGAAGGGCCTTTGTGTAATTTGACAGCCCCTTACAATCCCCGTATTTTACCCTATCCACATCTATGGCGCTAATGGGCTGTAACCCCCCTATGCCTACCTGCACACTTATGTACCTGGTATTCTTCTGAACATATTCATAAATTAATTTTGCCTTCTCCAAATTGTCCGTGACCCCTTTAACCAAAGATCTGGCCTTTTCTTTCGTTGCTTCCGGAAGAACACCCCTGTCCTTTAAGAGATTGTCATGCATCCATAAGCCAACATCCTTCCAGTTCTGGACCGAGGCATCATAACCTTCGTGGTTAAAGTTTATGGCCCTGACCAAAAGTTTTGGTGCGATCTTACCGAAGGACGGACTTAAATTTTCTTTCCTTATCGCCTCAATATGTGAAGCTTTATAACTGATTTTATTTCCCACATCAGTTTTGGAAACATCGATTCCCGAGATATTTTTTTCCTTAATTATAGGTTTTAACCCTGGAGCATTATATACAATAGTGTATTTACTTTCCTCAGTACTCACCAAAAAACCATCGAGAAAATACCAAGATGGGATATTTCCCGTATTTTGCGTGCTTACCTCATAGGTGAATTCAACTGTATAGGGATACTGCACCGGCGTGTATTCCATATACAATACCCTAGAGTCCGAATATAATGTACCTCCACTGACGGCACTAACATCCCTGAAGTCCTTTCTCTTTATTTTATCCATCTCATTGCCAAATGCATCATAAATCACAGCTTGTACATGTTTTACCTTAATGCTGTTGTTGTAACCTATGGACGTATGGGTATGCTTGTTTCCCAATTTGTTAAGCACGGTAACTACTCTTGTAAGTTTTATGCTCATTTCCCTTTTGGAGAAAAGTTCCACGACCATATCATCCAAACGCACCACGGCATTTGCGTTCTCAGTTAGTGCCTTGTCTAAGGAAAGTATTGTATATGTAGAGTCTTGGGCCGGCAAAAAATGGCACAGGAAAAGAAAGCAAATAGGGAACAAGAAGCGCATTTTGGTTTGGTTTGGTCTGATAACTTTCAATAGCTAAAATCGTAAATTTCTTACAATCACGATAAAAAAATCGATTAAAAGTGTTATTCCCTGTTTTTTGAATCTATAATAATGGTCACAGGACCGTCGTTCAAGAGGGCTACCTTCATATCCGCTCCAAAAACTCCTACCCCAATCTCTTTACCCAAGTCCTGTTCCAGTTGTCCGACGAACTGTTCATAGAGCGGAATCGCACTTTCCGGTTTCGCCGCTTTGATATAGGAAGGTCTGTTCCCTTTTTTTGTTGCCGCATGCAAGGTAAACTGACTCACCACAATGGCGCCGCCGTTCACCGCCATTAGCGATTGGTTCATCACCCCCTGGTCATCGTTGAAAATTCTTAGGTTCACAATCTTTCGGGACAACCATTGGATATCCTCGAGACCATCGGCCTCCTCGATGCCCAATAGAATCAGCAACCCTTCACCTATTTCGGAGATCACCTTCTGGTCCACGGTGACGCTTGCCCGGGAAACTCTTTGCACTACGACCCTCATTTATTTTTCACTGTGTATATCTACCCTGTAATTCTCCTCTTCGCCCGTAATCATCTGTACATAGCTCTGATACCGGCTCCAAGCTACCTCATCCCCCTCCAGTGCTTCCTTTACGGCGCATTGGGGTTCATCCAAATGAAGGCAATTGTTGAATTTACATGCACTCTTTAATTTAAAAAATTCAGGAAAATAATCCCCGATCTCCTCGGCATCCATATCTACGATGCCAAAGCCTTTAATGCCTGGCGTATCTATGATTCGCGCTCCAAAGTCCAGATCGTACATTTCTGCAAAGGTGGTCGTGTGCTGTCCCTGAAGATGCTGTTGGGATATTTCCGAGGTCTTTATGTTCAATTCCGGTGCTATATAATTGATCAGGGTAGACTTCCCCACACCAGAATGTCCCGAAAACATACTGGTCTTGTCCTTCATCAACGCCTGTACCTGATCCACATTTTTCCCTGTCTTCGCGGAAATCCCAATACAGGTATAACCAATGTTACGGTACAGCGCCGCCAGGTACTTTATTTCGGCCAGTTCCTCCCGTCCATAGGTGTCCACTTTGTTAAACAGCAAAATAGCAGGAATTTCATAGGCCTCGGAAGTGACCAAAAAGCGGTCGATAAAACGGGTAAAGGTAACCGGATTGTTCAGGGTCACCATTAAAAAAACCTGATCCAGATTGGCGGCAATAATATGGGTCTGTTTGGAAAGTTTCACCGATTTCCTAATGATATAGTTCCTTCGGTCCTCGATTTTCGTAATGACCCCAACGGTTTCATCGCCTGTGGTTTCCAACACAAACTGGACCACATCGCCCACGGCCACCGGATTCGTACTTTTAATGCCCTTTATGCGGAACTTTCCTTTGATCCTGCACTCATAAAAACTACCCTCCGCGACTTTTACGGTATACCAGCTTCCGGTAGATTTATAAACAGTTCCTCGCATGCATTTTTAAATTTCTTTACAAAGAAACAACAATCCTTTTATACTATCCTTTATATTTGGGCGTTGAAAGCATTATTAACGAACCAATTTATACTTTACATCATGAAGAAAATATTTTTTATCGCTTTTTTGGCCCTTGCGGCAACCATAGATGCCCAGGCCCAACAATTTAAGGTCATTACCAGCGTAGAATCCATCGTTCCTGCTGGAATTGGAAGATCTAGGTTAATCAGTGCCCTGGAAGAAAAGGATTACAAGGAGTTTTCCAGTATTCAGACCGAGGATGACAATACCAGAAACAAGTCAAAAAGGGGCGAAATCCGTGTAAAGAACTTTGAAGAGACCAAATTATTGAACTTCTATAACCTTGGGGGCATCCGTTTTCAAAACATTGCCGCCAATGACGCTTTGATCACTTCAAAAATAAATACCATGGTAGCCGAAGGATGGGAACTTGCCTTTGTTACCAGTGCTGTGGAAAGTGAAGGGGGAAAAGGCGATGGAAACGGAATCTTTATTACCCGATATATCTTTAAGAAGTAGTCCCTACACAGAAATCACAAGATAAAAGGCCCTGTCCAATCGGACAGGGCCTTTGTTATTTCCAGGTCTTAATCTAATCCTGTATAAATATTCTTCCGCCAGCAAAGGTATTTTTGTTGATTTCATTCGGATTGCCATAGACATACACATCGCCGCCTGCCCTGACATTAATGTCCACCTGGTCCGAAGCGAATAATTCGGCCTCGCCCCCCGCAGAGATCTTCACGCTGGAGAACTCTGTCTTTAGGGCCCTCCCCTCAAAAATACCTCCGGTATTAAGGACGATATACTGGCTTTTGGCTAGACCCGAAGTTTCCACAATCCCTCCTGTCACGGCACGTATGTCCGCGTAATCTACCTGCATACCAATTCTAATCCGGGCACCTTCCTGTGCCCGCAACTCGATCCTATCCTGTTCTACGAGTTCATTGCACACTATTTTTGCGCCTTCATTACCATCAATAACATCAAGATCGGTATAGTATACTTCGATCAGGGTATCCTCGCCCAGGAATTTTTTCTCCAGGTGCATTTTCAGTTTCAGCACACCATTTCTATTGGTCCATTTGATATCGTGCACGTTATGGCCCTTGATCAAAATCCGGTTTTCATCAGATTTTATCAGGTTCACCTCAATAAGATCAAAAACCTTGATCTCTTTAAAGTCGCCTACTTCCGTATCAATGATTCTTTGGGCGGAGAGATTGGTGGCCACCAATATTACGCAGAGTGTAAGTAATCTTTTCATCGTGTTCCTATTTAGCGTTTGCATAAAGATAAAGGCAATTCGGATCTGTTACAGTGTACGTCAAAAAAAAATCCCGATGTCTCGGGATTTTTCAATAGCTAAGCCTTTATAATTTTCTCCTGATGATTTATGGACTCCTGGTGGATGGCCTTGAACATGCGCAATACGAATTCTTCACTGAGCCCATTGGACTCGCCTTCCAAGATCATTTTGCCCAAAATGGCGTTCCAGCGGTTCGTCTGCAGTACGGCGACATTCCTTTGCTTTTTAAGCTCCCCGATACTGTCCGATATCTTCATGCGCTTGCCCAAAGTGTCGATCAATTGGTTGTCTATGATGTCTATCTGGGCCCTGAGATTGCTCAGCCTGCTATTGTACTCGGCTTCCTCATCCGTTTCCTTACGTATTCTAAGATCTTCCATGATTTGAACCAGTTTTTTAGGGGTTACCTGCTGTGCGGCATCACTCCATGCGTTGTCCGGGTCCCAGTGCGTTTCAATCATTAGGCCATCAAAATTTAAGTCCAATGCGGTCTGGGAAACATCGAAGATCATATTCCTTTTCCCGGTAATATGCGAGGGATCATTGATCAAGGGCAGGTCTGGGAACTTGGTCTGCAGTTCAATGGCCAGTTGCCACTCCGGAATATTTCGGTATTTGGTCTTCTCGTAAGTAGAGAACCCTCTGTGGATTACCCCCAGCTTTTTGATGTTTGCCGTATGGAGCCTTTCTATGGCCCCAAGCCACAAGGGAAGATCGGGATTTACCGGATTTTTTACCAGCACCACCTTATCCGTGCCTTCCAGGGCATCAGCGATTTCTTGAACAATAAAGGGACTTACGGTAGAACGTGCACCGATCCAAAGCAGGTCTACATCGTGTTCCAATGCCAGATCCACATGGGCCCTATTGGCCACTTCGGTCGCGGTTTTTAAGCCCGTTTCTTCCTTTACCTTTTGCAGCCACTTCAACCCAATGGCGCCAACACCCTCAAAATTGCCTGGACGGGTCCTGGGCTTCCATATTCCGGCCCGGTAGTAATTTACATCGGTGTCCTTAAGTTCTTGCGCAATGCCCAACACCTGTTCTTCCGTCTCTGCACTACATGGCCCTGCGATTACCAATGGGTGGCTCAATGCCATATCGTCTAACCATGTCCTCAATTGTTTTGAATTTTTCACTGCTTTAAATTTTATAAGTATTTATCTATTTTGATTTAACGGTATTCCCTTTAATATTTCCCTTATCTTATTGGTATTGTTCATTTCCTTATGAATGCCCTCAAAATTTTCGTCCAACAGCATTTGCTTGAACTGCTGCAAATTTCTAATATATTCCTCCAGGGTCTCTACCACATTCTGTTTGTTTTGCTCAAAAATGGGCGTCCACATGTCCGGGGAGCTCTTGGCCAAGCGCACGGTACTTTCAAATCCGCTCCCGGCCATGTCAAAAATATCACGTTCGTTCTTTTCTTTCTCAATAACCGTCTTTCCCAACATAAAGGAGCTTATATGTGATAAATGCGACACGTAAGCTATGTGTTTATCGTGGGCCTCAGGATTCATATACCGAATGCGCATCCCCAGTTGCTGAAACAGATGCAAGGCTTTTTCCTGTAATTTAAAGGCGGTTTTTTCTACTTCACAAATAATATTGGTCTTGCCTTCGTACAAGCCCTGTATAGCCGCCGAGGGGCCCGAAAATTCCGTACCGGAGATGGGATGGCACGCCAAAAAATTCCTGCGTTTGGGGTGGTCTTCCACGGCCTTGCAGACCTGGGATTTTGTGGAACCGGCATCGAATACGACAGCGCCGTCGTTAATCCCATCCAATATCCGGGGCAATTCGCTCACGAGGACATCAACCGGAATACTGACTACGACCACATCGGCCAAAGGCAAATCGGCGTAGCTAGATTTTAGGTCGATAAGGTTCAAGGCCATGGCTTGCTCCAGATGATCCTTATTGGTATCCACACCATAGATTTTGGCATTGGGGTACAATTGCCTGATATCCTTTGCCAAAGAGCCCCCTATAAGTCCGATTCCTATTATAAATACGTTCATTTTTCTAAATTCTGTCAATAGCTTCCCTGATCTTATCCGTTGTTACACAAAGTGAAAACCGTACATATCCTTCCCCGTTGCTCCCGAAAATGGTTCCCGGCGCTATAAAAATGTCTTTTTGGTGCAGTAGTTCGTCAATATATCGTTCGGCCGAAGGGAATCCTGCAGGCAGTTTGGCCCAAACGAACATCCCTACCGCATTTTTGTCATAAACACAGCCCAACTTATCTACCAGCGTAAACATGAGGTTCCTTCTAGCGCTATAAATGCTATCCAATTCATCAAACCAAGCCTTGCCACTTTGTAGCGCTGTAATGGCTCCCTTTTGGATTCCGTAGAACATGCCAGAGTCCATATTACTCTTTACTTTTAGCACCGCCTGGATGTGCTCCGGACTTCCCAAAACCATGCCCACTCGCCAGCCGGCCATATTAAAGGTCTTGCTCAGGGAATTAAGTTCCAGGCATACGGCTTTGGCACCCGCTATTCCCAACAGACTCAGGGGGTTATCGGTCAACACAAAACT
Source organism: Eudoraea algarum (assembly GCF_050589645.1). Classification (NCBI taxonomy): domain Bacteria; kingdom Pseudomonadati; phylum Bacteroidota; class Flavobacteriia; order Flavobacteriales; family Flavobacteriaceae; genus Eudoraea; species Eudoraea algarum. The sequence goes on along the minus strand of NZ_JBNGOQ010000001.1, from coordinate 1,090,610 downwards.
ATAGGGATTGTCATTGACCAACAGAATATCGTGATGTCTGGCAAATTGGACCAAAGCACCAAGCTGGTCCGCCGTTGCTGTTGCGCCTGTAGGCATATGCGGATAACTTACCCACATAAGCTTTACTCGGGACAGGTCACGTTTTTGCAACGCCCGCAGGTCGGGAAACCAGTTGTCTTCGGCAAGTAGGTCGTAAGAACGCGGAACGCCACCGATCAGTTTGGTTACCGATGTATAGGTGGGATAACCCGGGTTGGGAATCAGCACTTCATCCCCCTCATTCAAAAAGGCCATGCTGATATGCATAATACCCTCCTTGGAGCCCATCAAGGGCAATATTTCCGAAACGGGATCTAAGGAAACCCCGAATTTTGCGTTGTAAAAATCGGCGATGGTCTTCCGCAATTCCGGTAATCCCTGGTAGCTTTGGTATTGATGTGCACCCTTATGGCTGACCGCATTTTGTATGGCCTCTATGACCTTGCCCGATGGGGCGAGGTCAGGGCTTCCAATGCCCATATTGATGATAGGCTTGCCAGCGGCCGCCAAGGCACGTACTTCTCTCAGTTTTTTGGAGAAATAATATTCTTCTACCGTATGAAGACGATCTGCTGTGCGTATCATAATCGTGCGTTTTTATATTCCCCAAGGATCTTAAATTCTTCCGCCATGATTTCCAAAAGGGCTTTCGCCTTCCTAAAATGCTCATAGGTCTCAAAGGTCACATCCACAAAAAAAGAGTATTTCCAGGGCGTTTCAATTACCGGAAGGGACTGTATTTTGGTAAGGTTCAGGTTACAATCGCTCATCACATTGAGCACGGCGGCCAGACTCCCCCTTTTATGATCGGTAATGAAGCGGAGCGAGGCTTTATTGATTTCCTTTTCCGGTAAGGCCTTGTTCCTTGTCTTTATGATGATGAATCGGGTGGCATTGTTCTTAATGGTCTGTATTTCAGGTGCAATAATCCTTAAATCGTACAAATCGGCCGCCATTTGGGGCGCAATGGCCGCAATGTCGTTTAGTCCCTGTTCCTGGATCCTTCGGGCCGTCTCGGCAGTATCCACATCCTCGACCAATTTAATATGTGGATAGTCCTTAAAAAAATCCTTGCATTGCAACAGCGCCATAGGATGGGAGTGCACTTCCTTTATGTCCTGTATTTGCTGTCCGTTGGACACCATTAGGTTGTGGTGGATCTGCAAATAGTGTTCCCCGATAATGTGCAGATTGTTCCGTGAAATCAGGGCGTAATTGGGAATGATCGATCCCGCGATAGAATTTTCAATGGCCATAATGCCCTTGTCCGCGACCCCCTGGAGCAGTTGATCTACCATCGCATCAAAGGACAGACATTCTACCAGGTCTACACCCTTCCCGAAATATTCCTTGGCCACCTGATGGTGGTTAGATCCCTTTATCCCCTGTATGGCTATTCTTAAACCCATTCTCTTTTCAAATGCAAAATCTTACACAAAAAAAAAGTTCCGATTTTCACGGAACTTCACTCTATTTATACCTTTTGAATATGCTAGAACAGTCCCGTACCTCTCTTAAAAAAGAAGTAAAAATAAAAACCGTTCCAGAAATATTGCTTTGTCATTTTTTCACTTAAACTTAGGCTAAGGTAATTATTAAATTTAAAAATCAAATTTTCTATACATCTTTTTTTGAATCTTTCGGATTAGGTATCATTCTTTGAGAATTCATTTTGAAAAATTGGGTTCTGTTAAGAATAATGAATTGGTTGCCAAGACTTCTTATTTGTTTATTTTTGATGAAAATTTAGTATCCATGTCCATAACGGTTCAACACATCACTAAGGCATTTGGGGCACAAAAGGCGCTGGACGATATCTCCTTTACCATCAAAAAAGGGGAAATCGTGGGTTTTTTGGGACCTAACGGAGCGGGAAAATCCACGATGATGAAAATACTGACTACTTACAGTCGCGCAGATGAGGGTAGCGCAGCCGTAAATTCGTTCGATGTGGTGGGTGACAAAAGAAACGTTCAAAAAAGTGTGGGCTATCTGGCCGAACACAATCCATTATATCTGGACATGTATGTAAAGGAGTATTTGGGCTTTAATGCGGATGTCTATAAGTCCGACAAGGGGCGCATCCAAAAAGTGATCGAACAGACCGGACTGGGCCCTGAAGCCCATAAAAAGATAGGGCAACTTTCCAAGGGGTACAGACAGCGTGTGGGCTTGGCAGCGGCCTTGTTACACGACCCCGAAGTACTGATATTGGATGAGCCCACCACAGGTTTGGATCCCAACCAGCTATTGGAAATTCGAAAATTGATCAAGGAAATTGGCAAAGAAAAGACCATATTGCTCTCCACCCATATCATGAAGGAAGTGGAAGCGGTATGTGACCGCGTACTGATCATCAATAAGGGAAACCTCGTTGCGGACAAGAAACTTTCCGATCTCAGGGAGGAAGACGAACAGATTATCGAGGTGGAGTTCGATTATCGGGTGGAAGAAGTGTTGTTGCAGAAGCTGCCCCATGCCGAAAAAGTGAAAAATACGGGCGGTTTTGTCTATGAAATCACCTTCAATACACCAAAGGACATGCGGCCGGCGGTATTCGACTTTGCCCACGATAACAAACTAAAGACCCTGGAGCTGAGTAGAAAAAACAAGAACCTGGAGAGTTTGTTTACCGAGTTGACCAATTAAGGGGCCATAGCCAAAACGCATTCGACCGTTCTCCAATGACCCTCCAACCCATCATTTGATCCTATCCAAATTTTGATCGATGTCCCTGTTCTTAAGATCGGGATCCTTGATTTTCCCCAGGGCATACTTTACCGTAAGGGCAATTTCCTGTGCGTCCGTAAAGAAAATACCCTCGGACCGGATTCCGTTTATCACATAACTTTCTTCAAAACGCATAGCCCTGCCTATATCGTTAAAACGCAACGAACACTGCAATTTTTTAAAGAATGTCTGTGAAATCCCGGCATTCATCACAAATAGGGCATTTCTTTTAAAAATTCCCTCCTCACGTTTGGTCAATCCCCATCCGTCCATGGATATAATGGTGTCTTTGGTTATGCGAAATTGATGGCTGCTGTGGTAATACAGAAAGGGCTTGGCCTTTACCATTGCAGCTTCAGGATCCGTAATGTTATTGTTGGTCAGGACCATGGAGAAAGAAGCGGTCCACTTACGATAGCTAATAGGTACGTTCACATTTAGATTCCAGCCGCTTTGTTCCCCTAAATTAACGGGGCCAAAAATGGCCCGATCGGCCTCTTCATCATAAAAAACACTGTAATAGATGGGGTTTTTCTGTTGGTAATAGCTAAAACCCAGGCTGCTCTTTTTGTACTGAAAGTTCATGGAAACCTCATCTATCAATGTAGGCTTTAGGTTAATGTTTCTGGAAAACTCCAAAAAAGGATTGATAAAGGTGGTAATGGAACTGGCATTGGAAAAATTGGGTCGCTCTATACTCCTGGAATAGTTAAGTGTAATGGATTTGGTACTATCTATAGGCACGCTTAGCCTCATTTTTGGAAAAAAATTGATGTTTTTTCGATCGACCAGAAAATTGGGCGCGTCCGTAAATTTGCCCTGCACCAGGTTCGTTTCCATTCGCAACCCCGCGCTATAACCCACTTTTTTGCGCATTTTGCCAGAAAACTGTGCATAAACCCCAAAGATACCCTCCTCATAGCGATAATCCGTATCCAAATCCGCGTCACCGATAGCTTGAACCTGGGTGCGTGCCTTGGCCCTGGCCTCATTGACATTGAATCCAAGCTCCCACCGTGCTCCATGGGTAAAGGCGCTTTCCAAATCTAATCGGAATGCAAGGGCATCCAACTGGTACTTTTGTTGTCGGGATTGTGACGGTACAAATCCTGTACTATTAAAATCATTTGAAATATCGGTATCCAGTTTTTGCACAAAGGAAGAATACTGTCCGCCCAAAAACACATTCAAATTCTTACCGAGTTGCTTGTTGAAATTCAAGTTCCCACTAAAAAAATCCTTGGTATTGTCGTTCAGGGTTTGGGAAACGATAAAATCTGCTGAGGTACCCTGTGCCAAAAACGTATCCGTATCGATCGGAAATTTATCGGTCTGCAGTTTTAAAAGCGTACCAAGGGAAAAATAGTCCGTGTCGTTGAATTGATAGGACAGGCCTGCCCCCATATGGGTCTGCAACCTAGTATTGGCCCGCATAAGGGCCAAATAATCGGTTTGGATATCCTGTGCGGGAATCTGGAATTCAAAACCATTGCTTTCCCAGGTTTGCAGATGATTTAAGGCGAGGTTTCCCCTGAGACTTAACCCCTTCTTTCTATAGGTCCCGTTGGTATTCAAAAAATGGTTGAAATTGCGCTTTGACGAGGCCGTCTCCGATACGTTCAACTTAATGCCCTCGGAAAGGTTGGGCTTTGGCGTAATCAAAAGCACAGCCCTCCCCGCTGCCTCGTATTTAGCCGATGGATTATTGATAATCTCAATACTACTGATGCCTTCCACAGGGAGGGCGGCAAATTCTTCCAAACTTATCTGTTGGTTTCGCAAATAGATCAAGGGGGTGCCTTTCCCAATAACCGTTAAGGATTCCCTATCCGGACTCAGCTGCAGGTTGGGCAATCGGGACAGGAGGTCCAGGGCATCCGGAATGGATGAAAAGATGGGGTTGTCCACATTTACCTTTAGGTTTCCATGCTCATTTGAAAATACGTTTTTGGAGCCCCTGAGTTCAACAGCATCCAGTTCTGTAACATTTTCTGTCAATTGGATCTGCAATTCCATATTTTCGTCCACTTCCAGGACCCTTGACTCATCGCTAAAGCCCAGGCAGGAAATTCGCAAGCGGTAGCCACCTTGCCCGATACCTTCAAAAAAAAAGATTCCATCAGTTATGGTGGTGTAATTGATCAGCGTCCCGTCTTTTATCGCAAATAAAAGGGCATCACCAAAGGCAACGGGAGCACCGTCACCATCTACCACGCTTCCCGAAAGGGTATGGGTCTGTCCATAAGCGATGTAAGACAACAGAATTGCGATGGCCATGATTCCTCTATGCATCCCTTTGGTTTTTGGATGCAATTACGCCAGCAAAGCGCATTAATCATTTTTTTAAGGGTGGGATTTAGGTACTAGTACCTAGACTAATTTTTCGCTTTCTTGAACAATTCCCCTCTATTGGCTACGTTCAGCTTCCCATAAATATTGGTTATGTGGGTCTTGACGGTGCTGATACTGATAAAAAGCTCGTTGGCAATTTCCTTATTGCTCTTTCCGGCCAGGATAAGTCGCTGTACCTTCTGTTCCTGCCTGCTTAAATCTACCCCATTGGCGAGATTTTGTTTTCTTCCCATAAGTAACAAAAACACCAATCCCCCCATGGCCACTACCAGAACCACATTGAGGATTCTACTGGTCCTATATTTCCTTGCCACCACCTCGGTGGTAAGATAGGCCAGTTTCTTTTCGAGAAACAGGTATTGGGCCGGATCTAGATCGCTCACCTTCAGCTCTTCCAGAAGGGCCACATAATGGTCAGGGTTCTTGGCGATGTCCTCATCCAGTAATTTTTTATTCTCCAACTCATGGATTCCGATAAGTTTTACCATGAGAATCCGAAGAGAATCCTTGGTATAGCCATTTAAGCGAGCGGCATATGCCATGGCGGTACTATCGCCGTATTGCATTTCCCTGTTTCGAAGTGCAGCCTCGTATTTGCGTAGGCTCTGCCATTCCGTATCGGTCTTGTTGGTAGTATCATAAGGGCCAAACAACCGCTTTCCTTTTCTAAATTGGACGCTGTCTTTCCTGGACAATATCAACAGCCTATCATTGGAAGGTCCTTGGCCAAGGACCTCCTTGATGCGATCCATATGCAAGCGATAGACAGCATCTTTATCCGCAATCAGTTTTCGTTCAAAGGAAAAGTAACCGTCCTTGCCAACGGTTGTAGAGGCCACCAATCTGGTGTGCCTATAATCGGGCAGGTCTTTCATCTTTATCTCGGAGAGATAAACCTTGGATCCCCAGGCCTCGGTATCTTCCCTATGCACATAGCCCGAGATGGCATTTTGGGCCCAAAGGGCGGTACCACTCAGCGTAAGTACTAAAAAGAAAAGCTTTCTAAACATGATTTACTATAAACGGAACAACTAAGTTAGGGGTTTCCTAAGATAAAATCAATACAGGAGATACCGCCTTACACCGCCTCGAGAATCAAATCGATAATCTCGTCCAAAGGTTCCTGTACCTTAGGGTCAGTACAGTTGATCAGTATGGAAATTACCGTTCCATGTTCGGGGTATACAAAAAAATTGGAATACCCGCCAACACCGTTCCCTACATGGCCGTAATACGCCCTACCCTTTTTGTCCATACTTACTTCCCAGCCCAATCCGTAGTAGGTGGGCTCCCCGTTGATGGTAACCGAGCTGAGAAATTCGGATATTACCGAGGTATCTGCAATGGCCCTATCCAAATACGCCTGCCCCAACTTGGCGATATCTTCGGAAGTGGATAGATAACCCCCACCGGCAAGCTTATAAAAATTATCCACCGGCACCGCTTTGCGAAAGCCTCTTGAATTTTTGGAATAGAAAACGGTTCCCAAAGGTGTGGAATCGCCAGAAAGCTCGGGAAAGGTATGTGCCATGCCCAAGGGTTGCAAAACCCTATGCCCTACAACTGCTTCAAAGTGTTGCTGACAAGCTTCTTCTATGGCAAGGGAAATCAGGGCCCAATCGTAGCTGTTATAGTGGTAATCGGTCCCCGGCTCAAAGAGTAGTTCGTCATCCTTGAACACGCTAATTCCCTCCTTGATGGAATAGGGTTCGTTTAAGGCGTACTCCTTGCCCCGGTACGATCGGATTCCCGCAGTATGCCCGGCCAGTTGTCTAATGGTAAAGTCGTATCCCTTTGCAGGATAATAGGGTACATAGGTATAAAAGGATGCATCCAAATCAATGATTCCTTCGGCCACTAGCCTGGCCAAAGCTGTAGCGGCTATGGGCTTGGATACGCTTGCGATCCTAAAAATTGTCTTCCGTGGGTCTACCGGGCTTCCCCTGTCCAAATCGGTATGTCCATAACCTTGCTGAAACACAGTCTGCCCATGTTTAAGGGCAGTTATCGCCAAGCCTGGAACCTTCTTTTCGGAAATCAAAGATCTGAGCAATGTATCGGCCTGAAGCAAGCCTTGCAAGGGCCTATCTTCCCCTACGATCCGGCGGGAGGCGAAAAGATCTTTCAAGTATGTAAGCAGTGGCTTCATTCTAAATAATTGATCTTGGAGTAAATCCCCTACGCACTTAGGAATCCATGGCCAATGATGTTTAAGGTGCATCACCACGCTCGGAGTCACAAAAGGGCGGCCTAATCCCTAAAAATCAATCGCCCGTTAAACAGTTCCTCCACATTGATCACCGGCGGCCTATTAAAACTTACCACATCTCCGGTACCCCGAATCACCCCGTTCAAAGTTTGTTCGGGAAAGATCAATATATCATTGGAACCCCTATGGTTCAAGGTAACGTTCTGGGCGATCAGGCGTTCCGCATCTATCCTGGAATCTCCCGCAGCGATAAACACATTGAGATTTTCTACTGTACCCCCAAGCTCAAAAAAGGCAATGCCATTGGTAGTGATACTTATATTTTCCGAGGCCACTTCCAATTCAAAAGAGCCATCGGTGGTCTCCTCCTCAGGGTTGGTGAAACTCTCGGAAAACAAGGTCAGGCTCGGGTAACCCAATACTCCATCACTTTCAATGGGAAAACCGGTATTGCTCCTAATTTCGGTGATGTCAGGTGCGGTCACGTACACCGTAGTGAGTCCAAATTCCCGCACAAAATTACAATTGTTTTCATCGCGTAGTAGGAGTCTGTCCCCTTCCACCACAGCAGATACTTCATCCCGTAAAAATTCCCCTGTCTCTATTTCCACCTTTTGTTCGGCACCATCCCTGAGGACCAAACGTACGTTCTCGAAAACTGTAATCGCGGTAAATGCGGGTACGGTGACCTCGTCCCGGACGGTATCGCCAGCGTTCTGGAAGCAGTCAGAAAAACCATCCCCGTTACAGGAGACCAGTGTTAGCACAAGATATGTCAAAAACCATTTTCTCATAGACGTACCCCTATTCCAAATTCCACGGCTTCGGCCTTGGCCCCGTGCGATTTTAATGTAATCGCGCCGTACCACCGATCCCCAAAATAGCGCTTTAAGCCAATCCTATTGTATACCCGCCCTTCAAAATCAAATGGATAATACACATAGTATCCCAATTGGGTAATGACGGACATGCTGTTGATAAAAAGTTCGTGTCCCAAAAACAGGCCGACCCTTTTGAAATCCGTGTCCTCCGCTACCGCCAGTTCAGGAAATGCGATGGCCTGAAAGCGTATCAATTCCTTTAAAAAATTGGAGAAAAACAGGTCGGTCCCTAGCTGTATGGCGCTTACCCTTCCCAAACGCTTATCGGCATAGGCCGAGAAAATATAGAATGGGAACCTCCCGGAATCAATGACATCACTTTCGTTGATTCCGCTCCTGAAGGCCAGGTTAAACCGCAAAGGTTCCCTGATTTTTTCGGTTTCCCTATCTGCCTTCGGAAGGTATTCAAATTCCTTTCCGCCATCCAGGTCGTACACCAATCCGGCGTTAAAAGCCAAGGTGTTCGTGGAAGTATTGGGCGCTTTAAAGTTGGCATTGGAATAATGCACTACGGAGATGCCCGCCTTAAATCCGATGCCCTTGAAGAGGTTCTCCCGGTGATAATTGAACATCAGTAAGGTAGAACTCAACAAATGTGAGCCGTAGGCATTGTTCCTAAAATTGAGGTTTTTGTCATATGGATTGGTGTTGTATGCCAGCCCTTGTCCAATCCGGAATTGCAGTTTGCGCCTAAAAAAATAAAAATTATAATGGGCGTATACCCCGTAGTTTTTGCCCAGGGTCGTATTGTCCATGTCCTGGTATACAAAGGAAAAACCAAGATCGGGATAGTTGTACGTTTGTTCCCATTCCTGGGAACCATAGGTCTTTCTATTGAAGGCCAGAATGATCCCGCTGGGATGTTCCGTGATCAGATGGGAGATATCCGGGTTGTGCAAGAGAATGGAACCGTAGAACGGGTTGGCATCCACTGTAAATTTTTTGGGAAGGTTTTCTTCTTGTGAAAAGCACAGCAGAGAGGAAAAAAGTAGGCCAAAGAGAATTTTCACGTTCATGGGGTGTAAAAATAAACAATCGGTCGAGAACTGGACACCCTTGCCCGTTTTATGTTTTTAAAACCGCTGAATTCGCTTAGCTACCCCCTAGAAAACGGCCTTGGCAATGGCCTTGATATTGTCCGATTTTCCCATGGAGTAGTAATGCAGCACCGGAACACCAGCTGCCTTGAGCTCCTTGGATTGTTCAACCGCCCATTCTATGCCTACTTGGCGCACTTCCTTGTTGTTATCACAGGCATCTACGGCATCTATCAGATCTTGGGGCAGGTCTATGCGGAAGACCTGTGGCAACAATTGCAAATGCCGCTTAACGGCAATCGGTTTTATTCCAGGAATAATGGGCACTGTGATACCTATTTCCCTGGCAGCCTTCACAAAATCAAAATACTTCTGGTTGTCAAAGAACATCTGGGTCACCACGTATTCGGCGCCTGCATCCACCTTTTCCTTTAATCGTTTCAAGTCCGATTTTAAGGATGGAGCCTCCAGGTGTTTTTCCGGATAGCCGGCCACACCGATACAAAAGTCGGCACAATCGTCGGTCTCTATCACCTCGTGGAGATAGGTACCGCAATTTAAATCGTGGATCTGGCGCACCAGGTCTATGGCATAGGGGTGGCCTCCCTGTGTGGGTTCAAAGAACTTTTCCTCCCTCATGGCATCCCCTCGCAAGGCCATTACATTATCCAATCCCAAATAATGGCAGTCTACCAATAGGTATTCGGTCTCCTCCTTGGTAAAACCTCCGCACAGTACATGGGGAATGGTGTCTACGTTGTATTTGTGCTTTATAGAAGCGCAAATCCCTACGGTACCTGGGCGCATTCGAGTGAGCTTTTTGTCCAAAAGGCCATCCCGATCTAGGTATACATATTCCTCCCTGGAGGTAGTTACATCAATAAAGGGAGGTTTAAACTCCATCAAAGGATCTATGTTGTTGTACAGTTCTTGGATGCTTCTCCCCTTTACCGGGGGGATGATCTCAAATGAAAAAAGTGTTTTTCCCTTGGCTTGTTTTATATGTTCCGTTACTTTCATCGATATGCTACTTGGTTCAGTATCCTTTTCTTTTCTTATGCGTTCGGGCGGGCTTTCGGTAGTCGCTTCCCCCTTCGCCTTCGGCTACGGAGGAGAGCTCCAACAGTACCTCAATCCCTAACGCAAATCAGTCTTCCGCTATGTTTGGGGCCAACCATTGTTTGGCCTTTTCCATGGGTATTTCCTTTCTTTCGGCAAAGTCCGCAACCTGGTCTTCCTTGATCTTGCCTAGGCCAAAATACTTGGCCCCGGGATTTGCAAAATAATAGCCGCTCACACTGGCTGCAGGCCACATGGCCAGACTTTCCGTGAGGGTTACCCCAATTTTTTGCTCCACCTCCAATACCTCCCAGATGGTCAATTTTTCCAGATGGTCCGGGCAGGCCGGATAACCTGGTGCCGGACGTATACCTTTGTAGGCTTCCGCTATCAGCTCCTGATTGCTCAATTCCTCGCTGGAAGCGTAACCCCAATACATGGTGCGGACTTCCTTATGTAAATACTCCGCGAAGGCCTCCGCTAACCGATCGGCCAGGGCCTTGATCATAATGGCGCTGTAATCGTCCAATTCCTTTTCAAATTTCTCCGCCAATGCCGCCGTTCCAAATCCGGCTGTGACACAGAAACAGCCCAGGTAATCCTGTATACCAGTTTCTTTTGGCGCTATAAAATCGGCCAGGGCCAAATTGGGGACACCTTCCCTTTTTTTGAGCTGCTGGCGCAAGGTTCTAAAAACATGTTTTGTTCCATTCGCGCTTACTTCAATATCATCAACGTCCATGGTGTTGGCAGGGAACAGCCCAAATACTGCTTTGGCCGTTAGTTGCTTCTCTTCAATGACCTTTTTCAACATTTCCCGGGCATCCGAAAAAAGTTCCCTGGCCTGCTTGCCCACTACCTTGTCTTCAAGAATATCCGGATATTTGCCGTGCAGGTCCCAACTTCTAAAAAAGGGGGTCCAATCAATAAAATCTTCCAATTTTCCCAACTCTTGGTCCTCAATGACGTGTATACCCGGTTTTTTTGGCGGCACAATTGAGGTACGGTCCCAAGCTATTGCCAACCTATTGTCACGTGCTTCCGCAAGTGTGAGGTATTCTTTTGCCCTTGTGCGCTTCAGAAACTTGTCCCTAAAGGTTTCATAGTCCAGTTTAAGGGATTCCTTGTAGGCGTTGGAGGACTCTTTTTGCAACAGATCCCCCACCACGGTTACCGCTCGTGAGGCATCGTTTACGTGTACCACGGCCGAACTGTACTGCGGGTCTATTTTTACCGCTGTATGCGCCTTGCTCGTGGTGGCACCTCCAATTAACAGGGGTACCTTAAAATTTTGCCGTTCCATTTCCTTGGCCAAAAAGACCATTTCATCCAGGGAAGGGGTAATCAATCCGCTTAGACCAATGATATCTACCTTTTCCTCCTTGGCCGCATTGATAATTTTTTCAGGAGGTACCATAACGCCCAAATCCACAATCTCATAATTGTTACAGGCCAGGACCACACTGACAATATTTTTTCCGATATCATGAACATCCCCTTTTACTGTGGCCATTAAGATCTTACCTGCGGCTTGGGAAATCCCATCCTTCCCAGCTTCGATATAGGGAAGCAGATAGGCCACGGCCTTCTTCATCACACGGGCCGATTTCACCACCTGTGGCAGAAACATTTTTCCGCTTCCGAACAGATCACCCACCACGTTCATACCCGTCATCAAATGTCCTTCTATCACTTCTATAGGCCTGGTAACGCTTTGCCGTGCCGCCTCCACATCCTCCACAATATATTGGTCTATCCCCTTTACCAAAGCCCGTGTGATACGATTTTGCAAGGGTTCCTCGCGCCAAGACAAGTCTACCTTGCCTTCCTTTGCCGTGCCTACTACAGTTTCGGCAAAATCCAGAAGGCGTTCGGTGGCATCGTCTCTACGGTTGAGAATGACATCCTCTACACGTTCCAAGAGATTTTTCGGAATATCATCATAGACCTCCAACAGGTTTGGGTTAACAATCCCTATGTTCATTCCCGCTTTTATGGCATGATATAGAAATACCGAGTGCATGGCCTCCCGAACCGGATTGTTCCCCCGGAAAGAAAAGGAAACGTTGCTTACCCCGCCACTTACACTGCAGTGGGGCAGGTTTTCGCGCACCCATTTGGTGGCTTCGATGAAGTCTACCGCGTTGCGTTTGTGTTCCTCCATTCCAGTGGCCACCGGAAAGATATTGAGGTCAAAAATGATGTCCTCGGGAGGGAAATTCACGCGGTTTACCAGTATATCGTAGGAACGTTGGGAAATTTCTATCCGTCTTTGGTAATTGTCTGCCTGCCCCACCTCATCAAATGCCATGACGATTACGGCCGCTCCATAGCGTTTAATACGTTGGGCATGTGCTATAAATTCGGCCTCTCCCTCTTTTAAGCTGATGGAGTTTACCACACATTTCCCCTGTACCACTTGGAGTCCGGCCTCGATAATCTCCCATTTGGAGCTATCGATCATAATGGGCACCCGCGCAATATCCGGCTCGGCTACTACAAGGTTCAGGAATTTTACCATGGCCTCCTTGCCATCGATAAGGCCGTCATCCATATTGATATCTATAATCTGGGCTCCCCCTTCCACCTGGTTACGGGCAATATCCAGCGCCTCCTCAAATTTGCGCTCTTTGATCAGGCGCAGAAATTTCTTGGATCCGGCCACATTGGTGCGCTCCCCCACGTTTATGAAATTGCTTTCCGGGGTAATGACCAGGGGTTCCAGGCCTGAAAGCTTTAGATATTTTTCTTGGATCTCGTTCATTGTCACACTATTGTACGGCATTTCCCTGTACCGGAATCTTCATCCGCCTAGGTTCGTATTCCTTCACCAAATCTGCAATGGCCTTAATGTGCTCCGGTGTCGTGCCACAACACCCCCCCACAATGTTGACCAAACTTTTTTCTACATATTCCCGTATTTGATCTGCCATTTGCTCGGGTGTCTCGTCATAGGCTCCAAAGGCATTCGGCAATCCTGCATTGGGATGGGCAGAGACGGCATTTCCCGTCTTCACCGATAACACTTCCAAATGCGGTACGAGTTGGCTGGCCCCTAAGGCACAATTAAACCCTACCGATAACATGGGGATATGGGAAATGGAAATTAAGAAGGCCTCAGCGGTCTGTCCGGACAGGGTTCTCCCTGAGGCATCCGTGATGGTACCACTGATCATCACGGGTACTTGAATGGCTCGTGCTTCCTTGACTTCTTCTATAGCAAATAGGGCCGCCTTGGCGTTTAGGGTGTCAAAAATGGTCTCTACCAACAAAATGTGGGCGCCGCCATCGAGCAAGGCCTCCACCTGCTGTTTGTAGGCCGTTTTTAATTCCTCAAAGGAAATGGCCCTGAAACCCGGATCGTTCACATCGGGGGACATGCTGGCCGTCTTGTTGGTAGGGCCAATACTTCCGGCAACAAAGCGTGGTTTATGAGGTTCCCGGGCCGTGAAGTCGTCAGCGACCTCCCGGGCTATCCTGGCCGATTCATAATTGAGTTCGTAGACCAGTTCCTCCATGCCATAATCGGCCATGGCTATGGTCGTGCCCGAAAAGGTATTGGTCTCCACAATGTCCGCGCCCACCTCAAAGTATTTCCGGTGTACGGCGGCAATCGCATGGGGTTGTGTCAGGGACAACAGGTCGTTATTGCCCTGTAAGGGGTGCGGCCAATCCGCAAAGCGTTCACCGCGAAAATCGTCCTCAGTGAATTTATAGCGCTGCAGCATGGTGCCCATAGCGCCGTCCAAGACTAAAATTCGGTTTTCCAATATGCTTTGTATCGTATCCATGCTGTTTTTTGTATTAGCGATAATCCCATGCATGCTCCATTCCCTCATTTTGCAAGGGAAAACATCATAAAAATGCCCCCTCCGCAAGCAATGTGGTGAACTGGTATTCATAGGGTATCAAGTAAGGGAAAGGTCAAGACCGGAACGTCTTGCTTTTTGTTATCTATTCCCAAATCGGTTGGGATAGAATGTAGCACCTTCTTTATCCAAATGGGTTTGTGAAAAAGGGTTGCTAAGGCTTCAACGGGTCTATTCCCTCCACCTTTCTTGATAACGTTTTCAATTTTGAAATGAACTGAGTGCAAAGAAACAGCACAGTTCCTTTAAAAACAAGGAAAGTCCAATTTTTTTGGATCTCCTATTCCAAAAAAAGAACCCTTCTGCCGTTTAGGGAAGAAGGGTCCATAGCTAATCTACATAATGTGGTACTCTTACACCAAAATACTTTGCACCACTTCTTTTTTTGCTTCTTTCTTGGAGCCATCAAATCCTTCTACCCCTCCAACGGTGGTGTATTTCATAACATACCGCTTGCCCGGATGGATCCGTTGATAAGCGCTCTGGCACATAACCGCCGCCTCGTGGAAACCGGATAGGATCAATTTTAGTTTTCCAGGATAGGTATTTACATCCCCAATGGCATAGACCCCGGGGATATTGGTCTGATAGTCATAGGCGTTGTTTACTTTAATGGCGTTTTTTTCTATTTCAAAACCCCAGTCCCCTATGGGTCCCAATTTTGGGGAAAGACCAAACAAGGGGATAAAATTATCCACTTCCAGATAGGTCTGTCCTTTTTTGACATCATTGTGCTTAACAACAACCGCCTCCAAATGGTCCTTACCGTGCAGTTCAGTTACCTCGGCCTCCGTAAACAATTGGATTTTTCCAAGTTTGGCCAGTTCCGATGCTTTTTCCACGGAATCCAGGGCCCCACGAAACTCGTTTCGCCTGTGCACCAGGGAAACCTCGGCAGCTACATCGGCAAGGAAAATGGCCCAGTCCAATGCTGAATCCCCACCCCCGGCGATAACTACTTTTTTATTTCTATAGACCTCCGGATCTTTAACGATATAGGCCACGCCTTTGTCCTCAAAGTCCTTGATATTTGAAATGGGCGGTTTTCTGGGTTCAAAGGAACCCAAGCCCCCAGCAACCACTACAACGGGCGCGTGGTGCCTTGTACCTTTGTTCGTAGTAACGATAAAGGAGCCGTCTTCCAACTTGTCCAAGGTTTCGGCCCGTTCGCCCAAGGTAAATCCAGGTTCAAAGGGCTTTATTTGTTCCATCAGATTGTTCACCAGATCGCCCGCCAATATTTCGGGAAAGGCCGGAATATCATATATGGGTTTCTTGGGATAGATTTCGGAACACTGCCCGCCTGGTTGTGGCAAAGCGTCTATTAGATGTGTTTTTAATTTTAGCAATCCCGCCTCAAACACCGTGAAGAGCCCTGTAGGACCCGCACCTATTATCAAAATATCCGTTTTTATCATCTCTAATCGATTTACTTTATCTTATTTGTCGCCTATCCCAATACGGTTTTATGGGCGCTGTTTTTACTTTCCACACGTATTTGTTTTGCCTTATATCCGTAGGCAATATCTTTTAGGGCAGCCCTATGCCTAACAACCTCGCCAATAACAATGATGGCCGGATTGCTGAGCTGTTGTTTTGCCACTTCGGCCTCTATGGTCCCAACGGTTGCCACACCCACTTTTTCATTTTTCTGGGTGCCATTTTGGATAATGGCAATGGGCATTTCCGATTTCCCTTCCTGCCTGAAGAGTTCCACAATTTTGGATAATTTACCCATGCCCATTAAAATAACCACCGTGGCGTTGGATTTGGCGGCCAAGGCCACATCCTGTGACAATTTGTGATTCTTCGTAGTTCCGGTAATGACCCAAAAACTTTCTGTTGCACCTCTTTTGGTCACCGGAATATCTTGCAAGGCAGGAACAGACACGGCGGAAGACAGCCCCGGAACCATTGCCACGGAGATTCCATGTTTTGCGGCATATTCCATTTCTTCAGCGCCCCTTCCAAAAACAAAGGGGTCTCCTCCCTTTAAACGTACCACATGTCCGTGGGTCTTGGCCCGACTCACGATCAGTTCATTGATCTGCTCCTGCTGATAGGCATAACACCCTTTTCGCTTGCCCACAAAAATATGTTCGGCCAAAGGAGCATACTGCAGGAGGGTGGGATCTACCAAGGCATCATAAAGGACCACATCGGCATTACCCAAGGTCTTTACAGCCTTAAGCGTGATCAGTTCCACATCTCCTGGACCTGCACCTACAACGGTAAGTTTTTGTTCGTTACGCATGTTCCAATTCCAATTTTCTATAGGCTTCCACTTTCTCCAAAAAGCGTTTTGCATCCAATAGATAGTTTTTCGCAAAAGCTTCGGTGGGCTTGTTTTTATTCAATTGAAGCGCCAGGGTCTCAAAAGAACCCCTAAGGTCTATATTTCCAGGGGCCACAAACACTTCATCGAAGCTCTTGATAATGCCCACATGGGTATTTGTCTTTTTATTTTCTGCGGTCAACAGCGCCTTGGCAGAATTTACCATGGAAGCGTAGGAATGGTAGATGCTGGCAGCCCATTTTCCCTCTTCAAATGCGGACTGGGCATTTTGGATCTTTTCTTCGCTCTCGAACAGCAGCGTCGCGATCAAATCAATGACCACTCCGGCACATTCCCCTATTCCTATGGCCTTTTCATATCTCTTGGTATTTCCCCAATCGATAAAATCTTCTTGGGTCAAACGTTCTATATTCGATAGCGGTTTAAGAAAGTCGTAGAAATAATGCTCTCCCTTTTCCGCATAATAGTCCACAAATTTTGCTCCCTTGCCGTGCGCTTCAAAATCGTTCAGTATAAGACGAAGGGCCTCTGGTCCCCTTTTACTGGGCACCTTAATGACTTTATCCGCAAAGCGTCCCTCTCCGTTCCCAAAATTGCCACCACCCAAAAGCACCTGAAGTGCCGGGGCGACCAATTTGTCCTTTGTTCGTATGGACATCCCCTGAAAGCCAATGTTGGCCATATTGTGCTGCCCACAGGCGTTCATACAACCGCTGATCTTGATGACCACATCCTCATTGGCAATGTATTGCGGGTATTCCGTTTTTATGACCCTTTCCAACTCCTCGGCAATCCCCGTACTGCTTGCTATACCCAAATTACAGGTATCCGTTCCAGGACAGGCGGTTATATCCAAGGCTTTATTATATCCCTTTTCAACAAAACCCAACTTTTCCAGTTCCGTGTAGAAAAAAGGCACTAGGTCCTCCTTCACATAGGGAATCAATATATTTTGCCTGAGCGATAATCGAAACTCGCTCGCGGCGTACTTGGCTACCAGGTCGGCTAAAAGTCGTGCCTTATCCGTGTAGAAATCACCCAGCAACACCTTGATGCCGATGGCCACGTATCCCTCTTGCTTCTGAGGAACCAAATTGGTGGACTTCCATGCCTCAAAGGCTTCCTTGTCCTGAATGTTCACCTTAGGCACGGCACTTTCGGCCACTATCGCCTTAGGGTAGGCATCTGCATCTATGGGATAGGAAGTATAGGGTACGGCAGGCCGTACCTCTTCCAGTAAGTTTTTGAAGCCCTCCAGGCCCACGTCCCGCACCAAAAATTTCATACGGGCCTTGGCCCTGCTCTTGCGTTCCCCATAGCTATCGAACACGCGTACAACACCATCCATCAACGGAATGATTTTGTCCGAAGGTAAAAAATCGTAAAGTACATCGGCGTGCCTTGGTTGCGATCCCAAACCACCGGCAAGCATGACCTTAAATCCACGAACACCATTTTTTATTTTGGCAATAAAACCCAAATCGTGCATATAGGACAATCCGGTATCGGCCTCACTGGCGGAAAAGGAAACCTTAAATTTCCTTCCCATTTCCTGACTGATGGGATTCCGTAAAAAATACTGGAACAGCGCATGGGCATAGGGTGACACATCAAAGGGTTCATCCGCATCTATCCCTGCCGTTTCACTAGCGGTGACATTACGGACCGTGTTTCCACAGGCCTCGCGTAGGGTAATATCGTCCTGTTCCAATTGTGCCCAAAGTTCGGGGGTCCTTTCCAAATCCACATAATGGATCTGTATATCCTGACGGGTGGTGATGTGCAAGCGCCCGGTGGAATATTCATCGGACACATCGCAGATACGCCTTAACTGATCGGAGGTCACCTTTCCATAGGGTAATTTGATTCGGATCATTTGCACCCCCTCTTGACGCTGACCGTAAACACCTCTGGCCAAACGCAGGCTTCGGAATTTTTCCTCGTCTAGTTTGCCCTCCTTGAACTGACGGATCTTGGCCTCCAATTCAATGATATCTTTTTCTACTGTCGGGTTTTCCAATTCTGTTCTAAAACTTTGCATTTGTCCTATTTTATTTATTTCTCCTATGGATTTAGTAGGATATTAACTTAAACACCTCCACCATTATGCGGATGATCCTCCTTTTAATTGATAAAACCTACCGCTGCTGTTGCGTTGGTATGGGCATCCAATAAAATAAAGGCACCATTATACTTGTTGTCCTTATAGGCATCGTAATAAATGGGCTTGCTCAATTTTATCCGTACTTCACCGATTTCGTTGAGCGCCAATTTACCATTGGCTTCTATTTGTCCGGAAAAATCCGTGGTCATTACACTTTCTATGGTATCAATTTTGGACAATACCTTGTTGGTGCTATGTTGTACAATATATTTTGTTCCCGGCTGCAATTGTTTGTTGTCCATCCAACACACGGTTGCCCGGATTTCTTTCTCAATTTTGGGAAGTTCGTCGGTCTTTACCAACATATCCCCCCTTGCGATATTGATATCGTCCTCCAGGGTAATATTGACGGAGCTTCCTGCCACCGCCTCCTGGTAGGTCTGATCAAAAAAGTAGATTTCCTTTATCCTGGATTGGATAAGGGACGGGAGCACGGTAACGGAATCGCCTACCTGTAGGCTTCCTCCGTAGACCTTACCGGCATATCCCCGAAAATCGTGATATTCCTCTGTTTTGGGTCGTATTACGGTCTGTATAGGGAACCGAACCTGCCCCCCTTCATACACGTCGGCCGCTTCCAAATGCTCCAAATGTTCCAAAAGGGTATCTCCGTTGTACCATGGCATGGCATCGGTCTTTGCTGCGACGTTGTCCCCATTTAAAGCACTGACCGGAATATAACTCACGCGCTGTTCTGCATAGGTGCTTTTAAGGTTCAATGCCTCAAAATCGCGCTTAATAGCCTCAAAGGCCGCCTCTGAATAGTCTACCAGGTCCATTTTGTTCACGGCCACGATCACGTTTTTGATCCGCAATAGATTGTTGATGAAAAAGTGCCGGTAGGTTTGTTCTATGACCCCTTTCCGGGCATCGATCAAGATGATGGCGGCCTGGGAAGTGGAAGCTCCGGTAACCATATTCCTGGTATATTCAACATGTCCCGGGGTATCGGCAATAATATAGCTTTTGTTGGGGGTAGAAAAATAAATATGGGCCACGTCTATCGTAATACCCTGTTCCCTTTCTGCCACAAGGCCATCGGTAGCCAAGGAGAAATCGAGGTAATCATAGCCTCGTTGCTCACTGCTTTTCTTGATGGCTTCCAACTTATCGTCGGTAAGTGACTTGGTATCGTAGAGCAACCTCCCTATTAAGGTACTCTTGCCATCGTCCACACTCCCTGCCGTCGCTATCTTTAGTACTTCCATTTTTCTTCTTATTTGGTGCTGGCCGCCCTCCTGACGGAAATTGGCTTGCCAACTTCAACCTTAGTTACTCTATACTGTTTTAGAAATATCCTTGCTGCTTGCGTTTTTCCATTGCAGCTTCGGATCTTTTGTCATCGATCCGCGCTCCCCGTTCGGAGATTTTGGATGCCCTAATTTCGGCCACCACCTTATCTATAGTATCGGCATGCGATAGTACCGCAGCGGTACACGACATATCCCCTACCGTTCTGAAACGGACCATTCGCTCCTCTACGGGTTCATCTTCGGCCCTAAAAACAACGGCATCGGCCGCTGACCAAATAAGACCATCGCGAACAAAGATGTTACGCGGATGTGCAAAGTATATGGATGGAATCTCTATCCTTTCTTTTTGGATATAACTCCAAACATCCAATTCTGTCCAATTGCTTATAGGGAAAACACGGACGTTTTGTCCAATTTCAATGTTCCCGTTGAGCATATCGAACAGTTCTGGTCGTTGGTTTTTTTCGTCCCACTGCCCAAAATCGTCCCGAACCGAAAAAATACGTTCCTTGGCCCTTGCTTTTTCCTCATCCCTACGGGCCCCTCCAATACAGGCATCGAACTTGAATTCCTCTATGGCGTCCAAAAGCGTAGTGGTTTGTAAGCTGTTGCGACTGGCATATTTTCCAGTTTCTTCCACTACCTTGCCTTGGTCTATGGAATCCTGCACTTTACGCACGATCAGTTCCACACCCAATTCTTCTACCAGCTTGTCGCGGAAGGCCATTGTTTCGGGAAAATTATGACCCGTATCTATATGCATTAAGGGAAAAGGAATCTTGGCGGGATAAAATGCCTTTTGCGCCAGGCGGACCAGGGTAATGGAATCCTTGCCACCCGAGAACAACAGCACAGGTTTTTCAAACTGCGAAGCTACCTCCCTCATTATATATATGGCCTCATTTTCCAAGGCGTTTGTCCTTAGTATCGGTAAGGCATCCTGCCTTGTTTCCGTTTCCCATTCGGGCGTTAATGTATTTACACTCATTTTTTTAAGTATGTAATCCACATTCCCTGTTTTCGAGAACTTTGGTGGGGTCAAAATATTTATGTTCATTGGGCAAATTCCGTTCCTCCAGATATACATCCAATTGTACATCGTTCCAATGGTAGAAAGGGCTCACTTTAAGTACCCCATCCTTGCTCAAACTCAAAATATCCAGGGTATTCCTTAGCTCGGTCTGTCCCTTCCTTAAATTGGTAAACCATACATCGGGTTGGTGTTCGGCCATGGCCCTTTTAAAAGGTTCCAGTTTTACCTGCTCCGTGAACTTTGCATGATTTGGGTCATCTATACCTGGAATACCCATTACAACGTCGCGATGGGCGGCAGTTTGTTGGGGTACATATAATTTAACATTAAGTGCTAATCTTGAAATGAGTTCCTCGGCATGCCGGTAGGTATTCGGTGTATTGTAGCCCGTATCCGCCCAAATAACCGGAATATCCCGTTGTACTGCGGTGACAGCATGGAGTATGGCAACCTCATAAGGTCTAAAATTGGTAGTAACCAGTGGAGCCTGTCCGTTTTCAATTGCCCAAGAGATAATCTCTTCGGGAGTAAAGCCGGTAAACTGTATGTTTAGTTCCTTGATTTGTTTTTCAGTAAAACCCATTTCATTGTTTCCTAAGAAGGTTAAATATTTTGCTCCTATCTGCCCCAGCTGATGGTATTCCAAATCCGTTCGTGAAAAAAGTACAGGGCCATCTTTGTAAAAAGCTCCACGATCCCAATGGAAAAGGCAACGGCCAGAGTGCCGGTGACAATCCAGGAAATTACAATGGTATCCAATGTTCCTATGATTCTCCAGCTAATGGATTTTGCTATACTCCTCTTGGGTTTATCCGATTTCCTGTCAACACTATAGCTGCTTTTTTCGGTTCTTCTGTTTAAAACAAATTGGTCTGCAATCATGAAAATAAACTTATATTTTTTTATCCTATAGATTTAATAGGGTAAACAAAAATAGTATTATTATTCTTAGTAGACGTTAAAAAAGCATTAATATTACGTTTATCCTATCGTTTTAATAGATTAATGGCTTACAGGACCAATTCCTATCAAAAATGGAGTAATCCTAGCTGTTTTTTGGGAATTTCGAATTAGACAATAATATCGGCCAGGGTATTATTCCGGTATACCTCTAGCACACTGTCCCTGACTTGTAACATTAGCTTGTGCACCGAGCAGCTGTCCTCATCCGGACAATCGTCGCACTTTTCGTAAAAATTGAGGCTTACACAGGGCACCATGGCAATAGGGCCTTCCAGCACCCGTATTACGGCGGTCATGAGTATTTCCGAAGGCTCTTTGATCAAATAGTAGCCACCGCCCTTCCCTTTTTTTGACCCGAGAAATCCCGTTCTTCTGAGGGTGAGCAAAATACTTTCCAGAAACTTTTGGGAAATATTTTCGTGCCTCGCAATTTCGGCAATTTGCACGGGTTCCTTATTTTTCTGATTCGCTAAAAAAGTCAGTGCCTTAAGTCCATATTTTGTCTTCTTGGAGAGCATGCTACGAATATAGACAAAATCGAATAAAAGGCAGAGCAGAGAGCCTGGGTAAAGCCGCAAGATCCACCTATTTGTTACAAAATGAGTTCCATTTTGATGTTGCTCCTTTCATAGGGCGGATTTTCTTCCGACACAATTTCCCTGAAACCATACTTTCTGTAAATGTAGATAGCATTCTCCAGAAAGGTATTGGAGTAGAGAATGAGTTTTTCCCATTGTTGCTCACGAGAGAAATCAATGCAGAACTGCATGAGGCCCTGACCTATCTTATGGCCCTGAAATTTAGGCGACACCGCCATTTTTCCCAATTCATAGATGTTTTCCCCTGCCCTGATCAGGGAAAAAGTCCCTGCAATTTCCTGGCCCACCCTTGCAAAGAAAATATGCCCTCCCGGGGCTATAATATTCTCCTCACAGGCTTCCAGGAGTTCTGCATCATGGGGTTCCACTTCAAAGTACTTTTCCAACCATTCCACATTAAGGCGGGCAAAGTCTTTGGCATATCGCGATTCAAAAGGTATAATTTCCACGTTTTTCATCTCGGTACAATTTATTCCTTAATATTTTCAAGTATCCTTTTACTAAGTTCCCTTTCCGCCAAGCTGGCTTCCAATTGGGATATGTGATCCAATAGACTACTGGAAGGAAAATGGGTAAGTTCCTTTACCTGGGTGTCCATAGCTTTCCATAGGGGAAGCATCTTTTGGTGTACTTCCTTTCCCCTCTCAGTGAGGTAGTACAACTTTTTGCGTTTGTCCGTGCGATCGGACTTAAAGGCAACCAAATCTTTTTGCATTAACTTCTGCAATGCCTGGGTAATTGCCGGTTGTGAATACCGTAATCCTCCTTGTATATGCGATGTAGTGACCATTTCCGAATCGATTATGATCTTGAAAATGGGGAAAAGGTAGGGGTCAAAATCGATGCCCTTGGCCGCGTATACCAATTGTATTTCCTTCATAAGCTGTCCGCTTAGTCTATTTAGACGGGAGCCCAAGCCCAGTTCGGCCAAGGTTTTCAGAGTATCATTCATAACTGCTTATATAAGTGCTTATGTAAATATATCACCTTTTACTAAATTATACAAATCCCCCTATTCTAGGGCCTGCGCGATATCAGCAATGATATCATTAACATGCTCCAGTCCCACGGACACCCGGATCATTCCATCCGATATGCCCACAAGAGCCCTTTCTTCTGACGATAATTTGCTATGGGTAGTAGACGCAGGATGGGTGACGATGCTCCTGGAATCGCCTAGATTGGCCGAAAGTGACATCATTTTTACGGAATCAAAAAACCGCTGGCCGGCCCCCAACCCGCCCTTTACCTCAAAGGCCACAACACATCCACCCGCCTTCATTTGTTTTTTTGCCAGCTCGTATTGGGGGTGCGATGGTAAAAAAGGGTATTTCACCCAGTCTATCCTGGGATGTTGTTCCAGGAACTCTGCCACCTTAAGGGCATTCTCACAATGTCGATCCACTCGAACTCCAAGGGTCTCCAGGCTTTTGGACAAAACCCAAGCGTTAAAGGGGGACAAAGACGGTCCCGTTATTCTTGAAAAGCGGTAGATCTTGTCTATGAGTTCCCCGTTCCCCACGGTGATTCCTGCCAGCACCCTACCTTGACCGTCCATGAGCTTTGTGCCGGAATGTATCACCAGGTCGGCCCCGAAGGCGATGGGCTGTTGCAAATAAGGCGATGCAAAGCAGTTGTCTATGATGAAAATCAAATTGTGTTTCTTGGCAATAGCGCCCAAGGCTTCCAGATCCAAGATGTCGACTCCCGGATTGGTAGGTGATTCGGCATAGATAAGCTTGGTATTGGGCGTGATCAGGTTTTCTATTTCATCTAGCTCATCGAGTTTAAAATAGCTGGTACCTATGTTCCATTTGGGAAAAAATTGGGTAAACAAAGTGTGGGTAGACCCAAAAATACTGCGCGCTGAGAGGATATGGTCCCCATGCTCCAACAAAGCGGCAAAGGTCGAAAAAACGGCCGCCATTCCGGAAGCAAATGCAAATCCGTCCTCCGCACCTTCCATTTTACAGACCTTATCAATAAATTCGGAAGAATTGGGGTTGGAATATCGGGAATAAATATTTCGATCCTTTTCTTCGGCAAAAGAGGCCCTCATATCCTCGGCATCCTCAAAAACAAAACTCGATGTGAGATACATTGGACTTGAATGTTCCAAATATTGGGAACGCCCTAACTGTGTTCTTACCGCCTCTGTTTCAAATTCACGTCTCTTTTTCATACTTAACTTTTTTCCGCAATCCGTAAGATATCCCCAAAAACGCCTCGCGCCGTTACGGCGGCACCAGCTCCGGCCCCTTGTATCACCAAAGGGTGCTCGCCATAGGACTCTGTATAGATTTCAATGATAGAATCCGATCCCTTTACCTGTCCCAGAGCACTTTGGCTGGGCACAGAGATCAATTTAACCTCCAAAATCCCTTTTTCCTGCTGCAGGTCCCCATATAGATCTCCCACATAACGCAGCACATGTTTTGGTTTCTGCAGGCGTTTAATTTCATTGAAGGTATCATCCAAAACATTTAAATTGCCAAGGAAATCGGTCACCTCGCCTTTACGCAATATTTCGGGAATCAGATTTTGTACCTCGATATCCGAAAATTCGTTTTTCAAATCCAACTCCCTGGCCAAGATCAGCAGTTTTCTACCTACGTCATTGCCCGAGAGGTCCTCTCTGGGATCTGGTTCGGTGAAACCCTTTTTCATGGCCTCCTTAAGGACAAGGGAAAAGGGGACATCCATCTCGGAAAAGGTATTGAATATGTAGCTCAAAGATCCTGAGAACACCCCCTTGATTCGGGTGATGTTCTCGCCGGACAAATGCAATAGTTTTATGGTATCAATCAACGGTAGTCCCGCCCCCACATTGGTTTCGTATAGATATTGTTTTTGACTTTTGGACAATTCTTCCCTGAGCAATCGGTAGTAGTCGTACCGTAGGGTATTGGCAATTTTATTGGAAGACACCAGGTCAAAACCGTTTTCCGCGAAATCAAAATAGCGGGCAACAAAATCCTCGCTAGCCGTATTATCAACGGCTATCAAATTTTCCAAATGATGTGTCCTGGCATAAGCAAAAACATCCTCAACGGTGTATGGAACACCCTCTTTCTGCACCTTCGTTTTCCAATTGGTGCCTATCCCATCTTTGTTCAAAAGCACCTTTTTGGAGTTTGCAAGGGCAAAAACGTTCAGATGAATACCCTTACGCCTGTCTATGGTATCAGAAGATTTCAGAATTTGATCCAGTAGGGTCCCCCCCACGTTTCCGTGCCCAAAAATGGCAAGGTTCACTTTTTTTGTAATGCCAAAGATCTGTCCATGCATTACGTTCAACGCTTTGTGCAAATCGGCCTTCCTTACGACCAGGCTCACGTTCTTCCCCGAAACCGTATTGTTGAACAGCAAGGGTACGACATGATTTTTTATCAAGGTATTGTAGGGCTTGTGGAAAGTACTCAAATCCTGGCCCACGATGGAAATGACCGAAACATCCTCTACCACGGTAATGTTATTGATGTCCTTGGTGCGGAAGTCATTTTCGAATTCCGACTCCAGCTCCGCCCTCCCCTTTTCGGCCTTGTCTGCATCGACCACCAAACCTATTCCCCTTTCGGAGGATCCCTGGGAAATAATGCCCACATTAATATTGTTTCTGCCCAACACCTTAAAGATGCGTGCATCTACCCCAACCTTTCCCAAAAGGCCCCTGCCCTCCAAGTTGATGAGGGCCATATGGTCTATGACCGACAAGGATTTGATGCCTTCCTTGTTTGATTTGGCACTGATCAAGGTACCCTCATTATCATCATTAAAGGTATTGAGGATACGGAGCGGGATATTTTTTTCGATCAAGGGAATAATCGTTTTTGCATGCAAAATGTTAGCCCCAAAGGTGGCCAGTTCATTGGCCTCGCTATAGGACAGTTCCGAAATACGTCGAGCCTCGGACACCAACTCGGGATTGGCCGTAAAAATACCATCTACATGCGTGTAATTCTGTAGTTCTTCCGCATCCAAAAAATTAGCGACCAGGGCCGCCGTATAATTGCTTCCATTCCTACCCAGTGTGGTGGTCTCATTATTTCTGTTGGAGGCGATGAAGCCCGTAACAATAGGTACGCAGTCTGTATCCAGTTTGGAAAAAGCGGTCACTATATTTTCCTTGGAGAGCGCTTCCAAAACTTGGGCGTCCCCAAAGGTGGTATCTGTTTTTAGTAGGTTCCTCGCGTCTATGGACTGGGCCTTTATCCCCTTTCCTATCAATAATTTGGTTATCAGCTTGGCCGAGATTAATTCGCCATACGCCAGTACCTGATCCTTAATTTTGGAACTGTAATCCCCTAAAAGGGCCACCCCTTCAAGTAGCTTGGCCAATGCAGCAAACTCTTTGGAAAGGTTCACATTTTTAAAGGAGTGTTTCTGGTACTTTTCAAAGACCTCAAAATCTGCTCGATAGTTGGCTCCCTGTGCTGCTTGTTCCAATATGGATTCCAATTGGTCCGTTGCATTTTCCCTGGCCGACAGGACCACCACAATTTTTTCTCCCTTTCCTACCTTATCCGAGATTATTTTTAATACCCGCTCTATTCCCTCGCCGTTGGAGAGTGACTTTCCTCCAAATTTCAAGACTTTGACGCGCTGGGTCTTCCCATTTTGATCAAAAATGCCTTTGAGGAGGTTCTGCATCTGTTCAAACTCGATCAAAAAAGCGTCGTGACCATGTAAGGATTGAATCTCCCCATAAGTAACATTGCTATTGGCCTGTGCCAATCGCTTAAAGGTTTCTTTGTTCTCTTTGGCTGTAAAAAAAAGGTCCGAATCCACGCCTACAATGTGAATATTGGTATTGCTCTGTTGCAATTGGTTGAACGCTTGTTCTCCCTGTCTGCTAACATCAATGGTCTTTAGCAGCTGGTTCATTAGCTTATAGGCAGATAACTGAAAGCGCTCCTGCAGCTTTTCTCCGTGGTGCAAAAGCCAACTTTCTACATTGAAAACCTGAAGTTCCTCGTTTGTGGTACGCTGAAAACGTTCCTTGAACGATTCTGGTGTCCTATAGCAAAGCATAGCGTGCATACGGGCGTCATGCACGGGCTGCTTGGAGTTTGTCAAAAACTGTTCCTGGATCTGACAGTTGGCAATCAGCCAATCCGTGGATTTCCAGTCTGAGGCCACAGGAATCAAATGTTGGATCAAATTAGGGTTCAGGGCAGCCATCTCCCAGGCAATTCCTCCCCCAAGAGATCCCCCGATTACGGCGAACAGCCTTTCGATCTCCAGTTCCTTTAAGCCCTGTAAAAAGATTTTGGCAATATCTTGGGCCACAAAATCCTTGTAGTTTTCTATGACGAAACTATCATAGCCATTCCCAGGTATATTAAAAGCCAAAACCGTATATTTTTTGGTATCGATACACTTCCCGTCGCCCACTAGGGAAGACCACCAACCGGTTTTTCCGGTAACATCGGAGTTTCCGGTAAGCGCATGGTTCACCAAAACAATAGGGGCAGAGTGAAGTGGCTTCCCAAATAGTTGGTAGGACAACGAAATTTCTTGTGAGACCCCGCTTACCGTGGTATAGTTTTCTATATGTATATGATGTAGCATAGATTCCTCAAAACGGTCATAAAAATTCCGTACCTCACGTACGGGTGTGGCACTGGCTTAGGCCAGTACGGATTTATCAATTAAGGCAAAAGCCTGTTCCAGATCGGCCTTTAAATCATCCAAGTTCTCCAGCCCTACGGACAAACGTATCAGATCCTGTGTAACTCCGGTAGACTCTTGAGCCGCCTCATCCAGTTGCTGGTGGGTGGTGCTGGCCGGATGGATAATCAAGGATTTGGTATCGCCTATATTGGCCAGGAGCGAGAATATCTTGGTTTCATCCGCGATTTTTTTGGCCGATTCAAAACCGCCTTTCACTCCAAAGGTCACCAGGCTGCTTTGCCCATGGGGCAGATACTTCTTGGCCAGGGCATTATATTTACTGGATTCCAGTCCCGGGTAATTTACCCAGGTCACTTCCTCCTTGGTCTGTAACCATTTTGCCAGTTCCAGGGCGTTCTCGCTGTGCCTTTTCATCCGTACCTCCAAAGTTTCCAGACCTTGTATAATTTGGAAGGTATTGAACGGACTAAGACATGCACCATAGTCCCGTAGACCTTCTATCCGTACCTTGGCAATAAAGGCCGCAGGGCCCAGGGCTTCGTGGTACACTAGCCCATGATACCCAGGGGAGGGTTCCGTAAACTCCGGGAACTTTCCATTGGCCCAATTAAAGGTGCCTGCATCAATGACCGCTCCACCTAGGGCCGTTCCGTTCCCATTGATGTACTTGGTAAGCGAATGTATCACAATATTGGCGCCATGGGCTATAGGGTTCAAAAGTGCCGGGCTGGCCACCGTATTGTCCACTATAAAGGGAACTTCTGCTATTACGGCTTCCGTGGAAATTGCCTTGAGGTCCAGCACATCCAGTTTCGGATTTCCCAACGCTTCCACAAAAAAGGCCCTGGTGTTGTCCTGAACGGCCTTGCTAAAATTTGAGGGGTCGGAAGGATCTACAAAGGTGGTGGTAATTCCCAAACGGGGCAGGGTAACGCTCAACAGATTGTAGGTTCCGCCGTACAAGCTATTGGAAGCCACAATATGATCCCCCGCCTTCAACAACACCAAAAGTGCTGTAGCGGTCGCCGCCGTACCCGAGGAAGTGACCACAGAGGCAATACCGCCTTCCAGAGCAGCTAAGCGTTGTTCCAATATATCATTGGTGGGGTTGTTGATCCTGGTATATATATTTCCGGTTTCCGCCAAGGAAAATAAATTGGCGGCATGATCCGCACTGTCGAACACATAGGCCGTACTTTGGTATATGGGCACTGCCCGTGTTCCACCATTTAAGGTAGTATCGTGGCCTGCATGCAACGCATTGGTAGAAAATTTCTGATCACTCATGACTTTTGTTTTTTAATTTCACAATTCCTTAAATACAAAGTCAAACCCTCAATGCAACGGCTGCAACAGGTATAATCAAAAAGTTAAAAAGAAAGAAAAATTACGGAGGTAATTCAGATATGTTATCTATTCCCATATGTCGGGATAGAATTTAGCACCTTCTCCGTTCCCGAAAGCTATCGGTAAACAAAGGGTTGCTAAGGCTTCATAGGGTCTATTCCCTCCACCTTTCTTGATAACCATTCAATATGTGTTTGAACTTTAACGCTACAAATATAGCTACGGAAAATTTTAATTTCCTAATCTTTTTGGGAAAAATTACAAATTGAAAGCCGATTTCACCTGGTCCACGGCATCGAGCTTCTCCCAGGTAAACAATTCTACCTCTTTTTCAATCCTTCCGTTATAGGGTGATTCAAAAACCTTATTGACCGTTTGGGGCTGCTTCCCCATGTGTCCATAGGCCGCAGATTCCAAATAAATAGGGTTTCGAAGTTTTAAGCGCTCCTCAATCGCAAAAGGTCGCATATCGAACAACTGCGCCACTTTTTTTGCAATCTCCCCATCGCTGAGTTCCACGTTTGCCGTTCCATAGGTATCCACAAATATAGAGGTGGGTTCTACCATGCCAATGGCATAGCTTACTTGGACCAAAATTTCGTCCGCCACCCCTGCGGCCACCAGATTCTTTGCGGCATGGCGTGTGGCATAGGCAGCACTTCGATCTACCTTGCTCGGATCCTTTCCGCTAAAGGCTCCTCCGCCATGGGCGCCTTTTCCACCATAGGTATCCACGATGATTTTTCTTCCTGTTAAGCCAGTATCTCCATGGGGACCGCCAATGACAAACTTGCCGGTAGGGTTAATATGGTATTTGATGTTGCCATTAAAAAGTTGCTGAACATAGTCGGGAAATTGGGCAATTACTTTTGGCATCAGAATACTCACGATATCTTCCTTGATTTTCAGGAGCATTTTAGCATCATCAGTATCAAAATCGTCATGCTGCGTAGAGACCACAATGGTATCTATGCGTTGGGGTACATTATCATCGGAATATTCAATGGTTACCTGGGCCTTGGCATCTGGTCTTAAATAATCGATTTGATCCTGCGCCCTTCGCAAGTCGGCCAGCCCTTGCAATATTTTATGGGAAATATCAAGGGCCAAGGGCATATAGTTCTCTGTTTCCTTGGTGGCATACCCGAACATCATACCCTGGTCTCCCGCTCCCTGATCTTCCTTGGCACCTCTGTCCACACCCTGGTTGATATCTTGTGACTGCTCATGGATCAAGGAAATTATGCCACAGGAATCCCCGCTAAACTGATATTCGCCTTTGGTGTACCCAATATTGTTGATTACTTCCCTGGTAATCTGCTGAACATCCAAATAGGTGGCACTCTTAACTTCACCGGCCAACACCACCTGGCCTGTGGTGACCAAGGTTTCACAAGCTACCTTGCTTTCCGGATCAAATGCCAGAAAATTATCCAATAAGGCATCGCTTATCTGGTCCGCAATTTTATCGGGATGTCCTTCGCTCACAGACTCCGAAGTAAATAAATATGCCATATACCACTGTTCTTTAGTGTTGAGGGATTTGACGAAAAAATTTAAAGAAGTTTACTAGTATGGATATATTCTGTAGTAACTGCTTTAGCATTTTTTGGTTCCCTGTTCATGCCCGGGCCAAAGAGGTTGCAATCAGTCAAATCCATCCTCTACACAATTGGTGCACAAAAGTACATATTTATCAAAGAAATCAAAATCAAAAAAAAGAATTTGTTCGTGGTATTTCAACAACTATTTTTTTCTCTTACACCAGATACTTGTATATTGTACGCCCAACCAAAATTTGATACCGACCAACAATTAATAGTACCATATGCATATTGCCGTTGCTGGAAATATAGGAGCCGGAAAAACCACTTTGACCAAATTGCTTGCCAAACACTACAAATGGGAGGCCCATTTTGAGGATGTTGTTGACAATCCCTATTTGGATGATTTTTATAACCAAATGGAACGCTGGAGTTTTAATCTCCAAATTTACTTCCTTAACAGTAGGTACCGGCAAATCCTGCAGATACGCGAAAGTGGCAAGAATATTATCCAGGACAGGACCATTTATGAGGACGCCCATATCTTTGCGCCCAACTTACATGCCATGGGACTTATGACCAATCGGGATTTTAACAACTATTCCAGTCTTTTTGACCTGATGGAGAGTTTGGTTCAACCTCCCGATCTGCTCATCTACCTCAGAAGTTCCATTCCCAATCTGGTAAGCCAGATCCACAAACGTGGTAGGGAGTATGAAAATACGATTTCCATAGATTATTTGAGCAGGCTGAACGAACGTTACGAAGCCTGGGTACACGGTTATGAAAAAGGCAATCTGTTGGTCATTGATGTGGACCGCCTGGATTTTGTGGACAATCCCGAACACCTAGGGGAAGTCATCAACAAGATCGACGCCGAAATCAACGGCCTTTTTTAATTCCCCTCCTGGCTTAAACGGTGGGTTTTCCGTAGTTTTTTCTTTTTATTCCATTAGGCATTGGTCCCTACTATGTCCTAATTTTTATACATAGAAAAAGGGAGCCCATGTTGCCATAGCTCCCTTTCCAAAAAGTTTGTTGTTTCCTTATTTCCTTTCCTCCATCGCGGCAGCATAGCTGATGGTAGTATCTTCCGTTTCGGAATGCTGTATTTTGGTTTCTAGTTGGATTTTCTCAGTGGCATTTTCGGCCGTTCCTGTTTCGTCCTCGGTATGTCCTCCCAAAATTGGGGCGATGACCAGACCTACCAAACAAGTAAGTTTGATCAGAATGTTCATAGAGGGTCCTGAAGTATCCTTAAATGGATCGCCAACGGTATCACCTGTTACTGCAGCTTTATGGGCATCAGAGCCTTTATAGGTCATTTCACCATTGATTTCGACACCGGCCTCAAAGGATTTTTTGGCATTGTCCCAGGCACCCCCTGCATTGTTCTGGAAAATGGCCCACATGACACCGGATACGCATACCCCTGCCATATAACCTCCCAAAGGTTCTGCCCCAAAGACCAAGCCAATGATAATTGGGGTAATAATGGTAATCAGTCCTGGCAATATCATTTCCCTTAAGGCTGCTTTTGTGGAAATATCAACACATTTTGCATATTCTGGTGTTCCGGTACCTTCCATAATTCCCGGTATTTCCTTGAACTGTCTGCGCACCTCTTGCACCATTTCCATGGCGGCCTTGCCCACGGACTGCATGGCCAATGCCGAAAAGACCACTGGGATCATCCCACCTACAAATAGCATGGCCAGTACGTCTGCCTTAAATATGTTTATGCCATCGATTCCTGTAAAGGTCACATAGGCGGCAAACAGGGCCAGGGCGGTCAAGGCAGCTGAGGCAATGGCGAAACCTTTGCCAACCGCAGCCGTTGTATTGCCTACGGAGTCCAAAATATCAGTACGTTCACGTACCTCAGGGTCCAATTCACTCATTTCTGCAACTCCGCCTGCGTTATCGGCAATTGGGCCAAAGGCATCTATGGCCAATTGCATGGCCGTGGTGGCCATCATGGCCGACGCCGCAAGGGCCACACCGTAAAATCCGGCCAAGGCGTAAGATCCATAGATTGCGGCGGCAAAGAGTATTACCGATGCAAAGGTAGATTTCATCCCAACGGCGAGACCAGCGATGATGTTCGTAGCCGCTCCGGTTGAGCTGTTTTTTACGATATCCAATACGGGTTTTTTTCCTAAACTGGTGTAATATGAAGTTACCACAGATATTAAGGCGCCTACGGCCAATCCGATACAGGCCGCTCCAAAAACATTGGTAGCGGCAATATCCCGATACCCTTCACCAAAAAACTTCATGCTCATGGTTTCCGGCAACATCCAATCGATCAAAAACCAGCTGGCCACTAGGGTCAATAGGATGGATGCCCAGTTTCCGGTATCCAATGCCCTTTGTACTTGGGCTTCTTTAGCGCTGTTACTGGATATTTTTACCAAAAAGGTACCGAGTATGGAGGCCAATATACCCACACCGGCAATAACAATGGGCAAGAGCACAGGGCCCATATTGTTAAAAGCATCCGTGAATTGTGTGGTGGCCGACATATCCTTTATCAGATAGTTCCCCAACACCATGGAAGCCAGGACGGTGGCGACATAAGAGCCAAAAAGGTCGGCACCCATTCCTGCTACATCCCCTACATTATCGCCCACGTTGTCAGCAATGGTGGCCGGGTTACGGGGATCGTCCTCAGGAATACCGGCTTCTACTTTCCCAACAAGGTCGGCCCCTACATCGGCCGCTTTGGTATAGATTCCTCCACCTACACGGGCGAATAGGGCTATGGATTCCGCTCCCAATGAAAATCCGGCCAGTGCTTCTAGTGCAATGGTCATTTCAACATAAAAGGAAGCGTCTCCCGTAATGAACATTTTAATGAAAATAAAGAACAATAGGCTTAGTCCCAATACTGCCAAACTTGCTACACCCAATCCCATAACGGTTCCCCCTCCAAAAGACACTTTTAGCGCCTGAGGAAGACTTGTTTTGGCCGCTTCGGCAGTTCTGGCATTGGCTTCTGTGGCGATGCGCATGCCTATATTACCGGCAAGGGCAGAAAAAATGGCCCCCAGAATAAAGGCCACGATGATAATCCAATGGGTAGTGGGCACAAAATAGGAGATAGCGCCCAAGGCTACGGAAGCAATCACTACAAAGACGGCAAGTAGGCGGTATTCCGCACTTAGAAAGGCCAATGCACCTTCTTTGATCGCCTTGGAGATACCTTGCATTTTTTCACTGCCAGCAGGCTGCTTTTTTACCCAGGCCATTTTTACGATCATAAAAAGAAGGCCTAAAACTGCCAATCCTATTGGCACAAAAATAATATTGGATTCCATATGTTCTTCTGTTAATTATTTAGCTGGGCAAAAGTAGTGAAATCATACAGAATAAAAAAAGCAATATCACATGCGGATATTGCTTTTTTTACCAGCCTTGAAATGCCACATTTACTTGATGCTCACTTCTTTCTTGGGAACGTCGCTTTTCGAAAACCGATTGATGCATTTGGCCACAATCTCTTTGGCTTCGGCCACATTTCCCCACCCACCAACGGCTACTTTTTTCTTTTCAAGGTCCTTGTAGACCTTAAAAAAGTGCTCTATTTCCTTTATGAGGTGCGGGTTCAGTTCGTTTAGATCGCTCACCCTATTGGATATAGGATCGGAAATGGGTACACAGATCACCTTTTCATCTGGGCCTTTTTCATCGGCCATATGGAAAACCCCAATGGGTTTAACCTCCATAACACAGCCCGGAAAGGTAGGCTCTGTGACCAGCACCAAAACATCCAGCGGGTCGCCGTCCAAGGCTAGGGTCTCTGGAACAAAACCGTAATCTGCCGGATACATCATGGAAGAAAATATCATCCGATCGTACCGTATCTTTTTCAGTTCAAAATCGTATTCGTATTTATTTCTACTGCCCTTGGGAATTTCAATCAAAACATCAAAGGAGGTGATTTCTTGTGCCGTCATAATTCGTCTTATTAGGTGGGCAAAGATACTTGAAATTGGGCTGATGCCATAGCTAAGGCATCAAAAACTAAACCCGAAGGAACCGGTTACGCTAAAAGGCCTGGCATTGGGATTGTCCAAATAATTGCCCCGAAAGTTAAAATCTATCCTCAAAATCTTAAAGATATTGCCCACCCCAAAGGAATACTCCCAGTATATCTGGTTTTCCGGAGCGATAAGAGGAATGTTGGTAGGACTGTTCAAAGCAATGTTTTCATCCGAGAGTTGGCCCCAAGCGCCCCTAAGACCAACGATTTCCCTGAGATTAAGTTTTCGCAGGAAGGGAATTCGGGAGAAAAGCCTGCCGTTGAAATTATGTTCCAGGTGCGCGGAAGCGTAAGTATCCGTAACGAATTCATAAAAATCGAGGTTCGGGAAGGTATTGTAGAGTGAGAATAGGGTCTGATTGCCAGGGATTACATTTAAAAGGCTTAGCGGGACCTCACCAAAGGTCTTGCCTACCTCAACCGTGCTCAGTAGTCTTCCAAAGCCTCCAATCTGCCAGGGTTGCGTATAGGAAAACTGTACTCTTTCGTAATCAAAATCACTGCCCAGAAAACCCTCTATACCCTTGGTATAGTTTAACAAGAGGGTGCTAAAATTGTCGTTGATGTTTATGCGCTCCACACCGTAGCCAATGGTTCGCTTCCCAGGTGTGTAGACCAAGATGGTGTTGATATCGAACTGCTCCACTTCCGAAGAAATGCCGGTGGGGGATGTGGGATCCACATAATCCAGGTTAAAGGCATCGGGCAGCGCCGAGCTCAGGGTGCGGAACGAACTGCCAATACGTATCCTAAAATTGGTAAGGGGTTCCACTTCTACATTAAAGGTGCTGAGATTGATGTTGGTAAGCCGGTCATTGGCCCCTACGGTAAGTACGGAAGAAGAAGCTATACTACGACCTAAAACGTCGTTTGTAGCGGTTAGGCTCAACCCTAACTGTTCTATATCCCTCCTATTCCCGCCAGAAAGAATCAAGCGGGTTTTCCGGTCCAAAAGAAACTTGGCGGAAAAACCGTGCTTAAATTTTCGGTCATCAAAGCCGTAGGCCATATACCCTTCCAAGCGCCAGGGGTCGTTTTGCCCGAAATAGGTCCTAGCACCGCCCCGTACGCGAATGCCCTCGGCATCATTGAATCCAAACACGCTGTAGATATCCCCAAGATCCAGATTCCATTTATCAATTTCCACATAGCCCGAATTCAGGATACTCACAATATTGTAATAGGTTTTGAATTTGGGTACGGTCTTAAGGGTGTCCAAAAGCTTATAAATGCCCTTTTCATCCTTGTTCAGTGTTTCCAGTCTACTGCTTTTCCAGAACAAACTATCCCTGTTGAATACCCTGGGGTCAAAGGGATCGGCTTCATTTTTATAGAATTCCAGGGGCCTGGGAACATTGAAGGTATAGTTGTCATAGACCGTGGTTCTCTTGCCGTAGATGCCCCTGGACTTTTCCTTTTTCCGCAGGCTGAAATCGCTTAGCATATAATCCCTTTTCAAGAGAAAAACCGAGTCGTTCACCACATCAAAATCCTGTTCTATATAAATCTCCTTTACCCAATTGATATTGGCACTTTTGGTGACCTCTAGATTGATCTTCTTTATGGCATAGGTAGAATCGTTCACCCAAAAATCGCCTTTAAAGGTGAGTTCGTTTTTTCTTCGGGGGTAGTAAATAATGTTATAGCACCATTTATTATCGATATAGGCACTATCCGATAGCACATAATTATAGGTATCTATACCTGTTTTGGACAGCGGGCTGGTAAAGCTTTTGTCAAAAAACTTGAGGTAGTTTTCGTAGATATCGTAATCCGAGTACAAGTCTTGGATAAATGCTGTAATGGCCTGGTTATTGCTGAAACCGGAATTTTTATTGCCCAATACGTCTTCCTTTTCCTCTCCCATTGCATTGTCGCCATACACCTTGGAAGCCACTTCGTTCAAAAAAATGGGCAAATAGGTCTTGCCCGTAATCCTGGAAGTATCCAAATCCTGGAACATGAATTCCAGGCCTTTGAACAACTTACTTTTCATTAGCGCGCTGTCTATGGTGTTTAAATCAAACTCTACCTTCTCGTACTTATCGTATTTGTACTGCTCAAACATGCGCAGGCCGTTTATCCTTTTTTTCGCCCATATTTTGCGTAAAATATCAATGGCAGGATTGTTCTTTTTGGATTGCCGGCCCACGTAGACCACGACCTCGTCTAATTGCTCGCTCTCCTCTATCAGGGGTACTTCCATATTGTAATTTACCTTGGCCTGCAAGGAAATTTCTATGGCCTGGTACCCGATAAAGGAAACGACCAAGGTCGAATAGGTAGTGTCCGATTCCAAATAAAACCGGCCGTTGTCATTGGTAATGGTACCTTCGGTGGAATTTTTGAACAGCACATTGGCAAATGCGACCGGGGAACCGGATTCGTCCACCACGATACCGCTAACCTTGGTTTGGGATAATGCAAAAAATGTAGAGAGGAGAAAAAAGGTAAAAAGCAGTTTCTTCATCTATTGGATAAATTCACCAGCATGCATTCCACTGATTCCAGGGACCATGCGTACATGTTTGATTAATTGATCTAGCGTAATGTTCCTATCAAATAATGTACCCTTTTAGAAAAAAATTCGCCAACTGTTCAGTTGGCGAAGCTAATATAACCCGACAAAACGGTTTTGATCATTTATATAACACTTTCTTAACAGCTTTGATGACATCTGTATGATTGGGAAGCCATTCTGCCAATAGGACAGGGGAATAAGGTGCCGGTGTATCTGCTGTATTTATTTTCACGATCGGGGCGTCCAAATAATCGAAGGCGTTGGACTGTATATGGTAGGTAATCTCCGTGGCAACATTTCCAAAAGGCCAGGCCTCCTCCAGCACTACCAATCTATTTGTTTTCTTCACCGAATTCACCACGGCCTCGTAATCCAGAGGTTTAACGGTGCGCAGGTCTATGATTTCGCAACTAATACCTTCTTTATGGAGTTCATCGGCGGCCAAATAGGCTTCCTTTATGATTTTTCCGAAGGAAACTATGGTGACATCGCTTCCTTCCCTTTTGATATCGGCTACGCCCAAGGGTATGGTATATTCCCCTTCCGGAACTTCCCCCTTGTCTCCGTACATTTGCTCGGACTCCATAAAAATTACAGGGTCGTCATCTCGAATGGCCGATTTTAATAGGCCTTTGGCGTCATTGGGATTGGATGGCACCACCACTTTTAGACCAGGACAATTGGCGAACCAGCTTTCAAAAGCCTGGGAATGTGTGGCGCCCAATTGGCCCGCAGATGCTGTTGGCCCTCTAAAAACTATCGGACAATTAAACTGTCCGCCCGACATCTGACGGATCTTGGCGGCATTGTTGATGATTTGATCGA
The DNA here is from genome assembly GCF_050589645.1 of Eudoraea algarum. NCBI lineage: Bacteria > Pseudomonadati > Bacteroidota > Flavobacteriia > Flavobacteriales > Flavobacteriaceae > Eudoraea > Eudoraea algarum. Next base: position 1,052,210 of record NZ_JBNGOQ010000001.1, on the reverse strand, counting down.
TACCGACCAAAGCAAAATTAAAGGTCATAAACTCCACGATGGGCCTGTTGCCGTTCATGGCAGAACCTATAGCTATTCCGGAAAAACCCAATTCGGAAATAGGGGTATCCAAGACACGGTCTGGTCCAAATTCGTCCAACATTCCTTTGGACGCCTTGTATGCCCCGTTGTACTCGGCAACTTCCTCGCCCATGAGATATATGGATTCGTCCCTTCTCATCTCTTCGGACATGGCCTCGGCTATGGCCTGCCTAAATTGTAAAGTTTTCATAATATTTTTGGCCTAATGATTAATCCCTATCGCTTAAAATGCAAGCAAAAATAGGAAAATATATGTCAATTCATTGACAGCCATGAATAAAAAAAATAGCAAAATTTACTATGCATGCATAGTAAATCTTAAAATTAATAGTTATCTTAGCGGCGTTTTAAAAAGACTAAAAACAGCAATAATGAAGATATTAGTTTGCATAAGCAATGTACCGGATACCACGTCCAAAATAAACTTTGCGGAAAACGACACCAAATTCGATACCAACGGGGTGCAATTCGTAATCAACCCGAACGATGAATTTGGGCTTACCCGCGCCATGTGGTTTAAGGAAAAGCAAGGCGCTACCGTGCATGTGGCCACCGTTGGCGGTACCACCACGGAGCCTACCATCAGGAAGGCCCTGGCCATTGGGGCAGATGAGGCCATTCGTGTAAATGCAGAGCCTACCGACGGTTTTTTTGTGGCTGAACAATTGACCGATGTGGCCAAGAACGGCGACTACGACCTTATTATCGCCGGTAGGGAATCCATTGATTACAATGGCGGCATGGTGCCGGGCATCATGGCTACCTTGCTCAACATGAATTTCGTAAACACCTGTATCGGTCTAGAAGTAGAGGGCAATAATGCCACTGCCATGCGTGAAATTGATGGCGGAAAGGAAAAAATTGCCACCACCCTGCCCCTGGTTATCGGAGGACAGAAGGGGCTGGTAGAAGAGAGTGATCTACGGATCCCCAACATGAGGGGCATCATGATGGCGCGACAGAAAAAACTGAGTGTAGTGGAGCCCATAGCCTCCAGCAACACTACCGAAGATATTAAATTTGAAAAGCCCGCCCCCAAGGGTGCCGTTAAGCTGGTCGATGCCGACGATATGGACGAATTGGTCCGTCTTTTGCACAACGAGGCCAAGGTAATCTAATTAAAAACACAAACTCCAAGCGCAAAAAGCAGTTTGGAAGTTGCAAATCAACTATACAATATGTCAGTCTTAGTATATACAGAATCGGAAAACGGAAAATTTAAAAAGAACGCTTTTGAAGTAGCTTCCTATGCCCATGCGGTCGCCCAACAGTTGGGCACTGCGGTTACGGCGGTCGCATTCAATGCCAGCGAGGGCGAAAGTTTGGGTGCTTATGGCGTTTCCAAGGTGTTGAACATCGCTGATGATTCCCTTAAAACCTTCAACGCAAAGGCATTTGCCAATGCCATAGCACAAGCTGCTGAGCAAGAGGGGGCCAACACCGTAATATTGAGTTCCAGTGCGGATACCAAATTCCTAGCCTCCATTCTAACGGCCCAATTAAAAGCGGGTTACGTACCCAATGTAGTAGGGGCACCTTTAAGTACAGCTCCTTTCGTAGTAAAAAGAACAGCCTTTAGCAACAAGGGGTTTGCGCATACACAGATCAATGCCGAATTAAAGGTGTTGGGGGTTTCAAACAATGCTTTTGGCGCTCGGGAGAACAAGCTGGATGCGACAGTGGAAAATTTTGCCCCTACCCTATCGGAAACGGATTTTTCCACAAAATCCGTGGAAATAGATAAGGTTGTAGGCAAGGCTACCATCGCCGATGCCGATATCGTGGTTTCGGGGGGAAGAGGATTAAAAGGCCCTGAAAACTGGGGTATGTTGGAAGAATTGGCAGAGGTACTGGGTGCCGCTACGGCCTGTTCCAAGCCGGTTTCGGATTTAGGCTGGCGGTCGCATGGAGAACATGTTGGGCAAACGGGGAAACCCGTGGCCAGCAATCTGTATATCGCTATCGGTATTTCCGGTGCCATACAACATTTGGCGGGGGTAAGTGCCTCTAAGGTCAAAGTGGTCATCAATACAGATCCAGAGGCTCCATTCTTTAAAGCGGCCGACTATGGCGTTGTTGGGGATGCTTTTGAAGTAGTTCCCAAACTAACCGAAAAATTAAAGGAATTTAAAGCCCAAAACGCTTAATTTTTGTTAATTTGTGCCCCTGAAGGGCTGTTTAAATAACGGGCAATCCTTTTATTTAAACGGCCTTTTATAGTTTATAGATATGAGTTTAGTTCGATTAAAAATAAAGGGGATATCCTATAGCCAGACCCAAAATGGTGCATACGCCCTGATATTGAATGAAGTTGAGGGAGACCGTAAGCTACCCATTGTCATAGGGGCATTTGAGGCGCAATCCATTGCCATCGCCCTAGAAAAGGAAATAAAACCCCCAAGACCGCTGACACACGATCTTTTTAAGAATTTTGCGGATCGTTTTGATATCGTGGTCAAACAGGTTATTATACACAAGCTGGTAGATGGCGTCTTCTATTCCAGTATTATCTGCGAACGCGACAAAATTGAAGAGATTATCGATGCCAGGACCAGTGATGCCATTGCTTTGGCACTTCGGTTCGGGGCTCCTATTTTTACCTATAAGACCATTCTGGACAAGGCGGGGATCTTTTTAAAATTTTCTTCCAAGGACAAGGACAAGGAAGAAGGGGACGACAGTATTGTGGTCGATGAAATTTTACAGGAGGGTGAGACCGTGGAGATTGAGACCGGGGCCTCAGATGCCTATAAGGAATTGACCCTGGAGGAACTGCACCAGGAGTTGGAAAAAGCCGTGGCCAACGAGGATTACGAAAAAGCGGTAAAACTCAGGGATGAAATATCCAAACGCAAGTAACTAACCAACAACCACTTTATGAAATACGGACTTTGGATTCTTCTCTTTGTATGCTGTATTTCTTTTCCCTCATTTGCCCAAGAGACATCGCTTCCCGATAGTTTGCAGACCATCGCGGAAACCACCACCATTAATGAGGTAGTACCCCAGAAAATCCCGGAAATCATTCCCAACGAGGGCTTTTCCATCAACAGTCTATGGCGGGGCATGTTGGGCATGGGTGTCTTGGTGCTTATTTCCTTTCTATTCAGCGCTAATAGAAGGGCCATCAACTGGAAGACCGTGGGTATTGGCCTAAGCATCCAATTGCTTATCGCCATTGGGGTCCTGAAAGTACCCTTTATTAAGGTCGCATTTGAGAGTATAGGAAGGGTCTTCGTAAAAATCTTGGATTTCACTCGAGCGGGCAGTAAGTTCCTTTTTGAAGGATTGGTGGTGGATATGGATACTTTTGGGTTCATTTTTGCCTTTCAGGTACTCCCTACGATCATCTTCTTTTCGGCCTTGACATCTGTTTTATTCTACTTGGGAATCATCCAAAAAGTGGTCCGTGGCCTGGCCTGGCTGCTGACCCGATCTCTGGGTATTTCCGGGGCCGAAAGCCTTAGTATTGCGGGGAATATCTTTCTAGGTCAGACCGAAGCTCCATTGCTCATCAAGGCTTATTTGGAAAAAATGAACAAATCCGAGATCCTACTGGTAATGATCGGTGGGATGGCCACCGTGGCCGGCGCTGTTTTGGCCGCGTATATAGGGTTTTTAGGAGGTGATGATCCGGAGCTCCGATTGTATTTTGCCAAACACCTTTTGGCCGCTTCCGTCATGGCGGCTCCCGGAGCCATTGTAATTTCCAAAATGCTCTACCCGCAAACCGAATCGGTCAATACGGAAGTACAGGTCTCCACCGAAAAAATCGGGGCCAACATTTTGGATGCCATTGCCAATGGCACCACGGAAGGCCTAAAATTAGCGGTAAACGTAGGTGCTATGTTGCTGGTCTTCGTTGCCTTTATTGCCATGCTCAATGGCATTTTTGGATGGATCGGTGATTTCACCACCCTGAACGAATTAATCGCCAAAAACACTGCCTACGACAAGTTTTCATTGGAAGCCATTCTCGGTACCGTCTTTGCCCCGCTCATGTGGCTTATAGGCGTTGCCAAGGAAGACATTATGCTTATGGGGCAATTGTTAGGGATTAAACTGGCAGCCAGTGAATTTATAGGATATATACAACTGGCCGAACTAAAAAATATGGCCAACACCACGCATTTTACCTATAACAAGTCCGTCATCATGGCTACCTATATGCTCTGCGGTTTTGCTAACTTTGCCTCTATCGGTATTCAGATCGGAGGCATCGGTTCCTTAGCGCCCGGACAGCGAAAAACCCTTTCGGAGTTTGGGATGCGGGCCGTGCTTGGTGGCTCTCTAGCCTCGTTGCTCTCTGCCACCATAGCGGGAATGATCCTGGGATAACCCCAAGTTTTACATTTTTGGTTGATAAAATTTTCATAACTATTTAGGTGCTTACCTTCGGGAATAGCGGTCTATATTTTATTTTAGCCAGACGATGGGCGTCATGGTCCGTCGGTCTAACCCACAACACCCTAGTTGATACCTTAAAAAAATAGTTGGAAAAGTACCTATGAAACAATACCACGACTTACTGAAACATGTGCTCCAAAACGGAAACCAAAAGGGGGATAGAACGGGAACGGGAACTCTGAGCGTCTTTGGGCACCAAATGCGCTTTGACCTTAGCGAGGGCTTTCCGATGATCACCACAAAAAAGCTGCACCTAAAGTCCATCATCCATGAGTTGCTCTGGTTTCTCAAGGGAGATACCAATGTAGGGTACTTGCAAGAAAACGGGGTCCGCATTTGGAACGAATGGGCCGATGAAAAGGGCGACCTGGGTCCGGTATACGGACATCAATGGCGCAATTGGAACGGGGAGGATATAGACCAAATCCGGGAAATTGTGCACACCCTACGGAACAACCCCAACAGCAGACGTATGCTGGTCTCTGCCTGGAACCCAAGCGTATTGCCAGACACCTCGGTTTCCTTTGCCGAGAATGTGGCCCAGGGCAAGGCCGCCCTACCGCCCTGCCATGCTTTTTTCCAGTTTTATGTGGCCGATGGCAAACTGTCTTGCCAGTTGTACCAGCGCAGTGCCGATATTTTTCTAGGCGTCCCTTTTAACATTGCCTCCTATGCCCTATTCACCCTTATGATGGCCCAGGTCTGTGGCTACGCCCCGGGAGCGTTCATCCATACCTTTGGGGATGCCCACATCTATACCAACCATATGGACCAGGTAAGCTTACAATTGAGCCGGGAACCCCGGGAACTTCCTAAAATGATCTTAAATCCCGAGGTAACGGATATCTTCGATTTCACATTTGAGGATTTTACCCTGGTAGATTATAATCCCCACCCCCACATCAAGGGAGCCGTGGCTGTTTAAATCTGATGATTCGAAACAACCGGAACAGGTTTCCTCGTCAGCTTCATATTCCGCTCTGTGGAAGTTAGGATGCTCTTTTTTCACAATTTCCGGTCAACTTCCCAAGGCAGACAACCCAATTAACATCTTCTTAACCGGGTAGGGATCTCAAAAACCATAATTTCAGTATCTTTAAGGTATAATTTATCTCATGATACTTACGGAAAACCTGCTCGACTTCTTTCGGGATACCCGAAAGCATACGGAGGCCATCTGCTCTCCCTTGGAAATTGAGGATTATGTAGTGCAGCCCATCGTGGATGTGTCCCCGCCTAAATGGCATTTGGGCCATACCACTTGGTTCTTTGAGGAATTTATACTAAAGCCATACGGCGAAGGCTACCACCTTTTTGATGAGGATTTCTCCTTTGTCTTCAACAGCTACTATGAAACTGTTGGCAAGCGGGTAGTGCGATCGGACCGTGGCAATCTCTCCAGACCATCGGTGCAACAGGTCTACGCCTATAGAACCTATGTTACCAAGGCTATGGTATCCCTACTCGAAAAAAACCAAAGTCAGGAACTGCTCGACCTCTTGGAAATTGGCATACACCATGAAAAACAACATCAGGAACTGTTACTTACCGATATCAAGTATATTTTGGGCAACAATCCACTACTCCCCGCCTATTCCGACACCTTTGAGGAGTATGTGCCAGAAGATCATGGAAGGGAATGGATTTCCATGAACGAGGGCCTGTATGAAATTGGGCATAATTCCCCGGATTTTTGCTATGACAATGAACTGGGTCGGCACAAGGTTTTCCTACCTTCCTATGAAATCTCCAATAAATTGGTGACCAATGGGGAATTTATGGCCTTCATCCAAGCTGGGGGATACCAACAATTTGATCTCTGGCATGCTGAAGCCTGGGATTGGGTAAACCAAGAACAGGTAACCGCTCCTTTATATTGGCACAATATTGAGGGAGAATGGCACCATTATTCCCTTAAGGGCCTGCGTAAAATTGAGCCGGATCAGCCGCTGGCCCATATCTCCTATTTTGAGGCCTTTGCGTATGCGCAATGGAAACAATGCAGACTGCCCACGGAATTTGAGTGGGAAGCTGCCCAAGAATTTTTTCCTTGGGGCAAGCGATGGGAATGGACGGAAAGCGCGTACATGCCCTACCCTTCCTATAAGAAGGCCGAAGGTGCCCTGGGCGAGTACAATGGGAAGTTCATGGTTAACCAAAAAGTGCTTCGGGGCGGCTCCGTAGCTACGCCCCAAAAACATACCAGGCCCACCTATCGCAATTTTTTCCACCCCAATTTAAGATGGCAGTTTACCGGATTAAGGTTGGCCAAATAATTTCGACTTAAGCAGCATGCAGCAAAAAACAAGCACCATTTTCAAATCGCAATTTGAAGAAGAGGTATTTCAGGGCCTCTCCGAGTACCCCAAACACCTATCCTCCAAGTACTTTTACGATGAACGGGGAGACAAACTCTTTCAGGATATTATGGATATGCCCGAGTACTATCTCACGGATTGCGAGTTTGAGATCCTTTCTACATACAAAGAGGAGATTGCACGCCTTTTCAGCGCTGGCACCGAGGAATTTAACCTGGTGGAATTGGGAGCAGGCGACGGAAAAAAAACAAAAATCCTTTTGCGCTATTTTTCAGAACAGCGTATCAATTTCACCTATTTGCCCATAGATATCAGTCAGAATGCCTTGGACCAACTGGAAAAATCGGTGGGTGAGGAACTACCAAAGGTGCCAGTTCAAACACAGCAGGGCACCTATTTTGAAACACTGGAGAGCATTAACCGTTTGGACCATACCAAGAAGGTCATTCTATTTTTGGGATCCAATATCGGGAATCTTTTGCACCCCCAGGCTATAGAATTTTTAAAACACATTCAGGAATTGATGCAAGCCGGAGATTTACTTTTCATAGGTTTTGACCAGAAAAAACATCCACAGACCATTCTGGATGCCTACAACGATGCGGCCGGTATCACAGAAGCATTCAATAAAAATGTGTTGGCCCGCATCAACAAGGAACTGGACGGTAATTTTGATTTGGACAAATTCCTACACTGGGAAGTTTATGACCCGGAAACAGGGACGGCCAAAAGTTATCTGGTAGCCAAGGAATCCCAGACCGTTCGCATTGAAAAACTCCAGCTCACGGTAACTTTTAAACCCTGGGAGACCATACATACAGAAATCTCCCAAAAATATGATAATGAGACCGTGTGCTGGCTTGCGGAAAAGGCTGGCTTGCAAGTAGAAACAGAGTTCGGCGACCCCCAAAATCAATATAAGAATTACATTTTCAAGAAAAAATAAGAGGTATGAAAGCTATTTGGAACAATACAGTAGTTGCGGAAAGTGATGAAACGGTAGTGGTAGAAAACAATCATTACTTCCCTGCAGAGAGCATCAAAAAGGAATATTTTAAACCCAGTAACACCCACACCACATGTCCATGGAAGGGCCTTGCATCGTACTATACCCTATCTGTGGATGGCGAAGAGAACCCAGATGCAGCCTGGTACTATCCGGAAGTGAGCGAACTGGCCAGGTCCATAAAGGGACGGGTGGCCTTCTGGAAGGGCGTTACCATTGAGGAATAGTCCCCAATGGCAACCCTTTGATCCATTAAACTTCCAAAACCGCGTTTTCCGAGCCCGCGAAATCGTTCCACTGGTAGCGATCGGCTTCAGCTTCGTTGACGTAATTGCCGTCAATCAAGTACCTAAACTCATAAGAGCTTTCCTTGGGAAGGTCGAACGTTCCTTTAAATGTTCCGTTCTTTAATTTTTTAAGCGTGCTGCCCTTGGGGTTCCAATCGTTGAAATCTCCAACTACAGCCACTTTTTTAGCATCTTCTGCAGGTACTGTAAAGGTCACTTTACATACTGGTTTAGTCTTTAAATATTGTTTAGCAATAGACATAATGTTCTGATTTTAAATTACGCTGCAAAACAAAGTATTAAATCGCTCACCCGCAATGATTAAAATCATATTTATCGATTTGATAAAATTAGGCTGACAATATGTTCACTTTGACAAAAAACACGGCGTAATTTTTGAAGAGGCAAAATGCTACTTCCCTGTTTTTAAGATTTCTACAAGTCTATCAATGTCATTTTCGGTGTTATAAAAGTGAAAACTGAATCGAATCCCCATACCGCGGAGCGAACAGATAACATCTTTCTGGGCAAGCTGTCCATATATTCGTTCATTACCCTTGATATTGAATATGGTACTATGCCCTTCTCGTTTCAGCACGGCTTCTTCCAAGAGTCCCAGCTCTGCAAAGGCTATTTTTGCCTTGACCGACAGTTGTTCATTTTGCCGTGCTACGGTTTGCATGCCCAAGCGTGTTAGATAATCCAAGGAGAATTTGAGACTGCCAAAACTCAAGGTGTCCAGATGCCCCGGTTCCAAGCGCTTGGCAAAACGGACTTTTCCATTTTTGGACACATCCCCGTTAGCGGCATTGAGGCCGATTGTTCTTAAGTGGAACCTGTCTTTTATTTCTTCCTTGAAAAGCGCAAACCCGTTGCCATGGCCGGCCAGTAACCATTTATACCCGCTCGCCAATAAAACGTCCAATCCCGACTTTTCAAAATCGAAGTCCCTCGTACCACAGAATTGCGTGCCGTCCGCAAGGATGATCAAATCCGGATAGTTTTGTTTTAAGCGCTTCAAAAACTTAAGATCTATCTGTATACCGTTCACCCATTGCACCAAACTAAGGGCAAGGACAGAAATACGGTCCTGTTCTATCTTCGCGAGGATGTTTTCTTCCAGGTTTTCATCAATTGTTGCGTAGGAAATAATGAAGTCCCTATTTTCAAAGGGCCAATTTACCGAAGGGTAATCCCCTTCGAGCAATAATACCCGAGCATCCTGGTCCAGTCCCTCTAAAAGCATGTTGAGGCCAAGGGAAAAATTAGGGATCAGAGCCACACTCTCCCGGCTACAGTTAAAAAATGTACCGACCGTGGTCCTGGTTTCGGAGATAAGGCCAACGCACACCTTCTTGGCAGGAATACCGTCGATCAGAAAGTCTAGATCGTGCTCCTGTCTCCATTGCAGTAAACCGTCATAGAGCAATCCGGAGGCAGCAGTGTTGGCGTAAAGATATTGATTAAGCAAGGGAAATTCCTCTGTGAGCTTTTGCATGCGGCACAAATTGATAAATTGGATTTGTGGTATCTTTGCGAGTAAAGATAGGTATTAGCATGCTTTCCAAAAATAAAAACGAGGCCGAAATAAATTTGGAACAACACGAATTGCTCGAAACTGCCCAAACCCGAATAAAGCAGAAAAAGCGATTGTTTACCCATTTTGTGGTTTTTCTTATAGGCAGTGTTTTCCTCATCTTGATCAACAAGATCCTAAAGTACGGTGAGGCCTACGATTGGTTTATCTGGGCAATTACCCTATGGGCCTTCCTATTTGTGGTGCACGCGTTCAATGTCTTTGTTACACAGAAATTCATGGGCAAGGAATGGGAGCGAAAACAAAGGGAAAAGCTGGTCTTGAAACAGAAACAGAAAATTGCGGCCCTACAAAAGGAAATTGAGACAGATTTCCCCATTTCCAACATTAATAAAAAAAAAGAATAGTGCAGGACATCATTCTTATTGCGGCGGCAGCTGAAAATGACGCCTTGGGTCAGGATAATGATTTGCTTTGGCACCTACCAGATGATTTTAAACGCTTTAAACGGCTCACGCTGGGGTACAAGATTATCATGGGCCGCAAAACCTTTGAAAGTTTTCCAAAACCCCTTCCCAAAAGGATACATATCGTCATCACTCGAGACCGGAACTACAGCCCAAAATTTCCTGACTGTATTGTTGTGCACTCTCTCAAAGAGGCCCTTAATCATGTAGATAAGGGAGAGACCACCTATATTATCGGGGGTGGTGAAATCTACCAGCTTGCCTTGGAAATCGCCAACAAAATAGAACTTACCCGAATACACCATGAATTTGAAGCCGACACCTTTTTCCCAAGGATTGATGAAACCCAATGGAAGCTGGTGGCATCGGAATATCATGCAAAGGACGATAGACATGCCTATGATTTCACCTACCTGAGCTACGAGAAAAAATAGCGTTTAGAAATTGTGTTGTTCTACGGTGTAATTGGCCGTTACATCGGACAAAAAATCCTTCAATATTGCGGTGTCGGAATTGGAATAAAATAAATGGCTACTAGCCCTGGGATGCGAGTGCATCAAATTGTTTTGCTTTAAAACATGTAAGGTCTGCCGGGCTACGGCCTCCCCTGAATCCAAAATCTTCACATGGGGCGGGAGCATCCGCTTCAGTACAGGGATCAAATAGGGGTAATGGGTGCAGCCCAGAACAAGATAATCAATATCCTTTTCCAACATGGGCGCCAGGAACTTCCCGAGCAATTCCTTGGTCTCTTCCGTATTGATCTTGCCCTTTTCTATCAAGGATACCAGTCCCGCTCCCTCACGTTCAATAACAGTTATGCCGTTTGCGTGGTTTTTGGCCGTGCTATGGAATAGCTGGCTGGTGAGGGTTCCCTTCGTGGCCAGGACACCTACCGTTTTAGAGCGTGATTGCAGTGCAGCAGGCTTAATGGCAGGCTCTATCCCGATGAACGGAACTTTATACTGTTTGCGTAGTTGGTCTATGGCATTCGTAGTAGCTGTGTTGCAAGCCACCACAATGAGCTTACAACCCCTATTGAGCAAAAACTCCGTGTTCTTTATACTTAGCTCAAGTATTTCGGCATGGGGTCTTCCACCGTATGGGGCGTTCTTGCTATCTGCCAGATACACGGTGTCCTCATAGGGCAACAGCTTGTGGATTTCTTTCCAGATGGAAGTTCCGCCTATGCCAGAATCAAAAATACCAATGGGATCGTTCATCAATTAAGGCTTCCAAATTTAATGCAACTTACTAAAATAAAAGCTTGCCATGAAAACAAAAAAACCACCTCAATGAGGTGGTCGGTTCGGCTTGTATGGCAACTTTCATTAAAAGCCCAATTCCTTTTTTACTTCCGGCAGCAGATCTTTGCCCTTGGCCACGATCAGACCGAGTCCCTGGGTGGCATCCATGACATAGTCATAGCCTTGTGCAGCTGCAACCTTATCGATTGCGGCTTTTGCTTTTTCGGATATTGGAGCGAACAATTCTGCCTGTTTCTTCTGAATTTCCTGGTAGGCGGCCTGTTCGGCTTCTTTAATATTTTTTTCAAATCCCTGGAGTTCCGTGGCGCGCTTTTTATTTTCCTCTTCGGATTTGGAAGTGGCCTCGTTGGAATATTGCGTGTACTTGTTTTTTAACTCCGTGTACGAACTTTCTATATCGGCACTGTAGGTTTCCTGTAATTTCTTCAGCTCACCCTGAGCTGCCTTCATCTCCGGCATTTCAGATAAAAGTTGCTGCACATTAATGTGGGCCACTTTGCTCTGTGCATTTACAAAACCAGTAGCTGCTATGACTAAAACAATGACTACTGCTACTTTCTTAAGTTGTTTCATGATTTCTAATTAATGTTTGAGTGTTAATTTTTGAGTTTTATTCTTGCTAGGACACAACCCCAGCTTTTTTAGTTAATGGTGTCTTTTTCCTGTTCTGTATTTTCCTTCGCTTTCTTGCGTTCTTCTAGCTTGGCCTTTCTTTTGGCCTCGCGCTCCTCCAATAATTTCTTTCTTCTGGCCTCATAAGCTTTCTTGCGTTCTTCGCGCAATCTAAGCTGCTCGTTTCTCTTTTCTTCGGCGGTCTTTGTCCGGGCCTCTTCGGCCTGCTTTGCCTTCTCCTGGCGCGCCTTTAGTTCCTCACTGATCTCCTTCTCCAATTCCTCCCCTTCAAATTGATCTAACCGACTTTCGGCGCTCTGTTTCTTTTTGGGTTTGCTTATTTTTCTGGTTCTGGCAATACCCCTAAGGACCAAGTCACTAATATCGTGTCTTTTTTGGGAGTACAACATTACGACATCCGCTGATTTATCGAAAATAAAATCGTACTTTTTATTTGCCCCTATTTTCTGGACCTCGTTAAAAACCTGGTCCTGGATGGGCTGAATCAGTAGCCGTTTTTGAACGACCAAATCGCCCTGGGGACCAAACCTATCCTGTTGGTACTCCAACATTTCTTTCTCCAAAATCTGTATTTCCTCTTCCCTTTCCGTCACCAGTTCATCCGTCAACAATACCTTTTCCGCCATTAGGTCCTTTTTCATTTGATCAACGACACTTTGCTTTTGCTCTATCTCCACTTTCCATCTTTGGACCTTGGTCTCCAATTGATCGCTGGCATCCCTGTATTCCTCCACATTCTCCAGGATGTATTCCATATCCACATAACCAATCCGTACCCCGCGTTGCGCGTAACTAAGCGATGAAAATAATACAGCGGTTAAAATTAAAAGAACTTTCGTTTTCATTTTTATTGTCGGTTTTTACATAGAAAATATCGTGCCAAAGTAACTAAATATTTTAAAATGAACGATTTAACTTTGTTGAAACTGCTAAGAAAGTTCTGGTCTATGTTAAAACTGTTGTCCTATGATAAAGTGCGTTTGCCAACCACTTGGACCTACCGATCCGGGTATGTTGTCCGAATCAAATCCATATCCAAAATCAATTCCCAACAGGCCAAATGCGGGCATGAAAATCCGCAATCCAACTCCGGCCGATCGTTTTATTTGAAACGGATTAAATTCCCGAAAATTGTTGAAAGCGTTACCGCCTTCCAAAAATGCAAGTCCGTAAATGGATGCCGAGGGTTTTAAAGTAAGTGGATATCGCAATTCCAAAGAGAACTTATTGTAGATCACTCCGCCTTCCTGCTGGCCTGTCAAGGGGTCCACAGGGGTTAGCGATTGGTTCTCATAGCCCCGTAATTGTACCACATCCCTACCGTCCAAGGTAAAATTGCCAAGGCCATCGCCCCCTACAAAAAACCGTTCAAAGGGAACATCGCCTATATCATTGTTGTAATTCCCCAAAAACCCAAGTTCGGCATTGGTACGCAACACTAACTTTTCTACCAAACGGGTGTACCAATCCCCTTTGAATTTGATCTTGTAAAACTCCAAAAGATTAAAACGTTCCGCTTCCAATTCTTCCAGACGTTCGTTTATATCCGCTATTTCCGGATCGTTCGGCACCAACGCAGTACGTTGCTCCAAAAGGTCTTCGCTCTCTGAGCGCAATGCTTTGAAGTCCTTATTGCTGAAAAGTGAGTAGGGCGGGGTAAACTTGGCCGTAACCTCAAAAGTGGATCCGTATAAGGGATAGATACGCCCTGGCCCTGCTGAATTTCTTGAAATCCCAAAAGTATAGGTCAGGGAATTGGCAGTTCCATTTCCAAAATTAAACAAGCCCGAGGTAAAATCCTGGAATCTATATAACTGATATCCTAGCGCATGGGATACCGTAAAAAAGTCGTCTGGCCATTGCACCCGCTTGGCAAGGCCAACGGATACCCCGGTAATCGAAAATTGTCTTGACTTATCTACCTGTATCCTTCCGTTGTTTCCAAAGGACGTTCCAAACTGCTGGGTCCTGGACAGGGACATGTTAAAACGGACAGGTTTTTTGCCCCCAAGCCAAGGTTCGGAAAAATTAAGGCTATACACCCTAAAGGTCCTACTGGCCTGTACCCTAAGCGCAAATGTTTGTCCGTCTCCCATGGGGACGGGTTTATACGCTTCCCCATTAAAGAGGTTCTTGATGGAGAAATTACTGAATGAAAGACCTAGGGTACCTATAAAACCACCACCGCCAAAGCCGCCCTGCAATTCTATCTGGCTAGATCCAGATTCCACTAAGCTATACTCAATATCTACCGTACCTTCGTTGGGGTTGGGGTTCTGGATATCCGGTGAAATCTGTTCGGCATCAAAGAAGCCCAATTGGCCCAATTCACGAATACTCCGTACGATATCGGCCTTGCTGTATTTTTGACCGGGACGTGTGCGCAACTCCCTGAAAATTACATGGTCATTGGTCTTGTCGTTGCCAACTACGGTTACATGATCTAAAAAGGTCTCCTTACCTTCTATGATGCGTATTTCAAAATTTATGGTATCGTTTTCGGCTGATACCTCTACCGGATTGATACTGGAAAACAGATAGCCGTTGTTTTGGTATAAATTGGTAATGTCCTCGGCATCCGGTTTGGAGTCGTCCGCTATGCGCTTTCTTAAAAGAACCCCGTTGTAGGTAGCTCCTTTTTTAATACCTAACACCTGTGACAACTGTCTATCGGTATATACAGTATTCCCAACAAAGTCTATATCACCAAAATAGTACTTATCGCCCTCCTCAACCTTGATCTTTACGTCTATGTTATGATCATCTACTACTATCACGGTATCCGAGAGGATCCTGGCATCCCTATATCCGCTTTCGGCATACTTGTCCACCAGGGAAGACAAATCCTCGGTATAGTCGGCCTCTATATACTTGGATTTCTTCCAAAAACGATAGAACTTCCTTTTCTTGGTGTTTTTAAGGGATTTACGAAGCTTTTTTGCAGAGAGCTGTTCATTTCCCTCGAAAACGATATCCCGGATTTTTACCTTGTCGCCTTTCTTTACATTGATCACCATATTCTGTGAATTGGTGGCCGAGGTATCCCTGGCTGTGGCAATGTTAACCTTCGTATTTAGGTACCCTTGTTTCCGGTATTTATTTTCAAGGTAGTTCTTTGTATTGGCGATAAGACTCTCGGTAATCTTTTTCCCCTTCTTTAAATCGGTGTCGTTGATAATATCCGGCACCTTTCTTTTCTTTACCCCATAAACGGTAACTTTGGAAAGAGTGGGGCGCTCCAGGATATTCAATTCCAGAAATACACGATCGTCCTCTACCTTGGTTATATAAAATGAGATATCGCTGAACAGTTCCAGCCCCCATAGTTTTTTGAGTATGGCACTTATTTCCTCTCCTGGCAAGGTAATGGGCTGTCCTACCCTAAGACCGGTATAGGTCTTTACGGTCTGTTCGTTATAACTTTGCAGACCGGTGACCTCCAAGCCACCGAGTATATACTTTTTACCATCTTCGTACGAAGTCTCTTGGGCAAGTGTGGTAGTTGTAAATAAAAGGAATATGAGTATACATGAAAATACTAGAGATATGATCTTTTTCATATCTCTAGTTGAGTTGTTCGCTAGTTTTTCCAAATCTTCTTTCTCTGTTTTGGTAATTTATGATTGCCTCTACCAAATGATGCTCACTAAAATCGGGCCAAAATACGTCAATAAAATATAATTCAGCGTATGCAATTTGCCAAAGTAGAAAATTGCTGATTCTATGCTCTCCACTGGTGCGGATCAGCAGGTCTACATCGGGCAAGTCATGCGTGTAAAGATGAGTATTAATAATGGTTTCGTCAATAGTTTCGGGAGAAATTATATTATTTTTAACTTTGACACTTATTTCATAAACAGCGCTTTTTATTTCCTCTCGCGCTCCGTAGCTCAAAGCCAAAGTCAATGTCATTCCCGAATTTTCACTGGTTTTGGAAATGACCTCATTCAGTTCTTTATAGGCCTTCTTTGGGAGGGACGCAATATTTCCTATCGCGTTCAATTTTATGTTGTTCTTGTTTAGGGTATCGAGTTCCTTCTTGAGGGATGAGACTAGCAGCTTCATGAGCGTGTCCACCTCTATTTTTGGTCTTTTCCAATTTTCTGTTGAGAAGGCGTACAGCGTGAGGTAGTCCAGTCCGATCTTAGCGCAGTTTTCTACCGTCTGTTTTACCGCCTTTACGCCATTTTCATGCCCAAAGACGCGCTGTCTGCCCTGCTGCTTAGCCCATCTGCCATTGCCATCCATAATAATGGCAATATGATTCGGCAATTTACCGTCATTTAAATCCTTAATAGTGCTCATTCTAGTGCTACTCGAAACAATCGGAACACGGTTTTCTTCCAAAGGTATACGTTAAGGTAACCCCTGAGAAAACGTACCAATCATCACTTAAAATGTTTCCAAATCTGAACTGTTCAAAGTTGGATCCTTCGGGGTTGCTAGCGTCCAAATTATCGGTGAACGTATATCTGGCCCCTACTTCGGCCCCCAATATCAAAAATTGGTTCAGTCTTGCCTTAAGTCCAACCGTCATCGGGATGGCAAAAGATCCTTCTTTTTGATTTATTTCCTGCAACTGGCCTGCGTCAAAATAATTAAAGTCGTACCTAAAATAGGTAACCCCCGTATACAGGTAGGGCGTAAAGGCCGGTCCCAATTTATGCAGGTTGTATTCCACAAAATGAAATTCCAGGCCTGCGGAGGCTTCCAAAATGGAATTGTCCATGACAAAACCCCTTTGTTCCCTTGACGTATCTCCCGATTTCGTGTCATCAGCCGTAAAGCTTCCATATATCACACTGGCGCGCCATGCATATCTTTTGCTCTTGTTCCATTTGAACAATCCTCCAAAAGCCGGACCGGAAGGCAGCACGTAGTTGGTTCTTCCCACGTCGCCAATATTGTTGGCTCCTCCTGCAAAAACACCTACTTCATATGTCTGCGCACCAACTTCTCCAAAGATAAATACAAGAAATAAAACAATAAATACTCTCATTAAATCTAAAAGTTTGCAAATATAACAATTCCAGCATTTTAGCCTAGAAAATTATCATATCTCTTGTTCTCTCTTGATAAACAGCTTTTAGCGTCATTTATTGTTCATTATAATCTCAATTCCGCCGGTCTTCTCCCCATAATAATTTGTTTCGAAGGGTCTTTAAAAAACTTTCCGAGGTGTACTCGATCAGTTTTATGGTGAAGTCGGCTTTTTGTACGGTGATTTCCATTCCATTTTCCAGAGTGGCGATCCGGGAGTCCAGGGAGACGAGGTGATGCTCTTCCCTACCGGAGACTTTAAGCCGTATTACCGTATCGTCCGATATAACAAGGGGTCTTGCGTTAAGGTTGTGCGGGGCGATGGGGGTAAGTATCAACGATTTGGCCGTAGGCGTAATAACCGGGCCCCCACAGCTTAAGGAATATCCCGTAGAACCGGTAGGCGTGGCAACAATGAGCCCATCTGCCCAATAGGAAGTTAAATATTCATCGTTCAAATAGGTTTCCACTGTAATCATGGAAGTGGTATCCTTTCTGCTCACAGTAATTTCGTTGAGCGCAAAGTTCAACTCCCTAAATTCTGGAATATCGTAATCCGTCCGCACTTCAACAAGGCTTCTTTCCACTACGGTATAGGCCCCGGCCACAAATTCGCGGACCACCTTCCTGACTTCCTCTTTTTTAAAAGTAGAAAGGAATCCCAACCGCCCAGTGTTTACCCCTACCATGGGTATGCCCAAATCCCGGACATAGGTAGCCGCCCTTAAAATAGTGCCATCGCCCCCAAAACTCACAAACATATCAAAGGAGGTATCCAGTCCTTTTTTTTCAGTGAAGGTCTTATAAGGAACTACCTTGGCCGAACGGGACAGGAGTTTATAGAAATCCTCCTCCAAATAGACCTCTGCCGATTCCTTTTCAAGCTCTTCCAAAAGCTCAAGCACAGGGGATACGGCATTGTCCTTATAAGTTTGACCGTATATGGCAACTTTCATACGTTCATATATTTAGTATATCGGTCAGACCCACCCAACGGCAGGTAGCCGTAGTTCGTCTACAAACATATTGGTCGTTTCCAAAATTGATGTGGTCCATTTTATCTATCCAAAAAATTGGTCATGAAGCGCCGATCGTTGCCGATCCGCTAGGGCAATGCTTATTTTATACGTTTAGATATTTATCCAAATAATCCGAACGCTGTTTTAGGTC
This sequence comes from Eudoraea algarum, assembly GCF_050589645.1. Taxonomy (NCBI): domain Bacteria; kingdom Pseudomonadati; phylum Bacteroidota; class Flavobacteriia; order Flavobacteriales; family Flavobacteriaceae; genus Eudoraea; species Eudoraea algarum. The sequence goes on along the minus strand of NZ_JBNGOQ010000001.1, from coordinate 1,033,996 downwards.
CTCCAGAAATTGATCGTCATTGTTGCCAAATACAATGCTGTAATTATAGCGTCTAAAACTTTGGATGATCTCATTGAGGTTCGAAGTTCCTATTTTTATCGTAATCTGCACCACATCGTTCCTACTATCGGTAATGAATCCGCCCAACAATTTGGCATTGTTGCTCTCAACGATCTGCGCGATTTCTCCAAAGGAATAGTCTTTTATTCCCTTGGCCAGTACCAGAATACCCCCGGGTTCCGTAAAAAAAGGTGTTTCTATAAACACCCCTACGATGTCCGTAAGATCGTAATAACCTACTACTTTCTCGTTATCGTCCAAAACCGGTAATAAATTGGTGTCGTTCCTTGCAAAAAGCTCCAATACATCCAACCAAGAAGTCTCTTTGAGCACAAAGAAAGATTCCAGGGAATAGCGATAATCCTCTATGGTTTTGTGATCTTCAAAATTTCGCAGATCGTTCTCCCCTAGCACACCCACAAAATGTTGGCCCTCCTGTATAGCTACATGGGTAAAGGTAGAGTCATTGAAAAACTGTACAACATCTTTCAAGGGATTCCCTATCTGAAAAACAGGGAGCGAGGTGATTATGTGGGACTGAATCTGCATAACTTCATATATCTAACGCAAAATACTAATTTTAAATATCAAAAGGTATGCCTAATTTGTATTTTTGCGCTTAATACAAAGAGATCTACCGAAATGACAAAACTGAGTGTAAATATTAACAAAATAGCAACCTTGCGAAATGCCCGGGGCGGCAACGTGCCAGACCTTCTCAAGGTGGCAGCGGATATCGAAAGTTTCGGTGCCCAGGGTATAACCATACACCCTAGGCCAGACGAAAGACATATTAGGTACAGCGATGCCCATGAACTTAAAAAAATCGTGTCGACCGAATTTAACATTGAGGGAAACCCCGTACCAAAATTCATTGACCTGGTTTTGGAAGTAGTGCCCGAACAAGTGACCCTGGTACCCGATGCCGTGGATGCCATAACGTCCAACGCAGGTTGGGATACCCTGGCACATAGGGGTTTTTTAAAAGAGGTGATCCAAACCTTCAAGGATAAGGGCATAAGGACCTCCATCTTTGTGGATGCCGATCTAAAAATGGTGGAGGGTGCTGCCGAAACGGGAACGGACCGAATAGAGCTCTATACGGAAAGTTATGCAAAAGCTTTCGATAAGGGAAATATGGAGGGTGTAAAGCCCTTTACCTCGGCTGCACAATTGGCCCATAGTTTAGGCCTAGGGATTAACGCCGGCCATGATTTGAGCTTGGACAATATAGGGTACTTCAAGGAAAGTGTACCACATCTTTTGGAAGTCTCCATAGGCCATGCACTCATCTGTGAGTCCCTGTACCTGGGTCTGGAAAACGTAGTGAACATGTACCTAAACCGATTGCACTGATGCAACAGCTTCATTCTAAGATTTTGGGAGAGGGAAAGCCCTTAGTAATTTTGCACGGCTTTTTGGGCATGTCGGACAATTGGAAGACCCTTGGGGCCCAATATGCCAAAGCAGGTTTTCAGGTACACCTCATCGACCAGCGCAACCATGGCAGAAGTTTCCATTCGGACGCCTTTGACTACGACATTCTTGCAGACGATATTTTGGGGTACACAGCGCAGCACGGCATAGGGCAGGCAATTGTTATGGGCCATTCCATGGGCGGTAAAACCGCTATGCAGCTGGCCACGGACCAGTCTCAACTGGTTGAAAAATTAGTGGTTGCCGATATTGCGCCAAAATTTTATCCTCCCCATCATCAGGATATCGTAGACGCGCTCAATACCATTTCCATACATCATATAAGCTCCAGAGGGCAGGCAGATGAAGCGCTCTCCCGGTATATCCCCGATCTGGGAATCCGGCAATTTTTATTGAAAAACCTATATTGGGCGGACAAAGAGAGGTTGGGATTTCGGTTTAATCTTCCGGTCCTGAGCCAAAAAATGGAAGAGATTGGAGAAAATATCCCCCCTACGGCCCAGTACTCCGGTCCTACTCTTTTTCTGCGAGGTGATCGATCCGAATATATTTCGCCCGACGACTATCCCGGAATCAAAAGACATTTTCCCCAGGCAAAAATTGAGGTCATAGATAATGCGGGCCATTGGCTGCATGCCGAAAACCCACAACAGTTCTTCACAAAATCCATGGCCTTCCTGAATTCTTAAAAATGTCTTAATTGTTAAAAACACTCCTGATTTATTATGCATGCATAATTTTTTACCCCAGAGTATTGCGAGTGTCATAATTTTGGTTAATTTTGGTTTTACTGTATTAACAGGAATTTAACGTAAACTAACTTAAAATTATATCCATGAAAAAGAGTATAGCATTGCTCGCAATTTTAGGGCTTGTCTTTGTTTCTTGCAGTGAGGATGATGCTGTGATACCCCCAGTGGTTACCCCTCCGACAGTCGATTTTACCAGTGGTTCCGCCAACTTTTCTACTTACGTTGCGGTAGGGAATTCCCTGACAGCCGGATTTTCCGATAATGCCCTGTTCATAGATGGCCAAACGGCTTCCTTTCCCAATATGTTGGCTTCCAACTTTGCCTTGGTGGGTGGAGGTAGTTTTTCCATTCCCTTTATGGCCGATAACTTGGGTGGTGCTACTTTGGGCGGTGTTCCTATACTTGGAAATCGCTTGTTTTTGGACTTTTCAACGGGCTCTCCCTTACCCACACCAGTAGCGGGAACGGGCAGCACGGAAATTTCGAATATACTATCCGGGCCCTTTAACAATATGGGGGTGCCCGGTGCCAGAAGTTATCACTTGGTCGCTCCAGGATACGGGAACGTAGCTGGGGTACAACCTGGACTTGCCAATCCGTTTTTTGCACGCTTTGCCTCTTCGCCCGGTACTACCGTCTTGGCAGACGCAGCTGCACTGGCCCCAACCTTCTTTTCACTTTGGATAGGCAGCAATGATATTTTGGGATATGCCACTGCTGGCGGTAGCGGTGAAGATCACAATGAAACCGGAAATTTGGATCCGGCAACCTATGCCGGCAATGACATTACCAACGCCAATGTATTCGCAAGCGTCTATGACGGCTTGTTGCAAACCCTTACCGCGAACGGCGCGGATGGGGTGGTGGCCAATATCCCGGAGGTGACCTCCATTCCGTTTTTTACCACGGTACCCCATAATCCGGTACCTCTGGATGCCGCAACGGCCGCCCTGCTAAATGGGGCCTATGCAGCTTACAATGGCGGATTGGCCCAGTTATCGGGCATAGCCTTACCTGCTGAGGAAGCGGAAGCCCGTATGATATCCTTTTCTGCTGGAGAAACCAACGCTGTTGTTATTATTGACGAAGATCTCACCGATCTTACCGGAATCAATCCGGCACTGATCAATATGAGGCAAGCCACAGCGGAAGATCTTGTGGTCCTGATCGCAAGGACATTTATCGGAACCCTGGCCAATCCTAACGACCCAACTTCTATTAACGGAGTGGCAGTTCCGTTGGCCGATCAATGGGTACTGACCCCTGAGGAACAAGAAGCGATTTCAAATGCCATAACCGCATACAATCAGACCATAGCCGCCTTGGCCACCCAGTATGACGTAGCCTTGGTAGATGCAAATGCCTATTTGGAAACGGTCTCCCAGACGGGGGCTCCCTTGGCAGATGGCAGCACCGTAACTTCTACATTCGCTGTAGGCGGGGGCTTTTCCTTGGACGGGGTACACCCATCGCCCAGGGGATACGCTTTATTGGCCAACCTTTTTGTAGAAGCGATCAATACAAAATACGGCTCCAACTTGCCGGGGGTGAATCCATTGGATTTCACTGGTCTGTATGTTGAATAATCTGGAAAATATGCTTACTTTTAAAGGTACCGATGTTCGGTACCTTTTTTATATAACCAAAATACAAACCCTATGAAACTGATCTTAAGGATTCTCCTGAGCGCCCTGGCCGTGGTCATACTCGCCAAGGTATTGCCGGGAGTAGGCGTGGACTCTTACACCACCGCCATCATTGTGGCCATTGTACTGAGCCTGTTGAACTTTTTGGTGAAACCAGTTTTGGTCATTCTCACCCTTCCGGTCACCGTGCTCACCCTTGGGCTTTTTCTCCTTATCATCAATGCGATAATCATTCTTATCGCCGACCACTTTATCAGTGGTTTCACAGTAAGCAGCATCTGGTGGGCGGTACTTTTTAGCCTGTTATTGTCCTTCTTGCAGTCCATACTGTTTTCCCTGCTCAAGGAAGATAAATAACTTTAAGGTATTCTTATGGCATTCAGTATTTTAAAAACTTGCCCGACTTCATAAAAAGTTCTATTTTTGCCTCCCATTTTATTATGCAAAATTAGAGATACAAATGAATATTACGAAAGAGCAGATCGATGAGTTGAATGCCGTGGTAACAGTTGCCCTTACCAAGGAGGATTACCAAGAGAAAGTAGACGGTATCCTTAAGGATTACAGGAAGCAGGCCAACATTCCTGGTTTCAGAAAAGGTCAGGTGCCCATGGGGTTGATCAAGAAACAATATGGGAAGGCCGTTTTGGTAGATGAGGTGAACAAGCTCTTACAGGACAATCTCAACAAATATCTTACGGAGGAGAAATTGGATGTGCTGGGAAATCCACTTCCAAAGCAACAGGACAATTTTAACTGGGATGCCGAGGAATTGGCCTTTGAATTTGAGTTGGGATTGGCCCCTGATTTTGAAGTGCCCCTTAAGACCAAAAAGGCCATTATCCACTATCGTATCGTTGCCGATAAAAAGATGATCGACGATCAGGTAAATCGCATACAGAAACAGTACGGTAAATTGGTAAACAAGGCCAAAGTGGACAAGACCGATGAAGTTACCGGTACTTTTAGCAACGAAGCCGAAGAAATAGACCATAAGAGCACCCTGGAGTTGGACAAGGTAAAGAGCAAAAAAGCACTGGAAAGTCTCGTGGGGAAAAAAGTGGGCGATGTGATAACACTTAAGACCAAAGGGCTCTTTAAGGAGGATTACCTGCTTACCAGTGCCTTGGGAATCCAAAAGGAAAAGGCCGAAAAACTGAATGTGGAAGTTACCTTTACCATAACTGAAATCAACGAAAGGGAGCCGGCGTCCTTAGATCAGGAACTGTTTGATAAGCTCTTCGGCAAGGACGTTGTAAAGTCGGAAAAAGAGTTGAAAGCAAAACTAAAGGAAGATTCGGAGAAACAATTTGAGCAACAAGCAGATCAAAAGCTGCTCAACGATGTGACCGAAAGGCTCATTGAGACCACAAAGTTTGAACTTCCTACAGACTTCCTTAAAAAGTGGATACAGATGACAGGAGAAAATCCATTGACAGAGGAAGAAGCGGTTGAGGAATATGAAAAATCCGAGAAAGGGCTTCGCTATCAGTTAATCGAGGGCAAGATCATTAGGGAGAACGACATCCAAATTCAATTTGATGAGCTTAAGGAATTCGCCAAGGGATTCATTAAGTCCCAAATGGCACAATACGGCCAACTAAATCCTCAGGAAGAAGAACTGGACAATATAGCGGCCAGGGTATTGGGCAATCAGGACGAGGTAAAACGACTATCCGAACAATTAATGAGCCAAAAATTGTTGACGCTTTACAAGGAGAAAGCAAATCTCAAAACCAAGGAAGTTACCTATGAAAACTTTGTCAAAGAAGTGTATGGGTAGTTTTCCAAAATAAAATAAGTATCTTTACGGTGCCGAAACGTTTAGTTTTTCGGCACCTTTTTTTTGTTTAAAACATATTGTATACAGACCAATGGATTACGGAAAAGAATTCAAGAATTACGCCATAAATCACCAAGGGATAAGCAGTACCTACTACGATGATATCCTGAGCAGCATGTATCCTACGGGCATGACCCCCAATATCATTGAGGAACGACAAATGAACATTGCCATCTTTGACGTTTTTTCCAGGCTTATGATGGATCGCATCATCTTTTTGGGAACCGTGATCAACGATCAGGTGGCCAATATTATCCAGGCACAATTGCTTTTTTTGGAAAGCACGGATAGCAATAAGGATATACAAATTTATATCAATTCCCCCGGAGGCAGTGTTTATGCAGGCCTGGGGATCTATGACACTATGCAGTTCATAAAACCTGATGTGGCAACCATATGCACGGGCATGGCGGCTTCCATGGGGGCCGTACTCCTCTGTGCCGGGGAAAAGGGCAAGCGTAGTGGCCTTACCCACTCTCGCGTTATGATCCACCAACCTTTGGGCGGTGCCCAAGGGCAGGCGAGCGATATTGAGATTACGGCACGGGAAATCCTTAAACTTAAGGACGAACTGTACCAAATCATAGCAAAACATTCCGGACAGTCCGTTGAAAAGGTACACGAGGACAGTGACAGGGATTATTGGATGAAAGCTGAAGAAGCTAGAAAATATGGGATGATAGACGAAATTTTGGTAAGGGATAGGGATTAAATTCGACGTATTACCTTGAAAAATAGCGGGTACACGCTTTTGCAATAAACCAAAACCCCCATTATTTCGTTACTATCTATAAAGTTAGACACAATTATGGCCAAGGAAAACTTAGAATGTTCTTTTTGCGGAAGGAAAAAACCGGAGACCAATCTTTTGATTGCCGGTCTGGATGCGCATATTTGTGATCGTTGTATAGAACAAGCGCATGGCATTGTTTCTGAAGAATCCAAGCAATCAAAAAACCATGACCTCTCCTCCGAATTGGTATTGAGAAAACCAAAGGAGATCAAAGATTTTCTGGATACCTTTATCATTGGCCAAGAGCGCACCAAAAAAGTAATGTCGGTTGCGGTCTACAACCATTACAAAAGACTCTTGCAACCCAGTTCCAAGGAGGACGAGATAGAAATACAAAAGAGCAACATCATCATGGTGGGCCAAACCGGTACGGGCAAGACGCTCATGGCCAAAACCATAGCTCGAATGCTCAATGTTCCTTTGGCCATAGTGGATGCCACGGTATTGACCGAGGCCGGCTATGTGGGCGAGGATGTGGAAAGTATTCTCACCCGGCTGCTCCAGGCCGCCGACTACAACTTGGAAAAAGCGGAACGCGGCATCGTGTTTATCGATGAGATCGATAAAATTGCCCGTAAGAGCGACAATCCTTCCATTACCCGTGATGTATCGGGCGAAGGCGTACAACAAGGGCTTTTAAAACTTTTGGAGGGCACCTCGGTAAATGTGCCGCCCAAGGGAGGAAGAAAACATCCTGATCAGAAATTCATTGAGGTGAACACCGAAAATATTCTGTTTATAGCCGGTGGTGCCTTTGATGGGATAGAGCGCATCATTACAAAGCGGCTCAATATGCAGGCGGTGGGATATAGTGCCTCCAAGGCAGAGGACAATTTGGACAACACCAATGTGCTTCAATACATCATTCCCAGGGATTTAAAGGAATTTGGACTGATTCCTGAAATCATAGGGAGGCTTCCGGTACTTACCCATATGAATCCATTGGACAAAAAGACTCTAAGGGCCATCCTAACGGAACCTAAAAATGCCATCATCAAACAATATGAAAAATTGTTTGCCATGGATGATATCAGTTTTAAGATAACCGAGCAGGCCTTGGATTATATTGTTGAAAAGGCCATTGAATACAAATTGGGTGCACGCGGCCTACGTTCGCTTTGCGAGGCCGTTTTTACGGATGCAATGTTTGAGCTGCCCAGTAGCGATGAAAGTGAATTTAAGGTGACTAAACCCTATGCGGAGGACAAATTATCGCACGAGACCATTAAAAAGCTAAAGGCGGTTTCCTAAGCTTCCTGTTTCCGAATTGCCCTTTCGAGCAAATCCTGACACACTTTTCGGACGATTTTTTCATCGGTGTACAGTTCGTGCCCAAAATTGGGTACCAACTCCATGGTCACTCCTATATCCTTTGACCATTCGGTAGACGGTCTAAAAGAATCGCGATCCCCATACATAAGGGTCAGCGGAACTTCGGGTCTTTCTTCCTCCAAACGCAGTCTGGTTGCAGAGATGGTGTACAGGGATTTCATAGGCAATCCCAAAAGACCGGCTTTCCATGCAATGGTTCCTCCCGTACTAAAGGCCAAGTAGTGAGAGGCCTCGTTCTCCTTCTTTAACAGATGGGCCACAGCAGTGCATATACCCCCTTCCACAAATTCCTTATGGATATTTTCGGCGGTATCTACAGTGAGATCAATATTTGCCAGTTGCTGGCAATCATAAAAAACAATGTTGAAATACTGTTGTAAATAGCCCAGATAAGAGGTAATCCAGAGGCCTTTTTTGGCGCCCCACATATCCGATACAACAACTAATCTTTCTGCCATATTTGGGAGTTTATATTATACTTTCGGTTAAGTTTTGGTTATAAATATGAACAATAAACGTTAAAATTCCTTTTTTATTTGTTCATCTGGAGCAATTCGTCGATGTAGCCCCTATCATTGGACAATCTGGGTATTTTGTGCTGACCTCCAAGCTTGTTCTTGGATTTTAACCAATCGTAGAAGAGATTCTCCCTGGCAACATGCACTTTGGGCATTTTTAAGGTCATGTTGTTATAGCGTTTTGCCTCGTAATCCGAATTCAGCGATTTTAGGGCATTATCCAAGAATTCCGTAAAATAATTGAGTTCGTCCGGTGCTTTCCTAAATTCGATGATCCATTCGTGGGCGCCTTTTTCCTTTCCAGACATAAAAATGGGGGCCGCTGTATAATCCATAATCTCGGCGCCCGTTTTTTTACAGATGTTCTTCAGGGCCTCCTCTGCATTTTCTATGATCAATTCCTCCCCAAAGGCGTTAATATGGTGTTTGGTACGCCCGGTTACCTTTACCCGATAGGGATCCAGCGAGGTAAATCGGAGCGTATCCCCTATTTTATAACGCCAAAGTCCGGCATTGGTGGTAATGACGATAGCGTAATTTTTGCCCGTCTGCACCTGCCATAAGGGAATGGCACGTTGTTCTACGGTGCCATAGGTTTCCATGGGAATAAACTCGTAGAAGATGCCGTAGTCCAGCATCAACAATAGGTCATCCGAGTTATTTCTGTCCTGAATGGCAAAAAAGCCTTCGGATGCGTTATATATTTCATAATAGTTAAAGTTTTTTCTGGGTAAAAGTTTTTGGTATTGGTCCTTATATGGATTGAAACTGACCCCTCCGTGAAAATACACCTCCAGATTCTCCCAAACCTGAAAAAGGTGATCCCGGCCCGTTTCCTCTAGGACCTTGTTCAACAAGACCAGCATCCAAGAGGGTACGCCTGCCAAACTGGTCACATTCTCCTCCACACTTTCCTTGATGATGGCACCCATTTTAGTCTCCCACTCGCTCATGAGCGATACCCTGCTGCTCGGGGTGCTGCTCAACTCGGCCCAAAAGGGCATATTGTCTATTAAAATAGCGGACAAATCCCCGAAAAAGGAACCATTATCCTCATAAAGTTCCTTGCTGCCGCCCAAACGAAGGCTTTTTCCATTGAACAGTTGCGAGTTCTCATTGTTGTTCAAATAAAGGCACAGCAGGTCCTTTCCCGATTTATAATGACAGTCTTCCAAGGCCTCCGTGCTCACAGGGATGAACTTGCTCTTGGCATTGGTGGTACCGCTACTTTTGGCGAACCATTTGATCCCTGTGGGCCAAAAAATATTCTGCTCTCCCCTACGGGTGCGTTCTATCAGGGGTTCTGTCTCCTCATAGGAGACAATGGGTACCCTTTGGGCAAAAGTTTCGTAATTGGCAATGGACTCAAAACCGTGCTTTTTTCCTATTTCTGTATCCTTGGCCATGGAAATCAATTGATGAAGCACCTCTTCCTGAACCTCAGCAGGGTACTTCAGAAAAAGTTCTATCTGGTGATAGCGCTTTTTTAGCAACCATGACGCTATGGAGTTAAATAAGGGTATTGGCATTTTTAGGTATCTTTATCCTGAAAATATCCAGGGGTAAAAGTTTCGTTGGTTTCATCAAAATAGCCCTTAAATTTACTACTTTCAAATTTATTTTAAATTAAAATGACTAGTATGCTGTACGAAGGGGTTTTACGTAAAATGCAGACCGAAATGGGAAGCCCCATTCAATATTATATGCTCTTTGAGAACGATTTTTTAAATGTTAACCAGGTACTCGATAAGAGCTTGCAGATCAACTTCATAAAATTCCAATGCCTCAATTGTGGAGAAGACCGTCCGATATACCGCCAAGGGTTCTGCAAAAGCTGTTTTTATGAAACGGCCGCCGCAGGCGAGTGGATTATGCGGCCCGAACTGAGCACGGCTCATTTGGATAAGGAGGACAGGGATCTGGAATACGAAAAAAAGGTGCAGTTACAGCCACATATCGTATACTTGGCCAATTCCAGCAACATTAAGGTAGGAGTAACACGGAAGACACAGGTCCCTACCCGTTGGATAGACCAGGGGGCACACGAGGCTATTGAAATTGTGGAGGTACCCAACCGATATTTGGCGGGCATTACGGAAGTGGCCCTAAAGGATCATCTCAGTGATAAGACCAATTGGCGCAAAATGCTTACCAATGATGTAAAGGACGAAAACCTAGTGGAATGGCGAAACAAACTGAGGTCCTACATTCCGGAGGAGGCAACGGATTACTATATTGACAACAATACGGAGACCCATCTAGAGTTTCCGGTGCTCAGATATCCAGAGAAGGTGAAAAGCCTTAGCCTCAATAAAAATCCCAACTATACGGGCGTTCTAAAGGGAATCAAGGGACAGTACCTCATCTTTGAGGACAATACGGTGTTCAATATACGTGGAAGCGAAGGCTACTATGTAGGTTTGGGGGTTAATTAATGGAGTTTTTTTCTGCTTTATCGCTATGGAAATGACAAGAGAACTAGGTAATAAAAAATAATTCTTGCCAGCTTCATTTCTTTGCTTGTCCAAAGAAACGAAGCAAAGAAAAGACACCTTCTACACAGGAATTTTTGCTTTGCAAAATCGGTGTCGAAACTTCTCCATCACGCCCTAGCGTGACGGTACCAATCGAAGCTTTCTCCACCTATTCTTTGTAGAAGGGGGTTCAAAAGAAATCATTTTGTCACATGCACCATTCCAATGAAGCTTCTTTAATCAATTTTTGTTTGGTCAATTAACGGAATCTTTCTCTTTTTTCTTCTTTTTCCCCAACAGATTGCCCAAAATGCCTTTGGCTGCCTTTTTGACGGGATCGGTCGATGTGGCGCTCGAATCGGTTTTTGATCCAACGGTATCTTTTTGTTTATCGCCCAACAAATTCCCCAGGGTACTGGTTACCGATTCTTGGGAACCGGTTTGGACGGTGGAATCCTTATCGGATGAATTTCCCGAAAGGATGTTGCCGATCAACTCCTTGGCCTGGTCCTTGCCCTGGTTGAGTAATTTTTGCTTTTGCACCTCTACCAGCTGGGCCGTCAGGTTCTTGACCCCAGAACTTAAATCGGTACTGACCGTTGGGGCCCCAAAACTGCCCCCTATGTTTGCACTGATGGGGACCGTCATATTTTCCAGCTCCTCATCATCAATTTTGGCAATAAGGTTGTTCACTTCGCTGCCCAAATACTTCGTGGGTACATCCAGGGTGGCCGTGTAGTTCAGTGCATTGTCAAAGGTATGGCTCCCGCTAACGTTTACGGCAATATCTTCGTACATGACCGTAAAGGGTTTAACCTTCACCAATCCATCTTCAAAAGAGAGGGCCGTTTTTAGCCCTTTTAGATTAAGTTTATCCGTCTCCAGAAAACTGAGCTTGCTGCTTAGGGACGACAGTATTTTTGCCTTTTCGGGCTTGATTTCCGTGGCCAGTAGTTCCGCCAATACGTTGCCCGTAACCGAAGAAAGGTTTGGCGTAAAATCGTTCTTTAGATTTCCCGACAATTGAACATCCGAATTCAACTTCCCCCTTAGTGCACTGGCAACGGGCGCCAAGGCCTTGAACAGTTCCAAGGCTTCAAAGGTCTCCCCGATCCTAAAACCGTCCATCCCCAATTTCATGGCAAAGGTAGGGGTCTCCGCTTTCGTGGAAACTTCTCCATTAAGCGCCAGTTTCCCATCAAAAAGAGAAGAACTCATTTGTGAAAGGGTAGCTTTTTCATCCCTTATCCGTAAGGTTCCGGAAACGTCCTTTAGTGCTAGGTTGTCATATAGCACCGTAGCCGCATTGGCCCTTATGGTGCAGTCCAAAAAGGACGGAATCTTTATTTTTTCCGTGGTTTCCGGCGCCTCGGACGTTCCGGAAGACTCTTCCACCATAAAATCGTTCAGCGCAAAGGTGTCCGATTCCAGGTCGAAATCCCCAACGACTTTTTCATTGTTGAACAGGAATCCCAAAAGATTGGTAAGGGTACCCTTGGCCTTAAAATCGGTTTTTCCCGTTTGTCCACTAAGATCGTTCAGCGTCACCGTTTCGGGATCAAAGGTCAGGGCTGTGGATTTTATTTCAATGGGATTTGCAAATTCTTCTGAGCTGTATTGAAAGTTGGAGAGCTGTAGACGGCCTTTAGTACTGGTATTCCCATACCGTTTGTTTTCTACCGAGGCCATATCAAAGGCTGTAGTGACATTGGCATCCAAGATGCCCTGCAATTTCAGATCCTCCGGCATGGGATAGGCCTTTGAAATATTGGACAGGTCCATTTTGGCATCCAAATGGGCATTTACCTTGGTATTGCCCAATAGGTCCACCAACTTGGCGGTCATATTGAAGCTATCTGAGTTAATTCTAAATTTTAGTCTGTTGATTTCTACATAGGTGTCTTCGCTTATACCTGTTTTGTTCGTCACAGCCATTTGGATGGCGATATCCTCAACGGACTTGGGCAGGTCAGGGTACTTAAAGGAAGCCTTATCAGAATTTACCCGAATATCGAAGGTGGGGATATGTTCCTCATCCACCACACCCTTGAAAACCCCTGCCACTGTAAAGTTTCCCGTGGTCTGCACATTTTCAATGTTCCTAGCGTAGGCTTCGGGCAACACCGCCAGAAAATTCTTAAACCCCGAGGAGGGGGTCTCAAAGCTAATGTCTACCTCCTGATTATCTTCGTTCACCTGCACGTAACCTTCAAAAACCAAGGGTAATTGATTGATTACAGCCTCATTTTTAAGAAAGGAATATTTGTTCGCTTTCAAATCCATGCCAAGGAGTGCGTCCAACTGCACCTTGTTTTTATTCAAGTAATTGGTACTGTCTAACTGAAAGGATACCAGGGCATTGGTATGCGTATCCAATTCCGACTTCTCAAGGGACAGGTCCCCACTACCCGAATGATCCAGATCCAAGAGCTCCAATTGAAGCCCTGTGGACAAATCCGTATAGCGTATTTCGGAATTGGTGATCTCATAAGACTCCAGGGCCAAGCTAAAGTTATCGGATTTCCCTTCGGTTTCCTCCACAGTCTCGGTTGGTACCGCGATATCGTAGTTGGCAATTCCCAAGGAATCGATGGTGATTTGCAAACGAGCACCATCAATGGTTAAACTACGTATGCCGATGGGTTCCGAGGCATCTTTGAACAGCTCCCCTATGCCCATCGTCAACTCCACCTCTTTAGAAGCGAACAGCGTATCTCCGGCAAAGGGGGCAGCGGTAACCAGGCTGATGTCTTTAAGGCTTACCTTAGCCTTGGGGAAGCTGCTGAAAAGGCTCAGATCGGCCTCGGAAAAATCCAGGGTCCCGGTAATGTTATTGTTTACCTTGTTTTTAATGATATCGGCTATCTTGCCCTTGAGAAAAAATGGGGCGGCAATGAGGGTGAGTACAAAAAGTAATACAACGACACCTACAATCCTGACAATTTTCTTTTTCATATCTCCTATACTTATTCCTGTTCTATCAACTTAAAAAAGCGCCACTTATTATATGTCGAGCGCTATTTCCCCACCAACGGGAAGTTTAAACCGTTTTCTTAGGATATATACGAACAAATACAGAAAAGGGGTGTCCAGAAATGCTATAAAAACCTTAAAAAGGAAGCCGCTGACCACCAGGCCGTAAAATAGGCTCCAGGGGAGCACTCCAAAGAGGCATAAAAGGCCTACCACCGTAAAGGTATCTATGAACTGGGAAAGAAAGGTAGAGAAATTGTTTCGCAACCAAAGGTACTTTCCCTTGGTGAGTCGTTTCCAGAAATGGTAAAGGGCGATATCCACATACTGGGCCGCCAAATAGGCGAGCATCGAGGCCAATACGGCTACAGGGGAAAGCGCAAACACCTGGCCAAAGACGGCATCGTCTACCGGGGAGGTGGGAATGGCCGGGACAAAATCTGCCAACAGCAGGATGCCCATGGAAAAAAAGGAGGCAAAAATACCTGCTGTTACGATTTGGTTGGCCCGTTTTTTTCCATAAATCTCGGAAATGAGGTCCGTAATCAAAAAAGTGAGGGGATAGGGTAATATCCCTACCGAAAGTTCAAAAATAGGTGCCCCAAAAACAGTGATATCACCAAAGGGGTTCCAGTAAAAGAACTTCTGAAAGATCAAGTTGGAAACCACCAATGAGGTAATGAAGAGCGCGCCCAGATATAGATAGATGGTGTAGGCAAGCCTCTTGTCCTTAAGCGTCATATATTTTATTTAATATTCAGCGCAAAAGGCATCCTTGCCTGAATCCCCTTTTGTTGCATTGCCCGTTTAATTTGTTTTAAGATGGTATAGGCCTCCTCGCCCACTTCGGCTTGGATAAAAGCTTCCTTATGCTGCACGCTGGTGCCGCCAAAATCTTCCATAAAGCGCTCAAAGCCCGATTTGTACCTGGGATATTTTTTTATTCCGAAGGATTCAACTTCTGCCAGGGAGGCCGCGGCGGTAACCGCGTCGTCCAAACCGCCCAATTCATCGATCAGTCCCAGCCGTTTTGCATCGGTACCGCTCCACACCCTACCTTGGGCCAGGCTATCCGCTTCGGCTATGCTAATGTTGCGCCCTTGCGAAACCCGATCCAAAAAGGTGTTATAGGTGTCCTCAATGCCCTCCTGAATCACTGCTCGGAAACTATCGCTCATGGGTTCAAAAACGGAATAATCCACCGAATTCTTGTTGGTCCCCACCTGTTCGGCATTGATCCCAATATTGCCTGCCAGTTCGCTGATGTTCGGGATGGTGCCAAAAACCCCAATAGAGCCTGTAATAGTGGTAGGTTCGGCGAAAATCCTATCTGCTCCCACGGCAATGTAATAGCCCCCTGAAGCGGCCACATTGCCCATGGAGACCACCACGGGTTTCTCTGCTTTGGTGAGTTCTATTTCCCTCCAGATAATATCCGATACCAGCGCACTGCCACCGGGCGAATTGACCCGAAGCACGATGGCCTTCACCGACTCATCTTCCCGGGCCTTTCTCAGGGCGTTGTTGATAATCCCCTGGCCTATAAAATCAGGGCTGCCCTCACCGTAATAAATTTCTCCCTGAGCGTAGATGATCGCTATTTTATCCTTGCCGGAATAGATCTTCTTTTTGTTGGCCGTTCTGATGTAATCATAGAGGCTTACGTAGTTCACATCTTCGTCCTCTCCCAGTTCAAGCGCAGTTTTGAGATACTCTTCGTATTCATCATAGTTGGCCAGGCCGTCGATTAGGCCGGACATTTCGGCATATTCGGGTTTTCTGGCCCCCAGGGTATCGGCAATGACGTTCAGGTCCTGTTCACTCATATTTCTCCCCTCGGCGATATCGCCCAGCATGGAATCCCATAGTGAGTTGATCAGCTCGCTGATCTGTGTTCGGTTGGCCTCACTCATTTCATCGGAGAGATAGGGTTCTACCGCACTCTTGTACTTCCCGTGACGGATGACCTCCATCTTCACTCCTGTCTTTTCCTGAAGTCCCTTGTAGTACAGTACCTCGGCGGACAATCCCTTGAAGTCCATTCCCCCTACCGGGTTCAGGTACATCTTATCGGCCACGCTGGACAGATAGTAGTCTTTTTGCAGGTAAAAATCGCCAAAGGCATAAACAAACTTTCCAGAAGTTTTAAAATCCTTTAAGGCATCCCTAATAGCCTGTGTTTGGGAGAGGCCCGCTACCAAGAAATTGTTGTTGATGCTGATCCCCTTGATCTTATCATCCTCCTTGGCCACCTGAATGGCGTGCAGAATTTCATCCAATCCTTGGGATTCCTCAAAAAAACCGCCGAAGGGATCCAGCTCATCGTTTCCTACATAGTCCTTGATCGGATCCTCTATTTGCAACTCCAGCACCGCCTTGTTGGGAATACTGACCCCATCCTCGGCGCTCCCGGCCAGACTTATAAAAATCAGGAACATCACGAACAGTATTCCGAACGCGATAAGACTACCAAGAATGGCCGCAAGTAAATTTCTTAAAAACTTCATTAATAGCAATTTAATTCAAAAAGTGCAAAGATAACCAATGTTATGCTTATTTATGTCGTGATTTAGATCGAATCATTTCTCTGGCTATTTCGGAATGATTTCTTTTTATGTCGATTTGTTTTTGTTTACTTTGTTTCCCCATTATGCCAGACGCTGTAATCTCATATCTTTCCTTGGGCAGTAATTTGGGCGATAAGGCCCACCAACTGCAAAGTGCCCTTTTTTTACTTCATGAAAAGGCGGGGTCCATCCAACGCATATCGCACGTTTATAAAACGGCGGCCTGGGGCTTTGATTCGGATGATTTTCTGAATATCTGCATCGCCCTGGAAACGAAACTCACGCCCGAAGCCCTGTTAGAGGTCATTCTACAGATTGAGGAACAGTTGGGAAGAAAAAGAGCCGCCGGCGAAGGGTATACCGCGCGCAGTATCGATATAGACATGCTGTATTACGACTTTGAAATCATGAAGACCGATACCCTTACCCTTCCACACCCAGAACTGCACCTAAGGCGTTTTGTCTTAAAACCTTTGGCGGACATCGCCCCGCAGTTCTATCACCCCATATTGATCAAGGATACGCGCAACTTGCTACAGGAGTGCAGGGACAAAAGTGTACCCGAGAAAACGGCACACCGTTTTTTCAAGAATCGGGAGGAGCAGTTTTCGGGACTGAATTTTATCGCGATCGAAGGGAATATCGGAGCCGGAAAAACCACTTTGGCACGTAAAATTTCGGAGGACTTTAACGCGAAACTGGTCTTGGAGCGCTTTGCGGACAATCCCTTTCTGCCTAAGTTTTATGAGGACCAAAGTCGGTATGCCTTTCCCCTGGAAATGTCCTTCCTGGCCGATCGCTACCAACAATTTTCGGACGACACCTCCCAGTTTGACCTTTTTAGGCAGTTTATGGTGAGTGATTACGATATTTACAAATCGCTAATCTTTGCAAAAATCACCCTGCAGGAAGAGGAATTTGCGCTCTACCGGAAGGTGTTTAATTTTATGTATCGTGAAGTAAAAAAGCCCAAGATATACGTTTACCTCTATCAGCATACGGAACGCTTGTTGGAGAACATCAAGAAACGGGGTAGGGATTATGAACAAAAAATACCGCCCGATTATCTGGAAAAAATCAATCGTGGATATTTTGATTTCATCAAGAGCTATCCGGAGCAGAACAACTTGGTCATAGACGTATCCACCATGGATTTTGTAGAGCACGAAGCCGATTACCAGAGCATTCTCGACCAAATCCAGAAATTCGCTGCCCAGTTGTCTTTTTAAGATAAAATTTGGAAAATTCTTGCACAAGAGCGTGCAATTTGCTTTATTGCAGGCGCAAATACGCAACTAACTAACTCAAACTATATAGGTAAGACCCTGACATTCACTGTCGGGGTTTTATTTTTTTAGGTGTGGAATCCCATCCAAAAATGCCATACCACCACCCCGGCGCTTACCGAAATATTCAAGGAATGTTTGGTGCCGTATTGGGGAATTTCGAGCACCCCATCACAAACCGATACCACTGCCTGGCTTACGCCCCTTACCTCGTTTCCAAAGACCAGGGCGTACTTGTTATCACCTTTGATCGAAAAGTCTTGTAGTTGGGTGGCCCGTTCTGCCTGTTCCACAGCCAAGGTAGTGTAGCCAAGGGTCTTCAGCTCGGCTATCAGTGCTTCTGTATCCTTGCGGTATTCCCAGGACACGCTTTCGGTAGCACCCAGAGCGGTCTTATGGATATCCTTATGGGGCGGTGTGGCGGTAATTCCGCACAGATAAATCTTCTCCACCAAAAAGGCATCGGCCGTTCTAAATACCGAACCGATATTGTTAAGGCTCCGGATATTGTCCAACACCAGGACCACGGGTGTTTTTGCTACCTTTTTGAATTCCTGGACCGTTAAACGCTCCAATTCGTTGTTTTCCAATTTTCGCATGGATCTTGCGGATAGGTGTTTTACCCTGTACCCTATTAGCGCTCTATAGCAGCCATCACGTTAAATTGCCCTGGTGGTTTTGGGGAGGACAAAGTTATCCCCAAAATATCAACAATAGTTTGATGCCCCTAGGGAAATTGGTACATTCGTTTTTACAATTTCCCAACAAAAATACACTAATAAAATCGCTTTTGGCCCAGTCTGGAAAAACAAAAAAGGTGACCCCTTTGATGCAGCAGTACAACACCATCAAGACCAAGTATCCTGATGCCTTGTTGCTATTCCGCGTGGGCGATTTTTATGAGACCTTTGGCGAAGATGCGGTGAAGGCCGCCAAAATATTGGGCATTATCCTGACCCATCGGAACAATGGGGGCGATAAGACCGAATTGGCCGGTTTTCCCCACCATTCCCTGAATACCTATCTGCCCAAACTGGTAAAGGCCGGGCAGCGGGTGGCCATCTGTGATCAGCTGGAAGATCCCAAACAGACCAAGACCATTGTAAAAAGGGGCGTTACGGAGCTGGTAACACCCGGGGTGGCCCTAAACGATGATATTTTGCAGGCCAAGACCAATAATTTTTTGGCTTCGGTACATTTTGGGAACAAGCGCCTAGGGGTATCCTTTCTGGATATCTCCACCGGAGAGTTCCTTACGGCCCAAGGCAGTGAGGAGCAGATAGATAAGTTGCTGCAGAATTTTGCGCCGAATGAACTCTTGGTCTCCAAGGCGTACAAAAAGGATTTTTCTGAGGTTTTTGGCGATCGCTTCCACACCTTTTTTATGGAAGATTGGGTGTTTCAGGAAGACTTTGCCCTGGAAACGCTCACCCGTCATTTTAAGACCAAAACCTTAAAAGGCTTTGGAATAGACCATCTGCAACAGGGCATTGTAGCCTCTGGGGTGGTGTTGCACTATCTTTCCGAGACACGGCATAGTCAGTTGCAGCACATTGGTAGGCTGAGCCGTATTGCTGAGGAGGACCATATCTGGATGGACCGCTTCACCATTAGGAACCTGGAACTGTACCAATCCAGTAACTCCAATGCCATTACCCTCTTGGACATCATTGACAAGACCCGTTCCCCTATGGGCGGGCGACTGCTAAAACGCTGGTTGGCACTACCGCTGCAGCATGTAGAGAAGATTCGCCAGCGGCATCAGGTGGTTTCCTATTTGGTAGGGCACGAGCCTGTACTGGAAAAGCTGCAGCACAGCATGAAGCAAATGGGCGATCTGGAACGCCTGATTTCCAAGGTGGCCACGGGAAAGATCAATCCCAAGGAAGTAATCTATCTCAAAAATTCGCTCGAGGCCATCGTTCCCTTAAAACAATTGGTACTGCAGACCGATGATGGGGCTCTACAGGCCCTGGGGAACCAATTGGAAGATTGTGGGGCCCTGCGGGCAAAGATCAAGGAAATGATCAATGAGGAGGCCCCGGTAAATCCGTTGAAGGGCAAGACCATAGCCGATGGGTATTCCGAGGAGCTTGACGAGCTGCGGGAGCTGGCCTTTTCCGGGAAGGACTATTTGGACAAGATGTTGCAGCGGGAAACGGAACGTACCGGAATCAGTTCGCTCAAAATAGCCTCCAATAACGTTTTTGGCTACTATATTGAGGTACGCAATACCCATAAGGACAAGGTACCGGAAGAATGGATCCGCAAGCAGACCTTGGTGAGTGCGGAGCGCTATATTACCGAGGAACTAAAGGAATACGAGGCCAAGATATTGGGGGCCGAGGAACGCATCCAGATCCTGGAACAACAGTTGTTCGCCCAGCTTATTGTTTGGATGCAGGAATACATTGCCCCCGTGCAGCAAAACGCGCAGCAGATTGCGCAGTTGGACTGCCTCTGTGGCTTTGCCCAATTGGCCCAGGAAAACCAATACGTGCAACCGGTAATGAACGATGCTACGGTAATCGATATCAGGCAGGGGCGCCATCCGGTCATCGAAAAGCAATTGCCGCCCGGGGAGAGTTATGTAGCCAACGACTTGCTCTTGGACCGGGAACAGCAGCAGATCATCATGATCACAGGGCCCAACATGAGTGGTAAGTCGGCCCTATTGCGCCAGACCGCCTTGATTGTGCTCTTGGCACAGATGGGCAGTTTTGTCCCGGCCACATCGGCCAACATCGGTTATGTGGACAAGATTTTTACCCGTGTGGGTGCCAGTGACAATATTTCCATGGGCGAGTCTACCTTTATGGTAGAAATGAACGAGACCGCCGCCATACTGAACAACTTATCGGAGCGCAGCCTGGTGTTGCTGGATGAGATCGGTCGCGGTACAAGCACCTATGACGGTATATCCATCGCCTGGGCCATTTCGGAATACCTGCACGAGCATCCGTCGCGAGCCAAAACGCTTTTTGCTACCCACTATCACGAACTCAATGAGATGTCGGCCACCTTTGAACGCATCAAAAACTACAATGTTTCGGTAAAGGAGCTCAAGGACAAAGTGCTCTTTCTCAGAAAACTTACTCCTGGGGGCAGTGCCCATAGTTTTGGTATCCATGTGGCAAAAATGGCGGGCATGCCCCAGCAGGTCATCCAAAAGAGCCAAAAAATCCTGAAAAAGCTCGAAAAGTCGCACTCAAGCGAAGAGCTTACCGATAAATTGCAGTCGGTCCAAAACGATCTGCAGCTGAGTTTCTTCAATTTGGACGATCCCTTGTTGGAGCAGATCAAGGAAGAGATCTTGGATCTGGATATCAACACCCTTACCCCGGTGGAGGCCTTGATGAAGTTAAATGAGATTAAACGCTTGTTGGGCAAAAAGAAGAAAGCCTCCAGTTAGCCGGGCCTGACTTTTACCCGAATCAAAATAATTGTCCCACCTGCTGTTTTTTGACCAAAAATTCCTTTGCCTTTTCTAGAATTGTATTAAATTTGCGTCCGCAACGATAGATACGTTCTTACATATGCGAAAATAGCTCAGTTGGTAGAGCGCCACCTTGCCAAGGTGGAGGTCGCGGGTTCGAATCCCGTTTTTCGCTCCAATTGAAGTTCTTTAGTGGAAAGTGACCTGGATACAGGTCGCGGGCCGAGACGTTCCGCCCTGCGGAAGTCGCGGTGCGGACAAGCGAAAGCTTCGTCAGCATTCGAATCCCGTTTTTCGCTCCAATTGAAGTTCTTTAGTGGAAAGTGACCTGGATACAGGTCGCGGGCCGAGACGTTCCGC